>JBEVTI010000044.1:0-50170 GCA_041156125.1 Candidatus Paraktedonobacter carboxidivorans
TCTGCGCTTCTGTTTCTCCTGAAGCGGTGGTTTTTTGTGTCTCGTGAGATCCTGAGGCGAGCCAGGGAAACCATCTTCGACGAGACTTTCGTGTTTCTGACGCAGGCAGAGGGGTCTTCAGGGCTTGCACGAGCAGCGCTTCAGGGATGGCATCAGGGGCCAGAAACGCACAGATGCGCAGCACTTCCGCCGCCGTTGGATTGGCCTGTTCGACCTTCTGAAACGAGATCGACCAGGTGGTGGCGACGGGATCAGGATGCTCATCCACCAACATCCCTCGCCGAGCCAGTAACTCCGCGCCACGTCTGTGGTAGCGTTGCTGGTAGTCCGTCAGGCTGCATCCGGTCTCTTCGATGTATGCTCCCGCCTGATCGAGTGCCAGAGGCAGTCCTCCCAACTCCTCTGCCAGCGTTAGTGCCAGCGCCTGGTCCGCAGGCGAGGCGGCATCCAAGGGTGCTTCGGGCGTGACCAATCCCGCACGTCGCAGCAGCAGAAGCGCACCCACCGAGCGTTCCAACGTCTCCACCGCCAGAGGTCGGGCGAGCTTGCCCAGGACTTGCGTTCGCGTGGTCAGTAGCAGATGACCCGCCAGCCGAACAGGCAGAAAAGGGTGCAGGAGGGTCAGATCATCGGCGTTATCCAGGATCAGCAGCCAGCCTGGGGTGGTCCTGAGCCAGTCTTTCACCGCCTGGACAATCAGCTCTTGCTGCTGCTCATTCTGCTGTGGCAGATTGAGCACCCTGGCAATCTCGGTGTAGGACGCGTTCAGGGACTCGGTCGTGTCGGCTCGTGCCCACAGGATGGTCTGGTACTCCTGGGCATAGCGATAGGCGTACTCGATGGCCAGTTGGGTCTTGCCAACGCCGCCCAGACCGTTGATCGCCTGGGGCTGATTGAGCGCGGCGGTCTGCGTCGTGTGCAGTTCGGTATGCAGTCGCTCTAGCAGTTCGTCGCGTCCGGTGAAGAAGGGATTGCGGGCAAAGGGGATCGTCCAGAGCTGTTGCACGGGTGGCAGCGGTTGCGAGATCCTGCCAGATCTGTTCGAGAGATCTGTGAGAGGAGGGGTTGCCGAGGGTCCCACGAGCACCACCTGAGCGGGATCAATGCCGTCCCTGACCAGCAAGGTGGGGACATCCTCTTCGGCGATGCCTTCGAGCAGTAACGCCGTTCTTCCCTGCTCAAACGCCTCCTGGATGGACCGTCCAAAGCCCAGAGCTCGATAGAACGACGACGCAAAGACGATCGCCGCCTCTTCCCGAAGGTTCTCCCTCATTCCCACCACACAGTCAATATGGCTCACAAGGGCCTGGGCCTGCTCGTGGGAATAACAGGCATTGAGGAAGACGAGGCGAATGTTATCTTTGAGCGTGGAGAAGAGGGCCGTCAAGGCTCTGGTGGTGACCAGTCTCACCTGTCCATCGGGTCCCGCCAGGCTCAGACCTTCGTGGCTGCCGTGACCGCTGAAGTGCACGATCTGGGGACGATGCTGATTGAGCAGTTGTAAGAGATCATCGGGTTGGACGGCCCATTGGGAGTGAAAGACCAGCACGTCTCGGTAGCTTGAGGCGCGTACTTTCTGTTCGATGGTCCGCATCTCTTCCCCGAGTGCCAGACGATCTGTGCTGGCAGGGTTGGCTGCCAGGAACAGGGCGTTGATGGTGGGCATACTGGCTGGCTCTCTCCTTCGCTGCTCGTTCTGGTGCGCCCCATACACGTGTATCGCTGTGCATCGATCGGGTAACTTCCACCAGGGCTAGAGTTCTCTTGCCTGAGTATAGTGTATTTCGTCTGCAAGCGCAAGGGTTCGATGCGTTCTCAGGTCTTTTTGAAGGTTTGAGAGAGTTATTCCTATGCAGGCTGTATAAGCATCTCGTCAGATGTTCCAGGAGATGGGATAATTGACGATAGGAATAAATGTCACTCCAACGTTTTCAGCATCGTGACGGGCGTCAACGATCATCTCTTTGAGCTTGCCCATTTGTTCGGCATGTTCTTCACTCTCCCAGAGACTTACATGGACCATTGAGCCGCTCGGAGAGACACCTGCGTAGTAGTAAAGCAAACCGGGGAGTTTCTGAATGGCGGGAATGAGGTACTTGCCGGTTTCTTTTGTCATATGATCGACCTCCTCAAAGCGAGAAGGATCAAAATTGCCGCGTGAGACACGTATAGCGGTCGTGGTAGGAAGCGAATCGGTCACTGATATCTCCTTGCAGGGCTGACTATCCCTGGGTTATGTATCCTGTACTCTATGTTTTGCTGTTCCATAGAAAAGGATACCGCTTATTGAACTGTTTTGCAACCAGTTCATAGCTATGTGTAATTTGACCCATAACCTCGCCGTTTTGTTCTCCATAGACAAGAACGTTAGATAGGCTTAGGAAGCCGGCCTAAAGTTCTTGTCGTATGAAAGAACGTTACCTTGCATCATCCATTGCTGATGGTAACAGAGAGATTCCTCTAAACCATCGGAATCCTTCCATATTTCTGGATGTGTCCAGAAGTATGGAAGTGTGGCTTCTTCTTCTCAAGAATACCATTCAACTGGCGTGGGGAATGCGGAAATTTGAGGCAATAAAGAGGTCTCATACCAATTTGCGTTCTAAAAGACAATTTTAGACTGCCCGTTGAAGCAAGGTAATGAGCAGCAAAGTTACTCATTTGAACGCAAATTGATATCATTTATCTGCACAAAACCGGCGAAGCTGCCTCCTTCTTCGCGCTCGTTGAGGCAGCGGGCGCGTTAGTGAGCTGTCTGCTCTAAGGCCCCCTCCATCAGGCGATTCAGGGTCGGCGTGGCGAGGGGTGAGGAGCGCAGTTGCGCCATGATCTCCCGTGCCATCTGATGTGTCTCTTCAACGTCGTCACCGAGATGAATGTCGATCCCAAGCCCGGCAATACGCGTGCGCAGCAGAGATTGTATGAGGATGACGGTGAGCCAGCGAGGGAACCAGAGAAAGAGCACGGTCATATAGAAGGGCGTCGGAGGCGTGCCCAGTGCTCGCAGCGCCAGCAGCCCTTCACGAATGGCCTGAACCAGCATCACAACGTCGCGGCGCGACCGCGCAAATTGTGCGCTCTTTCTCCCCGTCATCGGCATGGATGCGATGATGCCTATATCCATGATCGCGTGGGTTTTCAGCCACGCGATTATGTCGGGACTCAGCTCGACGGTGAAGCCTGCCTGTTTGAGAATAGCCGCGAGCTGGCGAAGGCGCGGCGTTACACGGCCATCAGCTTCGCCCAGCATCATCGGCATCTGGCGAAGGGCCATATAATGCACAACATCTCCTTTGCGTACGCCACCAACGGCTGGAAAACCAGGAACCACGCGCTGCAGATCAAGCTGCTCAAATTGCTGCATGCCAGCTGGATTGTTAAGCAGAAACAGCAACGTGGGAACCTGGCGATTGGCGGCAAGGATCGGCAAGACGGAATGAAGTTGGTCGAGCCTTACGGTTACAAGGACAACATCATACCTATCGGTTGGAGCCAGATGTTCAACGACGGAAACCTGGGTTGTCGTCCTTCGTCCGGTCGATGTATCCTCAAGTTGAATACCATGTGTGCGCAACGACACCGCCCGTTGCCCTCGCGCCAGCAGCGATACGTTCTGTCCCGCCTCCTGAAGTCTGGCGGCATAGACACTGCCAACAACACCTGCCCCATAGATCAGAATATCCATATTTCTTTCTCTCTCCTTCTCTGTTTGAAGTATTTCCTCAAAAGCGGCGCATAGCCCAGGACTATTTCAACGTCTTTTTTTGCCGCCTTCGGCGGCGGGGAAAGTGAGGGTCAAGGAGGCGGCGAGCCCCCTTGACCCTCACTTTCCCCAACTTTTAAATAGCCCTGCACATAGCCAACGCGCCGTTGCTAAAAAGCGTAACCGATGGTACAATGAGCGTCAATCAGCAATGGAACGGAATGTGTTGCCTATGCAACAGAGGAGAGGAAAGTGATGCAAAAGCTCGAAGGCGTTGAAGATCTGAGGGTTCGTCGCACACGCAAACTGCTCCAGCAAGCATTGATTGAAGGGACGGTGGAGAAAGGGTTTGCGGCCCTCACCGTGCGTGATATTACCAAGCGTGCAATGGTGAACCGCTCGACGTTTTATCGCCACTACCTTGATAAATACGATCTGCTCGAACAGCATCTCAATGAGATATACGAGGTGTTAGAGGAGGAGGGAGGGATCATGGGGGAGGGTCGTCATGAAGGACTCATCGAGCTATTCAAGCAGATCCAACAGTTTCCCGACTTTTACCGCGTGGTGCTGGGTGCGCAGGCTGACGCTTTTTTGAGCCAGCGCTTTCGCCAACAGACGCAGCAGCGTTTTCTGGCTTACTTCCAGCAGACGTTCCCCGAAGCAGCATCTGATCCCGCTGCACCGCCGCTCGACCTGAAGTTCACCGCTGTTGCCTCGGCTGGATGTGGCGCGCTCGGCTGGTGGCTGGAGCAGGAGCGGCCCTCTACGTCTGAACAGTTTGCCCACTGGCTGCGGCAGCTCATCTATGATATCTCGGTCTCCACACTTAAGCCGAAAAAATGAGATCCCTGGCTTGCAAACGTCGCTTCAGTTCTACTAAAAAGAGTCTTCAGCAGATTTCTCGCTTTAGTATAGGCTTGCGCTCAGCGTTAGCATAAATCGCAGCGCGCAGATAACTGGCGAGATTGGGCGCAAATTTGTCGAATTGTTTAGCAAAGCGTGGATCGTTAACATAGAGATCGCCCAGGCTGCAATGCATACGAGGGCTACAGGGATAAAACCAGCGTTCGAGATGCTGGCGATGGGCCTCGGCAAGGTCCATGGTCTGCGCGCTACGAGCTTGCGTTCCCGCAGTTAGAGCCCGGGCAAAGTCCGTCATTAAGGTAGTAGACTCCGCTCGCATACGCTGCCAATCGTCTTTGGTATAGGTTGCGGTACGGCGCTGAGCCTCGGCCCAGGTAGTGGTATCTCCCCAGTTCTCTTGCGCCTCTGCGAGATACGCGACCAAGTCGGTAGCGCCGAAAGCTGCCAGCATTTCGTGGGGTTCAAGGTTGATGCCCATAGTGCGTGCCTCCATAATCTTCTCTACTGCTACAAGCATGTATTGTAGCTCATCGATCCGTTCAATAAGCAAAGTGTGCTGGTGCCGGAGGTGTTCCAGAGGATCAGTCTCTGGATCGTCAATGATAGCTTTGATCTGGTCAAGCGAAAATCCAAGATGGCGATAGCAAAGCACGCGCTGCAAGCGCTCCAGATCGCTGATGGAGTAGCTGCGATAGCCAGTTGTTGAGCGCCCACTGGGACGCAACAGATCGACCTGATCATAATAATGCAGTGTGCGCACAGTCACCCTGGCGAGTTTCGCGACCTGCCCAATAGAATACTTCACGTCTTTCACCTCCTCTGCTAATGCTAAACCATGACGCCACGTTAGAGTCAAGAGGGTCGAAGCTCCTGTTGTGAGTGGGTAGCAAGAGGCGTATATTGACAAGAAGTCTACGTCGCACTCAGCTGATCTGGCAAGCGTCTTGATAAAAGAAGCAGGTCAGAAGAAAAACTGAACGACACGTTTGTCTCTCTATGAGATATACTGGAGTGAAACAGCTTTCAGAAAAGAAAGCAAATATTGACCACCCGGTAGTTGAGAAGGGAGAATGAGCATGCGTTCTGAAAGCTCCAGCGGACCAGGGCCATCCGCTTCTCCATGGACGAGGGCAGATGTCGAGTTGCTCTTGCGCCTGGGACAGCCTGGCGCTCCCGTCGATTTAAGCTTTCACAACCTCCAGCAGTGTAATCTCTCCTACCTGGATTTGCAGGGAGCGAATTTGCGTGGGGCCAATCTCCAGGAAGCCAACCTGCGTGGGACGAATCTCAGCCAGGCTGAGCTGCAAGAGGTGAATCTCAGCCAGGCTGATCTTGATGGAGCTAATCTGAGCGGTGCTCGCCTGGGTGAGCACGAAGCGAAGCGAGTGGTGCTCCGTCGTGCGAAGCTCAGCTACACGATCCTCCGAGGACTCGATTTGCGTGGGTTCGATCTGACCGGGCTTGATTTGCAGTGTGCCGACCTGAGCGGAACCGACCTGCGCCATGCCGTGCTTCGCGGGACGAATTTGCAAGGAGCCGATTTAGTCAGGCATCAGACTGGCTCTATACCTCCGAGGCACAATTAATAGCAATTCCTGTGCTGCGAGAGCGTTGGCAGATCGAGAAACGTGGTAAAAGCGGAGGGCACCCCAAACAATGTGATATCCACGCCAGGAGCAGAGCGTTCTCGGACCTTGCGTGCCAGACGAGAGGGGCAGGGCCGGGAAAACCGGGTCCTGCCCCTCTCGTCTGTGCGCCCTACAAGCTGGGAAGCTATTGTTCAGCAGATGCGCGGCAGGGGATCGCCGACGAGCATGTCGAGGACGCGCATGCCGCCGATGTCTGTGCGCAAGAAGACCATGCCCGGCGGGTCGGCCTGCACGGCACCGATGATGGCGGCTTCGCGACCAAGCGGATGGGAGCGCATGGCTTGCAGGGCGGCTTCTGCCTGGTCGGGAGCTATGATAGCCAGAAGCTTACCCTCGTTAGCGATCGTCAGGGGGTCGAGGCCGAGGATTTCGCAGGCTCCGCGTACTCCAGAATGGACAGGGACAGCGTGTTCATCCAGGCCGATGGCAACCTCCGCGCCCAGCGCCATCTCGTTGAGGGAGGTCGCGATGCCGCCGCGCGTGGGATCTTTCAGGCAATGCACAGCCGAGCCAACGGTCGAAAGCAGTAGCGCGGTCAGTTCGTGGAGCGGCGCGGTATCGCTGCTCACATCAGCCTCGATCTCAAGGGCCTCGCGAGCAAGCATAATCGCGATCCCATGATCACCCACGGACCCGCTGAGCAGAACTTTATCACCTGGCTGAATATGAGCCTGGCCAATAGACCAGGTAGCATGCACCAGACCAACACCAGCAGTATTAATGAACAGTCCATCAGCCTTGCCGCGCTGCACAACCTTGGTATCCCCGGTCACGATAGAGACGCCAGCGGCAGCAGCAGCGGCAGCCATCGAGGCGACAATACGTCGCAGCTCGGCGATAGGGAAGCCCTCCTCCAGGATAAAGCCGGTCGAGAGGTACAGAGGGGTCGCGCCAGCCATGGCCAGATCGTTGATTGTGCCATGGACGGCAAGCTTACCGATATCGCCGCCAGGAAAGAAGAGCGGACTGACAACATAGGTATCGGTCGTGAAAGCCAGTCGCAGCTGCTCTGTGCCAGGTAGAGAGAAGGTAGCCGAGTCATCCATCGCATCGAGCAATGGATTGGAGAAAGCAGGCGCGAAGACCCCTTCAATCAGATTATGAGTAGATTTGCCGCCGCTACCATGGCTGAGCGTGATTTTTTCGTCGCGCAAATAGAACTTGTGGCGGCGCGCCTGTCGCGTGCGCTCGATCTTCTGCAAGACATCCTCAATGCGCTCGCGATCATCTTTGCCAGACGTATCCATAGAAACTCCTGCCCTTCTATTATGCTCTCTGGCTATGAGCGGTTGGGAGAATATTCAGGCGGTGGCGCTCAGCCGCCATTGAGAAGCGCCCATAGTTAAAGTAGGCAGCGCACGCGCCCTCTGGCGAGACCATACAGGTGCCAATGGGGGTTTCAGGCGTGCAGGCAGTGCCAAAGACCTTGCATTCCCAGGGCTTAATCACCCCTTTGAGCACCTCGCCACACTGGCAGGCCTTGGGATCGGCCACGCGCAGACCAGGCACCTCGTAGCGCAACTCGGCATCCCAAGCGGCAAATTCCGCGCGCAACTTGAGCGCGCTATGGGTAATAAAGCCCAGGCCACGCCACTCGAAGAAAGGACGCAGTTCCATGGTCTGCGCCATTGCCTGGAGAGCTTTGGGATTACCATCCGGGCGCACAACACGCGCGTACTGATTCTCGATTTCCGCGCGCCCTTCCGTGAACTGCTTGACAAGCATATAGACCGACTGAATGATATCAAGCGGCTCAAAGCCAGCGATCACCACAGGTTTCTTATGATCGCGCGCGATAAAGTTATAGGGGCGCATGCCAATCACCATACTGACATGGCCAGGTCCGACAAAGCCATCCAGGCGCAGATCAGGAGAGTCGAGGATAGCCTTCATCGCCGGGATAATCGTCACGTGATTGCAGAAGATGCTGAAATTCTGGATATTCTCGGCCTTCGCGCGCAAGAGCGTCACGGCAGTTGAAGGCGCGGTCGTTTCAAAGCCAATGGCAAAGAAAACGACCTGGCGGTCCGGGTTCTGGCGAGCAAGCTTGAGAGCGTCAAGAGGCGAATAGACGAAACGCACATCCGCGCCATCGGCCTTGGCATCCAGCAGGCTGCCATGTGAGCCAGGCACACGCATCATATCCCCAAAGGTGGTAAAGATCACCCCATCCATACGAGCAATCGAGATCGCGTCATCGATACGGCCCATCGGCAGCACGCAAACGGGGCAGCCGGGTCCATGCACAAGATCGATATTAGGCGGCAGCACATCCTCAACACCATGCTTATAAATCGTATGCGTATGGCCCCCACAGACTTCCATCAGTTTGAAAGAGCGATCGGCGGATAGTTTGGTAATTTCTTCAGAGATGCGCCTGGCCAGATCAGGGTCGCGGTACTCATCAACAAATTTCATTTCCATCAGATTTTCCCCTTTTTCGTCAGTAACGCGTATATGACTTCAAGGAGCGCGTGATAGGCCGTTGCCTGCGCTTCCTGTATCCGTGGGATATGATCGCTGGGAATATTGATGCAAAAATCAACAGCGTTTGAGCGTTTGATCTTCCCACCATCATAGCCGGTAAAGCCGACTGTCAGCAAGCCCTGCTTTTTGGCCTGCTCTAGAGCCTGCAAGACATTTGTCGAATTACCGCTGGTAGAGATGCCGCAGGCGATATCTCCCTGGCGTCCAAAAGCGATGATCTGGCGCGTATAGATATTCTCGAAGCCGACATCGTTGGCCACGGCGGTCACGACAGCGATATCATTGGTCAGAGCAATCGCCGGCAGCGGCGACCACGCAGGCATAGGAGGCGTAAGCAGTTCGGCAACCAGATCTTGCACATCGGTCGTACTACCACCATTGCCAAAGGCCAGCAGGGTCGCGCCCTGCATAAAAGCGTCAGCCATGGCCTGGCCCGCAGCAATAATCTGCGGGCCGGACTGAGCAAGGGTCAGGCGGCGGAGTTCCACCACCTCCTGACATTTCTCAAGGATAGAATGGCGCACCTGGGAGAGCACATCATCCAGGCTGGCCTTGCCGCCAGCGAAGAGAAAGGGATAAAAGAGCCGATCGTACTCCGAGCCTTCAGTATCATTCATGATCTACTTCGTCAGAGACGCCTCTTTCCAGGCAAGCGATCGCCACCCCTCCATGCACCAGGAGCCAGTCACCGGGCGTAACCTCTTCCACCAGCGAGACATCCACCTCTTCCTCCCCATATTCAAGCGTCACCAGGGCCAGGCCACTGATCTCGTCAAGCGAGATGATTCTGGCTGGCAGGGCCTCATCAGAGCAGGTGATACAACGTCCCTGGGCATCAGGGATACAACTGATGCCTGCAGAAGGGGCGGACGCATATTCTGATGAGGGCAACGGACGCACCTCGTATTTCCCCACGTTGAGATCTCCTCTCTTCCTATACAATGCTGACCAGAGCTTTTTTTTCTGCTACTCCAGCCGAGTAGATGCTGGAGTTTGCTACACTGTCAAGCACCCCTTAAGTAAACAGGCCTTCGTGTTCAAAGAAAATATGCACCAGTTCCCATAAAATGTGATAGAGCGTCTCGTGAGTCTCCTGAACGACCATGGGATCGCAAGAGGGGACGACAAAGCAGTAATCGACCTCGCTGGCGCGCAAGAGTCCGCCCTGGCCACCGGTTAGCGCGAGGGTTAACAGGCCCTTGCCGCGCGCGGTACGCAAGGCGGCGGCGATCTGGTAACTGTTGCCATCCAGCGAGAAACCCAGAGCGATATCCTCCGGGTGAGCGAGAACGTTAATCTGGCGCACAAAAGCGGACTCGCCAGGGCCTTCAAACTGGCTACTGAGAGTCGCGCTATCATTTGTCAAAGAGAGCGCGGGCAGGGCACGCTTGCCAACGATGACAGGATGGACAAACTCAACGGAGACATGCTGTGCATCGGTAGCGGATGCGCCATTGCCAAAGGCGAGCAGGCGTCCTTGCTGCTGAAAGCGACGGGCCATGGCCCAGCAAGCCTCGGCAATGTGTTCCGCTTCATCCGTAAAGAAAGTCTCTGGCGCTTGCATGCTGCGCGCGAAACGCGCGGCTACCAGCGCCTGTAGGTCCGCTTGTGTTACGTCAGATAGCACAGTATCTCCCTCGGCAAGAACGAGCTATGGACAAAAGGGTCAGGCTTGTTGATCATTCAATCTGGCTGCTTTGCAGCATCTCCATTTCGTCGGCATAGGCCTGGCCGAGCATCTGGAGGGCCTCCATCGTTTCACGCGCTTCCGCTTCGTCGATTTTGCTCATAGCAAAGCCAACGTGGATCAGTACCCAATCGCCAGACTGGATGCCTTCGGGGCGCACCAGCGCTACGCTTACGTTGCGTCTCACGCCAGAGACATCGACTTTGGCGATAGAGTTTGCGTCGTCCACGATCTCAATGATTTGTCCAGGTATTCCAAGGCACATAATGACCTCTTTCGTTAATGCTTGTTTTGCGGGTCGCCTGCGGCAACCCGCAAAACAAGTTAAAAAGGGTTTTTGGGGGCACAGCCCCCATGCCCCCAGTCAGAGGACTCGCCGTCCTCTGCACTCCTGCTGTTGGGGTATACCCCCATGTCCTCAGTCAGAGGATGGCCATCCTCTGCACTCCTGCTGTTGGGGGTATACCCCCATGTCCTCAGTCAGAGGATGGCCATCCTCTGCGCTCCTGCTTCCCTCCTTATCCGCTACGGATCTGGGCGGCGGCGATGGCAAGTTGGCCGAGGCTAAGGCCGCCGTCGTTGGGTGGTACTCGCTGATTAGTATAGATTTGAAAAGTTAAAGTGTGCAGGCGCTCTTTTAAGGTTTCGAGCAACAGGCGATTTTGAAAGACGCCGCCGCTGAGAGCGACTACGTTGAGGCCGGTTTGCTGGCGCGCGTGGAGACAGGCCTGGGCAAGCAGTTCGGCGATGGTGAGATGGAAGCGCAGGGCGATCTCGGCGGCAGGCTGGCCTTGCTGGATAGCGGCAACGAGGGCGCGTATGAGCGGCTTTACGTCGAGTAGCGCGGGTGTCTGGGTGCCGATGGCAAAGGGATAGGGTGCAGGCAACGAGTCTGCGGCGGGCTCGCGCCATGCCTGGCGGGCCAGGGCTTCCAGTTCGATGGCAGCCTGTCCTTCATAGAGGGTCTCAGAGCGCACATTCAGCAGTGCGGCAACGGCATCGAAGAGGCGTCCCAGACTGGAGGTCAGCGGGCTGTTGAGGCCGCGCGCGATCATTTGCTGCAGGATACGCCAGCGGGAGCGGTCGAGCTGTTGCACAAAGGGAATAGGGAGTTCAAGCAAAGAGTCAGGATAAGCCTGAGCAAGATAGGTTGCGGCCATACGCCAGGGTTGGCGCACAGCTTGCTCGCCGCCAGGCAAGGGCAGATAGGCCAGGTGCGCCAGGCGAGTAAACGAGACAAGGTCGGCGCGCAGGATTTCGCAGCCCCAGACATGGCCATCAGTGCCAAAGCCAGTACCATCGGCGGCGACCCCGATCACGGGGCCGCTCAGGCCATGTTCGGCCAGTACACTGGCAATATGCGCGTGGTGATGTTGGACGCCAATTTTGCGCGTGACAGGGCTAGCGAGAGCGTATTTTGTGGCCAGATATTCGGGATGCAGGTCGTAGGCGATAGCTGCGGGAGAGATAGCGAACAGGCGCTGGAAATGCTCGATACCAGCGCGAAACGAGGTTAGCGTCTCCAGGTTTTCCAGATCGCCTATGTGATGGCTGAGAAAGGCACGCTGGCCTTTGCCCAGGCAAAAGGTATTTTTAAGATGACCACCGCAGGCCAACAAGGGTAGCGGCAGATCTAGCGCGAGCGGCTCTGGAGCGTAGCCACGCGAGCGACGCAAGAATTGCTCAGCGCCACCAGCGATACGCAGCACAGAATCGTCGCAGCGCATATAAATCTCGCGGTTATGGGTCAACATGCCGTCAGCGATAGAGCGCAGGCGCTGGTGGGCATCGGCGTCCTGGTAAGCGATAGGTTCATCGCTAAGATTGCCGCTGGTCATCACAAGCGCGGCGGGTCGGCCAGGTCCGACAAGTTGGGCAAAGGAGTGCAGCAGAAGATAGTGCAGAGGCGTATAAGGGAGCATCAGGCCCAGAGTAGTACTGGCGGGCGCGACGCCCGGAGCTACAAGGTCAGCGGAGCGTTGAGAGAGCAGAACGATAGGCCGACGATGCGCGAGCAGAGCCTGAGCTTCGGCAGCACTGACCTGGCAGAGTTGTTGAGCAGTCTCCAGATCGAGTACCATCAGCGCGAATGGTTTGGCCTCGCGATGTTTACGCTGGCGCAGTCGCTGCACAGCCTGCACGTTAAGGGCATCACAGGCAAGATGATAGCCGCCCAGGCCCTTGAGAGCGAGAATAGCGCCGTCCACAAGACGCAGAGCAGCCACGGCAAGCGCGGAACTGCCCATTATGGCAGAAGAGCTTGCCGCCGTTGAGTCCTGCGCAGTGCTATACGCTGTGGAGGGAGCTGCGCTGTTCGTCGTGGAGGCAGAAGAGCTTACTGCCGTTGAGGTCCAGGAAAGCCAGCTGATTTGAGGGCCACAGGTTGGGCAGGCGTTGGGTTGCGCGTGAAAGCGCCGATTGCCTGGATCATTGTATTCCGCCTGGCACTCTACACACATCGGGAAAGCAGCCATTGTGGTTTTGGCGCGGTCGTAAGGGACATCATAGACAATGGTAAAACGCGGGCCGCAGTTTGTGCAGTTAATAAAGGGATAATGATAGCGGCGATTGGTTGGATCGAACAGTTCGTTAAGGCAGTCCGCGCAGATGGAGGTATCGGGCGAGATCAATGCCTGCTGTTCAGCACCCTGGCGGCTGGGCGCGATAGTGAAGGAGATCTCGTGGCAGAGAGGGAGAGTCTCGGCAGTTATAGAATCGACGCGCGCGAGAGGGGGTAATTGCTCGCGCAAAGCCTGCTGGAAAGCAGCGAGTAGCGCGCCAGGGCCTTCGACCTCGATGGTCACGCCCTGGCTATCGTTGAAGACAAAGCCAACCAGTTTCAGGCGCAGAGCCAGACCATAGACGAAGGGTCGGAAGCCCACACCCTGAACAATGCCCTGGATCAGCAAGCGTCGTCGCTGAATTGTCGCTTCTAGCGCAGATGACATATAACTAACCTTGCTAGTGCTTACTATTGACTATTTCCGAAAGCGAGAAGCCATTCGCACCAGGCATCGAGTCCCTCGCCTGTGCGGCAACTCAGATCATGCTTACTATTGACTATTCCCGAAAGCGAGAAGCCATTCGCACCAGGCATCGAGTCCCTCGCCTGTGCGGCAACTCAATTCAAAGACACGCAGGTGTGGATTAATCGCAAAGGCTTGCTGGCGCACCTTTTGCAGATCGTAATCGACATAAGGCAGCAAGTCAAGTTTGTTGATAATCATGGCCTGGGAAATGGCGAACATCTGGGGATACTTGGCAGGTTTATCGTCGCCCTCGGTCGTACTGACCACAACGACACGCAGCTCTTCGCCCAGATTCCAGGAAGCAGGGCAGACCAGATTGCCCACATTTTCGATGACCAGCAGATCAAGCTTCGTCAGTTCCATCTCAGCCAGCGCTACCCGGACCATATGCGCCTCCAGGTGGCACGCGCCGCGTGTATTGATCTGCACTGTTTGCGCGCCAGCCGCCTCAATGCGTTCCGCGTCAGCCGTGGTCTCGATATCGCCCTCAATAACGCCAATATCGAGCTGGCCACGTAAACGCTCGATAGTGCGCTCAAGCAGAGTCGTTTTGCCGGCGCCAGGTGAACTCATAATATTAATCGCGCGGATGCCATACGCGCTCAGACGTTGGCGGATCTCTCCAGCAACGACATCATTTGCGGCCAGGATATTCTGTGCAATGGTTACTTTTACCAAGTTGCGCTCCTCCTCTTCCAGATAGGCGAAAGACGCTCTCCTAACTTCGTCCGCTTCCTGGCTCGATCTCCATATCAAGAATAGCGAGTTCGTTGCCAGAAACCACCTCAGCAGACCATGCCTGACAGGTTGGACAGCGAGCAACAAAGTTTATGACGCCGAACTCACTGGCACAATGGCGGCAATATGCGCGGTGCGGCACATGCTCTATCAGCAAAAGAGTTCCCTCTAAAAGGGGGCTAAAGCTAGCCACCATCTCAAAGCAGAAAGTAAGCGAGTCAGTGACAATGCCACTGGCATCACCAATTTTCAGTCGCACATGTCTGACATGCGCGGCATTGCATTCTTCTGCCTTAAGTTGAACTGCTTCAGCGATACTTTGAGCGATTGAAAGCTCATGCATAATAGAACTGGCTCCTGACGCGAGCACATCGACCTTACATCGACCGTATGCGTCGATAGCGACGAATATCGGGCAATACCATTATAAAGACGATCAAGCCGAGTACAAGCAGGACAAGTACTACGATCAGTAGTATAATCAAAGCAACCATTGCTAGCTTCCTTTCTGTCCACCAGACGCGACCGGTGGTGATGGTACCTGAGAACACTTACCTTGATCGAACATTTTCTGTTCACCAGACGCGACTGGTGGTGATGGTGCCTGAGAACAGGACCTACATGGAGCGTATTCTCATATAGCGCCTGATATCAGGCAGGACCTGTTGAAAGCCCCATAGTCCAGCAGCAAGCACAGCAACGATGACAAGAAATTTAAGCATTGTATTTATCCTTTTACTCTCCCGAGCATACATGGTCCGACCAGGTGCTTTGTGGCTCGCCTTTGAGCAACTGAGCGACAAGATAATCAATCATCTTGACAGCCTCAGCGACAGCGACCTCGACAGGTTTACTCAAACCCATCTGGATATCCATGTAGGTCTCATTTTCACAGATTACCGCAGGTTCGCAACCAACGAGCAAGGTACGAATAGGCTGAGCGCCAAGCGTTCTGGCGTAAGCGAGAACCTTCGCGGGGTCCATGCTATGGGCATCCAGCCCAACGCGCGCGGCTTCGCCTCCTTTCTCAGGGGTCATGCCTGTCAGATCGGGTTCTATCAAGTAGAGCGTGCCGGGTGTGCCGCCGCGCGCGATAGCGTCAACCAGGATCAGCACGTCATACTCGTCAAGCAATGTGTAGGCAAGATCGAAGCCACGGATGCCAAAATCGACAACCTGGACACCTTGCGGGAACAGGGTGAGATCGCGTCTCATGAGGCGTTGAGCCACTTCAATGCCAAAGCCATCATCGCCCATAAAGATATTGCCAACACAGGCAATCAGGATACGTACCGTTTGCTTTGGCGTAGACAATGACTGGTTCATACTTCCTCCTGCGCCTTAACTTCAAGTGGTTCCACCTCATCGAGAAAAAAGAAGAAATGATGACCAGGCATGACATGTTCATCCCAGGGTACCTGGCCAGGGTCGTCATTCAGTGTAACTATCAGATAGAGCCGGTTCTCGAAATCCTGTTGGATTTTCTCGACCCTGGCTGTTTTACCTTCAAGCATGATATCAAGAGCATCGGTCAGCACCCCCCGGCGTTCGGCTCCCCGGCGACCAGGGCAGAGGAGGACCTGATCGCCAGCCTTTACCGTCCGACCAGCAATCTGCACCGACTCTGGCGGCAAGTAATCCTCGCCTGGAAAGTTCCAGTTTGTGCTATTCATGTCCTCTTCCTTTCAAAGAGCGTTGCTCTTTGCACTCCCTTTTCTGGTCGCCTGCGGCGGCAACAGAGAAGAAATAAGCTATATTTCTTCATCGGTGAGTGGTTTCATGCTACGGATGGTACCGTGAAGTTTCATCAGATCTTCAGCGGTAAGGTTTTCTGTGCGCTCCAGGATTTGCCGTACGCGAGCATCTCCCTGGCGCATTTCGGCTTTCTCTTCGTCGGTCAAGGTCATGATACGCAGAGTTAAAATCTCGTCTATTTCAGTGCCATCGAAAAGCGAGCCAGGGCTTTCGGGGGCAAGTTGAGGATAATCGTATAGGATGATAGGTGATGAGAGCAGAGTATTAAGATCGCCCTCGTCCCCAATCAGTACGGGCCAGGTATGCAAGTTTTCACAGTCCTGAGCCGCTGCGCGCGCCTCTTCAGGGGGATCTAGCAGCGAGACAAACGTGCCCTGTTGGATGGCAAGAATAGTATGTGTAGAGATAAAAGAATGCTGCATAATAGCGTTGCGCAGGATTGGGATGAAGCCAGTAGCAGGCGTCAGGTTTGTAATGCGCACCGTCAGTTGGCAAAATGGCGGAGCGACGCGTTTAGCAGCGATAGTAATGGAGCCATGTAGAGCCTGCTGTGCGCGCACGAGCGGCGTGGGCGAGGCGGGAACGGCTTCATCTGGCAGAGAGGCAGCCGGAAAGGCGAAATCAAGTGTGCGCGGCTCCAGAAGCAGATCGCGCAAAGAGAGAGCGTGTACGCTGATCTCGCGTTCGATGCCCTCTTCGCGTGGCTCATCAGCGAAACGATTCACGATGCTCCACGGGTCAGCAGTGCTAGAGAAAGTAGCGCGGTCAGGGTCAGCGCTATTCGCGTTCTCGGCGCTTGGGATATCAGCGGCGCTTTGCACGCCAGCGGCACCGTTCGCGTTAGCGGCGCTTTGTGCGCCAGCGGTGTGTTGAACCGAGCACACAAGTAGATGCAGGAAGCGTATAGAGAGATTGAGAGTTGCGTCTTGCTCGGCCCGCAGCAGGCACTCGGTTTGCATAATCCAGGGTTCAAAGCCCCCATTGGCCTGGCTATACTCCTGAGGATAGACAACACCGATCGTCCAGCGCTGGCGATTTTTGATAGCCGATTGACGGTATGGATAGAGGAGATAGCCCTCATAGAGCACCGCATTGGCGATCTCCCGCACCTGCTCCATCTTCACCGACGCACCTCCTCATCATTTGTGTGCGCCAGGGCTTCAGCGGCAGGCGCGACCGTCTCGGCGGGTCCACGCGCGGCGACCAGCAGGCGTGTGATAACGTCATCCCAGGTAGGCAGGCCCTGAGCGGTCTTGTACTGATAAAGCTGATCAAAGACATCTTTATGCAAGCGCAACCAGGCGCTATTAGGATAATAGCGAGCAATCATCTCTTTCCAGGTCGCAACCGGCAAGCGATAGAAAGCCTCCTTTGACCAGGGGATCTGTTCCACCTGTAGATTGCCCTCGTCATTCTCGTAAAAGACCGAGCCACTGAAAAAGAAAGCCAGGGGTATTTCGCCCTCATCGAGTGCATCAAAGTATTTTGTCGAGGCAACCTCAAGGTCATAAGTGCAGGCAATGGGAATATCGGCAACCAATGCATCAGAGAAGCGCGGGACGACAGTACTGGCGTGCGTCCAGAGGAGCGGGCGCAGTGTATCACCCCAGCGCTGTGGTTCGCCAAACAATTCCACTAAACGCGGCTGCGCAGCGGGGCTATAGCGGCGACGATTGACGGCGAGCTGGATCTGGCTGCGCAGAGAGATGCTATGAATAACCTGGTGCGCGGGGGCATTGGTCACGCTCAGTTTGAAAATCAGGGTAGGAAGCGCGGCAAAAGGTGGTACCTCAGCGCCGACCACTGCAAAGTCTAGATCAGGCATTCTTTTCCTCCCCCCTGTTCAAGACACGCGCCTTCGCCTGGATATCCCGAAAGTATTGAGCGATAGCCTCCCAGGCTTCTGTACCGCCGCTCAGGCCGCGCCACGAGAGGCGGATCAGGCCGACAAGTTGATAGCAGGCATCGAGAGGGACGAAATAGTACTCTTGCGCGCCCCGGACACGGTTAATCAGGAGCGCCTCCACATCGGGAGCAAGTTCAAGCAAGACAGGATTAGCAGCAACAAGTTCCTGCCAGCCAGCCAGATCGAGGAGCGATTCGGTCGCCCCGGCAGGACCTGGATAGTAAGCCATGACAGGCTTATCACCGCTGCTGAGGAAGATAAAGGCCATATTGACCGGAATCATCAGGCTTTCCCATTGTTCGGGTGCCATGTAGAAATCGGCCAGGGTCAGATAGCGCCTGGGCACCAGCTTATACTTGCCAGCGCCAGTGCCCTGTTCGCTGAAAAGTAGAGAGCAAGCCTGGCAGGCACAGACCAGTTCGCGGTTAGAGAGGCGTAGCAGGTGGGAATGATTAGAGGCAAGAACCTCATCACATAACTCACAGTGTTCCGCCTGCTCTCTTTGCCGTTTGCGGGCAAAGCCACGCAGTGCTTCAAGGGAAACCGGGGGCGCGGGCAAGGCATCGTCTTGCATTGAGCTATCTAGCACTGTACTCACCCTTCATCTTTCTAGCCCTTACCAGGAGCAGTCAGAGGGAGATCCTCCCGTTTGCGCCGAGTGGGAACGAAAGTGACCGGCTTACTAGTTACACGCGGCGGCGGCTCGGTCACGCCCTCCACTTCGATACCCTGCAGATCGGGGGCTGCCCTGTAGATAGCCTCCTCAATGGTTTGTTTGAGAGTGATAGCTGAGGCAGCGCAGCCGTGGCAACTGCCTTCAAGGCGCAAGTAGACCACCCCTGCCTCCGCCTTAACGAACTCCACATTGCCGCCATGCGACTTCAGATAAGGGCGCACCTCATTCAGCGCGCGCATAACGCGCGTCTTGATATCTACCGGGTGTAGATCATGTAGAAGCAGCAATGCTCCTATCAATTCATCGTCCGCAAACGTCTTGATCAGTTCAAAGCCAGGAACTTTGGCAAGCCTTGTTAGCTCAAGAATGCGTGCGAGGCCCTCGCCGTACATATCCAGGAGCGTCTCAAGGAGTTCCTGGACAACTTCACGCGTATGAGGATCAGAGAATCTGCTCACCTCCTGGGTAAGCAGTTCGATCTGCCTGGCGCGGAGTTGATCGTGCGTGTCCTGTTGCATGAAGCCTTCCTTCTTTCGCAAACAGTGGTCTTCTCGAACAATTTCACCTGAGTAGAGAGTGATGGTAGTGCGTCCGGTCAGGCATTAAATGAAGTGTTAGCCTGACACGGACGCGCTAAGTTACGTTTCTACGAATAACCAGTAACTATTATACGCCAAACGTGGGTGAGTGAAGGATCTGGAGGTCTTTGCCCTCGCCAAGGTACATATGTACGCCGCAGGGCAGACACGGATCAAAGCTACGCACGGCGCGCATGATATCGATGCCTTTGAAGGTATCGGGACCATTTTCCTCGAAGATAGGTGTATTTTGCACCGCATCCTCGTAAGGGCCAGGCGTGCCATACATATCGCGTACGCTACCATTCCAGGGAGTTGGGGGATAGGGATGGTAGTTGGCGATTTTGCCATTCTCGATGACCATGTGGTGGGAAAGCACGCCACGCACAGCCTCGTGGAAACCACAGCCGATAGCCTCTTTAGGCACAGTAAAATCGTTCCAGGTCCGAGTATTGCCAGCGTGGATCTCAGCCAGGGCTTTATCCACAAAATGCAGAGCGACAGCCGCCGAATAAGCCTGGAAATACGTACGGGCGCGGTTACGCTCGATCGCATTGCTCCATTTGGGGATCTCCCAGTTGAAATCCACGGCAGGCTTGGTAGCGGACTTGGGCAGAGTGATCTTGACACTGTGTCCAGTGGCCTCGATCAAGCCAGGTATATGCACCAGACCAGCCAGAGCGGTCGTCCACAGGCGAGCGATAGCGCCGCCGCCGGTATCGAGGGCCAGGTAATCGCCAGTGCGCTTATCGAACCAGCGTGGGGCCATAGTCCAGCTATATTTATCGTTGAAATCGCGTTTCTGAGGTTTAGGAATCGTCGTCTGATTCCAGGGATGGCGTTTATCGACAGGGTTGCCGAGAGGATCGCGATCAACGAAGGTTCTTTCGTTATTCCAATCTTCGTAGTAAGAATGGCCCAGGAGGATACGGATACCCAGGTTAATATCGACCAGGCTGGTGGTGATCAACTCATCATCCACAATTACGCCAGGCGTCACATACATCGCGCGTCCCCAGTCGTCCATCGTGCGATAATCGTAATCGCAGACATCGGGGTCCTGGAACGAGCCCCAGCAGCCAAGCAGCGTGCGCCGATAGCCCACGCGTTCGTAGCCGGGTAAAGCTTGATAGAAGAAGTCGAAAAGATCATCGTGCAGAGGGACCATCTTCTTCATGAACTCGACATAGCGCATCAGGCGAACCAGGTAGTCGGTAAACAGTTGGACAGTAGCGACAGTACCAACGCCACCAGCATAGAGGGTTGAGGGATGAACGTGTCGGCCCTCCATCAGACAGAACTTCTCGCGGGTATAGCGGCTGACCTGCAAGCCTTCAAGGTAGAGTTCGCCAGTGAAAGGATTGAAAGCGCGCATAATATCGCCGATAGTGCGATAGCCATGATCGCCCGCGTGCGGAGATGCGGTTTTATTGGCCAGTTCCAGCACGCCAGGATTGGTCTCTTTAACCATCTGCTCGCAGTAATCGACAGCGACGAGATTTTCCTGAAAGATGTTGTGATCGAACATATACTCAGCAGCTTCGCCAAGATTGAGAATCCACTCGCCGAGGGCAGGGGGTTTGACACCATAGGCCATATTCTGTGTATACACAGAGCAGGTAGCATGATTATCGCCGCAAATGCCACAGATACGGCTGGTAATAAAATGGGAATCGCGGGGATCTTTACCCTGCATAAAGAGGCTGTAGCCACGGAAGATAGAAGAAGTGCTATGACATTCTGCCACCCTCCGGTTTTTGAAATCGATTTTTGTATAGATACCCAGGCTGCCAACAATGCGAGTAATTGGGTCCCATGACATCTCCACCAGTTGTGGCGGCTCAGCTGGTGTTTCGCCGCGTCTCACCTCAGTAGCCATAATGCTCCCTCTTTCTTAAAGCATCGCAGTACATCATTGTACAGGATAGATTACCACGTCTCCTGGTAACCAGTTGTCAACTGCCTGCCTTTGTGGCGCCAGGATGGTTCCTTATTGAGCGTGCTCTGCGTAATTTTGCGCAGGCTACGAACTGCGGTTCCATACACGCCAATGACCTTGGAAGAAAGTTTCGCGCCAGGCGGTTCATCCATAAAGGGCATAAATTTATCGGGGAAGCCAGGCATAGTGCAGCCAATACAGATACCACCGACATTAGGACAGCCGCCGATACCAGCCATCCAGCCGCGTTTAGGCACATTGCACTGCACCACGGGACCCCAGCAGCCGAGTTTTACCAGGCACTTGGGAGAATCGTAGGTGGTCGCGAAATCGCCAGTCTCATAGTATCCTGCGCGATCGCAGCCTTCGTGAACGGTATTGCCAAAGAGCCAGGTAGGTCGATGGGCATCGTCCAGAGGCATCATAGGGGCCATACCAATCGCCTGGTACAGGAGGTAGAGAAGGGTTTCCATGAAGTTATCGGGCTGCACGGGGCAGCCAGGTACGCAGATAATAGGGATACCGGCGGCGGTTTTCCAGTTCCAGCCGAGGTAGTCGAGCAGGCCCATCGCGCCTGTCGGATTGCCCTGCATCGCGTGAATGCCGCCATAGGTCGCGCAGGTACCGATAGCGATTACCGCGAGAGCTTTAGGTGCGAGGCGATCAACCCATTCGTTAGTAGTAATGGGCTGTCCCGTCGTCGGGTCTGTGCCAAGAGCTGCCCAATAGCCCTCGCTTTTGATCTTCTCATTAGGGATAGAACCCTCGACAACGAGCACGAAAGGATCGAGTTCGCCGCGTTCCGCCTTATACCACCAGGTCATAAAGCTATCGCCGCCGAGTTCAAAGGCGAGGACAGGATTATGCAGATGTACTTTGGGCAAGCCGGGGATAGCCCCCAGCAGTACATCCTCGATACTAGGCTGAGTGGCCGCGGTGATCGAGACAGTATCCCCATCACAACCTAACCCTGCTGTGATCCAGACGATGTGGATTTCTTCCACGCGCGATCTGGTTGCCATACTATACCTCCTCAAGCGTTGACCTGCTCATTGGCCAAAGCTGCCCTCAAAGGGCATTGCAACGTTGCTGATACTACAACAATTAGAGAAAAGAACGAGGTGTGACCCTCAGAAAAATGTGAGTAAGCAAACCCACGCGCGTTCGTCATTACCAGCGACGATAATGGGCCTGCATATTTTTCTTCAGACAAGCGAAAAACTGGCCAGTGAGTTTCTCTATGGTCCCCTTAAGCAAATAGACGCCAGCATTGGCGAGCGCGCCGCTCACCAGGACTGAAGCCTTCCAATCCAGGCGCGTCGAATCCGGTGTGAGTTCGATCAGGCGCATATCGCCAGAAGCCTCCACCACACTGCCCGGCGCGTTACCACGTCCCTTGACAACCATATGCGCGGGCTTTTCCATGCCTGAGCGAGTGATATCCAGAGTAAAACGCGTCTTAACGGGTCCGACTGACGCAACGACAAGCGCTTTCCAACGTTCGGTGGCCAGTTGTTGTAGACCCTCAACACCAGGGGCACAGGCCGCGACCTTATTGACATTCAAGAGATAATCCCAGACTTGCTCTCTTGGAATAGGCAGGGTCTGCGTTCCAGAAAATTCAAGACTCATAGCGCGGCTCCTTGAGCGAACATCTTACTACCCCCAAGCAAACACCGTTTGCTATGCGCCGCCACGAGCGGCAGAGAAGCGAGAAACGAGAAGTCAGGATCGTTCCCCAGGACCCCGAGAGAGGGCCGTTTGTTGCCCTCCACACTTCCGCCTCTGGCACTACAAGTTTAATCCTTGACTTGACAGAGCATTGCTATACTCTGTCGCCACCATAGAAGAGAACCTGAGCAGGTGATTTTAAAGAGAACCTGGACTATATTGCACGGATAGCGCCAATGCGCTGGATGGATATTGTGCAGGCTTCCCCCTGGCAGGCCATATAGTGTCGATGAACAAAACCCACTATATCATTGAGTATAAGAGAGACTAGCAAGCTGATACATCTGCTAAATGGCCTGTATGACATAGGCCACATGGCCTATTTCTGGGGTAAAGCAGGGTCTTTGAGAGTGGGCAGAGCCTTAGTTTGTAGATGAGGCTCCGAGTAAACCGAGTTCAATCGCGCGTACCGCGGCCTGTGTACGATCTGAGACCTCTAGCTTGGCGAGAATATGTTCTACGTGAATCTTGATAGTACTGGCGCTCACAGTTAGTGCGCGAGCGATTTCGCGATTGGTCTGGCCTTGAGCAAGGAGTTGCAAGACCTCGCGTTCACGAGGAGAGAGTCCCACGTTGGGAAGATGAGCGTGGCGCGCTGGCTCGCCGCTCATATGTCCGAGGACACGCACGACGATATCTGGATCGAGCACCGATTCACCGCGCAGGACGCGGCGAATGGTGGCGAGGAGTTCGCGCTGCGTGACATCCTTGAGCACATAAGCAGACGCGCCGGCCCTGAGTGCTTCCAGAAGATATTGTGGATTTTCGTGCATAGTGATGAGAATGACATTGGTAGTCGGGACCTCTTGCTTGATGCTGCGGCAGGTGGCAAGGCCATCCATGTCAGGCATGCGCACATCAATTAAGGCGAGATCAGGCTGAAAGCGCAGGCAGAGTTCGAGAGCCTCGCGGCCATTTTTAGCTTCCGCCAACAGTTCAATGCCTGGCTGGCCGGTAAACATGGTACGCAAGCCAGCTCTGGCAAGCTCATGGTCATCAGCGATCACGAGGCGTGCTCGTCCAAGCTTGCGTGGGCGTTGAGGACTTATACTCATGAGAACCTCTGCCTGTGAAAGCCCGGCAGCCCGCGAGCGGCAGGAGGAAACAGGCATTCCTTTATGCTGGGCCAGGGAGATCTCTCGCCCTGGCTGGACTTCTTCCTTCGATGCTAGCCATTTTTTATAGACCCATCCCTTTAAAAGAGATGGAGGATTGCTTGCCTTCTTCGTGCTCAGTGAGATAGCCGCGCAAAACGAAAGGTTCAGCCTCAAGCTCGGCTGTGTTGGAGGACTCAGCGTGAGCTTTCCCATTAGAAGGCAGAATGGGTATCTCGGCCACGACCAGGGTGCCAAAACCGGGGTGACTGGAAATCAAAAGGTGGCCACCAAGCAGTTCGACGCGTTCCTGCATAGCGCGAATGCCAACGTGCTCACCGGGACGATAGACTTTAAATAGTGTCCGTGGTTCAAAGCCGCAGCCCCAATCCTGGACCTCCAGGCGAATGAGCGCAGCCTGGCGCTTCAAGACGAGGCGCGCCTGCATGGTATGCGAGTGCTTGCGTACATTGGTGAGCGCTTCTTGCACGACGCCGAAGAGGGTTGTCTCTATCGTGCGGGGCAGGCGCTCCTGGCCGAGTGCTTCCTCGAAAGTAATGCTCCAGCCATCGTTACGCTGCGTCTCGATCTGTAAGCGCAGGGCCATAGCCAGTCCGAAATCATCCAGCACAGTGGGGCGCAGACCGGCAATCAGGCGGCGCGCCTCTCTGACCGAGAGTTGCGCCAGTTCGAGTGCTCTGTCAAGCTCCTGCCTGGCCTGGGGAGAGCGCGGGTGATAGTGGCTGGCCAGCGCCTGCAGGTGCTGGTGGACGCTCACCGCTACCTGGGCCAGACCATCGTGCAATTCATAGGCGACGTGGTAACGCTCCTCTTCGAGCAGTTTGGCCCGTTTACGCTCGATAATATTTTCAAGCATGACCAGGCCACAGATGGCTTCCCCGTTTTGATTGCGCAGAATGGTAGCCGTCAGGTCCGTCCAAAGAGTCTCATGATTGTTCTTCAGGTAGCGCTTTTCTACTTTATAGCTACTCATTTCGCCGGATAGCGCCTTGCCGGCAAAGAGCATATCCGCTCCCACATCGTCGGGATGAGTAATTACCGCGAGGCTGAGACCCAGCAGCTCTTGCTCATTGTATTCAAGCATCTCGCAAAATGCTTTATTGACCTGTAATATATGCCCTTCCAGGTCTACAATAACCATACCGATAGGTACTTCAGCAAAAATATTGCGGAAGTGGCCCTCGCTCTCCTGCAGGGCCTTTTCGGCGCGAATACGTTCGGTAATATCGCGCAAGGCAAGTAAGCGACCAGCAGGTTTGTTTTTCCGGTAAAGAGGAGTGATACGCAGGCCAAAGTAGCATGGATCTCCCTGTTCGTAAGGGATGACGGCTTCATCAACTTCCGCTGGATGGCGGCAATAATCCATGAGCGCGGGCCATGTAGAGAAGACTTCGGTGAGAGGTTGGCCAATGACCTTTGTGGCCGCGTGGTTGATGAGGTGGCGCGCGGCAGGATTAAGATCAACGATGCGGTTGCGCGCGTCAAGCACGATGAGAGACTCTTTCATGCTTTCAACGAGAGTCTCACGGGGTATAGAGCGCCGATGCCAGGTAACGAGTACGAGTATGGTGAGTATGACTGCTGAAGCAGCCGTGAGAAATAGGTAAGACATAAACTGCAATTGCATTGATCTTTTCCTTTCTGGCTTCATATGCAATCGCGAACCATCCAGCACACTCTCGAAGAGAAGCCTGCCTGCTCTACCTGACGCGCCAGTCATACCTGTGATTTTGGTTAAGGGTGGACTACCGGGATACGCGGGTATAGACTAAAGTTCATTATACCATAGATTGCTTCAATATGTGTAGAATCTTTACAGGGCAACCAGGGTTGTTGCAAGATTTTAACCTCTTCTTTCACAATGCCAAGCGAGCCAGAGCGCGATCAAACTGATAGGTAAAGGTGTGTTGAGCACAAGGGAGATTGGCTTCGCCGCGACGGGAGAACAGGCCCAAGGCAGTGTTGTTGAGGATGGCCAACATATGCGGCGCGTATCCCAACGCAATTGCGAGTAGTCTTCCTGAAAGATACGGTCCCGGCGATATTAGGGCCGGTCAGTGTTATTGTAACGTCAATATTTCCCTTCTGATCTTGGGAATTAACATTCCATGTATACGGGTATGGTCCAGCAGTGTTACCGAACCCAGTAGGGTAAGTTATAGTCCCACTATAGGACGCTTTGAGTTGAGGGATAGCAGAATCGGGAACAGATTGTTGATTGGTAGACGCTGAATTAGCATCTGTAACTTCTATACTTTGAATACTGCCGTTGGTGGCATCGATAAAAACTTTATGCAGTGTTACATCAACCGTTGTTCTCCCATTAGTTACCACCTTTACTTCATCTGATGCTGTCTGAATATCATATACGTCATCAACCACTGAACTATTTTTTACATGCCTAATGATAAGGACGAGTACATCTTTTGGGGCTTGCAAACTGGTAGAGGCATCCGCAGCGATAGAAAAGGTCCCTATAGGTGTGACAATTGAGAGATCTCCTTTAATTGATATCTTGCCATTCGTATCAATTTCAAAAGCAACAGGAAGAAAGGGTGGTTGATACGACACTGATGCACTCGCTATAGAGGAGTCATCACAACCAAGCAGCAAAAATGGGAGGATGAGAGGAATTGATCGGAGTACTTTTGCCTTTAACATTCCCGTTTCCTTTTATAAGGTCGATATTTACTTTCTTTTCTTACTTATCTTCACTCATATCAAAGGATTTGAAAGCAGTATACCATATTTCCAAATTTATATATAGATTTTTGCTTTGACGCGTTGGGCTTCTGGCAACTATGCTCCGAACTCCAGCATCTATCGGGCCAAGTTGTGGCGTAACATGTGGGGAGTGATCTGTGGTGCAGTCAGTACCCCCTGTAGCACTACTTTGGCGAGTTGCAGCGGTGGAGTTCCCTCATTTGCCTGGCGAATCGAGCGTATTGCAAGGCCGAAGACCTGGGAGGCATGCCCACTATCAACTGTGGCAAAGTTGCTACGTAATGCAAGTTCATCTCCAAAGAATGTGGCCATGATATATGTTTTGGTCTGCTCCTTGCTTCTTCTACATATTCCCCCCGAAGAGAGGACGAATCCCTCCTGCTTTCCGTGCCTGGTTTTTAGCTTGCCTCTGCCATTTTAATATTGGCTCAAGGCAAAACGCAAAAGAAAAACTACCGCTTTGCCAGAAAAACAGGGCTGATGTATATGAATCCTCAGGAAGAGTCGCGCCTCAGTGGAGGCGGACAGCACACGCTGTAAGGTTGTTTGCACCGTCAGTATACTATACAGTAAGAGAGATGAGCGGGACCCGACGAGGGAAGATAGGGTGATAAGCGAGGGAGGCGCGGGGCGCTCTTAATTGTGTCTGTTCATAACAGCATGATCAGACAACGGTTCAAAAGGCACGGTCATGGGCCGCTTGACGGATAGACTGAAAAATGATGGATTTCCGCGAGAGTGGTTGAAGAAGGGACAAGGCTGATGGAAATGGATGGTAGTGGAGCAACAGACAGAGCAAGCGCTACAGCGCGCGAGGCTGAACCGTTGAGTGGGGAAGAGGTTGTACGGCGTATCAGCGAGCTGATTAATCCAACCGCTTACGCATCCTCTCCCACGCAGGAGGATTGGTATTGGGGGCGTTTAAGTACGGGGAATGAGGAAGACTACTTCTGGCGTAGATTAAGCGATAACTGGTATAACAAGGACACCATCCCCTCGACCTATCTGGAGCTACATAATCAGTGTTACGAGGCGTATAACGCGAATCCGCTGGCTTTCGCGGTAGTGGAGATTACGACGAGCTTTGTGCTGGGCAAGGGCGTCAAAGTGCAGGCAAAGAATCGGCGGGTGCAGGCGTTGCTGGATGGGTTTTGGCATGATCCTGACAACCGGATGGAAGCGCGGGTTTATGACATCTGTACGGAACTGAGTTTGTATGGGGAGATTTTTGTACGCTTCTTTGTGAACCGCTTCGATGGGAAGGTGAAGATCAGGCTGATCGATCCGTCGATTATCGATCAGGTGGAAACAGACCCGGACGATATAGAGACGCAGTTGCGCTTTCACCAGAGGCCGATTGGACCTTCACCGACGCAGAATGTAGACGCGAGCAATCTCGTGAATCCCAATGTGATCAGAGGGCAGAATCCGGGTGATCCGACGATGGCGGGGAAATGGTTTGAGGCAGGCACGGAGGTTGCGCATTTCGCGATCAATAAGGTCTCGAACGCAAAAAGGGGCAAGAGCGATTTAGCGACACTGTTGCCCTGGTTGCGCAGATATAAGGACTGGCTGACCGATAGGGTCAGGATTAACAAGTATAAAGGAGCATTTTTGTGGGACGTGACGCTGCGAGGCGCGGACCTGAAGACGATCAATGCCAGGAAGATGGAGTATAGTTATCCGCCGGAGCCGGGCAGTGTTGTGATCCACAATGAGGCGGAGCAGTGGCAGGCGGTGAGGCCAGAGATTAACGCCCAGGAGGCGGAGAAGGATGGGCGAGCGATCAAGCTGATGGTGGCGGTTGGCGCTACGCTGCCTGAGCATTATCTGAGCGATGGGGATAATAATAATCGCGCGACTGCGACGCAAATGGGATTGCCAACATTTCTCAAGTTTAAGAGGCGACAGGGGATTATTAAAACCATTTTGCGCACAATTCTGGATCGTGTACTGCTAGAGGCGCAGCGGGCCGGGAGATTGAGCAGCAGTATAGAGATCGCGCGGGCGTATGAGATCGTTTTTCCTGAGTTTGATGTCGAGGACAATCAGGAGATGGGCACGGCAATCAGCTATCTGATGCAGGGTCTGAGCACGGCTAAGGAGGCTGGCTGGATCAGCAACGAGACGGCGATGAAGGTGCTCTTTAAGTTTTGCGATCTCGAAGTTGATCTTCACGAGGAGGCCGAGCGCATCGCGGCAGATCAGCGCGGTAACGCGGGTCAGGCGCGCTCCCAGCCACAACAAGGGCGAGCGCAAGCGGAGCAGCCACTTCACGCTGCCAACCAGACGCAGCAGCCTGGAGAGTCGCCAGAGTTGGCAGACAAGCTCAAATTTCAGTATCCTCCAGCGGATCGTGAGCAAGCAAGAGTCAGGCCGCTCCTACCTTGAGAAAGGGTAGATCAGAAAGCCGAAAAGCTCAAGTGACTTTGCACTCAATAAGGAATTAGAATGGGGGTTGGTATGGGAAAGGAGAGAAAAAAGGCAGCGTTCCTGGCGAGCGTGGTCGTTAGTAAGGAGGAAAGGCAGCAATGGCCTTAAACAAAGACGATGGGAGGTCAGGACAGGAAGACGAGGGCCGGTTCCTGCCAGATGACGAGATATGGAGCTTGTTAGAGGATCTGATGCGCTCCTTCTCAGAAGATGAGGACAGGACGCCTGGGCAGGAAGAGGATTGGCTGCTGACGGAAGATGACGCGGCTGCTGAATGGGAAGATGAGGATAGGACGCCTGGGCAGGAGGATTGGCCACTGACAGAGGATGACGAGGAGGCAGGATATGACGATCTGACATGGTCCCTGGAGGAGGACGAGCAAGAGGGATGGAGCCATGGGGAGCCTGGGGAATGGGGTCATATGAGTTGCGCTGGTCGAGGAGGGGGTGAATAGATGCCAGGACAGAGGAATGAGCGCGCCGGGTACACACCGGGCAAGCAGGGTGGGCAAGCAGAGCCAGAGCGCGTCGCAAGCGTGACAGGCGAGTCAGCCGCGTGGTCGGCCAGCCCGCGTCACACGGGTCACGCGCAGGCGCGGGTGCATAGCGAGACATACAGGCCGCGCAGGCAGGCTGAACAAAAGAGCGCGGGAGGTTCCCTGAGTTCTGAAGGCGAAAGGTAGAGTGTTTCCAAACTGGTGATTAGAGGGAGCGCGGGGGCAGAGGGGAGAGGACGAGCGGTGAGGTGGTGAGGTGGGAGAGAGGAAGGGGCGAGGTGGGAGGGGGAAAGGGGTGGAATGCGCGCGGGTGGGTGGGCCAGTTGGAAACGAGATAAAACCGGTCGTCCGCTTGAGCTGAGGAGCGGATATATGGCTGATAGGTGGGAAAGAGGAGGAGAGAGGCTATGCCGTTAGACAATGCGAATAAGATCGCGCATATCAGCGCAGTTGTGCAGCGCAGCTGGCAGGGGCGGCAGAAGACGGTGGTGTTTGTCTATGATAACGCGGGCAGCTACACATATACGGCGCAGAGGGTAATCTTTCGGCCACAGGAGATTGTTGATCCGCAGATTCCGGCGCGAGCTGGAGGAGCGCCCGGAGTAGCGGCTGACGTAGTGATGATCTGCGCGCTCAGCATCAGTATGGGCGGTGTACTCTATGTGGCCGATACAGTTACGGCGAGCAGTGCTGCTGTGGCGGCTGCGGCAAAATACGAAATCATTGAAGCCGTGCCAACGGGGATTATTCCAGGTGGCACGCACTATACAGTAGCACTGAGGAGACTACGGTAATTAAGAGGAGGAGGAATTGTTAATGGAAGGGCCAGATTATCCTGCGGTCCAGGGACAGCCAGTGCCTGATCTGGGGCTAGCGCGCTATGGAGTGGCAGGAGTGGCGACAGCGCAGACGATGTTGCACACCAATAGCGACAGCACGCCGCCAGTCAGCAACGACTGGCCGCAGTTAGAGAGTGCTGACCCGGCAGGGAGCATTCACAAAATGGGCATCGTCGCCGGGGTGCCTGAGTACGATTTGTGCCTGGCCAATGAGTTTGAGGTCAGGACGCCGGCCCAACTCGCTGCCGCGCAAGGGATTGGCGGCGTGAACACACCGAGCTTTAGCGCGCCGACTGGATCAGTACCAACCCTGAGGGCGGGCGCCCTGAGCAGGGCGGAGCTTGACATGCCAGAGCCACTGGCGGCAGACCCGGCGCTGGCAGACCTGACGCAGTTCGCGCAACCCGGCGGACTCTCGATCGTCGCGGCCAGCAGTGATCTGACGCCCCTCGAGTGGGTGCAGGCAGAGTCCTGGGAGCATGATCGGCCCGCGGGCCTGAGTATCGCAGGAGGCTTGCAGGTTGATCCACTGCTGCCAGATTTGCAAGATCCGCAATTAGAGCAAGACGTGTATATATCTGATAGACCGGGCGATCTCGCGAGCGGGGCGCTGGCTGAGATGGCCGAGGATGCCAGCTATAAGCGCCTGCCGGACCACGCTTACCAGGCGCTGTGGATGCAGCAGGCGGGCGATAATCAGCGGCGCGAGCGGCACCTGGGCATGCTGTACCTTGGGCTGGAGCGCGAGGAAGGCGGCGGACGATGACAATGCAGGCCAGGGTTGTCGATAGCGAGGGCCAGCGCCCCTATGCAGCGCGCTGGACGGACAGGGAGTGCAAGGCCTACTTTGTCACGCACCCGCAGAATTTCGCTGGCTTCGAGATGTCTTACCCCATCCGAGACGCAGCGGATGTCAGTGACGCGGCCCGGCTGGTGGGTCACGCGCGGGACAAGGCCGAGGTGCGAGCGCGAATTATCAGCATCGCCAGGCGCCTGGGTCTCGCCCACGCGCTTCCGCAGGCCTGGCAGAGCGAGAGGGATGCGCGTGACAAAGGCGCGACACGTAGCCAGGAGGCCATTCAGATTCTTGGCCAGATTTGCGAGGCCAGGGCTAACGCGGGAGGGGAGGGTTTAGGGCATGAAGTTCGGGTAACGGTCGTCAAAGGTGGTAGGAGCATTAATGGCTTCTATTACGACCAGAACACGCTCAAGCAGATCGCTCAGATGCTCGAAGGGGCGCGAGCATACGCGGACCATGGCAGAAATGCAGCGGACGAGGCGACGCGCAGTGTGCGCGATATGATCGGCTTCTATAAAGACGCGTGTTATGTGCCAGATGATCCAGAAACGCCGCTGGGACGAGTCGAGGCCACGCTGCACATCATGGAGTCAGCGAACTGGCTCTGGTGCATGATCGCCGAGGCTCTACAGATAGGCAAACCCGATCTGATAGGCGTCAGCATCGACATTTTCGGCGTAGCAGAGCAGGACGCGACGCTCAAAGCGCGCCACGTCAGCAAAGTGCTCAGCCTCAATAGCTGCGACGTGGTGACACGTCCCTCAGCTGGAGGAGCATTTCAACGAATTTTGCACGCTACAAAAGGAGAGAATAACAGCATGAATCCCGACGAACAGACTCAGGAAGACCAGAACACAGCAAGCACACAGATACTGCCCTATCACAGCGGCCATGAGAACAGCGCGGCAAGCGGCGGCATGGAGCAGGCTGATCAGACGGCTCAGCAGGCGTGGAATATCACTGAGCAGCAGAGCGCGGACGCGGCAGGGTCCCGGCACATTCAGGAAGCGGAGGCGCAGCGTGTCATACGCGAACTGAAAAGCGAGCGCTGCGGCCTGCTGCTGGAGCGCAGACTAAGCGAAAGTATCCTGCCCCAGGCAGCGCGCATGCATATCAAGGCCAGCTTCGCCGGGCGCATCTTCGAGGAGAGCGAACTGGAAAAAGAGATCAGCTCAATGCGCGGCATGCTGGCAGACATAGCCAGCGCCGATCTAATTCGCGACCACGGCTATGAGAAAGCGCGGGTTGAGGGTCAGATTACAGAGGCAGAGAAAGTCCAGGCGGCATTTGATCGCATGTTTGATCTCGAGATCGACAGCGGGCGCGTAGGCAACGTGCGCGGCTTCAGCTCAATTCGCGAGGCATACACGCGCGTCACTGGAGATGCCAGTGTGGGCGCGCTCAGTGGCAGTTCGCGCCTGGGCCAGATCGCCATCAGCGAGAACGCTCCCTTCACGCGCATTCACGAGGCTGACACCACCACCGCCAGCTTCTCCTATCTGCTGGGCACAAGCATGAACAAGCGTCTGCTCAAAGATTACCAGGCATGGCCGGCAGAATGGCAAAGATTCTGTGTCATTGCGCCAATTAAAGATTTTCGCCAACAGAGTCGGGTGCGCCTGGGTGCCTTTGGCTCCCTGCCGACCGTCGCGGAGGATGCCGCGTATAGCAGCGTCACGCTCTCCGATAGCGCGGCGACCTATGTACCCACCAAGCGCGGCAACCTGGTAACAGTTTCCAGGGAGACTATCATTAATGATGACCTGCAGGCCATCAAGCAGATTCCCACCAAGCTGGCCGTTGCCGCAGCCTATACGCTCGCCGAGTTTGTCTATGGTTTTCTGAGCAGTAACCCGGCAATCTACGACGGTACTGCGCTGTTTACCAGCGGAGCGCCGCACAGCAATCTCGGCGCGGCCAATCTCAGCAGCGCAGCCATGCAGGCTGGCGTCACCGCCATGCGCGAGCAGGCCAACCTCGCGGGCAAAAGGCTGGGACTCAGACCCAGCTACCTGATTGTACCAGCGGAACTTGAATGGGCCGCGATGGTCGCCACCAAAAGCGCTGGCCTGCCGGGCAGCACCAACAACGACATCAATCCAATGCTCGGCTATGTTACGCCGATCGTCTCGCCACAGTTGACCAATACCACCCAATGGTTCTTCGCCGCCGATCCACGCGTCGTCGATACGATCGAAATCGGCTTTGTGGGAGGACAGGTCAACCCGGTGCTGTTTATTCAGGACTCCCCACTGTACGGGTTGAACTTTACGCAGGATGTCATCTCTTAACAGGTAGGAGCTTCAGGGAGCGATCCCTGTTGAAACACTCCGAGAATTGCTGGGAAGCCCCGCAAGACTGTGACACTACAGCGCAACTCGAAAGAGCAAACGCGAAGGTTTGAGAAGGCACAGGTAAGGGTAATCAGCAGCTGAGCACCTACAGGGCAAGAGCCCCAGGGTGAAGGTTCAGAGACTAGGTACGGAGCATCTGCTAGCCAGATGAAGGTATAGTCCGATCTCATAGGAGACTATGAGAATTGCCCAGAAATGAGGCAATCAATGCATCATATGCATGAGTAACAAAAATGTATAAGTGTCGGCATGAATATGGGGGAGCCGTGTTAGACTATAGAGGCCTCTATCGTGGAATTTAAGTAATAATAAGGGTATGAGGGAGATACAAGCGAATGACAAGGGAGAGGCAGCGCGTTTGCTGGCGAGGGATCATAGTTAGAGAGGAGCAAAAAAGATGAGCACAAAGGCTATGGTGAATACACAGGCAGTCAGGCAGGGGGAGATCGTGGATTACGTACTGCCAACTGGCAGGAACGCGGGACAGCATCGGCCCGCGATCGTGGTCAGGATCTGGGAGACGCCCCTGACCAGGCAGTTGAAGGCGGTGCAGTTGCAGGTGTTTATTGATGGCAGCAATGACTTTGAGCATGGTCAGCCGGGGACACTCGGTGGGCTGCTCTGGGCCACCTCGGTGCTCCAGGACGAAGAGCGTAAGCAGCCGGGTTCGTGGCACTGGCCAGAGGTTGAGGAATAGACCATGACGGGATATATGAACGCGGACGGCTCGGCCCTGGTGGGTGGAAAGTTACCAAACGGGATTGGCGAGGCGCTCAACCTTGACAGCAATGGCAACCTGCTTGTCGCGCAGGCGGGAGCCAGCAATAACGGCGCGAACTATACGAGCAGCGGCAGCACGAGCAACGACGGGGATACTGTCAGCGTAGCCGTGCAGGAGACTGAAACGGCGCTGGTGCAGGTGCTCGGCACGTTTAACATGAGCCTGCTCTTTGAAGCCTCGCCCGACAATGGCACAACCTGGTACAACGTCGCGGGCGTCCAAGGGACCAGCACCATCGCCAGCAGCGCGACCGCGCCCGGCTACTGGCGCGTTAATGTCGCGGGCTTCACACATTTCCGCGCGCGCGCTCATCCTGTAACCAGCGGAACGGCAAATGTGCTGATCAGATTGACGCAGGCTGTCAACAACCTCTCTATCGACAACGCGCAGCCGCTGGGTCAGCAGAACAGCGCGAATAGTAGCAGCGTGGTGATTGCCAGCGACCAGACTGTGCCGATCAAGGGCGGCTTTAGCGAGATCATTGGCAATGGCACTGGCGTGGTCAATGCGCTTAATACCGATCTGATTAGCTCAACCGATGTCAGTGCCTACAAGTGGTTGAGCTTGCAGATCCAGGGCACATATAGCGCGACCTTGAGCTTCCAGGCCTCGAACGACAATGTTAACTGGGTGGCTGTGAAATTGCTGACGCCAGGCTCGTATGTGGATAATAACGCCACGACGAACACCAGCGGTAGCGGGCTGATCTTCACAGGACCGGTGCAGTTCCGTTACTTACGCGTGCGCGCCACAGCTTTTACCAGCAACACCAGCCTGGCCGCAACGCTGGAGTTGTACGCGGAAGCCTGCTCCCTGCCGATCACCAATCCGACCACGCTGGCGGCGGCGACCAGCATTGGCATAGGCACAAACGATTACCATCTGATCTCGGCAGCCAGCACCAACGCCAACAATGTCAAGGCTGGCGCGGGCCAGATCTACGGCTACGAGATTGGTAACAATGGCGCGAGTGATGCTTATGTCAAGTTGTACAACACAGCGGGCACTCCCACAGCGGGAGCCGGCACGCCATTGCGCGTGATTTATGTGCCAAAGGGTAGTCGAGCGAGCCTGCAAAGCGCGACGGGACTTAACATGAGCGTGGGCATCGGGCTGACGATCACGGGAGGCGCGGCAGACGCGGACACCACGGCTGTCGCAGCTAACCAGGTCACTGTCGAGATTGACTACAAATAAGGCGAGATTGATTACAAGTAAAAGGAGGGCAGAGAGCATGAGCAACCCGATACCAGCCGAGAATCAGAATATTGGTAGTACGGCATGGCTACCGAATAGCAACCTGGCGACGACGCAGATCCAGGGCTACGCGGACAGGCACGCGCTTGATCCAGGCAGTGTGATCAACTTTTTCGTCTCAACGCAGAGCAACGGCACAGCATGGAGCGGCGCGCTCTATCGGCTCGGCTGGTATCAGGGCACAGGCGCGCGGCTGCTCGCGACGATACCGCGCCAAACAGGTGTGGCTCAGGGCTACTTCGACGGCACGACGTTGAACAATTGCCCAACAGCTATCAGCAACAGCACGACACATCTGCTGGAGGCAGGCTGGTCGGTAAGCTATAGCTGGACAGTGCCAGCCAACGCGGTAACGGGGATCTACCTCGCGCAGTTTACCGATACCAATGGCAAGTTTACTTATTGCACCTTTGTGGTCAGAGGCAACCGGCCAGCGGACTATGCTTACATCCGGCCAACGACAACGGATGCGGCATATAACCCCTGGGGCGGCTGGTCGCTTTATAGCAATCCGGGAGTCGGCGTGCAGGTTTCGTGCAATCGGCCAGATTGGAATGGTGGCGGGACAGGCGGGCTGCTGCAACTGGAGATCCAGGCCATCAAATGGCTAGAGCGGCAGGGCTACAACCTGAGCTATCTGAGCATGCAGGACGCCCACGAGAATCCGGCCTGGCTCAAGCAGTATGGCGCTGTGCTGTCAGGCGGACACAACGAGTACTGGACAAGAGAGGTGCGCGATGGCATTGAGGCCGCGCTGGTCTCAGGGGTAGGCCTGGGCTTTCTGGGAGCCAATGCCGCGTACTGGCAAATGCGCTTTGAGGCCGATCACGCGGGCAACGCTAGCAGAACTATAACCTGCTACAAGGTCGCGACCAGCGCTGGACCAGCGCTCTCGCTTGACCCGTACTATGGCGTGGACAACAGTAGGGTGACAGCGCTCTGGCGCGATCCAGTCTTGAACAGGCCGGAAAGCGCGCTGTGTGGGATTATGTTCGTCGATCTCGTCGTGGGCAATCCGCCGCTTAAAACTTCCTGGAGTGTCGCCATGCAGCCGAGTCAGACCTACCTGGGCGGCACAGGACTGCAGGCTGGCGCGGCCTATGGCTTCGATCTGGTGGGCGACGAGTTCGATAAACAGCAGAGCGGCAGCCCGGCCAATCTACAAATCATCGGCTCCTCAAGGGTCACCAGGGCCAGCGGCGGAGACGATACGCAGCATACGAGCACCTATATCGCGCCATCGGGAGCGCTGGTCTTCGCCAGTGGTAGCCATGCCTTTACCTTCGCGCTCGATACATACCGCTGGAGCTTCGCCGGTACGCCGTATACAGTGCCTGGCATCCAGCAACTTATGAGCAATATCCTGCCCGCGCTGCTCCAGGGCAAAGCAGCCAGGAATGTACAGACCGGGCAGAGTTCGTTTAGCATGTTTCACAGATAAACTCCTGCGCATTGGCCAGGCATGAGCAGAGGCCCGCGCCCGGCCCAATCCACGGCAGGCAAGCAAGCAAGCAGAAGAGAGGAAAAGTTATGTCAATTATCGAAGAGGCCATCCAGAACAGCGGCAGTCGCTTCACAGGAGGCCAGAGCGCGCCAGTGGGCAGCTACTGGTCCCCACGGGTAAACTGCATCTTTCAGCAGATAGCTGACGGGACTCTGCCACAGTGCGGGATCTTTATCCAGATCACAAGCAGCGGCACCAGCACGCTCGCGCAGTGCGCAACGGCGATCAACGCCCTGGTAAGCGGCCTGGGCTATACAGCGGGCACCCTGCACACCTACACGACAGCCGACCTGCTGCCCTATCCCGGCCAGAGCACCAACGACGGCTAGAGAGAACGCCCTGAAGCGCGCCCGCGCTCTGTCCCGTTAATCCGCGCGCGAGCAGCCAGGGCGGATTAACGGGACAGATCAAGCATAAATGCGAAGCGGGCAAGCACAACAGGCGATAGAGGCAAGGTAGAGGCGTGAGTTTCTGGCTTTGTCAGACATGACAGGCGCGTGAGGCAGGTCAGAGACGAGGCTCTGGCCTGCCCCCTGAGAGGCAGTATATTATGTCAACACAACAGGCGATTCGGCGTGGCATCTTGCAGAGTTTTGATAACAATAGCTATACGGGAACAGTCTTAATCATTGAAGCCACGAACTACGTGCTCAGCACCGTGCCGGTAGCGACAACATTGGATGGCACAAGCGCGCTTGAGGGGGCCGCGTGTGTAGTGCTCTTTTTCGACGAGAGCAATCACAGCGATGCAGTGATTATCGCGGTCTACGGGACGACTCCGAGCGGCTTTCCGGGTCGAACCGTGATGGCGAGCAGCACGCAAAAGCTCAATGCCCAGGTGATTAATGCCGGCGTGACAGGCACTTTCACGCTGACAGGTGGAAATATTCCTCTGGGAGCGCAGGCCGTGATCTACAGCGCGCAGTTCAGCAGTCCGACCAGCGCGGCGTTCTTGCAGCTCGCGCCGCATAGCGCGCTCATCGGCGGCTATGCCAGCATCGGCAACTTGAGCGCGGCCAACGCCACCATGCGCGGCAATGGCATCATCGGGCTTGATCCCAGCGGGCAGATTGATATTAAGGCCAACACTGGCAACTGCACAGTCAGCCTGTGGACCTATGGATATCTCATATGAACGTAGATGGTCAACCGGCAGCGGCGAGTTCAGCGAGGCAACCGGAGATGAATGCCGACCAGGACGCGCTCAGGCGCATTAACGCGTGGCTGGAACGCCTGGAGTTGCAGGCCGGTCTGCTACTGGCAGCCTGCGAGCCAGAAGAATTGTCACCCGCCCAGGCGGCGAGCACTGCCAGCAAATATATTACGCTGATCGCCCGCCTGCTGACCATTCGCCAGCAGTTCCGGTCTGAGCATAACGGAGATGAGGAGGCGCGGCTCTTGCGCATCATCTTTGGGAGGGAAGCATGAGAAGCATTGACGCCGGCATGAGCGCCGCGCTGGCTGCCTATACGCGGCGACCAGCCATCGGCTTGACAATCGAAGATCATATCATCCATTTGAGCGCCTACCAGGCACCAGGGCTTAGCGACTCCTGGTCTGACTGCTGCATTGCCAGCGACGGCTCAATCATACGCGTCTATCTGAACGGTACGAGCGGCAGCTTTACCGCCAGCTTTCAGTACAGCCGTATCAGCGATCCGAGCAACGCCGGCCAGTGGTCCAGCCTGACCACTTTAAGCGGCGGCTCCACCAACATGTGGCGCGACGGCTCGTGCTGTGTGAGCAATAACAGCGGCACATTGCGTGCATTCGCGCAGCAGGGTACAGGCGGCAATGCACTGCGCGTCTGGAACAGCACAAACAACGGCATCTCATGGACAGGACCGGTAAGCATCGTCTCGCCGCCTGGAGCCTCGCTGATCAGCGGACTCGCCAGCACAGGCAATAACGAGATCTTCTACTTCTACGACGTGTTCGGTGGCGCGAGCATGGCCGTCTCGACCTTCAGCGGTGTCTGGAGCGCGCCCACCAACTGGACCCTGCCCAATCCGCTCTCAGCCCAGGGCATAGCAGCCATTTACAGCGCCGGAATCTATAAGCTGGTCTACAGCGACGGAGCTACGCTCTATAGCGCAAGCTACAACGGAGCGGCCTGGACGCAGGGTCCCAACGTGGCCAGCACAACCAGCAACACCATCGGCCATATCTCCCCAAGGTTGAGCTATTTTGATGGACTCTATCATCTCATCAACTCGGAATACGACAACGGGAGCATCAGCGGGGCCATTTATCAGTTCTGCCGGGTACGCGAATCCTTTGATTTTGTTCACTGGTCCGATGGCTGGATTGTGCCAGAGATCAGCAGCATCTACGGTGGTAACTACTTCTTCCTGAGCGCGCCCCAGAGCGGGAGCAGCGGAGCGCGCTACTATCTGTCCACGCCGAGCACAGTGCTCTCCACCAGTGCTTTTAGCCAGGCGAACAGCAACCAGTACCTGGACGTTTCCGCCGCTGTGTTCGCGTACAGACGCAGCGAGCGGCTCAACAAACCGGCTGAGCTTGTGGTGAGCATCGATAATCGCGACGGCCAGTACAACAACCTGATCAATTTGACAGGAGGTACGGCGTACCAGCCGATAGGTCCAGGAGCCAGCCTGAGATTGAGCGAAGGCTACGAAGTTAGCGGCAGCCCGGACACAATCCTGAGCGGCACCTATCGCATCATGAAAGTGGCCATGCTGCGCAGTCCTCAGCAGAACCTGATCCAGATCAGCGGCCTGGACCTCAGCGAACGGCTCGATCGCAAGATTCGCTGGCAGAATCTGCTACAGAACCAGACGCTCAGCTACCTGCTGAGCGAGGTCTGCGCGCGAGCCGGCCTCTTCAACCCGGTGATCAGCGCGGGCAGCCAGCTCAGCCAGATTGTGCCCACATTTGTCATGCAGGCCAACATGTCCTACAGGCACGCGCTCGATAGCCTGGCCAGCACCTATGGTCTTGATTATTTTCTGGACCAGAACGAAAGTTTACAGATCCGCGAACTTGCGGTCAGCGATCCCTCCATCTGGAGCTATCAGCAGGAGATCGAGCAGGTCGCTTTTGGCCAGGACTACCAGCGCGCCAACCACGTCATAGCCAACGGCAAGCCGCCCGCTGGCAGTGGCAGCTACGCCCTGACCAGCGCGGAGGTCTACGATAACACGGCCAACGCCGCCACGCGCGTGGAGCGGCTCTTTTATCACACGGACTTCAAGACCACGACCAGCGCGCAAGCCCTGATCGCGGCCAACCTCGTGCTCTACAGCGAGCAACGAGCGCAAGCGGACACACGCCTGATCGTCCCGCTTAATCCCGCGCTCCAGCCTGGCGATGTCGTGACCGTCACGGACGCCGCGGCACCCACAGGCACAGGACAGAGCGTGGTAGGCCGCTTGAGCGAACACCAGGCGATCTACAATGCCCAGCAGGCCGAATATGCAAGCCATCTGAGTTTACAGGGGCATTAAAAAGGAGAAACCAATGTCACTTACAATCACACCCGTCTTATCCACACATACCATAGTGGGCCGATTTATCGAGTCCAGTCCCGATTCATCGAGGACATCATGCCCGACATCCTATGCCCCTCAAACAACTCAAACCTATCAAACAAGCCATCACCATCACGACTTTTCCACCTGTAATACCATAGTGGGCCGATTTATCGAGTCCAGTCCCGATTCATCGAGGACATCATGCCCGACATCCTATACCCCTCAAACAACTCAAACCTATCAAGCGGAACCATCCCAGATATTACAAATGCATCCTTTACACGATGAGTATCTGTTTCTCAAGGCATTTCGTTTGAAGCGAGAGGCCCTCGATGAATCGGGGCTGGACTCGATAAATCGGCCCACTATGGCTTTTTGTTGTTTTTAGTTAAGAATGTATAAGACATTCATGATTAGCTTTTTATGTAATAGGTGGTTTATTGGTTTTTACCAGGCGAGAACGCCTGATTTCATGTTTTTTGAAGTCTTCTCGCATCAAACGATCACGTGTCCAGTTGGCAGGATTGTTGCTTATGTACTGACGAGCGTTTGCCAGGCGAGTCTCACTGAGGATGACAGCTTTCCAACCGCCTTCTTGCCAGCCAGGCCAGCGATCTTCTACGCTTTTTCTTATGGTGTAAGAGGCCTGAGCCTTATAGGCGCGGATAACCTCAAATACACTGATTTGCTGTCCAGGAGTATCGATCAACTCTATAATGCTATGCATATGATTGGGCATGAAAACGTATTCGTGCAATTGCACGCAGGGCCAGCGGTTAGCCAGCCTAGCCCAAACTTCCTGGGCGATACGGCCAACCTGGTTCAAGAGCATCTGTCCATCAGAGATTGTGCCGAAGAACCAGCGCCGATGATATGTACAAAGCGTGATGCCATAAAAACCCGGCTGTTTATAATTGTGTCCGTTGTATTCGACGTTCGCAAAGAGAGGAGTTTCTTTTCTCATGATTGTAGTTCCCTTCCATCAAATTCCCTCTGGATAGATTTCATTATAGCGCGATCTATCTTTCCTGACAACTTGTGCATTTTGCGCACAACGAACACCAGAAAAATTCCGGTGTGAGAATGATTACAGGCCACATTACAGATAAGGAGAAGACATTACCATGACCTATGTCGCGACCAACAGTAGAGGAGAGATCGTAGATGTCACCGAGGCTGATCAGTTTCAATTTGCGCAGGGGAAACGCTTGAGCGAGTTTGAGTGCGGCTTCTTCGCCTGCGCAATAGCGCGCAGCATGAGCCAGCCGGGTCTGACGCCCACGCTGAGTCCGACCCAGGTGATCACAAATGCCGAGGCATGGTACGCGCAATATAACGGAGACAATAGCGCGAGCAACACGGCTGGCATGAGCGCGGAACAAGAGTATGCTTTGCTGGGCCAGATCGGGCTGCATTACCAGGCCCTGCCGCTGGAGATCGAACTGGTCAAGCAATGGCTGGCCTGGGGATATCCAGTTCTGCTGGCGGTAAGCGAGGCCAGCGTCCACGATCTCGCGCTGGGCGTCGCCAGTCCGTATCCATGGGCAGCGGTAGGCAGCCATATCATCCTGGCCACCGGGCTGGGCAGCGGCAACACGCTGCTAGTACGCGATAGCGCCAACTGCGCGAGCCTGAATGATCCCGCCAGCCTGCGACCGGGGCCGCGTATCTATGACGCGGGCAGGCTCAGCCTCGTCGGAGCAACCGTCGTCACGCCCCCATGGCGTCCCCGGCCCGCGCATGCCAGAGCGCTACCCAATGCCGATATGCAGATACCCACCGGCTGGGCGGACGACGGGGAGAAGCTGAGCGCGCCCAACGGGATCAGCATCCAGCAGGGCTTCCGCGCTTACATCCTCGCGCACAGATGGCATCCAGGCGATATCCCCCTGGCAGCCGAAGCCGGGGCCAATCCAGTCGAGATGGGCGATCCCAGCAGCGGTAGCGGCACGCGCCTGGTCACGCGCTACAGCGAACTGATCTGGACCGCGAGCAGGGGCGTCTACAATGCCAGCGTGGGCCGCGAATTCTACACAGCCCTGAGCGCCCTGGCCAGCCTCCCCAGCACGCCCGTACCAGCGCCAATTCACGCCGGCGGGGGTCCAGGCGAGCAAGATGTCCACGAAATCAGAAGCGAACTCCTGGCCGCGGCCCGCATGATCGGCGACCTCGCCACCCACCTGCTGGCGCGCGTCAACCAGTTGTAAATCCTCGCCGGGGGCCGTAGGGAGAGAAGGGGAGAACCCTGGCAAGGTTCCAGGAGATTCCTCCCCTTACCAGGATAACATTGAACAGACAAACAAGCTTGCATTGAACAGACAAATAAATAAGCTTTAAAGGAGAGACAGCAAGATGAACATTTTTACCACCATGCAGCCAGAACTAGTCAGCATCGTCGTCGCAGGAGCCGTGGGCGTGGTCGCCTATCTTTATCAGCGCGCCATACAGGGTTTGCCCACCAACCTGCAAAAGCTATTCGACGAACTGGCCCAGGTCGCGACCCAGGCGGTAGAGCAGACGTACGCCGCCAGCAATCCCGGCGGCGCGCTCAAAAAGCAGGCAGCAATGCAGACCATCGCAGCCATGAGCCACGAACTGGGCCTCAAGTTCAACGAGCGCCACGCCAGCGCAGCCATCGAGAGCGCGGTCTACAACATGAACCTCTACCAACATTATTACCAGCCCGCGCCCACGAGCAGCCTGGACAGCAGCATACTGCCCGCCAGCGGGCCCACGGGAGTTGGAGTGGTCACGAGCACACCTGAGAAATAGAGAGCAGATATCTGCATTGCAAGGAGGAAGCCGCTAGCCATGATACCCAAGCTCCCGCGCCCTGTCATACGCCCACTGAGCCTCTTGTTGCCTACCCAGCTTCTTGAGAACATCGCCTTTATCGTGGTGTACCAGAGCATCGGTAGGATTAAGGCGCAGCGCCTGCTCATAAAATGCGAGAGCCTCTGTGTTGCGTCCGAGGTGTCTCAGAGCCACGCCTTTGTTATAATAGGCCAGGGCATCAGTGGGATCAAGGCGCAGCGCCTGCTCATAAGCCGCAAGAGCCTCTGCGTTGCGTCCGAGGTTCCCCAGAGTCGCACCCTTGCCTTGATGCGCCAGGACATTGGTAGGATCAAGGCGCAGCGCCTGCTCATAGGCCACGAGAGACTCTGCGTTGCGTCCGAGGTTCCCCAGAGCCGCACCCTTGCCTTGATGCGCCAGGGCATAGGTAGGATTAAGGCGCAGCGCCTGCTCATAAGCCGCAAGAGCCTCGGCATAGCGCTTGAGGTTCTCCAGAATCACACCTTTGTTATAATAGGCCCGGGCAAACGTAGCATCGAGGCGAATGGCCTGCTCAAAAGCTGCAAGAGCCTCCGTAAAGCGTCCAGCGTTGAAATGATCACTGCCCACAGTCACCCACTCTTCTTTCGTCCTTCCCGGAGCCACAGGGCGGGGTTGAGCGGGAGCAGGCCGTGGTTGAACTGGTTGGGCAGGGGCCTGTGGTCGAGGTGGCGCGGAACGAGAGCGCAGGTCGGCGAGCACGGTGACCAACTGCTCGGTGACATCGTTGAGGGCCTCATCCAGATCTGGCCAACTCTTGACTGCCCTGGCATCTTTGGGCAACACCTGCAGGCGGGCAAAGGGTGCATCACGCCAGTAGGTCGCCCGCAGAATAATCGGGACCACCCGCGCGCTGCCCTGTTCGTGGCGCTCAATGGCTCTGCCCATTTCAATGCTGTAGCAGTAGTCCGAATTCATAAAATCGGGGCTGATCAGCAAGAGGATCAGATCGGCCCGTTCCAGGTGCGTGTGCAGCTCTTGTTCCCACTCGACACCCGCGTTCAGGTCCGTATCGCTCCACAGCTTGATCTGACCACCACGCTCCAGCGACGCGAGATGCTTCTTAAGCTGCTTGAGCATCTCCTGATCTTCGCGCGCGTAACAACAGAACACTTCCAACGGACTGGCCATCCTGAGCAACCTGCCTTCGTCGAATTCTGGCCGCATCCCTGCTCCTCTGAGCGGGAATTGCCGCCATTTCAAGCAATAGTATACCTCTCTTCAAGCAGGGAAGCAAGCAGAATGGAGGGATTGGCACAGGAGTGGCTGCGCGGGTCGGTGGTGTATAGAGCAAGTCGCTCTAGCTTAAAGGACCGACAACCCGCGCAAGTGTATTGCTCGTGCCTATGCCCGGTACCCAAGCTCTCGCGCCCTGTCATACGCTCGTTGAGCCTCTGCGTGCCTGCCCAGCTTCGTGAGAACATCGCCTTTGTCGTGGTATGCCAGGGCAAACGTGGGAGCAAAGCGCAGAGCCTGCTCATACGCCGCGAGGGCTTCTGCGTGACGTTTGAGGTTCCTCAGAGCCACGCCTTTGTTATAATAGGCCAGGGCATCAGTGGGATCAAGCTCAAGCGCCTGCTCATAAGCCGCGAGAGCCTCGTCGCCGCGTCCGAGGCGCCTCAGAGCCACGCCTTTGTTAATATGCGCCAGAGCATTGGTGGGATCAAGCCCAAGCGCCTGCTCATAAGCCGCAAGAGCTTCCGTGAAGCGTCCAGCATCGAAATGGTCATTGCCCACAGTCATCCACTCTTCTTTCGTGCGTCCTGGAGCCACAGGCCGGGGTTGAGTTGGCTGAACGGGGGACTGTGCCGGGGCGGGTGCGCGACAGGAGCGCAGAGCTGCGATTGTCTGGGACAGGCGCTCGGTGACATCGCTGAGGGCCTCGTCCAGGTCTGGCCAACTCTTCACCGGTCTGGCATCTTTGGGCAATATCTGCAGGCGGGCAAAGGGCGCGTCACGCCAGAAGGTCGCGCGCAGAATGATGGGAACCACCCGCGCGCTGCCCTGCTCGTGGCGCTCGATCGCCCTTCTCATCTCGATGCTGTAGCAATAGTCCGAATTCATAAAATCGGGACTGATCAGCAACAAGATCAGATCGGCCCGTTCCAGGTGCATGTGCAGCTCTTGTTCCCACTCGACACCCGCGTTCAGGTCTGTATCGCTCCACAGCTTGATCTGACCACGACGTTCCAGCGGCGCAAGATGCTTCTTAAGTTGCTTGAGCATTTCCTGATCTTCGCGCGCGTAACAACAGAACACTTCCAACGGACTGGCCATCCTGAGCACCCTACCTTTGTCGCATTCTGGCGGCGTCTCCGCTCCTCTGAGCGACAAATGCCGCCATTTCAAGCAATAGTATACATCTCTATTGGCAAAGAAGCAAGCAGAGTAGAAACATGTATCATATTTCTACTCTGCTTGCTTCCTCGGCTGAAGAGAAAGTCTGAAGCATGGCAGAACCGTAAAAGTCATCAGCCAATAAGGAGTAACGTATGAGTTTTACACTTGCGACCATTGAAGCCGCTGTGCGGGCCGACCTGTTTGATCCAGGCGCGGCTCGCTGGGCTACCAGCGACATTGACCGGGCGATTGACAAGGCTATCGATCATTATACGCAGTACTACCCAAATATTAACTGGGTGGACATGCCCACGCAGCCTTACCAGCGCACCTATCCCTATCCCACGCCAGCCAATCCCGCGTATCCGGTGCTGTGGATTGAGCGCATTCTGATGCCATTACAGGTCTATGGCAGCTTCTTCACGCCCGCGCCAGGTGGTCCGACCCTCGCGCAGGGGGGAGCAGGCAATGTTAACGGTACGGTCCAGTATTGCGTGACCTTCCTTTCCCAGGGCGGCGAAACTACGGCTGGACCGGCCAGCAGCATCACGGTGAGCAATAAGCAGGTGCAGCTAAGCAACATCGCGCAGGGAGCGAGCAGCGTGCAGATACCAGCTATCGCGGTAAATACTGTGATCGGCAGAAACATCTATCGCACCCTGGCCGGGGGCAGCGTCTTTTATCTGCTCACCACGATCATGGACAATACGACGACCGTCTATCTTGACAACATGCTCGATGCAGGGATTGTCACCCAGGTTAATTCCCCAGCAGTGAATACCAGTGGGGTCATGTACTGGCCACCCTTTGAGCGGCCTTTCTCCGAGTTTAGCAACCTTTTTGACTCCACCTATGCCCTGGCTGCTGGCGGCAACATGGGCGCGCAGGGGGCGGTCGGCAGCACGCCCAGCCAGATTGGGGCAGTGCAACAGACTTTCACCCTGAAGCTCGGCAGCGCTGAACTGCCCCAGGATAGCACGCTGGTCATGCGCGTCTTCTACGCGACAAAACACCAGCTCGACAGCAATGGCAGCACGATCCCGGAGATTCACCGCGATATCATCGCGCTGGGCGCGTGTGCTTACGCGCTGGAGGCTTACCAGGTACCCACCAATGATAACTTCGAGTTTCAGGACGGCGCGCTACGCGACCGCGTGGACGACTCGAAAATCCCCCTGGCCTGGCTCCAGGCAGCGCGCAATAAGATGAGCCAGTTCGAGAACAGATTGCGCGAGATCAAGCAACAACGCGACTTCGCGTCCTCTACGCGCACACATTGGGGCGATATCGCCAGTCGCTATCAAAGATTATAGAGAGGGGAGACCATGAATACAGATAATCTTTACAGTGTGACCAGCATTCTCAACATCCTCTTCCTGATCGCGGCCATGGTCGGCGGCTATATCGCGCTGCGCAGCGGCAAACACCGCGCAGCTGGCGAGATTCAGTCCCAGGTCATCGAAGCCTTGCAGGCCGAACTGGAGGCCTTGCAGAGTCGCCTGGAGACGCTGGAACGGGAAAACGAGCGGCTGACACAGACAGTCGGGCTAATCAAAGCCGCGCTCAGGCGCAGGGGTCTGATCATCTCGATCGATGGTGACCTTGTGACGATCAGCGATAACGGGAGCAGCCAGAGCGCCAGAATACAGGAGCAGAAGTAGATGGGTAGAGTCTCTATTACGTGTATGTAAAGGAGCGTATAGCATATGTCATTCACGATTGGTCTCGACGCGGAAATCGGCCTTGACGGTACCGGCTACTTTGTGAAGCCCGGCAGCTACAGCGTTAAGCAGCCGCGTATTCGCAAAGCCACCGTGCGCGCGGACGGTGGCGAGAGCTACATTGACCTTGGGCCGGGTCGGCGAGAATGGTCGATGAGCATTCTCTGCCTCAACGATCTGCTCAAATACGACGGCACGGCTAGCGGCAAAAGCGGCCAGCAGTATCGCGATACTTTACGGGCAAGCTATACGGGAAGTATAGGCACAACGCTCAATTTCAGCGACCCGCTGGGCGGCAGCGCCATTCCCGTCCACTTCGATAGCTACGAAGAGACGATCCGCGATCTACACAGCCAGGTGATCAGCCTGGCCACCGGAGGCAGTCCAGCGGCAAGCTACGAGGTAAAAATTGTGCTGATCGAGGCGTAGAGTATGCTGTCTCTCCTTTGGGCTCCTCGGCACCTGCGGCGTCTCGCCTCTGTTTTGGTGTGTGGCCTGGTGAGCGGCCTTGCCACACACCAAAATATGAGTCATCTCCTGGTGTCATTAATGGCGAAAATGAGCCTTACTGTATCCTTGTCCGTCAGCAAGCGAGTGACCTATATAGAAACTTTGCCATAGTTGCCGCGTTTATCATCTTAACAATAGTATTTACTTGCTATGTGCTCTTCGATAAGTATAGGGCAAGAGGGCGCCATTAGAGCATCAAACGCTACCATCCTGATACCTTAACCCTGCGCGGCGAACTGGTCAATGAGGTGAGTATCTGTTGCAGCGCAAGGCGAACAGGGCATAGATAACTCTCCCTTGGGAAATGGCAAAAGAGAAACAAACAGGCAGAGGTGAAGCGGCTGCTTCTTTTGCGCTTCTTGCTCCATTCTTGCTTCTCTGCCATTTCCCAAGGGAGGCATGGCCTTGAAAGCGTGCCTCAAAGAATTCTACCCCGTATTCCGTCTCGGTACTCCGCACCCAATCCTGTCTGCACAACCGTTCAAGACCAGTGCCGCCAGCTTTGCTATGCTTCTCAAGCATGCTGATTGACCGATACTGCGTTCCGAAATGAGGAGGGATCTCGACCATGTTTCTTTCCAATCTCTCTCAGATATTACCCAGGCCAGAACTTCAGCCGGTTTATACTTGCCTTTAGTCTACCACTTTCAGATCAAGTTTGCTATTCTTGTTTTTTTTGCCTACAATTGTCATAAATCAAAAAAATCTGCGCAAAATCCAGGGAGATAGACACATGAGCCTTACTTTATTCCATGTCGATGCATTTACTAACTCCCGATACGCGGGCAATGCCGCAGCGGTTTGTATCCTGGATGGGCCACGCGAGGATGCCTGGTTACAGCAGGTCGCCAGCGAAATGAATCTGGCCGCAACCACCTTTTTATACCCTCAGGACGATGGGTACTCTTTGCGCTGGTTTTCCGCACAGGTTGAGCTTGAGCTGTGTGGTCATGGCACACTCGCGAGTGCTCACATCCTTTGGGAGCAAGGCTATCTAGCACACGAGGCCCAGGCACGTTTCTTCACCAGAAGTGGACTGCTCAGCGCGCAATGGGATGGCGAGTGGATCGAACTCAATTTTCCCGCCAAGCCAGAGCAGGCTACAGACCTTCCACAGGTCTTGCAAGCAAGTCTAGGTGTAATGCCGCTTTATGTTGGCAAAAGCCAGCTCGATCTTCTGGTCGAGGTCGAATCGGAAGAGGTATTACGCGGCATCACGCCTGATTTTAGACAACTGGCGACGCTTCCGACGCGTGGAGTGATTGTCACTGCCGTGGCCAACGCTCCTTCTGCCTATGATTTTGTGTCACGTTTCTTCTGTCCCAGCGTGGGCATCAACGAAGATGCGGTGACTGGTTCCGCGCACTGTGTACTGAGTCCTTTCTGGAGCAAACGCCTGGGCCGCGCACAACTCACCGGCTATCAAGCGTCAACGCGCGGCGGAGTCGTACGTGTCCAACTCGCTGGTGATCGAGTTCGCCTTGGTGGTCAGGCAGTCACGGTCCTGCGCGCAGAACTGCTCTAATACGCCTTATCATTCACCCAGAGAATTGCTGACAAAGCTCTCCTTGCGTACTCATACCGAGCAAACAGATACACTCGCCAGGCAGGATGGAGGACTCTGCTAGCAAGCCCCGGCGTTTCCGTGACTCCATGGAAATTTCGCCCTGACGCAGAAAGCGCAATGCGCTGTATACAAGAATTGGATATATTTGATGCAATACATCCATTTCTCCGCGCATCCCGTGGAATATGCTATACTGTTGGCAGAAACGAGCAGGAGATAATAGACCATGCCAACTATCACGAGCAAAAAAGATCTCGTGGCCTATTTCGCAGAGAAAAGCCAGCGTAGTGCAAGCGAGGGTGGGACGTATTTTGAGGCAGTCAACGAAATGCTGATTCTCCTCGATGAGACTGATGATATTGCGGAGATCAAATCGTTTGTGCGGCGTCTGCACAGAGAAACATTGAAGGAGATACAGCGCACAGAGAGTATTGAAGAGCGTATTGAGCTACGCAAGCAGCTAGGGGTCTATGATGATTGTCTGACGCAAATGCGCGCTATTCCACTAAAATAGTGTTCTTTGCTTTTTGCGATATGTAAATGAGTCTGAGAGGAGCGACCGCAGCCCGCTCCTCTCAGACTGCAGTTTTGCACCCTTTTCATCTCTGCCACAGCAGGGTCCAGGGAGCGAGCAACGCTGGGCGCAGTGGCGCCCAGC
>JBEVTI010000045.1:0-49805 GCA_041156125.1 Candidatus Paraktedonobacter carboxidivorans
AGAAAAACAGGGAGTGTGGAAAGATGGGCACCGCGGTGCCCATCTTTCCACACTCCCTGGACCCTCCAATGGAAACGTTTATAAGAGCGCAAGACGACTTGTGAGGGTTTGACGCGGGACACCCTATTACCTGTCCTCCACACCCTCGCTTTTTCTCACTTGCTCTCAACTTTTGAGACCTGCCTGGCCTGGCGCGCCAGGTTTTTACAAGTGAGCGCTGACTGCATGCCAGCAAATGACTGGCGCTGACTATGGTGGGGATTGATTGACGGGTGGCATGTTCATTATTTGGATGGATGGGGAATGTAAAAAGGAGAACCAGTTACCCGGCTCTCCTTGTAATTTACAAAGTATTAAAACTATCTACAAACTACGCTACAAAAACGCACTACTGCATGCACTACGTTAAGGCGTTTGTTTGATGGAGAGGATTACTCTCCCTTTTTGTATTGTAAACGATAACGCTAAAAATTGAAACCTTTGGCCTGCTTCTTCCCCCAAAAGTCCTGTGATTGCTTGTTCGTGGCGCTAACGCTCTCGCAAAATATATTCCTATAAGTTATGATTTTAATAAAAATCATGAATTGGAATTATGAATTAAAGCCGGGTATAGTTAGAAGTAGAAGAAATGGAGAGAAAAATGCGAACTCACCCGGAATTTTCCTATATTCATTCTGCCCACGTGGCACAGCCAGTAAAAGAGTCCCAATGTACTTCAGCCCCTGGTAGCGAGCAGCGCGAAAAAGAGCCAGGGATAGCCGCGCATGCTGTGATTGGGTGGATACTGCAAGGGGGAGTTATGCTGAGCGCTGTGGTTATTGTGCTTGGGCTATTATTATTGCCCACGCGACCAGGGGGCCTCTCGGTCGCGCGCTTGCTCAATTTCCCGGCGACGCTGCTGCAGGTGGGTCAGGGATTGCTCATCCTGCGCCCACAGGCGATTATTAGTCTTGGACTTCTGTTGCTGATTGCCACGCCGGTTGTACGTGTAGCTGTTTCTGTGATTACCTTTGTACTTGAGCGGGATCGCTTGTATGCGACGATTACCTGCCTGGTTCTTGGTCTGTTGTTGTTTAGCATGTTTTTTCTTGGCTCCCTGGTAGCGGGTCAGCAACATCTTAGCACGCTGCCATTCTCGTTTTCTTTGACTGTTTTTGGCTTGATTTTTCTCAGTTCTCTCGCGGCAGGTTTGCTTGGTGCGCTTGTAGGTCTCGGCGGTGGTATTCTGATTGTGCCTCTGTTAACCCTGGTCTTTAAATTGCCGATCACCTTTGCCATTGGTGCCAGCGTCATTTCTGTGATCGCGACCTCCAGTGGTGCATCTGCTGCATATGTGCGAGAGCATCTTACTAATATGCGCGTGGGTATGTTTTTAGAACTGGCAACTACAGTTGGCGCGATGAGTGGCGCATTCCTGGTGGGCCTGTTTGCTCCAGGCATTCTGGCCGTGATCTTTGGGATTATCCTGCTGATTTCTGCTGTATCTATGGTCTTTAAAATTGGCGAGGAATTGCCGAAGGGCGTTCACAACGATCGCTGGGCAAAGCATCTGCGCCTGGCAAGTTCATACCCGGATCAATCTTCTGGCAAAGAGGTAGAGTACGAGGTTACTCATACGCCTTTTGGTCTGGCGCTGATGTATATTGCTGGCCTTGTTTCTGGACTACTTGGTATTGGCAGTGGTACATTTAAAGTCCTGGCACTGGATACGCTGATGCGACTTCCGCTTAAAGTGTCAACGACTACGAGTAATTTTATGATCGGTGTGACGGCGGCGGCTAGCGCGGGTATATACTTTTCGCGTGGCGATATTCCTCCGCTCGTTGCGGCTCCGGTCGCGCTCGGTGTGTTAGCCGGTGCGCTCCTCGGCGCGCGTCTGCTTACTCATTTGAGCAACAAAACGTTACGCCTTGTCTTTCTGCCAATCATTGTGATCAGTGCCTTTGAGATGGTCTTGCATGGGTTGGGCATCGGGCCATTCTAGCTGAGCAAGTAGATTGACGCCAGGTGGCGGCTGATTTGCTTGCGTAAGCAGTGAATCTGAGTCGTGTACGCCAGACCGGGAGGGGTGTTGAAGAAGGGCTGTGCAAGACGGCTGGAGGTAGGGGTCATGCAAGGACAGTCTGAACAGGCTGGCAATGGGTCTGGAGAACATATGGTGCAGTCCTTGGAGGCGCAAAGCGTTTCTCAGCGGCATATTCCGCGTATCCATTGTGTCTTAGCTTTTATTACCTTTATTCTTATCGGCTGTAATGATGGAGCGTTTGGAGTACTCATTCCGGGTATGCGTGCTTTCTATCATGTTGATGCAGTAACAATCTCCTGGCTCTTTCTGACTCTGGTCTTTGGCTATCTTTGCGCGTCTTTCAATACTGGCCTGTTGACGGCGCGGCTGGGTGTGCGACGTTTTCTGCTGGTCAGCCTGGCGACGTTTAGCCTGGGAGCGCTTCTCTTTAGCCTGGGGCTGCCCTATGCTTTTTTTCTTTGCGCGAGTACCATCACAGGTTTTGCTGTAGGAATGATTGATGCAGGTTTGAATGCCTATATCGCTTCTTTACCCAATAATGGCAAACTGCTCAACTACTTGCACGCGTTTTATGGGGTGGGCGCGCTGTTTGGACCCCTGCTGGCTTCCGCGCTACTGGTCAGGCATCTGGGCTGGCAGGCGACATATGTAGTCTGGCTGGGGCTGGCGTTCTTACTTTTGCTGGGCATGGGCCTGGCCTTCAAACCGAGTGAGCAGTCCACGCGACTGCGCCAGGCAGATACACAGGGCGAGCAGGAGAGAGAAGTGGGAGAGACGGAAGAGGCAGGAGAGGATAGGCAGGCAGGGAGTAGTTTGTTATCCGCTGCTTTGCGCAGACGTGGCGTCTGGCTGGCTGCCTCGTTTCTGCTTTTTTATGTTGGGACCGAGGTTAGCCTGGGCAACTGGGGTTATAGCTATTTGACTCTGGAGCGCTCGGGTCCGGCGCTTTTATCCGCCTGGGTGATCAGTGGCTACTGGTGTGGTCTGACGCTGGGACGCCTGACGCTGGCCAATTTGCTTCCGCGCCTGGGTATGCAACGCTTGATTACGCTGTGCCTGGCCGGGGTTGCGCTTGGTCTAATCCTGGCCTGGGTGCTACCAGGGATCTGGGGAGTTGCCAGTGCCCTTTGCCTGGTCGGCTTCTGCCTGGGACCGCTCTTTCCGACCGCTATTGCCTTTATGCCGCGGCTGGTTGCTCCGCGTCTGTTGCCTAGCGCGATCGGCTTCCTCGCCTGTTTTGGTAGCGGTGGCGCGGCCCTCTTCCCCTGGCTGGCCGGCAACCTTGTCCAGCATCTGGGCTACTGGTCCCTGCTGCCCTTTGCGCTGATTCTAACTCTGCTGATGTGGGGGGTATGGCTGTTCTTGAGTCGCGCGCCAGAAGAAAGCAGAGACGGGCAGACCTGAGCAAACGAATGGCTGCTTAGATCTGCCCGCCAATGGAAAACGGAGGTAGGCGCCTGACTTCCTACCCCCGTTTGGAAGGGCCTCGATGTTGGTTTTATGCACAGCTTATTCTTGCTCTACACTTCCCTCCTTTCAGCCGATTTTCGTTTTGTAACATTCCGACTGAATGGTCTTGTTATTGATCTGTACAGGATTTCCTGTACACCACTAACTTTAACAGCATAGTCTCAAGAAAGTTTGTGGAAGTTGTCAGGATTTTGTAAAATCTCCGTGGGAACTTTTTCATGTCCCTGGCACAGGCTTCACTGCTGGTGTAGAAGCGTCAGCGGAGATCTAGATGCCACAGTTTTACGACGGAAGGAAGACGCCATTTGCCTTCTGCCATCCTCTGCCCCCAACCCGCGGTAAGCAGAATAGTGCCGAGTGGCGAGGAAACCCATTGTATGGCGTGCGTCAGGCGATACTGAGATGACCAGTCGCCTTTGACACGATGGGCGGGAAAACTCCCTGGCGCCTTTTGCTCTTTTAAACAGCAGATAACTATATTCCCGTTCCCATCCGTCACAGCAATATAGTCCTTTTGTGGGGAAAAGCAAAATTGCCCTGGATAGTAACCTGGACGAGGCAAGGGAATGCGAGAAATACAGGAACCCGTCTGTGTATCCAATCCCACAATCTCGTTAGGATAGAGCTTATCACGCAGAAAAAAAAGCTGCTGTTCTGTCGGATGATAATGTAATTCAGAATTATAGGCAATGTCGAGATCTGAGAATTGCTTGTAATCTTGCACAATCTCTTGCCTTGCCAGGAGATTGAGTTGGCAGAGATAGAGGGCTTCCTGCTTTCCCTTTGTACTGGCAATCTGGCTGCCATCAGACGCAATACTTACTTGCCAATGAACTTCTGCTTTTGGAGTGGTAAATACATGCGTGAAAAGAGGGCGCGGAGGTTGGATCTGCCACAACTGTAGCGCACCTTTCCAGGTGACCACAGCCAAAACATCGCTGTGTGGCACAAAGGCGAGCGTTGCCCTGCCAATCTGTTTGATTGTCTCGAGATGTTCCCCTTCATCTGTCCCAATCCACACATCTCCATTGGCTAATCCCGCGGCCAAAAACTGTCCATCATCTGAGTAGGTGAGAGAATGCACATTTTGCGGAAGCATGATGTTTTTTATCAGGCTGTACGAGGGGATATGCCAAAAACTGAGTGGAATCTCTGCAGAGGCGATAGCGATCGACCTGCCATGTGAGGAAACAGCCAGATTTGTTATCTCTCCGGCACCATCTCCTAATTGGGCAAGCAGGCGTGCTTTTAATGAATAGTCCATAGTCTGTTTAGGATCTCTTTACTTGCGAGCAGGACATTGACCTGCATATCAGGCAATCCTACTCAGCTTCTCTTCTCTACATGCTGCTTCAAGGTCAGGAGCATCCGCTCATTCTCCTTGCGAAAGGCGGCGATGACGAAGGGCTGTGCCGCTTTCAACAGTCCATGAATGCGCAGCGTGAGATCGCGCTTCACGCTGCACATCTGCCCGACCGCTTCAAGAGTATGACTAAGTTTGATATCTATGGTTCCGCTCAGCACCCCTTGCTTCACTTGCATTGGTTGCTGGAAGGAGATCCGCGTTGGCGGATCAAACTCTATGACCTCGCCATGCCTCGTGCCTGACGGTCCAGCATCAATATAAGTTGTCCCCAGCCCAACTGGCAAAGGAGCGATCTGCGTAATTGCGCCAAACGACTCTGAGCCAGGGAGCCAACGATCATAATGAGAGAGATCTGCGAGCAGCGCAAAGATGGTTTCAGCAGACCCATCGATGAGGATAGTAAAGTGCAAATCGGGCATACATTCCCCTTTCTGATTCCTTCCTGCCTCTTTTGATCAAGTATAGATGAGAAGCAATTCCAATACAAGACCCTGGCGACCACTTCTATGCTCTTTGCGCAATCACAGATCAAAGAGAAACTACCGCTTTTTGAGCGGACACGCCTTGCTTTTGGGCGTCTAATCCGGCTTGTATATGGTCGAGTCCCTTGCCGACGACGACTGGCTCTGGCGCGGCGATATAGTGGCCGTCCGCAAGGGCCTGGGGCAGGAAATCTGCGTAGAGAACTTTACTGAGCTCGTCGTCCATCAAGGCGCTGCCGTAGATCATCTTTGTGTGGATGCGCCTCATCCGAAACTTCATTTGTATCGATACACTCGCTAACAGAAAGTGCAAAAGAAGCGGAAGCAGTTGCAAGCTCAGGCCAGGACGCAGATCTGAGGGAATATCGAACGGGACGGGCAGGCCGGCAAGTGAGATGAATTGCTTCCCCTGGCAGGCGTGGACAATATCAGCGCAGGCCGAGGCTGACCCTGCTCCGATAGCGAGTGCGCCAGCGATGGTCTTGCCCTGGAAAGCCTTGATGATCTCTTTGACACTGTGCTTATCGTGGTAGTCGAAGACCTGGCTTGCTCCAAGTTTCTTGACGTAGTTAAAATTCCGTGGGGACGCGGTTGTAAAGACCTCGTAGCCAGCAGCGACGGCAAGCTGAATGGCATTGCTACCGACACTTGTTGAACCTCCCCAGATGAGAAGCGTCTTCCCTGTCGGTTGGGGATTCACGGAGGGATAGTGGAGCGCGAGCTGATCTTTCTCAAACAGGCCACAGGCTGCGGTAGACAGAGTTAAAGGCAGAACAGCAGCGTTTTCGTAAGGCAAAGTGTTGGGGATTGGTGTTGCCATGTGGGCAAGAACCACGGTGTATTCCTGAAAAGCACCCTCTGCTGCACTATTTCTCTTTTTATCCATTCCCATGGCATGACCAAGAACACGATCACCCACCGAGAAACGAGTGACCCCCTTTCCGACCTCGACGACTTCGCCCGCGAGATCCGAGCCGAGGATAAATGGGTACTTGATCCAGGGAAACAGCAGGTTGCCGAGCAGCGGTGTCAGCCAATCGACGGGGTTGATGGCGACCGCGTGGTTCTTGACGACAATTTCGCCCTCATGTGGATGGGGGTATGGCGCAGATTTTATCTCAAGCTGCGTTTGTTTCGCTCCAAGCCAGGCAGCTGTATTCGTTGGCATGGTATTGGTCCTTTCTTTGAAACTGGGATTTCCATTGAGTGATGCGACATCTTGTTGCGAAAACATCGATCTGTTACAATGGAGAGTATAGCCCGGTGGAATGCTCCAGGCAAGCATCAATACGTTACCATTTGTTACATATGCAACAAAGAGGGAAACATGTCGCACGAAGTACAACCAGACTTGCGCGTCCGGCGCACCCATCACTTCTTGCAAAAAGCGATGATTGAACTAATTACCGAGAAAGGGTTCGAGGCGATCACGGTAGGCGATATTGCTGAACGGGCCATGGTTAACCGAGCCACATTCTACCGCCATTATCAGGATAAATACGATCTGGTAGCAAAGATCTTTGAAGAAACCGCTGACTATCTGGCGGAACATATGAAGCCCTTCAATAAAGATCCTGGCCATATGGATACAAAGCACCCGCCAGAGATCTGGGTCCAGGTCTTTGAGCATGTCGCTGAACATACTCAGCTGTACCGAGCGATGCTGGGGAAAAACGGTAGTCCGTGGTTTGCCGCCAGGATTAGTGAGCACATCATCAAGCTTATACTTGAGAACGAGAGACGGTGGAAACAACCGGTGGGACGCGGGCAACAGATCGATCCTGCTATGCCAAAGGCCCTGCCAGTCATGCAACTCTCCCATGTCCTGATCGGCACGATCGTCTGGTGGCTGGAGAGCGAAAAGAGCTATACTCCCAGACAAATGGCGACCTGGTTTTGCCACTTTGCGTTTTATGGCTATCTCTCTACCCGTGGGTATGAGACTCCTCCACCAGAGAAGTAACTTCTCTCATCCGTTCAGGATGAAGATCTTTGTACCAGCAAACTTTCAAGGCGTAAAGAAGAGGAACTGAGAAAATGATTACCCGTTCGTTTGGCACGCATGGTCCTGAAGTATCGGCCATTGGTCTGATCCCGACATCGATGCAGCGTTCGCTGGCATCTGGTTCCTGATGCTGGTCGGCCTTAGCCCGCGCAACATTGCGCAAGCATGAGCTGAAAACGGATGGTACCCCGTTTCCCGTGAATGGCTATACTTTTGTCATAAAGGTGGTAGGGTTCCATTCTGGCTCTCCAGGGCCAGGGCCAGCCGCTCAATCTCACTGTTGTTCGATCTTGCTCAGTTTTATAACAGTGAAGTGTTGTCACTCAGGTCTATTGCTCACCAGGATACGCAGGCCAGCTCGGCGGCTTATTGTCCACAACGCAGAGTGGATCTGATCTGCAATATCTGATGTGGGAAGAAGTCTGGCCAGCAGAGCTCTTGTCATAAGCCTGTTACGCCTGGAGTAACCAGCTTGCGATCGCCTGTCCAATCTCATCAGGAGAATCCTCCTGGGGAGTATGCTGTCCACGCACGGTCACCTCGCGAAGCTGGGGCCAGGTGCGGTAGCGTTCGTACTGTTGCGGTCGTTTGGTTCCTGGATTGGCCTGAATGCATAATTTGGGAACGCTGCTGCTGGCAAGCCACTTGCCAGAGGCGGTGACGATCTCGGTGACATCGGCTGGTTCTCCATCAATCGGAAGCTGGCGAGCCCAGGAGAGAGTGGGGCGTCGCGCTTCTCCTGACTCGACAAACGGACGGCGATATTCGTTCATCTCTTCGTCCGAGAGTGTGCGCAGAATCGTTGCGGGCAGGTTGCCCTCAATGAAGGAGTTGTGTTCCAGAACGATCTGCTCACCTGTTGGAGATCGTAGCGCCTGAAAGCGTGGACGTGCTCCTTCTGGGTATTCACTCCAGGAGTATGTTTCGGCAACTGCTTCCATGTAGGCAATGCCGCGTACCTTGTCTGGATGGCGACGAGCCCAATCAAAAGCTAGAGCCGCTCCCCAGTCATGCCCAACCAGGGTGACTCGTTCATCTACACCTAACGCTTCGAGCAGCGCATCGAGGTACCGGCGATGTTCGACGAAGGTATAGGAGCCGGGGCCACTGTTGGGCAGCTTCTGCGAATCGCCCATGCCGATGAGATCTGGTGCAAGAATGCGACCAAATCCCTGCACATACGGCAGAATATTGCGCCAGACGTAGGCAGAGGTAGGATTGCCATGGAGAAAGACAATGGGATCACCCTGACCTTCATCTATATATGCCATCTCCAACCCCAGAACGGATTTCCGCTTTTTTTGAGAGGTAAATGCTGTACTTATCATACTGTTCTCTATTCCTTTCTAAACGTACTAGATCAGCATAGCATTTATCTAGCGGAAACGGATTGTCCTTTCTGCCAGTTAATCTTGCTGTAGGCCTTTGTCCCTCGGACTTCAATGCATTTCTCAGGCAGCAATATCGCTGGTGCCGGGGAAGTATGAGTCTGCTATTCTCAAAGATTTTTTGGCGTACACCTATGCTGTTTTTGACACGCCTCTGCTATATATCAGGCTTTTGCTATTATTGTCATACGGCACTGTTTATTTTTATTGCGCCAGCTATACCCATTATTCTGCTCTTATTTCTGTCCCAGCAGATTAGATGGGAAAATTATCTCTATATTCTTCCCAGCCTCTTGTATAGCTTTGTCATTTTTCCAATGTGGCATAAAAGCGATTACGGTTTGAATGGAGGATTAATTGACGCTACGGCGGCTAAATTGATCTATAGTTGGGCGCACGCCCTTACGCTTTTCGAGCTGATGCGCGGGAGACCGTTGGGATGGCAACCTACCGGCTCATCCGCCGCGAAAGGGCGTGCTAGCACGCACTGGCATGTCAAGCATGCTCGTCAGCTTTTGTTTCTCTGGGGAATGCTGACAGGCATCACCTGGTCGGGGCTGGGTCTCTGGCGTATGAGCCAGTCCACTAAACCATGGAATTTTATTCCAGTTGTAGTCCTTGGTATATTTCAGCTTCTGATTGTGCTCAAAGCAGCGGGTAAAACGGGAGAATAGCCAGTGATGATGAAGAAAAAGCGCACTTCAGGCTGGGCGTTGTTCACCTCTATCAGCCTGGCTTTGTTTGTAGCCATGCTTTCCATTGGCGGAACTGGGGCCTTTAAATCTTTTTTGAATTTTCAGAGCAAAAGTCAGGCTCCTGTGGTCTCCATATCACGAGTAGTACCAGACGTGTTACCCCCTCACAGCCGCTCAGACCTGGAACGAGGAATGGCCACATCGGTATGGACGAAAGATGGATATAACCGGAATAATCCAGCCTATGATCAGGTACTTGGAGACATCTATCCCCAGACGAAGGCGACATGGATCAGTATGCAGGTCTCCTTTAGCCAGCCGACCGATAGCTCAACAGCAATACAGGGAGGTAGCCCGACACTTCAATCCTTCACCGCAGGCATTCAGGCCGCAAGGGAAGTGGGATATAGTATTTTCTTTGAGCCACTCATCACTGTCTCAGGTGGGTCGGATCGTTGGGCAGGCCATATCGCTCCACAAACAGTGCAGGAAGAAGCGCTCTGGTTCCAAAACTGGTTTCACAGTCTCCAGCCCTATATTCTCGCTGCTCAGAAGGGAGGTGTGCAACAACTTGCCGTTGGGACAGAGTTAGAATGGATGCAGTATCATGCTCCGGCTACGATATGGACTCAATTCATATCTCAAGTTCGCTCCCTCTTTACCGGGAATCTTTTATATGACACAAACTGGGATTTTGCGCAGTCTGGTTTGCCCTATCCTTCATGGTTTCGCAGCCTCGATCTTAAGGCCATTGGTGTTTCAACCTACCTGCCTCTGATCAAGACGCGCGCAACTATAGCGGCAGATCAGGCAGCTTCTCTGTGGGATATCCAGGTCAGAAAACCATTGGACGCTCTCTCAGAGGCAGTCAAAAAGCCAGTGGTGCTCTCTGAGTTTGGTTATCGCGATACCAGTGATGCTGGCTACCATCCGTTTGAATATATCAGTACGCTTCCACATGATGGCCAGGAGCAGTCAATTCTTTTCGATGCTGCATTACCAGATATTATAAGTGATCATCATATCATGGGGGTATTTTTGTGGAGTTGGAGTAATGCCGCGCGCTTCTCTCTACTAGGGCAGCCCGCTCTGGCAGTGATTGCCAGATGGTACTCTATGTAGAGATTGAGCGCTTTTTCTCGCGCGCAATATCCCGCACATCGGGAGTTGTGAAAAAGCGTCTACTCTGAGAAAACTATACCACAAGAGCAAGAATGGAGAAGATTTGTCCCTCCTTCTGTGCTATGCTGATACTGGTCGAGCATAGACGCGCCGCGGCCTGAACGAGTGGAGAGGCATATGACTCAACCAGGAAAGAGGAGGTGCCCATGTTTCGCCGTATTATCGCAACTGTGTTATTCGTACAGGATCTGGCCAGATGCGTGACGTTTTATCGGGATACGCTCGGTCTTGAGGTGCAAGAGAGCGATGCTGATTCCGTCAGTTTTCAGATGGAAAACGTGTATTTTCTCCTGCTGGCTGCTCCGGCTGCCGCGCGTTTAATCGGTGTGGAGGCCAGTACACTGAAGGTCGAGGGAGGGCCTCGCATGCTGTTAGCCGCCGGTGTCGAGGATATCGATGCTACGTATGAGACGCTCAAGGCCAGGGGAGTCACGTTTCTCAGACCTCCAACCGACCAGCCCTGGGGTCTGCGCACTGCGCACTTTGCCGATCCCGCAGGCCATGTCTGGGAGTTCAACCAACCTATTGCCTCTGAGTAAGAAGGGTCGGGGAAGCAACTCTCTCTGGTCAGAGTACAAGTAAGATGTGATATGCATGAAAGAGCGTGTTCAGCTAGAGATTCAGGCGGCAATAGACCAGTTGGTGGCCTCTGGTAAGCAGATAGGCTTGCAGGTGGCGGTAATCAAGCATGGTCGCTTGTTGCTTGACGCCGTGGGTGGCGTGTGTCTTTTCTTCAGCCTTGAACAGGCGCAAGGAGTTCTTCTAATGCACGAACCGAGCACAAAAATAGACCCACGCTTCAGCGACCCGGACGCGGTGACCACGGAATGGGAGGAGACGCGCCAGGTGCTCGCAGCAGCCGAGTTATTCTGGCTCTCGACGGTGCGGGCAGATGGTCGGCCACACGTCACTCCACTGGTTGCCGTGTGGCTTGATGGGGCCATCCACTTCTGCACAGGCGCAACCGAGCAAAAGGCCATCAACCTGCGTGACGACCCGCGCGTGATTCTGACGACTGGCTGCAATCGCTGGGATGGAGGACTCGACGTTGTGGTCGAAGGTGATGCTGTCCAACTGACTGACGATAAGATGCTCGCGCGCCTCGCCGAGGCCTGGGCCAGCAAGTGGGATGGACGCTGGCAATTCGAGGCGCGCGCCGGCAGCTTTCACCACGAAGATGGCGGGATAGCCCTCGTGTTCTCGGTCACGCCTGCCAGGGTTCTCGCGTTCGCCAAAGGCCACTTCAGTCAGACAAGCCACCAGTTCTGAGATGATTGCAAAATCTGCAGGCCATTATGGGTTAGCCCTGATTTTACAAAATCATTGATGACTTATGTGGAAGCGTTTGTGCCCACAAACGCTTCCACATAAGTCATCAATGAAAGACCGGGAGTCAGATGCATCTTTTCAAAGTAGAGCACTTTTGGCCGTCATCTTTTTACCTGCAAAATTCCCAAATTTTCCTAAGACTCCGCCAGCGATCCCGAGTACTACGCCCATAATTGCCCCTAATACCACTAGATGAAGCAGTCCTCCAGCTAAGGTTTGATAGGCAAAGTAGGTGGCCATATCTGCTGTTCCACTTGTTGCACCTCTTACGGACCATTCAGCACGGTTGAGCGGGTCTTGCAAGAGAAATTGCATACCAGCCACAACAAAAAACAAAGCGGTCAAACACGCGACAGCTCCACTGCTGAGTCCGCTCCAAAATCCTACTTTTATACCAATACGTATTTCCCTGGTGCGGTAGGCATATCGTGTGCTGGCCGCTACGATGATGAGCGCGATAAGTGCCCAGAAGAGGTCATCAAGGATATCACGCGTAGGAAGCCCGGGTTGAAGGATATTGTTCATACCAATTTCAGCCGCCCATAAAAGTCCCACCAGAAGACCCAGCGTGACACTCTTCTGGTGAAAGCTATTGAGATCAGCGGTTTTTCTTGTTGGGAAAAAGAGGACGAGATTCGTGACGAGAAGGAGAAGAAATGCTCCAGCAGCTTCTATGCCTTGTATTCCCAGAGGCCAGTTCGTTCCTCTGTACAAAAAGAATGTACACAGCACCAGGAGCAGGCTTCCCAGAAGGCTTAGCCTCAGAATCTTCCAGCTCATGAGTTAGCGCCTCTCTCTCAGGGCTTTTCCAAGGTATCCACCGAGTGTGCCAAAGATGCCCCCGGCAAGCAGGGGAAAAAGCGTTCCAACCAGAGTAGCTCCCATGGCATCCTCAATGATAAATTGATCGATATTCTTTAAGCCGCTGTGCTGAAAATCGCTGTCGCGAGGGTGAAAAGGATAGAAAATACAGCAGGAGTAAGAGGCGTAACGTCTTCGATTGTCTTCATATTCTTAGTATAGGTCCGTCTCGGACCTATGTCAAGTTCAAATGATAAGATCTTTTTGCGGATACAGGGCAAGCGTGTCTCCATTTTCAAGTTGCTTGTAGAGCATATTTGTTCAGAAAATTGTTGCAGATTGGCCTGGTGTGACATAGTCTGGAGAGCTATTGCATTCTTCTTTACATTCGGAAAATCTTAAAAAGCAGCAGTTGAGCGAAGATGGTCGCGGTTCGCGACCATCTTCGCTCAACTGCTTTTCTTGTGGGTAGGGCGCTCAAGCGCAGTTTTATAAGGGTGAAAGGATCTTTGAGTCGGCGAAGAATTCTTCCAGCGCGGGAACCAGGCTTGCTGGTTTGACCATATGGGTCTGGCCGGCCAGGGTGCGGTAGTTCGCGTTGGGCAGCGTTTGCGCGAGCGCTTGCATCGCGTGGCGCATCCATGTTGGACTTTTCCCGCCATCCATTACCAGTATGGGGGCTTTGATGGAAGCTCCCAGCGTGCCTGGCAAGGGCTTGCCCGTCCCATAAGCGATAATCGCGCTGATATCGTAGGGCAGGGTGTGAGCGACGGCGGTAAGCTTTGACCACATTGGGAAGAACGGCATGATGGCGAGCATAAAGCCGGGCGCGCCGACCTGTTGCATGAACATTTTGACCGCTTTCGAGCGCTGATTGCGCGCCACCGCCTCTTTAAGCCTGGCCAGGAAGTCCTGCGTCACCGCTTTGCCGGTCTCATCGACAACGAATGGCGCTTCGTACAGAGCCAGCTTCGTAATCCCTGGCAAGCGATTTGCCGCCTCGATGGACAGAGCCGCGCCTGAGGATTGACCGGCTACGTAGACAGTTCCCCCGGCTACTTCAACCAGGGCGGCGAGGTCTTCGACTTCCCGCTCAAGCGCGTATGGCTGGGTATCGCCGCTCGCGTCGCGTCCCCGGCGATCATAGGTGATGACGGTAAAGTGCGGAGCAAGCTTCGCGGCCAGAGCCTGGGAGGGTCCGAATTGCCGATAGCAGAGCGCGCCATCCACCAGGATGAGAACAGGTCCCTGGCCGACCTGGGAGTACGCGATAATGGTACCATCTTTAGACGTAACAGTCTTCTCTGTGATTACTGTGGACATATGCATTTCCTTTTCTCTGTCTGACCTATAAATGTATCTATCAGTCTGAGTCATCTCTGTTTTTTGGAAAATGGGAAAGGCAGGTGTATTCTTTGCTTGCGCCGCAGGTAAAGCCTACTTTTTGCAACGGTATGTGAGGTGTATGACCCCCTGGCCAATTGCCACGCGCGAGTTTTCCAGTGCCATGGGCGCTAGCCTGAGATTTTCAAACAGGCGCACACCATCACCAAGCAGGAATGGTACGAGGTCGATATGTATCTCGTCGAGCAGCCCGGCATTGAGACACTGTTGCGCAATCGTCGCGGAAGCTACCGCGACCTTTTTGTCACCTGCGAGCACTTTTGCCTGCGCGATAGCGCTTGCGAGACCGTCTGTGACGAACGTTACTGGCCAGTCCTCCTGGACCCATTCCGGTGGAGGGCGATGGGTCACGACGACGACCGGGGCATCTATGGGATGGTGACCTCCCCAGCCATGCGTGATCTCGTATAATCTGCGGCCAGCCACCAGGACTCCCGTCGTTTTGCTGGCGTCCGCGAAGCCCTCGATACTTTCCTCGGAGATTTTAAGTGTCCGCTCCCTGTCGCCTATTCTGATGGTGTAATCAGTATCGCCGCTTGCCATCCAGGCAAAGAGGTGTTGAAAGTCTTCATTGGGACCAGCCACAAAACCGTCCAGGCTCATTGAGAAACCTGTAGTGACTTTGACTGTGTTGCTCATGGCTTTATCCTTATGGCTGTTTTATATGATAAAAACTACAGTAGATGAAAATCTTGTATATGCTCGGCCAGGTAATCCCAGGTTATTTGCATCCCTTGCAGCATACCCATTTCGATCGCGATTTTCAGAGCTGCCGCACTGGCGAACTGGGTATGAGCAGCCACCCTCGTCTGACCGGCCTCTTCTGTGAAGGTCACTGTGCTCTGGTGCTCTGGTATGCCCTCGATAGGGTTAGCATGCTCATCGGCGAAGGTCGAGGTATAAACCAGCTTCTCAGGCGGCACGATCTCGCTGTACACGCTGCGTGCCCAGTGCTCCTGGCCCTCAGGCGAACGCATACAGTAGTGCCAGATACCGCCGGGTCGCAAGTCGATTGTGCAGACGGGTATGGTGAATGGCTGTGGTGCCCACCAGCGTTTGAGATGCTCTGGTCGGGTGAAAACCTGAAACATCAGCGCGCGGGGTGCAGCGAATTGCCTTGCCACAACAACTTCTTGCTCTCCAATAAGGGAGCTTAAAGACTGGTAATCAAACATTGTTATCCTCACTTCTGTTGCTAGTCTGTTGCTCGTTGGCCTGTAATTCCAGTAGATAGCTATCAAGGCGATCGAAACGCTCTCCCCAGAGGCGACGAAAGGATTGTAACCAGGACTCTAATTCCTGGAATGGCTCGTGCCTCAGCTTATAAATTCTGCGGTTGGCCTGTGGCTGAACCTCTACAATCTCAGCTTCACTCAGAACCTTAAGATGCTTAGATGCCTGCGGCTGTTGTAGTCCCAGCCGCTCAGCAATCTCTCCCACTGTCAGAGGGCCCTCGCGCAAAAGTTCGACAATGTGTAAGCGGTTTGGCTCCATCAGAGCGGCCCATAGTGTTTTCATATTTATAGTATACCCTGAAAGGAATATGCTTGTCAAGGTATATTCCTTTCAGGGTATGTTTTAGGGGTGAGGATGAATGCTCGACGCCTGTGGCGCCTCGCGTAGATTTTTTATGTGGTGAGGCGTGGCAAAGCGAACGGCCTGTGACCGCTCGCTTTGCCACACCTCACCGGGAGGGGCTGGGCCATTTCTATCACATCTGGCACCTGCCATATCTACTGTGTTGTTCACCGGGGCATGATGCTCACCGTGAGTGTGCAATAGGAGGTGGGTGAGAAACTTGCATCTTCTTTACTGTTTATGTTATACTCCCATATAGTCAGTACTGACTAAGAGAAAGCAAAGCGCATGCATAAAATCTTATTACTTCTGGGTATGTTGTTAGATGGATCGCTGTATGGATATCAGTTGCATCAGATTGTGCGCGCCCATGGTGAGTTATATGCAGATTTGAAGAAGGCGAACCTGTATTATTTACTTGAGCGTCTGACCAAAGATGGCGCTCTGACAGTGGAAGTAGAGTCAGGCGCAAAAGGAGCGCGCGGGGAGCGCTTGATCTACACCATTACTGAGCAAGGGCGCTCGCGTTTCTATCAACTGCTGCGCGAAACGCTTTTGCGCTACGAGCCGGTTCATACCGGGATTGAAACAGCGGTTGTTTTTCTTACACATCTCTCGGTAGAGGAGGGTATAGCGCTCTTAAAGGAACGGCAGCAGATCGTGCAAGCAAAGCACGCGCAGGTCAGGGCCGATATAGGTCAGCCAGACAAGCAGGCGCCCCTGGTGGCAATCGCCAGCGATCACATTCTCAGTTTTATAGATGCCGAACTGGCCTGGCTCGCGCGGTCCCTGGAGCGTCTCCAACAAACTGGTCAGGTGTCGCCTGCCCCTGCTGAGTCATCACTGCATGTCAGAAAAGGAGTATGCCTTGCCGAGAGTTCCCCTGCAAGTGTAGAGAGTCTTGAGGAATAGTTTCTTGTTGCTGTTTTTTGCTTTTGTGAGAGGGAAGAAACTCAGCCATAGGATGAGACCGATATCCGGCAGAGGGAGCCACTTCTTGTCTGCTGGCTAAAGTTCAGGGGCTGGCAAGCCCGTTTTCCTCTGATAAGCATACATGAAATTGTGCGTGGTATGTCCGGTATCAATGACATCTGGACTACTGATCAAATTGTCATCTGGTGAGATCTTTTCAGTTGAAATGAGAGGCCTTGGAGATGTTTGACTACGCGATTACGAGCGTAAGCGGCTGGCTGATGCTGGTAGTGCTTAGCGCGATTATCGTTTATCCATTTGCGTTACGCGCGGGTCTGTTGGGAGCGGTTCAGCCCTTTTTGCCGAGGATGCGCTTGCATGCCTGGCTGGGCTATAGTCTGGCGATCATCATGCTGATACATATCTGGTTTTCTATGAGCGGTGAAACGGCTCTGGTTGTCAATGCGCTGGGGCTCTACCTGGCTAGCGTAGCGATGTTGCTGGTTGGCGCGCAGCTCTGGCTTGGACGCCGCTTGCGCTGGCCGACATTAGCGCGGCGTAAGCAGATGCGTCGTTGGCACTTCTGGCTGATGGTTGGCATTGTGGTCTTTATTCTGGCGCATGTGGCCCTGGATAGCATGCAATTGCACGCACTCCTGCTAGCCATTTAAACACCGGTCGCGTTGGTTTAATAGATACAGGCATCATGCCATACATATGTCTGGATTGGATATTGAGGTAAGGAATAATCTTATGCTTTTGCGTCTTCTTCATACACTGACCGACCATGCCTGTGCGCGCCGAGGCAAATTTGTAGTGATCGGTGCCTGGGGGCTTCTCATTTTGCTGCTAACACTGTTCGCTCCGAAACTGGCAAAGCTCTATAATAATAACGCCAGCCAGAGCCTGCCAGCGGGCGCGCAATCGCAGCTAGCTCAAGAACTGTTACTGCGCCAGTTTCCGACACGTAAGGGTACACCAGCTATTCTGGTTTTCTCAGATCCCGCTGGTTTAAGTATTCAAGACCGTTTTCTTGTCCATCAAACGAGCGATTGGCTCGCATCAGCGGTGCAATTCCACACTGTAACTTCCGTAGTTTCTGTCTTTACGGTTCCAGAGGCGGCGGGCCAACTGCTCTCAACTGATGGCACAACAACAATTATTATCGTGCAGATGCAGGGAGATGCGGCTGGTCCTCTGGTGCAACAGGATATCCAAACGATGCGCGCGTATCTGCGCACTACCATGGCTAATTCTGCGCTGCAGAGCATGGTGACAGGACCGGCGGGCGTGTTAACCGATCTGGTAGCAATCTTTCGGACGGTCGATGTGCGGCTTCTGTTGACCACGGTGAGCCTGGTCTTTGTGCTATTAATTCTGCTCTACCGCTCACCGATTCTGGCCTTGCTGCCTCTGCTCGCGGTTTCGCTGGCCTTACAGGTAACTAATGCCTTGCTGGCCCTGGGAGCACAGGCCAATCTTTTCTCAGTCAGCCAGATGTCGGCAAATATCGCGACAGTACTTATCTTCGGCGCAGGCACGGATTATGGTCTGTTTATCGCCGCGCGTTTTCGCGAAGAGCTACGTTATACGTCCGATAAGCACGAAGCGATGCGCCAGGCAATGCGCGCGGTTGGGGAGGCGATTATCTCCAGCGCTGGAACAGTGATTGTGGCGCTGCTCGCGTTACTGCTGGCCGCGCTGGGACTCTATAGCTCGCTGGCTCCAACCTTGATCATGGCTATTTTTGTGATGCTGCTGGCTGGCCTGACCTTAGTACCGGCCTTAATTGTCTGGGTGGGACGCGCTGCTTACTGGCCTTTGCTGCCGCGCTATCAGCCAGATGGCGCGCCTGGGAAATCCTCCGGGCAGACTCTGCGCGGCTTCTGGGGACACCTGGGGCAGTGGGTGGCTCGGCATCGTGTGCTGGCTGTTATAAGTAGTGTGCTCTTGCTTGGGGTATTTGCGCTGGGCAATATTGGTTCGCAGCCCAGTTTGAATTTCCTGACCTCGTTTCGTGCTACGACCGATTCTACCAGCGGCTATGCTCTCTTGCAGCAGCACTTTTCTCCAGGCACACTGGCACCGACGACAGTTTTGCTGCAGTTTCGCGGAGTCCAGGCAGATGCCTATCAACATCTGCTGCAACTGGATGAGATTACCGCCGATCTCCAGCACGTTTCAGGCATTGCCAGTGTCTATGCTCCAACACGTCCAGTGGGTAGTCCGCCTACAGAAGATATCGCTACCCTGCAAACGCAGATCGCAGCGCTACCAACCGCGTGGCGCTCTGCTATACGCAATAATCAGGCCTTGCCCTCCTGCCAGGGCTGTGTAATCAGCGCGCAGGAAGCGACGGCCATCGGCGCGTATGCCGCCAGTCTTCAGTATATTTCACAGGATGCGACTACAGTAAGCCTGACGGTGAACCTTGCCGACGATCCTTACTCACTGCGAGCGATTAAGCGGCTGCAAACGGTGGAGGATACGTTGACCCATTCCCTGGAGGTTCATGGTCTGGGACCACACAACGCCACCAGCGTCCAGGTCTACCTCGCGGGACAGACAGCACAACTGGCTGATACGCTTCAATATAACCAGCGAGATACCTGGCTTGTGGAGCCGATCGTGCTGGCTTTGATTTTCCTCGTCCTGGCCTTGCTCTTGCGTAGCCTGGTTGCCCCGCTCTATCTGCTCGCTGCGGTCGCGTTGAACTTTCTCGCGGCCATTGGCATCTGCGGTTTTTTCTTTCAACGCATTGAAGGGCAGGATGGCTTTAACTACGCCATTCCGCTTTATACTTTCATCTTCCTGGTTGCTCTGGGCGCGGACTATACCATCTTTCTGATGTCGCGTGTTCGTGAAGAGGCGCGCAAGCAGGGTATACAGACCGGGGTACCATACGCGGTCATGCACACCGGTGGAGTGATTACATCCGCGGGTTTGATTCTTGCTGGCACATTTCTAGTCTTGACCTCGTTGCCGCTGACTCTGCTCTATCAACTGGGGGTATGTGTAGCCGTAGGCGTGCTATTGGATACCTTTATAGTGCGTGGACTGCTTGTGCCGGGACTGGTCTTACTTTTAGGAGATCGGAACTGGTGGCCGGGGCGAGTAGTCAATGAGCAGGCAAAAGTATAGCAAAGCGGCATCCATCGGGATTATTCACACGGAAGGCAAATACATGAGTGTTTTGAGAAAGCGATCCAGGGATCGATATAGCTGGCAGCTTCCTGCTCTTTTAGCAAGCATCATACTGCTCAGTCTGCTAGCGGGTTGTGGGACAGTCGCGGGAGATGCGCCACAGTCTCAGCTTGTACATCCCACGCCATCCTTATTCCAGACAATCACGATTACCGCCATTGACTATAGCTATGTGATGCCTACCTCCTTCGCTTTGCGGGCGGGCATGGTTGATCTCAAGCTGCTCAATAACGGTACACAGCCACACCAGGCGCAACTGGCGCGCCTAAAGCCAGGGGTTACTGCTGCTCAGGTTGTCAATGAGTTGATTGATCAGCGCCAGGAAGCACATGCTTTTGCCTTGCTGACCTTCGTCGGCGGACCTGACACTATTGCGCCGGGAGATGGTCAGGAAGCAATCCTGGATCTGTCCGCAGGGAATTACGCTCTGCTCTGCCTGGTCACGGGCGCGGATGGTCTGCCCCATATTGACAAGGGCATGCTTCATTTTCTCAGCGTCTCACCTGCTCAAGAGACGCAACCAGCTCCTCAAGCCGCTGGGGACTTGCTTATCCGCGACCATAGCTATATCCTTCCCACAGTGCTCACCAGGTCCACCTCCGCGACCATAAAAGTCGAGAACCAGGGTACAGAGCCACACGAAGTGAATATTGTGCGCCTGGCTAACGGCAAGGACACACAGGATGTCCAGGCTTTTTTCCGTAATCCCTCTGGTCCGCCACCCTTTACAGAAGCTGGCGGCATGGCTACGCTCGCGCCAGGAACTTCTGGTTGGATAACCGTTCACCTGGAACAGGGGCGTTACCTGGCATTCAGCATAGTACCTGATGCCCAGACAGGCGTTTTTCAGTTCACACAGGGATTATTGGCACCTTTTACTGTGCTTCAGGCTTAGCTAAGTACAATCACATGGCTTTCGCGGGACAAAATCTGCTTACCAGGCATTGCCAAAGCCTGAAAAGCTGCTTGCTTATACTTAGTGCTCTGTCAAGCCTCAGTTGAGGTATGCGCGAGAATGGGAGTGCAGAGGGCGAAGCCCTTTGACTGGGGTCTGGGGCTGTGCCCCAGTGTCTTCTGCCTTTTCCAGGGGTGGGGAGAGGTCTCGTCAAACGAAGTTTGACAGAGCACTGGCCTTTTCTGAATGCTGCCTGGCGCTCTGGACCATTGCATGCTTTGAAAAATGGGTTACACTGAAACAATTATGGCAAGGATATCTGGTAAGAGGAGGAAATATGCCACAAGACGAACAGAAGCGCCAGAAAGCACTGCTCAAAAAGCGCCGCAAGCAAAATGCGGCGCAAGCGCAGCAGACAAAACCAACAAGCAACAGCGCTCTAGAGGCCATCATTCGGCATGCCCAGAGTTATCCGTTGCTTGAATGTTATATCACCCGTGGTTGGGATAAAGAGGACCTGGGAATGGTAGAGGTAATGGTCACTCGTCAGCAGCCCGACAACCATGTTTGCTTTGGCCTCTACCTGATTGATACCTTTTGCCTGGGAGTCAAAGAATACACTGGCCAGGGTTGGTGTGCCTCCGCGCATGTTCCATGAGGAATCCCTGCCCCAACTGTTCCACCATCAGTTGCCCGAAAAATGCCCACCAGAATTAGCCCATCAGATGATTTATGCTTCCATCGATTACGCGGCACAATTTGGCTTTGAGCCAGAGCGCGATTTCGCTCTCACCAAAAATATACTGATCCCGCGCGGCGAACTGCCGGAGCCGTATAAGCTGACCTTTGGCAAGGATGGCAAGCCCTTCTACATCGCCGGCCCCCACGACAATCCCGCGCGCATCCTCCGCCAACTGGAGAAGACCGTAGGAGAAGGCAACTACGATTACCTGATGCCTGTGTTTTAACCTGATACACAGCCAGAACGAACATATATACTGGAGTCAGAGAGAGGAGCGAGCCGCGGCTCGCTCCTCTCTCTGACTCCAGGCTTGCACGCTTATAATCTCTTCCATAGAAGGGCCTGCGTTTTGTAGTGCAGCTAGATATGCAAGCTATGGATGACCTGGTAAAGCGTTCTCTCCAGGATGCTATCTTCGTCTTGCAACTTAATGGCCTGGTAGGCTAGAGCCATGAGTGTGATATCTCGCTCGTCTTTTAGCAGATGCTTGGGATCAGCAATGCTGGAAATCATACCTGGTTGAATGGTCTGGATAATCGGCGCGTGCGAGAATGGCAGGCGCTCGGTCCATGGAAAGCTCTTCAGCTTCTCGCTTAAATTCGGGAGGCTGGAACCACCCCCTACCAGATAAATAGCGGGCGGAAGCAATTCTCCTCTGGACAGTTGCTCAAACAGCAATTCCACACTATCCATCCAGGTCTGCGCTTCCGCAGCAAAGACTTGCTGAATCTCATCCCTCATTGTGCCTTTGCTCAGGCCTTGACTGTAGCTGATCTTGAGCTTCTCGGCCTCTTTTAAAGAAAGACCTTTATGCGTGGCCAGGCGGTGGTTGAAGGCATGTCCGCCAAGGGCGAACATACCCGTCTCCTCAATGCCTCCCTGACGCACCAGGGCAATATCTGTAGTGTTCCCACCAATATCAATGAAAATGGCTCCGCTATTAGCACTGGCGTTGTGGCTCAAGCAGTGGGCCAGCGCGTATGGCGCGTCGACAAGTGTGGTCAGGGTCAGATCCAGACCCTGCGCGACCGTCTGAAGCGCTCCCAACTGCGCCAGGGGCGCGAAGGCACTGAAGAGAGTCAGGGTGAAGTGACGCCCGCGAAAGCCGATGGGATTGGTCAGAATCTGCCCATCGATGCTGACCGAGATAATAGCTGCATTGATGAGCCGCACCTCGATATTGGGATAGCCCGTCTCCGCAGCGATGCGCTCTTTGGCGGCCTTGAGCAGCTTCTGCTGCACGCTGGAGATCACGCTTGCAAGTTCTTCTGGAGTAATGGGCTTCTGCGGCTGTTGGCGCTGTTTGGTGATGGTATTCGAACTGCCCTTGACCAGTTCGCCGGCGATCCCAATTATCGCCTTGGGCGCTATGACTCCCCCGGCTGCTTCCTCGGCCCGTAGCAGGGCTTCGTTGCAGTTGGCGATAACTCCGGGAATATCGGTGACAATGCCATCGGACATATGGCTATAGTTCTGCTGCTGGCGCCCCACGCCCAACACAACGGCGATATCGTCCTGAACCTCGACGATTATCGCTCTGGCGCACGCAGTGCCGATATCTAGCGCCGTGTAAAGCAGGCGCCCATCATCCTTGGATACAGGGTTGCCAGGGCTATTTCCTGATGCCGAAACTTGTTGCTCCCGTGTTCGCGGTTCGAACACGAGATTGCTTAGACGCCGCAGGATACCGGGTTTTACAGGAGGTGCTTCCGCGACTTCGGCGTGCTGGGGTCGTGATATCACCGGCTTTGACACAGAAGGTGATGCTTCGGGAAAGCCAGACCGCAGATCTGACTTTCTTGTCCCTGGCGTAGGAGCAAGTGGCTTTGGCACCGGAGGTGCCAGGGGTGCTGGAGACGCGGGTATAGTGGGTTGAATTGGCGCTGGCTGTGGGGCAATGTGTACCATAGTGGCTCGGGTGAAAGGCTCTCGCAGCGCCGTCAGGAAAGTCAGGATGTCGGGGTAGCGTTCTGCACGCTGCTTGGCCATGGCTTTGAGAATTGCGGCTTCGACGGTTGCGGGTATCTGCGGATTATGACGTGTGGGCGGTAGAGGCTGCTCATTGACATGCTTATAACCCATAGAGAGCGCATCTGAGGCTCTAAAGGGCAGATAGCCAGTCATGAGCTCATAGGCAATACAGCCGAGAGCATATTGATCGCTCTCTTTGCTAATCGTGCTTTGAAACTGTTCTGGAGCCATATAGGCTGGCGTGCCAAGGATAGTTGTGACGTGTTTGATGCTGGCGGTCGAAAGCATAGTGGCGATGCCAAAGTCAGCCAGCAAAGCCTCTCCCTGGGCGTTGAACAGGATATTCTCCGGTTTGAGGTCGCGATGAATGATGTTACGCTGGTGGGCGTGGTAGAGCGCCTGCCCGACCTGAACAAGTATGGCGATGATTTGCTCGATACGCAAAAGTTTTTGTTGCCTGAGTCGATCACGCAGGGAGCCACCTGTGGCATATTGAGCGATCAAGTAAGGCTGGCGTTCACTGAAGCCAAAATCGTAGAGAGGAAGAATATAGGGATGCTTCAGCATTTCCAGGATCTGCGCCTCTTGCGCGAACTGCTCCTGTTCCTGCTGAGATCCCAGGTAAGTGTGTAGCAGCTTGATGGCAGCAACACGCTCCTTGAGGTGGATATGCTCTGCCTTGTAAACGCTGCCAAAGGCTCCGCTATTGATCTCAGCAATGATGCGGTAGTTGCCAATTTCCTTGCCAAGCATGCCGCTTTTATCCATAAAATACTCCTCACACAGCCTGTTATTCGATCTATTATAGCATGTTTATGCTCAAATTTACTGTTCTGGGATGTCTGTGCTTTGTTCTGGTGTGCCTGTATTTACCGCGTGACTGGATATGCTGTTTGTTTGCTTGCTGGATGTTCAGTGAGTGTCGTTGAACTGGCGCTGGAAGGCATATATACTGTCTCTCAAGCCGGAGAATGTAGAATAAGCATGCTGGCAGCTTGCTCAAGTTGCCGCGAGCTAGCGCTGTTGTCCATAAGGTCACTCTGCGTTTAGATGTGTTTACACGAAAGGATAATGCTTTGCTCAAACGTTTCCAGCTTTCCACGCTTCTGCTGATCTGTCTGTCCGCGCTGGCAATGGCGCTTGCGACGCCTACCGCGCAGGCAGAGCCTCTGGCGAACACCACAAGCTGCAAGATTGCCTATACGGTGAATGCTGATTTCAAGACAGGCTTTCTGGTCAGTATCTTCATCACGAATACGGGTAGCACGCCAATCAATGGCTGGACTCTGCAATTTACTTTTCCAGGCAATCAGCAAATTACGAGTTTCTTCAATGGAAGTTTCACACAGGCAGGTCAGCAGGTGGCAGTGGTTAATCGCGGCTATAATGGCACCATCGCTCCAGGGCAGACGCTCAACGGTCCCTACCCAGGCTTTGTAGCTAGCTATAGCGGGATCAATAAGAATCCGACCTCCTTTACCATCAATGGCCAGCAGTGTAGCGTCGGATAATAAAAGAGCAGCTTCAGGAAGAGGTTTTTCGGCCAGCGACGCTGCGCACCGCTGGCCGAAAAACCTCTTCCTGAAGCTGCTCTTTAAGAGATGCTTGACGAGCTTATTACAGTATCATAAAACATCAGCTCAAACTCGTGACTTAATCGGACGGCCCGCGTAATCAGACGCTGCTCTAAAGGAGATTGGTAGCGTGATAAGAGCATGGCATCGATTGGCGTCACGCGCTGGCCAATCTCCTCGTGGCCAGTAAAAAAAGCCACGTCTTCCGCGTTAAGGGCGTAATTTTGCATCAGCGAGGGAGCGATACGCAGGCAGATCTCAATAAAGATAGCCTCGCTGGCACTCACAGCCGCGAGCTTTTCCGCAGGTGAACCATAGGTAAGCATCCAGTAGAAGAAGTTAGTCAGAGCCATACAGCCTGCTAGAGGTTCAACGCAGTCAAAATCTTCCTGAGCGAGACCAAGAGCAGCGCCGAAGCGCAAGAGGGTTTGAGCGCCACCTGCTTTGGCGGAGAGTTTGGCGATCAAGACTTCCTGCGTCTCTAAATCTGGCGCGGAGATGATGGCCAGGGCATCAAGGCGATATGCCTGGCGCACCAGCCACCAGTCTTGCAAGGCGAAACACTGCAATTGTCCAACAGTCACGCTTCCCTGTTCTATGCCTGTCCAGAGAGGATGGTAGAGCAATTTTTGGCGTAATGGCCCTAAATCTTCAACTAAAAATGCCTCAGCGAAACTCATAGGCAAAAACCTTTTCTGGTGGCTACCACTCGCCATCTACGTCATACACTCACTTTGTTGCATCGCGCTCATGACTGACCAGTTCAGTGTGTGGGACAGAGAGATTTAAAACGGCGCTTCCTCCTCGTCCTCGTCGTCTGGTGCCTGGAAGAAACGCGTAACGGTCTCCATATTGAAGGCGCGGCGCGCGGGTGGCAGGGCCTGGACAATCTGTTTACCGTAGCTTTTGGTATAGAGGCGCGTATCGAGAATGGCCATCACGCCGCGATCGTTGTGGGTGCGTAGCAGACGGCCAAGGCCCTGTTTCAGGCGCAGGACCGTCTGGGGCAGCACATAGATGCCGAACCAGTTTTCGCCAGCGGCCTTCATCTGAGCTACGCGCGCCTCGTGAACGGGATCGTCTGGTGGATCAAAGGGCAGCTTGTCGATAACCACGAGGGAAAGCGCCTCGCCAGCGATATCAACCCCTTCCCAGAAGCTCTTTAGTCCAAAGAGCACTGCGCCCTCGCGTTCGCGGAAACTGCGCACCAGTTCCAGGCGCGTCATATCACCCTGGCGTAGCAAGGGGAATTTGAGATGGCTCGGCAATTCGCTCATGAAAATATCGAAAACCTTGTCAAGCATGCGCTTACTGGAGAAAAGCAGAAAGGCGCGCCCACGCGATGCCTCGACCAGTTTCATCATCTCGTGCCCAATCGCTCTGGTATATTCCTGTTCCGCCAGACCATCTCCATAGGCTGGTTCGGGGATGTGACGTGGCAGATAGAGTAGGGCGCGCCCTTCATAGTCAAAGGTCAGCGGCAGAATGCGCTCCTGCATGTTGGGATAGCTCGTGTGCTCCAGGCCCACGCGGCGGCGGAAATAGGCGAAATTGGGACCTTTGACCTCTGGCCTGGCGGGATCAGGACCGATCGTAGCCAGCGTGGCGGAGGTGCAGATGACATTTGATTTGTCGAAGAGTTGCTCTCTCAGCCAGCTCGTTACTTCCAGTGGAGCTGCTGAAACCTCCAACTGCCTATTATCTATGCCACGACGCCCGGTCTTGACGCTCTCGACATAATAGACGTACTTCTCGGACTGATCGACGGAGAAGACAATGCGAATATCCGCCGCCAGATTTTGTGCGCGAGTGATCAGCTTGTCGTACAACTGCTCGTCTTTTTCGTCCAGATCCTTGGGGCGTCCAGTGCGTAGCGCATCCGCCAGCTTATCAACCATGCTGGCCAGCCCCAGACCCTCCTGGAACGGCTCTCTCAGATTGGCTCGGCCCTTCGCGCCAGGATCAGACACAGCCGCCAGGCGCTCCCAGGCAAGGTTCATTGTAGCCCTGGCCTCATCCTGCAGAGAGAGCGGCGTATGATTTTTCAACATGCTCTGACTCAGCAGGGTCGCGATCTGGCCAGGACTAATCGTGGTGGTAAAGGCGCGCGTGGCCTCTTCTTCCAGATGATGTGCCTCATCCACGATAATCACATCGCGTTCCGGCAAGAGCTTGCCCTCCATCAGGGCATCTAACAGCAGCAGGGTGTGATTGACGACAATGATGCTGGCCTGGCTGGCCCGCGTCTTCATCTTATGCACATAGCAGTCAGTAAAATAGCTGCACTTGCTCCAGGTGCATTGATCGCGGTCCGCGTTAACCTTGGCGCGCACATCCGCTGCCAGAGTAAAGCCCAGCATCTCGAAGTCGCCACTGAAGTTCTCGTCGCTCTCCTCAATGCGCTCCAGCAGCCGCGTGAAGTCGCGATTTTTCGTGTAATGCTGAAAGCCCACGCGTTCTTGTTCCACACGATCCAGGCAGATATAATTGCCCATACCCTTGACCAGCGCGGCATCGATGCGACGAATGTATTTCTGAATAAAAGGAATGTCTTTAAAATACAACTGCTCTTGTAAAGCCTTGTTAGCCGTGCTGATAATCGCGATTTTGCCAGAGCGCACTACCGAGGTGAGGTAAGCCAGGCTGTTATGCGTGGGAATCATCGAGCGGCCAGCCAGGTAGAGGTGGCTTGCGGCCTCAACCTGGATGCAGCGCACAGGGCGCGACTCCACAGGACGGACAGACTTGACATAACGAAAACACTGATCTGCGAGGTCGGAGTCGCGCAGATCTGCTTTATGTGCCAGAGCCTTCTGTGCCAGGCGAAATACTTCCTGCTCTGTGGTAAAGGTCAGTCTCCATTGAGAGCCACAATCTGTAGCACACGCAGATGCCTTTCCTGGGCGCAGAACTGGCTGCAAAGCTAACGAGCAAAGTAGTTCATATATATCATGAGCCAGTTGTGGATGGGTCGTAGTAAACTCAAGCGCGCCACAACTATTGACGCAGCCACCTGTATCGAGTAGTCCAGCCAGCAGGGCGCGCCTTTGCTGTTCAGATGCGCGCAGATAGCGAGGCGGGATAGAACTGGCTGGCTCAGCGCTTGAGCCGAGCGAGGCACCGAGGGCATAGGGAGCGATAGACAGTTCTACAGCGGGCAGCGTAAGCGCGCCGGCAAGCGCGATAGCGTGATTTGCCTGCTTTGACGCGTCAGCGGTCAGCGTAGCCGCCATCTGCTCGGTAGTGACAAGTGTATATGTCTGTGCAAACGGCTGAGGCCTTTCCAGGATGGCGGTCTGCCTGGTCTGGTAAAGCGTGGAGGGTAGCGGCTGTTTTGCCTGCTTGCGCTCGCTCAAGGTAAAGGACGCCCATTCATGCTCAGCATCCGCGATCAGCGTTGAGCCGTCAGAGAACGCAACCTCATAGCAGGGACGATTATGCATAACAGAGAACGCGGCTGTGACTGCCGTGGGCTCTCCGCGCTCGTCAAAGACCAGGTCGCCAATTCGCAGATCGCCCATGCGCTTCCACCCATCTGGCGTTGGCATGGGCGTATCTACGTCAAGCGCTTTCCCAGTGCCAGTGCTGGCCTCGATAATCGCGGGAACATTCTCAGCAATAGAATGAGCAACCAGCGCGGCCATTTCGATTTGAGCCGGGCGTTCTTCGTAGCCAGACAGGGCCACAGAGAGCACGCCGCCCTGGCGTAGATCGGCTTCAACGCGATGTTGGAGGTCGCTGCTTGCGGCAGAGAGGACAGCACGCTCGGCGGACTCAAGGGGCGCGGGTATGACTTTCCCTATTGTTGCTGCCTGGCGTTCTCGCACAAGTGAGAGGGGGCTCTGGCCAGAGCGCTCGCTGGCGGATTCTACTGCGATCTCCTGGCTCGTCTGTTCGACATACCTGCGCACTACCGTCAGCGTCGGTTCGGCTGGTGGGGATTGGAGAGCGTACGCCGGGTGCATTTGAGCAACAGACTCAGCGCCAGCCGCGGTTCGCGCTCCAGGCTGGCTGGCCGCGCCTTTCCTGCTCTTGCGTGAACTCGCTGGCAGCGGGTATGCCTCTTGAGCCGCTGGCGCGGAACTGGCGGGTTGAGCCGGGTTACTCGTCTCGATCTTCGCAGGCGGATTAAGCGTAAGCTCAGGAAGAGATCTGAGCGGAACCGCCGGGGGGCGACCCATCAGGGCATGCAAATAGGTATCGGAGAAAGCGAGTGGCTGCGGAAAACGCTCGTGCGGATCAAGGGCAAGCGCCTGGAGCAGCACCTTTTCGGCCAGCGGATTGATCTGTGGATTGAGGCTACTGGGAGCGGGTAACGGCTCGTGTTCCTGCTGGTAAAGTAATTCTTGAGCAGTGGTCGCCGCATAGGGGCGGTGTCCGCAGAGCCATTCGTAGACCATGATGGCCAGGGCATATTGATCGCTACTGGGGGTCGTGCCTTTCCGCGCATCCCGCAGTTGTTCGGGCGCGCGATAGAGCACAGCCCGCGCGGGCGCGTCACTGTCCAGAGTCGTGAGCGAGAAATCCGTCAGGAAAAAGTCTTTCTCCGTTTGCAGCACATTGCCAGGGTGCAGGTTCCCGTGGGTTGCGAACATCTTATGAGCATACTGTAGCGTATCTGCCAGCGAAAGCAGGACGCGTCTGACTTCGTCGGGCGCGTAGCTCTGACCTGCTACGAAACGCTCGGCGATCGTGCTGCCTTCTATATACTGCATCACGATATAACCATAGTCCTCAAGCGGCTCGCCCATAGAGTGCAGGGCGCATTCGAGTACCTCAGTGATATAGCGATGTTTAAGCTTTTTCAATAGCTTGGCGCGATTGAGAAATGCCTCTTTTTCCTCCAGGGTTACCAGTGGAGCGCGCGTGAACTTGATTACCGTATATTTTTTGCGCTGCTCATTTCGGTAAAGGTGGGTATGGGCTGTAGAACCTTCCCCCAGTGAACGCACAGGCATGTAGGGGCCGATTCGTGGTAGTTCTACATGTAACATAGCGGCGCGCGCTTCCTCTCAATATCAACGAATGTTTCTTCTGCACGGAAAGTATAGCACAGTGGGAGGGAGATGTGTACTATTGTGGTCTGCTCGGCGCCCGTAGCGCCTCGCACAGATTTTTTTGTGGGTTTGTGAGAGGAGGGCCGGCCAGAGGCTGGCCCTCCTCTCACAAACCCGCAGGAAAGGCTGGGCCGCTGCGCGGCGTTGCCACAAACCAGCGGAAAGGCCGGGGCGTTGTGTAGCGCTTCAGGAATTGATGGGGCGTCTGTGATAGTGGGCGATTTTGTGTTGCAAAGCATGAGATGCCGCGATGTGCTTGACAGATTTGCTGGAATCGCTTATATTAAGTGTCAGTTTTACACTAACTGAGGGGAAGCAGGCATAACTCATAATAAGGGGGAGAGTGCGGAGGGCCCCTCTACTTCAGTTCGCGCTAATGGCGCAAGCCTCTATCATCTTGATTGATTTAGATTTATAATTGGGATTAATGTAGGTATTGCGGTGTAGGTTAGAAAAGGGCAAAAGGATGCCCTGGAAAGAGATATGATTGGAACGTATGGAACGGACAGAAGCGCATAACATATCGGAAAACGGGGAAAAGACTCCTGCTCTGACAGATGAGGCGAAGGCTCATGGATATAATCCCAACAAATATGAGCATCCATCTGTGACCGTTGATATTGTCATCATGAGTTTGCGCCAGGGAGATTTGCAGGTTCTCCTCATTAAGCGCCGTTCCTGGCCTTTTGAAGGGATGTGGGCCATTACTGGTGGTTTTGTCAACATGGACGAATCGCTAGAGACGGCAGCCAAGCGTGAGTTGCGCGAAGAGACGGGTATGGAGGATGTTTATCTGGAACAGCTCTATACCTTTGGCGATCCAGGCCGAGATCCTCGCACGCGCGTGATCACCGTCGTTTATTTTGCTCTGCTAGACTCGGAGCGCTTGCAGGTGCGCGCAGCGGATGACGCGGTAGAGGTCGGTTGGTTTTCAGTCTATGATCTGCCTCAACTGGCCTTTGATCACGAGAAGATTCTGCAATATGCCCTGGAACGCTTGCGCGGCAAGCTGGAATATACCACCATTGCTTTTAGCCTGCTTTCAGAACAGTTTACGCTACGTGAATTGCAGCGTGTCTATGAAATTATCCTCCATCGTCGCCTGGATAAGCGCAACTTTCGCAAGAAAATTCTTTCGACGGGCATTTTGGAAGACACAGGCGCGAAAAAAATGGAGGGCACTCATCGACCAGCCCGCCTCTATCGCTTTAATCCAGAGGCCGAGGCCAAGCTTTAGGTCGTTATGACTGATATCAAACAGCGTCTACCACTTATCCTGACCGCTCTGCGCCGGCACCTTGTCACGCCAGAGGCGCCAGGTGCGCTTCAGGAGCGTTTACGCGAGCTTTTGCCCTTATAGAATATACAGGGCAGACTGCTGATCGCGAAAGATGAATTTTAAATACGCGTGAATATCACTTTTTATTAGGAGAAGGAGAAATATTCTCTTAACGATAATAGAGAACTTTGCGGGCAATAATGATATTTATCAGATATTGCCTGTAGAAAGGCTTGACAGAAGAGCCGATCATCCTGCATATATACTACAAAGCATATATGCATCAAGGTTTGTAGGGACGCCTTCCCTGCTTTGATGCTGTATCTTCACCGTTTCTTTTCTCACACCTTTGGCGACCCCTTTTCTATTGTCTGGTGCGTCCCTGGCTGGCAGCGGGCTTATTTTTGCCGTCCCGGCTCTTGCCTGACCTGGACATACCTCTCACCCACTCCATGTGTATGGATACAAGGAGTCTTTTCTCATGCTCGTTTCACGAGATGGAATGCGTGCGAGCTTGTTACGCAGAGCACCATTTTCCCCCTCGCCCGCGCAAGCGCCACAGACCACAGCGCTCTCAGCGCTATCCAGGTGCCTTTTTCTGGTGTGCCCCGCTTCCACTCATCATCCTGAGTGGTCTGCTGGTCAACTGGACCTTTCTGGCACAACTGGTTTTCGCGGCTCCCCTGGCGCCGGACGCGAAGCCAGGACATCTGACCTTTCAGCAATATCTCAACGAGGGACAGCACAGCAAGGCCGCTACAGGCCCCTTTGTGCGCCCACAGGAAAAACCAAAGGGCAAGCCGCGCAAACAACCGGCAGCCTTGCCCGGCGCCGAACCGGCGACCATGGAGCCGATGAGCCAGGTGTTAACAAGCACCTGGACCAGCGCGAGCATGCTGCAAGCTGCAGGTGTGCAGCCGCTGGATTTTGTCGGCAGCGATGGACGCTTCGAGGTCCAGGTGGCCCCTGGCACCTTTGATCTGAGCCAGGCCCAAAACAGCCAGGGCCAGGCTCCCAGCGGCACCCTGACCCTGCAAATCAGCCAGGTGCATGGTCACGCCGTGGGCCTGATGAACCTGCTGGGCACCTATCAGATCCAGATCCTGGACGCCCAGAATCATCCATTGACCTACATCCATTTGCGCCTGCCTCTCACGGTGATCTACCACTATCAACTCTCTGAGATGCAGTCCCTAGACCTCAATCCCGACCATGTTGTGCTTTCCTGGCCAGGGTTGCTTGCCGCCGATACCAGGGCGAAGCTCTCCACGACCCCGGATGTGGCGCTCTTTGCCAACAATGCGAGCGCGCACACCCTGACGGCGCACACTAGCGTGATCGACGCGGTGGCCAGCCTGAGCGTGGGCAGCGAACCAAACAACCAGAGTGTGCCCATCCCGCGTTTTGCCTCCGTGGCGGGCAATTCGGGCAACCTCTCCTATCCCTATCCCTTGCAGACCGCTCCTGGTAGCGCGGGCTTTGCGCCAACCATGCAACTGGTCTACTCCAGTGGTGCGTTGAATGGGCGCCACAGCCAGGTCTCTCCAGGCGACGCCGCCGGCGATGGCTGGTCGGTCTCTCTGGGTTCGATTACCGAGACCACCCAGGTCAACGTCACCGGCACTGGTCTGACAACCTGGTACTTTCTCAGCGGCGTGGACAAGGTCAGCGATCGCTTGCTGCCTGATCCCAGGAACGCCGGGTTCTTTGTGACCGAGCACATCTCCCACCTGCGCATTCACCAGGTCACCAATAGTATCACCGGGCAGATCTGTTTCCATATCTGGGACACCTCGGGCAATTACTATGAACTGGGCTGCACGCTTGACTCCCTGCAATACTACACCACGGCACTGGGTCGGATGAATTATCGCTGGGATACCAATATCGAGAAATCGGCGACTCAGGGTCCCAACACCGCCACCAACGAGATTGTCGCCCACTATCTGCAGGATACCGCCACCGTGGCTGGTCTGACCAGCGTGCGCGACGCTGGCCTGCAGCAGGTGCAGTACGGCATGCTCTCCGGGGGTGGCACCTTTACGGCATCTGGCACGGTGGATTTCCTCTACCATGCTCCGACCGCCTCCACGGGACACAACGGACTGAGCCAGTTGTGGGCGCTGTCCTATGGCACGAACTACAACTGCTCGACCACCCCACCAGCCTCCACGACGCTGCGCTGCGATGATCCACAGGCCAACGGCAGCCAGGCGGCGCCAGCGACCATGAGCACCCTGACGCTTGACAGCATCGAAACGTTTGTGGGCACCGATAGCAGCCTGACGCACCTGGATTATGCCTATGCTCTGGCCTACAACCAGGATACGCCGTTTGTGGCCTGCTCTGACCCCTATAGCGGAGTGGCGCTCTACTGTGCCGGCGAGCATACCCTGGCCAGCATCACTCCCACCGCGTACCTGGCGGGCAGTGGCTTCCAGCAAAAGCCAACGGTGTTGACGTATAGCGCGGCCCTGCAAAACTCGTATGACGACTCCTTGCAGACCAACCGGGCCGGGACGGCGCCCTTTACGGGGCAGAGTAGCTGGAAGTACCTGGTCGCCTATGACGATTTGCAAACAGGAGTCGGCGCATCCATCACCTATGCTACGGCCTGGAACAACAGCCATGGTAACCCTGTTGATATCTACGACCCGCTGTTCTGTACCTTCAATACGACCTGCACCGGAATATACGCCAATCCCAACGACCATGCGTGGACCGTGCAGGTGGTGACCCAGATCCAGAATCGGGGGAAGGATAGCGGCGCCACCAGTCTGGCCGTTTCCACCACTAGCTATTACTATGGCCTGGCCGTGACCGGTGACGGGTGTCTGGGAGGACAAACGTCGTGCGTGGGCTATGAATGGTCGCCCAGCAGCGATGTCAACTGGCAGAACTACTATGACGCCGAGTTCCGTGGCTTTTCCGCCGTCTATATCATCAGTCCGGTAGGCGATATGACGGTTGACCACTATGTCTCCACGGAAGGCTTTCAGAGTTCTCCCTTCGACGTGGACAACTATCTGACTGGCGCGCTTCTGGACGAAGAGGTCTATAGCGGGAACCTGAGCAGCGGGCCGTGGTTGCAGGAAACCGACAACAGCTATGCTGGCCAGGACACCAGCGGCGCTAATAGTTCGTGCGACCCGGCTTTGATTACCGCCGGAGAAGAGTATCCCTCCTGCGAAACGGTGCTGCTTTCCCACGCCGTCACCAGGTTCAATGGCATGTCCCCTCTGGGCCCTGGAGCCTCAGAACAGCAAACCTACACGTACGACGATTACGACCTGACGGCTGGACTCAAGTTCGGCAAGGGAGCGTATCACAACGTGGTGGAGGAGGATATTAATGGAAACCAGATCACGAAATTGTGGACCTACGCGCCCAATGACCAGGATGTAGGGAGCACGACCTACTACGATGTGGACAAGGTGAGCACCAGCGAAACGAAGGATAGCAGCGGACACATCTGGGGATGTACCGCGACCATCTACGATGAGGGCGTCGCCGCCGGAGTTCCCACGCCAGCAGCCGGTTGGCCGACCAAGGTGCAGACCTATAGTAACGCCAACTGTAGCGCGCAGACCAACCTCCGGGAGCAGTAGCCGCACGCTGGGCTACAACTATGACCTGCTCAAGCGGCCTACCTGCGAACAAACTGCTGCTCCGACCTTTAACACAACTGGAGCCTGTAGCGCGGGTAATCCCCTGGTGGCCAATACCTACGATACGACGAAGCTGGGCACGCAGGGTACGACCGACTTCCCGGTCGGGCATCTGACCCAGAGTGTCGCTACGACCTATTCTTCCTCTGGCACGGCGACTGTGACCCAACAATACCAGAGAGACAAACGTGGGCGCACCACGAACACCCAGATGCAATTCGCCCTTCCCTCTACCTGGAGTGTGACGACCAGCTTGCCTCTCTACCAGTTGGCTCTATCCTATAACGATGCCAACCAGGTGACCACTACAACGGCCACTGCGGGCACTGCTGCGTACAGTTTCAGTCCGGTCTATGACTCGACGAATGGCGTTCTTCAGGGACTGAGTAGCGGCACCAGCGGGAGTACCGCGAACCTGGCGAGCCTGGCCTACAACGAGTATGCCCAGCTCTCTGGCATCACCCTGCTCAATGGCAGTAGCACGCAGGTTGCCAGTATGCAGTACAGCTACGACGGCAATCAGCGCCCCAGCAGTCTGACCACCAACTGGCTGCCGGGCAGTGGCACCAGCGGGGAGATCCTGGGCAAGGCACTGACCTATGACAACGCCAGCAATGTCACCAGTTCCAACACCTTTTTTGCCGCTGTGCCTGGCCAGAGTGGCTCAGGAGGAAGCGAGGTGCAGAACTTCTGCTACGACGAGCAGAATCGCCTGGTCTGGTCCGGCAATGGCGGAACCCAACCTGGAGCTGGCAACGGTACCTGTGGCTCTGGCACGCTCGCCAGTGGTTTGACAGGCGCGGGCTATACCGCTCCCTATGTCTACACCAATCTTGGCCAGCTCTGGCAGGGGCCACTCAACGGGCAAGGAGCTTCGGAACAGTATCTTTACTGTAGTAGCAGTCATCCTCACCAGTTGACGGGCATCTACCTGACCGGGACCACCTGTTCCGCTTTAACGGGAGCGCTCTACATGACCGGCTTCGATGCCTGGGGCAACGAAACCAGTCGCACCTACAATAGCGTTGCTGCCACGCTCTCCTACGACACGCTTAACCGACTGGTCAAGTACAGCGCGGGCACGAGCCAGGAGTTCTATCTCTACGACAGCTCTGGCAATCGCGTACTCAAGCGCTCAATTAGCGGCGGTAGCACGACCTTGACGGTCTACGCCTATGGCCTGCAAGAGTTGAGTTACACTGGCGCGGGAGTCTTCTCCAGTCAGATCGACTACTACATCCTGGCAGGTCACCTGATCGGCTTGACCAACGGCACCACGACCACCTACGATCTGACGGATGCATAGGGCAGTGTGCTGACCACGCTGAGCGCCAGCGCGGTCCTGGGTGAGCAGACCTATGGGCCTTACGGCAACCAGCGCTATATCCAGGGCAGCATGGGTACCGACAAGGGCTACACCGGCCAGTTTACCGATGCAGTCACAGGATTGGATTACTACAACGCCCGGTATTATGATCCAGTGATAGGTGCGTTCCTGTCGCCGGATAACGTCCAGGGCAACGCGCAGGGGATGAGTCCATACCTGTATGTCGGAGGTAACCCGGAGACAGCAACGGACCCGACAGGGCAGAGGATCTCGTGTCCGCCTGATTGTGGTGGTGGTAGCGGCGGACAGGCTCCCTGTACCTATGGGGATAAAGGTTGTACCGGTGACTGTAACGATAAATGTGGAGGTGGCGGCAGCACATATTGCCCATCGGGTACACATAAGTCGGGGAGCAGTTGCGTCAATGATGGTGGAGGTAGTACTGTATCATGTAAGCCAGGCTTTAGTGCTCACGGGAACTCTTGTCTTGGAAATGCCGGTTGGAAGCTGTGCGCCGGGCTGACGTACACGCAATGTGACAAAGCCCAGGCAAAACAGCAGAAACAACGCATCCAGCACGCTCAGGCAGATGCACAAGGAGAAGCTCTCAAACTCTTCGCCATCTCCCTGGCAATGGGCGCGCTCATAACCGCAGTACTTGAAATGATTAGCTACTTGAACTTCAGTTTAGCAGCCACAGTGGCCGAGGCTACCGCATCTGCGGTAACAGGAATAGGAGCTGCGATCTTTGGCATTCTGGCCATCGCAATTCAGGGGTTGATAATTTTCCTTGAGGGATCGCTGGTTACACTGGGTAGTGGGGCAGTAGCAGCATCTTTAATGGGATCGTGGTTTGAAGGACGAGCCCAGGATGATAACGCGGCTGACTGGACTCCTGCTGGCATGAATCAGTTTGACTCTCAGGTAAACACAGCTGTCAGGTACGTCAACGATGCGAGCATAGTTGTAGCTGTTCTCAGCGGGAATGGACTCCTGGAGCAGATTGTAAGTATCGTTGAACCCTCGACTGAGATCTTAGCTGACTACCCTGGGATTAGTAATGCACTTTCCCAGATGTCAGCAGATATGAACTCGTAGGTTCCCGCACCTCTGAGCGCGCAACGCTTACTCTTTTGCGAGAGATTTGTCGGGCGAGGAAGCTGACAAATCTCTCCTTTCCGTTCCTCTGCCCTCAAAGCAAGCAACAAAGAGAGGAACCCGGAGAAAGGTAACAATCACTTTGCAGGTAAATGAAAAGGAGATCATTCTCCCCTTCAGGACCAGGAGGGAACTCTATCCCTCCAAAAGAAGCGCGTTTCTTTTCTGTCTGGTGAATATTTTCCTGCTTGGTGCTGGTATTTTCAGGCTCATTCCACTGGGAGTATGGCCTCTGACTCTGGCTGAACTGTTCCCATCCATCCTGCTCTTCCTTTTAGCGCTTTTTCTTCTGCCTCTTTCAGTCTTTGTACTGACCTCGGCGCTGCGCAAGGATAAGCCGCGTCTTTCCAACTCTGTGCGCATCAGCCATGAAGGTATCGCTTTTTCTCATTTGTTCCCTGCGCTCGCATGGGAGGAGATTTCTGCCCTTGTTCCTTACACATGGACGCAATTTGGACAATCCCGCACTAGTCTGGGCATCGTTCCCCGTAATCCCTCTCTTTTGCTTGCTCGTATGCGGGAGAAAAATGCAACAAGCTTCCTCTCACGCATGTCTACCAGGTTTGTTCTCTATACATATCGCAATGCTCTCACCATTCTGAATATCCCTAAATCCTTTTTGCCGATCCCCATGGATGAATTTCTTGCGCTCATTGAGGAGCGTTTTGCGGATGAGTTGAGTAGGTATGATATCACTATTGCGGAGTGGCAGGATGTAACGACGAGGTAAATGCTGCGAGCAGTTTTTTCACATGGGCGTGAAATTTTTTACTACGACAAAAAGGAATAGAAGTCATGCAACATTTTCTGCCGGTAGGCAATTGATTGCAAAGAGCCTGGAAACAAGGCTTTCAAGCTATTAAGGTGCGAACGGGAGCGCCTATCAATATTCAGCAAGAGTGGATGAAGCAGCCAATTGGAGAGATAGTATCGCAGATCCACAAAAGGTACGAGGGGAAGCTAAACGAGCACAATGTACTAGTAGCAAGGGAGTAGCAGTATGTCTCTTTTTACTCACCGGCCTGTCCCATCTGATCCATCTCACAATCTCATTGCGCCTCAGCCACGCTTGAGGAGCTTGCGCTTGGTTAGAGTGTTCTTGCTGATCCTTCTGACGGTAATGGTTGGACTGGTGATAGGACCGGCACTGCTTGAAAGTCTGGCCTCAGGAGAAATACGCTTTCCTCCCTGGGCTGCACTGTTTGGCATGCTGCTTTATATACCCCTATTCCTTTTTGTCATTGGTTGCTCTTTGCGAGTAGAACGGCGGTGGAAATCTATCGAGACGCTGCGCCTGGCCTCTGCCCAGGGGGATTATCGCTTGCTTGCACGCACACAACCACAGCCACAGCCGAATTCCGAGGCAGTGGTTGTTCCAGTGACGATTGGTATGCGTTATTCAAGGAGAACGCTCCTTGTCTTTGCTCTCTTTTTGCTGCCTTTCGTCATCGGTCTGGTAGACGCAGGTTTTCTGTTTGCTTTGTGGCTTGAGCACCTTTTAAATGCCTCTACCTGGTTATGGCTCCTCTCTCCGCGCGAGGAGACGTATCTGCGCTTCGATTTTCAGAGGGCATCAGTGGAATTAACGGCGCTTTATAGCTATACCAACCAGAACTGGCGCTTCTGCCCACAGCCTGCTCAGGATGCAGCTATACTGGCGCACTGGCAGGCACTGACGCAGGATTGGCCCTCCTCGCATGGTGCGCAGGCGCGGCAGCTGCTGGACAGCCTGGATCAGCAGACACGTCCCCTGGCCAGCACAGCCGATGTGCGCCCAACCCTGGAGTGTATTACGGCCATCTATAAATCCGCCGCGACCAGGAGCATTGTACAGCAGGGCACAATTCGTGAAGGCGACCCTTTTTATGAACATGTCGCTGGCCACGCGGCGCGAGCGAGCGGGCAATGAGCACGCTGCAAGGTAGCGAGGTTCTTCCTTATAGAAGAGGCGCAATGGGTAAGCTCGACAGCGATCTGCTGTCGAGCTTACCCATTGCGCCTCTTCTGTTTTTTATCAGATGGTGGCCTGAGCAGAGGCGGTGGCGAGTTGTGTAGCCTCTTCCCCAGTACTGGTTCTCATGAGATCAGCGCCAATCCAGCCAATAGCTACGGCGAAGAGAAGAAAAGAGCCGATGCTGAAAATGGTATCGAGAAGTGCGCCGCTCCCGCCACTGCCCAGGAAGAAATCCGCGAAGTTGAGGATTGCACCGACTATCAGAGCTATGCCGGTCCAGCGCGGCCAGATGCCTGTGCGCATAATGGACACGCCCAGCATCACTCCGCCCAGAACCAGGAGGATGCTCGCCACGAGAAAAGAGACAAACAGCGCGGGTGGAGAGAAGGTAGCAGCTACCTTCGGAGCCACCTGAGCTAACTCTGGAAGGATGGTGAAAAAGCTGAACGTCAGACAGGTCAGTATAAAGCCACCTAACAGGGTCAGCACAAAGCCCACGAAGCCGAGCCAGCCGGCGCGTGAAACCTGGCGAGCCGCGAGGCCAGGCAGGCCGATCACAGACAGCGCGTTGCCAAGCAGGCCCAGCAGGGTCAGCACCTGCAAGGCCATGCTCGGTTGTGAAGAGGTATTACCAGGAAAGAACACACTCGAAAGAACATTGCCGAGAATTCCGAGCACGGCTCCCAATACCAGGGCCAACCCGCTCGCGCGATATAATGTTTTTGCAGACATAGAGCGATTCTCCTTCCCATTCAGGGATATCGAGAGTAGCGATGCATCGATAATTGGATGCATCTGAGGCCGAGCATTGCCCGGCAAGGTTGAGAAACCTTCTGTCTGCAAGTGTACCGCTTCAACGTCCTTTTATCGTTACTACAAACGTTACGGGCCAGTGTCTTTTCAAGAGTATAATAGGGTAATTCATTTGATACATGGGTCCATAAGTAGCCATGGAGACAAGCGTGTGGCTTTACGAGGCAACTATTTGTTTTTCGTAACGTTTCTGGGACGCTGCTCTGGTGCAGTGCCTTAGGAGAGGAAGAGGATCAGCCATTTCTGAGTGAGCACATGAATTTGAGTGGAAAGCGGCGCACATCTCGATCCCGGTGAGAGATGAGCGCGGAACGGTAAACAATGAGATGGGGGAGGCTGGCGAGCGCGCTCACCGGCCTCCCCCATCTCATCTCTTAACCTGATTAATGGTGATAGTGCTTGCCTGGTGTGGCTGTGGCCGCGGGTGCTGGAGTAGCAGTTCCACCTGCCGCGGGTGTGGCCGTAGCGGCGGGTGTGGCCGTAGCAGCAGGATCAGTGGCCGCGACTGTGGCCGTAGCAGCGGGATTAGTGGCTGCGGGTGTGGCCGTAGCAGCGGGATTAGTGGCCGCGACTGTGGGTGTAGCGGCAGGATCAGTGCCGCTACCGCCAGCTGGCAAGGGTGTGGTAATGATAGTGGCATCAGTCACAACACCATTAGCATCCGTCGTCAGAGTCACGGGATTCTGAATATTCAGCAGGCCCACGCAATTGAGGCCACCAGCTCCCAGCGTCGCGTTCAGGCGATTGGCCAGGAAAGTAAAGAGCGAGTTAGCGGTCGCGCCTCCATCAGGCGAGGGCTGGTTCTTAAAGGTGGCCATATTGCCTTGAAGGGAAGGCAGGGCCAGCTTGATCAGATTCTGACAGTACGTGGTGGTGCTGGCACCATTCAGGCTGCCAGCCATTCTCTGGTCTGCACCGGCGCGATACAGGTTAACTTTGCGCAGGCTGGCATTGCCATTCACCAGGACCATCTCATCGCCCGCGGGGACCAGCGCGATCGGCGCCTGCTGGGTAGCCGCGGCCATCAGTTCATCGGTAGCAAAGGTCGCGACTGGCGTATTATTGTCAGCCAGGTCCGGCACGGTCCAGGGAGTGCAGCCGAGCGCTGGATCGACAAAGCGCGTGAGCAAGGCATTGTCGCTAGGATTGCCGATAGGGGTCGCGTTGGGCATTGCAGTCTGATTAGCCGCCGAGAACTGCGCGACCTGGCCATTGGCAGTCACCAGGTATTTTGTCTGCACATTATCGCTCTGGTCCATATCGACGATCGTGAAGGAGCGCACCGTTGGGCAGGGCTGACCATCGCTACCTGTGCCCAGAGCTGGTACCGTGAGCTTGCCAGCTCGAATAGCTCTATTGGCGGCAGCGAAGAAATCTACCGCATTACAATAGGCATACTGACCAAAGGGCGAACCAGGCGTACCATTTACACAATTGCCGTTCTGGCCACCCCTTGTCTCCATTCTTCCATCGACAAAGGAGCCGCGCCCACGCGTCCGCGCGTTATTTTTTAGCGTCAAATTTGTCGCGTTGAAACCAAACCAGATGCCAACTATGGCATTAGCGGGCAGCTTCGGGGCTACAGGAACGAGCGCAGGCTTCGTGCCTTGATCGATCACCAGGGGATCATAGGTCGTGATCTGACCGGTCGCGGGGTCCAGAATGTCAGCCTGCACGAATGCTGATTGGTTGGTGTTTGCTTCATTGCAGGGACCATCGGCAGGATTGGTAGCCGCCAGTTGATAAGGCGTGGCCAGCCCCCGCGCGCTCAGGGGGTTAGCGGGTACTACGACTGTACAGGATGTATTGGTCGTCGCTGCGTGCGATTGTAGGCGCGGCAGAATCACAAAGACGCCCGCGCTGATGAGCACAACCAGTAGTGTTACAAGCATACTCACAAGCATCAAGGGTGAGAAGCGGCGTCTCCTGCGCCTGGCCAGTGAAGGGCTGTGTATTTTTGAGGAAGGACGTGGCAAGGTAAGCATAATCCTCATACTCCTTTCAAGTCTCTAACAAAAAGCAGTTTCCAGCGGCGGCAAAACTGCCATCCTTACATCCTGTCGTCAGGCCGCTAGAGCGCCAGCAGAGCATTTTCTGTCTAGCGGCAAACCTGTTATTTAGCGTTTCTCAAGAGATATCTCGTCGTGTGACGAAGAACCCGTTGCCAGGTCAAGAAATAACAACCTGTAGTAAGAATGGTAGCATAGTTTTTGCCCGTCTCTTGCGTATAGCTTCACTAATCACTTAAAAAGTACTACAACGTGGTTAAGGTTTTTTAACCTGAACCCCCATTTTATGGTGAAGAATTCTCACATAAAATGGTGTTTGTAAAAATGGGTCTGGATATTCGTGGAGGGTGGACATGCTCATCTTGCCGGGCAGGCAAAGGCGATCCTCGCGCGTTTGCAAATGCAGCGTTTATTTTTCCCTCGCTACCGTTGTATTCATATGTTACTATGATGGATGTCGTATCTCTGCAAAAGGTGGAGATTTTCAGGCGAAATAGCAGCGCCGGGAATGGCGTCGTAAACTGGAAGAAGGCGAGGTATGCTTTGGGGCAGCGACTTTTGATCATCGACGACGATACTAATGTGCAGAAAATGTTACGGATTTTGCTTGAGTATGAACATTTCGAGGTGGTGGTGGCCAATGATGGCCAGGCAGCTCTGGCTTGCCTGGATCAAACGCCGCCTGATCTCATTCTCTTAGATTTGATGATGCCCCATATGGATGGCTGGACCTTTATTGAGGAGCTGAAGCAACGTGGCTTGCGGCCTGCTCTGCCAGTCATTGTTTTGACCGCGGATGTTTACGCCAGGCCTTTGATTGAGCGTATGCAGGTGGATAGCTGGTTAATCAAGCCCTTTCATCTGACCGATCTGTTGCGCAGGATTAAGGATGTGCTGGAGAGTAAAGGCAAAGGTGTCTCTGCTAGCAGAGTGCAGAAGGGGGAGGAAGAGGGCAGGTAGAGTATTATGAGTCATCTCCAATTTTTCTGAAGCAGCGCGAGCGCGTTGTCCTCCCCACCCCTTGTGTTTTGCAGAGGTTTGGCGGGGGCCGCAGCGCCCGCCAAACCTCTGCTTTTCTCCGGGGGCGGGGAGGCAAAAGCTGTTTTGGCCTGATTTTGCAAAATCAGGGATGACTCATAAATTTCCTTTACCTTTATGGTTTTCGCGTAGGCGTCGGTGTGGGCGTGATAGCCGGTGTAGAGCCAGGCGAGCCGGTAGGCGTGGGCGTCGTGTTCAGGTTGATCGTCAGATCATCGAAGGTCTGGAATGCCACAGTCTGACTGCCCGTATTCAGATAGGTTCCAGTAATTGTATCGCCGATTGCGACCAGTGGTAGCTTGGGTGAGAGCGAAAGATTGGCCGTAAAGATCAAGTTTTGCCCCGCGATCTGCATATAGTAGATCGTATTTGCACCCTGCTGTACCGCGGAGATGCGCACAACCTTGCCTGTCACGTTCTGATTCTGTCCGCTGGTGGGCGTCCCATTTGGACTGCCCTGTTGAATGAGCCATTGTTGATAGTCCTGCAAGGCCGCTGTCAGCGTCGTTTCGTACTGGACATTGCTGCCATTGAGATTCCTGGCATCTACCATACCGACCGCCTGGTAGATGCTGCCGCTATCCGTGGTCTGCACAAAGATCGCGACCCAGGTAGGTGTATTGAAGATCTGGTAGAGCTGGACGCTATCCACGCTATAGCTGCGGATATTCGCGCGGGTAGAGCCAATCGTACTTTTCACATTACTACCAATGCCCAGGCCAGAAAGCGCGTAGAACACGGCTTTGTTATCGTGGGTATCAAACAGGAAGACGCCGGTACTGGAGTTATCGTTGGAAGACGAAGAGGTCATGGTCACCAGCCAGACCGGGTGATCAATATTATTGTATAGCAACTGTGGATCGCTGGCTGTGGTTTGCTGACCAGCTCCTGATGGATTGAACCAGGGAGCCGCGTGATAGAGGCCCCACCACTGCAAGTACTGCGTCACGGTATCCGCGGGCATGACGCGATCAACCCAGACAGGTACCGTTTTTGGTAGATACTTCACCGTATTGCCGACATGGGCATCAACGATAAGCACTTCGCTCAGCGCATCGCCAGTATAGCCGCGCGTCGGCTGCATCAGAGAGATGCTCCAGTAGGGATGGAAGTTGTCATCCAGTTCAAGAGTGGGATCGACAAGTTTGCCATAGGTATAGCCACTCAGGTAGACATGGCGTAAAAGATCCTGGTTGAAGATGGCGCCTGGCAGATAGGCCAGTGAGGCGCCATTAGTGGGACAGTGATCCGAGTGAGCGCTATCTGTACAGAGTTCGGGTACTGCCTGCGGGTTCTCCGCATCGACGATCACAAAGCCTGGTGTGCTGCTATTAGAGAGGTTGACAAAGATATTGTTGTATTCCAGGGGAGCGACATAATAAAGGTGCTGGCGGATCGACTGGAGGGTATAAGTTGTCGGATCGATGCTATAGCTCGAACCCAGGTTTTGTCCGTTAGAACCCAGAACCTGCTGGCCCTTGTAGGCTGCGACGTTTTGACTGACCAGCACGATATGATTAGGATCGGTCTGGGGTAGCGTCGGTGTACTGGCGTTAGTAATATTTGGAATATTTGCCAGGGCTTTGGCGTTACTCTCGAACCAGGTGGTGAAGACCACAATCAGGCCGGCTACCAGCAAACCAAGCCCGGCAGCTACCGCCAGGCCAAAGATGCCAGCCGCGATAGCTCCACGCGAGGCGTTGGCCGGAATGCGCCTGCTTCTACCGCCACCTGACCCTCGACCCTGACCAGCGGCAGAGACATCCTCCAACGTACCTATCATTGGACGGACAAAGGCCAGCAGGTTGAGCGCGCTGCTCAAAACCAGTGGCCAGAGCACCCATTGCCAACCTCCAAAGGGTCCGGTCAGCGCGGGCTCTGAAAAATAGATCACCAGCAGGGTGAGTATATAATTAAAAATAAAGTAGCGAATGAACCAGCCGAAGAATTTTCCCGTGTTAAATGGTTCACTGCGCCCAAAGCCCAACCGTCCGATGGTCAGGATGGCCATCACAATCAATGTGCCGATCAGGGCCAGTAAGAGGATGATCATGGCCTTATTTCTGCCTTTCTACATGTGTTCACGTGTGTCCACATCATCGATTGCGGTAAAAAATCCGCACACCGCACGGAAGCATCCGTGTGTGGCCCTCGCCGGACAAGGAACCTCTTCAGAATATTGCTGGCACTATTGTCGTCTTGATCGATGATAAGTCCACATTCCGCGCAAACGCCCATCCGTCTCCACAGCGGCATTGCCTGTAGATATCCACAGCCAGCAGACTATTTGGACGTCTTGCGCTCATCTAAAAGAGAGTTCTTTCCCGTAAAGCACGCATTTATATTGTAGCATCTGCACGAAAGTGTAGAGTTCCAACTTTTTCATAGAGGAGCAGGTAGAAGGGGATGAGCAGTACTTTTTCTGCAAATCTGCTCACCATAACAAAACATTCTCGCGCGCTTCACTTTGCCGCCCAGACCTGGACCGTCTTATCAAGACTTCCCGAGGCGATATCCTTGCTATCGGGCGACCAGCCCACCGCAAACACCTCATCAGTATGACCACGATAGATGAAGATGTGGCCTCCATTGAGTGCATCCCAGACCTGTACGGTCTTATCACTACTCCCAGAGGCGATACGCTGACCATCAGGTGACCAGGCTATCTGCCGCAGTTCCCGGGCATGTCCACTATAGGTGAAGACGTGGTTTCCAGCAGTGGCATCCCAAACCTGCACGCTGCGGTCCTGGGTAGCTCCGTGGGTACCACCCCCGGAGGCGATGCGCCGACCATCGGGGGACCATGCTACGGTGTTGACATAATCAGTGTGCCCGCGATAGGTCAGGAGATGGTCACCAGCGGCAGCATCCCAGACCTGCACGGTATGATCAACACCCCCGGAGGCAATGCGTTTGCCATCGGGGGACCACGCTACTGCATTCACATTATTAGTATGCCCGCGATAAGTGAAAACATGGCCACCAGTGGCGGCATCCCAGACCTGCACGGTATGATCAGCACTCCCAGAGGCAATGCGTTTGCCATCGGGGGACCACATCAACCCCGTCACCCAATCGGAGTGTCCCTGATAGGTGAAGAGATGGCTGCCAGCGGCTGCATCCCAGACCTGCACGTTGTGATCATTACTCCCTGAGGCGATGCGTTTGCCATCGGGAGACCATGCTATTGTCCACACATCAGCGATATGTCTACCATAGGTGAGGGCGTGGCCTCCATTAGCGGCATCCCAGACCTGCACGCTGTGGTCATAGCCCCCCGAAGCAATACGCTGGCCCTCAGGCGACCACGCCAGGGCCGCTACCCCAGCGGAATGAGCACGATAGGTGTAGAGCGCTGTGGTTGTCACTACAGCGGTCGATGCATCTTGAGGAGCAGATTCAGCAGGCTGCTGAGCGCATCCCGCCAGCACAAGGCCACTCCCAGCCATGCCCACAACGCCCAGCCCGGCCCATCTGAGAACCGCGCGGCGCGAGATGCCCTGATTAACAGATTGCAGCCTGTCCTGCTCCACGGTCATTTTCTCCAGGTTGTCAATATCGTCGTTTCTATGCATGTCTTGACTGCCTTTCTTGCTGGTAGATACTTGCTTCTGCGCTTGTAAGCCGAACTGTTTCTTCCCTGCTAATGGAGCTGCCACAGGATTTTCTACTTACATATTGCTACTACTGTATCGAAAAGACGCGCAATGAGCCAGAATTTTGCGAATGAGTGTTTCGTAGTTTATCTGCTAAGTGGCAGAGTTTGTAGGCGGCAGAGCCGCCTACAAACTCTGCCACTTACGCTAAAAAGATTTGCCTCTTGCCTGGATATTTACTCTGGCGTATACTTGTATACATATCAATCTATTAAACATAAAGAGATAATATGATGGAACGCCAGCATTCCGCGCAGCATAATAATGGGCAGGCAGGGGTCGCCAGACAACCCGCGGCCCTGTTTTGCATTTATGAGCAGACGGAGGTTCAGTATTATCGCGAGCTGCAAAAATATTTGCATCCCTGGGTGCGTCACAAGAGGATTGTCTGGCTGGAGATAGAGGCAGGCGACACACAAGGGGAGGTTCAGGCGCAGCATCTACGTGACGCGCAACTCATCTTGTTTATGTTGAGTTCCGACTTCTTTGCGTCTGATAGCTGCTATGAGGCCATGCTCACCGCGCTGGATGAGGCGCAGAAGCGCGTTGTCAGGGTGCTCCCGCTGCTGGCTCGTCCCTGTGCCTGGCAAGAGACAGAATGCAGTGTGCTTGAGCCGCTCCTGGATGAAGCTCATCCCCTCAGCCGGTGGCCACAGCGCGATGACGCCTATGAACAGATCTATCAGAAGCTGCTCCCTCTGCTGCTCCAGTTGGCACAATGGTCTGGAGATAGAGAACTGGCGCCTGGTGTGGCTGCATGCCCGGCTGAGGAGAGCTATGAGAAACAGCTCCCTCTGCCGCCTCTGGTGGGACAGGTGTCCAGGCGGCAAACGCCTGGGACATCCTCTTCCCCGCGTGGACAAGATAGCAGAGCCTTCCAGGCGCGCGAACTCACGGCAGAATATGTTCAGCGTCCCCAGGCGTTTGCCCAGATCAAGCGGGCCCTGTTGCAGCAGCCGAGTAGCGAGCAGGCAACCGCGATAACGACCGCGCTGCGTGGGGCAGGCGGCTTTGGCAAAACAACGCTCGCCCTGTCCCTCTGTCACGATCCCGACGTGATCGCCTCTTTTCCTGACGGCATCTTCTGGCTCGAACTTGGCGAGCAACCACCGCGCACCCTTGAGATACTCAATCGTCTCCTGCCGGTGCTCGGTGATACGCAGCCAGAAGCGATCCTCTTAGACGAAGCCAGGGCACGCTGGCAGGCGGCTCTAGCCTCCAAAACCTGCCTGCTCGTGATAGATGACGTGTGGCAGCAGGAGCATCTCTTGCCCTTATTAGAGGGCGGGCCGCGCTGTCGGCGTCTGATTACTACCCGCAATGATCAGGTGCTGCCCGCGAACGCGCAACGGATAGTCGTCGATAGCATGTCCTCGCGGGAGGCCACGCAACTGCTCACGCAGGGTCTGTCTATTGATCTGGGACAGAGCCGGGTACAGGTAGCGGTGGCAGAAGTGGTCGTACACCTGGGCTACTGGCCCCTGCTGCTGAGCATCGCCCATGGTCTGCTGGCCACGCAACTGCGCTACGGGCGTCCTGTGGAGCAGGCGCTAGAGGTCGTCAAGCAGACCTACCAGGATCGCAGGGGTGTCAGCATGGGCGCGGGAGAGACGCGCGGTTTTCAGGAAACCATGCAAGTCAGCTTGCAGGCCAGCTTTCGCCAGCTCGAAGCCATGGTTCCCGTACACTATCGGCCCGTCGAGCGCTATGAGGAACTGGCCATCTTTCCCGAAGATACCGACATTCCCATCGCGGATCTGCGTCACTTCTGGCAGGCCACGGGTGGTCTGGAATCCTGGGAAGTGGACGACCTCTGTATGCAGCTTCATGGCCTCTCGTTGCTGGTGAACTGTGATCTGGCAACAGGCACCATCCGCCTGCACGATGTCACGCGCAAGGTCTTGCTGCAACGTACCAGCTCGCGTCTGCCAGCCCTGCACGCGCGCTTTCTCGACGCCATGCGCCAGGGCTTGTATCTCCAACATTGGGCGGAAATGGCGACCGAGAATGGCTATCTCTGGACCTTCCTGCTCAGCCACTTCTGCCAGGCTCAGCGCTGGGAGGAACTGCACATAACTCTCACAGATGTGCGTTTCCTGGCCGAGAAAGCGCGGGTATCTGGTGTCACGAAACTCGAAGCTGATCTGCTGCTGGTCTGCCGGGAGGGAGCAGGGCAAGAGCAACTTGCCACCTGGCAGATGCTCCAGCGGCGCATCGGCCAGTGCAGTCACCTCCTGCGCCAGGTGCAGACGTGCTCCGAACTGGGCGGCATCCTCCTGGCCCAACTCGGCTGGGAACCCGCGCTCGCGGTGCAATGGAGCCAGGCAAGCAGCCTGTTTGCTCCCCCTTTGCTGACCGCTTTGCATCCGCTGCCGCAAGTGGCCTCTACTGCCCTCATTCGCACGCTGCGTGGGCATAGCGATTGGGTTAATGGGTGTGGGTATAGCCCGGATGGGAGCAGGATAGTCTCAGCTTCGAATGACGGCACACTCAAGGTGTGGGATGCGGCCAGTGGAGAGGAGCGGTTGACGCTGCGGGGGCATAGCTCCGTGGTCAGTGGGTGTGGGTACAGCGCGGATGGGAGCAGGATAGTCTCGGCTTCTTATGACGGCACGCTCAAGGTGTGGGATGCGGCCAGTGGAGAGGAGCGGTTGACGCTGCGGGGGCATAGCTCCGTGGTCAGTGGGTGTGGGTACAGCGCGGATGGGAGCAGGATAGTCTCGGCTTCTTATGACGGCACGCTCAAGGTGTGGGATGCGGCCAGTGGAGAGGAGCGGTTGACGCTGCGGGGGCATAGCTCCGTGGTCAGTGGGTGTGGGTAC
>JBEVTI010000046.1:0-49606 GCA_041156125.1 Candidatus Paraktedonobacter carboxidivorans
CATTTGGGATCTCACATTCCTCCACCAGATCATGTGGCTCTACCCAGAGGTCTGGAGGCAGATAAATTTCTAGAATATTGCCATTTGAGCAAATAAAGAGGTAGTCCATGTCAGAAACAGAACAAGAGCGCACCTTGCCGTTGAAGCAGGCGCTACTCCCAATCGAGTTGATCTGGTCGTGAAGCAGGCGGAAGTCGCATTTCTTCTAGGAAATCTCGACCAGAGCAAGCCATACCTGGCACAGGCGGTCGCAGGTTCGACCACACTTGGCAGCCAACTGCTACTGAACGATTCACATAACCTTTTTCTAAGAATGAAACAGGCACTGCCGCACGAGAAAAAAGTTTGAGAGCTTGGGGAACTTTTCAAAACTCTTTGATCCCTGGACAGCCATCCGAACTGTAGTGTATCCACTAGAACGGGTCTTGATGCCGTGATAGGCATCGAACAGTTCGTGCATTTCTGGTACACCTCTGAGAACAGAAACACTTCTCAAGTGTCAGAATGAGAGTCGGTTTCAAAATCGTATCCAAGTTGTCGCTCCTGCCGTCGTCGTTCAAAAAAAGAGACGGCATCCACAGCGGAGGAGAAGATCACCTCGGTTTCGATCTCTGCTTTCGTCTGATGGTGGTTTGCAAAAAAAGACAGCGATCCAGCGGCGGCAGCAAGAATGTTTCTGATCTCTGCTTCTCTCTCTTCCTCGCTACATCTGGCCAACATAATGGTTTCATTGACACTAAATGTTCCATTCTCCAGTTGATAAAGCTGAAGCAAATCACCAAATAGGGAAAGGCCATAGCCAACGCCACGATGACAGCATAATAGTAAAGGCAATAACTGGATGAACATTCATTCAAGTGCCTTCTTTGCCAGGCATGTAATCATGCCAGACCAACGCTAAGACCAGCAACCTCAGCTTAATGCTTCACTTCAGCGGGCACCGGTTCGAGTATAATAATCGGAAAGTGACGGTCGGTTCTTTTGCGATGATCGGCGTACAATGAGGTTGCTTTCAGGAAGCGTTGCCAGAAGCGCTCTAGCAAGGCAGGTTGCTGGTAGAGACGCTCTAGCAAGGCAGGTTGCTGGTAGAGACGCTCTAGCAAGGCAGTCAAATGTACCTGCTGTTCTTCCAATTCTTCAGGAATGAAATCATCGAAAATGGGCACTGTTAACTCTCCTTCTCGTCATGTAGCTGTTTGTAAAGTGTGTGCAGGCGTTGCAGGGTACGCTTGAGTAGATTGCGCACAGTGCTGTCTGGCTTGCGCAGGCGGGCCGCGATCTCTACCAGGCGCAGACCCTCGCTATAGCGCAGTGGGAGCAGGATCTGCTGTTCTGCTGGCAGGCGAGCGATGGCCTGGTAGAGCGCCCTGTAGCTCTCCCGACGCATGCTCAGTTGCTCGGGCATCAGCGCGTCGTCCGTAAAGTCCAGCGCTTCATCCAGCGGCACAAGTGTTAGCCGCGATAAATGGCGTAGCCGATCAATCATCTTGTTGTGCGCGACCTGACGTAGCCAGGCCGTCTGGTGCTCAGGCGTCAGCTCTGAGAAACCTGGCCGATTTAGTGAGGCCAGAAAGACCTCAGCCAGGAGATCCCTGGCGTCATGCACATTAGAAATATATTGGCAGAGATAGGCTAGAATAGCTGGAGCATAGCGATCATACAGATCCAGTTCGGACTCGCTGGTCTGCCCACTGGCCTCAGATTGTTGCATGTTTTCCTCATTATGTCTTTTTTGAGATCTCACTTCTTCTTTCATCTGAAAGAGGAAAACGTCTCAATATGTTAGCGCCCTTGTTTAGGAGAAGTGGCTGAGTTTGCAGGTGGCTCTGCCACCTGCAAACTCAGCCACTTCTCCTAAACAAGGGCGGAACTGAGCTCTTTATGCTACTTTATGCTGTCGCGACCTGGCAAAGCTCTTAGCCTTGAGGTGAGAGGCAAAGGCGTACCTCTTCGACCAGGCCTTTGCCCTTTTCTACGCGCCGCGTCTCTAAACAGCCAGCAGCTTCTTTGACCAGAGCGGAAAGTTTCTTTTTGCCATAGATCTCCTCAAAGGTGGGATTTTGCTGCCTTAATATTGTTCCTAACGCCGCGAGGGGAATCCATTCTAACCCGCTCTGCTGAGCGGCAAGCTGATACGCGCCTGTCAGCAGGACAATGAGGCTTTGCGTTTCCCACGCGGCCTGCTTTTGAGATGGGGAGGAAGCTGCTGGGGATGCCGCTGGTACCTTCTGTGGGACTAATTGCTCTGTCGAAAGAAAGGCAGTGCTGACATTTTTCAACGCATTTGAAACAGCTGGGCCACCAATGACCAGGACCACGCATCCGTCGCGCCGCAAGCGTTCAACCAGTGGCACGTAGTCGCTATCTCCGGCGACCAGGCAAAAATGCCTGACCCCGCGATACAATAGATCCATGGCTCCAATCACGAGGGCAATGTCAGTCGCATTAGGACCAGAACGATTTCCCATCAGTTCCAGGCCATAATGGCTGAACTGTTTTTTCCAGACTTGCATGGAGGGAAGCGCCCAATTTCCGTAGACCTGCCGAGTCGTAACTCCTCCCAATTTGCCCGCCTCCACGAGAATGTACGCGAGAAGATCGGGAACCATGACATTTTCTCCGTCAATCAACAGAGCAACAGGAAAGACCTGAGGAACCTTTTGCATGAACATCGAGGGATTTGGCAGAGTCGCTGCTGGCGTGGCCGTCTTTTTGCGTTTTGACATACACCCACTGCTCCATTTTCTGAGAATCCACTCCTACTTCTCAGGACATGCCGGCTGGCCTGCCTGAGGTCTGGCACAATATTCACAAAAGCGGTTTCTCTGCTTAAATGTACCTGGTTTTCATAAATTTGTAAAGTTTTAAATCAGCCTTTCTTTATATGAATATGATAAAATATGGCAGAGTCGAGTCTTATAGCATCGGTAATCATTAGCCATTCTTATTCCATACACCAGAAACACACTGTCATATTCTCCGATAGATAGTACATCTCATCTCCTGGAAGGAGGAAACTTTATGGCTGATTCGCGTGTAACTCAACTCGCGCCATTGGAAGAAGCTCAGGTCGCATTTAGACAGAAATATCCTGCCTTCGCGACAACTCATGTTCTGGATGAACTACGAGCGACGGACTATGCTCGCCTGGACGCACAGAAGCAGGTGTATCTGGATTATACGGGTGGGGGACTCTATGCCGAGCGTCAGTTACGGGAGGCGATGGAATTGCTGAGCCAGAATGTCTTTGGCAATCCTCACTCGACAAGCCCGGCTTCACATGCCATGACGGTTCTGGTGGAGCAGACCCGGCGTGCCGTGCTGGACTATTTTAACGCGTCCCCTGATGAGTACGTAGTTATTTTCACCCCTAATGCTACTGGTGCCCTCAGGCTGGTTGGGGAGGCCTATCCCTTTGCCGAAGGTGGACAATACCTCTTGACTTTCGATAATCACAATTCGGTAAACGGTATTCGCGAGTTTGCCCAGGCCAAAGGTGCCAGGGTCAACTATGTCCCGGTTGAGCCACCTGATCTACGCGTCAACGAACTCCAACTCTTCAGCAGGTTGGCACAGGGTCGGCCAGACCAGCACAATCTGTTTGCCTTCCCCGCTCAATCCAACTTTTCCGGCGTCCAGCATCCGCTTGACTGGATTGCCCAGGCACAAGCGCAGGGCTGGGATGTGCTGGTTGACTGCGCGGCCTTCACGCCTTCTAATCGCCTGGATCTTGCTAAATGGCATCCAGACTTCGTTCCTCTCTCGTTCTACAAAATCTTCGGCTATCCAACGGGCGTGGGTTGCCTGCTGGCACGCAAAAGCACTCTGCGCAAGCTGCGCCGCCCCTGGTTCGCTGGTGGAACAATCGTCATGGCCTCGATTATGGCTGCCGATACCACCGGGCTGGGCTTTTACCTGGCTCCCGGAGAAGCTGGTTTTGAGGATGGCACCGTCAATTATCTTCTCTTGCCGGCAGTAGAAATTGGCTTGCGCTACATAGAATCGATTGGCATCGATCTCATTCACGAACGGGTCAGGTGTTTGACTGGCTGGGTCCTCGATAAACTGCTCGCGCTCCGCCATAGCAACGCCGCCTCTCTGGTGCGCGTCTACGGTCCAATCAACACCGAGAGGCGTGGCGGCACGATCTCTTTCAATTTCTATGATCCCTCTGGTACCGTGCTGGATGGCTATGCCTCGCAGGAGGAAGCTAATCAATGTGGACTCTCTGTGCGTAGTGGCTGCTTTTGCAATCCGGGCGTCGGCGAGGTTGCCTTTGGCCTCGTGCGCGAGAATGTAGCTGCCATTTTTAGAAATAAAGAGCGTATGACCTACGAACAATTTCTAGAGGTTGTCGATGACCAGAGGCAGGGTGCCTTGCGCGTTTCAATCGGCCTGGCAACCAATTTCTCCGATGTCTATCGCTTTATCCAATTCGCGCTGACATTTATCGATCGCCAGGCCTCTTCCGCGAGCGAGGAAACGCTAGAGATGCCCGTGGATGATGAGACTCTACAGATGCAAAAGACTATCCATGGAAGCACAACCCTGCCAGGACCGCTGGGCAAGAAACGCTTTGTTGTGCGCGTGTGCGCGTGTGGCTACCAGGATAATCACCTGGACACCCGCTTCTGCCCCCACTGTGGTCGGCCTCTACCCACCATCGCTGGCTCCACCTCGCCCGCAAAGGCAGAGACAGCAGATGCAACCATGCTTTATCAAAAGCCAGCTAGCGAATGAGGCGAGAAACCATGGACCAATAAACTTTGGCAACAAGGCAAGGCAGGCTTTTCCTCTACATCTGCCGCAAGCAAAACACTTTCTGCCTCCTCACCCGTTGAGGAGGCAGAAAGTGTTTTAGCAGAAATCAGGAGAAATGTATAGACCCATTGACGAATGCCAAGTAAAGAAGGAATAGTGTACTTATCGATTTTTTGACTGTAAAACAATAGGGCTGTGAGCATGGCACTATGGCCGGTATCATACATGCGACAGGTCCCCGATCAATCGGGACAGGACTCGATCAATCGGCCCTCTCTGGCACTTCAGTTAAAACAGTCACCCTTTCAAGTCATCCACCAGTTAACGGGGTCTTACCCGAACCATTAGTATTGACAATATTTGTGCCTTTAAGCGTGGTTTATTCGTATTTTAAAAAAAGCACAGATTTTTTGAGCCGTAAAGAGCAGAGAGCTTAACTATCAGCCAGATGCAACAATCTCTAGCGAAAACGACCATACTACTCCTCGCTCGTTGTGAAAAAAAGGGGTAGTTACTTGTTCGTGAGCTTTTATGTGCTATTATTCATGAGGGAAAGATGGACCTCTTCTGCACGCGAGAAGAGAGATTTTCCGCTAGATATTTCTCTATCCAGTTTCATCAGCACAGGGAAGCTGTTGCTTGAGTTATTTATCGCGGCGCTGCTTGCCAGAGGCGGGCCGCTGCGTTAGCTTGCCCCGGCGCAGAGCTTGTGCGCAAAAACCCAGCAGAGAACTCTAGTAAGGAGAGGAGACGACTATGGATACGTCTGTGCCCGGCATCAGATCAGAAGAGCATGATGCTCTGTTTGCCAACGGAGGTGAGCTGGGACACCTGATGAGCACTTTTGCCTGGGCAAGCACATCTATCGGCCCGGTTGAACAGTGGCCACAAAGCTTGCGCTCCACTCTAGGTATTCTCCTCCATTCCAGGCATCCTATGTTCCTCTGGTGGGGTCCTGATTTGATTCAATTCTATAACGATGGCTATCGACCCAGTCTGGGTCTCGATAAGCATCCGCAGGCGCTCGGACAAGCTGGCCGCGAGTGCTGGGCGGAAATCTGGCCAGTGATTGGTCCACTGATTGAAAATATCCTGGCCGGGGGTGAGCCCACGTGGAACGAGGATCAATTTATTCCCATTACCCGCAATGGCTATCTTGAAGAGATCTATTGGACCTATAGTTATAGCCCTGTCTTTGACGAAAACGGGAAAGTTGGGGGAGTGCTCGTCGTCTGCACTGAAACGACTGGACGAGTTCGCGCTGAGCGGCGTCTACGCACGCTCGCGGGACTCACAGGGAATGCCATCAAAGCAAAAACGAGCGCAGCTGTTGCCGCAATCGCTGCTCGCGTGCTTACAGAGAACTCCGCCGACTTTCCTTTTGCCCTGCTCTACACTCTCACAGATGATGGAGGCCAGTTTCGCCTGGTGGCTTCTGCAGGTCTCGCCGCTGGCACACCTGGCAGTCCTATGCTCCTTGATCGGGCGCTGCTCTCCACACATGCCAGCGAGACCTGGAACATAGGGTACGTCCTGGAAACAGGCTCTGCCTCTCTGGTCGAGGATACGGCGCTACGCTTTGGTCCACTGCCAGGAGGACCATGGGATACACCCTCAACTAGCGCGTTCGTCTTGCCTATAACTATTCCTGGTCAGTCGCAGATCAGCGGCGTGCTGGTAGCAGGTATCAGTCCGGGGCAGGCCTTCGATGCTGCTTATCAGCAATTTCTGGAATCAGTGGTGGTCGCCCTGGCGAATGCCCTGGCGAATGTGTGGGCCTATCAGGATCTGGCTGAACTTGACCGCGCTAAGACGGACTTTTTTAGCAATATCAGCCACGAATTTCGCACACCTCTCACCCTCTCCCTGGGACCCCTGGAGGCGCTACTCTCCGATACCCAGCATCCACTTGGGGAAGAACAGCGGGCGCAGGTGGAAATGGTCCAGCGCAATGCAATGCGCCAGTTAAAGCTGGTCAATACCCTTCTCGATTTCGCGCGCATTGAAGCAGGACGTGTGCAGGCAAGCTATCAGCCCACAGATCTTGCTCAACTCACGATAGATCTGGCCAGCGCCTTTCGGGCAGCGATTGAAAAAGCCGAGCTTCAGCTGGTGGTGGACTGTCCACCGTTGTCTGAACCAATCTTTGTGGATCGAGATATGTGGGAAAAAATTGTCCTTAACCTGCTCTCCAATGCCTTCAAGTTTACCTTTGAGGGGTCCATTCGCGTGGCGCTGCATATTGTCGAGGGGAACGCTGAACTGTTGGTACAGGATACTGGTGTGGGCATCAGTGAGGTAGATACCCCTCGTGTCTTTGAGCGCTTCTACCAGGTACACGCGGCCCAGGCTCGCGCGCAGGAAGGCTCAGGCATTGGCCTGGCCCTGGTCCAGGAACTGGTGCGTCTGCATGGGGGCACGATTACGGTCGCGAGTACTGAGAGCCGGGGTACAACATTCACTGTACGTCTCCCGGTCGGTAAGAGTCATTTGCCCGCGAACCGCCTGGCGACTCCACAAACGCTCTCTCCCATCGCTCTGGATACCGATCCCTATGTTGAAGAAGCTTTGCGCTGGCTGCCAGAAGATCTCCAGCCAGTTAGCCAGGAACGCGTACACCTGGCTAACTTTTCAGATCCTTTCTTCTCCTTTCCTTCTTATCAGATAAATGACGAAACCACGGCTCCCCTAACTGGCACGTTGCTGGTGGCGGATGACAATGCCGATATGCGCGACTACCTTAAACGCTTGCTCAGCCCCGCTTATCAGGTAGTGCTGGCCGCGAATGGTACCGCTGCGCTGACCCTGGCGCGGAATATGCTCCCCGACCTGATCATTAGCGATGTCATGATGCCGGGGCTTGATGGTTTTGCTCTGCTAGAGGCTCTACGGTCCGAAACCACAACTGCCTCCATTCCCGTAATCCTGCTCTCAGCCCGTTCGGGAGAAGAAGCTACCCTGCAAGGACTCCACAAGGGAGCCAATGATTACCTGGCCAAGCCTTTCTCCGCTCGTGAAATGCTTGCCCGCGTCCGCCTGTGGCTGGAAATTAGCCGCTTGCGGAAAACCGCGGAACTGGCCTGGCAGCATTTGCATGATCTGCTTATGCAAGCACCTGCCGTTATCTGCGTGTTACGCGGACCAACCCATATCTATGAAATCGCTAATCCGCTTTACTATCAACAGATCGGGTCACGCGAACTTATTGGCAAGCCGATCCGTGAAGCCCTGCCAGAATTAGAGGGGCAGGGAATTTACGAGTTGTTAGATCAGGTCTACACCAGCGGGGAGCCATTCATCGGCACAGAGATCAGAGTCGAACTGGCACGCGAGATCGCCAGAGGCCCGGAAGAGGTCTATTTCAATTTTGTCTACCAACCCATCCGCGCGGACAAAGGAGAAGTAGAGGGCATCATGGTGCATGCGGTAGACGTGACTGAGCAAGTCCAGGCCCGCCAACGCCTGCAAACCTTCCTTGGCGTCGCCAGCCATGAACTAAAGAATCCATTGACCTCGATTAAAGGTAATATAGAAATCGCTCTACGCCGCCTGAATACAGCCCTCCAGCAGACTCCTGGGCGCGCGGAAACGCAACAACAGATCCTGGAAAGCGTCTCCCAATTGCTTAATCGCGCGAACCGGCAGGTTGATTTTCAGAATCGCCTGGTCAGCGACCTGGTCGATACCACTCGCATCCAGGCTGGAAAGCTGGACCTGCGCATCGCTCCCGCTGACATCAATCTGATCGTGCGCGAAGCGGTCGAAGAGCAGCGCTACCTTGTCCCCACGCGCACAATCCAGTTGGAACCGGCCACCGGCGAAGCGCTATTCCTGCCCATGGACGCGAATCGTATCGGCCAGGTGGTCACGAACTATCTCTCAAATGCCTTGAAATATTCGGAGCCAGAGGAGGAGGTCTTCGTCCACATCGAAGCGACGGCTACAGGCGCGCGCGTCCTCGTTTGTGACCATGGCCCGGGACTGGATGTGCAAGAGCAAACACATATCTGGGAGCGCTTTTATCGCGCTCCAGGGGTCCAGGTGAAAAGCGGAACGGGGGTCGGTCTGGGATTGGGTTTATATATTTGTCGTACAATTATCGAGGCGCATGGTGGCCAGGTCGGTGTAGAAAGCGTCAAGGACGCAGGATCAAACTTCTGGTTTACACTTCCCCTGCACCAGGCAGGCCAGTAAATATACGTGTGGTTGCGCAGACATATGTGGTAAGACCCCGTTAACTGGTGGATGACTTGAAAGGGTGACTGTTTTAACTGAAGTGCCAGAGAGGGCCGATTGATCGGCCCTCTCTGGCATTTGCGTTCGTTGCGGCAGTTATTTTAGATCTCACATTCCTCCACTAGATAATGTGGCTCTACCTATGTTGCGCAAGCATAAAAAGAGTCTTCAACAGGAGCATATATGGCTGATCTACCCACACATCCCACACTACCAGAATTGCAACAGTACATGGATAAGATCTGCAAAGAACGCGGCTGGACGCAAGATAGTTACGCGGAGAAGTTCTTGCTTTTCACCGAAGAGGTTGGAGAGTTAGCTAAGGCTATCCGTAAAACGCAGGGACTCTACCAGGAAAAGGCGAAACACACGCAGGTGGAACTTGAAGAAGAGTTCGCTGATGTACTGAGCTATCTACTCGATCTGGCCAACTGTTTTCAAGTTGACCTGGAAAGCGCGTTCGCTGAGAAAGAGCGCGTCAACGCGAACCGCGTATGGGAATAAGCAGTGAAGTTGCGAGCAACAACACGCGCGGAGCACGCGCGTGTTGTTGCTCGCGGACTTAACCGGTGACAAATGCCGCGTGCTCCGCATCCAGAATGGTCGAGACAAAGGTTCCTCCCGCGTATTCCTCAAGCAACGCAAGCAGGTCGCCTGACGCGGCCTCGATGTCCTGACGAGCAGTGGCATGGTGCGCTTCAACTGTGATAAGGCAGGTGCTTGTCTGCGCGACGGCAGCGCTGGCTTCGCTCTGACGCCAGCACCAGCGGCGCGCTATGACCAGCCCGGTCTCATCAGAGAAGACCACCTCGCCTGCTTCCGGGTGATCCTCAGCGCTTGCGCCCAGCTCGCTGTAGCGCTCCGAGCCATCAGCAAAATGCACGGTCACTGGTCCCTGTAGATCCCGCATCTCGAAGACCGCCACCGGCAATCCATAGCGAATGCTGACAAGATTGCCAAGATCGACCAGCAGATTGATGCTCGGCAGATCCCCTTTCTTGGTCAGACGGCGCAAAAGAGCTTCCGCAGCGCTGCGGTGCTGGGTCGGATCTACCCCGAAATTACGAAACACGCGCCGCCAGGCTGCCAGGGACTCAATCTGGCTCAGAGGCGTTTCGCCAATACGTTGCAACACCCGCTGCTGCTCAGCCTGGTAGAGCGCTTGCAATGCTGCCGGGGTGGGACCATTCGTGACGTTGCGCGCCAGTATAGCTCCGCCCACGACCTGTGGATAACGCGCCAGAATATCCAGGTGATAGCGAAAGATGTCCATTTCTGCCTCTTCTTAACAAGATTCCTCTCCCGCCCACAACACTTCCATAACGCGCTTAGCGCGTTAAAAGCTTGAGCGCGATATGACGGCTACCCTGGCGTTGTGCGAGGGTAAACCAGAAGCGCAAGAGGCTATCGACCAGATCCGCTTGATCCGTGTCGCCCACGCGCACAGGCTGCAAACCAATCTCGCTGATCAACTGTTCAACCATCACGCGCGGTTCTCCATCGGGGCCGCTATAAAAGAGATCGGCCTGGATGCCCTGGTAGGAAGGATCGGCAAAGTTTTCCCAGCCGTAGGTATTAAAGGCTCGATAGGCCGCGGAGCGCGGCGTGTGGGCGCGAAAAGCTGCCATGCTGTTAGTGGAACTGCCACGTATATTGTTCGCCGCGTCGATGAGGATTTTCCCATCAAGCTGGGCAGCGTGCTGAATGATAGTTTCCTCCATGATCCCGCCGGGAATGGCAAAGAGGACGATCTCAGCTCCCTCTATCGCTTGAGCCAGCGAGCCAGAGGCAATGGATGCACCCAACCCGGCCTCCAGGGCCTGGATATGTAAACTGGCTGGATCTCTGATACCAAATACGACCTGATGGCCGGCTGCAAGCCATTTTTTCCCCAATGTGCCACCGATGTTTCCCGCTCCTAAAACTGCTATGCGGTAGGTTGCCATATATGCACACTCTCCTTTGTGAAGTAATGGCAGAACTGACGCGACTCGCGCATATAAATCGCACCTCTCGTCATTCTTGCCCTTCCTCAAATACTTTACCCTGCCTGTCAATTTCTGCCCAAAAAAGCAGAGTTTTGGCGAGCGCGCCGCGCCTGCCAAAACTCTGCTTTTCTCCTATAACATTGTCCAACCGGCGAGGCTGACTGAACTGCTGCCAGGATTGGTGGTCGCGATAGTGGTAGGCTTGCCGCCAGCCAGCGAGGCGCTCAAAATGCTCTGCGTCTGGGTGGCTGAGTCGATCTCCTGGAGGGCGTATGTTGTGCCATCGCGTGAGACATTCGACCAGGGATTTTGCGAGGTCTGATTCAACGCGTAACTCTGATCGCTCCCACCTGGCAGCCCGGAGGTCAGCGTGGTCAGCGTATGCGGGGTAGCTCCAGGCAGGCTCATGGTCCACACCTGCATTGACCCACCTCCGCCGGGCTGGGAGACCACGACCAGGAGCAAGAGGGTATCCGGCTTGACAACGCGCAAGACTTGCACACAATCAGTCGGTTGCTGCTGAAAGATTGTGTGGCGCGCTCCACCCATAGCCGGCCCAACCTGAATATTCGTACTGAACGGATTGGCCGCTTGCAGGCAGTAGGAACTGTAAAGCTGCGTGCCATCGAAGCTGCTATCAAGCGAGTTATTGCTAAAACGGGTTGTGCTGGTCAGGATTGTCACCAGGCCAGGCCGGGCTACAGTGGCCTTAGCTGTATTCAGCAGAAAGACCGTCTCAGGCGGCGTCGGACCTTCGAGACCCTGCTTGACGATATACGCATAGGTATTGTCGAGCCAGGTCACGATGCTGTAGAAGTACAGGTTGTCAGCCTTATCCACGAAGAGAGACTTCAACGTCCCTGTCGCAGTCTGCAAAAGCGTAATCGTACTGGTCGCGTTATTCGTCGCCTGGTCCATAGTAGCATTGGAGAGCAGGATGGATTGTTCGTCAACGGACCATTGGAAAGAAGGCTTCCCCAGTGGACCACCATTGGCAGCCTTATAAGGCAGGCAGAGCAGGGTCTGCAAGCCCTGGCCGTCCATGCGTACCAGTTGCAGCATGACGACAGCAGATCCACCACGGGGATCAGGTTGGCTTAGAAAAAGCACCCATTGGCCATCGTTGGAAACCTGCGCCTGCAAGATTTGAATGCCACTGGTGACAATATCTACCTTCTGGCCAGTTGTCGCGTCGTAGCGCCGCAGATGGCCAAAGGCGGTCGAGGTATTGCGCGGTACTTCATTGTAAATGTAAACAAGATTAGCGTGGCTCCCCAGGGCCAACGGGCGCATCACCTCAGCGCGAGCCGTATTCGCGACCGGACAGGCTGTCTGAGTCGCTGGCATCTGGACCGTCGTAGGGGTGCTCGTACCCGCAGCAGGGGTGCTCGTGCTTCCAGCAGTGGGCGTTGCTGGATTCTGACTACTCGAACCAATGGTAGCAGAACAAGCAGTCAACAGCACGAGAAGAATGCCAGGCAATATACTAGAAAGGCGTGTCGCCAAACGAGAATGTATAAACATGATACAGGTTCTCCTGTTCTATGATCTCGTCAAAAACGTGATCTCAAGGCAAGCGGATGAAATGCATCCGTTTCTGCCTCCATCTGTATTCTAAGCGATAATGCGGCAGAGGGGAATGAAACAACTCACAGGAGAAATGTGAATGAGATCGCATTACCTGCCAGATCTGCTTTCAGGAATGTGAGATCCCAAATAGCTGCCTCAACTAACGCAAATGCCAGAGAGGGCCGATTGATCGGGTCCTGTCCCGATTGATCGGGGACCTGTCGCGCTACCGCGCCTGATCCATCCGCACGACAATTCCCCGTTTTCTTGGCAGAGAAGAGCTGAGCGAGCGACATGTGTCTCGTCGCGAGGGTCCCCGATCAATCGGGGACAGGACCCGATACATCGGTCCTCTCTGGCACTTCAGTTAAAACAGTCACCCTTTCAAGTTATCCACCAGTTAACGGGGTCTTACCCCGCCTGCTTGATCGGCAATATATGGTAAAATAGGGAAGTAAGGTCCAGACATGGTCCCCAGTGTTTTTATCGACTGAGGAGTGCGTTCCCTGTAGCTGCTGCGGCAGTACATGAAAGGTCAGGACGGATGTCCAATCTCTTTGAATTTCTGAGCAATGAAGACGCGTTAACCGATGAACTCTTTGCCTTCATCGTCGATCGTAGCGCCGAGCATCGTAATCAGCGCGCTGTCATCAGCGTTTTACATGAAACGCTGCCCCATATGGTCTCTATCGCCGAGTGTATGATCCTCGATGGTGTTGAGGAGCGCGCCTATGTTGCTGAGTATGTACACGCGGTACTTCACAACCAGTTGGAAGAGTAAATCCAGCGCTCTGGAATAACTCATGTAGAACAGACTCACCTAATGTTTCTGAAAGTACTGGCACTTTTAATATGAGTTAGCGCGGATTTTTTCGCAGCAGCACGAGCGAGTCCACTCCATTACCTAGCCCTTGTATGTTGCAGAGGTTTGGTAGGCGCGCAACGCGCCTGCCAAACCTCTGCTTTTCTCCCGGACGGAGAGGCAAAAGCCGTTTTGCCCTGATTTTTGAAAAATCAGGCCTGGCTGATTAGAAACTTGCCTGCTTCTTGGAAAGAGTTCTAATCTCGCTGGCGATCTCTGTGAACGCTTCATCTTGATTCTTGAACTCTGTGACTGCTTTACCTCCTCTGGGCAAGGCTCTCAGACTGCCAAAGGGGGCTTCTTTCCATTCATTGGTGGGACGGAGCAGCACCGGTATCACCGTTGCGCCATTCGTCCTCTGACGCTCCATAGCCTGCGAGCTTACCTTATAAAACTCATCAGAGTAGAGAGAGTCGGGACTGATCAGCAAGAGAATGATCTTCGCCGTGTTAACGTAGGCCAATTGTGAGGCAATGTCTTCCCCGGCCTCGACCAGTCCACTGTGCCAACTGCTGATGACATTCATGCGCTTCAACTGCGCCAGGTGAGTCTGGAGGCGTTGAGCCATCAGTTCATCTTCATCCGCGTAAGCAAAGAAGATCCCGGTAGAGTCGGCAGGTCGCAGAGAAGAAGTCGTGATCTGCGGCAAAGCACCAGAAGGGAAACCTTTGGCCCTGCCATTCATCACGCTCTCAAACGTCGCGAGCAATTCAAAGGCGAAGGCGCTGGCATGACGCGCGGCGTAGCGCGTTGTATTATAATCCATTTTGCGTTTATCATCGATGACATTCGTAATTCCCCGTATCACCAGCATCGGCAAAGAACGATTCTCTTGAATCGCGCGGATAAAACCATAGCCGTTGCCCTCCATTTCGAGGGCCAGAGTATCAGGATAGCTGGTTGTCAGAAAATTGTAAAAAGACGAGCTCGCCGAAATGCCGGTCTCACCCGCGATAATCGGTCCAAGGTAGACCTCTGGCTCCCTCAAGTGAGGCAAGAGTGAAGGAAGAGGTAGACGCTTTAACCACTCTCTGGCGCTGGCCACTACGCGTGCTTTTTGCTCGAGCACATAACTGGCCGAGACAATTTCCTGGCCAACTAGAAAAGAGGTCGATGTTTTGCGATGCTCATAGGTGTAGATTTTCGTGGCTACTACCACATCACCGACCTCTACATCCCTGAGTCCCCCGGCGATACCGACAAGCAACACAAGCTCAGGCTGAAAATGCTGGATTGCCCGCTCTGTCTCAAGAGCAGCACCCGCATTTCCCCCGGAAACAGCGATAATGCTCACCTCCCAGAAGAGGCCACCGGCGACCATAAATGAACCGCGTTCATAAATGAAGCGCAATTCTATTTCCTCGCGCACATCGTGCAGATGATAGCGAACCGCCTCATACTCTTCAAGTAATGATGTAATGATTAAGACGCGCCTGCCCATAGGGGCCCTCCTTCTCTGGCAGGATGCAACAGATAGAGACTATCTGCGCTTAACAAGAGCATTATCTCGGCTTTAACTAGAAAAAGCCACTTTAATATATATACACAAACATCATATATGTACATAGACATTCTTCGCGAATTGTCTATAGAAAGTATCCTATATATCATTTTACAATTCTTTTTTGCAAATGTCTACCAGATAACAGAGCAATATACAGGCTGCGCCAAAGTCTTTCTGCCCCACTCACCCGCCCTGAGAGGAGAGACCTTGCGAGGAAAACCTCGCGCTCCGGCAGAGGACTCGCCGTCCTTTGCAAGCCTGCTGCAAGCAACTTTTGCGAAACTCTGAGAGCAATGTAAAAGGAGTGTGTGCGCTTTGCAAGAACTCTCTCACACTCGAGGGAGGGGCAGACATTCAATCCGCGCGCTTCTCTACGACCTGCTGCAAAGCCAGCCAGGTTATATCAATTGTATCCTCGTCAGCGGTGCTCATTTGCCTGCTGGCAATTGGCTCGTAACGTTGTAAATGTTGGACCAGCAATTCGTCAATATAGAGTTCGGGCGTCTGTATCTTGCTTAAGGCCAGCATCGCCCCTTTGCGCACCCGGTGGTCTTCATCAGACAGTGCTCGCAGCAGAGCTCTGACCATATAAGGTCGATTGTTACGCGCCTGGCCAAGGGCGCTGACCGCTTTGAGCCTGACCGGAGCTGTAGGCGCGAATAGATAGCCAAACATCGTATTCAAGACCACTAAATCCGCGACATGTTCACTCCTCTTATCGCTGAGCAAGGCAAAGGCAGCTTCGCGTCTGACCAGAGAATCGCGATCGGTCAGGGCGTCGCTTAAGGCCCGGCGCATGCTATCACCCTCTATCTGCGGCTGCGCCGTCTCAATGATCTTCCCAAGGGTTGCCGCGACCTCTTTTCTCACGGAAGCATCTTGATCATTTTTGAGGATCTCCACCAGTTGTAAACAGACGGCGCTGTCCTGTCTGCCCGGCACGCCTAGCGCCGTCGCGACCTTCTTTCTGAGTGTGGGTGACTGAGCGTTCAGGTTATCACATAGTGCTCGCACCACGCGAGGATCTAAGGCATGCTCTCCCTGAGATAACGCCCTGGCTACATCTATTTTAAGCATTATATCCGAGCCTGAAAGTGCCTCTACCAGAGCCATCACGACCTCCTGGTTAGCGCCTTGTAAACGCGCCAGGACAGCGAGAATGGCGGGCCGAACCTGCTTATCGGACAGCAAGGCACGATAAAGCTGAAGCAGGACAGCAAAACGCTCATAGCCGAGTTGAGCCAGGGAGCGCACAGCTTCTTGCTTGACAGCGGGACTGGGGTCCTGGGTGGCAGGATCAGGATAGCCAAGTACGGAGAGCAGCGCGCCAAGCACATCCTCCATGCCAACACCGATCTGGCCAAGGGTACGCGCGACCGCCAGCCTGATCGACAGTTCCACCGCGCTCGCCGGTCTCAGCAGGGGTAAGAGCACATCCACTACCGCGCGGTTTTGATAGGCAAGCTTGCCCAGAACTGTCAGCGCGGCTTCTCTATCAGCCGCGTTAGCGACAGCCTGCGCGTTAATTGTCTCAGGCAGCCTGAGAAAGTTCAGCAGGGCCGTGATCGCCTCCTGAGGCTCAGCGCTAGCACTTACACCAAGCGCCTGAATTAGCGAGCGTTTATCGACACTATTCGCGTCCAAAAGTGCCTCGATCATCGTTTGCCGCACAGCGGGATAGAGTTTCCCTAGCCCGCCAAGCGTAGCCATGGCTTCCCGCTGCACATCCGCTGGCACTCCTTGCGTCACAAGAAAGCCCAGTAGCGTCTCGCACAGAGCCGGATCAGCAGTGTCAATTTCATGCAAAGCTCTGAGCGTGACCTTCTTGATCTCGCTATCCTGATAGACCTCGCGCTCGTTTGAACGAAGTATATCTAATAAGAGAGGAAGCGTGTCTGGCTGCTTGCCGCCAATCTGACCCAGAATTTCAATATTGCGCGCTAAAGCATGTTTGAGCAGCGTCTCAGTATATCCATCTGTGGTTTGCTGAGGAAGAAAAACTTTCATGCGCTTGCCCTGACCAGTTGTATCTTCCACCAATTCCCACAACTGCTGCCTGATCTGGATAGAGTGCGTACACAGTTCTGTTAAAGCGCTGACTGCCTCAGTTCTCAACACAAGCGAGGCATGCAGATTAGCCAGGATGGTCAGCAGACAGTTAAACACATCTTCCTGCTTTATATGAACATGTCCCAAACCACGCATCAGCGCTGTACATACGAGGGGATCGCTCTCGCGCTCAAGACAGCGCAGAAGCAGGCTGATGATCTCTGTGCGCTGTGCGCCAATTTTGCTTAAAATAGCCGCCACCTGGGCGCGAATACCAGCATCCGGTTCAATGATCAGGATATCACTCAAATAGGGCAAAAGGTTTGTATAGTCCTGATCCAGCATGCCCAGCGCCGCGATGGCCGCCCGGCGCACCTGTATATTCTCGTCTAATAAAGCCATATCAACCAGAATTTTCTGCGTGGGTTCCGCCTCAAACTGAGCATAATTCCGGCAGAGATGGCCTGAAGCCGTAACCGAGGCCTCGCGTACAAAACGATCTGCACTGCTCAGGTGACTGGCGAGCGCATTCCACACCTCTGTAGTACACACTCCAAGCTGATCCAGCGCGTTGATGACTTCAAGTTGCAGGGGAATAGGAGCGTCCACAAGCACTGAACAGATTGTATGAATCACCTGTTCGCTCGCTGGATGCATCTGACTGAGAGCGACCACCGCCGCGCAGCGCACCTCATCCCCAGAAGAAGCGCTGACTAGCAACTTGAGTAATCTGTTGCGTAACCTTTTACTCTTTGTGCCACAGCACCCCAGAGCCAGCGCTATCTCCCGGCGCACGTCAAAGCTCAAGGATGGCTGCGTAAGCAGATTCTCAAGATCTTTCAGCACTCGTGACTCCTGGCCGACAGCCTGACGACAGAGCGCGAGGGCCGCGGCCTGGCGTAGTCCTGCTGCGGCCCTAGCATCTTGCAGTACCGCGAGGATGGTCTCAATTTCCGCGGGCGTGCCTGGTCCTATCTCGCTCAAAGCGGCCATAGCCGCCTCGTAGACCGAGGTTGGCAGATCGTTTTGCGCGATAATAGCAAAAAGCTCGCGCCTGATAAATTGGCTCTGCTCCCCCTGCTTGTCCAGAGCGAATAGCGTGGCCAGAGCGGCGGCAGCTTTTTGCTGAACAGCAGTAAAGGGATCATAGAGCGCCTGAAGCAGGTTATCGACCACGCCCAGCGAAAACGTCTCTCGCTGTCCCAGAGCCTCCGCCGCTTCCTGGCGCACCTCAGCTGCTGGATCAGAAAGAGCAAAACACAGGACATCCTGCGCGGTCGAGGCTTGCACCTTGAGTTTATTTAACGCCTGCACACCCGCGTGGCGAACTTCAGCATGGGGATCAGAGAGTAGCGCGTATAAAGCGGAAAGCAACGCGGGATTCTCAACGCTCAGGCTGGCTAAGGAACTCGCGGCTATTTGTCTGATCAATGGTGTAGGATCGGCCAGGAGAGAAAAAACATAGTCCAGGTTATCCTGCCCTTTCTCAGCCCATGCCTGTAAGACCGTAGTGATCTGGAGCTGCAAAAGGTTAATCCTGGCACCCTGATACTCCTGGTTCAGTTGACGGTAATAGGCCAGCACTTTTTGCACAAAGAACGGCTGGGTCGTCAGGGAACCGACAAGTTCAGGCATGGTGTTTGGCTCTATCAGCGTTTTAACCAGGTCAGCAAGCACGCTTTCAGCCTCTTTGGCGATATACGAGCCTTTCCAGGTCGAGAAAATGTCCAGGCAAAGTTTGCGCAAAGAAACGTAGGGCGTAGTAAAGTAGAGTTCAAAAAACTGAGAGAGGATATGCCTTTTTGTATACTCCGCCATGCCCACCTCGTCCGCCAGGCAACGGCTCGCGAAGAGCAGATCCCGATGTAACCAGCGCTCGTGGGGACTATTCGCGTGCAGGATAGACTCTTGAATCAGCGAGGTAACGCTGGCCTCATCATTCTGCAAGACCCCTTTCACTCCCAGGGCCAACAAAATCACTTCGCGCCACTCTGGCTGATGCACATGTTGTTTGATCAGGCTTTTACAATCTTTACGCGTCACCAGTTGATTTGCCGCCAGATATTCCCCAAACGTGCGATGCAAAAATTCGTACTGGCCTTTCGCGCGCTCCAATAACAGACCTGTTTGACCACTGATCGTCTTGAGGATACCCGGCGCGTCCGGTTGCTTGTCAAAAGCATACTTTAAGGCTCGTTCGTTCTCCCGCAGATAATGTTCTACTTTTTGCAATAAAAGCTCCCTGGAGAGATCGTCATGCTTTTCAAGGCACATCTCAAATGCCAGAGAACTCAATAAGTGGTTGAGGTATTTTTTGCCAGGGCGCGAGAGTTCAGCATAGCCCTTGGTGGTCAACCAGCTATCCATCAGAGTAGTCACACTCAGGTTGAAGAGTTCGACACGGTGACTGGGCAGAGTCGCTCCCTGGATCTGAATCAGCGTGAGAATAGTTAAAAATAAGGGATGCACGGCCAGACCCCTGACCCCGTCGTTGAGTTGAAACGAGCTAAAAAGCTTCTCCTCTTGCTCTTTGTCCCATTTTGGATCTTTGTCAAGCTCATAGAACGGTCTGCAAACTTTGTACCAGCACGCGATAAAGCGTTCGACCTGCAAGGGAGAAAAGTATGCCAGCGTATATTCCTGGTAGTTCCTGGCCAGAACGTCATCCCACGCGGAAGCCGAGGTGATCGTTTGATAGCCCGCCAGCCGGCTGGTGATCAGCAAGTAGTTGCCACGATACGCGCTGGCCAGTCGTTGCAACTCGGCGACTATATGCTCCTGTATCTCTTTATCAACTTCATCCAGACCATCCAGCAAGAGCACAAGCTGCCCATTGTACAGGTGGTATAGGATAAATTCGGTATACTGATCCAGATAGGTGTGTCTAAGATAAATACCAAGAAAATCGTCAAAAGTGAATGTTTTGGCGTCTTGCACGCGATAAGCGGCGGCGTAAGCAGTCAGCGGGATATAGAGTGGGACAAACGCTTTAATCTCCGGGATACGCCTTAAAGTGCCCGCGTCTTCGCGCGTCAGTTGTAGAAGGATATAGCGCAAGAGCGTCGTTTTACCTGTGCCTGGATCGCCCAGAATGATCAGGTGCCTGTGCGCGGCCAGCACATCCAGCACATTCTGCCGGATGCGCGCATTGCTGAGCGCCTGCTGATACGCTGGAGCCGCGCCACTGGCCGCTACTTCCACCTCTTCCTCTGGCGAGAAGTCCAGCATATCCTGGAACTGCGCGGACTGGGACTGAAATGTCTCATTAGGGGCTGGCGAGGAACCCGCGAGCAGATCGGGAAAGACAAAAACCTGCTCCAGGGGAAAATTGATGACCTGGTTCATACGCCTGTGCATCACCCCACGGAAATCAAGGAATTGCCACTGTTCATACAGCGCGGCAAAATACGCCTTGCGCTGAATTTGTATGACCTCCTTATGCACCGTATTCTCCCTTTCATTGCGACTGCTTTGCTATCCATTTTACAAGTGAGTACAAACATGCAAGCAAGCGCCTCAGATTAAAAAAGCCTCCACAGGCATCGGCATTGGATATTCCCCAAGGTACTCTAAGGCCCTGATAGCGGTTTCTGTCACAGGCAAGTATCCATCGGAACGCGCAACCTGCAGAGCATGGATAATCTCTTCATGCTGAACCTCCCAGTAGTTTTTGCCCAGACAACCCAGCGCGATGGCCGCTGCCTGCCTGACAGAAGAGTCCTCGTCGCTGATAGCCTTTAATAAATACTCAAAAATCTGCTTGTAAGAGGATATCTTCGATATATCGCCTGGCTGCTTACGAGCAATCTGGCCCACAGCCAGCACAGAGGAGCGCCTGATAGCCGGGCTGGGCGTCTCAGCGAGGAGCAGTTGTGAAAGCAACGGCAACTGCGGGTCTCCCGCGTTACCATTGCTGGAGCCTGGTGGGGCAGCGCCAGGTTCCAGGACCTGTAACAAATACAAGAGAATTGCCCGCAGAGATTGCGGATCAACATGAGAACTTTGCCCCAGGGCAACTATCGCTGCTTCTTTCTCCTGGATTGTCTTGCCGTCCTGCGTAAAAATCAGATGGAGATCGCTGATAATGTTAGTATCGACGCTGATCAACGAGCCTAGCGCCAGCGCCGCCGCTGACCAGACCTGCCACGAGCTATCGCTAAAGGCTTCTAAAAGCGCGGCTCTGACCTCTTGAGGATGATCTCTACCTAGAATGCCCAGCGTGTTTGCCGCCATCACGCGCACTTTTTGCTCTTTGGACGACTTGAGATCCTCGCGAACCTGTTGAATCCAGTTCAGTATATCCTCTCTGGCATACAGTAGATAGAGTAAGGTCATGATATGAAAGCCCAGTTGCTTTTGTTCTACAGAAGGATTATCCCTGGGGAGATCATTGTAACGCCGACCTACTTTCTTATCCCAATTATCACCTATGAGCGAGATGTCCTCGTGCGCGAGTACCGCTCTTAAGGTTTTTCTGGCCTCCTCAGCCCCTGGCGCGTCAGACCAGGCCCGCAGAACATCGGAAAAATGCGCGCGCACCCATTCCGAAGGACTAGACAGGTACTTTTCGACGATTTTATCTATGATCTCGTTCTGCAGTTTGACCTGCCCCTGCTGCGCGCTATCCACCAGGCAACGCCCGGCTAACCAGAGACGATAGGGCGAGTGTTGTTCAGGCAGGTCCGAGCGCAGAATCGTGTTGTAAATCAGATTCCTGGCCTCACCCTCTCCTCCCCTGGAGATCAACATGCTCAAGGCCAGGCGAATGATTTCTCGCCAATGCGGATCACGTACCTTCTCGCGAATAAAGATTTCGACCTCTCCTCTATTTGACCTTTCGACCAGTTCTTCTGCCACCAGATACTCTTTGAGCGCGGGAAACAGAAAACCATAGTATTGCTGATCATAGACAAGTAGCACATCCGTCACCTGAGTTGCCAGAGAGAGATATTGAGTGGCCTGATCCGTTTTTTCAGCCTCATCAACACTCTCGTGGATCTGCCGCTTGATCTGATTGGTAATCTCATCTTCCGAGAGGGGTTTGCCCTTGAACGTGTCATGCATCCAGAAAGCCAGCGCTTGCAATTTCTGGTGCAGATCATCCATTGTGTCAGGCAATTGCGCGTCTCTGGCGCCTGGCCAGATATGGAGTAATGCCTGAACACAGTCTTGCAGATACTGGAAACGCGAAAAGATCTGCTCCTTCTCCTGCAAAAAAGTGGTGATAAAAATGGTTAGTAACAGGGGATTGGTGGTGAGTTTTGCCAGGCTTTTATCGCGCCTGGTAATTTTGCGCAACGCCCTCTCCGCCAGTTCCGCCGCGTCCACCGTCGAGTCCAGCCGCTGATATGCATCGCACCAGCGCCGCACACACTCAGCTATCTCGCTCTCTCTAGTAAAGGCCGCCAGCGTGCAGATAGTATAGCGATTGAAATTCTGCGGTGTAAAATCAACCACGCGGCTGGTCACAATAGAGCGGTGTGGGCTGGTCGCCTGCAGATTGCCTTTAGCTGTTTTATTTAATAAGAAAACGCTGAGGTGCTGGGCAAACTCTGCTCTTTTCGTGTCAGTGACAATCGCGTCAAGATTATCAAAAAGAAAGAGCACCTTGCCATCTCCCTGCAGCAATGCTTCACAGTCAATATCCGCATATTTCTTTTTAAAATGCTCATCCAAAAAATCTCGTAACGATAAATAGTTATACGTTAATGCATAGTCTCTTAGATCAATACGTATGGGAATAAAAGCGCTGAGTTCTGGGAGCTGGCGTAGAAAATCCGCATTTTGCGCGGCCAGTTGGAGATGGAGGTAGCGCAAGAGCGTCGTTTTACCACTTCCCACACCGCCCAGCAGGACCAGGTGCGCGGAGCTTTTCAGCATCTCGCGCAGGTCTTTGAGCACAGCCATAGGTTCTGCCAGTTGTGTCTCCAGGTCCATCGTGTCAAGATGGGCTGAGCCATTCTGCCAGAATGATGCACCCTGCCACTCCATAATCTCAGCACGCGAAGTAGACAATGAGACCTTTGGCCACGTAAAAACCTCGCTCAGTTCGATCTGCGCTACGTCAGCCATCGTCTGTTGTGGCGCGGCAAACATCGACAGATTGACTCGATCAAGTTCGCTCTGCTGCGCAAGTTGAAGATACTTCTGCTTTTGCTCAGCCAGATTGAGCGGCGGACGCGGCGAGATCGCAGGCGCTGACACCTGTGGCGCGCCTGTTCCCAACTGCGCCGGGCGCTCCCACTTGATGTAGGGTATCAGGTCTTGCGGGAATTTTGCTGGCATCGGCAGTTGGGCATAGACCCTCTCCAGGCCATGCGCGGCATAAAATAAGGCCGCCTGCCTCTCCCAGGGCGGGCGCGGCTGATCCGCTTCTACTTTGCGAGCATAGTTAAGCCCTACCGCTACTGTCGCGCACCACCAGGTAATCTCATAGTCCAGGCGCATCGTCGGGTTCTGTTGCTCCTCTACTTTCTTAAGTAGCCTGGAAACCTCTTCGCGAATGGGTCTGATAAAGCGCCAGGCTTTTCTTACCTGACCAAATTTTGTCTCTAAGCCCTCGGCTGGGAGCAGCGCGGTCATACTATGGGACAGCAGTTCGCTCCATTGCTGATCATAGTCTGCTTCTCTGGAAGACAAAAGATTTTGCAGAATGTCAAATTCAAGATATGCGAAATCGAAAAGTGGCACACCTGCTTCGTCGGTCTGCCCAAAATCAATGATCGTTGGAAGAGCACTGACGGGCGTACCCTCGCCCTCAGTCAGTCCAAAGGGCACGAGCGCCGAACCGCCATCGACAGGAGGCTTTTTAAGGCAAAGAATATTCCCGGTATGCAGATCGCCATGAATACGACCAAGCGGATATGAGATACGGTAATCCACACCGGTGCGCAACCATGCTTCTTTCCAGAGGTGGGGCAGTGGATTCCAGAGGGCCTTACTCTCCCCAAGGTGGAAACGCAGGCTCTCCTGGTCCCAACCAGCAGGCAAAGCCTTCCCTAATCTGTCCTTGATATCATCGACGCGCCATTTGTGCAGCATTTTTTGCAAAAGTTCGTGCGGCGGCAGAGATACACCATTAAAAAAGTTCCCACCCTCAAGATACCACTCCCCTAATTTACTGACCAGGATCTGGATTTGCTCCCGCACCTGATCGTCGCTCAAATAGGAGTGGCCCTGTGGTCCCAACGCTCCCACCAGAGGAGCCACATCGTGAATACGCGAAACACTATAGGCCAGCGCGGCCCTCTCACCATCATAAGCAACATCGAGCACCTGGGTCACAAGATTGGCAAGGTTTGGTTTGCGCTCCTGCTCACGCTTAAAGTCACTATTAAAAAATTTCAGTTCTTCCTGTACCCAGCGCAATTTACCAATCTTCACAATACAATAGTTTGTATGACCAGGACCATCAGTGCCCTTCTGACCAAATTCACAGAAAAGCACCTGCGCGCCCGAAAGACCGGTATCATACCTCAGCTTTGTTTCGCGATATTTCAATTTCGAGAAGTTATCGAGCAATTGTTTCAGTTCGTCATTATCCATGTGCTGGCCACTTCTAATTGTGATTTTTCCTTTGTAAACTTCATTGTAACATAGACGGTGGTGCAATTAATAGTATATATCTCATAAAGTACGTTCGTACTCCTATTTTGAATCGAGCAATAGGATAAAATTTCTTCTGGCAAGATCTGAATAAGATAGAGTCTTTCTAATCCGCCCACCAAACCTCTGCAAAACACAAGGGGTGGGGAGGACAACGCGCTCGTGCTGCTTCAGAAAAATCGGGGATGACTCATAAAGGAAAGCAGATCCTTTGGGATCTGCTACAAAACTTACCCGTGAGAGCGCCTGGGAAGAACAGCAGATTTATCGCATATTTATGTTGAAGATGATAGAATAGCGTGGAGCACTGAGTGATCAGACAGGTCAGTCAACTTTACCTCAGGAGGCAATAAGTGTTATGCGACAGCGCCCCAATTTCAGACGCATCCCTGTGATTCTGGCGGGATGCTTGCTGGCATGCTTCTTTCTCGGCATCTCCGCCCTTCTCCAGGTAGCGCCGCGCGTGCAGGCTGCTCCCGCCTCGGGTCCAACTCGCCTGGGAGCCGCGCTCGATACACCTACCACGAACGATCCCACGGTGACGGCATTAGAAAAAGAGCAGTTAAATCAGCAGATTATCCAACTGCAAAATGCCAACTCTTCCTCATGGACAGGCAATTTGACGCTTGTCTCAACGCTTATCTCAGCCCTGGCACTGATTCTGGCCGGTATCTTTGGCATTGTACGCTGGTTCCAGGATCGCCGCGCGGAACAGGAGAAGCGTTCAGAGGAGCGCTTCCTGCGCGTAGTCGAAAGTCTCGGCGCTGAGAGAGAAGAGGCCAGAATTGGCGCGGCTATCATGCTGCGCACTTTCCTCAAAGCAGGCTATCAAAATTTCTATTACCAGGCATATGATCTGGCCATTGCCCATTTACGCCTGCGTGATGCTCCTCCAGCCGCGAACAACCAGGCTCCCAACGCACCCATACCCTTGACTCCCCTGACCCAGGCGCTGATTACTGTCTTTAGAGAGGCGTTCCCGGAGGCCCGCGATCTCGCACAACGCGATCCGCGCTACTTTAACGCCAGTGGTCTGCAACTCGACCACGCCTATCTTTCTGGCGCGGACCTGAGGACGATCTGGATGCCGCAGGCGCACCTTCAGGAGGCATTTCTCAACCGCGTCAATCTCTCCGGCGCTCTGCTCTCCGATTGTATGTTTACCCACGCGGAACTCAAAAACGCGGATCTTTCCCAGACACAGCTCCGCAGAGTCGATTTTTCCTATGCCAACCTTACCGGGGCAGATCTCTCGCACACGAAATTACGCAAAGCTATCTTTACCGGCGCAAACGTCGCCGGTGTCGATTTTACCGCCGCAGAGTTACCCCAGGCCGATCTCTCGCAAGTCAATATCGAACAAGCAAAATCTTTATCCCAGGCAAAACTTTACGGCGTCAGCGGTCTGACCCCCGAACAACGCGCCTTCTGCACCACCCAGGGGGCCTTGTTCGAGGAACAACCTCTGCCAACAAATGCCCCACCCGCCGTTTCTTGAAGAAGAAGCGAGCAGCATGGAGAACACGAGCACAGTCACGCTCGTGTTCTCCATGCATCGCGCTTCTAAGTGATAGGCTAGACTTTTCCATCTTCCTATGTTACACTCATTATAGTGAAACTTTATTCATAGTCTGATTTTTACTTCATTACGCCAATGGAGTGCATAAATGGAACAAAATTTAAAGCCCCCAGCTCCAATGATACTGCAACGCATGCAGCGTATTCGCCAGCGTCGTAGCCCGGGCAAAACTTCCGGGGCTGTCTCAACAGGCGCAGAGGTATTTTTTGTACCTGGTCAGGATAAAACTTATCAGGCAGAGGAGTCATGTAGAGCTTACCAGCTCCATCCTGGGGAAAAAACTTTCAGGAACTGGCATGATACAATGGTTCACTAAACATGTTCTCGCATGCAGAGATGCAAGCAATGCACACGCAGCTTGTAGTGATTCAACCTACAGCCTTTTGCAATATTAATTGTCAGTATTGCTATCTATCGAGTCACGCAAGATCCCTGGCCAGGCGGATTGAGCCGGAGACATTAGAGCAGGTTTTCAAAGTGCTCTTTGCTTCCCCCTTCATTTCCGACGAAATTCTCTTTGTCTGGCACGCGGGCGAGCCGCTGGTGTTGCCCATAGATTTCTACGAGCGCGCACTGCAATCTCAGGAGCGTTGGAACCTTAAAAAGGTGCGAGTCACAAACGCTATTCAGACCAATGCCACCCTGATTACTCAAAAATGGTGCCAGTTCTTCCAGGCGCGCGAGATTCACGTAGGGGTAAGCCTGGATGGTCCGCAGGCGCTGCACGACGCTTACAGAACAGATCGAGCCGGGCATGGCACCTTCGAAAGAGTCATGCGTGGTATCCAGCTCTTACGCGCTCACGCTATTCCTTATACTGTGATCTCTGTGATCACCAATGCCTCCGTCTCCCATCCCAAAGAGTTCTGGGACTTCTTCGCAGAGCTGGCACCTCAGAGCATAGGACTCAATCCTGAGGAGGCCGAGGGAGCCAACCTGGTCTCTTCTTTACGTACGGAAGAGGATGTAGTCGCGTATAAAGCCTTTGTGCAACACCTGCTCGCACTCAATGCCTCCAGTTCGCATCCCCTGGTCGTGCGCGAAATCGAGGAATTGATAGGCCTGATCGACTCCTCTGCTCCCACCCTTCAGACACTTATGAACATGCCAATGGGTATTCTCAGCTTTGACTACGCTGGTAATTTCTCTACCTTCTCGCCTGAACTCCTGACGATGGCGCATCCCAGCCAGGGCGATTTTCTTTTTGGCAATGTTTTTGCGAACTCGCTGGAAGATCTGCTGGTCTCGCCAAAATTCCTGCGCACATATCAGGAGATCCAGCAAGGCATCAACCTGTGCAAAACGACGTGCGCGTATTTTCCCATCTGTGGAGGTGGCTCTCCTTCTAATAAGCTGCAGGAGAATGGCAGCTTTGCCTCTAGCGAGACTATGGCCTGCCGTTTACAGATTCAGGCACCCGCCGACGCTCTACTGGAGCATCTGGAAGCCAGCTATAATCTGCCACCTGCCTCATTCCCAGATGAGCTTACCGGCTATGCCTCCCCGCCTCAGGGGTGAGATATGAGTCATCCCCAATTTTTCTGAAGCAGCACGAGCGCGTTGTCCTCCCCACTCCTTGTGTTTTGCAGAGGTTTGGCGGGCGCTGTAGCGCCCGCCAAACCTCTGCTTTTCTCCGGGGGCGGGGAAGCAAAACCTGTTTTGGCCTGCTTTTGCAAAATCAGATACCGTTGGCAAATTGGTTTTCTACGCTCAGAATGATCTGCCCCTCATGCTCAGGGTGAGCACGCATTTGGAATTCGCCAACGGTAGCAAAATCAGGGATGACTCATCTGAAAAGGGGATGGGACGCTTTGCCAAACTTTTGCAAAGTTTGCTACCGTTGGCGAACGCTTCTTCTGGACTCCTCGGCGCCTCTGGCACCTCGCACCTGTTCTGGTGTGGCTGGTGAGCGGCCTGGCCGCTCACCAGCCACACCAGAACAGGCATCCATGAGCCGCTGCGCGGCTCATAAAAGGAGTTCGCCAACGGGATCAAATTTTGGGATGACTTATACACAGATTTAGATCTCTGCTTCCTCCTCAAGAAACTTTACCTCTCGTACTACTCGCTCTGGTGGCTTCTCTTTGCGCAGCCATGCTTTAAGCAAACCCAGCGGAACGCTATATTGCACACCATCCTGGGCCTCTCTCACAAAATCCCCTCTGGTGAGATTCTCCAGGGCTTTGATCACATTTCTGCGCTCAAATTGCACGCCGTAGCTATCAAAAGCTTTCTGCAGATCCGTCAATGAGACAACATCCCTGATCTGACCTTTGCCCTGAGCCAGCAAGGCAAGCACCAGGCGTTCCGTGGACGATGTCAATCCCTGCCAGATCCAGAGAATACTGCTCGTTTGCTCGCTTAAGACCAGATCTAACGCCGCGTTAACCTCGTTGATAGTTACATAGGACTTCTCGCGCGCATTGCAATAGGTGACGAGCTTGTCACTTATCACATGGATAAAGTAGGGCCAGCCATCGGTCAGCAGGAGCATTTTATTGAGAGCCAGGGGATCATACTCAAGATCGCCGTGGACTGGCTCTGTAAGCAATTTTCTTGCTTCCTCTGGAGTCAGCCGACCCAGCTTGTGCTCCTGCACAAGATTAAAGAATATCGCCTGATAACCATCCATATACGGCATATTTGGCACGTTGGTCAGTAAAAAGCTTAAATTAGAATTATGCTGCATAATTCCACGCAAGTACTTGAGAATGCCATCCCCGTTCTGGTCAACGTAGCGTTGAATACCCTCAAATTCGTCAAAGAGCAGGATTAAGCGCCGCTGACCCAGATGCTCCTTGACGGAGACCAGGTATTCACTAAAGCTGACAGGTGCATCCACGAAAAATTTTTCATGAGGCGGCAGAGGAATATCGATGCCTTTGTACCGCTGTACATCCTTGCGAATCGTTTTCGCGAAACTCTCCAGCAGGCGATCGGAATCGGTATGCAACGCGAAGCCCTGCATATCAATCAAGACTGGCGCGTATGGACCTGCGGCCAGCTCAGTGGTCAGACGATAGATCAAACTTGTTTTGCCCATACGGCGTTGACCGCGCAATAAGATGACCCTGGTGGCTGTATTGCTGCCCAGGCTTCTGCTCAGTTCTACCAGATCCTGGGTACGCCCAAAGAACATCTCTTTGTCGCGAATGGGTGGCCCTGGCGTATATGGATTGTCAAATTTGTGATACGCGTGCTGGGCATCCTGGACAACAAGCTGATCAGCATATACCAGCTCTTTCGACCTGGCTTCAACATCATCGTAAATGAGTTGAAATGTGATATGCGCGCGCTCCCCATGCAGATGCAGATCAAAATCGACCTGCTCCGGGAAACGCGTCGAGACCTCCAGCAATTTCTTCTGCCGCTCGCCAGGCACCACAAAATCTGGGCTCTCCGCGATCTCTACAAAGACATTATCCGCCGCGCACTGGCCTGTATTTTCTATCTGTAGCGTGATTGTCACCTGATCCATACGCGGCACGCCTGTATTGACAAGTTTAGCAACCAGTTGCGCGGACCCACGCAAACGCAAGAGTTCATTGTTGACAATCGTTAACCATTGTTCTACCAATAATTTAAGAATATACTTGCCTGGCAAGGTGAGTCTATCCTGCTGCTCTGCCTCTAGAAACATGGCCTGACGCAGATCTCCATAAGCATTCTCTAGAATTTGCCTGGCATCGATGAGCGTTGAGACTCTTTCCCCAAAAGCCTGACGACGCTCATACAGGGCGATAGTCTTGCTGGTCCTATCCAAGGCTTCAAACGTCGTTAGCAAAGCGGGAAGCAATGGGATCTCCTGGCTCTCCTCGTCAAGGCGGGTGATACGCTGGTACCCGGCTATTTCGCTCATGATCTTTACGCGAGCCAGCCCGCGAAATTCCTCGTACACCTGGAGCCACTCCTCTCCGTAGATCGGCCCCAGCCCATTCAGCGCTTTCATGCATTGAATAGCTTCGTCCAGAACCTCGACCAGATTCTGGCTGTGCAGTTCCGTTGTCTGCCGCAGTAAGTTGCGAAAAAGTGGCTGCAAAAGCACATGCCTGGTGGAGTACGCGATATTTTGCAGAACCGCAAGCTCTACACCCTGAGAGAGCAGATTCATGAGATCAGGCACAAAAGAAGCCACATGAGTATCAAAGTGATAAGCCAGCACGCGCCCACTCTCTTCGCGCACCCACGCCTCCTCGTCGTGAACGGTCTTCAAAAGCAATGCAAACACCTGGCCGGGCCGAGGATAGCTATCTCTGGTTTTATGCTGGCGTGACATAGCGGATAAATCGTAGGAGCCGGGCTCGCCCACAAAATGATCCAGGTGCCTGACTACCGCGCGGCGCACCCAGATGTCAGGGTGATCCGCCGAGCGCTCCAGATATTTAAAAAACAACTCGGCATCCAGCAGAGGTAGAATATGAATGATCTCCAGGCGAACTTCCTCGTCTGGATCATGATAGAGTTTATCCAGGAGCCTGATGGCCCAGCGTACATTCTCATCATGTGGTTTAGCGTAGAGAATGATGTTGGGAATCGCGCGGATCAAGCCCCTCTTGACCTGAATAGCTTCATCCTTGCGCAACATGCTGAGAAGATATTCCATATCATCCTCGGTATGCTCCGTGTGGCCCGCCAGCACGGCCAGCATCTCCCCACGAATATAGGCATCAGAATGCCAGGTAAGGGTACGAATCATTTCCAGATTATGGTAGTCGTCTGTCAAATTTTTCAGGCACTCTTCAATCAACGCGCTTAACTCCGAGATATCCAGAATCTGCAGTAACTCCAGGCGATCTTCGGTCGCGACCAGAATTTCGTTACGCCCATCCTGCTTGATATCCTCCATTCTGGCTACGCGCATGCGATTAACGCCACGGTATTTCCAGATCAGATCACCTGAGGTGTTCAACATGTAGAGATAGCCATCGGCGCTGCTGATCAGTATCTTTAATTGCCGCTCGTCGGGATCATCCGAGTCGCCTTTCATTTTGATCTCTGCGACATCTATATCCATGACCCCGCGCCGGGTACGATAGCGCCACATCAAATGCCCTTGATAATCCAGCACATAGACATTGCGATCCTCTGAGCCAACAATGATTTCGGCATACCCATCCCTGTTGATATCCACCACCCTCAGCGACTGCACGCGATCCTGCGTTTTAAAATCCCAGAGGATATCTCCTTCTCTGCTCAGGGTAAAAACGCGATTTTGCAGACCGCCACCAATGATTCTAACTGGCCCTCCTGGCTCCAGGGCATGGGCCGCGATAGCTCCGATCCCCTGCGGCATGCTAATCTGCCCTCGCGAGATACTCAAAGTGCTATCCCAGAAGAGAATCTTGCCATTCTCTACGCCCACCAGGATTTCATCTTCTTCACTCTTTACTCCAGCGGAAAAGCAGGCATAACGGACACAATCGTTTTTATCCTCCAGTTTCTGTTCTTGCACAATTCTCCCATCTTGAGCCAATAAGACAATGCGCGAAGTGGCCAGAACAGCGATTGTCGTGGCTCCAAAAGGCGGCAGAAACGCGCCCGCGCAGAGCATACGCACCCGATATGGTCCAGGCTTTTCAATCTCATTGCTCCACAGGCTCACACCTTTCTCCTGGGTAAGGTCAAGCCCATAGATCTGTCCTTGATCCGTGCCTACAACCAGGATTTTATCTGAGCCCCGCTCCTGAGCCTGAAAAAAACCACTCCACACATATCCACGTGTAATATAAGGTTCGCTCCAGCAATACTGCACTTTCTGATCATAAAGACGTAAAAGAATGGATAAAGCCTGCTCATAATGGCACTCGCGTACCAGGCCTTTAGCTACATCCACTTCCATGCCCCCTGGCCGCGCAAACGGTTCATCGACAAAGTTTTTCAAGACTGCCCTCTCCCTCGCGGTCAAGCGCCCATTGATCGATGTAAATCCATATTCTGACAGCGCCCAGGTGTGCAGAGAATCTATATACAGCGCGAGAGTGTTCTCTTTAGCCAATTCCAGACGCTCCACATAAGCGTTGTGATCTTCCGTGCCTATCACTAATTCCATACTGCCATCGTAGTCGATATCCGCGGCTGTAATGCGGTAGATGCAACTTCTGAAGTTCTGTTTCCAAAGCAAGTTACCTTGCTGGCCCAGCACAACAAGGCTGCCATCCTCGGTCCCGACGATGGTTTCAATTGCCTGATCATGATTAATGTCTCGCATGCAAATAGAGTGAATCCGATTTTTGAATAAGCCGGGGTTTTGCTCAGAACCATGTGACCAGAGCAGGTCCTGACGCCATTCAAAGGCGTTGACACGTGTAAACCGCCAGGACTCCAGCCCTTTACGGTTAGAACTCATTACTACTTGCCGCGCGTTTTGTCCCACCACCAGCGCGGAGGCAATAGCATAGACTTGATAGCCTGGGAAAAAGGTGTGCAGACAGTTCCCCGCGAGGTCGAGAATGTAGAGGTTTTTATCGCCTGAGCCAGCCAGCACCTCTTCTTCACCATCCCCATCAATGTCCGCGATCAAGACACAACGCACCCAGCCTTTGGTACGAAATTTCCAGAGCAACTGACCATCGCTACGACTCAACGCGTGAATATGACGATCCTCTGAAGCTGCTATGACAATCTGCGGATTCAGCTCGCTGACAAAGAGTTGGCGAATAATTCGGTCGGTCCGATAGCCCCAGTTTGCTACCTCTTTCCCACCCTTATCCAGCGCCAGGATAGATCCGCTGCGCAAGCCAACAATAATACGCGTCTCTTTCTCAGGAGAACCTTCCTGTAAGGGAAGCACAGTCAGCGCGCTTAAATACGGCTGCTCTCCCCTCAGGATATATTCCCATTTGCGCTCACCAGTCGGGGTATACGCCCTGATTGTACCGTCGCGCGAACCAACCAGTATCTCCAGATTGCCATCGCCATCAATGTCTGCTATTTGCAGACCAACCACCCAATCAGGCATCTTTTTGGACCAGAGCCCGTTTTCTACCGCGATCCCCAGAAGCAGAGCATCACGCAGAAAGCTTATCACTTCAGAATAGCTATTCGCGGCTATTCCATCAGGGAAAAGCGAGATTTCGTGCCTGAAAGCACCGCATTGCTTCTCGTCACGTGGCGGTTGAGGTTGCATGGCCATCGATTATTCTCCCCTGGCAAACGCAGGCTTCAGCCGCTGGGTATCCCATGCCCATTTACGCTTTCCTCTGAGCTAGCGTCTGCACCTGTAATAATTCTCTAAAACTTCTTGTCGATACTTTCGACTACTCATTGATACTATTAGCCTCTCTGTCAGTATACTGCCACCCCTGTGCCATAAGGTGCCATAAACGATCAATATACACTGGAAAATTGACAAAAGCGCTAAAATAAAAGGGTAATTTGTTTACAGTTCTTTGGCACTGTTCTGGCACACTATGCTATAGACGTTCTGGCATAATAATCTCTATAGTTCTGGAAATTTGGGGCTGCACTTCTAATCAGCCGGGCGATGGCCCGCTTTGTCTGCTCATAAACGGATGACGATGCTGCCGGCATTGCTCTACCGCTAAGGAGGGTGGTTATGCAACAACTTTCACAGTCTCCAAATCCGTACTGCGATTATGATGTGGTACGAGATTTTGTGATGTTCTTTGGCCGTGGGCAAGAGGTGCTCACGCTTTACGATGCACTTGCTAAACACCGTAGTATTTCGCTGGTTGGCAAACAGCATGTAGGTAAATCGTCCCTATTGAAGTATCTTGGCTCGCCTGCTCTGCAGCAGCGCGCTGGCTATCATCTCCCACAACATCTGTTTATCCTCACAGATTGGCGCGACTATCTGACTAAAACGCGCGAGGACTTCTTTCATCGGGTCTGCGAGCAGATCGTTCTCCAATGCAAATCCGCCATTACTCTGCAAAGTCCCGCCTCGACGAATGGTGTGGAGCGTTTCCGCGACTTGCTGGAAACTATCAAACAGAACAACTTCCATCCGGTCTTACTCATGGATGCCTTCGACCGTGTGACAAGTAATCCTGAATTTGACGCATCTTTCTTCTCTTTCCTACGCTCGCTGGCGGGACTCAACGATCTGATATCTTATGTGACCGCAACAAAGAAGCCTCTGGCTCAAGTCTGTCATTCCGCAGTAGCCGATTCCCCGTTCTTTAATATATTCCTGACCCTCAGTCTGGGTCCCCTGACCCAGACTGAGGCACAGGCCCTGGTCAGCGTGCCTGCGGAAACGGCTGGCGAGCCTTTTAACCCGCAAGAAATCGACTGGTTGCTAAAAATGGGGGGGGTGCATCCGTTCTTCCTGCAAGTTTCCTGCCGCTACCTCTTCGATGAAAAACGCCGCGGCTTCCTCACAGGAACTGCCTTGCTCGAAAAGGTACAACGGGCAATCTACCAGGAATTGCTGCCTCATTTTGAGAACGCCTGGCAAGATTTAGTGCCCGATGACCAGCAGCAACTCACCAGGGAGGTCTACCAACACGTGCAGACCAGGCACATCCACCAGGAGCTCAGCAAAAGCCTGCTCTTCTGTCGCAAGGTGCGCGAACTATCACAAAACGACACCATCGAGCTATCAGCCGATGATATCAAAAACGCCCTTGACCACCTGGACGATACTGATTTTCTTGAAGAAAGCAAGCTTAGCAAGCTTCAATACATCGTGCTCTACAATAGCAATGGCACGATTACTGCTGCGAATAAACGCGGTGGCCTGGTGCGGGAACTCCTCAAAAAGGCCTTTGAACAGATGAAGCCCGGCGATGTGCGCAATGATACTGCCCTGGAATGGCGGCTCTATAATATCCTCTGGTACCATTACTTTAAATATCGCCTGCCCAATCACCATACAGCAACACGCCTGGGTATAAGCTTGCGCCAGTTTTATCGCGAACAGGATAAGGCTCTGCTGGCCCTGCGCAGAGAGATACTGGCAATCGAGGAGGCGGCATTACAACAGGGCGAGTAAGCTGTGAGTGATGGGTCATGCCAAACTTTTTCAAAGTTTGGCAAAGCGCCCCACCCCTTTTTCAGATGAGGTTGTGTGCGGCGGGCCTTCCGGCCCACCGCACACAACCTCATCATCTTACCCCAGAGGTGGAGAGGCATAGCCGGTTTTGGAAGTTTGGCAAAATCCGCGATGATTCATGAACCTCTGTAAAACAAAAGGGAGGGATACTCAAACTAGTGCAGCAACTCGCGCAGAAGCTGCGCCAGGATGCGCAGGCCGGTCTCGATCTCCTGCGGCGTGGCGCAACTGTAGGTCAGGCGCAGATGGTGCGCGCCACGCGCCGCTTCAACGAAGAACCCCTCGCCCGCGGTTAGCGCTACGCCACGCTGCAGAGCTAGCTGCCTGATTTCCTGAGCCTGAATATACTCAGGCAAACTTAGCCAGATAAAGAAGCCGCCCTGGGGATGGGTCCAGGTGATCTCGGCAGGCATAAAGCTGGTCAGCGCGGCAAGCGCAACATCCCGGCGCATCTGATAGCGCGAGCGTAGCAAGTGAATATGCGGCTCCCACGCACCGCTTTTACAGTATTCCGCAACCATATGCGCGACCAGCGGATTGGCCCCTCCGCTCATCTGCGTCGTGCCACACGCCATACAGCGCTGAATCTCCTGCGCGGGAGCCACCAGCCAGCCAAGGCGCAGACCAGGGGCGAGCGTCTTGGAGAAACTGCCAATACTGAGCACGCGCTCCCCTCCGGTCAGAGCCGCGAAACTGGGCGGCACAGTTTCTACAAAAGCCAGGTCGCGGTACACATCGTCCTCGACAATCCAGAAATTGTAGCGGCGCGCCAGCTCAATGACCTCAAGCCGCCTGGTCTGAGAGAGCGTTCTGCCTGTAGGATTGTGGAAAGTGGGTATGCTATAGAGCAGACTGGGAAAGGTGCCGCGCGCGTAGAGTTGCTCGATCTGCTCCTCCAGCGCCGCGGGCAGCAGACCATCCTCATCCATCGGCACAGAGCAGAGTTCGAGTTGCTGATCGCGCAAGACATGCAACGTATCCATATACGTGGGCATCTCGACCAGCACCACGCCGCCTGGCCTGGCATAGAGCCGCGCCAGCATATCTACCGCGTGCGTCGAACCCGCGACGATCATCAGCTGAGCCGCCGTCAGTTCCAGACCATGCTCGCGCCTGACCTTCTCGACCAGCACCTCGATCAGACTCTGTGTCCCTTGCTCCGCGCCATACTGGAGCGCGAGCCCTGCTCGCGGCCCATCCAGCACACGCAGCGTGGCCTCGCGCAATTCACGCGTCGGCAACATCTCCGGGTCTGGATGCCCAAAGGAGAGAGGAATAATTCGCTCTCCTATACCCTGTGATAAACCACTTAAAGTCATAATAGTTCCTACTGCTGATGAGTCATGCCTGATTTTAAAAAAATCAGGCAAAAACAGTTTTTGCCTCTCCACCCTGTTTTATTGCAGAGTTTTGGCGGGTGCTGCGCGCCCGCCAAAACTCTGCAATAAACCTCACACTCCTGCTTTCTGACCGCTACTCTCGGTTTTTTCAGCCTTGCCAGAGGTGGAGGGGGATAGTTTAAAGACCGTGAAGAGAAAGTAGAGCGAGGGCAAAATCAGCACCATGCCGATCACAATCGCGATGACCAGCGCGAGAATCACGCCGGGTTCGTTGGCAGAATTATCGATAGTAGTATGTGGCGGAATAAGATAGGGATACTGCGAAAGCCCCCAGGAGCTAAGCAGAAAGGCCGTCTCCAGAATGATCAGTAGACGAGCCAGATTATAGCGCCGCCAGAACAGCAACGCAGCAGTTGCCAGGCCGATCAGCATGGTCGCGATAACCACGGGCAGCGCGCGGGCGAAGATGCCTGTCCAGAGCAACGGGGCATATATGGGAGAGAGTAGCAGGCCGAGCGCGCCAAGCGCTGCCGTTAGCCCACCCAGCAGCAGGGCACGCCCGCGATAGATATTCGCCAGGTCAAGCTCATCCTTCATACTGGCTTCCTGCGTCAAATAGGTTGCCGCTAATGAAGCGCAGAGCGTGATCGCCATCAGGCCGATAGTGAGCGCGAAGGGCGAAAGCCAGGCTGAACCCAGATTCGTCTGCGCAACTCCGTTAGGGGCGCTCAGTTGTCCGCTGGCCACCGCCGCCGCCGACGCGCCCAGAAAGAAGGGCGTAATCAGGCTGGTCGTGCTAAATACGCGACTCCAGATATCCGCACTGCGGCTGCTGGCATCCAGATCATACGTACGAAAAATGAACGCGGCCCCGCGCAAGACAATGCCAATCAGCGCAATGGTCAGGGGGAAAAACAGCTCCACGGTCAACAGAGTAAAGGCCGCAGGAAAAACCGAGAACAGGCCCACAATCAGAAAGATCAGCCAGACGTGGTTCGCTTCCCACACCGGACCAATGGCCTGATTAATCAACTGGCGGTGGCGCTGACGCTGAGAGCCTGTGGCGAAGAGATCCCAGATACCCGCGCCAAAGTCAGCCCCGCCCAGCACAGCATAGGTAATCAGCGCCAGCCAGAGAATACACAGAGCGATCAAAGCAATACTCATTTAACACCCGCCTTCTCTGGCTCAGCCTGATAGGGGGTCTCGGACCAGGGCAATTTGATGGTCGGGAACGGCGAACGAGCCACGCGCAACAACAGGCGGATCAAAGCAAAACTCAACAGGAGGTAGATCAGCGAGAAAAGCAGGAAGCTGATATTCAGGCCAGGCGCGGTTGTGACAGCGTTGGCTGTGCGCAGATAGCCTACAATCACCCACGGCTGCCGACCAAATTCAGTCACCATCCAACCAAGCTCTATCGCCAGGAAGGTAAGTGGACCCACGAGCACAATACCCCATAACATCCAGCGCTTCTCCAGCCACTTCTGCAGCTTACGCCAGACAAAAAACCAGTAAAGCATGGCTATGAGCAGAGCGAAAAAGCCAATCCCCACCATACTATCGAATGAAAGATGGGTAGCCTCCACCAGCGGCCAATCGTTACGCGGCACACTATCCAGACCTTTGATGGTTGCGTTGAAGTCGCCAGCGGCCAGCAGGCTCAGGCCATGGGGAATCTCGATGGCGTAATAGACCTTGCCAGTGGTGACATCGGCCAGACCGCCGATCTGTAAAGGCGCGCCACTGGTCGTCTGGAACAATCCTTCCATCGCCGCGAGCTTGGCTGGCTGCGCTGATGACAGGAAGCGCGCATTGGCGTCGCCACTGATGATCTGCAAAGGGATCGCGATCGCGCCCAGGGCCATAGCCAGGCGTAGCGCCTTCCAGTGATAAGCAGTACCCTTACCACGCGCGATGGTAAAAGCATAGACCGCGGCCACCCCAAAGCCGGTCGCGACATAGCAAGAGAGCATCATATGAATGGTCTCATAAGGCGTGCTGGGATTAAACATCGCCTGCAGGGGATTGATGTTCGTGACCTTGCCATTCTGAAAGACAAAGCCCGCTGGCGTGTTCATCCAGGAATTCACGCTAACAATAAACCACGCCGAGGCCAGACCGCTGATCCAGATCGGGAACGAGCAGAGCCAGTGAACGCGCGCCGAAAGCCGGTCCCAGCCGTAGAGATATAGACCAAGGAAAATCGCCTCCAGGAAAAAGGCAAAGCCCTCAAGGGCAAATGGCAAACCCACTACGGCCCCGGCGAATTTTGTATAGGTTGGCCAGAGTAGACCCAGCTCAAATGACAAAATGGTACCTGAGACCGCGCCAATCGCAAAGAGAATAGCCGCAGCTCTCGCCCAGCGCCGCGTCAACAACATCCAGGTCGCATCTTTTTTCTTGAGTGCCAGCCCCTCAGCAATACACAGGAGCAGTGGCAAGCCAACTCCCAGCGCCGAAAAGAGAATATGAAAGGCCAGCGAGGTGCCCATCTGAGCACGGGCAGCTAGTAAATCTGACATAGTAGCATCCTTCTGTCTCGCCACAAGCGTAGCGTGAGCACAATTAGCGATACTCTCAGCGCGACAAGCTCAAAAAAAGCCAGTAGCGCCACTTCCCACCTCATCCAGTTCCCAGCCATCTTCCACCATTCCCCCACCCGGCAAACATATACAGTCCAGTAATGAAGGATTACGCGTCTCCGTCTTACAAAGCCATATTGGAGAGACCGCTGCCCCATGACAGCTTTCTTAGAGACAGGCTCTAAGGTAGCTTGACCTCTCTCTACCTCCTACATGCATATAGAGGCAAAATGGTGTCACCGCCCAGGCTACTGCGATCAGCCATGGTATGTGTCCATTATCAATTGTAACCTCTCTACATTAGTCTTGTGAACCTTAGTGTTTTTGCTGACACTGGACAGATGACAGCCAGTCATCTAGCCAGGCACCCTCTCTGGGAGACAGATATATGGGTTATATTCCCTAAGGCCTTTTGTATGAGTCATCCTTGATTTCAATGGGAAAAGCAGATGGCTCCTTTGTCATGGCGCGAGCAAACTTCTTGTTAGAGCAAGAATTAGCGGCTGCAAGAGAGATCGGTGGTATACTAAACAACTGTAAACACATTTAGATGAGAAAGGCAGGGCTTGCATGGCCAGTAGCACATCCGAGAAAATCCTGGGACGTTTAAAGGGACTGCGCGCCCAGATGCGCGCGGGCGAACAACCGTTGTTCAGCATTCCAGCGATCTGGGAGAATGCCACTGCCCATCAGAGCAACGCCTGCGACCTGGTGCTGACTAATCAGCGGCTCTTTGGGTATATCTATACCACGTTTCCACGTCCCCGCCTCTTTCTCGATGACCTCGAACTGCCAGCAGTCACCACAGTCTCCATTAGAAGCAAGAGCTTTGAGGCAATGTTTCGCGAATTGCTTGTCAGCGACAACCGGAAGCGTATCTACATTCGCGCGACCAGCAAAAAGATCGAAGAAACATACAGCGCGCTACGCGCAGCTATCGACGAACACGCTTCGCTCACAGCGGATACACTGGCTGCCAGCTCCCAGGCCGACCAACCTGGTAAAGAGCAGAGCCTGTTCCCGCAGTCAGTCGCGCCCAGTTCTACCAGTCAGACAGTGCTAGCAGGATCGCGTAGCCAGAGCAGCGCTGGCCCAACCTATAGCCGCCAGCGCATTCGTCAACCACTGGAGCGCTCGCCACTGGGCATCACGCTTCTGCTGGCGGGTGGACTGATCCTGGAAATTCTCGGTGTACTGGCCTGGGCCATTATAGACAACGCGCAGGCAGGCATTCCTTTGATCCTGACAGGCATATTCGCGGTAATCGTGGCAACCTTCGCGCGGCGACAGAAGCGCTGAAGCCTGGAAAAACGCGGCTTGCACTCCCCACCCCTTGTGTTTTGACTTTGTTAGCGAATGACACTCGCACTCGCTTGTTCCCCAAAAGAAAAATCAGGAAGAAGATAAATACGAGGCCAGCAGATTTTGAGCTATATTTTTCTCAAATATGTCCGCAACGGGCAGATCCGGGCTAACTTTGTGGGCGGAAGCGTTGACCGCCAGGAGCACGCCAAAATGCAGCAAGAAGGTCGCGGGCAAAGCAGCAGCAGCGGTCGAGGTCGGCGTGGGCGTCGGCGTGACACCGACCGCAGGCCCGGGCTGAGTGGCTACAGTCAGACAGCCAAGTGACATCTGCCCCGGATTAGAGCCCGATTGGAGCACATACATATTGGAGCCACTGCCCACAGAGGCACCCAGCAGCAATGTCGTATCAGTTGTAGCCTGAGCGCAAACTGGATTATTGGAAACAAAGCCATAGGTGGGAAAAAGCGTAATCTGCCACTGGTTACGCGCGTCTCGCTCGAGATGGACAGAGACCAGTTGATAGGTCTGGGAGCCGCGTATCGCGGTATTGGGCTGAGAACTGGCCACTATCTGACCATCGATGCTACTGTAAGTCCACAACAAACCAACCACGGCATCCACGCTCCAGCCGCTCAACTCCTGCCCGCTATAATCCACAACCGGATCTTCGCACAACGCCCGGCAGTCCTGGCGATACGAATTGCACTGACTTGTCCTGATACAGGGATCGTCATTCGAGCTCAGCGCGTCCATCCGCATACTCAAAGTCGCGATCATGGCCTGATGCGCCTGCTCATAGCAGAGAGAGAGGCTTGTCAGAGCTCGGCAAAGCGAGGGATTGGCCTGGCTCGCCTGTTCAGAGACGGCATAAAACTCCCCTGGCTGCATCTGCGAGTTGCTATCATATGTCATGAACTGTGTCTGCAACTGCTGAGTCAGCGGCGCGCGCTGATTGGCAGGCAGATCGTTGAGCGAGGCAAAAAAGGCGATGATCATTGCCTCTACCCCCGGCTCAAAGCTGGCGGTAATCTCGTTGTTGAAAAAGCATGGACCTCTGGCGCTTGAGACATCAACCACGGTAAATACGCAGGTCTTTGGCTTGAATGGCTCAACCTGCCAGACAAGCGTATGCAGACCACGAGCCAGCTTCAAAGGCTGGTCAAGCCCAGTTATCGGCACGGATGAAAGCGCCTTGCCATCCAGAATAAAATGGCCCCAGGTAGGATTGCCACGTAGATAGACAAACATCGCGCCAGTTAGCGTTGCAGGATCTGCGGTACTCGCGCCATGGCCAAAGGCCTGCCCCAGCAGCGCGCGCACTCCAGATGTGCTACTCAGCAGCAAACCCATCACCAGCACAAAAAGCGCGGCGGTCGCGGCCAGACTCCAACGCCGCTGACGCGTCGTCAGACCCGACCAGCGCTTTGGACCAACGCTGTGATTCAGGTCAGTAATCTCCACCGCGAAATCGTCAAGCGACTCATCACGCTCTTTGTCGTCCATCAAATCCTGGTATCCTTGCAGGCATAAATAATTATGTCAACTCAGTCAGGCCATGTCAGATAGGTCTTACGCTTCAACACTGGCGTGGCCTGACTGGTATTTGTCTTTTAGTTTAACACATATTGCGCCCTTTTCTAAAAGAATTTCACGCTATTAGCAAATTTGTGTGAAATGATTCAGGGCCAGACACAAGAAGCATCAGGAGTGCGTTTTGAAAAATTCGTCGATCGCGGCAAAGTCGAGTTCGCCAAGGCGGAATTCGGCGGCGCCTACAATGGTATCGACCTGTTGCATACTGCGCGCGCCCACGATAGCGGCAGTGACCGCGGGATTCTCGAGCGTCCAGGCTATGGCAGCCTCAGCTGGCGTACGCTGGTAGAGTTGAGCAAAGTCGCGTAATGTCTCGACCAGGGCCAGGTTGCGCGAGAGGCGCGGCTCCTGGAACTCGGCATTGCGCTTGCGCCAATCGTTGTCGGGCATCTCAGCAATGCGCTCGCTGGTCATCTGGCCACTCAGCAGACCGGACTGCATAGGTGAATAGATGATGACGCCAATGTTATTCTCCTGGCAGAAAGGCAGGATCTCTTTCTCAATCCCGCGCGCAACCAGCGAATACGGTGACTGGAGAGTAGCCACAGGCGCGATGGCCATGGCGCGCTGCAGTTGGCTGACATTAAAGTTGCAGACCCCTATCTCGCGCACTTTGCCCTCTTTCTGCAAATCGGCCATGGCCTGCCAGCCCTCCTCTAGATCTTTATCGGGATCTGGCCAGTGCATTTGATAGAGATCGATGCTCTCGACTTGGAGCCGCCGTAAGCTATCTTCCGCCTCCCGGCGAATCGACGCGGCTTTCAGATTGCCGTGAACGCTGCGCTCGCCCGGATTCCACACGCGCGAACATTTAGTAAAGATATATGGCTTCTCAGCCCGCCCCTTGAGAGCGGCTGCGACAATCTCTTCGGAGTGCCCCAGACCGTACGCTGGAGCAGTATCAATCCAGTTGATCCCCAGATTAAGGGCGCGTTTAATCGCCGCAATCGAAGCTGTATCGTCCTGTTCACCCCAGCCAAAGGACCAGTTGCCACCGCCAATCGCCCAGGAGCCATAGCCAATGGGAGTGATTTCCATATCTGTATTCCCGAACTGCCGGGTTTTCATACAATATGTTCCTTTCTTATTCTTGCTATGTTTCTCAAAAAGTTGTGCCTCCCTTACTACACTACACATCCTTACCCAAAGTTGCAAAAATCAGCAAGCTTTCCTATGGCACAATGCGCTATAAAGAGTGCTTGCTGACAATAAAGGATTATAGAGCCTGAATACCTGCGAAAAAGAGGCGTTCAGCTAAGGTGAGACAGACATGCTATGAACGCGCCTGAAAGGTCACAGGCAAGGATTGAATATTGTAGACAACGCCCGAGTGTACATTGATAGGCGCATCTGGCACCAGTTGCAGATGCGCGAGCTGGTCCAAGACCAGTGGCAGAGCGATACGAGCCTCCAGACGTGCTAATGGCGCGCCCACACAGAAATGAATGCCATGCCCAAAAGTGAGGTGGCGATTGGGCTCACGTTGTATCCAGAAGCGCTCTGGCTCGGCAAACTGCGTGGCATCATGGTTAGCGGAGGCGTTCCACATCTGGACAATCACGTTAGCAGGGATATGTTGTCCCCCAATTCAACCTCGCTTAGCGTGCGACGCGAGGTATACCAGACTGGCGGCAGATAACGTAGAACTTCTTCTATCGCGCCTGGCATAAGCTCAGGATTCTGCATAAGCTGCTCAGAGGCCTCCGGGTAACGAGTAAAACAATAGATTGCGTTAGAAAGCAGGTTCTTTGTCGTCTCCTGCCCAGCCGCTAACAGCAACAGACAAAACTTTACAAGTTCCCCTTCGCTCAAACGCTCGCCATCAATCTCCGCGACGCTCAAATCGGTGATCAGATCGTTACGCGGGGAGCGACGACGCTCGAAATCCTTGTTTGCGCTTTTGCGCTAGTTAAGCCTTTCTCTACAGGAATTTTAGAAAATTAACTCTCCAGTTCAAATTTTAAGCGCCAGAGTATAGGATGTCAAGGCATGCCCCAATGCACGAATTTATCTATGAAGCGGCGGAAGATATCAGGCTCCAGAGGCCATATTCACCACCTGAACACTGGCCTGCCGCATCCACGCTACAGTAGTTGCCTGCCAGGCTGCCATCGGAGCGCACCACACCCTCGAAAAAGAGCGGGGGCCGACCTTTTTGACCTGCCATAGTGAGCAAAATATGTTTCGCTCCATCGACCACACCCATGAAAGGGCGCGTGCCAGCTACATGTCCTTCACTAAAAAAACCGCGCAGAGACTGGTTGGTCTGCGAGATATTGACCAGGGAAATAGCCACAGTTGTATGGGCAAGCACATTATCGAGCGTACCCACATAAGATGCAGTCAGAGTCGGATAGGGGCCACCAGTAAGCTGCACCGAAGTCGGCTGGTGCAGAGGACCGCTGGCCGATGAAATGGGAGAGTGAAGCGCGTAAAAGGCGAGTCCCAGAACAAGTCCAGAGATAAGCAGAGCACATACAGTCAGCAACGCCAGGCGCGTTCTCCTGCTTCGCTTGGAGCCACGAGCAGGCTGCGTCGAGGAAGCAGGCTGATCTCCACTCCCCGGGGGTTGAGCCACGCCGTGTACTTTGTTGCTAACCTTTGTGGCAGTAAAAGCCTGCCAGAATGCCTCAGCAGTCGTGAAACGCCGCTCGTAGTTCAAATTCAGAGCGATCTGGATAGCCTCTACAGCTGGAAGCGGCACATCTGCCACCAGTTCATCCACTCTGACCAGCGGATCAATGCCACGGCTGGCAACTTTTGTCAAACGATGAAGCGCGTCAACGGGCGGCGCACCAGTTAAGAGCGTATAACAGGTAGCTCCTAACTCGTAAACGTCAACACGCGAATCGGTACCCATGCTGCTGTACTGCTCTGGCGCGCTATAGCCAGGGGAGCAATGGCGAATAGCCGTGGTCGTCGCATCCGCGTGATATTCTTTAGCAATGCCAAAATCCACCAGCACCGTGCGCTTCTCATCCTTTGAGACCACAATATTCGCGGGCTTGATATCGCGATGGAGTAGCGGCGGTTGCTGCTGGTGCAGATAATCCACCGCTGTGATAATCGGCTGGAGTAGTGCCACCACCTCAGCAAAAGTAAAGATACCTTCATCGCGCTTTTTGCGCAAAATCTCAAGGTTCTGACCCTGAATATACTCCATCAGCATATACAGGCGGTTATTCTCTTCAAAGAGACCCTTGAACTGAGGGAGGGCGGGATGGTCAAGACGCTTAAGAATTTCGCACTCAAAAAGCAAGCGTTTTTTCTCATTGTTATCCTGATCTCTCAATTCTTTGAGAGCTGCCAGTTCTCCATTATCCTGCTGATCCCTCACCAGGTAAACCGCGCCAAACCCACCTTTGCCCAACAGATCTTCAACTACGTAGCGCTTTTGGAGAAGGGTGCCGATAGTATGCGTGGTTTGAATGTGCTCCTGCATTGCCTGCCTCTCAAACGGACCGTTAGAACCTGTTTGCTTAATAAATGACGATGACTGTATTCCAGTCACTATGGTGATAAACCCAGGCCGCGTCGGTTTCCGCTAAATTAATACAACCATGGCTACCATCAAAATTGTATGGCGTATTGCCGTTGGCGTCCTTGTGGGGAAACTGTGTACCACTGCCAAAGCTGCCACGCCAGGGTGCGTCGTGAACAAAAAAACCTCCATAATGATAAAGAATAGCATAATTAATAGGCGTCTCAGGAAACCAGTAGGGTGAACTCGGAGGATCTCCTGATTCAAAAATCGTTGGCGAACGGCGATCCAGAACAGACCAGTGGCCTGGCAGCGATGGCCGTTCTGGCCGACCCGTTGTGACATAAAAAGAGCGTATCAACTTGCCCTGCTGGTAGACGCGCATGGTTTGCTCAATAGATGAAACTAGCAAGACTGTTTTTTGCATGAACTGATAGTGATTTAAAATGTTAAGATCGCTGGCATGCATATGATTATACGCCGTATGGTCTTGATAGTCTGCTTCCAGCATTTGAAAATCAAACAGGAGATCCTGCGTTTCGCTAATGACTGAGGTGTAATCTGCCGCGGTTTGCGCGTAAGCCAGATCGCTGTTAATAAATGAGCCAATCCCGGCCTGCATATATCCGCTATCGAGCAGATACTGATGCCCATCGTAGCTATCATGGTAAAGATGAGTCTGTCCCCACGCCTTGACTGCCTGATTAAACTGGCTGACCAGTCCCACGGCCTGCGTCTTGAGTTGCGCAAGCTGTTGCTGGGCTTGCGCAAGCTGGCGCTGTGCCTCGTCAAGTTTGAGTTGATTTTGATATTGCTGGGATTGTTGTAGCACCTGCGCGGCGCGCTGTACCTGCTGCGCCTGTGTCTGATGGTTGCTTGCCTCCAGACCCACCAGGGAGAGCAAGAGCGCAAGCAGCAAGAGATCGGCAAGCAGGTGAAAAACGCTCAGAAAGCGGCGTCTTGAACGCTTGCGCGGTGCAGCTTGAGAGACAGGTTTTGGCTCTGACGGAGTATCCTGGCTCTCCGCGGACGGATGAGAAGGCTGGTTTGTTTGCTCGATTGCCTTTTTGTACAAACGTGTAGCTCGTCTCGTGGAAACCCGTTCTGTCGCGTCCACGCCTGCGGACCGACGCTTAAGAGCCTGTTCGTAAAAGCTAGCCGACTGAGCTGCTACCCGTTCTGTCGCGTCCACGTCCGTTAACTGACGCTCAAGGGCCTGCTCGTAAAAGCTAGCCGGATATGCGGCTACCCGTTCCGTAGCGTCCGTCTCCGTTGACTGACGCTCAAGGGCCTGCTCGTAAAAGCTAGCCGGATATGCGGCTACCCGTTCCGTCGCATCCACGTCCGTTGACTGACGCTCAAGGGCCTGCTCGTAAAAACTGGCTGGATATGCGGCTACCCGTTCTGTGGCATCCGTCTCCGCTGGCTGGCGCTCAAGAGCCTGTTGATAGAGAGCTGCTGGCAGCAGATCCACCCGTTCTGTTACATCAGAAGCTTGAGTATCAGCAGTCTCGCCCGTTTTATCGATTTTTACCGTGTGGCTACAATGAGAGCACTCCGCCGTTGCGCTCTGATTGCAGAAAGTGCAACGAGTCTGAGAAACGTGTTGCATGATCTCTTCCTTCAAAAATTACCCGCGCCATTGTCCGGGCCTGAAATGCCGCTATGCCCTGGAACAATCAGCAGGCTATTTTCAGCGTGACTTGATTATTTCAGGACATTGCCGTTGTACATTATAGAGTACCTCGCGCCAGTCCGTTGCTAACGCGAAGGCAATAGGAGTTCGCGGGTCTAACCGTTACCTACTGTTGTGTTGATCGAATAGGGCTTGCGCTGTTCAACGCCCGCGTCATCCGTACTCACCTGCTTATAGGTATAGCTGTTGCCGCTGGTAGGGCTGAGATAGCCAGCACTTTTCACCAGGGCTGGAGCTGCCCCAACAGAAGAGACCATCACAGGCGTGAATGCCCAGTTATCGGCAGGTGACAAACCGCCGATTGAACGTCCAAGCGCGCGATGCTCAGCCTCGATACAGGCAACCTGCGCGGAGATCTGCGCCAGGTCGGGTCGCCCCAGTTGCGCGAATTCCGCGACCGCCGCCAGGAAGGCCGAGTCGAAGACACCTTCCAACTGCTGCTGCGTGCTGATAAATGTCTTGAGATCTGTGAAGGTTTGCGCGCCCTGCGGAAAACTGAAGGTTTCGGCCAGCGATTGACCACCATTGGCCGCGAAGAATAGCTGGTGAATCTGTTCCTCTACCAGGGCAGCCTGGATATAGGCCAGATTATCGCCGCTCAAACCCAGTTTAGCAGCGTTGCTGATGCCATTGCTATAGAATGTCACCGCCAACTGCTCCGCCGTTCTCGCCACTGTCAGAATAGACATGATAGAATCCATCTGTTTATTCTGGCTCTGCGCTGGCTTAGCGGGTGCAGCCTGTTTTGTCAACGCGCTTGCGTGTGTCAAGCCTGTCCCATAGAGCACGCCCGCACCCACTACTGCCAATCCACCCACGGTTGCCGCAGCCCCTTTCAAGAGCGAACGACGCGACTTCGGAAAGCTGTTCAGCAAACGAGCGGTGGCCTTCTGTGCCTCCGGGGTAGTTTCAGCCATCAGGACATTTGAGGGCATAACGCCTGACTCTACAAACCTCTCATCCAAAGGCTGAGAGCAATACGCACAGAAATGCTGCTGTGCCGAAACAGATTTGCCACATTGAGGACAAAAACGCGAAAATGTTGCTGCCATAAGATTTGATCCTTCTTATCCATGCTCAGCTCACTCGCTCCGAGTGAGCAAGAAAGAGAACGTACCAGACTCCTCTTTTTCCCAACCTGTTGACCTGTTGAGCAGTTGAGCGCAACAAGGGAGGCTATGTAACTCCGGGTTGGCAAGGTTGCTTTTTTTATTTATAAGTAAATCGCGAGGTAGTTTGGCACGCGTTCGTTATTCCTCCATTAATGACGCATGCCAGCGACTTTTGGATTACTATTTGTTAATCTTATCTCTATCTTGTTGTTGCCCCTGGCATTCTGGAGCACAATCTGTCTGCAAACAAAACCACCTGTCTGTATTCACCGAGATAGCTTTGCCAGCCGCAGGGAAATGAATATATATTCATGCATCCAGACAGTAAAAATTTACGTATCTTCAGAAAGGGTACTCTTTTCTCTCTTTTAGCAAAAAACTTTTGCCGCTATTGTCTGTTTTTATGCATATAGATCAGGAGATTTCCAGAAATGACATTACCACATCCATTGCCTCGCGTACTCCGCCGGGCGCTCCAGGCTACGGGCATGCTAGCGTTGCTGCTCTGTCTAAGTGCCTGGTCACTGCCAGCGTCGGCTAGCAGTCAGAATGGCTCCTTTGTGCGCATTGTCCATGCTTCACCGGATGTTGGCATTGTCGATGTCTTCGTGGATGGCTCAAAACTGCTGAGTAGCTTTCAATTTGCCACAGTCACAGAATATGTGCCGTTACCATCCGGTTCGCACCACGTGCAGGTTGCACTGCTAGGAAAAGGCGTCAATGCCGCGATGATGTCGCAGACGGTTAGCATGCAACCAGATAAGATGTATACCATCGCTGTCGTCGGCACAAAGACCAGTGGTTTATCTTTTGCCATCTTCGCCGATGATGACTCGGTAGCGGGTAACACGGCAAAACTGCGCGCCTATCATCTCTCACCAAATACTCAACCAGTTGATGTGAATGAGGGGACAACAACCGTTATTAGTGTCCTGAGCTATCCAAAGGTCAGTGGTTATATTAATCTCCCCACTGGCCAGCACACATTTAGCCTCAGCGGGGTAGCCGCGAAGACCAACACCACTTTCTCTGTTATGATCAAACCATGGAGTGTGAGCAGCGTGTTTATTATCGGCTTGCTCAACGGCCAGCCGGGCCTACAATTTGTCACCTCCCAGGTGCAGGGGACACCAGGCATGCCAAATACGGGCAGTAATCCCGCTCCTCAGGCCGGTGCAAAGAGCAGTATATCCGTAATGCCTTTCGCTTTGCCCGCGGTTGCTCTGGTTTTGCTGATGACCGCGCTGGCGCTGGGAGCCTCCTCCAGAAAAGCGCGCGCGCGGCGCTAATGCATATGTATGGGTGGTAAGATTTAGCTATTCGGT
>JBEVTI010000047.1:0-48827 GCA_041156125.1 Candidatus Paraktedonobacter carboxidivorans
AGCGCTAAGATCATCCTTTGTCGCCATCGTGTCAAAGCGAGCATTCACAGCGCTAAGATCATCCTTTGTCGCCATCGTGTCAAAGCGAGCATTCACAGCGCTAAGATCATCCTTTGTCGCCATCGTGTCAAAGCGAGCATTCACAGCGCTAAGATCATCCTTTGTCGCCATCGTGTCAAAGCGAGCATTCACAGCGCTAAGATCATCCTTTGTCGCCATCGTGTCGAAGCGTTGACGCATCTCTGTTTGCAACCCTACAATTTTGCCATCCAATTCAATGTGTTGGCTTCTAGATTCGGCTAGCTGCTCGTTAGTGAAACGATTGTGAGCAATAAGAGCGTCAAACGTCTTATCATGTTTCTCGTTTAACTTTTCAAGTGCAGCTTTATTGACCAATGCGCCTATTGCAATGGTTTGTAATTCGATCTTTTGTTTAAGTTCAGTATTATCATGCTTGAGTTCAGTATGTCCCTGTTCGATAGCCGTGAGCCGCTCTTCAAATGTCGCCATGAGTACCACCTTTCAATCGAAACACTCCACTTTATCAAGCGTATTATAACATACTCCCGGGCCAGAAAAAATACAGGGAGTACATACGTACATACGATAATCAAGACTCTAAGAAGCTGGAAGAAGAGGCTGAAAACAGGTGTTCAAAATGTGGTAGTCTAAACAGCCCATAACAAAAGCGCCTGGACACATCGCCCAGGCGCCCTACATTTTGACTTTCTACACAAAAGCAAAGAGCCGCTCGACAGGTACCGACCAACCAGGCACTATGCGCGTAGGCAACACATCATCACCCTGAAAAGCACCCAACGAACGGTACACCCCACTTTCAAGTATAAACAACTCTACTACTCGTTCGCCAGGGTTCACAATCCAATACTCAGAGACTTGCGCCCGCTCATAGGCATCTCGTTTTCCATGAAGATCATCGCTCATCGTACTGGGAGATAAAATCTCAACAACAAGATCAGGTCCACCAAACACCCGCTTCTCCCCAATTTGTTCAAGGCCAGCATTTAGAAGCACGAACACATCAGGCTGAACAATATCCCCAGGAGCCAACTCAACATCAGTAGGAGCGTGAAAAATGCGCCCAATCCCCGCAGCTTCCACAAACTGAAACAAGAATGCAACCAGCCTCACACTTATACTCTGATGATTAGGGGTAGGCGCAGGAGATATATACAGAACCCCTTTCAAAACCTCATAACGCTTGCCATCGTCCGGTATCATTGTATACTCCGCGTAGGTCCACTGCCCTTGTGGCGGTCCAGGAACCCAATCAGCGGGCACAACAGTCTGAAATCTTGCCGTTGTTGCCATTCTTCACACCGCCTTTCATCCAGGTATATAACGATACTCTTCTAAAAAAGCATACCACACTCACAAGAGGTTTGACAGGATCGATTATCGTTAAAATAAACACAGCAACAAAATTCTCAATTTTTGCCAAGCAGTAGGTCAGCCAGGCATTTTTAACGCTAAAAAGCCCATCTATAGCACTTTTCTGATATGCCATAGATGGGCCTGTAGAGCCAGATGGGAATGGGCGACAAGGGATTCGAACCCCTGACCTACTGCGTGTAAAGCAGCCGCTCTAACCAGCTGAGCTAGTCGCCCATGCGATGCAATAGTGTGTGAGGGAAACAGACAATAATAAAAAAGGAGTGCCCCCGAGTGGACTCGAACCACCACGCCGAAATCGGCACAGGCCCTCAACCTGCTGCGTATACCATTCCGCCACGAGGGCATTTCGTAACGGGTTACGGCGCTATTCTATACTAAACAGGGCAGGCTGTCAATCCCTTTTTGACACGATTCCAGGCCTTTCTGGGCTTTTCCGGGCCTGTAAAAAGCCTCAGCAAGCTTTTTGCCAGCCAAAAAGCTTAGTATTTTTGAGAAGACGCGGATGAGGGTTGGAGAAGAGAAATTTCCCTGACTTCTCTCCAACTCCTCTATGTCGCATGATAATTATGGTCGCAGCTCTGGCGCTGGTATGAGCAGGCCCAGGCGCTCAAGGGCCATGTAGGCGGCGCTGATCTGGCCTTGCACGGCGAACTGACCACTGTGCAGAAGGTCGAGCAACTCTACAGGAGTAATCAGGCTATTTTCAATGACCTCCACAGGATCTTCTTTGGGCTGGCCCGTCTGCCTGACGTTACGCGCGAGATACCACCAGATCTCGGTAAGCGCGCCTGTGGGGTTGGCGTACATGTGAGCCAGAAACTCAACCTGGTCGTCGGCAAAGCTGTAACCGGTCTCTTCCATGAGTTCGCGCCTGGCTGTCTCCAATGGTTCAATCTCATGAGGATCGATGGCGCCGGCGGGAAATTCGAGCACTTCCAGGCCAATGCCATGTTTATATTGCTTATTGATCAGAAATCGTCCATCCTCAGTAAACGGTACGACGCCTACCCAACCACGATTCTCAATGATATAGTAATCAGGAATAATCGGTCCATTGGGAACCGCGACCTCCTCGCGACGTATTTTTAAGTAAGGCGTGTCGATGACCTGTTCATACGATAAGACTTTCCACGGATGATTATCGGGCATAAAGGGTTATTCTCTCCTTCTGATATGCTGTCGCTTTATATAACTATTCAGGTATTCTTCTCATCTCGCCTGTGATGCAAAGAGGCTATACAAAACACCTCAACTTACTCGCGGAGGATCTCTCAGCGATTTTGCCAGCGTGGTAAGCGTTTTTCTAGAAAAGCTTTCAGTCCTTCCCGCGCGTCCTGAGTGGTCATGACGTTTGATAAATAGAACTTGTTGACCTGGCGCAGTCTCTCTAACTGCGTCTGACCGCTACTGGCTGGCGCGTCTTGCTGTGTACCCAGGCGCACACTCGCTTTGGCCTGGCGCAGGACCAGAGCACTTTGCGCTCTGAGCATGTCCAGAATACGCTCCATTTCGCGATTGAGACTCCCAGCAGGCGCGCTCCAGGTGGCGTAACCCAGACGCGCAGCAACCATACCCCCTATCCTATTATCGTCACCTCCGCGCGCTACCGGCAAGCAGAGCTCGGCCTCGTGCGCGATTAGCGTGAAATCCACCTCCTCCAGCAATGAGCAGGCGGCGGGGGAGAGGCTGACGCGCGCAAGCGCCAGCACCGGTTGCGGAATGGTGCGTACCGTGGCTCTGGCCTGCTCTAACTCTACAGATGTCTCAGGCAACTCTTCATTCTGGTCGCCGCTTGGGCCAATGAAGTCCAGGACTACAGCCTTGACTCCCGCGCTACCCGGGGCGTGCAATGCCTCGGCGGCAACGCGCAATTCTTTGAGCATTAATGCGCCAGGCCAGCTTGCCAGCACGATATGGACTGTTTGCGCCTCCGAAATAACGCGCAATGCCTGGTATGCCTGTTGCATACATCTTCCTTCCCGCCTGTGCTTGTGTTTAGCGCGAGCCTGTAGACGACTTTAACCCTGGTGCTCCACCTCGCGCAATTTGAAGCGTTGGATTTTACCGGTCGCGGTCTTGGGCAATTCAGCGACAAATTCAACCCAACGCGGATATTTAAAGGGCGCGAGTCGCTCTTTGATAAACAACTTTAAATCATCTCCCAGCGCTTCGCTTGCAACGTAGCCCTGTTGGAGCACAACATAAGCTTTCGGCTTGAGCAGATCATCCTGGTCCTGTAAGCCTACTACGGCGCACTCTAAGACCGCGGGATGGGCAATCAGCGCTGCTTCAACCTCAACTGGCGAAACCCATTGGCCGCTGACTTTGAGCATATCATCCGAGCGTCCAGCATACCAGAAGTAGCCATCGGCGTCCTGATAATATTTGTCGCCAGTATGAATCCAGTGACCGTTGATAGTGTCCTTGCTTTTCTCATGCTTGTTCCAGTACTGCGCGGTTGTGCTCTCGCCACTGATTAAGAGGTTGCCAATTTCGCCTTGAGTAACCGCGTGACCCTGTTCGTCAGTGATACGCGCTTCGTAGCCAGGGACCAGCTTGCCAGTGCTACCAGGCCGAATCTCGTTCGGACGATTGCTGATGAAAATGTGCAGAATTTCGGTGCTGCCAATCCCATCCAGAATGTCTACGTGGAATCTTTCCTGCCAGCGGTGCAGGATTTCTCCCGGCAACGACTCGCCCGCGGAGACACAGAGGCGCACAGAGGAGAAGTCGAAGCGCTTTTCCGCGTCCGGCAGGGCCAGCATACTGGCGTAGAGCGTGGGCACGCCAAAGAAAAGAGTTGGACGATATTGCTGAACCACCTTAAACATATCCTCAGCCAGGGGGCGACCAGGATAATAAACGGCGCTGGCCCCTACGCTAAAAGGGAAATAAAGATTGTTGCCCAGTCCGTAGGCAAAGTAGAGCTTGGCGGCGGAAAAGGTGATGTCGTTCGGCTGAATGTTAAGGATAGGTTTGGCGTAATATTCAGTGCAGTAGACCATATCATGTTGCAGATGGACACAGCCTTTGGGAAAGCCGGTGCTGCCTGAACTATACAGCCAGAAGGCACTATCGTCTTTGCTGGTCTCAGCAGGCTCAAGGCTGGCCGCTGCTCTGGCCGTCCAACGCGCGAAATCGTGCAACGTTGCGCTCTCCGCCTCATTTAGCCCGACCACGATGACGTGACGCAGATATTTTAGTTGGGGCAGAATGTCCCGCACACTTTGCCAGATATCAGCGTGAATGAACAATGCTCTGGCCCGACTGTCATTGAGGATATAGACATAATCAGCGGGCCGCAAAGCTGTATTGATGGGCACCGGCACGGCTCCGCTTTTGATGCCGCCAAAGAAGCTGGCAGCGAACTCTGGCGAATCCAGCAACAAAAGCGCTACACGCTGCTCCATCTCGACGCCGAGATCAAGCAGCCCATTGCCCACACGGTTGGCCAGTTCGGCAATCTGCGCGTAGGTGTAGGCCTGATTCTGGTAGTAAATAGCGATCTGGGAGCCATGCCCTTCCTGGAGATTGCGCTCCAGAAAGGCGTTCGCGGCATTGAATTGCTCAGGTATAAGGATCGGCGTTGTCATTGATGCCCTCTTTTCTGCTCCGCCAGCGTTGGCGAAAAGCAATCCTGGTAAAATCAAACACTTCTATTTTACCCCAAACTCAAGTGCATCAGAAACTCTTTATTGCCATCGCGTCCGTAGATGGGCGAAGTAATCACTCCCTCAATGCGCAGAGGAGTATGCTCGGGAACCCAGCTTTGCAGGTCGTTGAGCACGCGAGCATGGACCGCGGGGTCGCTGATCACGCCGCTGCCGCGATCAACTTCGGCTTTGCCAGCCTCAAACTGGGGCTTGACCAGCGCGACCAGCCAGGCGTCCGCTGTCAGCAGTGCCACAAGTGGTGGTAGAACGAGGCGCAGAGAGATGAATGAGACATCGATGACTACACATTGAATTGGCTCGGGCAGTTCACTGACATGGCGGATATTGGTCTGTTCCATCACTACGACGCGTGGATCATTGCGCAGCGTCCAGGCCAGTTGCGCGCGCCCGACATCCAGGGCATAGACTTTACTGGCCCCATTGCGCAACAAACAGTCGGTAAAGCCGCCAGTCGAGGCGCCAACATCCAGCGCGACCAGGCCAGAGGGCTTGAGGTCGAAGTCGCGTAGCGCTTTCTCCAGCTTCAGACCACCGCGACTAACATATTTTAGCTCATCGGGCGTCTCGGCCAGGCGACAAGCGCTGTCCAGTGGTACCAGGGTGCCCGGTTTATCAAGCATCTTCTCGCCCAGGAAGACCTGGCCTGCCATAATCAGAGCTCGCGCGCGTTCACGGCTAGGAGCCAATCCTCGCCGTACCAGCGCGACATCCAGGCGTTCTTTATTCACAGCCATCTCTTTGCCCCATCCTCTCTTCCAACTTATTGCTGACCTTTCCTTGTGCGTTGCTCTTGATAATAGAAAGAGAGCGCACCAGCTCCGAAGAGTCCGGCATTGCCGCCCAGTTGAGCTGTAACAATGCGCGCTTTTGCCATATTTGCCCGCATTGTGTGCTCCTGTACAACCTTGAGCGCGGGTTCCATGATCAGGGCTCCCATCTGCATTACACCCCCACCCAGGATAATGATTTCGGGACTGAAAATATGCAGAATGTTTACCAGGCCAAAGCCCAGGGCCTCAGCGGCTCCAGTAATAATCTCGCGCGCGATAGGAATACCGGACTCAGCCGCGCGGGCGACCGTGTGAGCCGTGACTTGCAGTTCTAAGGATAGAGAGGGTCTTGCTGCCTCGTTGTTAGGCGAAACACTATCTAAAGGCTGAGTACTGAGGTCTATGTTGGGTAGCGCTTTCTTGTCGGGCACAGTAGTGGAATGTTCTGACATTATGCTGGCGAAAGCCAGCAGTTCAGCGCCCTGGCCGTTTGCGATAATCTTATTCGCTTTGCGCGCGATAGCTGTGCCAGAGGCCAGCGCTTCCAGGCAGCCGGTATTGCCACAAGAACAACGCTCACCATGCCAGTCAATCGTCATATGTCCTAATTCCCCGGCGGTCCCGTTCACGCCCTCTAGAATCTGACCATTGGCGATAATACCGCCGCCGATACCTGTGCTGACCGTCATATAAACTATATCCTGACAACCCCGGCCCGCACCGAAAAGCAACTCGCCCAGTGCAGCCGCATTGGCATCATTCTCTACAAAGACCGGACAATGAAACTGCTGGCTAAGGATCTCGCGGAGCGGTACAGCCTGCCAGGCCGGTAGATTGGGTGGAGAATAAAGCACGCCTTCCCGATTATCCAACGGACCAGGAGCTACCACGCCTATCCCGGTAATTTCCTCCAGCTTTACATTTGCCAATTGCAGCGCCTCTTGCATCGTCGCATAGATGCGCGGCAACACACGTTCCGGCGTGGCATCCTGACCGGTCAACGTGGCTGCCCGTCCGCGCATCTCCGCACCCTGTAGGACCGCCGCGCGAATCTGCGTTCCGCCCAGATCGACGCCCATTACTAGCGGTGCTTGCTGTAAATGTCTCTTCTCGTCTATGCTCATTAAACTCTGCTATCCTTTAATTTACTTCACGCCGCCCCCTCTTACTCTCATGAATATTACCATATTCGTGTAGCCTACAGTGTATTCTCAGATAGCTAGAGATAATGAACATTTTCTTAGCTAAAGAGCACCCATGAAGACAAGCACAAACCGCAATAAACAAGCTCTTACTAATTCTATACTCGAACCATTTGTCTAACAAAAAATCTTATCCACATGAATTTTTTGAAAAATTCATGTGGATAAGATTTTGCTAAGTTAATATCATAAATTCTTTTCTTCATCAAATCGCAATTGCATAGGTCCATTTTCTTCATTTTTAGTCTTAGAAGCTCTTTTTGTCGCTTTCTCGCTTCTATCAAGCAGTAACGATTTAGGAATAGAATTTACTATAGCTGGGTTTGCCGGATTTATAGCGAAATCTATAAGCCACCTCAGTTTGGAACGATCACCATGGACGTAAGCATAAATTACCTCGGCTACCTCAGAAACATTAGCCAAAGGTACAACGTAATCATATATCTTAGTCATAACACGCAAAGTCTCGGCGGTCCATGGACCATCTACTATGATTATAGCAAGAAGTTCTTTGTTCTCTCCTTTCCAGTTAATAGCTGAAAACATTTTATCTTTAGCGTAAAGAGACGCATGTCTCGATGAAGACTTTCTTACTTCAATAAATGCTTTAGTAGCGTTTTCGTCTGGAATGACAAAATCTGCCCTAAAATTATATATAACTCCCTTAAGGGAGTTATACTCATTCTCTCTTTTATATTCAATCTTAGCGTCATCAAGCGCATTGGCAACAACACTTTCAAGCAAAACTTTGCCTACTAAATCACGAACGATACCTTCTAGAGCTGGTTCTATACTCTGCAATACTTGCGCACGGTTCAAAGAACCGCCAAAATTGCGTAGATTCAGTATTTGAGCAAGCTTCTCGGCAGCAGGTGCAGAAATAGTATTATCAGAAACACTTCCTATCCGCTCTTTAAGCTGAGCCTTGCTTGGTATGTTGGCAAGACGCTGAAGAATAGGCAGCATATAAGGTGTGGCAGAAATATAAGTAGGACTAAACGTTGTAAAACCTTCTGTTGCCCGGTCAAGTTGGTCTAATAACTGCTCGCTCCTGCTCCGCAATCGAATATATACCCCTTTAGTTATTGCTGTTTCAAGATTAAAAGGTATAGCTCGCATACGTTGCCATTCTTGCACTACAGACTCAGATGTGGCATTGAATGGGTTTAAAAGGCTATCTATGCCTCCAAGTATAATTATTTTTTGTTCAATGCTTTGAATATTATCAACTTTTATATCTGTAAGGCTATTTGTTTGTCTAGTAAGATCCAAATAAACTTCAATATAATTCTTCATCTCCTCCATCGCAATACTATAAAGAGTACCTGTAACAATCTCTTCAGCGATTTCTTTTAGCTGGTTATTATCATCAAGCTCGTCTTGCATGGATATGAAACTCCCCCAGTACTTTAGTAGATCCTTGCCTTTTTTCAAGAACCCAACGCTCTCCACGATTTCTAAGTCTTTCAATCTTTTGGATCTCGAAGCCGCTTTCCTGCATCAACATAGATAAAAACGCTTCCGTAGAAATATGTACACCATATAGTGCAGCGTCTGCTACAATTAAATGAAAGGAACTATTAGGTCTAAGCACTCTATATACTTCTCGGATAACAGATTGCATTTGTGCAAAATAAGGGAAAACGAGCAAATAATAATCTTTCTTCCCTTTTCGGTTATGACGCTGCTCCTTAAGTTCATCAATAATAGGCTGAATTTGTAAACAAATAGCCTCTGATAACATCTCCGAGAAATGAGCTTGATCATGCTTTATATCAGTGGGAACAGTAGTTGTATTAACTATAAGATGTCGCCGAACACGTTCTGTAATCTCATGCCATGATCCTGCATACCGCCAATAATATAATTCCATTCTTGTCATCTCTGCAAAGTCAAAATTATTAAGATAAGGCGGAGATGTAACACAAAGAGAACAACTCTCGTCTAAAAGGGGCGTCATATTACCTGAGCTTATTGGATAAAGAATAGCCTTTTGTTGAAATATTTCTCTTACAATAGGTAAATCTTCCCGTATTTCATTACATACTTTTTTAAGAGCAATTAAATACGGAACAGAGATTTTTTCTGTTGTTGGAGCTTTGTAAATGCCATCAGTTTGCGCATGTGCAGTTAATTCAAGTACTCTAGATAAAATTAAACGGTATAAAGGACGCTTGCCGAGATCTACCTGGTCTTCAGCTAAAAGAGCTGATGCTAAAAATCGGAGTTCGGGTTCGGGTATGAGCTTTGCCAGGAAAGTCCACGCATCTTGAGTCCAAATAGCCTCTAATTTGCCGATATAAGGTTCAACATCATGCTGGATAAACCCTTCAATTTCATTTAAAGATTGTTCCTGCATAACGGGAAAAAGCTTAGCTAAGGACATGTCATAGAAAAATGGATGAACTTCAAATCCTACTGATCGAATATTATTGAAGCTAGCTTGCACTAAAGTAGTTGATAAGCCAGCGAAAGGATCAATAACAATCTCATCAGTACTTAAATTTGCCTTTTGAATACAATCTGTTACAAATTCTGGGGAAAAGCCTGCAATAAAATTGAACCATCTATGTACAGGATAACGATTTGCTGTTATGTTAGTAGGAAGTATTTCTTTGCGCGGTTCCTGGGGAAACATTTCAATTTGTTGCATCACTGAATCCTTAGTAATTTGAATATCATCGATCGCAGCACAGGAGTAGATTATACCACTGCGTTTCATTCATCCTATGAAAGATTTAGCAATAAACAACTACAAAGAAAGTTTATTGTGCCCAGAATGCTATATCAAACGCAGAGGCTTGTCAACAAACGAGTAAGAATGTCGCAAAACGATAATATGATAGAGATCGTCATCAGATAAAAAGCAGATAAGCAGAGAAGGTATTTAGCTAAAAAAGCAATATAGCGGTGGCACTTTAAATAACCCCACCCCCAGACGACTTTAGCACATCCTAACCTGGCCTGGAGAGCCTTGACACTACCTCTGGCAATGCTATACAATGCCGATATGAAAATATGAGAATGATTATCATTCTCAGAATAACCTGAATCAGGGTTAAAGCATGGAAGATATCTTAAATGCGAATGCGCGGGCAGTGCTGGAGGTGGTACGGGAGAGTGGGAGGCATCCAACCGCGCGCGAGGTCTATGATCAGGTACGACGGGTGCGGCCAGGGATAGGGTTGGCGACGGTGTACCGGATTTTGCGCCAGTTAGCGGAGCAGGGTGTGATTAAGATGTGGGAATACGGCAACGAGAGTACACGCTACGATGCCTGTATTCGGCGTCACGATCATGCTTGTTGTACTGTATGCGGGGCATTGCTCGATCTACCAGTGGCCATTAAGATGCCGCCCCTGGAGCTGGAGAAGGCCGCGCAGGCGACTGGTATGAAGATGGGTTCGTATGAAGTGAGGATTTATGGGCATTGCCAGGACTGCCAGAAGCGTGGCAGTAAGCATGCCTGATTGAGTGGCATGTGTGGGTGGAGTTTGGAGCTTAAGCTTCGTCTAGCGAAGCCGGCAGCTACGTTCCGTATAGCGGAACTGGTGGCTAGGCTCCATGCGGTACAGAGCCATGCAGCAAGAAGATAGCCAGAGGAAAAACAATGAGCACGGATAAAGACACAGAGAAAATCGAGGGTCTGGGTATTGGATCAGACAAAAAGGCAGCCAGCGTCCAGCCCCTTGGGGAGACAACAAAGAAGGATTTGATCTCGGCTCTGAATCAGAATTGGCAACGCGAGGTCGAAGGGATGCGCACCTATCGTGAGCTCGCCGCGGGCGAGAGTGATCAAAGTCGTCGCAATGTACTCCTCAAGCTAGCCGAGGCTGAGGAGCGGCACGCGCGCAAGTGGGAACGTGAACTGGCTGAACTGGGCGCGCCAGTTCCCCAGGAGAGACGCACGCCAGGGATGCGCCTCAAGAGTTGGATGCATCGCCAGGTGGGCACAGAGGCCGCGCTCCGTCATATGGAGGGCGAGGAGGACCGGGATATCGCGCGCTACGAGTCCCAGGCGCGCAGTCTCAATGATGTTGAGGCCCAGCACATGTTGCGCGAGGTGCGCCGCGAGGAAGAGGGTCATGGGCGCGTGATTCGCGAGATCATCAAGCCCATTGGCACACAGGGTATGCTGGATGTCATGCTGAGGCGCGAGAGCTGGCACAAGCGTGGCGGCGGCTGGCTGGGCGACGCCATCTATGGCGCTAACGATGGTCTGGGTGCGGTCTTTGGCATTGTCAGTGGCGTGGCTGGCGCGACCGGCTCGGCCAGCCATATCGTGCTCATCAGCGGCCTGGCGGGCATGCTGGCCAGCGCTCTTTCCATGGGTTCCGGCGCGTACCTTGCCACCAAAAGTCAGCGCGAGATCTACGAAGCCGAAATCGAACGCGAACGCGGCGAAATCGAGAAAGATCCTGACGAGGAGCGCGAGGAACTCTCGCTCATGTATCAGTTGAAGGGCTTTAGCGAGAGTGAAGCCGATCTGCTCGCCACACGCCTCTCAGAGAAGCCAGAGCAATTTCTGCGCACCCTGGCCCACGAGGAGTTGGGTCTCTCCGAGGCAAGTTTTCCCAATCCCTGGACCTCGGCCCTTTCGGCCATGACTTCTACCGCCATCGGGGCCTTTATTCCAATCATTCCCTTCTTCTTTATGGGCGGTATCCCCGCGATCATTGTCGCGGCACTCATCAGCCTGGTGGCCCACTTCCTGGTCGGAGCCGCTAAAACGCTGGTTACAGGCCGCTCCTGGCTCAGCAGTGGCAGCGAAATGACCGTCGTTGGCGCTATCGAAGCAGTGATTACCTACGCGCTCGGCGTCGCTTTCAGTCATATCTAGCAGCGTGTGATGCTCTACAGGAAGTCAGAAACCCTACTCCAGATTTTAAGATAAGTGGCTGAGTTTGTAGACGGCTCTGCCGCTTACAAACTCAGCCACTTATCAAACGATGCGGCGGCAAAGCCGCCAGGTACGGGAGTGAGGCAGTAAGCCTTACAGCGGCTTGCTGTAAGTAGGAAATTGGCAAGGATGAGTGTGAGTTTGCGTGGACCCCATTTTGAGGAGTATAATACCAACATCAGCGCATTCCGCCAGCACTAATCCTTCCGACCCCCCAGAGTACGAGGAGAAGGCGGAGGTAGTCAGAAGAAAATGCGCTTGATGCAACAAGTGTGCGGGTGAGATGCCTTGCGTCGGCCTGGGGCGACCACGATGCCGTGGATAGATATAACACTAACCCGAGTGTATATTGCCCGGCATGGTTTTATTCCCTTCCCCACCTGTCGTCTGATTGGCCGTGTTTGCCTGCTCTCGCCACCAGAATCGAGGAAAACATGTATAAAGGTCAATCGGGTATGTGGTCCTGGCTGTTCCATCGCATCGCCGGACTGGGCATACTCTTATTCCTGCTGGTTCACATTGTCGATATTGCTCTACTCAATTTCGGCGCCGATGTGTACAACGAGGGCATTGCTCTCTTCAGTACCGCCCCCATTCGGATCATCACGCTGGCTCTGGTTGCGGGCCTGTTCTACCACTCTTTTAATGGCATGCGCATTATTCTGATCGATTTCTGGCCTAAAGCGTCGCGCTTCCAGGGTACGATGTTCCTGATAGTCATGGCTTTGACTATTCTTTGCTTCCTGGGCCTGGGTTGGTATATCATTGCGCCAATCTTTGGCGTCAATATGGGCAATACGCCCTCCGCTATATAGTCCGTGGAGTCAGTCTAGAGGAGTTTTGTCATGCGTATTTCGAGTGGGTATGGCCCTCGTCCAGCGGAGAGTGGCTTTGAAACCTTCTCCTGGTATTTCTTTCGCGTCTCTGGTATCGCGCTTATCTTTCTAGCGATCATTCATCTGTTTCTGAACCATGTAGTGACAGATGTGTCATGTACAAGCTTCCAACTGGTTGAGGTCCGCTATGCCAATCCTTTCTGGCGTGTGTATGACTGGCTGTTGCTGGTGCTGGGCCTGCTGCATGGGATGAACGGACTGCGGATCGTGGTCGATGATTATGTGCGTTCGCGTGGCTGGAGGCTTGGTATACAATCGTTGCTGGCCCTGGTCACGCTGGTCTTCTTTATGCTGGGGACGATTACACTGATCATATTCCCAGGCGTACAGCATCCTGGTGTGGTCTGTCCGCCCACGCACTTCTAAGAATGAGGGAATCCGATGTACTATAAATTTGATGTTGTGATTGTTGGCGCGGGCGGTGCTGGCCTGATGGCCGCGATGCAGTTGCCCAATGCCAGCGTGGCTGTGCTCAGCAAGGTCTATCCCACGCGTTCGCATACTGGCGCGGCTCAGGGTGGTGTGGCGGCGGCTCTGGGCAATCGCGAAGAGGACCACTGGAAGTGGCATATGTACGATACGGTTAAAGGTGGTGACTATCTGGTGGACCAGCCTGCCGCGGAGATTCTGGCTCGCGAGGCCATCGACGCGGTCTACGAACTGGAGCATCGTGGCCTGCCTTTTAACCGCACAGAGGATGGGCGTATCGATCAGCGACGCTTCGGCGGTCATACGCGCAATTTTGGCGAAGGTCCAGTGCGCCGCTCTTGCTATGCGGCTGATCGCACAGGTCATATGATCTTGCAAACGATGTATCAGAGCGCGATCAAGAACGAGGTGCGCTTCTTTAACGAGTACTTGATGCTGGATCTTCTGCTCAACGCTGGCCATGCCTGCGGGGTGGTAGCGCTGGAGATTCGTACTGGCGAGATCCACACGTTTCACGCCAAGACGGTGCTCTTCGCGACCGGCGGCTATGGGCGTGCCTGGAGGGTGACGAGCAATGCCTTTGCCTGTATGGGCGATGGTATGTCAGTGGCCTATCGCCGCGGTGTACCACTCCAGGATATGGAGATGTACCAGTTTCACCCGACTGGCATTTATAAGGTCGGGGTGCTGCTGAGCGAGGCGGCGCGTGGCGAAGGTGGGAAGGTGCTGAATGGCAAGGGTGAGTACTTCATGGAACGCTATATGCCGACGCTGAAAGACCTGGCCCCGCGCGATATTGTCTCGCGTTGTATTGTCAAGGAGATCAACGAAGGTCGGGGCGTCAATGGCAAGGATTACGTCTTTTTGGATGTACGCCATCTGGGCGCGAAGGTGATTCAGGAGAAGTTGCCAGATATCACCGATTTTGCCCGTAACTATCTGGCTGTCGAGCCGATTACAGAGCCGGTGCCGATCCAGCCGACCGCGCACTATGCGATGGGTGGTATTCCGACTGATGTGAACGCGCGCGTAGTGATTGATGGTCAATGGACCCCGATGCCGGGCTTCTACGCAGCCGGTGAGGTTGCCTGTGTCTCGGTTCATGGAGCGAACCGCCTGGGCACCAATTCGTTGGTCGATCTGATCGTCTTTGGTCGCCGCGCGGGCAAACATATGGCAAAGTATATCGCTGAAAATGATCTTGTACCCCTGCCACCCAATCCTGAGGAGTTTTCACGCCAACTGGTCAGCGATCTGCTCACCTCAGCCGGCCACGAGTCGTCCGCGCGCGTGCGTGGCGTTCTCCAGCAGGAGATGATGGATCGAGTCTTTGTCGAGCGCAACGAGCAGGGCATGACGCAGGCTTTAAATGTTGTCGCGCAACTACAGGAGTCTTACCGCAGAGTCGAACTCCAGGACAAGGGCAAGACCTTCAATACCGAACTGGTCGAGGCCATCGAACTGGGCTTTTTGCTGGACTGCGCGGAGGCGACGGTTCATGGCGCGCTGGCCCGCAAAGAGAGCCGCGGCGCTCACTACCGCACGGACTACGAGGCGCGTGATGATGCCAACTGGCTCAAGCATACGCTGGCCTATCAGGGTAAGACAAGCCATGATGTACGCCTGGACTATAAAGATGTGGTGCTGATTGACGATCCCATCTTTAAGCCCAAAGAGCGCAAATATTAATATGTACATGAGCTTTCTTCCTCGTGTAGCGCCGGTTCTTGTGTCCGGCACGGAAGAAAAGAGCACAGGAGATTATTGTAATGAGCATATTGATGCGTATTAAACGCTTCGATCCTGAAAAGGATAATAAACCCTATTGGGATGAGTTTCGCGTTGACGCCGATCCCATTGACCGCCTGCTCGATGCGCTTAATACGGTGAAATGGACCATGGATGGCACGCTGACCTATCGACGTTCCTGCGCGCATGGCGTTTGTGGCTCTGATGCTATGCGCATCAATGGGCGCAACCGTCTGGCCTGCAAAGTACTGATCCGCGATGTAGGTGCGCGGGTCACGATTGAGCCTATGCTGGGCTATCCCGTCATCAAAGATCTGGTGGTTGATATGGACCCCTTTATGGCGAAATACAAGTCCATCAAACCTTATCTGATTACCCACGATACTGATCCAGGTACCGAGCGCCTGCAGAGTTCAGAGGAGCGCGAGCGTTACGATGAGGGCACGAAGTGCATTCTTTGCGGCGCCTGCACTGGCTCCTGCCCCTCGATCTGGGGCAATCCCGACTGGATTGGACCCGCTTCGATTGTGAACGCGCATCGCTTTATCTTCGATAGCCGCGACCAGGGAGCCGCGGAACGCCTGAAGCTCCTGAGCGATCGCAACGGCGTCTGGCGCTGTCGCACCATCTTCAACTGCACGGACGCTTGCCCACGCGGTATCCCGGTGACAGACCTGATCGAACAAGTCAAACGCGCGATTATCTATGGTGGAGATACAAGCACGAAATAACTTTTCCGCGCGGAAAAGTTATTTCGTGCTGATTGCTATCCTACCCCTTTGCGAGAGGTTTGTGGAGGCGAGACGCGCAGCGCCCCGCCTCCACAAACCTCTCGCAAAGGGGTTTTGCCTGCGGCGTTTGCTCTCTGCGCCTATAGATCGCGGCGGGAGAAGCGCCAGGTGGCCAGGATTGGTAAGGCGAGGCAGTAGAAGACAGTCCAGAGGACGAGCGGGAATGTGATGGCTTGCGGATTAATCAGGGGAAGGTTAAAGGCTTGCGCGGATAGATCCTGGGTACCCAGCAAGTTGAGCACGTCCAGAGGGAGCAGGGTCAGCGAGGTCTGGTGCCAGAGGGCGTCGGATGGGAGGATAAGATTTGTTACCGCGATGATATTTTGAATGGTTTCATTGCTGGTTGCTGGCAGGGCACCGAGCTGGCTAGCCTCGGTGATTTTAAGAAAAGTGGCGATGAAGTTGGTCAGAGGGGCGCTGATAAAAAGGATCAATGCGATAGCACCATTGGCAAGAGTGGGAAAGAGGGTGCTGCCCAGCGTGGTCAGACCGAGCAGGGCCAGCGTGGAGAGTTCAAGCCAGGCCAGGGCACCCCATGGCTGTTCGGGCCAATAGCTACTCGTCCAGTAAATGATGCCAAGAAAGGAGAAGTAGAGCAGCGCCAGGTAGCCGCCTAGCAGAAGCGCGTAGCCCAGCCATTTCCCCAGCACTACCTCATAGCGGCGCAACGGTTTAGGTACGATGATCGCGAAAGTGCCTGCTTCAAGCTCGCTTGAAATCATGCCCGCGGCCAGAAAGATCACCAGGATGCCACTGAGCAGATAGACAACCCAGATTGAGGGCACCGAAATAAATATGCCGCCGGCCAGTAAAACGAACTGCGCGGAGAAGCCATCGGGCGCTTGCTGTGAGACAAGGCCACCGATCAGCGCGTGCAGCAAGAAGGCGTACACGGTGAGCAGCAAAAGGCTCAAAGTCACAATAGCCAGAAAGAGTTTGCGGCGCAGTGCTTCTAGCAGCGTAAAGCGTGTGATCAAAACAATTCCCATTTAGTTTTCCTTCCGCGCAGTCTGAACGGCCTGGCTGGTCTGCGCATGTATTGCTTCTTGCATGATTTGTGGACCCTGCCTGGTCGGCACAGGATCTTCCTGTAGTGTATTCTGCTGAGCGGTATCGATGGTCTCTAAAAAGAGATGCTCTAACGAGTTACGACGAGGTGCCAGGGCGTAGAGGCGCACGCCGCAGTCATGAATAGCGCTGGCGATATCGGCAGCCTGAGCTTCATGCTCTATGTTGATTAGTAGAGTATGGATTTCTATGTCAGAACTGGTCTCAGTTATGGGCAGCGTTTCTACACTAAGAGCCAGAGCGCGCAGGCGGCGTAGCAGATCAGGGCTGGCATAGTTGACGCGCGCCTCCAGAATGATCTTGCCCGCGAAGAGGCTGGCCGGGGAGCCAATTTTGAGGATCTGGCCATGATTGATAATCGCGATACGGTCGCAGAGTGCCTCAATGTCGGCAAGCTGGTGTGAGTTGAGAAAAATGCTAATCCCCCGCGCTTTCAACTGACGCAACAGTTCGCGCATATCGCGTACGCCCACGGGGTCCAGACCCGACACCAGTTCATCCAGAATGAGTAGATCAGGCTGATTAATCAAGGCCTGGGCAAGGCCAATGCGTTGTAGCATACCCTTTGAGAATGTGCCTAAGCGTTGCTGTTCGCGCCCGCTCAGTCCCACCAGGGCCAGCACTTCTGCGCGGCGTTTACGCAGAGTCTGACCGCGCAAGCCGTAGAGTTTTCCATGAAAGGTAAGAAATTCGCCAGCTTTAAGCCAGCGGTGAAATGTCGGCAATTCTGGGAGGTAGCCAATCCGTTTGCGCGTCTCCAGGTGGTTAACGGGCTTACCAAGTATGCAAATACTCCCAGAGGTTGGCCTGACCAGCCCGGTCAGCATCTTCACAACGGTACTCTTGCCCGCCCCATTGGGTCCCAAAAAGCCAAAAGCCTCGCCGCGTACCATCGTAAAGCTTGCCTGATCCACAGCTACCAACTGGCCATAGGTTTTAGTCAGGTCCACGACCTCAATCGCGGGTGAACTCTGCTCCTCTGTCATGCGTAATCGATCCTCCAACATCTCAACCGTCACTCCTGACCCTTAGTCGCTTTGCGCGTTATTTGCTCGTCATGTAGCAGTGTCCAGGTCTTCCTGGTGAGCGCCGCTATGCTGGCTATCCACCGGATAGCCAGCATAGCGGCGCTCGCTACTATTTTGCGCAAGGCGCCGCGGGCGCCGTCTCCAATGACGACAATATTTAGTGTAGCGAATTTGCCATAGCTTGAAGCTGCGAGCCACTGGCCTGGGTGGTCAGAAGAATATAGACGATATTCTGTGACTCCCAGATGATACCACCGCCGCCGCTTGAGGTCACGAGCAAAGCCCTTACACCTTTGACAGTGGTCTGAGCTGAACTGACCCCTTTGGGTAGGGGGATCGGTACAACCCCGCTAGTGAGATCCACATTTTGTAAAAGGGTATGGATACTGGCTGGCAGTTTTGGCAGTGAGAGCAAGAAACTGCGCAGGTCACTCAGCGAGGCGCCATTTTCGGCCTGCAGAGTAGGATTAGGAATCTCTGTGACTCCAAACGGTGTACCTCCGCTACAGGTTGGAGTCGTGCCTGTCAGCTTGCAGTGTTGATAGTAGGTGACAAGCACCCCTGAGTTCAACGTAATTTTGAATGTTGCACCGTCGAGTTGCGCGGGTAGAGCAATATTTGTTTGCTGAGTACTTTGCAGATAGCCGCGCGCTTTGGCAGCCTCAAAAGTAAACTGTTGTTGCTCTCCGGGTGTGACGGAGAACTGAGGTGTTGTTCCGGCACCGTCTGCCAGAATGGCAGGCAACTGGATATGAAAGTGGATCTTTGCTTCCGCCAGGCGCTGGTCCAGGATCGGGGTAGCAAGCCGCTGGCCATTGTAGTCCAGGATCGTATTAGTGCCAATCTCTTGCAAGAACGAGTCAAGAGTATTCATGACCAGGTTCGGATTTTGAAACGTATTTGAGCTAACGCCGACGAATTGCTGCGGGCTGAAAAGCGCTAGAAATTGCGGAGCAAAGGCGCTGAGTGCGGGAACGATCAGTATAGCCAGCAGGATGGCCGCGACCAGGGCTGCCATGCGCGATTGACGCCATTTCCGCGCTGGTGGACGCCTGTTCGCGCGAGCTTGAGCGGGCAAGTTGATAAGGCGTGGTAGCGCCTCTGCATCGCTTGTGTGCATCTCCAGTTCATCCGTGTTACCAGTGGATTGAGCGAAAACATCGAGCAGCATTTCGTGAGCCAGCGCGACATCATCAGCATGGACAACGGAGCGATCTTCGATCTGATAGACCTCGTTGAGTTCAAGCACCATACGCGCAAGCGTGGCATCTTGCTGTGCCTGCTCCAGCACAGTAGCAATGGCCTCAACCTCTCCGTGTTCCATCGCGTCAGTGTAGCGATAGAGTGCCTGGACACGTTGCTGAACACAGGCTTTTTCTTGCTCATTCATAAAGGTTTCCTCTCTTCTGTTGTAGCATATTTCACCTGCTGTCGTATCTGAAGCTCCTGCCAGGCTGAACGCAAGCGGTTAAGGGCTCGGTGTAAACGCACACGCGCGGCGACCGGAGTAATTCCCAATTCGCGGGCCAGGGCCTCGCGCTCGAAGCCAGCGAGAATAGCCAGGCGTAGCACGCGTTGATCCTCGGACGAAACCAGGGCGAGAATCAGGCTCGCCTGTTCGTTGGCCTCGACATCGTGTTCTGGCTCAGCCAGCATAAATGGGGCGATCAGGTCGAGCACATCGTTTTCGTTTTGAGCCTCCGGTAAGAGCAGTGCAAGGTGGCCAAAGGTCACCTCGCGCCGCGCGCGTCTCGCCGCCTCAGCTTTTTTGCGCTTGATGACGTTTATGCCGATACCCAGCAGCCAGGCCATAGGCTGGCGCGTGGGATCGAAGCGTTCCGCGTGAGCGAGCGCTTCTACGGCCACTTCCTGCAAAACTTCTAGCGCAACTACTGGCGTGGCCTGTCCCCTGGCAAGGCCCATGCGCTGCACATACGAGCGCAAAGAGCCAAGTAGCGTCGCGGTATGTTCTGTTAAAAACGCCATAAGCAAACGTCTGGCCTGGGAGACAGCGGTGGATGCTGTGGCCGGGCTGTTCTGGCCCGGTCCTTCTGTCCGTTCTAATTCCATAAGATCCATTATCCTGTTCCCAAATATTCGCGAATATTTTTCCGTATCTACAGATTCTTTCACCATACCCACGCCAAATGTTACACTGGTGTATAAGCAAATGCGGCTGGCCCGGGCCAGCCGCATTTGCTTATACACCAGAAGAAAGCTTGTGCCGGGCGCCACAGACGCCTGGCAATTCTCTCGTAACTTCTTTAACATCCGCGCGTACTCAGAGTATTAAGAGGAAAATTCTGAGAATAAAGGAGTTTTTGCTATGTCTCAACAACAAGCGCAGTTTGAAGAAGAGTTTCACGATGGACCAGCATATCAGGCTCATTTTCTCGTTACGCAAATAAGCTGTCTTTAATCGTTCAGCTTAAGGACTTTGCTGAAAGGTACAAGGTGATCTTTCTTTGTAGTGGTTGCCTGTTCATCGGCATTGCTGAGCGCGTGCTCTAACCAGAGCGCGCCGCAGACGCGGCACATACCATGCGAGACGTTGTAGTGTTTTGGTTGAGGAGGAGAAATCGGCTCCCCACAGCGATTCATGAAACATAAACACCAGGCGCATTGCTTTTCCATAACAAACCATCCCCTTCCACGCGCATCTTGCGTGTGAGCGATCTGAAGCAGACCTGGCGTTATCCTCTATGCCAGGCTTGATCTTCCTCGACTACAATCAGCGGCGAAGCACATTCCCCCTCGGCTTCGTCCCATCACCACCGTGCCTGCTTCAACAGATGTCACCTGTATGAAAACAGACCTATGATCCTTTTTCTTTTATCAGTACACGTCTATTAAGTAGACGTATTTCTACACGAATTAGTATGCAAATAGCCCGGATAGATGGTAAACAGAGGTCTCTTCATCCCTAATTTTGTAAAATCAGGAAAACAAGTAAAACAGCTTTTGCCTCCCCGTCCCATAGAAAAAAGAGGTTTTGCGGGCGCGCTGTGCGTCTGCAAAACCTCTTTAGTATAGAGGAAAGTTGCTGGATAAGCTTGTCAGGAGACGGTAATGGTGATGCTGTGATAGCCAGAGGAGCCGTCTGGCAGCGTGCTCGCCTGGTGGGGGTCCTGTACATTGCCCTGGAGATCGACCGCGCGCACGACGATAATGTGATCCCCGGCTTGTTGAGGCTGCCAGGGAATTTCCCAGAGTACCCAGGTGAGAGGCGAGAGTGGACGCTTGAGCGTCGCGATTTGCCATGTCTTGCCCGCGTCAACGCTGACATTGACTTCGCTGATGCCAAGGTTGCCTGAAAAGGCCACGCCAGCGATATAAGTCGGCTGGTTGACATGGGCTATAGAGCCGTCAAGTGGGGTATCGATGCGCGAGGTCAGGCGCACGGGCGCGGGATCGCTCCAGCCACGCTGCTGCCAGTAGCCCTGGAAATCATAGTTCACGACCTCGATCTCGGTCAGCCATTTAATGTGCTTCATGCCATAAATGCCAGGAACCAGTACACGCGCGGGAAAGCCATGTCCATCCGGTAAAGTGGCATTGTTCATACGCACAGCCACCATAGTTGTCGGCTCCAGCGCTTTGCTCAGATGGATGCTATCGACGTAGTCATCATAGGCGTGCAGCACGATTTTGGTTGCGCCCGTCTTGACGACCGCCTTTTGTAAAAAGTAGTCCAGGCGTACGCCTTCCCAGAGACCATTGCTCATGTACGAGCCGCCCACATCGTTACTGATGCATTCCATCGACTCGTACTGCGTCTGCATAGGCAACGTGAGCAGATCCTGATACGAAAGTGTATAGGGTTGCTCGACCTGGCCACTGACTTTTAAACTCCATTCCCCCTTGTTGACCGTGGGGTCGGTGAAGTTTTTTGAGACAATGTAATATTGATCGTTCGGAGTTACTTCGGATGAGAGCAGCGGTTGAGGTACAATTTCGCCGTAGTTAGGTATTGGCGGAGGAACAATCTTGTTGCGATACGTTTGCAAAAGCTGTGCTACAGGCACGCTGGAACTGCTAACGCCCTGAGAAATGAATTTCCAGACACCGATGCCAACAACAGCCAGGCCTACCACGATTGCACCTTTCTTGAGGAGCGCGCGTCGCGCGGGCTGTTCGATCTCCGTCTCGCTGGTCGTGGCGCTATCTGGATTTACTTGCCCGGTTGCAATGATCCAGTGCTGGCTAAAGGCAAAAACTATACCAAAGACCAGACCTACGATCCCCAGACTGAACAGACCACCAGTCAGGCCAGCCGTCAGATTCGCGCCAAACACGCCTGCGCCTGTCAGAGGCAGTAGAAGCAGTCCGGCCAGCAGCCAGAGGAGCAGCGCCAGTAACAATCCCTGAGACCAGCGCAGAGGGCTATTCTGTGGGTTGGCATAACGATTATATAATCCACCGCCCAGCGCGAACACACAACATTGTCCAATCAGCACAAACCCGAAAAAAAAGTATTTCGCGTTCGCGCCAAGCAAGGTGTGAAAAAATGCAAAGGCCGGAGGTGGCATCAATGCAAGCAACTCCGAACCCAATTGTTGGGGTAGCGACAATCCCCCTATTGTCGCGTTTAAAAAAAGCATTGCACCAGAAGCCAGGATTCCAGCTCCCAGACCAGCCAGGAAGCCGCTGCCGAAGGCTCGCCTGGTCCATTTCGTTCGTTGTTGCATGAAAGTAACCTCATCAGATGCAGATCTATAATTTCGTTGGCGCAGTTAGTTGACATTCCACTAATTGGTACGCTACCAGCTTACACGCTTCATCTGCCACAGATTTACCAGACAAAGAGGTTTTTTTGCCTGATCGTCTGTTTGCCAGATTGATAAATCAGCCAGTTGCATCAGCATACCACCACATATTTCTGTCTTGCTTGCTGGTCACGGCTACTAGATCTGAGTGTATATGTCTGTTTCAGGCTGCTTTGCGTTGAACAATTGCTGGCAGGTGCAAGACCCGGAAAAGTAGAGCACAGATTTTTACAACCGCAATCAGCGAGAGAATTGTCATCGTCAGGATCAAAATACTCCAGAGGCCGATGAGCAGGAAAGGTAGAGGGACATTGAAATTAAGGGCCCAGAAGCCCAGTTTCTTGCCGTTCAGGCTAATAATGTAAACACCATTCGAGAAAAGCACAACTGTCAGAGTGATCAACACTGCCGCTCTAAATATATAGAGATACAACCGAAGATAGGGAAAGCGGGTTGCAGCCCCTTTTCTGTTGCTTCTAGTCTCAACGAGGGCTATGGGCGAATCGGGTGTTCGCTCAGGCTCTACCAGAGAGTGCCGCATAATTTATCTCTCCTTGCGAAAATTTGGAGAATGGTTTCTCCTTTGGAAAACAAAACGACCTGGAGAGAGAAAAAGTCTCAAATTATACCGCAATCGCTAAAGAGGATGATCTGACTATGAATCCACGTTAAATTACTTTAGAGAAGCTTTTATGCTTTAAAAACCTTTTAACCATTATTTTCCTTATCAATCTTGCCAGTCCGATCTTCGGCCTTGTAACATGGCAAAGCTTCTTCCAGTGTTATAGTTAAGAGCAGAAAGTAGCGCGAAAAGACCAATCAGAAAAGACAAGGAATCTATGTCCACAAGCCATAATTCGTCTCATCAAATTCCAGAGGATGCAGCCAAATCAGCAGCGGGAGATACTTGGCCAAGCTTCTTTGATAGTCATTTTCATGTCATTGATGCGCGTTTTCCGCTGGTGCCTGATGTAGGCTATTTGCCACCATTCTTTCCCCTGGAGGCCTATCGAGCGCGTACAGCGAGTTTTCATATACTTGGAGGCGCGCTAGTCTCGGCCTCATTTCAGGGTTTTGCTCAGCGTTATCTGGCGGCAGCTTTATTAGAGCTGGGACCCCATTTTGTGGGAGTAGCGCAATTGCCTGCTATAACTACGGACGCAGAGATTCTGGAACTGGCTGGTCTGGGTGTGCGAGCGCTACGCTTCAATCTGTACCGTGGTGGCTCTGACCAGTTGGAGTATCTAGAAGTGCTGGCTCGGCGTGTTTATGAGTTGGTGAGCTGGCATGTTGAGTTGTACATCGACTCACGCCATTTGCCCGATCTGTTGCCACGCTTGCTAGCCCTGCCGCGGGTGAGTATTGATCACTTTGGTCTCTCACATCTCGGCCTTCCCCACATACTCAAGTTGGCGGAACGGGGTGCCTGGATCAAGGCCACGGGCTTTGGACGCTGCGACTTTGCCATTCCTGAGGCTCTACGCGCCATTTACGCGGCCAATCCATACTCGCTAGTCTTTGGGACAGATCTGCCCTCTACACGCGCTCTACGCCCTTTTGAGGATGGAGATGTTGCTCTCGTACGGGAGACGCTGGGAGATGAAGGCGGACGCCGCGTGCTCTATGAAAATGCGTTTAAACTCTATAAGCTGACGTAAAAAACAGTTCAGGCATCTTGCTCACTTTCAGTCAGTGGAAGAGGTGAAACCACGATATCAGCGGCCAGTTCCGGGCCCAGCAGGTGTTCCGTTTGCTGTGGACCCTCACCTACAAGCACGCGCAGCGGTCCGCCAAAGGGTGCGCGCCCACCAATCTGGACGCGAGTTTCGGGATAGAGTCCAAGCTGGCCAAGATAGCAGAGCTTATCAGGGTTCTGATCACTGACTCTCAGGATGAACGCCGACTCGCCATCTTTGAGTTGCGCGAGTGTGAGCCCGATGCGCGGCGCAATAGTGCCATCTTTGCGAGGAATAGGATCGCCATGCGGGTCCACCGTGGGATGACCGAGCAACTCATCCATTTTGTCCTCAAACTCTTCCGAGATCACATGCTCAAGGCGATCAGCTTCTGCGTGTACTTTGTCCCAGCTATAACCTAATTGTCGCGCCAGGTAAAGCTCCAACAGGCGATGATGACGAATCACCTCCATAGCTTTGCGCTCGCCCAATGAGGTTAAATGCACTCCACGATAGGGTGTATGCTCTACCCAGCCAGCCGCCGCAAAGTCTTTGAACATCATGGTAGCCGTGGCATCGCTTACCCCTAACTGCTCGCTCACCGCTGAGGTCGAGACTTTCTGACCCCGTTCCTGCATAGCGTGAATGAGTTTTAAGCAGTCACTAATTCTTGGTGCCAGCTCTTGAATTGATTTCTGCACCTTTTTCTCCTCAGCAGAGCCAGAGTTTTACGTTTCTGAAAATATAATACGCTTTCTCTCGAAAATTTACAAGGAGCCTTTCTGCCCCGCCTACCCACTTTTCACGGGCAGGCTTCTTCTTTTCCCCGCCCACCCACCTGGAGGAACAAGAGAGAGCAGGGCTATTGCAAAGTTCCCTTTGTCAACTGCGGCGAGCAGAGAGAGAAAAAAGAGGTTTTTCGGGGATACCCCTATTACCTGTCCCCAGACAGGGTGCTAGCAGGGAGCGCAGCGTCCCTGCCAATACCCTCGCCTGCCTTTTTCTGCCTGACTTTTACAGAGCCAGAGAAAAATATTTCCAGGAGGATTGACAAAGTTTTGCTTTGTATGTAAACTAATTTTTAGAGGAATAAAACTTTAAGGGAGAGAACGTATATGCGAGTGACATCGAGCAAGCCAGGGGTAGCGACAGAGCAACTGGCCGACGAAGCTCGGGGCACCCGAGGGGCAGCGCGAGCAGTCCTGGAAGGCCGTTTGCGCGGTCTGGGAGCGTTGGTACCCTTTCTGGGGCCGGCTTTTGTGGCCAGTGTAGCGTACGTTGATCCAGGGAATTTCGCGACGAATATTCAGGGTGGGAGCGCCTTTGGTTATAATCTGCTCTGGGTCGTAGTGGTGGCGAATCTTATGGCGATGCTCTTACAGACGCTTTCTGCTAAACTGGGCCTGGCGACTGGCAAGAATCTGGCCGAATTGAGCCGCGAGCAGTTTCCTCGTCCAGTGGTCTATATGATGTGGCTGGTCTCGGAGATCGCCGCTATGGCCACTGACCTGGCGGAGTTTCTGGGCGCGAGCCTGGCACTCAATCTTCTGTTTGGTATGCCGTTGCTGATCGCGGCATTGATTACAGGGATTATTACCTATTTGATACTGCTATTAGAGGGCCACGGGTTTCGTCCCCTGGAGGTGGTGATTATCGCGCTGGTGGGGGTGATTGCGCTTAGCTACGTGCTGGAGACTCTGTTCTCGAACCCGGATTGGGGCCAGGTTGGCCTGCATATGGTGGTGCCCTGGGAAGGTAGTTCGGCCAGTGTGCTCCTTTCGGTTGGCATCATTGGCGCGACCGTGATGCCGCATGTGATCTACCTGCACTCGTCGTTAATGCAGCGGCGCATTGTGCCGCGCAACGAACAGGAGGCCCGACGCATTTTCCGCCTGACTATACCTGATGTTGTGCTGGCTATGGGCCTGGCCGGGCTGATCAATGTGGCTATGCTCTATATGGCAGCCGCGACCTTTCACGCGCATGGGCAGGTTGGCATTGCCGACATCGATAGCGCTTACAAGACGCTGATCCCTCTCTTAGGGGGCGCTGCTGGCCTGGTTTTCGCTGTCTCACTGCTAGCCTCAGGTCTTTCCAGTTCGACCGTTGGCACTATGGCCGGGCAGGTGATTATGCAAGGTTTTGTGGGCTTTACTATTCCTGTCTGGTTACGCCGCCTGGTGACTATGCTTCCTGCTGTCGTGGTTATTGCTCTGGGTATCAATCCCACGCAGACACTGGTGCTCAGCCAGGTAGTGCTAAGCTTTGTCCTGCCGGTCCCGGTTATCGCCCTGGTGATCTTTACGAGTCGCCGAGCGCTTATGGGGGCTCTGGTCAATCATATTATCACTACCATCCTGGCCATTTTCTGCGCCTCCATCATCCTTGTACTCAATATCATTTTGCTCTACCAACTCTTTGGCGGCTCCCTGCCATTTTTAGTCTAGAAAAAGCCTCTGCTGTTCCCACAGGACTGTAAATAGCGCGTCGCTGCCCACCAGAGGCGGCGCGCGCTATGCTAAAGTGGGCAGTATTTGCTGATTACAAGATCTCTGTTTCTCCACAATTTTGACTAATTTACTCAGATCAAAAGAATTCCGTACAAAAACACTTGACAAGAAATCGGTTTCTCGGTAATCTCTTGTCAAGGAAATCGATTTCTCTCTATGTATAAAAATACGAAACCTGAACCAGTGGAGGAACAGGATAAAAGAGAAATCAGAGGCAAAGGATGAAGCAGAAGTTAACGATTCAAGACATCGCAAAACTAGCCGGTGTTTCAAAAGCTACTGTTTCGCGTGTCTTAAATCATAAGCCTACAGTAGACCCGGAAATTCGCGAGCGTGTGATGAAGATCGTTAACGAACGCGGCTTTGTACCTAGCATTACCGCCACTGTTCTGCGCGGTGGGCGCACGCAATTGATCGGTGTGCTCGCTCCACCGCTAATCTGGCCCTATGTGCCAGAGATCATGCTTGGCGTCGCTGAGGTGACTGATCGCACAGATTATGAGGTTGTGCTTTATACTATGGGGCCGGCTCGTAACCATAGCGATGTCCTGGATCGCATTCTGGCCATGAAATTGAGTATGGGCCTGTTAGCGATTATGCCAGGGCAACTGGGCAGTCACCTTAATCACCTGTATAAACAGGGTGTACCAATTGTCACAATCGAAGACCAGGTCGCGCCCATTAGTACGCCCTGGGTCGGCATCAACAACGTCTCTAGCGCCTACGAAGCGACGCGTTATTTACTTAATCTCGGACATCGGCGTATTGGCCATATCCTGGGTCCGACCGATTTTCTCTGCGTGAAAGAGCGTTACGAGGGCTATTGCTGCGCTCTACACGAGGTTGATATGGAGCCGGATTCTGAACTGGTCTGGCAGGGCGATTTTACCCCGATTGGCGGGCGCGAGGTTGCACATCGCATCTTCTCGCTGCCACAGGAACAACGCCCGACCGCGCTTTTCGCGGCCAACGACCAGACAGCCTTTGGAATTATCGACGTGGCTGAACAATATGGCGTGCGTATCCCTGAGGATCTCGCTTTGATCGGCTTCGACGATATGCCTATCGCCGCTTTCGCTAAACCTGGTCTGACGACTGTCAGGCAGCCACACCGTGAGATGGGTGAGCTAGCCTGCGAACTACTCTTATCAATGATTGACCCAAAAAACTATCCCTTGCAGCGTAAATTTGAGACTTTCTCTGGAACCGGAGAGGGAGACAGCAAGAATCTGCGGATCTTGTTGCCCACGAAACTGATTGTGCGGGAATCTTGTGGCGTCGCACAATCGCTTTCGCGCTAGGTTTCGATCCAATATATTCATTTCTCACACGCACCTGCAGTTGAACTGTAAGGTGTGGGGGGAGTCGTGTTGTCCTGATGTACATATATCAGAAAGGAGGCAAAAATTAAAGCAAGAAGTTTCCCCCCGTTCCCTTGAGTAGTGGGGGAAGTTTGCCGGAAAGTGGTATTTGGGAACGGTTGTCTCTGTTCCCTTGAATCAGTGAACGATTCTAGATCATCCAGTGTTAGGAGGTTTCTCATGGCTGATAATTCAGTCAGGTCCAAGTTGACCAGCAAGATAGCTCTCGTGCTCTTCGGGGCGCTGGCCTTGTTGCTCGTGGCCTGTGGTCCCGCGCAGTCTACTACTAATCCTCAGTCGCCCAGAACTACGACGTTGCGCATGGTTGCGGCTCCGGGTCAATCCATCCCCGATCTCTTCAACCCGTACTTCAACAATAACGGGGGAAGCGATGTTGGTACTCAGGGGCTGCTCTTTGAAAATCTTTACTATACCAACCTGTACGATGGCAGCACCAAAGCCTGGTTGGCAAGCAGCTATAGCTACTCTACAGATCTGACGCAGATCACCTTCAACTTGCGCACAGATGTAAAATGGAGCGACGGCCAGTCCCTCACCAGCGCTGACGTAGTTTTCACATTTAATCTGATGAAGCAATATCCTACCCTTGACCAGAACGGCATCTGGGCATTGCTCAAAAGTGTGGCAGCCCCTGACAATCACACAATAACCTTCACGCTGTTACATCCCAACAGCACCGCGCTCTACCACCTTGGTGATCAGGTTTACATCGTGCCTCAGCACGTCTGGTCCAAAGTCAGCGGTGATCCGAGCAAGTTCTCTAACGATCAGAACCCGGTTGGTACCGGCCCCTATACTCTGAAGAGCTTCAATCAGTCCCTGCTCACTTACACCGCGAACCCCACCTACTGGGGCACAAAGCCCGCGGTGAAGACAATCGAGATTCCCTCGATCAAGGACAACACCACAGCTATCACTGCGATGGTCTCTGGTAAGCTGGACTGGATGGGCACCGGTTGGAGCCCCGATTACGATAAAGCTTTCTCCAACAAAGATCCTCAGCACAACCATACCTGGTTTGCGCCGAGCAACACCGTCAACCTTTACCTGAACCTGACCCATGCTCCGTTCAACAACCTGTTGGTGCGTAAAGCCATCAACGCGGCTATCAATCGCAACAACCTGCCAACAGGTGTGGCGCAGTATGCCAAGGTGACGAATATCACGGGTGTCATCCCGTCCTTTGCCCCATGGATCTCGTCCCAGTACCAGAACCACGCGTTCGAGTACGGGGTTTCCACGGCTGATGGTTACCTGACCCAGGCCGGCTATAAAGTGGACGGCAAAGGCTTCTATGCTGACGCCAGTGGCAAAGAGCTTGCCTTCCAGATTGACGTTCCAGGTGCCTGGAGCGATTGGGCGCAGGACGTACAAAACATTGTAACTGACCTCAAGGCCGCTCATATCAACGCTTCGACCAACTTCCAGAGTGGCTACACCCCCTACTACACAGCTATCTCGACCGGCGCGTACGATGTCGCGATTAGCTGGACAAACAGTGGTGCTACCCCTTATTATGCCTATCAGGCGTTGCTGCAAAGCGCGAATGGCGTAGGCAAAGTAGTCTCTGGTACAGACTTCGAGCGCTGGAATACGCAGACCGGTGGCACGTATGCCGCGCAGATCGATGCTGATATTGCAAAATATGAGGGCACGACCGATCTGGCTACCCAGAAGGCCGCGATCCAGGACATCGAGACAGTTGCTGTCCAGCAGCTCCCGGTGTTGCCGCTGACCGCGAACGTTGCCTGGGACGAGTACACGACGACCAACTGGACTGGTTGGCCGACCGCGCAGACTCCCTACAGCTATGGTTCGCCGTACACGGCTCCTGACTTCGAGCTGGTTATCCTCCAGCTGAAGCCTGTGGCCTAGTTTCTCAATCTTACAACGGTTCTTAGTTTTATCCCTGGGTCTTATCCTTCTATCTCGCGCGCAAGCGGGAGGTGGAAGGATAGGCCCCTGCCATTCCTGCATAGGCATCCTAAAAGGTTAGCACTGTTCATTTTGCACCTGGCGGACTGCCTCTTCATACCTTATTCAAAGGAGATATAGAGTCATGCGCTATCTCTTGAGGCGTGCGGGCTTCTACCTGGTAGCACTGTGGGCAGCGGTGACGGTGAATTTTATTCTTCCCCGTCTGATGCCAGGTGATCCTGCTCTGGCCTATTTGGGCAAAATCCAGGCGAAAAATCCAACTGAAGCGATGTACCAGGCCCTACTGACCGAGTTTAATGTTGATCCGAAGATACCAGTCTGGCAACAATACTGGAACTACCTTTCGGCGGTTCTGACCGGCCATCTGGGGGTTTCTTCCTCACAATATCCTGCACAAGTGACATCGATCCTGGCTCAGAGCCTGCCCTGGACAATTGGCCTGGTGGGCGTGGCTTTGACGATCAGTTTTATCATTGGCACGCTGATCGGCATTGTGATTGCCTGGAGACGTGGTTCGGTCCTGGATACAACGATCCCTCCCATTCTGACCTTCCTGTCGGCGGTGCCGTACTTCTGGATGGCGCTGGGATTGATCTACCTGTTTTCGGTTTCGTTAAACTGGTTCCCCAATAGTGTGGGTGGCGCGTACGATGTGTTCAGTTATCCAGATGGTCCTGAGTTGAGCGTGGGCTTTCTCAGTAGCATGGTGCAGTATTCGTTTCTGCCCGTTTTGACGCTGGTGATTGGCTCGCTGGCTGGCTGGGTGCTGACGATGCGCAATACCATGGTCACGACGCTGGCCGAGGATTATGTGCTGATGGCCAGAGCCAAAGGCTTGTCAGAACGGCGCACCATGTTTCATTACGCGGCGCGCAATGCGATCCTACCCAGCGTGACCAGCTTCTCCATTTCCCTGGGCCTGGTGGTCAGCGGCTCGCTGCTGACGGAGATTGCCTTTAACTATCCAGGTATTGGCTTCGCGCTGTTGCAAGGCGTGCAGCAGGACGACTATCCGCTGATCGAGGGCTGTTTTCTGGTGATCGCTCTGGCCGTCTTAATTGCTAATTTCCTATCGGAACTGGTCTACATCTTTCTTGATCCGCGTGTGCGCCTGGGGGGAAAATAAACAATGCAAACAAGAACCATCTTAGATCCAAATGCCGTCAATAATAATCCAACTCCCTCTATGACGGAAAGCGCGCTGACTAGTGGCAAACGTTTCATGCGCGCAGTGGCAGCGAATCCTAAGATCACCATTGGCCTGGGGATTGTCGCTTTGTTTATTCTTATCGCGCTGGCCGCGCCATTGCTAACGAGATATGATCCAGAGCAGAAGGTTGCGTCAAGCTCGTTTGCTCCCTCGGCAGCGCATATTCTGGGGACAACTGGTCTGGGTCAAGATCTGTTTTCCCAACTGATTTACGGCGCGCGCGTCTCGTTGTTGATTGGCTTTCTGGCGGCGATCGGCTCGACAGGGCTACAGGTTTTATTCGGCGTGAGTGCGGGCTACTTTGGAGGCGTGATAGACGAAGTCTTGACTCTGATTACCAATGTATTCCTGGTGCTGCCCAGTTTGCCGCTGGCAATTGTCATCGCGGCTCTGGCTAATGGTTCTTCAGCGAATAAAAATGAATATGTGATCGCGCTGGTGCTGCTGGTGACTTCCTGGAGCTATGGTGCGCGTGTCTTGCGGGCGCAGACGTTATCGATCAGGGAGCGCGAGTTTATCGCGGCGGCGCGAGCCACAGGGGAGTCAGCCTGGCGCATTGTCTTTCTGGAGGTTGTGCCCAACGAGGTGGCTCTGGTGGCCTCGACATTTGTAGGTACATTTGTCTATGCAATTGGCGCCGAGGTGGCGCTGGAGTTTCTGGGACTCGGCGATGCCGGGCAGGCGAGTTGGGGCACGATCCTTTTCTGGGCGCAGAATAATGCCGCACTGATCACAGGGGAATGGTGGCAATTTGTGCCCGCGGGCCTGTGCGTCGCGGTCCTGTGCGCTGCCCTGACCTTTGTAAACTTTGGTATTGACGAGATTGCGAATCCGAATCTGCGTAGCGAGAAACGGCCAAAAGTGCGCAGAGGGAAGGTGGCGGCATAATGGTACAGTTTGCAGCTTATCAAAGACCGGCTGGACGCCGGGAGGCAGATGTTTTGCTCGACGTGCAGAATTTGAGCGTGGTATATGATAGCGCGACGGACATGGTCTACGCGGTCAACGATGTAAGTTTTACGCTCAGGCGGGGCGAGATCCTGGGTCTGGCTGGCGAAAGCGGGAGCGGAAAATCGACACTGGCTTACGCCATAGCTCGCCTCCAGCGTCCCCCGGCTCGCGTGACTGGTGGTCGTGTCATGTACTATCCGCGTAGGAGGGAGGAAGGGTCGGGTCCGACCTTCTCCGCGCGAAGTAGGCAGGCTCAGTACGCGCTTGATGCCATAGGTGGCATCGATATTCTCAAGATGAGCCAGAAAGAGTTACGCGTCTTTCGCTGGAGCGAACTGGCCATGGTTTTCCAGAGCGCGATGAACTCGCTGAATCCCGTCGCGACCTTTGAGGCACAGATCATGGATACCCTGCGCACTCATCGTCCTGAGATGAATAGAGAGCAGCGCCATGCTCGCGCTCTAGAACTACTCAGGTTAGTGGGCATTTCCGCGGAGCGCATAAAGAGCTATCCGCACGAATTGAGCGGTGGCATGCGCCAGCGCGCAGTGATCGCCATTGCTCTCGCGCTCTCGCCTGAGATAATTATTATGGATGAACCGACAACCGCACTTGATGTCGTTGTGCAGAGGGATATTCTTAGCGAGATTATGCGCTTGCGTCAGCAATTAGGGTTTGCTATGATCTTTATTACTCATGATCTTTCATTATTATTAGAAGTAGCAGACGAAGTGGTTATTCTTTACGCCGGGCGTATGATCGAGAAGGCATCGCGCCGGGCGCTATATCAGCGCCCGCTTCATCCTTACACGGATGGTCTGCTACATTCCTTTCCTACGTTGGATGGGCCACTGGTGCGCATGACAGGCATTCCAGGCACGCCACCAGATCTGCGCCACGTGCCAGCGGGATGCGTCTTTAATCCGCGTTGTAATCAGGCATGGGAGAAGTGCTTCAATGTGCGTCCAGAACTGGTCAGCCCGCCTGGAGTGGAGGATGCCAATGAGCGGCTGGTAGCCTGTCATCTTTATGGGAATGACGGTCAATTCAGGCCGCAAGAACCACGGGAATCTTTACGCAGTCAGGGAGGGAGAGAATGAACGGAACAATTTTCGCGCCAGGCCAGGGATATAGCGGGGCACGAGCGGGTCAGCCAGTGCTGATGGCTGACCATTTGCGCAAGGATTTTCCTTTGAGCCAGATGTGGGGGGGGCGACGCACAGTTCAGGCCGTAGAAGACGCCTCGTTGACGCTTTACACCGGCCAGGCCACAGCCCTGGTAGGCGAAAGCGGTAGTGGGAAGACGACAGTCGCGCGCATGCTGGCTGGCATGCACATACCCACTCGTGGTCGGCTGCTTTTCAGGGAGAGCGAGGTAGATTTGCGACGCGCGTCTGAGCGTAATCGCTATATTCGCCAGGTGCAATATATGTTTCAGGACCCCTTTTCGTCGCTGAATCCTGTGCATAGCATCAGGTATCACCTGAGCCGTCCGCTGCGTCGTCACGGCCATGCGCGCAGTGCCGCCGAAGTGGAAGCGCAGTCCCTGGCATTGCTAGAGAAGGTGAGCCTGACCCCGGCTCGCCAGTTTCTGGATAAATATCCGCACCAGTTGAGTGGTGGCCAGCGCCAGCGCATTTCGATCGCGCGCTCGCTGGCAGTTGGCCCATCGGTAGTGCTGGCCGATGAGCCGGTTTCCATGTTAGATGTTTCGATCCGCCTGGATATTCTCAATCTTTTGCTCAAGTTAAAAGAAGAGGAAGGGCTGGCCTTTCTCTTCATTACACACGACATTGCTAGCGCTCGCTACTTTGCGGAGCAAACTCAAGTGATGTATGCTGGTCAAATGGTCGAGGGAGGTCCATCGGAAGAAGTGATTCGCCGGCCCAGGCATCCCTATACTCGTCTGTTGCGTTCAGCAGCGCCCAATCCAGATCGGCTGGTCAAGGGAGCCGAGGGAAGTGCCAACGGAGCCGAGGTAGTGCCAGAGCGGGGCGAGCCGCCTGGTCTGATCAACCCACCGGCGGGTTGCCGTTTCCATCTGCGCTGTTCACACGCGATGGAGGTGTGTCGTCAGACCTTTCCGGCGCGTACCGATTTTGGTGGGGGCCACTGGACCCACTGCCATCTCTATCCACCGACCATTAATCCAGGCATAACCACATTTCCTCAGGAGGCGAAATGAGCATTCTTGATCATACTGACCCCCAGTCAGGCGAGGAAACTGATTTGCTGGTTTCCTTTCCCGCTAACTTTGTCTGGGGAGCCGCGACCGCATCCTATCAAGTTGAGGGGGCAGCCAGCGAAGATGGGCGTGGCCCCTCGATATGGGACTGGTTCTCAGCCACGCCGGGTAAAGTGTATCAAGGCGATACTGGTGATGTGACCATCGATCAGTACCATCGCTATCCCGAAGATATCATGCTGGCCAAAGGACTGGGCCTGGGAGCGTACCGCTTCTCGGTTTCGTGGTCACGTGTGCTTCCTCAGGGCACCGGAGCGGTCAATGAGGCTGGTCTAGATTATTACGATCGCCTGGTTGATACCCTGCTGGCGCATGGCGTGAAGCCAGTCACAACCCTCTATCACTGGGATCTACCACTGGCACTTTATCAGCAGGGCGGCTGGATCAATCGCGACACCGCCTATGCCTACGCGGACTACGCCGAAATTGTGGCGCAGCGCCTGGGCGATCGTGTGGGCATGTGGCAGACGCATAATGAACCCTGGTGTGTAGCCTATCTGGGTTACGGGATTGGTGAGCATGCTCCAGGCCATCAAGAATGGCCGGTTGTGGGTACAGTTGCTCATCACCTTCTGCTCTCACATGGTCTGGCGCTCCCGCGTATACGCGCGCATATCCAGCCCGATGCTCAGATTGGTATTACTCTGAACTTCACACCTGGCTATGGAGCTGATAACCAGGCGATTACATTGGCCAGGGTTGAGCAGGCCAGGCGCGAGGATCGCTGGTTCACCGATCCGCTTTTTCGCGGTCTCTACCCCGCGGGGCTGTTCGCGGACCTCAACACAGATCCACCGCCGATCAAAGAGGGTGATATGGAGATCATCTCCACACCGATAGACTTTCTGGGCGTAAACAACTACACGCGCCTCGTTTTCCAGGCCAGTACGGACGGCAGCCGCAGCGAGCCGATTATGGTGCCAGGAGCCTTGTATACCGCGATGCCCTGGGAGGTCTACCCCGATGGTTTACGCAGCCTCCTGGTCTGGCTGCACGAGGAGTACGCGCTTCCATCTCTCTACGTCACCGAGAACGGCGCGGCCTTCGCCGATAGCTGGGAGGGTGGCGACGAGCTTCACGATCCTCTGCGCGTAGCCTATTTACGCGACCATATCCAGGCTACGGGGCAAGCGATTGAACAGGGCGCGCCAGTTAAGGGCTACTTCGTCTGGTCGTTGATGGACAACTTTGAATGGTCCCATGGCTATAGCAAGCGCTTTGGCATCATTTACGTGGATTATCCATCGCAACGTCGTGTGCTCAAGGATAGCGCCCGCTGGTACGCGAACCATATTCGTCGCCAGCATAAACTACACCAGGGATAAAACAAAAACGCCTGAAAAATATGCAGGGACGATGGCTAGCTGACCAGCCATCGTCCCTGCATATTTTTCTAAAATTTAACACAATCGTAAAGAACATTTAATGCCTGGGATTTATTATGACTATTAGAGAACATTCCTGAGCAAAATAGAGCGCATGTCTATGGCGTTGAGCATATGACCAATAATTACAGTATCTCCGCCTTATGCCTCCTGACTGCCTCTCACGCTCAGGCGTGGGCAACTGGATTAACAGTTGCCCGCGTTCCTCAATTGCGACGGGTTGCTTCTGTCAGCGACCCGCTCGCGAGCTGAGCGAGAGGTATCTTCGAGCCTCTCGCTCCCATGGACCAGGAAGATTATTCCCCACTTTGCTCCTCTGCTACGCGCTTTATTTGCGCGTGTATACCATGATCAGGCCAGACCCTCTGCCCGCGCGCGCGAAGCTATGGCAAGTTGCTAGCGAGGTCAGTGGTTGGCGTGCGTGATACAATAAGGGCGGTACAATCCCTACCTTATTATACTGTTAATATCGGAGAAGAAGCATCATATGGCTACCAGATCTACCGGGCGTCCGCGCCCGTTTGTTTTGATTATTATGGATGGTTGGGGCATTAATCCGCGTAAAGATGGCAATGCTATCGCGCTGGCGTCCACGCCTAATTTGGACCAGTTGGCGCGGCAGTGGCCGCATACGAGCGTGCGTACATCCGGGCTGGCTGTGGGTCTGCCGGAAGGGCAGATGGGCAATTCTGAGGTTGGGCACCAGAACATAGGCGCGGGCAAACGTGTCTTGCAGGACTATACGCGGGTTAGTGAGTCGATCGAGGATGGGAGCTTTTTCCATAATCCCGCGCTACTGGCTGCGGTGGAGCATGTCAAGCGCAATAATTCGCGTCTGCACCTCTGCGGTCTGCTAGGCAACGGCGGCGTGCATGCACATGCCAGTCACCTCGAGGCCCTGCTACGCCTGGCTGAGCAGCACGCGATCAATCAGGTCTATATTCACGCGTTTACCGATGGCCGCGACTCCTCGCCTACGGGTGGTGTAGAATTTATGCGCCAGCTTGAGACGCGCGCTCGTGCGATCAATCCGCAGCATCCCGCGCAGGTTGCGACGGTCACAGGGCGTTATTACGCTATGGATCGCGATAATCGCTGGGAGCGCACGGGCAGCACATATCTGGCGATGACCAGGAGCGAGGGTCAGCGAGCACCTTCTGCCGTAGAAGCCATTCAACGCTCATATGAACAAAATATTACCGACGAGTTTATTCTACCCACCGTGATTATAGAGAATGATAAGCCGGTCGCAGTCGTTGCGGAGGGCGATGCGCTGATCCACTACAACTTTCGCCCCGACCGCGCGCGCCAGTTAACCAAGGCATTTGTCATGAGCGAATTGACGCCACTGGCCGCAGGAAAATTTCAGCGCGGTCCGCGCCTGGGCGACTTCCAATACGTGATGATGACAGAGTATGAAGCGGGACTTGATGCGGCGGTCGCTTTTCGTGCCGATGAAGTTGAGATGCCTGTTGCCCGCGTGCTCTCTGAGCAAGGGTTGCGGCAGTTCCACACCGCTGAAACAGAGAAATATGCTCACGTGACTTATTTCATTAATGGTCGGCGCGAGACGCCATTCGGCGGCGAGGATCGTGAAATGGTGCCTTCACCCAAAGTGCCGACCTATGATCTCCAGCCTGAGATGAGCGCGGCAGGCATTACCAATCTCGCTGTCGAGCGTATTCGCGCCGGGGAATACGACTTTGTGGTGATGAACTATGCCAATGCCGACATGGTTGGGCATACCGGGGTTATCGACGCGACCATCAAGGGTGTTGAAGCGGTGGATGCCGGTGTGGGCAAAATTGTAGAGGCTACTCTGGCTCTGGGTGGCGGTCTGCTGATTACCGCCGATCATGGCAACGCCGAACAACTGATTGACTACAGCAACGGCAAGCCCTTTACTGCTCATACTACCAATCCTGTGCCCCTCTACCTGGTCGGCGCGCAGATGGCGCAGGCCCACCTGCGTAGCGATGGCATCCTGGCCGATGTCGCGCCTACCATTCTCCAATTGCTGAACATTCCTCAGCCTGAAGACATGAGCGGGCACTCACTTCTGCAAAGCTGAGCCGCGCAAATGCACATATATTGAACAGTTTTTGACGCGATCTTGTTGCCAGCAATACGGCGCAATAGTCTAAGACACAGGGAGTTATCCACATATTTCATGGAAATATGTGGATAACTCCTTTATTTTGTGGATAATTGGCCGAATCGACCAACATATAGGGGTAGAAAATGCTTTGACTATCTCTACTATTAGTTTGGCCTGTTATTGATATATAAACTCAGCCTATGCGTTCGAGAACGGGCAGTGGGACAACCAGTTGCGAGCCATCTTCCAGGCTGATGCGGGCCGCGGGCGCGCGAACGCCGGAGGGGAAGCGTTGCCTGTATGAGAACAGGTAATTGATCTCGCCAAGCGCGCCCTCGTAGCTGCCGCTGCACACGCGCACCAGGGCACCAGGTGCCAGGACTGTTCTGGGTTTAAGCGCGAGTTCACTCTCTCGCCTTTCCGCGAACGTAAGCGAGATTACCAGTTCAGGATAAACGCCTGAACTCAGTGAGGTTGCCCCTGAGAGCAAGACGATTTTTCCCTCGTGTTTGTCGAGCAGATTGAGAGTGCGCGCGGGCATCGCAATTGTGCCCAGTCCCTCCGTTAGCATAACAGTCAGCGGTGGCAAATGGGAAAGCGGAAGTTCTACGTTTGTGCAGTGCAAGAGATCGAGCAGATTGGTGCGCACAAAGCCCTCGAAGTCGCGTGAAGAAATGCTACTCGCGACCACGCCGCTGATACCTGAGTTGATAGCCTGGTGCAGCATCGCCAGATTGAGCGGGCCTGGCACCACCAGGATCGCGCCTGGCGGAACAGTTGCCGCGGCTTCGCGCGAACTGTGTACCTGCCAGATGATCAAAGGACCGGCTACCTGGCGTCCTGCGCCCAGCGCGCCCGCGACCACCGCTACCTCGCTTTCAATAACCACGCTGCCCCGTCCAGTCACTCTAACCACCGTACCCCGCAAGCCCGCTATCAGCATCTCGTTTTGTGCCCATATATTGCTCCTGCTCACTGCTGACAGGCCCCGTCTCACACTGGTAGACTGCGCGAGGCGCGGCACCTGCGACAGAGTAGCGCGAAGCGGGTCGCGCGCCAGGCGCATTACCGGTTGATCCGGCTCGATATGCGCGCCTATCTGCACAAGCGGCATGCTATGTAGATCATAGCCACCAGGCCAGCGTTCTCGTCGCACCCCAATTCGCGGAAGCAGGGACGACCCAAGCGGATAACTCACAACACACCACCTCACCAGAACCGGCTCGCGCCAGGGACCAGAACACTGTGGAGGAAACCACAACTTAGTATCATCTCCCATACTTATGGGTTATGCCTGATGCTTTCTAGCTCCCCATCCCAGGGAATGACAGAGATTTTGCAGGCAAGACGCGCAACGCCTTGCCTGCAAAATCTCTGGAAAAAGGGCTTGGCCCACATTTCCCATTGCCTAAAAATCAGGACGACCCATATGTTTAGCCTGTCGTGGTGACTCCTCCCGCTCTGGCCACTCGCGCGTTTACGCATACCATTAAAGCGCTCCATTTACGCACCGATGATTTGCATCCATTGTAGCAGCCGTGCCTGGCGCTCGGCATCGTTCTGAGCGAGCACCAGCGGGCGTCCACGAGCGTCGATGACCAGGCCGACCAGGCCACCATCAATCTCCTCAGCCGCGCGCGCGCGTTCGCCCAGTCCCAGGCCCACATCAACAGATGGAGCAGGATAGAGCGAGAGCAGAGCCTGCTCGTTGACCCGCAGAGGAACTACCTCAATCGAGCCGCTGGCCACATCGACCGAGATCTTGCGCCCACTGCTGTATTCAACATCAACCTTGAGCGCGGTCTGACCCGGCACCAGATTGCCAAAGGGTACCACACAGGTGCCCAGGCGGTGGAGGACCGCGTCATTCTCGTTGACCTGGACAGCCGCGACCGGCGCGACTGTTGCCACCGCGCCCAATTGCGAGATCAGCATTGTGCGGTCCAGCACCATTGAAGTGACCCCACGCGGCTGCAGGGCATCCAGCAGGAGCAGCATAGCCTGACCGTACTTAGGGGCATGCGCCAGCACTCCACCAGTAGCTAGAATCAGGTCGGCATTGAACTGCGAGCTATTGACATGCGCGCCCGATTCCAGGGTCAGGATAATCGCCTCGCGAGCAAAGGACTGAGCGATTTGTAGATCGCGCTGGCTTGTTGGCACGACCTGCGGGTGCATCATGCGGTTCATGGCAAACTGGCGTAACTCGTCTTCGCTGATCTCAAAGGGCAGCCAGCGAGCCACGCGTTGATGACCTACCTGTTGCAGGACCGCACCGATATTTGGGCCAACGCCTATGCCCGCGTTGACCATCGGAATAAATTCACCGCGCTCACCGCCCATCATCACTGAGGTCGTCGAAGCGCCCACATCCACCGCGGTCACATTCATAGCATAATGATGGGCCAGAAAGCGTACCAGGCTGCTCAGCGAGCCAGCGGCTCCCACTGGCGCGGCGGGGGACCAGGAGCGCATCTGCTCATAGCCGGCCACCTGCTGAATTACATCGCGCTCATAAAGGGCCGTGGAGGCCATACTGACTGGACCAAGCTGCTTGAGCGAGTTCAGCGTTTCTACGCGCGTGACCTCAGCCTGTCCTTGCAGCATGCGTCGCACCGCCTCGACATATTGCGGTGCTCCCGCGTAAAGCACGGGGAAAGGCTTGGAGCGCTCCAGGCCCTGCTTCTGCTGATCCTGGAAAGCATTGATCAACAACTGGCAGGCTTCCTGGAGAGGGGCTGCCTCGGTTGATGTCTCTACCAGGCCCACAATCAGCGCGGCGTGGGGCTGTAACTCGCGCATACCCTGCAACTGACGTTCCCATTCGAGCCTGATACGCTCGGATGTCCAGGGTCCCTGGCCGCTTGTTTGCGAGGAACTATAGGCTGGTGAGGGAATAGCGTGGGTTTCCGCGTAAAGACCAGAGATGGCTTGCTTGGCCAACTCGGCAAGTTGTGGTGAGACCGCGCCCAACACGACCATACGAATTGGTCCGCCAGCACTGATGGCAGCGACAAACAAATCCACGCCATCGCCTGTCATTTGTTGAGGCGAGAGGATACGGCCTTTCTTGGAAACGAAACGGTGGCCCGTAACCCTCTCAATCTCTTCAATTGCCTGAATAATTCCTTGCGTAATATCCTTGTGAGGGGCCGCTACGGTTGTTGGCGCCTCGCCGCGAGCCATAAGGCGATATTGTCCCTCCACCAGACCCAGCAGCGAGACCTTGGTCACGACCGTGCCGCAGTCGGCCACCAGAATAGCTCTGGCAGTTTCTGGATCGTACTTACCCGCCGGGTTTTGTGTTTCCCCCAGAGAGAAATCTGTCTGCATCTGCGTTCCCTTTTATGTTGGCACAAGCTCAACGTTCAGCGAGGTTGCCCTACAACCTCGTTTACTTGGAGAAAAAGTCACGAATAGAGTCAAAAAAGCCCTTTTTCTTCGGTTCCGTATTTTGAGCATTGCCAGGATTAGGATTAGGATTATAGTAGCCTGCACCCGCGCCAGAAGAAACTCCCAGAGTGCCTCGGTCAGTCGCGGAATAGCTCCAGGCAGGTTGCTCTGTGTTTTGTGGATATCCCATGGCTCCCATGACCCCTGCTTGAGCTGCAGGGGGGTAGGCGTTTGGATTGCTGGGCGGCGTTATGTCGCTCATCTGCCATACAGGTGCCGCTCCTTGATGAGACTGAGGCATGCCTGCTTGTTGCCAGCTAGGGGGCTGGGGCTGCTGGAATGGTGGTTGGGGCTGCCCAGGCTGCCCTTGCGCGCCTCCCATGTTGTTGGGAAAGTTGTATTCCTGACCAGGCAGGGTTGGAGTTGAGGCAGCGACCCCTAGCATGGAACTGAAAACGTTCGCCGCCACCTCGCTCTGTTCCTGGGTTGAGGCTTCATTGCGTGGTCGGCTAGGTACAGGCCGCGCGGGTACCTGTCCAGGGCGTCCGCCAGCATTAGATGAGCCAGTCAGGCCGGGGTCAGAGTTGCGCATCCAGGCGGGCATAGAGTTCAGGTCAACTAGCGAGCCAGCGGCCATACCCTGGTCGGTTATCTGCGGTCCCTGCGCGCCATTCTGAGCGCCTTCGCGCATCCAGGTGGGCATAGAGTTCATGTCCAGCAGCCCACCGGCGGGCAGACCCTGCGCGGGATATGGCGCGGCTGGCTGAGATGGCTGAGGTGTCTGAGCGCCTTCACGCATCCAGGTGGGCATAGAGTTCATATCCAGCAACTCGTTAGCGGCCTGAGGTGCCTGCGCGCCACCTGCTTGATTTTCTTGCAGCCAGGCGGGCCTGGAATTTGCGTCCATGGATGGACCCTGTCCAGTGGCCTGTGAACCGCCTGGTTGAATTCCTTGCAGCCAGGAGGGCATTGAATTTTTCTCAAGTAACGAACTCGCCGGCATCCCCTCACCACTTAATGTCCCCTGTTGTCCCTGGTTCGTCCCCACCGTCTGCCCACTCCCACTCACCGGCACACCCAATGCAGACTGGGGGTCTGATTTCTCCTGCCCTTGTAGATCCCTCATCCACTGAGGCACGGAGCGCTGGTCTATCAACTCGCCAGCCGAGAAGCCCTGACCTATGGGCACTGGCCTGGTGGGTGGAGCGCCCGGCCCCTGTGAACCACTCATCCAGCTCGGCATAGCTTGTGCATCGAGTAAATCGTGAGCCGAGAAGCTCTGTATGGGCGTTAGTGGTGGCTCATGAGCCTGCGGCGTTTGCGGCACGCGCGGGGAGTTAGCCACCGTGGGCGGCGTAATGGGGGTCTGTGTTGGCACATTGTATGGATTCTTATTGGGTGCCTGTGTCTGCGTAGGCAGATTATACTGATACGCGGGCGCAGCTGACTGCTGCGTTTGCGCGGCCTGGCTAAGATCCTTGATCCAGGCAGGCAGGTTTTGCTGGTCTACCAGGCTATGGGCCGAAACATTCTGAGCCGCCCCTGGCTGCCCGCCGCCTCCAGTTTCTCCCTGGCTTTCGCGCATCCACGCAGGCAATGAACGCTCGTCAATCAACGAGCCCGCCTGGAAGCCGTTGGAAAGCATATTCTGTCTCTCCGCTTCCGCATTGGTTGGTACCACCGGTATGGCTGGAAACGAATCAGAATTGCCGTTCTCAGGTACCTTGCGCCGATCCTGGCGCATCCAACTGGGCATCGAATCCTCATCAACCAGCTCATCCATCGAAAAAGGCTGGCGGTTCTCCTGGCCATTAGAAACAGGCCGCTCATGCGCGCGCAACGATTCAAGCCAGGCTGGCAACTGCTCTTGTGGTTCTGCTTGCCCCGCGTTTGTCACGCCACTTCCCCCATTTACCAGCGGCATACCACAGTTTTGACAGCTCACCGCTCCCTTAGGAGCTAACTTTCCGCAGTGACTACATCTGATCACTTTGACTCCTCACTTTCACCAGACCAATACCCACGTACACATTCCCGCAGTGTATCATGCTTTGTGATACCTGACAACGATCGAAATTTACAGGGTGAAACATACTGATATGATACTATACAGCAAAGCAATTGCCAAAAGTACCACCCAACGGGCCTATTACATGTGGAGAACTGGTCTTTCCGATCCCTATCCCACGCTTGCCCCCTTTGAGGCCTCCACTAGAATAGAACTGGTATTGCCACCTTCTGTAACAAAAGAAGAACGACTTACGTACTTATGGACGCTTCTAAATAGCGTCTGGCGGGGCGTAGGCCCGGCTCAACCTGTTAACGCACTTAATAAGTTGCGCATCATTCACTTGCGCGCCACACTGGCGTGGCTCCGGCGTGAACTTCTCAGGTATAATAACAATACGGTTAATTTCTTAGCTACGGTGACAGTTTGACTTACAGGCTAGTACTGATCGTGCTTTTGCCGCTGCCCTCTACTCTACAGAAACAAACGTGGTTGCGCCTGGAATTGTAAGTACCTATTCTAAATAAGGATATAGAAAGAGGATATTCTGATGTCTGTTTTTGCGCGACGCTTATTTGCCAGCAACTGGCGCCCTGGCAGGGCCGCTGGCGCGGGTCTGATCGCTACAGCCGTCTATAGCCTTGCTATGGAAACTGATAAATATCTGCTCGGCAATCATTTTCACGATGTAAAGTTCATGCGGGGATTACTGGGAGATACAACTGCGTCGAAGCCATGGACCGAGCTGGCAGCCTGGATGCTGCATTTTCTGAATGGCGCCCTGCTGGCCGAAGTATATGCCGCGTTCTGTAAGCGCCTGCTGCCTGGTCCGAACTGGCTTAAAGGCGTGATCTTCGGCGAGGCTTTTGTCATCGCGGCCTGGTCGATGACACCGCTCGTCGATCGCTATCATCCCATGATCAAAAATGGCCAGTTGCCTCGCCTGGGGAATTGGAACTCGTTCTGGCAGAATCTGCTGCGCCATTTTGCTTTTGGTATTACTCTTGGCTTACTCTACCGCGAGCGGGCGCGTCGCATAAAATGAGAGCACCTGATGGTAATTCGCGGTGCTCCCATAATGATCATAATAAGCTTAATAGCGTAGCCAGTTGCTAAGAAAAGGCAGGCGATAGGTTGGTCTGAACCAGGCCATGACGATCAACCAGACAGCCAGCACGATCATAGCCCAGAAGACAATGCTGCCAAGAAAGCCAATGACAAGGCCGAGAACTCCACCGATTACCGGAATACCTCCCAGGATACTACCTAGTAAACCAATCAGCCACCACAGCAGGCTAAGCGGGCCAAAAACCGCCATCGATTGCTTGGCATGCCATTGCACGTTTTGATTTTTTCGCTCCAGAACAAAGAGTATCAGTCCGGTTACCCAACCTAACGGATATGCTAGCACACGCTCCCAGCGTTCGCTCAGGCCGAGCGACGTGGGTGCGTCACCAGTATAGCTTCTCCTTGTCATGCGCTCCCTATTCATCATTAATGATCCTCGCACTTTCTGCGACGCTCAGGCGTTGCCATCTCCTCGCATCAGGCTCGTTCTTTTTCGGACTAGCCCGCAGAGCCGCTTGCGCGCGACTTGCCAGCCCGTAAAAAAGAAGTTCTATTCCCTTACGCCCCGCGTCAATAATTTTGTTTCTGCAATCTATACGAAGCTAGCCCCTGCATGTTGCATTAAACAAGCAGATCGAAGGGGAAAATGGCTCTTACTCTATAAAAGGAACTATCTAAAAGTTGCCATAAGCGCGCTCGCTGAGAATGACAAGCCTCTGATTGGAGCTATAAAGCATACCTGATTTTTGGAAATGGAAACAGTGGGCAAGACTTCTGTACCTGGCGACTCTGTCGCCGCAATTGTTTGGTAAGTGGCTGAGTTTGTAAGCGTCTCTGCCATCTACAAACTCAGCCACTTACTCCAAAATCAGGTGTGGAGTTTCTGAGCAAAAGCTGGCGGCATGCCTATAGAGGAGTTTTGCCCCACAGATAGCAAAGGGCCTTTGCCATCTGTGGTATAGTATATGCATGCGAATTACTGCTCTCGAACAACAGGTACATAACTCGGCACGCGTCAATCTCTATCTTGACGATAAATTCGCGTTTGGTATTAGCGCTGATCTCATGCTAAAAATGCATCTCCACCTGGAGCAGGAACTTTCGACCTCTGATCTAGAGCAACTTCAGAACGAAGAGGCCTGCCAGCAGGCGACGGAGCGCGCTATCAACTATCTTTCCTTTCGCCCACGGAGCCAGGAAGAGGTGCGCCGCCACCTGCGTAAAAAGGAGACACCACCTGAGATTATCGAACTTGTACTGGAGCGTTTGCAACGCCTTGATTACTTGAATGATCGCTCCTTTGCCTCTTTCTGGGTGGAAAATCGCGAGCGCTTCAATCCTCGCGGCTCTCAGGCGATGCGCAGCGAATTACGCATGAAAGGCGTAGAGCGCGAAATCGTCGATGAGACAGTTGACGATGAACATGACGAAGAACTGGCTGTGCGCGCTGCCAGTCGAAAGGCAGAGCTTTTGCTGCGAACGCCTGCCATGGATTACGCGACATTTCGCAATCGTCTGAGCGGTTACCTCCAACGTCGCGGCTTCTCCTATGCAGTAGTAGCGCGCGTGGTGCGCTCGCTCTGGCAGGAGCCCGAACCAGAAGAATGAATTCTTTTAAGATTACCTCTTACTATTTTTGGCTGCCTGGTATATAATAAGGATAGGTTAAATAACCTTCGCAATAAGCCTTGTTCAGGGTGGGCCGCGTCTCGCCTCTGCAAAGACAGAATTCTTTCTTTTGCAGAGGTTTGCAGATGTAGGTCCACCCTTTTTGTTGTATTTGCCTGGCTTATAGCTTAAAGAAAGATGTCCTGGCCGGATGCCAATCCTCTGCGCGTTGCTTCTGCTGGCTAATTTCCGTTATTCGTAGTAGGGGTAACGGTTGGTATAGTCGGGTCGATAGGTGTCGATGTTATCCCCGACAGGGGCGTCAAGGGGACACTGGGCGGATTGCTCGCATCGAGCGGAAGCAGTCGAATGTGCGTAACGTCAGTGGGCATATTTTTACGATCGCTACCTGAAGTGAAGTTGATCTGGATGCTGGTGGGATCGATGCCTGGCTGGTTTTGCAAGAAAGCTTGAGCCACGGCCAGCGCTTTTCCCTTCAGCCCCTGGAGGAGGGCCTGGTTGTCTGCATCGGTAAACTGGTAGCGCGCGACAGCTCCTTCTGAGACAGCAATCGTGCCGACTCCCGCGGCATCGATGGATTGGAGCTTGAACGTGCCAATACGGATTGTAGAATCGATCTCTTTGTAGTTCGGACCCAGTTGAACTATGGCGTTGGTGAGACTCTGAGTGGCAATCTGTGTCGCCTCAGAGTTCAGGAAGTAGCCGACGCTGCCCTGTTCTGAAAGGGTCGCGGTCACTGTTTTGCCGGGCTGACCAACCTGCGGATTGACGACGGTATTTGTGATAGCGATATTGATTGAGCCAAGTTGCGTACCGTGCTGGGCCTGGATCTGGGCGGCGAGATTTTGTTTGATGCTCTGATCGAAGGAGGGTTGCATTTGCGTAATCAGATTATTGACATCTGTCTGGCTGACGCCCTGCTGGCAGTCCAGGCTACCAAAGATACAATTCACCTGACCAGTTGTAGCTGCAGTTTGCGTCTGGTTCATAACAGGCGATCTTAATGGACGCGCGGGAATAATCCTCTGTGCTAAATTAAGAGAATGTTGGGGAGCGGCCTGCAATGTGATGACCTGGCTAACTACCTGCAGGCGCGGCGAAAAGTTCACCGTCACATTGGTCGCATCTACTGTCAGGTAGCCATAATAGAGTATGGCAGCAATAGCCATGAGCACCAGTACAGTGCTGATGGAGATAATAAGCACCAGCGCGTTGGGTCTGCCACGCGGTGCTCTGGGTGGTTTAGGTGGCCTTGGCCGCAGTAGCGGTGGTCGGCTATTAGATAGCGCTGGTGCTGGCTGGGGTCGCTGAAAAGTCGTCGTGGGAGCATCATAGTCTTCAGGTGCGAAGGACAGATGCACAGGTGGATGTGTCTGGGGCTGCAACTGGGTGGCGAGCGCGGGCAGTTCGCCTGAATGAGCCAGAGAGACCAGTTCGGAGCGTGCTCTGACCCTGGATTGCTCCGCGCTGTTTGTTGCGGGCAGAGTACTTTCGACTTCAAGCGTAGATGTACTTGTGGAAGACGGGCGTGTAAGCTGCTGGTAAGCCTGTTCAAAGCCCTTGAGCAGTTCTTCAGCGGTTCCATAGCGCTCATTGGGATTGTTCACGATGGCCTGGCGCACCACCTGCGCCAGCGGCTCTGGCAGTTGTGGTACGACCCCATCAGAGGAGGGCGTGGAAGTCTGTAGACGCCCGGTTAACATCTGGTGCAGGATTACGCCTAGCGAGAAGATATCATTGCTCGGAGCTGCAATGCCTGAAAGGCGTTCGGGAGCCATATACGCTACGGTGCCTATCTCATGGCCGGCGGTAGTCAGCGGTGGGCTGGCGGTGCGCCCTTGTAGGGTCGCGATACCAAAGTCGATCAGACGGATGTAAACCTGACCATCCTCGCTGTCCAGCATAATATTGGTAGGTTTGAGATCACGGTGAACTACACCTCGGCGGTGGATATAGGCTACAGCCTGTACCAGTGGCACAAACAATATATGAGTTTCGGCTATTGAGAGGGGTCCACTGGTTTTCAAGCGTGCCGCCAACGTTCCTCCCTCGATGTAGGGTGTGACCAGATATAGCCGTCCCTCAACCTCGCCGAAGTCGAAGAGCGGGAGAATATGATCGTGTTTGAGGTGCGCGCTAACCTCGGCTTCGCGCAGGAAGCGTGCGCGAGCCGTCGTATCATGTACAAGATCGGATCTGATAATTTTAATTGCTACAGCACGATTAAAGGCAGTGAGTTGGTGAGCCAGGTAAACTTCTCCCATTCCTCCAATATCGATGCGTCGTACCAATTCATAGTTGCCAAAACGCGTACCCGATGTTTCTTCCATAGCGAGTTCGTTGTGCTCTCTCATTATATGCCTTCGCTTTACCTCTTAGCTGACAGGTTCCTTACCTTATATAAACGAAGGCCGTTTCAAATTAGCCAAATGTGTATGGCGGCGCAAGCGTAATTAAATAGCTTACCCTGTCCTGAGATATATTGGCAGTAGCTTTATTTCAAGGCAATTATAACACACTTCTGATCTACTTTTACAAGCTGCTTTAGAATCTCAAGGCTATTCAAAAGCCTTTTGCCCCACTCGCCCGCTTTTCACTGGCAGGTTCCTCTCTTTCCCCGCCCGCCCACCCTCAGAAACAACAAA
>JBEVTI010000048.1:0-46880 GCA_041156125.1 Candidatus Paraktedonobacter carboxidivorans
TTAATTTATACAAAGCTTATTCAGATGAAAGAACTACTGAGGAGAAATTACAAGTAAGTTTATTCTCATTTATTGAGAAACAATTATTTGAATTTAAACAAATCTTTGAACGCTTCTTTTATAAATATGCTGGAAATTTTATTGATGAGATCAAGAGAAATTTGTTAAGTAAAACCAAACGCATGAAAATACTTGAGGGGCGAAAATGGAAGTTACCTGACAAGGATATTATAGATAATTTGGAGTGTGCTCTAAAAAGCGCATACTATATGCATCTCCGATATCTGTATAATAATACAGGCAAATATGAAATAACACCCGATTATGCGATGGCAATTTTTTTCTTTGTCAGAGAGAATGCTTATGCATCCATGTTTCGGTATAATTCCCGCGGTGAATTTAATGTTCCATATGGAGGGATTTCCTATAACAGGAAAGACCTGGCCCGGAAAATTGCTTATATGCGTTCACTTGAGCTACAAAGCTATTTACATGATACTGTAATCGAAAATATGGATTTTGAGGCTTTTCTCCAAAAATACTCTCCTCAATCGCAGGATTTTATTTTTTTAGATCCACCCTATGACAGTGAATTTAGCACGTATGCTCAAAATAAGTTTACTATGAAAGATCAGGAACGTTTGGCCGATTATCTGGTAAATCAGTGTTTAGCCAGGTTCATGCTAGTCATTAAAAATACTCCAGCTATTTGCAAACTATATGATCACTCCAGCCTTAACCTCAAAGCATTTAATAAAAAATATCTGGTTAGTTTTCAGGATAGAAATGATAAAAATGTAGAACATTTAATAATAACTAATTATGAAATGGGATAATGGGCGACAGAGGGTTCTTTTTATATAAAGGAAATCTGCTGAACAGCGGCCTTTTGGTGCGCAGATTTGATAATGCCCTCCAAGGCTTCTTTTAGAATAGATGCATTTTTATTATATGCATCTATAACCATTGTGTAACCGCTGTCTGTATCACAAATAAAATTCCAGAAAGCGCTTCCTATTAGTAGCTCATCTTCGCTAAAGAATTGCCTCACACGTTCCTGGCTCCACGGCATCTCTTCTCCAAACATATTATATGCAGTCGCAAAGTAAATCCTTATTATGCTATCGTCTCTAATTTCAGGAGAATATTTAAGAATAGCATATTGCTCTAACAATGCCTGTTTTTCGCTTCTCGCCTTCTTATTATCAAGATCCCCGCCTATTTTTAATTCAAGCAGAAAACGTTGTCTATTATCCGACTTCTTTACAAGATGATAATCACTTTTATGGGCTTTATGTTCTTTTTCCCCTACAGCGTTTATTTTTTGAATATCGCTTGATAAGGGTTTTCTCCGCTTTAACACATATTCATTCATCAAATTTGATATTTGTTGATCTACATCTTTAGGAACATCGCCCTCAACGCTTTCATAAACATCATAGCTGGCATTCGCAATATCACGGGCAACTCCCTCCAGGCAATTTCCTAGTGAGCTATCAAGTGATCTCATTAATGTTGAATAAATAACTATTTCTTCTCCCAATGCTAAGACGAATGGATTATTTGCCTTATTTGTAAGATTTTTTAGCTTTGAGCCTCTAGGAGCATAATCTCTTTTAAAACTATTAGAAAATGCGATAAGCCTATCTCGCATAACTTTATCGACTAATTCTTGCGTTGCTGCCACTGATTTCTACCTTCCTATACTATTATCGAATTTTTATTTCTTTTTCAAAAAGCGGCCATAAATTAGCATGCATAAATATTAACACTTTTGACGGTATAAATCCATATAATTGGCCTGAAAGCATTTTCTAATAGCCGCAAGGATCATCGGCGCGCTTTACATGAAAGATATTTGTTGCGCGCATAAATTGATCGCTCAGGGCTTACTGCCCCAGATAGTCTTGACATTCCAGGTAGTTTGAAAACCCTTGTGCTGAATATCTGATAGGGCCTGTTGAAAGATCGTCTCGACATCCTGTGGTAGGGAACCCCATTTCTGGAGAAAGGGCAAAATGGTGTGACCGCGCTCGAAATAGGTGTAATATGTCTTCCCAGCGGCTGTGCCGGACTTGAAGACGAAAGGGTAGATGACGCTGCTAACGTTGCGCAGACCATAATGATCGAGCAGGTGCGGCAGGTAAGCTGTCAGTCCGTTGCCCTTACGCTCAAAGAGGCGACCAGCGTTGAAGGAGGCTTTAAGAAAGAGTTCCCAGTAGTGAGCGTGTACGGCACTGGTACTCTCCTGAGTGAGTTCTGCTTCGGTGAAGCGCACAATGCCGCCGGGTCGCAACACCCGTAGGATCTCGTTTAGCAATGCAGACCAGTCCCAGATGCGTACAAAAGTGCTCCCCAGGCGCATGTTGACCAGATCAAATGACTGGTTCGCGAATCCCAATGGCTCAAGGGCATCCATGGCGAGAAAAGTCGCGCGCCCTTTGCCCTGGCTCGCTTCTGCCCGGGCCTGCGCGATCTCGATAACATCCCGATTTATATCAATCCCCACTGGCACTAGCAGCGGATACTGTCTGGCAAGCTCAATAGACCAGTCGCCAATACCACAGCCGATATCCAGCACAGCGCGCCACATCGCAGGATCGGTCTGCTCACTCAATGGACCACCCATGCTCGAAGTAAACAGGCCATCCTCGATTTGCAAACGCGCTATTTCAGCTTTTTTCTCGTTGTTCGGCACAAAATAGGTGCCAAGCCACTCAACTCTGCGAGGTGCCGCCATAAAGATCTTCTTCCTCTGCTCTCAGCAACAACTTACCACATATACTTCTATATATTCGCGCTCCCTACATTTGACATATTTCACGATAATGTTTCATTACCCTGAACATGATCATAAGCGTTGCAAAATTTGTATGTCAAGCAAACACAGAAAGAAGATGAAAAAGAAGGTTGCCTTATGAGCCGCTCCCAGAGAGAGGGCCTGCATCAGTGCTACGCGTCGATGCAGGCCCTCTCTCTGGGAGCGGAGCACTTCACTGGAAAAGCGCGGTTTTCCTGATTGTGTGATATCAGATACCGTTGGCGAATGGGTTTTCCACGCTCAGAATGATCTGCCCCTCATGCTCAGGGTGAGCACGCATTTGGAATTCGCCAACGGTATCATATCAGGGATAACTCAGAATCACTACCCTCATTTTATTCAGTTGAATACATGAATATTAGCTAACTGTAATAGCGCCCGCCATGACCAGGCTATCAGCAGCGGCACAAGTAAGGTGAACATTGGAACCGATGGCTGCTTGATTGACGTAGAAGACACCTGTTAGAGCACCGTTCAATTCCGCGTTCAGATCCTGCTGAATCTGCTGATTATAACTATTAATGGGAAAGCTCAGGAAGCCAATCCGCAGGCTGGTCGTCAGAACATGCACAACCAGATTGCCGTTCGAGGCTCCGGGTAACATGGTGGAAACGGCTGTACCTACGCCCAGGCCGTGCCAGTAGATATCAGAAGTGGTAATCAGGTTGCTCCCTTTCACGCTGACGCGAATGTTGCGCGCGACGAGACTGCTGCTAACCTGAATCGAGCCAATACTACCACCCAGTTGAGCCAGCGAGCTAGCGGGCAATTCGATATACGAGTTGGTCACGAAACTTCCGGGTAACGCGTGACTGTGGCGCGAGCCAGTCGCGAGTTGAGTCTGACCTGTAGAGTTCGACTGCATGAGAACCGAGTTTCCTGTCGGCGTGGGAGTAGAGGGTGCTGCTCCCTGGCCTAGCGTAAGCGGAAACTTGAGGCTGACGCTTAGATTGGCGTCTCCACATTGGGGAGTCGCTTTCATCGAGGTCAGGCTACCAATGGGCACTGTAAAGGTCACCAGAGGGCCGCTGACCAGGCTTGGAGCACCATTCGCCAGTGGAAGCGCGCTCACCTGGATTGTCGAAGCACTGGTGACTTTGAAGCCCACAAGAACACTGGTTGTGATAGGCTTGGGATCGTTCTGGTAAAGCTCTATTTTGAGGGTAGTCAGCAGACCATCCGGCTGCGGCTTCAAGCTGACCAGACTGGCTGAGGGCTGGAGCAGAGCATTGGCCATTTGCAAGGCCCAACCCTGATCCTGTTTAGGTAACTGATTGACCATGCTTCTAAGCACATCACTAACCATCTGCGGAATAGCCTGGTTAATGCTGGTCTGGAACATGGGCTGTAATATCAGTGAGGTCAGATAGACGTTGGCATTTACAGATACCGGAGCACCAGCACTCGCCAGAGCCGGTAGGTCGCCACGGATGGAACGGCCCGCCGCCTGCGCAGTGGTAGAGAAAAGCGCGCACAGTGCCAGCAGGGTCAGGAGCACGCTACTTACCCAGAGAGAACGTTTGATACGCATAGGATAGATACCTCCTGCCTGGCTAGCCTTGCAACAACTTATTGAGATCAACGGGTTGAGTAAAACAGAATGCAGAAGGTGTAGGTTGAGCGGCGATGCCCTGAATCGGCGGTGCCTGGATCAGCAACACCAGCATCTCCTGGCCTTTTCCGCAACCAATGGCTGTACTTGTATGGACCGAGACCAGTTTCGCACCCTTGAGCTGACTGTGTAGAGCGGGCATGATCGTTGAGAGCACCAGTTCATTCAACGCGCCCTGCATGCTGACCGCAGCAGCTGGTCCGGCGTCCTGGCCATCGCGTTTAAGATGAACGACTGTCAACTGAATATTCTGCTGTTTATCCAGGCCAAGCTGTGTGTCCAGCTCTACGGGCATAACTCGCTGAATTCCGTTGGCTTTGATATTCAGATTGAGCGTGATCACCAGGCCATCATTAGCGACCGGGGTGGTCTGAATGTTGCTCAGAGTGCCATCTTGCAGACCAAGTTGCGAGACAAAAATCGAGGTCAGCGCCACATTATTCAAGGCCAGGTTAATCATACGCGTGCCAGCAATTGGCGTGCTGGTCGCATCTGGCGAGGAGCCAGGGACACCTGATGTCTTTGTGCTGGCTTGCGATGAGGGCAAGAGCAAAAGGAGAGTCAGGCCACCAGCGACGAGTAACATGGCAAGGCCAATGCCCAGCAGCGCAAAAACCAGGCGCCGCCGCGCCATACGCGCGTTATGTGGCGGCGGCGGTAGAACCGTGGGCAGTTCGCCCAGTACACCCGTGGCTGCCACACCGAGCGGCGCTATCACGGTCACCGCGCTATGCAGATCCGCGTCAGTTGGCGCAATAACTGGCTCGACTTCTGGTGCTAGCGTAGCCTCCAGAGCGGGTTTATGGCCCCAGAGAAAGATGGCTGGTACAATAGCGATCAGGCAGAAGATCATGGTCACAAAAAAGACCGAACTATAGACAGTATGAGCAGAGGCAATTAGATGCACAGCATACCTCTGCGACCACTGGACAAACTGGGCCGAGGTGGAATTGAGGGGCAACGATGGAAACTGCGCGGCCAGGTGCTTAAAGTAGGCCAATCCCCAGGAGGTCAGCGCAGCCAGGCCCAGGATCATACCCACCATACGCAGCGCAGTGATAATCGCAGCTCCAACGCCTGCCTGCGAGGTGCGCACAGCGTTGATCGCGGTGGTGCTAATCGGCGCGATCACCAGGCCAAAGCCGAGGCCCGCTGTCATCGTGCTGATCGTAATCTGCGTCCAGTCTATTTTGATTGACCAACGGCTCATCAGGAAGAAGCCAGCCGCGGTAAAGAGTAATCCCAGCGCACCTACAAAGCGACAGGAGAGGCGTCCGCAGAGCCAGCCACCGAGCACCGCGCCTGGCGGGATTAGCGCGGTCATACTCAGCAGAGCCAGGCCACTGACCAGGGCCATATCTGACGCCGCGACCTGCTGGATGAATACAGTATTAACAACCAGCGGAATATCAGCCATAGCAATGATCAAGGCTGCACCAATAAAGATGCTGACCAGCGAAGCCGCCGTAAAGGGCAGACGTTTGAAAAGCGCTAGATCAACTACTGGCCAACGCTGACGACGAACCAACGAGAAATGTGGTTTGCTGCGCCGTGAGAAACGAGGTACACGCCAGCTCTTGAGGCGCCCGAGCACGATAAAAAGAAGCAAGAAGACCAGGGCCAGGACTAACGCGAGCGGATTATTCTGCGGCGCGCTACCACTAATCGTGCTGGGACCAAGATCAGTACCCTGTTGCGCCAGGCCAAGGCTCAAACAGGCCAGAGCGATGCCGAGCAACAGCGCGCCCAGCCAGTCGATGCTTTCGCGTAAGCGCTGATGTTTTGGTGTACAGAAGATCACACCTAGCATCAAGACAATCACAATCGGCACATTGAGGTAGAAGATGTAGGTCCAGCCGAGCGTTTGTACCAGCAGTGCCCCATAAAGCGGACCGATCACACCACCTGCCTCGGTGACGGCGCCAATGATGCCCAGAGCTATGCTCAGGCGCGACTTGCCATAGAAATCGCTGACTATAGCAATCGCGACTGGCACTACCGCGCCACCGCCGATAGCCTGCACAAAACGCGCCGCGATCAACCAGATTAAACCCTGCGACGAGGTATCCAGGCCAAAATTGCTGAGAAAACTAATATCCACGTTCTGGCCCAGCACTGGTGCCAGCGCGCAGAAGACCGAGCCGATGCCGAAAATGGAGAGACAAAGCAGCATAATCCGCCGACGCCCGAAAATATCCGAGATACGGCCCATTAACGGCATCGCAATCACAAAGCCCAGCAGGTACGCGCTAACAATCCAGGCAGCATGATCAAGGGCCGCGATGGAAATATTAATGCCGGGGTCTGTGATAATCTTTGGCAGAGCAGTCACTACCACCGTCTCATCCATCGAAGTCACGAAGACGCTGGCGCAGGCAACCAGTAAAGCCATGATGGCCAGGCGCTTATCACCTTTGTGTACCGCCGCATTGCCAGGTGTAGTGAGCTTTTTAAACGAACTGGTAATCTGCTCGCGCCTGGATGGGCGAGCAGGCGCGGTTGGTTCAAGCACTAGCGCGGCGGGGTCCGCCGCCTGGGCATCTGGCGGCATGGCAGCAGGCCCATTCTGAAATGCGCGTTTCCTCAGGCGCTCAGATGTTTCCTGGTCGTCTTCTAATGTGTACATTCGATCCTCGTATTATGACTAAAACTGCTCAACATCACATAATCAACAAAACTCACCCAAAGCAGTTTCCTGCCCATGCTCACTGAACTTGTGGCGCTACAATGCTGACATTTTCGTTATACTTCGAGATAAAAAATGTGCGGGTAGTCTGCGCTGTATCGCCAGTAGCAGCCTCGCCGGTTACAACAATTTTATAGGGCAAACCGTCGTTTTGGCCCGCCCAGATGCTAGTCTTGAGCATAGTTGCATCCGGCACTCCACCACCGGTGAAGAAAGCCAGATCTTTAGCAGGCAACAGACCATCAACGCGCCAACAGTCCACTCCATTGACATTTTCAGAGATTGGACCAGTCACATTTTGCAGCTTGCTAACCAGCGCGATCAGGCCCGTATCAGGATTAGTCAGGGTGCGTGGATCGAGCATGCCCGTGACCGAACGCCACTGCCCGGTGATAGGATCGGTAATATACTGATGAGCGCCTACACTAATCAGATTGACCGTTACCGCTTGCCCGGAGAGCAATACATTGGCTTGCGCGCGAATCTTATCTGGCATCAATACATCGCCATCTGCCTGGCGAATGACAAATTGGCTGGCATCAGTATTGCCCAGATTGTCAGTCTTCATAATCAGATGAAAAGAACTTACCGAACGAAAATTTTTCTGCATCGTTGTCAGCACCTGCTGCGCGGTTGGTTTGGGTCCAGGACCGCTAGTACTGGTGCTTTGCTGCCATGGCAGCGAACAGCCCGCGAGCATCGTTAAACAGGTCAAGCACAGGAAAAGAGCTGCCAGCGCGCCACGCCATTGTCCCGCTTTCCAGCGCTCTAAACGTAGAAACACACACATGAAAGATGCCTCCCCAAATTTGTAGATAGAAAAGTCTTGCTGAAACAAATCAACGCAACGGGGGAGAGCTTTTGGGCAACCGGTATAAGAATGTGCCAGACTTGGTACTTTCTGGTATAGTTTGAGATAGTTTGTAGACAAGAAAGCATCTACTCCTCCCAGAAAAAGCCAGCAGCACGCAAGGCACTTGCTTGCAAGCCTGACCTGACCCATATCTCGCCTCCAACCTATCCTATCTATAATAGGCGCGCGCGAAGCGGGCAGCCCAGCGAGCATTATTGAGCAAGAGAGCTTTGTTGGCTGCGACGCTTTCACCACCAGTAGCTTGCGCGACGTGCGAGAGCAGAAAGGGTGTGGTAGCAGAGCCGCTCACACCCTGGGCATGGGCCAGGCGCAGGGCCTCTTCCGTCGCGGCCTCCAGCGACGCTGCATCCATGGCGTACTCATCAGGAATCGGACAGGTTACAACCAGACCATAGAGGCCACACTCCCATTGCGCACGCGCGATCGCAGCAAGCGTGCTCAATTCGTCTACACGCTGGCGCAGGACGCGTCCGCTAGAACGCACATAGAAGGCGGGCAGTTCATTTGTCTGCCAGCCCAGCACTGGCACACCCTGTGTCTCCAGGTATTCCAGGGTCAGATCCAGATCCAGGATCGATTTTGCGCCCGCGCAGACCACCAGGACTGGCGTGCGGCTCAGTTCAGTGAGGTCCGCGGAAATGTCCATGCTGGACTCCGCGCCACGATGGACGCCACCAATACCACCCGTGGCAAAAAAGCGTATGCCGGCCATGCTCGCGCAGAGCATGGTCCCCGCCACAGTGGTCGCACCCAACTGGCCGGTTGCCAGCGCCACTGCCAGATCACGGCGGCTGATCTTTAGCACATGCTCAGCCGTTGCCAGTTGCTCAATCTCAGCCACCGAGAGGCCCACTACGATGCGTCCAGCATGAATGCCGACCGTCGCTGGCACCGCGCCCTCCTCGCGAATCGCCAGTTCCATGGCACGCGCGATCTCCAGATTGGCGGGATAGGGCAAACCGTGCGCGATCACCGTTGACTCCAAAGCCACTACCCCACGCCTCTCAGCCAGCGCGTTCTGCACTTCGGCTGAGACAGTCAAATAATTGGATAGATTTTGCATGACCCCTCGATGTGTTCTGATATACCTGTTGTCACCACGCCCATTCTGGCGCGTTCTGCTCACAGGGAAACGCCTGGCCGCACCACTATGCATTTCTGGCAAGTGACCCACCAGGGGCCGCTCACTCTATCACGAATCACCACAAGCCACCTTGCACAGGTCATCCCAGGCATAGTTTGATCTTTTCATTATAAAACATCGATCCACCGCGCGAAAAGTGTAGCCTGGCGACCCGCGTTCATGAAACCAGTGTCAGTTATATACAAAATAGCTATAGTGTGAATCATCACCAATGTTTCTGGAGCTCGCTGTCCTCGAAAAGCAGCCGGAGTGCAGGGGACGGCCAGTCCTCTAACTATGTACCCTGTCTGGGGGATAGGTAATAGGGGGCTGTGCCCCATAAAACCCTTTTTACTTGTTTTGCAATCTGCCACAGGCGAGTTGCAAAACAAGTAGGATGTTTGTCCTGATTTTACAAAATCAGGCATGACTCATAAGCATGCTTCTCGTGGCTCTGGATCATAGTTAATCCATAAAACTTCCTGGCGAGGCTTCTTGATGGAGTGGCAATTTTTTACAGGCTCCTCAAGGCAACACCAATCTTTATAAAGATCATCCATTAAAGCGCAATGGTATCCCGAAATAGCCACCTTAGCGCGCACATAGCGTAAAACCTCGGCAAGTTCGTGATGATCTTGATCGCGCATCTCATAGGCGTAAGCTCTCTTATCGCCACGAGAGTCATGGGGATAAGGAGGATCGCAGTAAAAAAGCGTTTGCTCAGTATCGTAGCGCCGAATTACCTCTATAGCGGAAGCATGCTCTATCTGCACACGTAGCAGGCGTTGCACAATCTCAGAGAGACCCTCCACACTGCCGAGCCAGCGGGATACCGCGCCAGCCATGCCAGCGCGACTGGTTAGTACACAGTGCGCCCAGCGGCCCGCGCTGGCCTGTTGCGCAAGACCCGTTCTTACCTGGCGCGCCAGCACAAAGAAGCGCCGCGCGCGCTCCAAATCCGAAATAGGCGCTGCAGATCGCTCAAACGCTTGCTCAAATTCAGCACGCGCAAAGGGCGTCAAACCAATTGCTTCTATCAATGTTTCTTTTTGAGCACGTAAGACGCGAAAAAAATTGACGACTTCCCCATCAAGATCATTATACGTTTCTACCAGCGCTGGTTCACGATTCAATAAGACTGCCGCTGAGCCGGCAAAGGGTTCGCAATAATGGTGAGCCTTCGGCAAAAGAGGTAACAACCAGTTTAAATGGCTGAACTTTCCCCCATACCAACCAAAAGCAAGCACTTTTCCACCGCCTGGTCCTGCATCAAAATTTTTCATATAAAACCCTCTAAAATTTAGAACAAGGCTGAATGCCAAAAGTATAGCATAGTTCGCCAGTCTTTGCCGTTTGGGGTAAGATAATAGCATAAGATGAAATTTCTATCTGGTTGTGCAAAATATTCACAGGAGAAAATAAAGATGAAATTGGCAGGCAAAATCTTAACTGCTGGCCTGGCGATCGGAGGAACGCTCGGCGCGATGGCGTTGCTCAACAGGTTGACGATCTCGCAGGCCGGTGAGTTGAATACAGTTTTGACGGGCGAGGAGCGGCGCTATCCCTGGAAGGATGGCGATGTTTTCTACCAGGTGAAGGGGACACGCGAGAGAAAGCCACTAGTCTTGATTCATAGCTTCGCGCCTGGCGCATCTTCGTATGAGTGGCGCAAAAATGTGGATGCGCTGGCCGAAGAGTATCGTGTTTACGCTCTGGATTTGCTAGGCTATGGGCTTTCGGACCGCCCGGCGCTCAATTATACTGCCGAGACATATATCGATCTGATCGGGGATTTCTTGCAAGAAGAGATTGGCCAGCCCGCGCTGGTAGTGGCGCACGACCTGTCAGGCGCTTACGCTGTGATGTGCGCCTACCGCCGTCCACAATTATTTGAAAAGCTGATGCTGATCTCACCGCCTGTAGAGTTGCTGCAAGAGCCAGCTTCAGACATGGCTCATACAGCGTTGCGCGGGCTGCTAAGATTGCCGATTGTAGGCGAGTTTGCCTATAATCTACTGACTTCGCGTCGCGCCATTCAGCGCTACTACGATCGGCGCGGCTATCACAATCCTGGTCTGATCACTGACCAACTGGTCGAACAGCTTTTTAGTAGCGCGCACCAGGAGAACAGCCACTATTCCATTAACTCGCTCCTGAGTAAAGATCTTGTCACTGATATTCATGAACCATTGGCACGCCTGAGCATGCCTACTGTCGCCATCTGGGGTCGGGAAGAAGAGTTATCAGCAGTAGAAGCCAGCAATGCTTACAAACTGGTCAATCCCAAAATCGAGACGCGCATCCTCGATCGCAGCAGTCAACAATTGCAGGACGAACAGGCAGCACGCTTCAATACCCTTGTCCGCGAACTGGTGGGTACACCTGTAACCAGATAGATTTTAACAATATGGAGATATAGGAGCAGACAGGCATCTGAGACACCCCAGATGCCTGTCTGCTCCTATATCTCCATATTTAATTCATCTCGCGTAAGAGTCGTTCAACCAGCTCAAAGGAATAGTTCTGGCCGCGGTCGTGGGGATAAACCTGGAACATATTGGCTACCCAGAGGTTCGCGAGCGGAGTGCGCAGAGGTGGGATATGCTCGCGGTAATCTGTAGTGACAATTGGCTGCGCGAAAGGTGCCTGGAAAAGCCAGCTCTCTTGCACCCAGGAGGCAGCAAAGGCCGGATTCAGGCGTTTGATATGCGGCAAAAATTCGGCCAGCAGTTCGTCCTTGCTCATACTAAAAATGGGATCGTTCATGGCGCGATAATTGCCCAGGTAGATCAGATGGCGTCCGCCATACTCGCTGGTGGAACGATAGTTGGTATGCTCAACCAGGCTGGTGAAAGGATAGCCAGGATCGACAGCGTTGATCCAATAACTATCAGTTACCTGGCGATCCAGAGAGAGGATTACGCACTGTGCGCCATAAGCCTGACCCCAATCGTAGCGCGCTCTGTAGTCATCAGGCAGTGCAGGCACAAGGCGACAGGTCAGGCGCGTCGGCAGCGTCGAGATGACACGATCAAAGCTCCACGAGCCCTGCGCAGTATGCACTTGCCAACGGCCAGCATCCTCTTGCTCCACCTGTTCCACTCGCGTACCCAGCAGAAGCTTGCCGCCTGCCTGTTGAATACGCTCGGCCAGGGCCTCATAGATCAACTGAAAGCCTCCTCGAAGGTAGCCGAGCTGGGTCGTGCGATCGTGGAAACGGGCCCAGAACCAGGGAAGCGCGATCTGATCGGCCAGCGGACCAAACTTGCACACAAAAAGTGGCTGAAAGAGCAGATCATAAGGACGCTTTCCCATAGCACTCCTCAACCAGGGTGTGGCTGTTTTCCCCTCGTAGAGAGCGGAACCTGTGGCCTTGAGTAGCGCGCCCACCGCGCCAACACGTAGCCGCTCGTAGAAGCGCAACGGCTTAAATTTTAGCAGGGTCAGCGGCGAATCAAACTGGTGAAATTGCCCGTTGATCAGAAAAACTGTACGCGGATGCGACCATTCCAGGCGCTCGCCAAGGCCCAGTTCGTCAATGAGCTTAATAATGGTGGTATCGGTGCGGAAAATATGGTGATAAAACTTCTCCAGCCAGCTATCGCCGACGCGAAAGCCCGCGGCCAGCCCACCTACTGTTGCTTCCTGCTCAAATAACATTACCGTATGGCCCGCCTGCGTGAGGCGATAGGCCGCGCCCAAACCTAAAGCACCCCCGCCAAGTACTGCATACTCCATCAAATGCCTCTTACATTCTGTATGTTAACAGCTTGAAATCGCACCTATTGTAGCACAGTTGCGCTGGAGAAAGCAGTAGCGTAAGCAAACAGATATGAGACAGATAGCAGTCAGATATAAGTCAGGCATGCCTCTTTAAGGCAGACAAGCTAGTATATAGCATGCAAAGAAAGATCGTATGATGCAAAAAGATCGCAGAAGTTTAGCTAACATCTGAACTCATCAAAATACACATGGACCAAAGCGTAAAAGATATTTAAGCCGGGCAATTTAATGGGCGAATGGCTTTATGGTCTGCTACGGAAGCCAGGGCGCGAAGAGGGCCAGGCGGCGGGCCGCGACGGCCATGAGGGACGAGAAATGCTCAGGCGTTTGCGCATCGGTTGCCCCTCTTCGTCCTCCTCATGGTGCGTCATATGCCAGGTGGAGAGGAAAAAGAGCGTCCAGCCCCAAATCAGAGCCGCCAGACCAATGGTCACCAGCGCCAGACCAGACCAATGGTCTGGCCAGTATGCCAGGCAATACGCCACCAGCGCTCCCGTGGCCAGCAACTGGGCAAGCAGAGCTGTACGGCGACTTGAACTGGCCAGAGCCAGCACCAGAGGCAGGAGAATCAGCCAGGGTGTATTCACTGGCAAAAAGAAGAACAGGGCCAGGAAAATCCAGCTACTAAACAGTAGAGCCAACTCCAGATTATCGGTCACCCACATTCCTAGCAAAAGCAGTCCACCTATAATTACAGCCGGCAAGAGTAACCAGTGATGAGGAGTCAGCAGCCAGGCCGCTGGCTGCCAGTTGGCAAAAGGGAGTTTGCTCAGTGCAGCTAATAACGAAGACTGCGCGCTATCCTGCCAGAAAACCGCTCGCAGGCGCAACGCGATCCCATTGAGACCCAGGCCGGACCAGTAGGGGGAGTAAGCCAGCACAACGATTACCGCGAACAATAGCAAACAAAGCAGCCACCAGAAAACTCGTCCACCGCGCGTTGCCAGGCGCAGTTCCCTGGCCAGTGCCCGCAGAAAAAGCGGCAGCAACAACAGGCAAAGCGGATTGATCAGAGCGGCCAGCACCAGGCAGGCCCAACTGAGCAACAGAGAGCGACGCTGCAGCAAAAATGCCCCCAGCAGCAGGAAAAAAAGCGTCGCCAGGTCCTGCGGGGCCTCGCTTACTCCTAAGAGTAAAAGCGCGGGATTCCACGCATAGAAGATTGTACTGCTTAAGCGGATCTCCGGCTTAATTCTGCTCAAAATAGCCCAGAGCAGCAGTGTATTAAGCAAATGCAGACCCAGGCCCGCCGCGCGCAAAGTCAACACGAGCTTTAGAGGATCATTTTGCGCCAGCCAGGCCGGCAGGACCGTCAGATCCAACCAGAGCGGACCAAGCAGGGGCGACACAAAGGAACCCGGCGTCAGAGCGCGATACAACGGATCATTGGCAAGTGAACTGGCGTTAACCAGATAAGGATTTGCGTGATAGACCAGAATCAGATGTCCATACAGTCCAGAGAGCAACGTATCCTGGCCAAGCCCACCCGGCAATAATACAAAGAGTATTCCAAAAAGTAGAGTAAACAGCCAGACCACCAGCAACAATCCTGCCATTGACCCCTTTGGCAAGCGCTCCTTCGTCGCCAGTTGACCCACGCGCCCGGCGAGTAAAAGGAGCAGGGCTGTCACGCCCAACACGAGGAGCGCCAGATTTACCATAGCGCTTGGCGCAGCCGCTCGCAGATTCAGCCAGGACACGCGCGAGAGTAGAGCTACCAGCGCCGGCCAGCGCTGCGTCCAGAGCAGACCAGCCAGCCAGGGCAAAGCGCGCGGCAGCTCGCGGGCCATGAAAGAATCTGGCCGCGCAGCGCCAAAGAGTGGATAGAGCAGGACAAAGCAGAAACCCAGCAGGAAGCCTATTAACACAAGTCGCAACAGCGTGCGGCGCAAAGTAGAAGCGCGTTTACCGGTAGGCAACTGTGGCCAGCGTTGCCGCAGGGACGACGAAACATAGACTGGCGTCGTTGGCACATGCGCGCTCGGCAAGGCCGCATGAGTGCGTCCCGTACGCAAAGCACGAATGGATTGTGGAGGGGGCTGTTGCATATTTTCCTACTTTATCATAAAACGTAGCGTGAGCCTGAGTCAAATCAAAAGAGTTATTAATTCATACTAACTAACTCAACGAAAAAAAGCATTTCTTTGTCACAAACCATCACCCATAAATTAGTTGATGGCAGTGGATTTATTGATGTAATGATTACAATCGAGAAATTCGTCCAAAAACATTTCATCTTTTCCACTTCACTGACGCACTATAAGAATAGGACTATTGAACACTGGTAATCGCGAGGAAATTTCGTTCTGCAAGAGTCAGGCCCGCATCGTCAGACTGGGAAAGAGAGATCCTGCGATTATCAGACCTGTTTAGAGTTCAGGCCAGTCATATTGTCAGGTCCAGGGAAGAATGCTATAATGGCATGGTGCAAAAAACGCTTCCCGGCATACAAATGTGAGGAGAGCATGCACGTGTAACGAAATATATACTTATGCATCGAAGATTAACAGATGCATCGCCTGCTCTGGAGGCCGCGCTTGCTTGGCGCGGGTTTAATTCCAGAAGCATGCCCAAAGGAAGGAGGTGGCTTCGTGACACGAGATTATGAGCTAGGCTTCATATTCACGCCCGAAGTCAATGAAGAGCAGACACGCGCCATGTTGGAGCGCATTGAACAGATCGTCACCAATTATGGTGGGCAGATTATGCGAGTAAACCAATGGGGGCGCCGCCGCCTGGCTTACCCGATTGAGCATCACCGTGACGGCTTTTATGTGTTTATTGATATGATCCTGACCCCTGAGACAGTAAGTGAACTCGACCGAACGCTGAAGGTTTCTGAGGAAGTTATCCGCCACCTTATCAAGTTGCGCGATCCCAAGACCGTGCAGAAGGAACGCGAGGCGCGTGCGAATGCCACAACCCAGACAAGCGGACCAGAGAGCGAGGCTCCTGCTGCTGATAATGCTGATAAGAGCGCCGAAGAACAGCAGGAAGAAGCCTTCGTAGACGAAGAGACTGACACGCAAGTCGCGCTTACGGCTGATGAGGACGAATTTGTCCCGCCAGCCATTGAAGAAACAGAAGAAGAAACCATTGAAGCATAGGTAAGAGAAGGTTTCATCTGAGTCAACTTATTCGGTTTCATGGGCAGAACGTTTCAGGCTAGAGCAACGTCTATTACGTTGAAAGGACATCAACCGTGTTAAATAAAATCATGTTGATTGGGAACCTGGGCAAAGACCCGGAGTTTAATGTCACGCCTGACGGCACACCTATCGCAAAATTCTCTCTAGCGGTTAATCGCAATACGAAAAACCGCGGCGGCGAATGGGTAAAAGAGACCGAATGGTTTAACATCGTCGCCTGGCGGCAAGTGGCGGAACGCTGTGAAAAGTATCTGCACAGAGGCTCCAAGGTTTACATCGAAGGGCGTATTACGCAGCGCAAGTATACTGACAAAGAAGGTATTCAGCGCACAGCCGTTGATGTCATTGCTAACGAGATGGTCATGCTAGACTCAAAGGCGGAAGCGGGCAGTTCCGGCAATTATGCCGCAAGCGGCGCGAGTTCCGGGGGTTCCGCCAGTTCTTCCAGTTACGGCAGTACACCAGCCACGGGTGACGATTTTGATCCTTTCCTTGACCCAGACGACCTTCCCTAAATTTCCTGAGCAACATATGTTGCGGGGGAATAAGGAGAAAGTTTGTGCATAGACGATCTGAAGGGGGACCGCGCCGCGAACGAAGCGGGCGCGGAGAGCGCGGCGGACGCCGCAAAATTTGTCAATTTTGCCATGATCATGTGCGTGAGATTGATTACAAGGACGCCAGTCGCTTTATGAAGCGTTACATCTCCGATCGTGGCAAGATCGAGCCACGACGGAAAACCGGCACGTGCGCAAAGCACCAGCGCCGCTTGAGCGTTGCCTTGAAACAGGCTCGCCATATGGCACTACTGCCCTACACTGCGGAGCACATGCGCGGCATGTAGAGGGAACGCTTATGCATCGCACAGTAAAGGTGAAAGCAACCTGGCGAAACACAGATCGCCTTTCATCTTTGCTGTGTTTATGTTATATAAACGCCAATCATGTTACCATGGACCATAGCAGAAGGGGAGTCCTATGAACACTCAAACAGAGCGTCCTGTTCGTAAACCCGCTAATCAGCGGGGTAAAGGAGCAAAGAACGCCAGGCGCTATTATAAACAAACAGCGCATGTAGAAGCGCGACGCGATGGCAAACCTCTCGTTTTTGGTTGGGGCAAACATCTTTCACATACTGAGAAGATTCGCTTTCAACGCCGCGCCACCTGGGGTCTCGCGGCTGTGATCGTTCTCCTTCTCTCAACGGTAATCGTTAGCAGCTGGATTAATTTCAATATCGTTGTCCCCGGCCTGGCCATCACCACCGTGAACGGCCACGCAATCCCCCAATCCGAATATCGCCAGATGGTCGCGGTAAAAACACAGCTTGAATTGAATAAGCTGTATGGCCCCAGCGGCCTGACCACGAAGCTTACAAGCCTTGAGCAACAGTATGCTCAGGTGAGTAGCAACGTCACACAGACCAATACCAGGATCAGCGATCTGAATACCCAGATCAAAAAGCTGAAGGCCAGCGATACGACCCAACGCGCGAGTCTTCAGAAGCAGCTAGACGCCGCTAATAAGACACAGAAAGATCTGCAGAATCAGGCTACTACCCTTGGCAATCAGATCTCAGTCCTGAACCAGGACACCCTTCCTGCTGAGAAACAGGGTTTTACACAAAACCAGATCGGTAACGATAGCGCAACCTGGCTGCAGGACGATGAGCTGATCCGTGAATGGCTGACGGCGCAGAGCGCCGCGCTCCAGACAAAGATCAATCCGAGCGCCAAACAGGTGAATACGGATTTCAATAGCCTCAAAGCTAACATGCCGAAGTCAAATGGCTACAACACTTTCCTGGGTCAGATGGGCGTCAGCGATGACCAGGTCCGCGCAATGGTCACGATCCTCGATCGACGTAGCAACGCTCAGGTATACTTTGCCTCGCTGCTTGTTTCTCCGTCGTATCAGGTGCTGGCGCGCCAGATTGTAACGCCAACGCTACAAAAGGCTAATCAGGTCCTCCAGGATTTGCAGAAAAATCAGGACTTTGGCAAGCTGGCCAAGCAGTTTTCGGAAGATACCAACACTAACCAGAAGGGCGGTAGCCTTGACTGGCTCACACGCTACCAGTACATTGATGCCTCCGGTCTCAACGGTCCAGCCATCGTGGAAAACTGGATCTTTGATCCTGGCAGATCTCTGAACCAGATGAGTACGATCCTCATTGGCAATGGCTCGTACTACATTGTACAGATTATGAATATTGATCCCGCGCGTAATGTGGACGCGACTCTGCTCAAGTCCCTGCAGGCGAACGCGCTGGTAGACTGGCTGCAGGAGCGCCGCGCGCTTTCCGGTCAGAATATCACTCCAGTGGACCAGACTATGCTGCTCGATGCCAATAACCTGCCGCAGAATAATATTCTGCCAGTCAACGCACCCGCTATAGCGACTCCTGCCGCGTAGTTCTGAGCGGTATTGACGCAAACCAGGGAATAGCCATGAGTGACTCCTGATTTTACAAAATCAGGGATCACTCATGGACCAATTCAGGAAAACATTGTAGAATAACCTATGACTACCAGCACATTTGATCAGAGGCACATTGCTTTGCCACCTATCTCAGAACTGTTACAGGCTGCTTCTCTTTATCTTCATATACCCTTTTGTCATACTCGTTGCCACTATTGTGATTTTAATACCTATGCTGGCATTCTGCCCTTGCGCGAACCATATGTCCGGGCGCTACTCAACGAGGTCGCGCTAGCTGGAGAAATGGCGCGCCTGCTAGATGGCTCTTCGCGTCGCTCGCGTACTCTCTTTTTTGGTGGTGGGACTCCCAGCTTGTTAAGTGTTGAGCAGGTTGCTCGCGTTCTGGCTGCCTGTCGCGCGGCTTTCGAGCTTGATGAGGGCGCGGAGATCACGCTGGAAGCCAACCCCGGCACGCTCAGTCTGGAGCAACTTCAGGGCTTACGCGCGGCGGGGATCAATCGTTTGAGTATGGGATCACAGAGTTTTGACGCAGGCCTCTTGCGCTCGCTAGGTAGAATCCATACCCCTGCAGAGATCACTCAGGGAGTTTTATTCGCGCGCCAGGCTGGCTTTTCCTCCATTAACCTCGATTTCATGTTTGGTCTGCCCGATCAGAGTATGCGCCAATGGCAGGAAACGCTTGACGAAGCACTGAGATTACGCCCCGAACACCTCTCGCTCTACTCGTTAATTATTGAAGAGGGCACACCTTTTAAAGCCTGGACAGAAGAAGGGCGCATTACACCAGGCGATGAGGATCTCTGCGCCGATATGTACGAGTACGCGGAAGAGCACCTGCGCGCGGCAGGATACGTTAATTACGAGATCTCTAACTGGTCCTTGCCCGGCCATCAGTGTCAGCATAATCTGACCTACTGGCGGAATTTACCCTACATTGGCATGGGAGCGGGCGCGCACTCTTTTTTCGCAGGCAAGCGTTTCTCTAATGTGCTTGATCCACAGGAATATATACGCCTGCTCAAGGCTGACAAAATGCCGACAGCCGAAACTATACAAGTAGCGCGGCTTGAGGAAATGGCTGAGACTGCCTTTCTGGGTTTACGCACCGCTATGGGCCTGCATTTACCAACTTTCGCTGAACGTTTCGGCGAGTCGTTCGCGCAATTCGTAGGGAACCGATTGAGTGCCGTCGAGGAAGCTGGCCTGCTGGAATATGAGCACGACTGGCTGCGTCTGAGCAAGCGAGGACGCCTGCTTGGCAACGAGGTATTCTTCCGGGTGTTGCCAGACGACGTTTCAGGCCAGTAAACTCTTGCGAACTGCGCGTGGGTAGAAAGCCTCGACTGCCCATGCTGACTCTGCTAATATAGCTGCAAAATCAGCCTGGATCAAGCAATAAGTGTGTGTGAAGTCATTAACCGCCAGTGGAAAGGAGTGAGATGTGCAATCATCTTCTGCACCAGTTCAGTGGGAAACATATGAGCGCTTAGACGAGAAACCGCTTGATCCGTCTCAGGGGGCGGCTACAGGCAAAAAGCTGCTCTCGCTGTACAAAGAGGCGGGCATCGACGTACTGCATGCCCAGTTGCTCTATAATCGCGGACTGCGCACCCCGGAAGAGATGGACAGGTACTTGCGCAGCGGGTTGGAGCAATTGCTCGATCCATACGCTTTGACTGATATGGAGCGCGCCGTTCCACGTATTCAGCGCGCCATTGAGCAACGGGAACATATCACCGTCTTTGGCGATTTTGACGCCGATGGCGTGACCTCGGCGGCTTTGCTGACCCGCGCTCTGCGTCGTCTCGGTCAGCCTATAGAGGGTCTCTCAGTCTACATCCCCAGCCGACTCCACGGTCCACGCGGCCTTAGCAAAGACGCTATTGATCTACTCCACGCGCGCGGTACAACCCTGATTATTACCAGTGACTGCGGCACCTCTGACGTGAACGAGGTAAACTATGCTCAGCACGAACTGGGCATCGACGTGATCATCAGCGACCACCATCATCCGCCCGCACAGTTACCGCAAGCATTAGCTCTAATCAACACGTGGCGCCCCGATTCTACCTATAGGGAACGTTATCTCTGCGGGGCTGGCACGGCCTTTAAACTGATCCAGGCCCTCTATCAAGCTGCTGGCTATAAGCAGGAAGCCTGGGAACTGCTCGATCTGGTGGCCATTGGCACCGTAGGAGATGTTGTACCATTGCTAGGCGAAAACCATACACTGGTCAGAGCTGGCCTGGAAAAACTCAATCAGACGCGCAATCCGGGCCTGCGGGCGCTCTTCCAGATGGCTAATCTGAAACCTGGCAGAGTGCGCGAACGGGATATCTCGTTTGTCCTGGCTCCCAGAATCAATGCTGCTGGACGCATGAAAGACGCGAAACTGGCCTTTGATCTGCTGACTACCGATGATGGCGCGCAAGCCGAAGTGCTGGCCCTGGAACTTGAAGAACTCAATGGCTCGCGGCAGCAACAAACCGAAGAGTTGATGAAACTTGTACGCGAGCAAGCTCGGGAGCAGGCTGACAAAGCGGTAATTCTGGTCAAAGGCGCCAAAGAGCACTGGCCAGAAGGCATTATCGGTCTGGTCGCGGGCAAGCTGAGCGAAGAGGTGGGGCGTCCGGTTTTTGTGCTCAGTCAGGACACAGAGTTCAGCCGCGGCTCAGCGCGTGGGCCTGAGCATTTCAATATCATCATGGCCCTGCAAGCCGCGCGCCCGCGCCTTTTTGAGCGTTTCGGCGGTCACGCTCAGGCAGCAGGCTTCACTATCGCCAATACGCATGTTGATGAATTACTTGAGCACCTGTTGAGCTGGCGCGGGGAGCCGCAAGCCGTCTCCACGTCAACAGAGGAGCCTCTCACTGAGCCGATTGAACTCAACAGCCTGACCAGTGAACCCGAACCAGTTCCCCTCAGCCGTAAAGTTGATCTGGTAATCACAAGGCCAGAGCGCGTCAATTTCGAGATGCTTAAAAAAATCGCTCAGCTCAGCCCCTTTGGCGCGGGCAATCCTGAGCCAATCTTTCAATTCAACAACATGGTCATCCAGAGACGTTGGACTACTGGTCCCGATGGACGCCATCTGCGCTTGCGCTTGCGCGCCAATCAGCAATTATTCGAGGGCACAATCCTACGCGGAGGCGCGCAAATTGAAACCCTCAAAGAAGGCTCGCTAGCCGAGGTCATTTTCTCATTGGAGCAGGCATATTCTCGGCCCGGTGATCCACCTAAAACAGAGATTCAGCTAAAGATCCTGCGTATCCTGCCAATCGATCAACCCCTGAGTAAAGAAAGCGCGGACGAGTAGCGCAACAGATGGGCACAGTTGGACGCCCGAGACATACGCTTACAGGAAGAAGGAGCCGTATGGTTTTAAGCAAAAGTTCGCTCAACAAAATATTGACCGACGAAGACGTAGAAGAATCGCTAGAGCGAGCATGCACTGAACTGGCAGTAACTGATAAGCGCGTTCTGGTCATTATTCCTGATGGCACGCGCACCAGCCCCCTGCCCCTGATTTTTCGCCTGCTCTATAAACATCTGGGCAAGCGCGTCAGACAACTTGATTATCTGGTCGCTCTGGGCACCCATCAACCGATGACGGCGGAAGCGCTCAGCAAGCTGATTGGAACGTCAGTAACCGAGCGAGGCGAGATCAGCGACTATCCTGGCGTTCATATCTTTAATCACCGCTGGTCCGAGCCCCAGGCACTGCAAACGGTTGGTGTGATCACGCGCGAAGAGGCCGCTGAACTCACTGGCGGTCTGCTGGCCAGCGATATCCCGGTGACGCTCAACCGTCTGATTGCTGATTACGATCAACTGCTGATCTGCGGTCCAGTCTTCCCGCACGAAGTCGCAGGCTTCTCAGGAGGGGCCAAATATCTCTTCCCTGGCATCGCAGGCGCGGAGATCATCAATTTCACCCACTGGCTGGGCGCACTGGTGACTAATATACAGATCATTGGGATCAAAGATACACCCGTCAGACGCGTCATTCAGCGCGCTGCCGAATTCGTCACACAGCCCCTCTATTGTATAGCTATGGTATTAAGGGGGGACGATCTGCACGGCATCTACTGCGGCACGCCGAGCGAAGCATGGAGCCAGGCCGCTGACCTCTCGGGCCAGTTGAACATTGTACGCACAGGCAGACCCATGCATAGCGTGCTGGCCATACCTTCCATCATGTACGATGATCTATGGACCGCTGGCAAGGCGATGTATAAAACAGAGGGCACAATCGCGGATGGAGGCGAGGTCATTATTTATGCCCCACATCTGACCGAGGTTTCATACACTCACGGTCGCCTGCTTGATCAGATTGGCTACCATGTACGCGACTACTTTACAAAGCAATGGGAACGCTTCCAGCACGTACCAGGAGGCGTGCTGGCACATAGCACGCATGTCAAAGGCATAGGCACCTATGAGCCTGCTAGCAATCTTGAAAGCCCACGCATCCAGGTCATTCTGGCGACCTCTATTCCCGCGAAGCGCTGTAACCTGATTAATCTGGGCTACCGCGATTATCGGACCATCGACCCGCAAGCCTGGGCCGGGCGCGAGGATCAAGGCTATCTGCTCGTACCTCACGCCGGCGAGGTTTTATATCGCGTCTAAAAGAGGCAAGGCTGACTTTGCTCATGCTGGCAAAGTCAGCGCTTGCCTCTTTTAGATTAAAGCTTATGGATAAACACCGCGCAGCTCGGTAGACTCGGCTACACGCGCGACTGCGAGCAAGTAGGCTCCCATGCGCAAATGGGTATCTTGCTCGGAAGCCTTTTGAATAACCGCGCGATACGAACGCTTCATAATGGTCTCCAAGCGATCGTTAATCTCATTTTCAGCCCAGAAAAAGCGTTGCAAGTCCTGCACCCATTCAAAGTAGCTAACTGTCACACCACCCGCATTGGCCAGGATATCAGGCACGACTGTAATACCCGCCCTGTTAAAGACGCGATCGGCCTCGGGATCGGTTGGACCGTTAGCGGCCTCGATAATCAACTGCGCTTTGACACGCGCGGCGTTCCTGCCAGTCAACTGATTTTCTAACGCGGCGGGAATCAGCACATCGCAGGGTAACTCAAGCAACTGCGCATTAGTCACCGGCTTGCTATCCGGCAAACCCCGCAGAGAACTGTGCTCTTTAGAGTAACGCAAGGCGCGATAGATATCGATGCCTTTAGGGTTGTAAACTCCCCCGGAGATGTCACTCAGACCGATAATTTTACAGCGCAGCTCATCGTGCAGCAAACGCGCCGTAATACTACCGACGTTACCAAAGCCCTGCACGACCACTGAGCATCCCTCAGGGTTCATATTTTTATCAAGCAAAGCCTCTCGCGTCACTACCATCACGCCGCGAGCCGTCGCCTCCATACGTCCCTCGCTGCCGCCAATGCCGATAGGCTTCCCAGTGATCACCGCGGGCACAGAGTAGCCTTTGTGCATTGAATATGTATCCATGATCCAGGCCATCACCTGAGGATTCGTGTTCATATCGGGCGCGGGAATATCACTATCGGGACCAATGAACAGAGAGATTTCGGTTGCATAGCGGCGCGTGAGCCGCTCAAGTTCGCCGGAAGACATTTTATGGGGATCGCAGATCACGCCACCTTTGGCACCACCAAAGGGAATACCAACAACCGCGCATTTCCAGGTCATCCACATCGCCAGCGCGCGTACCTCGTCTAATGAAACTTCAGGACTATAACGAATGCCACCTTTGGCAGGACCACGATTGATATTATGCTGGACACGATAGCCGGTGAACATCTCCACGTCACCGTTATCCATGCGCACAGGAAAATTGACAATGAGTTCGCGTTTGGGCTTGCGCAAAATCGCGCGCATCGCCTGAGATAAACCCAGACGATCAGCTGCCTCGTCGAATTGGGCAACCGCCACGTCATAGGGGTTGATCAAGTCGATAGCCATGAATCATTCCTCCTCGCTTGTGGCTCTGATTGGCCACAGATGCTGCATTACATAGAGAAGCTCCGTTGCTTCACAGGTCTCTCTCTTTAAGAACGTTCGCGATGCGACATATTAAGGCCCGCCATATTTGCGGCGGGCCAGCGGCGAGTCCTGTCTTTCTCAACTATACACCTGACCAGTGTTAGTTTCAAGTCCAATGATCTTCTCCGGCAGAGCTTGTGAATGATCTGGTTGTGCCTCTGCTTTGCTCTGCGCCCCCTTTATAATCTGTAGACAAGTAACCTATGAGTGTCTATAATAGAAATGAGATCAGAATGCTGTTCAGCGACGAACAGAAAAGGTTATATTATGCGTATTCGTGTAATTGGCGTACCAATGGATTTAGGTGCGGACAGACGTGGGGTTGATATAGGTGCAAGTGCCATTCGCTATGCGGGTCTTAACGACCTGTTGCGGCGCCTGGGCTACACAGTCAACGATGTTGGGAACATTATTGTCCCCCAGCCCGAAAGTCAGCCCACCGGTGATGTCCATCTGAAATATTTAGAGCCAATTCTTCAGGCATCTGAAGATCTGGCCAACACGGTAAGCGCGGCCCTGGAGGCTGGCGAGTTCCCATTGATTCTAGGTGGGGACCACAGCATTGCGTTGGGCTCGATCACCGGCGTTGCTCGCGTCCATCGAGATGTGGGCGTGATCTGGATTGATGCTCACGGAGATTTTAATACGCACGAGACCACGCCATCGGGTAATATCCATGGTATGGTTCTGGCAGCCCTGGCCGGTCTCGGCCCACCCACTTTGACCGAGTTTGACGGCTGGTCGCCCAAGATCAACAAGCAGACAATTGTGATCGTGGGCGCGCGTGATCTTGACGAGCAAGAACAGGTGCTTCTGCGCGAGGAGCAGATCCACGTCTTCACCATGACCGACATCGACCAGCGTGGCATGTCAGATATCATGCGCGAGACACTGGATATCGCCAGTCAGGCCAGCCATGGGGTTCACCTCAGCCTTGATCTAGACTCACTTGATCCCAGAGAAGCGCCAGGGGTCGGCACCCCGGTGCGCGGTGGTCTGACCTATCGTGAAGCACATCTGGCGATGGAAATGATCGCCTCGTCCGGGCGCCTGGTATCCATGGACACAGTTGAGGTTAATCCTATTCTCGATCGAGAAAACGCCACTGCCCATCTGGCGGTCGAGTTAATCCTTTCCGCTCTGGGAAAGAAAATTATTTAGTGATAGAACGCATTCCATGTGTTGGCGCTGATAAGATAGTATTAGTACGTGAAATGCATTCTATCACTAAATAAGATGGTGTAATGTAGTGTGGCAAGCGTGCTACGACCAGGCTATGATACAAAGAAAGGAAGGAGCGCCTGCTTAATCTTCGTACTGAAGAGGCGAAGTCTCCGCGGGCGAAGTTTCTATGAACGCAAAAGAACTTTTTATGAATGGCGAGTTTATTCCCGCCGAGCGTGGCGTCATCTCTGTAAGGACGCATGCTTTCGCCTACGGCACCTCCTGTTTTGAGGGAATTCGCGGCTACTGGAACTCACAGGAGCAGCAGGTGTATCTTTTCCGCGCTCGCGAGCACTATGAGCGCCTGCTGCGCTCATGCCAGGTCTTGCAAATGTCGCTGCCGTACACAGCAGACCAGCTCGTTGAATTGAGCCTGGAATTAGTCAAGCGCAACGATCAACACCAGGATGTCTATTTGCGCCCGGTGGCCTATAAAAACCAGGAAATCCTGGGTGTACAACTACACGGACTGACCAACGATCTGATCATCACATCCGAACCGCAGGGTAATTATGTCGAGCTGACCGGTATGAAATGTGGGGTCTCCTCCTGGCGACGCGTGGATGACAACGCCATTCCCGCGCGCGCGAAGATCGCCGGTGCTTATGTCAACTCGGCCTTCGCCAAAAGTGAGGCGCTGCAGAATGGCTACGACGAAGCGATCATGCTCACCAACGAGGGCCATGTCTCCGAGGGCAGCGCCGAAAATATCTTCCTGGTGATCAACAACGAGTTGATCACTCCCTCGCCTTCCGAGAATATCCTGCTAGGCATTACTCGCGAGACAGTGATCGAGCTGGCTCGACGCGAACTGGGCATTATTACCCGCGAGCGCCAGATCGACCGCACCGAACTCTACTCGGCGGACGAAATCATCCTCTGCGGCACCGGCGCGCAGATTGCTCCCGTGATTGAGGTTGATCGCCGTCCCATTGGCTCCGGCAAAACCGGTCAGCTCAGTAGCGCGCTGCAAAAGATCTACTTTGATGTCGTACGCGGCAATCTGGCCGAGTACCGCCAACAATGGTGCGTTCCCGCATTTGCCAGGCAGCAGAGCGCGAATCCCGCGGACTAAATAAAAATTACTCGACAGTGCTGAAAATGGAGAGAAAGCGGCAGAGGGGCTTGCCGACTTCTCTCCATTTTTAGCACTGCCAGGCAAAGTTATAAGCTGAAGTAGCGCTCGTTTAGAGATAAAATAGCATTATTTATTGTACCAGTCTTACTTTTCTACCGCACTGGTATCTTCCATTGAAGAACCATGGGAGGCCATCATGGATTTACAAGATCGCAGAGTTAAGCGTACACAGAAAGCGCTGGCCAGAGCACTGATCGAGCTCACCCTGGAAAAAGGCTACGAGGCCATTACCATTCGTGACATCACAGACCAGGCAGAGGTGGGCTATGCCACATTTTTTCGCCATTATCACGACAAAGATGCTCTGCTCAAAGACGTGCTCGATGTAGTGCTTGACGAGTTAACCAGCCTGCTCACCGCGCCCATGAGCGAGGCTAATCACGAAAGAATTGGCACACTGATCTTTCGCTACGCCCAGGAGCACAGCGAAGTAGTACTTGTCCTGCTCAGCAGTCGCGGCTCCTCGACCCTGGTGCGTAGAATCATCGAGGCTGGCACACAAAGCGTCTTTAACCAGAATGCGCCCCTGGCCGAGAGCCACATCCCGCCAGAGATCGCCGCCAACCACCTGGTAACCTCAACTATCAGTCTCATTCAATGGTGGATTGAGCACGCAATGCCCTATGGGGCTGAACAAATGGGCATCATCTACCAGGAATTGATTGCGCGTCCAACTTTCGCGGCTGCTTTTGAGCACGCATCGGAGCGCTAAAAAGCCAGATCAGTTATCAGCGTATAGTTCAGCGCCTTGTTAGACAAAAGAAACCATCCACATGCTTTAGATGCGGATGGTTTTGTTCGTGTTTTACAGTAGGCGTAGCGGGATATAAAATTAGCGCTTTGTGTACTGTGGAGCTTTGCGGGCGCGTTTGAGACCGGGCTTTTTGCGCTCCTTCATACGAGGATCGCGTGTCAGGTAGCCGGCTTTGCGCAAGGCGAGTTTAAACTCCGGGTTTAGACGCACCAGAGCGCGAGCGAGGCCGTGGCGGATCGCGCCAGCCTGACCGCTCGTACCACCACCGACAACGCGTACAGTCATATTATACTGCTCAGCGATTTCCAGTAAGCGCAGGGGAGCAACCGCCGTAGCGGTCAAAGCTTCGCGCTGCCCGAAATACACTCGAGATGTTTTGCCATTGACGATCACACTGCCGTCACCGTTGGGGAAGAGACGCACGCGGGCCACAGCCGTCTTACGTCGTCCCATACCATAATAGTATTCGCCTTTGATGGTATCGGCCAAGGTAGAATCTCCTCTTCTTTACTCTGCGTCCGCCGCAGCCTCTGTCGCCAGCTCGCGCTTTTTCAACAACGCTTCCGGGCCAGTCCAGATGACAGGCTTTTGGGCCGCGTGTGGATGCTCAGGACCGGCATAAATCTTCAGGTGGTCCATTAGCACAGCGCCCAGGCTATTGTGCATGACCATACCGCGCACCGCGTGTTGGATCGCGCGCTCAGGGAAGCGGCCTTCCAGAGTCTGGCGCAAGGTAGTCTTTTTCAGACCACCAGGATACTGGCTATGGCGATAATAGATCTTCTGGTCCATGCGTCTGCCAGTAACCGCGATCTTCTCGGCATTGATCACCACCACAAAGTCCCCACACGGCATGTGAGGTGTATAGGTAGGTTTATGCTTACCGCGCAGGATCTGCGCGATCTGCGATGCCAGCCGACCCAGCACCTGTCCCTCAGCGTCTATTACATACCACCGCGGGTCCAGTTCGGCAGCTTTGGCGCTATATGTCTTTTTCATTTTTCTGTTCTCCCAAAAAACGTACAGGCTTAGAAACTCAAGCGTGTACCCGCTCCCAATTCTGTGGGGTAACGTACCCCCACCAGGCACAGCCCATGCGGTGGAACCGCAGAACCAGGGTGCGTCTTGCGCGCCTGCTGCACAATCAGAGCAAATTCATCGAGGTTCAGACGTTTTTGCCCTACGAGCAGCAATGTGCCAACCATTCTGCGAACCTGCCCCGTGAGAAAAGCATCCGCAGTAAAATCACAATAGATAAGAGCGTCATGGCGGCTGCATTCCGCCTTGAGCATCGTCCGCACACAAGAATGAGGGCCGGGTTTCGCCAGGTTATGCTTAGCGGGACTACTCCCAAACGCTCCGAAGTCCCTGCGCCCCAGTAACAACTGGCAAGCGGCATGCATCAGGTCGGTCTCCAATTCCCGCGCGCGATAGTAACTATACCTGGCCCGTAGCGGGGCCGGAATGACATCATTCCAGATCGTATAGCGATAGGAGCGGCTTATGGCGCTATAGCGGGCGTGGAAATCATCGGGAACCTCGCGGACCCAATGGACGGCCACTGCATCCGGCAAGAGCGAGTTTAGCGCTTTCAACCAGGCCTGTGCGGTCAGTTGAGAAGCTGTCGAGAAATGGATCACCTGTCCGCTGGCATGGACCCCGGCATCTGTGCGACCAGCGCCGTAGACCACCGACAGCGAGCCAGAGACGCGCGCTATAACTGTCTCAAGCATGCCCTGGATAGTCAAGCCATGAGACTCAGGCTGGCGTTGAAAGCCGTGATAGCCGGTGCCATCATATTCAATGCCACACGCCAGCTTGCTCATAGTGAAAATCTTGCACTCCCGCCTGACAGTTCTCTAGACCAGCGCGATCTGCGCCATATCCGAATTATCGCCCTGGCGTTTGCCCAGCTTGGTAATACGCGTATAGCCGCCTGGACGGCCAGTATAACGTGGAGCCAGTTCGTCAAAGATCTTCTTGACGACCAACTCATCTGGCAGAGACTTCAAGATCTGGCGGCGCGCGTGTAGCTCGATCACCATAGCCTGATACGCGGCCAGCAAGGCCTCCTCGGCATCTTCCTCATTAGAAATGATGTCCAGTAGATCGCCGCGGCGTCTTTTATACTTATCCTCAAGGAACTTGCGGCCTTTAGAGGTAAGGGGAGCCAGGCCCAGGCCCGCGCGCTCCTCATTCGACTCAACCTTGTAGGAGAGCGAAAAGCGGCCTTTGCGCGCGAATTCCAGTACTCTCGTCGCCTTCTCCTCATCGGAGACAATCGACCCCAGGTGGGCCAGAGCAGCGGAGCGGCCCTTCACAGCCAGGGTGATCAGCTTCTCTGTCTCACCCCGAATGGCACGCGCGCGTGCCTCAGTTGTCTGTATACGGTCATAACGGATGAGACCAGACATCAAACTGCGGCGCACAGAGAGTCTGCGCCCGCCTTCCATGCTCAACCGATTACCGGCAACTCGGTGCCTCAACTCAGTCCTCCATTTCGTGATCGCCGTCCAGGTCGGCGCCAACGGCGCTAGTACGCGGATTCGGCAAGAAGTTGCGCGCGAGCAAGCGTTCGCGCAGTTCCTGTAAGCTCTTCTCACCAAAGTTACGCACGCCCAGCAGATCCTCTTCATTCATCGAAAGTACCTGGCCAACCTTTGTAATATTGCTGCGCTTCAAGCAGTTATAGGCACGAACCGAGAGATCCAGTTCCTCAATCGGAGTATCATAGATCTTCTGCGGGATCGGCATACTACTCAGGGGCGGCTTCTCAGGCTCAGCCAGAGTGGCACGATAGTTGGCAAGCTGCGTAAAGTGGCGTACCAGAATATCAGCACTTTGGCGCAAAGCTTCATCTGGCGTGATTGTCCCATCCGTCCAGATGTCCATAACAATTTTATCGTAGTTCGTCATCTGCCCTACGCGCGTATGCTCAACGCTATAGTTGACTTTTTGCACAGGCGTATAGATAGCATCGACGGGAATCACCCCGATGGGTTGATCTTCTTTTGAATCGGCAGGGACATAGCCTCGGCCAGCCTCCACTACCAGTTCCATTTCAAGATGCGCATTATCGTTGTCGAGCGTCGCGATATACAGATCGGGGTTAACGATTTCCACTGTGCTGGGAGCCGCGATATCAGCCGCGGTCACCTGATGCTCACCCGACACCTCCAGGCGCATCGAAACAGGGTGATCGGAGAAGGAGCGCAGGCGCAGTTTCTTAATGTTCAGCACAATATCCGTGACATCTTCCTTAACATTGGGGATGTCTTGAAACTCGTGCTGCACCCTGTCGATACGGACAGAGGTCACAGCGGCACCAGGCAGCGACGAGAGCAGCACGCGCCTCAGCGCGTTGCCCAGAGTCATGCCGTACCCTGCCTCTAACGGCTCAATATCGTAGCTCGCATAATTACCCTGTGTTTTTGTGTTCTTAATGCGAGGCAGAATCAAATCTTGCAAAGTCAAACCTGCCTTTCTTTTCCTACCATGGCTTATTCATCACATCTTTGAGCAGACAGATATAAGGCTGGTAGTCCAAGATTCCTGCGCCATCTGGCGGCCTATTGGGGCCGCGTAGGCATATACCCATCCGCCAAGCAACTTAGCGCTGATAGTATTCAACCACCATTTGCTCTTCAAATGGCAGTTCCAGGTCGGTGCGAGAGGGCAGCGAGAGCACGCGTCCTGTCAGAGCCGCGATATCCAGGCTCAACCAGGAAGGTACACCTTTAGTAGTCAGAAGCTCTATGCGAACTTTGAAGTACTCCAGGCTCTTGCTCCGCTCGCGCACGGTGATTACGTCGTTGGGTTTCGCAATAAAGGAAGGGATATCCGTCTTGCGGCCATTGACCGAGAAGTGCCCGTGGCAAACCAGTTGACGAGCCTGAGCGCGCGAATCAGCAAAACCCAGACGATAGACCAGGTTGTCCAGGCGCATCTCCAGAATTTGCAGCAGGTTTTCGCTTGTACGACCGGGCCGTTTCGCGGCAGCCACAAAATGCTTGCTGAACTGGCGCTCTAACACTCCATAAGTACGGCGCACTTTCTGCTTCTCTCGCAGTTGCGATGCATAGCCGGAAGCCTTACGCGGGCGGGCCTGACCATGCTGGCCTGGCCGCGTGGGGCGGCGTGTAAATGCGCACTTGTCGCTCAAGCACTTGTCGCCCTTTAAGAAAAGTTTTACCCCCTCGCGTCTGCAAAGCTTGCAGACGGGGCCGGTATAACGTGCCATGTAGTTTAAATCCTCCTCACGCGCACTGCACGGTTACACGCGGCGCCGTTTCGGCGGGCGACAGCCATTGTGCGGAATAGGTGTGACATCAGTGATTGCGGTAATGTTCAGGCCAGCCTGTTGTAAAGAGCGGATCGCGGCCTCGCGCCCGGACCCTGGACCCTTAACAAAGACCTCGACCTGGCGCAGGCCATGCTCCATCGCCTTGCGCGCGGCCACCTCGGCGGTCACCTGAGCTGCGTAAGGCGTGCTTTTGCGCGAACCCTTAAAGTTCTGGCCACCAGCGCTACCCCAGGAAATCGTGTTGCCGTTGGGATCGGTCAAAGTCACAATCGTATTATTAAAGGTTGCCTGAATATGTGCCTGGCCGCGAGGAATAGATTTCCGTTCACGCCGCCTGGGCTTGCCTGTTGTTTTCTTCTTGTCTGCCATACGTGCAATACCTCCTTGGCGTTACTTCTTCGCCGCCTTCTTCTTGCCGGCCACCGTGCGCTTCGGACCGCGGCGCGTGCGCGCGTTGGTGCGCGTACGCTGGCCATGCACTGGCAGGTTACGACGATGCCGTAGACCGCGATAGCAGCCGATCTCGATCAGCCGCCTGATGTTCATGTCCACCTCGCGGCGCAGATCGCCCTCAACCTTATACTCACGGTCGATCAACTCGCGCAGGCGGTTAACTTCTTCTTCGGTCAGATCTTTCACCCGGGTATCCAGGCTAATGCGCGCTCGCTCCAGGATCTTGCGGCTTGTTGTCAGGCCGATCCCATAGATATAGCACAGCGAAATCTCCACGCGCTTCTCACGTGGAATGTCAACGCCGGCAATTCTAGCCATCTTCTCCTCCAGATTTATGCGCGGGCGCTCACAGGTCGGCAAGACCTGTGAGATCGCTTTCCGCTCTTAACCCTGCTTCTGTTTATGTTTCGGATCTTTACTGCAAATGATCATCACCACGCGATTGCGCCGGATGACCTTGCAATGTTCACAACGCGGTTTTACAGAGGCTCGTACTTTCACGAACTTGCCCTCCACAAGAATATATAGACAAAACTCACCAAGAGGTGCAGGCAAACGCTCAGCCGCTGGTAGAGATTAAATCAGATACCACTCGCCTACCTGCCCAGCCATCAAATAGATGCTATTGAGAGGAACTAGAAGGGTGAGGAACTCGGAAAACCTCGCCTACTCACTACTTCGCACGCCATGTAATACGCCCACGTGTCAGATCATAGGGAGATAGCACTACTCTCACTTTATCCCCTGGCACGATACGTATGAAATTCATGCGCATACGCCCCGATAACACCGCAAGCACCTGGTGTTTCTCATCGATTTCAACTTTAAACATGGCGTTTGGGAGGGCTTCAAGGACTTTGCCCTCTACTTCGATTTCATCCTTCTTGGCCATAGCATCCTTTCTCAAAACGACGGCTGTCTGAGAGATGATTCTAATGATAAAATGGCAGCAGTCTCAACTGCTGCAGCCAACTGTGGATTATAGCATAAACGTCAAAGAAAGTCGAGAGACAATTTCTTCTGACTTTTTGCTTATAATTTACCTGCGCAGCAATGTTTGTGCTTCCTCCGCGCTTCCCCACCGTTCACGACAGCCAGCAAAGAACAGCAGTTTCGGACATCCCTGGTGAAAGGTTACGTTTGCCCAGGTGGCCCTCAGTCTGAGCGAGCACGGAGATCGCCCAGGCAGAAAGGCTCATGTGTTATGCGTACGTACCGCGTCTACCAGCGCATGCTGAACCTGCTCAATGGTCTGATTGCCATCGACTTCAACAACCTTCTCTTGCTCTTTATAGTAATCCAGCAAGCGAATAGTCTGGTTGAAAAAGATGTCCAGGCGCCGCTGGACCGCTTCCCCAACATCGTCAGAGCGCTGATAAAGTTCACTTCCATCCAGATCGCATCTCCCCGGTATCTTCGGAGGACGTGTATAGATGTTATAAACGTGTTGATTAGCCCTACAGATGTAACGCCCGGCAAGCCTTTGCAACAATTCCTGGCGAGGAACCTTCAGATAGATGACCGTGTGTACATGTCTACCCAGTTCCGGCAAGCCCTGATCCAGGGCCTGTGCCTGAGCTATGTTGCGCGGAAAACCATCGAATAACGCCCCTGGCTCACAGTCCGGCAGCTTCAGACGATTCAAGACCATCGAAATTGTTACATCATCTGGTACTAGTTCCCCACGATCCAGGTATTCACGCGCTTTCAGCCCTATCTCGGTTTTTCCCTCTATCTCCTTGCGGAAAAGGTCTCCACTGGCAACATGAGGAATACCGAGCGCTTGAGCGAGCATTGCAGCCTGAGTCCCTTTTCCTGATCCTTGCGCTCCGATCAGAATGATTTCCACGTTTACCTCCGATGGTACCAGCTCGACACTGAGCTCAGGTTAAGAAGCCTGAATAGTTACGCATCACCATCTGCGCCTCAATCTGTCGAACCGTATCAAGAACGACACCAACCGCGATCAGCACAGCGGCGCTACTAAGCAATTGATTACCACCTACACTTGTGAGGTAGGGCAAAATCGCGATGATACCCAGAAAAATCGCTCCTGCCAGGGTGATGCGATTCAGGATATCGTTAAGGTGGCGACGCGTGGTCTCACCGGGACGATAACCTGGAATATGCGCGCCCTGCTTTTGCAAGCTATTGGGAATATCCTGTTGCTGCCAGACGACATAAGCATAGAAGTAGGTAAAGACAACGACCAGCACAAAGTAGATAGCCCAGTAATACCAGAGCGTGGTATTAGCGATATAGGTACCCACCCATGTCGCAGCCGCCTTCAGCCAGCCAATGCTGCTGCTGAACAGGTATTGCGAGAGCACAGCCGGGAAGATCAGCATCGATTGCGCAAAAATCAGCGGTATCATACCCGCACTGTTGACCTGCATAGGAATATAGGTACGTTGCGCAGTACCTACAAGCAGACCCCGTCCGACCATACGCTTGGTAGGATACTCAATCGGCACGCGGCGCTGGCCAAGGTACATGTAGACGATGCCAATGATCGTCAACAAGCCAACCAGGGCAAAGACAGCGATGCTGACAATGCCTCCACCACTACCGCCAGAAGTGCTGGCATTCCAACCGTTGGCGATCAACGTGTTAATCTGACTGACAATACCAGCAAAGATAATCAACGAGATACCGTTGCCGATACCATTCTCGGTGATCAGTTCACCCAGCCAGACCATAATCATTGTGCCGGCGGTCAAAGCCATCAGGATTGAGAGAGACTCCAGCCAGGACGATGGATCGAAGAGGCTGAAATTGGTTAACACATTAAAACGAACGAAAATGGCTGCCTGACCCAGAGCTTGTAAAAAGGCCAGTGGAACCGCGATAATGCGCGTAATCTGGTTAAAACGCAGACGACCCGCCTCGCCTTCGCGCATCATGTTCTCCAAGGCCGGAATAATCGGCTGCAGGAGTTGCATGACGATGGTCGCCGTGATATAGGGATAGACCCCCAGTGCGACAATAGAGAACTTTTGCAATGATCCGCCAGAGAAAACGTCGAGCAGACCAAGCAATTGGCCCACGTTCTGATTTGTACCTGAAGTGGAGAAAAGTGTCACCAGTTGCTGTATCTCTGCGTGTGTCAACGGCACAGAGATATTAGCCAGAACTCGCGTTATCACCAGGATCATCAGGGTGAAAAGAATCTTTTTGCGTAGATCTGGAATTGTCCAGATACTGCGCAGCTTTTCCCACATGGAGATCTCCTTTCACAACTTAACAAAAAAACCTATACCAGATATAACGTCGGGAAGCACCCGGATGTTCTCTCCAGGTACTTCCTTCTGCTTTATACCTGCGGCGGCGGTGGCGGCAACTTTTTGCCATTTTCATCCCTGCGACGTTTGGTCTTCTCGTACGTTTTCACGGGAATGATCTCAACCGTGCCACCAGCAGCCTCGATTTTGGCGCGCGCGCTGGCTGAGAACTTATGTGCCTTGATAGTCAGGGCACCTGCAAGCTCGCCATCACCCAACACCTTGAGCAAACCTTTGCCCTGCGCGGCTGTCAGATAGCCGGACTCAACCAGAGACTCGGGACTGACCCGAGAGCCTGGCTCCAGTTCGGAAAATTCATTCAGGTTGACAACAGCGTAAACGTCGCGGAAAGCAATATTGCTATTCCCCAGACCGCGCAAGAACGGGAGACGCTTGGAAAGGCGAGTCTGGCCACCGTTAAAGGCGCGATGAACCTTCCCGCCAGTACGAGCCTTCTGGCCCTTGGTACCACGTCCCGCGGTTTTGCCCCGCCCGGAACCGTGACCACGACCAAGCCGCTTTTCGTGCTTATGTGATCCAGGAGCTGGATGCAAATCAGAAAGTTTCATCAGGCTACTTCCTCTACCTGTACAAGGTGCCTCACTTTATTGATCATCCCACGCATAGCAGGATTGTCTTCGATCTCAACTATGTGATGAAGTTTGCGCAGGCCCAGAGAACGAATAGTGTCTTTCTGGTCCTGAGAATAACCAATTGCGCTTTTCACATATTTAACACGCAACTTCATGTATATCCTCCTCTTAGCTTTAACGGCGGCGGTCACCGCCACCGCCGCCGCCACCGCGGCGGTCGCCACGACCACCACGCTGGTCGCCGCGGTCGCCGCCGCGACCACGACCGCGATCACCACGCTCAGAACGGTTATCGCGGGACTCTTCTTCACGAGCCGCGCGCGCCAGAGCAGCCTGCTCAGCGGCAGTAGCCGCGGCGACAGTCAGGCGCTCGGCCTGTTTTCTGCCAACAATCTCTACCACAGTCTTGCCGCGCATGAAGGCCTCAGTCTCGGCAGAGCGCAGTTCACGCAACGCCGCCAGAGTAGCGTTAATCGTGTTGGCAGCATTATTGCTACCCAGTGACTTGGTAAGGATGTCGCGAATGCCCACAGCCTGCATGACCGCGCGCACCGCACCTCCGGCGATAACACCTGTACCAGGCGCAGCCGGTTTGAGCATGACCTCCGAAGCGCTGTAGCGCGTCTTGACCATAAAAGGGATCGTGGCACCGTTCAGAGGCACCTCGATCAGGTGCTTCTTGGCGTCTTCTACACCCTTGCGAATCGCCTCGGTATACTCCGCGGCTTTGCCCAGGCCGTAGCCTACGTGGCCGTTGTGATCGCCTACCACAACCAGCGCTCGGATGCTGAAGCGACGTCCGCCTTTGACCACCTTGGAGACGCGGCTTACTTGCACAACAGTCTCTTCAAGATTCAGTTTTGAAGCATCTATTTTTGCCATCTTTTCTCCTTGGGCTAAAACTTCAAGCCTACTTCACGAGCGCCTTCGGCGAGCGCGGCCACACGCCCATGGTAGGGATAGCCCCCACGATCAAAGACGACCTGTTCAATGCCCTTCTCTTTGGCGCGCTGCGCCACCAGTTTGCCAACCTCGTGGGCCAGCGAGACCTTGTGGTTGCTCGAGATGGCTACCAGTGCCTCGACCGGAGTTTTCTTCTCACCCTTGACCGCTGCCGCCAGTACGGTTTTCTTGCCAGTGCCGGGCTTTGCACCTTTGGGAGCTTTCTCTGCTTTCGCACCCTTCTTCGCGGGAGCGGCTGAGGCCACAGTTACAGCTTCAACTTCCTCAACCTCGACAGTTTCCTTTGCCTGGCTGGAAGTCTCCTGGGGCTGGTACTGAAAGTCCTTGAGCGCGCTATCCAGCGAAGATGCCGCGGCCAGGGTGCGCCCGGTGACATCATCAATCACCTGCGCATAGATCTGCTTGTCGCTGCGGAAGACACTCAGGCGCGGACGCATTTCAGTACCTTCAAGGCGGTTGCGCAAGCGTATATGCCGCTTCTGGCGAGCTTTATTCGCATTAAATTGCTTGATCATTTCTTCTTACCACCGACTTTCCCGGCCTTACCAGCCTTACGGCGGATCGCCTCATTCGCGTAACGAATGCCTTTGCCTTTGTACGGTTCGGGCTTGCGCAAGTGGCGAATGCTGGCCGCAACCTGACCGACCATCTGCTTATCAATGCCACTGACACTTATCTTCGTGGCCTTTGTCACCTGATCGATACCATCCACGTTCAAGGTGATGCCAGCCGGCGCCTGAACCTCAATCGGGTGGGAATAGCCAACCAGAATCACCAGATTATCACCCACTTTATTGGCACGATAACCAACGCCGTGGATCTCCAGTTGCTTGGTGTAACCATTCGTTACCCCTACCACCATATTGTTAACCAGGCTACGATAAAGACCATGTTTTGCTTTATACTCTTTGCTATCCGATGGGCGCGCCACCGTCAAAGTCCCATTATCCAGTGCCAGCGTCAACGCAGGATCAACCTGATATGATAGTTCACCTTTAGGGCCTTTGACCGTCACAAAATTCCCATCAGTCCAGGTCACCTGTACCTTTGGAGGCACAGAGATCGGAGCACGTCCAATACGAGACATTGTAAAATCCTCCTGATGTGCTTACCAAACGTAACAGACGACCTCGCCGCCCAGTCCTTCCTGGTAAGCTCTGCGGCCCGTCATTAGCCCCTGGGGCGTCGAAAGAATAGAGATGCCCTGCCCGCCACGTACGCGAGGAATGCCACCTCGCTTTGTATACACACGCAGACCAGGCTTGCTAACGCGCTTGAGCTGCGTCAGCACAGATTTCTTCTCAACATAGCGCAACGTGATGCGGATTGTGCCCTGAGAGTTATCCCTGAGGATCTCTATATCTTTAATATAACCCTCTTCTTTGAGCACACGCGCAATTGCCAGCTTCATTTTCGAGGCCGGGATATTCACCCGCGCATGCCGCGCAGTCACCGCATTACGAATGCGAGTCAGCATATCCGCGATGGGATCAGTCATGTTCATGAAACAACGCCCTCCGATTACCAGCTCGACTTCGTTACGCCGGGCAACTCCCCGCGCAACGCCCGCTCACGGAAGCAGATGCGGCAGAGACCAAATTTCCGAATATACGCGCGTGGCCGACCACAGATCTGGCAGCGATTGTGATGCTGCACCTTGTACTTGGGCTTGCGCTGCGACTTTACAATCATTGATGTTTTTGCCATACCTGTCTCCTGCTATTTCTTAAAGGGCATGCCCATCAACTTGAGCAACCGGCGTCCCTCTTCATCTGTGCGAGCTGTTGTCACAATGCTAACTTCCATACCACGCACTTTGTCAACCTTATCGTAATCGATCTCAGGGAATACCAGTTGCTCGCGCAGGCCCAGCGTGTAGTTGCCGCGCCCATCGAAAGCTTCTGACGAAATACCCTGAAAGTCGCGGATACGCGGCAGGGCAACGTTCATCAGCTTATCGAGAAAGTAGTACATGCGTTGTCCCCGCAGGGTGACCATGCAGCCAATCTGCATGCCTTCGCGTAGTTTGAAAGCTGCGACCGAGCGCCGCGCACGAGTAATCACCGGGCGTTGTCCAGTAATTGAGGCCAGGTCGGCGACAGCGGCATCCATCGCTTTGGCGTTTTGGATGGCCTCGCCCATTCCGATGTTGACGACCACCTTATGAATGACCGGCACCTGCATCGGGTTCGAGTAATTAAACTCCTTCTGTAACCCCGGCACAACCTCTTTCAGATACTTTTCCTTCATTTGTGCTGCCATTTCCTACTCCTTCTTTGCCGAGCGTTCCTCAATCACCTTGTGGCACTTCTTGCACACTCGGACAGTACGCTCTTTGTCGTTGATCACCCGGCGTTCGTGAGCAACCCTGGTGGGCTTGCTGCACTCAGAGCAGATCAGCATCGTATTGGAGACATGAATGGGCATGGCCTTGTCGATCACGCCACCCTGGCGAGTCTGGCCTTGCGGTTTCACGTGCTTCTTAACCATATTAAGACCCTCTACCACAATCTTTTCAACCTGTGGCAGCGACCGCGAAACCGTTCCCTGCTTCCCCCTATCTTTGCCAGTGAGTAGCAAGACGGTGTCACCCTTCTTGATATTCATCTTGGCAAGATGCAGAGGCCTTTTCTCTTTCTGTCTAATTGCCATTTCTTTCCTCAAGCGCTTCTTGTTTGTCTTTAACGCACTCGCGAGCGCCAAACATCAACGAGAAACGTTCTGCTTTGCAGTATACCGCCGCATACAGCGGCGAGCGAGAGAGCAGGACAAACGGGGATATCCCATGTCCCGGCAAAAGGCTACTACCCTTTGCGCTCCCGTCTGCCAGAACATCTCAGTTCTGGCGAGAGATTAGAAAATCCTGGCAAAGGGCTGACGCCCTCCGCTTACTTGCTTAAAGCACCTCAGGTGCCAGTGAAATGATCTTCATGAAGTTGCGCTCACGCAGTTCGCGGGCAACCGGGCCAAAGATACGCGTGCCACGCGGATTATTCCCGGCAGCGATGATCACCGCGGCGTTTTCGTCGAAACGAATATGCGAGCCATCAGGGCGCCCATACTCTTTCGAGACGCGCACGACGACAGCGTTGACCACTTCACCCTTCTTGACCTGGCCATTAGGCGCGGCCTGCTTGACGGAGGCCTTGATAATATCGCCAACCTCAGCATAGCGCTTGCGTGAACCACTCATTACGCGAATACACATAATCTCTTTGGCGCCAGTATTATCGGCAACTTTCAGACGTGTCTGTGGCTGAATCACGGTAATCCTCCCTTATTCTTCCGCTGACTCGGAAGTCAGGTCTGGATCAGCTTCGGCCAGCACTACTTCCACTGGAACAATGCCGCTACCATGCTTTGTGATTTCAACCAGGCGCCAGCGCTTCAATTTGCTAAGCGGGCGGCTTTCCTGAATACGAACCACATCGCCAATCTGACAGACGTTATCTTCGTCATGCGCATAAAAATGTTTTGTCTGCTTATAGGTGCGCTTGTAAATGCGATGTTTTTTCAACGAGACGACCTGCACAACAATCGTCTTGTCCATCTTATTGCTAATTACAGTGCCTTCTTTGATCTGAATACGACCGTGGGGCTTCTGCGTAGTCTGAGCCTGTTGTGTCATTATTCCTGAACCTCCAACTGTGACAGCCGGTGCATCACACGAGCAATATCTTTACGCGTCTGCGTAAAGGTGCGGTTGTTTTTGATTTCACCACGCTGCTGTTGCAGGCGAAGGTTGAACAATTTCAAACGTAGCTCCTTGAGTTCGCGCTGAGCCTCGCCCTCGTTATATGCCTGAATCTGCTTGCGGCGCTCGTTAACTTTCAACGCTCTCAGCCTCCCCCCGCACTAAAAAGCGGGTCTTAACAGGCAGTTTGTGACCAGCCAGGCGTACTGCTTCTTTGGCGATCTCTTCGGAAACGCCGCCAAGTTCAAAAATGATACGCCCTGGCTTGATGACTGCGACGTAGTGATCGACCGCGCCTTTACCGCTACCCATACGGGTTTCGGCTGGCTTGGCGGTAATCGGTTTGTCCGGGAAGACACGAATCCACACTTTACCACCGCGCTTCATAAAGCGGGTGAGCGCGATACGCGCGGATTCAATCTGGCGGGACTCCAACCAGCATGGCTCAAGAGCTTGTAGCCCGAACTCTCCAAAGGAGAGGACGTTGCCACGCGTGGCTGCTCCTTTCATACGACCGCGATGCTGTTTGCGGTATTTAAAACGTGACGGTGCCAGTAACATGGCTTATTCTCTCCTCTACTCGCTCTCAGCGCTCCCGGTTTCCGGGCTAGCTGGCATGGGCGGCGTTGGCGGCGGCGTGGCTACGATCTCGCTGGTTACCGCGGGACTCTGAGTTTCCGGGCTCTGAGCGGGACGCTCAGCACGCGGCTGGCGCGGAGGCCGATCACCAGTTGGTCGAGGACCACGTGGACCACGATCCCCCTGCGGACGATCCCCCTGCGGACGATCCCCCTGCGGACGATCTCCCTGCGGACGATCTCCCTGCGGGCGATCAACTCTTGGTGGACGCGGACCACGATCTCCCGGCGGGCGATCCCCCTGTGGACGATCTCCCGGCGGGCGATCAACTCTTGGTGGGCGCGGACCACGATCTCCCTGCGGGCGGTCGCTGCGAGGGCCACGGTCTCCACCGCGACGGTCTCCACGATCGCCACGCGGACCACGACGGTCTCCGCGATCATCGCGCTGAGGTACAAATGTCTCCACCTCTGGAGCGCTGTTCAACTCGCGACGCTTTTCAGGTAAGATATCGCCTTTGTAGATCCAGACACGGATACCGATGACCCCAAAGGTTGTATGGGCCTCAGCCAGGCCATAATCGATATCGGCGCGCAGCGTATGCAGAGGGATTTTACCCTCAACCTCTTTCTCAGAGCGCGCGATTTCCGCGCCACCAAGACGACCGCCAACTACGATACGAATGCCCTTGGCGTTCGCACGCATTGACTTCTGCACGGCCTGTTTCATAGCACGACGGAATGAGACGCGCTTCTCCAGCTGTTCAGCTATGCTGCGCCCTACCAGGTAGGCATCCAGCTCGGGCTGGCGAATCTCAACAATGTTCAGGCGCACGCGTTTCTTCGTTAGAGCCTCCAACTGAGCGCGCAACTCATCGACCTTCTGACCGTTGCGACCAATCACAATGCCAGGCTTCGCTGTGTGAATCGTCACCGCAACCTGGTTTGCAGCCGCTCGCTCAATCTCAATGCGCGAAATCGCCCCATCCGCAAGCTTCTTGTTGATTGTCTTGCGCAGTTTGAAATCTTCCGCGAATAAATCTTTATAATCACGCTCCGCGTACCAGCGAGACTGCCAACCTTTCACGATGCCGAGCCTGAAACCTGTGGGATGTACTTTATGTCCCAAGGTACCCTCCTTAACTTTCTACTCCACACGAGCAAACGCATGCCACGGCGTTTCTGTTAGCCCGCCTGGATCTGAAGACTTAGCGTACAATCTCAGACCGGTCATCCGAGACGACCACTGTCACATGACAGAAGCGCTGTAGAATACGCCCTGGGCGACCATGCGGGCGCGCTTTAAAGCGCTTGGCCCGGTATGAGTCATCCGCGACAATATTCAGAATAAAGAGATCATCAGGATTCAGATTGTAGTTATTCTCCGCGTTTGCTGCCGCCGATGCCACAACCTTACTAACCGGTCTGGCACCAGCGTTAGGCAAAAACTGCAAATACGCGAGAGCTTCATTGATGTTCAGCCCTTTAACGGCATTCGTAACCAGGCGCATTTTACGCGGAGGAATACCAATATTTTTGGCAATTGCTCGAACTTGCATTTCAAACCTCAGCGGACCGAAGTAGTCCGTTCACTTTTCCCACCGGCATGACCATGAAAGCGACGGGTAGGAGCAAACTCACCCAGTTTATGGCCCACCATGTTTTCGGTAATATAAATGGGCACATGCGTCTTGCCGTTGTGAACACCAATCGTCATTCCTACCATCTGAGGAAAGATAGTCGAAGCACGCGACCAGGTCTTAATCACCCGGCGGTCGCCGCTGCGCAGCATAGTCAGAACTTTCTTCCTCAGCGACTCATGAATGTATGGCCCTTTTTTCCTTGAACGCGACATGCCTACTTCCTCCTGCCAGCGTTACGGCGCCGGACAATAAAGCGATCCGTTCGCTTGTTATTGCGCGTCTTGTAGCCCAGCGCGGGTTTGCCCCAGGGGGTCTGCGGCTGCCCACCAATTGGCGCGCGGCCCTCGCCACCACCATGAGGATGGTCACGCGGGTTCATCACCGATCCACGGACGGATGGTCTGCGACCCAGGTGACGGGAACGCCCTGCTTTACCCAGACTACGGTTCTCATGATCGACATTGCCAACCTGGCCCACGGTCGCTGTACAGAGAATATGCACCCGGCGCTGCTCACCTGAGGGCAGGCGAATAAGAGCATAGTCACCATCTTTGGCCATCAACTGCGCGCCAACTCCAGCGCCGCGCGCCATCTGGCCTCCACGTCCCTTAGTTAGTTCGATGTTGTGAATCACCGTTCCAGAGGGAATATTTTTTAATGGCAATGAGTTGCCCGGCTTGATATCCGCTTCCGGGCCCGCTACTACCTGGTCGCCAACCTTAAGGGCAAGCGGCGCGATAATATAGCGCTTTTCACCGTCAAGATAATGCAGCAGGGCAATACGCGCTGAGCGATTAGGATCATACTCGATCGCTGCCACCCTGGCAGGAACGCCCAGTTTGTTACGCTTAAAATCGATCAGACGATACGCGCGTTTGGCGCCGCCGCCACGATGGCGCGTGGTAATCTTTCCCTGGTTATTGCGCCCCGCGTGCTTTTCCAGCTTCACCACCAGAGATTTCTCTGGCCGCGTCTTGGTAATCTCCTCGAATGTCGAGACCGACATACCACGGCGACCAGGAGATGTTGGTCGATACTGTCTAATTGGCATCTCTCACACCTTACTCCTGTCCGATCTCGCCTCAACAACGATCCACTGATCGCTCGCAAAATCGGAATAAGATACTAACCTTATGCCTTCAATGCGTCTATTGACTCACCCGCTGCGAGTGTGACAATCGCTTTCTTCCACTCCTGAGCTCCAAGAGGTCGGGGAGCAGACCCTCTGCGCCTGAGCATGCGCTCTTTGCCAGGCATACGCATCATATTCACTGAGACAACTTTCACTTTGAAAAGCGTCTCGACCGCGCGGCGCACATCTATTTTATTGGCTCCCAGGGCCACTTTAAATGTATATTTATTCTGGCTTTGCAGGTTGACCGTCTTTTCGGTAACCACACCATGGCGCAGCACTTCTGTGATTTCCACGGCTCCTACTCCTTCTCGTCCTCGTCTGTTGCCTCGGCTTCTTCCTTGTCCTCGTCTGTTGCCTCAGCTTCTTCCTTGGCTTCGTCCTTTGCCTCGGCTTTTTGTTTGCCTTTAGACGATTTCCTGGTTTTTGGCGCGCGACTCTTGTTATCCTCGTCTGTTGCGTTAGCTTCTTGCTCGTCTACAGACGATTCCTCAGTCTCTTCCGCGCTGCTCTCGTTATCCTCGTCGGACTCTTGCGCCTCGGCAGCCAGTTCATCAGCAATACGCTGGCTGGCATCTTCGGAACTCAGACCCTCGCCAAAGACCAGTTCGATCCAACGCACCGTATGCACTGACATGACCACATAATCGTGCTTGAGCAACTCGATGACGTTGATTGAAGCGACATGCTGAACCTTAGCCGAGGGAATGTTGCGTGTCGAGAGCACGATGTTTTCGTCGCGCTGTGGCAGCATCATTAGCACCTGCTTGCCATTGACAGGCAGATTCTCGAGCATCTCCAGCATATCTTTGGTACGCGGACTACCCAGAGTCAATTTATCCAGAACGATTAATTGCTCGTTGGCAACCTTGTCAGACAGTGCTGACCTGATAGCCAGACGGCGCACTTTTTTAGGCACATCATGATGATAGGGATGAGGTCTCGGACCCCAGACCACGCCACCATGGCGAAATTGGGGAGCACGTGTGCTACCCTGGCGCGCGCGCCCGGTGCCTTTTTGTTTATATGGCTTTTTATTGCCGCCCGAAACTTCACTGCGAGTCTTGGTCGAAGCATTGCCCTGACGGCGATTAACCAGTTGTGCGACCACAACCTGGTGAAGCACCGCTTCGTTTGGGGTAACTCCAAACACCTGCTCACTCAGTTCGAGCTCTTTTACGGCCTCTCCGGCCATGTTATACACTGTAGTCGAGGGCATTTCAGGTTACCTCATACATGCTTCTTAATCATGAGCAACCCACCATTGGCGCCAGGTACGGAACCTTTGACCAGCAACAGATTACGCTCAGGATCAGCTTTAACCACTTGCAGTTTCTTCAACGTCACACGCTCATTGCCCATACGGCCAGCCATACGCGTACCTTTGAGCACGCGACCTGGCGTGGTGCCAGAGCCAATAGATCCGGGCGCGCGCGTGCGATCTGACTGACCGTGGGTCTTGGGACCACCGCGGAAGCCATGGCGTTTCACGCCACCCTGGAAACCTTTACCTTTGCTGGTTCCCACAATATCTACGGACTCGCCAATGACGAAGAGACCTGCGTCAAAGGTTTTGCCAAGCTCCAGACCTTCAAGCGATACGCCAGTCTGCAAACCAACCTCGCGTAAGACTTTAAAAGGACCGACCTCGGGGCCGGGACGGCGCTGGCGATTCTGCACTTTAAGCAGTTCGGCCACATGCTGGTCCGGCTTCTCTTCGCTGTTCTCTTCCCCTTCGGAAGTTTTTTTACCATGCTGCTGCTGATATTCTTGCAGGCGTTTGCGCTGCGCTTTCAGCAAGGGCAGCTTGTGCCCCAGATGCCCCAGTTCGGGGCGCGTCACACTTTTCATGTGCGCCTGTTCAAAACCAATCTGGACAGCTTCATAACCATCCTGGGCAACGGTCTTGATCTGTGTTACAACACACGGACCAGCTTCGATCACTGTCACTGGTATCACGGTTCCGTTTGGACCGAATACCTGAGTCATGCCGACCTTTCTGCCCAACAATCCACTGAGCATATCCTTTCCTCTCTCTCTGCTATGATCGCGCCTCTATACGCTGACTGTTAGCCATAGGCCAACTTCAAGTAAGATGAGCTGCGCGCTATAGCTTGATTTCGATGTCTACACCTGCGGGCAGATTCAATCGTGTCAATGACTCAACCGTTTTGCTAGTTGGATCGAGGATATCGATCAGGCGTTTGTGCGTGCGAATCTCGAACTGCTCACGCGAGTCCTTGTCGATGAAAGGAGAACGCATCACGGTGAACTTGCCAATCTCTGTGGGCAGAGGTATTGGACCGGACACGCGAGCGCCTGTTTGTTGCGCGGCGTCCACGATCTGCATCGCTGACTGATCGAGAATGCGATGATCGTATGCTTTCAAGCGAATGCGAATTCGCTGTTTTGCTCCTGTAGCCATTTTTTCTCCTGTGTGAGGGGCCATGCTTGCACCCAACTTAATGGGCGCAATTGCTTGCGCCCCTGACACCAGTAAATTTTTTAGTCGATGCGGGTACAGACGCCCGCGCCAACGGTACGGCCACCCTCGCGAATGGCGAAGGTCGAGCCGATCTCCATGGCTACCGGCTGCAACAAC
>JBEVTI010000049.1:0-45434 GCA_041156125.1 Candidatus Paraktedonobacter carboxidivorans
CCATGACCAGCAAACCAAAGAGGATAGCTAGCGTCACCAAAATGAAAATGGGGAGAGTATCTGTTCCCATGTTCGGGACCCTTCTTCTCTTTATTCAGGAATACCCATATGGACCTGGTGTCATTTATACACTACCAAAACTATCCTAACACAGTAGAGGAAGGTAGTCAATTAAGATGAAGAATGTCAACAGGGTTTCTTGAAAGTCCTTTGCTTGCGCGTTCTAAAAAGAGAGCCAGAAGTGCTACCTCTGACTCTCTTTTTAGAGCGCGCAAGCAAAGGACTTAACCCAGCGCTTCTCTGCCTGTTTCGGGCGGACCAGCTACCTCTTCTTCAACGTAGTCCGAGGGAGATGTCGCGTCCACTCCGCGTTTAGCTCCAATCGCCTCAAAAAGCGGCGTCAGAACCACAGCCAGGACAAGATTTATGATCACCGATGTGAAGGCCGAATACATGGATGGCAGCGCCAGCGGGCCAAGCTTCAGTGCATAGACCGAAGAGGTGCCCTGGGTTGCGATAAACATCCAGGTGCCAGCGGTCATACCGACTAGCCAGCCAACGACCAGCGCCCAGCGGTTAAACCAGCGCGTATAGAGGCCCAGGAAGACCGCGGGCAGCGTTTGCAGAATCCAGATACCGCCCAACAACTGGAAATTAATCACATTCTGCGCGGGCAAGTAGACAATAAAGATCAGCGCGCCTAATTTTACGAGCAACGAGACGATCTTCGCCACCGTGGCTTCGCGCTGGTCGCTGGCGCTTTTATCGAAGTACGCTTTGTAGATGTTCCTGGTAAACAGGTTAGCTGCCGCGATAGACATCACCGCAGCCGGCACCAGCGCGCCAATCGAGATAGCCGCGAAAGCAAAGCCCGTGAACCACGCAGGAAACTCGGTATTGATCAATAGCGGAACAGCCGCATTGTTTTTATACGCGGCCAGCCCACTTGTCGCTGGATGAATATTGGCCGCGATCGCCATGTAGCCCAGCAACGCCAGCAGACCCAGCATCAGCGAGTAGATCGGCAGCAGGGCCGCATTACGTTTGACCACTTTCTGGCTATTACTGCTGAGCACTCCTGTTAACGCATGTGGATACAGGAATAAAGCAAAAGCAGAACCAAGAGCCAGCGTCACATAGGCCGGGAAGAGGGACGAAGGCACCAGATCGAAAAACTTGGGAGTCGTGTTGGCAGTTGCCAGAACCTTACTATGCGCTGCCGCAAAAATGTTGCCGAAGCCACCCAATTTGATGGGAATATAGATAAGCGCGGCAAAGAGCACAATAAAGATCATCACATCCTTCACCAGCGCGATCATCGCGGGCGCGCGCAGGCCGCTGGTATAGGTGTAAGCCGCCAGGATCAAAAAAGCGACGATCAAGGGCAGGTCAAGTTGAAAGCCGCCCAATGAGATCGCGATCGGGATGCCCAGCGCCGCCAGCGAAATCTGAATGCCGAACATCTGGAGCGCGATATAGGGCATCGTGGCCAGAATGCCTGTGAAGGCCGTCGTCAGGGCCAGCGTGCGGCTGCCAAAGCGTCCCTCCACAAAATCAGCGGCGGTCACGTAGCCATGCTCTTTACAAACAGACCAGAAGCGCGGCATCAACACGTAAATGATCGGATAGACAAGGATGGTGTAGGGGACCGCGAAAAAACCATTCAGCGCACCCAGGCCAAACATAGCTCCTGGAACCGCGATGAAAGTATAAGCAGTATAGAGGTCGCCCCCTAGTAGAAACCAGGTCACCACTGTACCAAAACGGCGACCGGCCAGGCCCCATTCATGTAACTCATTCAGGTTCCCCTGGCGCCAGCGCGCGGCCCAGAAACCTAGCACAGTTACAAGCAGAAAGAAAACAATGAAAACGATAAATGCTTCCCAATTCATGGCAACTTTGCCCTTTCTGTCAAGAGATCCACTCTTAAAAGACGACATCTGTCTCTTACGCAGCCCTGGCGGGGAAAGAGCCGGGCAGCTAAGATACAAGCGCTCGCTTACCTATCCAACAGGTAAACTAACGCTGTGATCGCCGCAGTAATCACAATCCAGAGCAACTGAAACCAGTAAAAGAAGGGGATGCCCGCGACCTCCGGGTCATTAAAATTGTAAAACGGAGGCCAACACAGTGCAATAAATGGAATGAGTAGGAGAAGAAGCAGCGGTTTGAACTTCCTCTGCGAAGCACGAGTAGCCAAAACAATTCTCCTTTCGTAGAAAATGTACGAAAAGCAGAAGAAACGACCAGGCAACGCACAAGCGTAGCACCAGATATCATTGTATTCCTGGCAATACCTTCTGGCATGTCTCGTACAATAACATGATACGTCATCGATGAAGCTGGTGCTTATTGGCAAGCATAAACTATAATCAGGCTTCAGTCAATAGAATCAGCTAACTCAGCAAATCATATGGATTATGGATAGAAAATAATCCATCTTCTTTTACAGCTTTTCTCTAACCAGGCAGAATTCCAAAAAGCAGCGTTTTATCCAGGAGGGCTATGCTTGTTACGTTTAAATATATGTATCGGTTTACATAGCAGAGTTCCTATAACCTATGCTGCTATAGAACACCTCTACTATCTCAATTTCTTTGATCTCTTTTTGCATTGGAGGCTATCAATGAGAGCCTACCCGGCCATTCGGAGGCGTGTAGAGAAGCCACTGGGCTTCTGTCTGCTCTTCATGCTGAGCGCATTTTTGCTCAGCGCCTGTGGGGGAAGCCCACAGATTCAGCAGCAGTCGAGTCAGACCAAACAGCGGCTTGACAGCGATCTAGGCCAGGCCCGAAGCATCGGCGTTCCGGCCACTCTACTCACACCCATCATTCAGCAAGAGCAACGGCTTACTGGTACCCACTCACCTCTCGGTCTCTTTGGTGACCAATCTGCTGACACCTATTATCAGAATCTGATCCAGCGTTACGCGCAGCTCGACGCCCAGGTTACTGGCCTGGAGACACAAGAGACACAGCAATCAGACTATCAAGCCTCGCAAGACTTGCAGACTATGTCGAACGCGCTGTCCGAACGCAAGGGTCAGAATCTAACCCAGACTCAGCCATTTGCCGCGCAGCTCATCGGCTATCAGCAAGATCTAGCCAAAGCGCAGTACCCAAAAGACTTTCTAAAGATCAGTGCGAATGCACTGGCATCAACTCAGGCGCTCCATCTAATGGGACCCGCGAACGATGCAGTACAAGCATTCCAAAAAGTCATCAAACAACTACAAACCTCTAATATCGATGTGACAGCCTTTAACCTGGAATTGCAGAGCGACCGCCAGAGCTTTAATAGCGCACGAACTCCGACTGATTTCACCAAATTGATTAGCCTGGTCAATACACAGATCAATGAAACCACCACGGTCTCGACGGTAGCTATCCCCTATGTCGGGCAAGCAAAGCTCAATCAGTTTAGCGCCGATATTCAATTGATCAAGCAGTATAACGGCACAAATGTTAGCAAATACCAGCAACGCTTACAGGCTGACCAGCAAGCCCTGACTAACGCGAAAACGATCAGCGATTTCCTGCACATTTCCGCCCAGATTGACGCTGATATTGCCTCTATCCAGGTACCTCTGACCGAGGCCCAGGCCAATTATCTGTTAAAGCAATATCACCAGGAGGTCACAAGCTGGGGTTATGCCCATGAGTATCATAATAAATACAATGGTCAGAATTACACGCAAGACTACGAGTACGACGTGCAAGGCATTGGCTCCGATGCCGATGTCGCAGTACAGTACGCCCAGACCATAGATGACTACAAGTCGGCTATTGATCTGATCAATAACGACATGCTCCATTTGCAAATGATGGAGCAGGACTACACTGACACGACAGCATATAATAAGGCGCATCAGACAGATCTCAACTTGATCAGCCACTATGGCCTGACCAATGCCAAAGAGGTCTTTGTCGTCTCGCTGATCAAACAGTCAATGCGTTACTATGTAAATGGCAAGCTGGTACGCGCTTTCTATATCACTTCTGGCCAGTTTGACAAACCCTCGCTACCGGGCTACTGGCAGATCTTCGATCGCGAAGCGCCAACCAAGTTCAAATCTAGCGAACCTAAAGGCTCAGCTTTCTGGTATCCCGACACGAAGATCAACTTCGCTATGGAGTACCACTCCGGTGGTTACTTTTTCCACGATAGCTGGTGGCGCGTCAACTACGGCCCTGGTAACAACTATCCCCACTATGACACAGGTGGGGATGAATCCTTTGCCGGCAATGGCAGCCATGGCTGCATCAATATGGCTGAAAATGACATCGCCTGGCTCTATCCCAATTCAACCTATGATGCGCAGGTAATCATCTATTAGCTGTAAAACAGTATTATGAGTGATCTGCGATTTTTTCTAAGCAGCACGAGCACGTTGCACTCGTGCTGCTTAGAAAAAATCGCAGATCACTCATAAGATGGGCCATTTTTATTTGACAAGATCATTTGCACAGAGTATAATTGGTCCCGCACTCAGTCCGACGAACTGTCGGCATTTTTTGTAGACAAAAAACCCATGTGATGGGAAAAGATGTTCCGGGAGGAATATTTATATATGCCCAATAACGCCTCAGCACAGAAGCGTCAGCGCCAGGAGCAAAAACGCCGCCTGCACAACCGCATGGTCAAATCGGTTGTAAAGACTAATGTCACCAAGGCCCGCCAGGCAATTGTCTCGGGTGTAGACACAGAAGCCGCTATGCGCGCTGCTGTCAGCGAACTGGATCGCGCCGCGAAAAAAGGGGTTATCCATCGTAATAACGCTGCGCGCCGCAAATCCCGGCTTATGAAGCAGCTCAATGCCCTCGAATCAACAAAGTAAAGCAGCGCGCGGAACGCTCTGTTGAGACCAACAGAAATCGCTCAAGAATCAGAACACTGCCAGGAAGGACCATTTTCTGGTCGCCAGTGAGTCATTACGGGCTGAGCATAACGCGCACAGAAGGAAGTAGAACATGGCCGAGAAACAGACGGTGGTGAAATCCGCCGGACGGGCTCTGCTGGTGGCAGTTGAGAGTGAGCAGCTCCGCCAGAATATCCCAGAGATTAAATCGGGCGACACTGTTCGCCTGCAAGTGAAAGTTGTCGAAGGAAACCGTGAACGCCTCCAGCCATTTGAAGGTGTAGTCATGCGCCTGCGTGGCGGCGGTGTGAATCGCAATTTCACTGTACGCAAAATCACTAACGGAGTGGGCGTTGAGCGTACCTTCCTGATCAACTCCCCGCGCATTGAAAAAATTGAAGTGTTGCGCCATGCCCGCGTACGCCGCCAGCAGTTGTACTATCTGCGCGGTCTAACCGGTAAAGCCGCTCGCTTGAAAGAACTGCGTCCGATTTCCGCCAAAGAACTGGCGGCAAAAGAGGCCGCGAAAGCTGCTAAGAACAGTGGAAAAAGCGCGGAATAGCCCGCAAGTTCCCACACTTGCTGAAGAAATGGCCCTGCTCAGTCAGGGCTTTTCTTTGATCGCTGGCCTGGATGAAGCAGGCCGCGGCTGCCTGGCCGGACCAGTCGTGGCCGCGGCTGTAATCTTGCCTCTGGATGTGGACATTGCTGAGCAACTGAAGGGCGTGCGCGACTCCAAGCAGATGACCGCCCTGGCCCGCGAGCGCCTCTTCACGGTCATTCAGCAATGCGCGCTGTCCGTTAGCGTAGGCATTGGCTCGGTTGCTTTGATCGATCGGCGTAATATCCTCCAGGCTACCAGGCAGGCTATGAAAGACGCGCTCACCCACCTCTCGCTCACTCCCCAGGCGCTTCTGCTCGATGCCATCTCCCTGCGCGATGTCCAGTTGCCCCAGGTCTCGCTGATCAAAGGAGATGCACGTTGCCTCTCGATCGCGGCTGCCTCAGTTATCGCGAAGGTCACACGCGACCGCATGATGCTCCAGTTGCACCAGGAATACCCCGCCTATGGTTTTCACCAGCATAAAGGCTATGGCACTCCTGCCCACCTGACTGCCCTGCAAAAACATGGCGCCACCCCTCACCATCGCCAGAGCTTCGCCCCTGTACGTGCCTTGCACGACCTCTTCACAGACATTGACGAGACACACTCGAACCTGATATAACGAAAAAGATATATTTGATACAGCGCAGAAAGCAGAACAACCATGGCAGAGAAAACGTCCCTGGCTATCAACTCGGAAGAAGGTGTCAACAATAAGCGCAAAGCCATTGTAGATGCGGCTCGCGAGATCTTTTCACGTCAGGGCTACGAGACCACCACTATCGCTGAAATTGCATCAACTGCTGGTATCGCTGTGGGAACAGTTTATCTCTATTTTCGCAACAAACGCGAAATTTACCTCGATACTTCGCAAAGCTGGGTTATGGAGATCGCGAGTGCTTTGATCAAACCGGAACTTCTGCAATTGCCGATTGAGCAGGTGCCACAGGCGATGATTGAAAAAGCCTTTGGACTCTGTCGCCAAAATAATCAATTTATGTCGTTAATCCAGATCGACACCCAATCTCAAGAAGAACAGGAAGTCAAACGCCGCGGCAAAGAAATGGTCACACAGGCTATGACTACCTTTTTTGCCCAGTGCATTGCCCGCGGCGATTTTTCTCCCTTTGACACTAAGATGTACGCGAAAATCATCTTTGGCCTGGTCGATAGCATGCTCTACGACTGCTTTTGCCTTAACGCAGGTGCAAACGAAGAACTCTACCGCGAGCGCACCATTGAGGCTATTAAGCGCATTCTCTTTGGCCCTTCACTACGCGGTTAGAAATTCCTAGCGCGAGGCAAAAGTATATAAATGAGTCTTTTGCCGCTCTCTCATGCTCCACTCTCTCATACTTTGTGGGAAGGGTTCCAAAGTATGGCATAGATGATTTGACAACATGGCAGTTCAGAGGATAAGCTATTCAACGCCGCCTGAAAACAGCGGCTGCTATTTTCTATTATTTAGAAAGCCAATCGCTATGACACGCCGTAGGGGTGAAGCGACAGGGAGGTCAATAGACGCCATGCCCGAGTATGTTTGGGGTCGCAATCCTGTACTGGAAACGCTGCGCTCGAGCCGCAAAGTGAAACGTCTGTTGATTGCCGAGGGACAGCGGGAAGCGCCCGCGCTGGCAAGTATTTTGCAGGAGGCTCTGCGCCAGCAGATTCCGCTAGAGACAGTGCCGCGCGTACGTTTAGAGCAATTAAGTCAGGGAGCTGTACATCAAGGTTGCCTGGCGGTCGTGGAAGCGCGCAGATACGCTACGATCGACGAGATCCTGGAACACGCGCACCAGAAAGACGAAGATCCGTTTTTGCTGCTCCTCGACGCTATCCAGGATGTCAATAACCTGGGTTCTCTATTACGCACCGCGGAAGCTGCAGGAGTCCATGGAGTAGTTATCCCTCAGCATCACGCGGCTGAAGTCAATGCTACAGTTGTTAAAACCTCAGCAGGAGCCACTGAACATCTCTTGATCGCTCATGAAACCAACCTGACCCACACTATTGACGCGCTGAAAAAGAAGAATATCTGGATTATTGGCCTGGCTGGAGAGACGAAAACCGAGTATGTTGCAGCCGACCTGACAGGACCGCTGGCACTGGTGGTAGGCAATGAGGGCAAAGGCCTCAGTCGCCTGGTGCGCGAACACTGCGATGCCTTGATCCGCCTGCCTATGTATGGACAGATTAACTCCCTCAACGCGGCGGTCGCGGGCAGCATTGCTCTCTACGAAGCATTACGCCAACGCACACAAAAGGCGCAGAAACAGAAATAAGCTGTAGCGAGCAGGTACACAGTGCTTCCTATTTTGCCTTTTTGTTACATCAACGACCAGCACAACGTTTCAAAAGAAGAAGCATCCAGTATCTTCAACTTTATCGCACCAGGAGGAGATTCTCGTGTCAAAAAAACGGGCGCGAATGGCATATTTATTTATTTGCAGTGGTTTCTGGCTGTTACTTTGTGGCTGGCTGGCGTTGCCACATTTCAGCCAGCCTGCCTTCGCGAGTGTAGCGCAGGCTCAGGACACACCACCGATTCAGACGCCTACTCTCACGCCGACACCGTCTCCCACTCTCACTCCGTCGCCCACTCCTACTCCCACTCCGTCGCCTACTCCCACCCCCACTCCGTCCCCATCTCCATCACCATCGCCATCGCCTTCTCCCAGTCCATCCCCGTCTCCATCTCCATCACCTACCCCTGGTCTATCTCCCACCCCCTCACCCTCGTCAACGACGCCAACGCCGCCAAATAGTACAGGCGGAGGAAGCTCAACCGGGATTGTAATCTCTATCGCGCTCGGCCTGCTTGGTCTGTTGTTAACTGTTCTGGGCATCGTGCTCTATGCCTTCTATGCCAGGCAACAACGTAGCAGCGGCGGCAGATAACAGCAAGCGCGCTACACACGTAGAAAATGGCGCCAGTTAACAAGCGAGCGAGCTGAAATATAGCCCAAAAGTCACAGAATAAGGCCAAATAGGACTTAGTTAGAGGTATCTAATGTTATAATCCATACTTGACAAGTTGAAGTAGAAGGGGAAAAGTTGGATTTGCCTCAGATGAATGTAGCTCCGACTCGCTTCGTCACACGTTCTAATAATGGGTATATACAAGGGGGAAGGTCGTGTTGATTTCAGGAAGGAAAAATCCATGGCAGAACAACGTGAGGCAACCACGGATCGTCTGGTAGGCATCATAGCAAGTATCAAAATCGAGCGCAAAAACGGTTTATTACGGGTCAGACGTGGAGAGGGACTTACCTCAGAAGAAGGCGTGCTTATCTTTATCCAGGGACAAATCACGCAGGCTAACGTAGGCCGTAGAAACGGCGCGGAGGCTTTAAACTGGCTAAGCACCTGGGGGCAGGCGCAATATGTTTTTACAGATCCTCAGACGGGAGAAGTTCTCGACCTACCCTCTGCCGGCTTGCCACTTTGCGCGCCTGATGGAAGCGCGCTCCATGCCGGACCAGGGACAACGCAGGCCCATACAGACAAGTTGGAGACGGAACAGCTACCACGTCCAGATCCCGAAGTTCCACGTAGCTGCGTGGAACTGGGCGAAGCCACCACGCGGATTGAGCGCTCAGGACTCCCGCGCGCGCACCGCCGCCTCTATCTGTTAATAGACGGACACCGTTCGATCTACGATCTGGAGCCGTTGATTGGCAGGAAAGCCGCTGAAGTACGCAGTATGCTCCACGATCTGGAGTGGTTAGGGATTATTCGCATCGCTGCTCCCCCAAACTGATACTTTCAGATAGCAGCGACAAAGTTATACAACAGCTACTCGCGCGGGTATGGCCCGCGCCAGGCGCGGCAGCGCATGTGGATATGTTTAAGTAGAGGAGGAAAGCCATTGCCAGAGCAGGTCTATATCTTAGCGCGCGATCAGGCTTTGCGCGAGATCATCCAGGCTCAGAAGGATGAGCGCGTGCCTATGCTGGACAGAGCGGATTTGAGCAAAACCGATCTCCGCAAAACCGATTTAAGCGGGGGCAATATTCGTGAAGCTAATCTCAGTGACGTTAACCTTAGTGGCGCGTACCTCTGTGGAGCTTATCTACGCAAAACCAATCTTAGCGGCTCCAATCTCAGCAGCGCCAACCTGAGCAAGGCCATTCTCAGCGGGGTCAATCTGATTGGCGCGAACCTGCGGGGCGCCTGTATGCGCTCCAGCGACCTACGAGCTACCGATCTTTGCGGCGTCAATTTGAGTGGCGCAGACCTTAGCCGAGCCAATATGGTTGAAGCGGATCTGATCAACGCTGATTTGAGCAAGGCCGATCTCGTTGAAGCGGACCTCAGCCGAGCTAATCTTAGCGGCGCTAACCTCAGTGGGGCCGATTTAAGCGGTGCTAATCTAGAAAAAGCAATACTTAATGGAGCGGATTTGAGTCGAGCTGACCTCAGCCGAGCCAGGCTGGTCGGAGCCAATCTTAGCCGGGCTAACCTGAACAAAGCCAACCTGGTCGAGGCCCATCTGGTGCTGGCTAATTTAAGCCAGGCCAATCTTAGCGGCGTTTTCGCCTGCCGAGTAAATATGCGCGGCGCTAATCTGGTCGAGGCCAATCTCAGTCAGGGCAACTTGAGCGAGGCAATCCTTGTCCGCGCCTATCTATTTCATGCCTACCTCAATAAAACCAATCTGAACAAAGCCGATTTAAGCATGGCTAATTTGCTGCGCGCGGACCTCAGCGAGGCCAATCTGGGCAAGGCCAATCTCACCCAGGCCAATCTTACCCAGGCTACGCTCAGAGGCACCTATCTGCGCGCCGCCAATTGCCGGCAGACCGTGCTGCAAGAAGCCGATCTAGAAGGTGCTGTCCTTACTAATGCGCTCTTTCTCGACGCCAATATGCAGTTCATTCAGGCAGGGCCAAATGAATTTCTAGATGTAGATGTAGCCGCTTTACAGGGTGTAATTATCGACGCGGCTACTGCGCGCCGCTCAGGCGTGTTTGCTGCTCATACAGGCAGCACAGCAAAGCAAAATAGTCCCATAAAATCATCTACTGAGAAAAATATCAAGAAAAAGGTCAGAACTTTTAAGTAGCTCTGTGTAGCGTGTTATACAGCAGGTATAAGCAAGCAAACAAGAAGGATCTCTAAAACAACTACAGTTAGAGAGATAGTCAAGTGGAAGTAGTCTTGTTCAAGTGGTAAAAGGGGAAGTGTTCTATGGTTAATTGGGGAATGCTCAGTGTTTTCATTTGCGTGTTGATAGGCGTCTCCGTCCTGGCCTTGAGAGCCGCACACTGGCGGGCGGGTGACATGCATCGTTTGCAAGAATGGGGACTGGCCGGCAGACGCTTCGGCACAATCTCCTCATGGTTTCTACTGGGCGGTGATATCTACACAGCCTATTCGTTTATCGCGGTGCCCGGGCTAATCTTTGCCTCTGGCTCACCTGGCTTTTTCGCGATTCCCTACCTGATTATGGCCTACCCACTGGCTTTTATTGTGCTGCCCAGATTCTGGAGCGTGGCCAGGCATCGTGGCTACATCACACCAGCGGACTTTGTGCGCGACCGCTTTGGCAGAAGCCTGGCACTGGCTGTAGCGATCACTGGCATCCTGGCCACAATGCCCTATATTGCACTCCAGATCCTGGGCATCGAGGTTGCCCTGGCCCAGATGGGTGTACCTATCGAGATCTCGCTGGTAATCGCTTTCGCCGTGCTGGCCATATACACCTATACCAGCGGACTGCGCGCCCCAGCGTTGATCGCGGTGGTCAAGGATATTTGTATCTGGCTGCTAGTCCTGGTAGCTATCATTTATATTCCACTCAAGCTGGGCGGAATGGATAAAATCTTTGCGGCAGTTCAACTCAAAGCGCAACAGCATCCGACAACGTTTCATACTTTTCTGCAACCCGGCGACTATAGTCCATATCTGAGCCTGGCGCTCGGCTCAGCTCTGGCGCTCTTTCTCTATCCACATACCCTGACTGGCGTGCTGAGTGCCAATAGCCGTAAAGTGATCAAACGCAACGCGGCCTTGCTGCCAGCTTATACCATACTGCTGGGCATGATCGCCCTGCTGGGATACGTGGCGATCGCCGCGGGCATCGAACCCTCGTCAGCGTATCAAACAAATAGTACTCTGCCAGCGCTATTCGCGAAAATGTTTCCTTCCTGGTTCGCGGGCTTTGCCTTCGCGGCACTGACTATTGGCGCGCTCGCCCCCGCGGCAATTATGTCAATCGCCGCCTCTAACCTCTTTACACGCAATATCTATCGCGAATACTTCCATCCTAACTGCACTGAGCGCGAGGAGGCGAAAATGGCTCGCACCGTCTCTCTGCTGGTCAAGCTGGGCGCGCTGGCCTTTATTCTCTTTTTCCCGACGAGCCTGGCCATTAATCTACAATTGTTGAGCAACACCTGGATTATTCAAACACTACCAGTGTTTTTTCTGGGACTCTACACCAGCTGGTTTCATCGGCGCGCCCTGCTTATTGGTATGCTCACCGGGCTGGGACTTGGCACGTGGATGATTCTCTCCCAGAATTTCCTCTCGTCGATCGTCACATTTTCGTCTGGCTGGTTTCACCTTTCCATCTATGCGGCGATCGTTGCCCTGGCGATCAATTTGTGCATCAGCATAGCGCTCACTCCGGTCTGCCGCTTACTGCATATCAGCAAGGGGATAGACGAAACGACACCCGCGGACTTTGAAGCTCACCCGGTTCCTGGCTCACAGGTTGAGGCGCTTGAGGCCCAGATTAGCCAACCTGCTGCTGAAGAAAAGACCTTAAGAGAGTCTTTCCGCGCGTAGCATTAGAAAGCGAGGAACGTATATGAATTGCCTGCGATGGAGCATAGCATGCTCGGCTGCGCGGCATAGCATCCCTCAAAGCTCACGGCACATAAATCAGGGGGACAAGCCGCCATGACGCGCTCTAAAGCGCCCAGTCAGTTCGCATGAGCTTGCCTACCTGGTGATATTTACGAAGCATGAGCTTGCTTACTTAGTGACGTTTACGACGCAGCAAGCCTGCCATGCCCAGTAGCAGCATGGAAATGAAGTAGCACACACCAATCAACCAGATCAAGGGATTGAGATGGGCCAGGCGCGTGAAGAGCGAGGCGTCATTTGCGTTATTCAAGGAATTGCCTAACGAAGACGAGCCATCTACCTGCCCTTGTACAGGCGTGGGTGTGCCATTTGACGCTACAGGCGTTGTAGCTGTCCCTTTGGTTGGATCTGGCGCGGGAGAAGCGGCTGCCGTGGGAGTCACACCAGGAGTTGGCACAACAGGCGTTGGCGTAGGGCGAACTGGCGTCGGCTGCGACGGTACAGGCGTTGAGCTGGGAGGCGCGGATGTGCTCTGAGTACCCGTGCTAACAGGGGTCGCGGGCGCGATAATAGTAATCCCTACAGTTATCTGAGCACCACTGACTGTCTCGCGAGCCAGAAGCTGATGAGAACCTGGCGACCAGCCCGGTCCCTGACCTAACCAGAGATTCATGGCGAAATGCCCGGAGTTGTCTGTCTGAATCTGGGCAGCCTTGCCATGTTGATCGAGGAGAGCCAGGCGCCCATCAAGAAGAAAAACTACCGCGCGGTGAGGATGAAAACCTGCACCCTGGATCTGCACTTCGGCGCCGGAGGGAAGCGACGTTTTTCCAGTCAGCGTCAGGCGCAAGCCATTACTAGCCGCGCGCGTCCCGATGGGCGTGGTCGAAGAGACATTCGCGGCTGAGACGGGGAAATTTCCCTGCGCCTGTAAACCTGGCAGCATGATGCTGAGGGCAGTGGCCAGGAGCAACAGAAAGGTCACTCCAAACAGAAGTACCGAGCCGATTGTCCAGAGCAAAAACTCAATATGGCCGGGGCGCAACAGCCACCAGCGGGTACGATCCAGCGGACTAAAAATTCGCTTGCGGCGCCGACGGCGCGGAGAACGTGTAGCGATAAAACGTTCGGCCAGCGAACTGGTGGAATCAGGTCCAGCGCTCCAGGAAGCGGCGTCGATCGCGACATTACGCATCTCTGTTTGCAAAAGGACCAGAGATCTGGAAGAGGCCGGGCTGGCTTCTGGTAACGTATCAATTTCATCAACATGAGAAACTTGAAGAGGAGGAGCTGGCTCAGAAAGAATCAGAGCAAGATTCGACACAGCGAGATCATCGAAACGCAAAGATAGCGAGCCAGAAGGCAAAGGCGTCTCTGGCAATTCTGGCACAACGCCCTGCATATGGCCCGATAAACGTTGCAGAGCGGGCGTCTGCCCCGTTGACTGAGGCACAGTATCTATTTCGTCTATATGCTCTAAGCGCCGCGTCGGGCGCTGGTTGCGCGGAGGCGCTGTAGGCGCCTCTGAGATGATCAAAGAGAGTGAGGAAAGACTGCTTGCAGCCTCATAACTTGACGAGTTATGCTGCCAGCCAGCACCCTGTTGCGCTGATCCAGAGGATGGAGTAAGGCCAGCATCCGCTCGACCGCGGCGTGGTATCACTCCAGGCCTGCTGCGCCCACGCTGAGCGGAGGCGCGGGGGGGAATGGGCGTGACTGGATTGGGCTGCCTGGAGCCAGGCAAACGAGCTGGAGGTTCTTCTTTATTCTGATCGTGTGTATTGCTGGCACGCAGTTTCTCCGCACCAGAAAACGTAGAGATAGCCTCGTTGCCCACAGGTTCATGAGCAGTAAAACCACAGGTGAGGCAGGTGTTTGAACCACCAGCCAGCGGTTGACTGCACAGAGGACAACGATCTGGATACGAAGTATCGGTCAGCCACGCATCTGTCTGCATATCTCTATGTCTTTCATTAGAAAGTGAAGTGTATACCAGGCCAGATTGCCAGTCAGCGGAACACCAGGGCAGGTGCGTAAGCGCATAAAACAGTCCCTGTATCCTTGTATCCCTGTGTCCTCGTACTTCTCGCTCAAAAGCCTGTCCATGTCTATCCTAAATAAACGAGCATGAGACAGCTTTTTTCGGAGGAAGCAAACAGTAAATTAGCGCAAAATGTGGATAAATCCGCAATGAGCGAAATTTTTTCCACCTTTCCGGGAAAGTCTCTCCTGACCCGGAAAACATTCGATTGGCTTGAGAAGAGATCTGATCAGGCAAATTCAGCCATATGAGATAGTAATTGTAAATTGGCATAGTTATTGCACAGAAACTGTAATTAAGGGGGGATAATCGGAAAATTTCCGATTTTCAGGTTGGGATTCGCCTGAGTCCCCGGTTACCACATCTAGTGGAATGTGTAGAAGCGGTAAAAGGAGATGGAAACTGATGGTAGCCATTACCAAAAGGGCATACAGCAGCATTGACAAAACTCGAACTCTGCGAGAAACGTTCTATGAAGAGGAGGATATTTTTCACGAGGTTGATTATTTTGAAGACGAAGATGATGACAGTAGAGACGACCGGGAAAGCGCCGTTGATAACGCGGTCGATAACGCGATACGCCAGTACCTTGGAGAGATCGGACGGTTCCCGCTCTTAACAGCCGAACAGGAAATGACGCTGGCTAAACGCGTAGCCGGGGGAGAGCTGGAAGCCCAGCAGCGGCTGGTTGAGGCCAACTTGCGCCTGGTCGTCAGTATTGCCAAGCGCTACAATAATCATGGGATTCACTTGCTTGACCTCGTACAGGAGGGCAATCTGGGTTTAATTCGAGCTGCGCAGAAATTTGATCCAGCACGTGGATTTCGTTTCAGTACCTATGCAACCTGGTGGATTCGCCAGGCAATTAGCCGGGCGGTGGCCGAACATACACGAACTATTCATATTCCTGTGCATGTCGTCGAGCTGATCTATAAGATCAAGCGTATCACCCGCCATCTCTATCAGGAGTTGGGACGAGACCCGCTGGCGGAAGAGATTGCCCGCGCAGCTAATCTGACCAAAGAGCGGGTAGTCGAACTTCAGAGTATGGCAGAGGCGCCGATCTCGCTTGACGCGCCACTGATTGATGATGAGTTATATCACCTCGCGGACACCCTGGAAGATCCGCGAGCCACGGCACCAGCTGAAGCGGTCACGCACCAGGCTCTGCACGATCAAATAGTCTGTTCACTCGAAGCCTTGAATATGCGCGAACGGCAGGTCATTGAGATGCGTTATGGTCTCCACGATGGGCATTGTCACACTCTGGAAGAATTGAGTGCGTTCTTCAAACTCACTCGTGAACGTATTCGCCAGATTGAAGTCAAAGCTCTGCGCACCCTACGCCACCCCATTCAGGTTCACCTGTTACGCGATTTCGCCTGACGCAGGGCTATTTAAACAGTTGGAGCATGAGTCTCATGCATCCAGGCGTGCTGGATTCTTTCTGCTCGCTACGCTCGGATGCGCGAGACCCATGTCCCTATTGATAGTAAAGCCACTCCTCAATAGGACCGGTTCCCTCTCCTGCGCAGAAAAACGATTTTTAGCAGCATAGCAAGTTATTGCCATTTCCAAAGTGAACGTGCTATAACATAACGGAGTCAGACAATATTAACTTTTCAATCCTGGCAGAAAACCCGCACACATGCCGCGAGGAGAGCTTTTTTATGCAGATTCGTATGCGTTATTTTGCTTCGTTGCGCGAGGTCACTGGACTGCGCGAGGAGGCTCTGGATATCACTGAGGAGACTACAGTGGCAGGCGTGCGCGCGCGCTTGCTGGAGCGCTATCCGGCGCTGGAGGGTCCACTGGCGCGTGCTGTATGCGCCATTAACCACCAGTATGTGACACTGGAAACTCCTCTGAAAGAGGGCGACGAGATCGTATTTATTCCCCCGGTTGGTGGGGGTTAACTGTAAATAGCTTACGCAAGAGAGGGCAAGCAGACAATGGAACCTGTGATTACCATTACAGATGAGCCGTTAGATCGCGCGGCGCTGATCGCGGCTGTGACACACGCGAGCATAGGTGGGATCGCGATCTTCGAGGGCGTGGTACGCGACAATGCGCGTGGTAAGCAGGTGTACTATCTGGAATATGATGTGTATCCAGAGATGGCGCTGGCGAAGATTCGCGAGATTGTCGCCGAGGCCAGGCAACGCTGGGGCGTTGAACACGTCGCGGTCGCCCATCGCACAGGTCGCCTGGAAATTGGCGAGGCCAGTGTGATCATCGTTGTAGCTGCTCCTCATCGCGGCGAGGCATTTGACGCTTGCCGCTATATCATCGATACTCTGAAAACGAATGTGCCTATCTGGAAAAAAGAGGTCGCTACTAACGGCGAAGAGTGGGTCGAAGGCTAAAAAAATCCTGCTCTGTAAATTTCCCCTTATTCATAAAGCATAACAACCAATATAGCTAAAATGGCGATTGATTCGTAATATCTTATACCTCATGCTATACTTGGGTGGGGGAAGCTGGCAAAAACAACTGTCCAGTTATATGCTGGTATCTGGCCCTTGGCATCATAGGCACGGGCAAGGCTCGTTCTTCCGAGTCTGGAGAATATTTTCAGAACTCATCGCTCAAGGCTTGTCTGGCGCAAAAAAAACGATGAATGCTTATCTATCACAGATAAAATTGGGATGATTTCTATTATTGAGGAGTACGAATATGAATAAGCGTCTCAGATTTGGTCTCGTCATCGGCGCTGTTATTGTGGTACTGGCAATTATTGCCACAATTGGTGGGCGCACATTATTGCATGCCGATAGCGGCCTTCCCGCGGATAATTGCACGGCGGACGCTGCTTTCGTGAACATCACTATCAACAATGGCCACATTTCTAGCAGTATCTCCAGTTTCAGTCCTGGTGTTTGCTACGGTTTCATTGTCACTAACAGCGATAAACAGGCTTATGATTTTCTGATCGTCCAGCCAGGTAGCAATACTGTGCTGGCTGCGGCTACTAATATTGCTTCAGGTGGAAGCGGAACCGTTGACTACAAATTCGCTGTCGTTACTAGCGAGACTCCGATAAACATCACCTATACCGCACCTGGAGATAAGACGCCTCTTGGCACTGAGCAGCTTTTCCTGGCCCAGTAGTTATAGCAGGCACCTGGCAATCCCACTCACAAAACACGCGGAGATTGAGTATAAGCTCAATCTCCTTTTTCTTATGGCCTGCGCGCATCATGACTAATATGAAAATACTCCAGCGTCGCGCGCATCCACGGTGTCTGCTGGATCTGCTCAAGCTCCAGAACCGTGGGCAAAGGAGGACGAATATGCTCTTGCTCAGTTTCTAGACGAGAGCAGGATTTATGAAAGGTATCGCAGACTGCGTAGTAATCACTCAAACCTGGCATAACAATCGGTGATGTGGCGTCGGCAATCAGTTGGCGACCGTCAGGAAAGGTGAGCACTCGGCGCGAGCCACGAGCCGGGTTGGGACAGTGCCGGCACATGGTTGTCAGTTGAAAGGCCTGCCAACCTGGCAAAAAACGCGACATCAGCAGCAAATGATGCATATGTGTAAAAATATCGGCTTTAAAATCATAATCGATGCCGTTGATAATCACCGTAAAACCTGCTTCTTGCAACTCTAATAAGCCTTGAATAGCCTCAAAAGGCGTCTGATTGGTACATAATTGTATCTCATCAATACAAAGAAGATCGACTGTCGCGGGTGTGATACCTTTGTGAGCAAGCTGGGTGCGCAGATTGTGGAGGCTATTGGACAGCAGAACTAATGCCTCCGTGCGGCGTTCAGGAAAGGCCCGGCTGAGAATATAGCCCTGATCGGGTCTCGCTCCCTGCTGGCGCTCCTCACCAATCCCATTTTGCGGCAGCAAAAAGAGCACGCGCTGCCCCTTGAACTGATGATGCCAGGCAAAAAGTTGCATATTCTTGGTTTTCTCCGTTTGCATGCTTTCCGCGTGCAAAAAGAGCAGAGGTGTGAGTCCCTGAGCCTTGATTGCGTAATACGCCTGATTAAGCTCCCGCTGCAAATCTGCCTGCGAAGGAGTTACAAGCAGATCCAGAGCATTGCTCTGTTCGTGAAAAAGGTACAGTGGATGTTTAGGAATGGTAAGACTATATGGATCGTGATCTTCCCAGGGTTGTTCAAGTAAAAGATCTGACACGTCGGCATTATCCTCCCAGGAAAAATAGGTACAACAACAGGCAACACCGGTCAGTGCTATGTACGTTGTTGAGTATCTGTGTGTCTATTCTAACATAGACGCTGGAAACTTCAAGCAAAGACCGACCTGACCATCCGAGTTATTGCTTGCGCCAGATCTGGAACAAGCAGGCTTTTCCAGCGCATTGGTTTGGTCCACGCGGACTCTCTTAGCTTTGTCAAAGCATGCTGCCACTGAACAGATGCTAAAGAAGTCTTATTCAATGCAAGATTCCCAACAATATGCGAGTATGAGGTAAAATATGATAGGGCAGATATATGATGTTAATGCACAGCCAGGTCTGACAGTTTTGTAGAAAACATCCCTGAATGTTTTTTACGCTTCTTTGAATACGTTTGTTAGACAACAAGGTGGCTTCTCATGGCTAGATCACAACTACTACGTCTATTAGGTTCACTGGTAAGCTTGTCTCTAGTAGCAATGTCATTCGTAAGTTGCGGTGAAGCATCTACAGCCCAGACCATAACGCCATCTACGCGGACGCCTGTGCCGCCGTCGTCAGACTGCTATCAGCACTTTGGAGTTACGCTTTCCGGGGCAGAATGGGAGGGAACTGATTACATCCGCCCAACGAATGATGAGCTAAAGTATTACGCGCAGCAGGGAGTAAAAATCATTCGTCTGGAGATACGTTGGGACCGTTTCCAGCCGAATTTCTATGGGTCTTTCAACCAGAGCGAGGTAGATTGGTTAAAAGGCTTTATCGCCCAGGCCGCTAGTCTGAATATGACAGTTGATGTTGATCTGCACGAACGCTCCAATCTCGACGATCTTAACTTCGGTACAGACCTGCCGGTCGCGGCCCTGGTTGATTTCTGGCGTAAAATGGCTACTACTCTCCAGGAGACGCCGGGAATATGTGGCTTTGGTATCGCTAATGAACCAGATCACAATCCAGATTTTCTGGGGCAATGGTCCGCGCAAGCTAATGCTGTAATCAGCGCGCTCAGTCCTATTGATCAAACCCATTTCTTCTTTGTACCGGAGGATAACTGGGATTCGAGCCACTTGTGGAGCGCGAGCCAGGCACAGCAAATCCAGGATACCGCGCGCCATCAAGTGGTATTTGAAGCCCATTCGTACTGGGACCGGGACGAATCTGGCAATTATATGCCTGACATACCTCCAACAAGTTCCGCCAATGCAACCGCGCTGGTGATGAGAAAGCTTGGTCCATTTATACAATGGTGTCATACTACTGGGAACCGCTGCCTCGTTGGTGAACTGGGCGTCCCTCAAAATTTTGGCCAGGCGCCTGGGCAAGGATGGCTTGACGCTTTAAACTATGCGTTTGAATATATGCGGCAAAATAACATTACGGGCATATACTGGGCTGGCGGTCCTGGCTGGGGCACAACGTATCCCCTCTCAATTGAACCAGTGCCTTTGTCGGGCGAGCGCCCTCAGATGGAGATACTCAAAAAATACCTTTGACCACGGATGATACAGATGTGATAGAACGGGTAAACTCCCATGACTGGCTAGTAACCAGTCATGGGAGTTTACCCGTTCTATCACATCTAGCAGTTATATTTGCTGGTAGACCTCGGAAAGCCCCTGGTTTATGGTCACAGGCTGAATGCGCTGAGTGGCTACATAGGAAAGAATCTTCTCAAGAAAGTCGGGAGAAGCATTGTACGGGTCACTATTGTCGTAAAATTTTTGCCCAGGCCCGTCTACCTGGTGGAAGGCCAGGACAAGCCAGGCTTTCGCAGAAATCGCCTGGTCAATCCAGTTCTCGATGTTTCCTAGCGATGTTCCTTCCTGAGTATCGATTGTCACGCACATAATGTTATAAGTGTCAAACGATGAAGCCGTATTGAGTCCTACATCAGTTGAGCGCGACGACTGGTACAGAGGACGCACCTGTTGCATGACACGATCATTAGCGTCTCCATAAGGCGGCGCGAAGTCCAGCACATGCACGCCAAAGTGGTGTTCAATATCTGTCTTTGATTGCTCTATCTCTCTGGACACCTGAGATGGGAAGAGGGAGTTCAGATCACGATGATCAACCGTGTGATCCCCAATCTCCATACCGTGTTGGACGAGACCACTGACCATATTTGGCAACATGTAATCTGCGTACCCTTTGAGAATATAATCTGAAACGATGTAAAACGTAGCAGGTATATGATATTTGCACAGAAGTGGTAAGGCGTTTTCGTACTGACCCCTGAAGCCATCGTCGAATGTGATGCTGATGAGTGGGCGAACGAAGGCGTCTGTTTGCAGATGGAAGATCATATCATCTGTACTGAGCTGACCTTCCTGGGCGAGCACATGCATGATCGAAATAGGAATACTATCGGCAACTACGCTACCTGGCAGGTCGAAACTAAGCGAATAATGACGCCAGCCTGCCGATGGAGAAATGTCCCCATCAAGCGTTTTGTATGAAGTTATGCCGTTTTCCGTGTACTCCAGAAGCAATCTAGTCGGGACTGTCGCCTGATACCAGTCTGCGTACTGATAAGTTTCTCCAGCGACTCCAGGCTTTGGCGGGTAGGCCCAGCCGATGAAGCCGCTCGTATATTTACTGACGGTAATTTCTAAAGCATGCTTACTCTGGAAACCCTGTACGGTAGAGGAAAACTGAGCCGTGTTGCCCTTGCCCGTATCCATCTGTTGCCAGGGGGTAGGCGAGTTTTGCGCTTCCAGGCCGGGATCGGGAATATCATTGCTCACTAACGGCATTGGCGAGGGTTGCGCGATACAATATTGTTGCGCTGCCATTGCTGATAACACGTGTGATCCTACATACCAGACGCCGCCAATCAAGGATGTCATGACCAGGGCGAAGGAGGCGGCATTCACAAAGATGCGCTGAAATGTCAGCGGATGGCGTCGTCTTATCTCAAAGTGCAGGGGTGGAAGCACTATCAGTTTGCGGCTATAGCGCCTTTCAGCCACTTTTAGATTGAAGCCCTTGAGAAGGATCTTCCCGGTTGCGACTATAGCCAGCCCTGCAGATAGCAAGGAAATAGCCGGACTCCACTCGGGTATGTAGTACAGAGATATCAGCTTCCCTACTAAAAAGAGCACACAGAAAATGATAATCAAGCCGTAGTATACCCTGAAGAAGTACCTTGAGACGAATTTGCGTATCACGGTTCGTTATCTCCATTTGGAAACCGAGTTGGTAAACGCTCGATAGAATGACTTTGTCAAAATCAAGCCGTACCATAAAGCATAAATCTCATATCCGAATAAGACTAACAGAATAAATTGTAGCCAGGATTTGTATGCCACATATTTAAATCTGAGCACATTTAATAATGACGCTCCAACCAGAGGGGCCAGGAGGAGAACAGATCCCCAAAGATCGATATAGGCAAAACCCGTTTGGATGATTTGCATGGCCGTCAGAAAGAGCGAGATGCGGCAAGCAAACCAGATCAGTTGCCAGCCCATTTCAGTCCCCCCAAAAAGGGTGTGGCGGTTTAAACCAATAGTGAGATAAGTGGCTATATTGCCCCCGTTCCAGCGCTCTCGCTGCACACCGTGCGCGTGAAAACCGATCGGGCAGTCTGTGTAAACGAACATGTCGTGCCCTACCTGCGTCTGATAGCCTGCCATCTGGATTCTGACTGTCAGGTCGAAGTCTTCAACGAGGGTTTTTGCCCAGACATGCCCATATTTTCTATAAAGTTGCTCGAGGACTGTAGCTCTAAAAATCGTGCCTGGCCCTACCAAACAATGCGCTTTCCCCAGGCGTTCAATCGTTTCGCTCTGGCTTACTGAGTATTCCACATTCTGGAAGCTCCACCAGATGGCTTCCCATAATCTATTTAGCAGCCAGAGGATCCTGGAGAGACAAAATTCTATGGGCCACAAAAAAAAGGCCAGCCAGTTGGATTTCCCGCTAAGTAGTGGCCCTCGAAATGGTTTTTTCTCAAAAGGAAGTAAACAAACCCGACCACAAATACCTCCTAATGTTTCTCCCTGCTCTGCCATCTGGCGCAAGCCATTTTTAAGAAAATTCGCATCCCATATGGTGTCGGCATCCGCGCTGGCAATAAAGGTGTAACCCAGATCTCTAATATGTCTGTATGCCTGGTTCAAGGCACCAGCCTTACGATCCTGATTATCTTTGGTGGTCATCAGGAAAACATTAGGCCGTTCTTGTTCTCTGCTTAAGTCTTCTATGATTTCCAGGACAATATCAACAGTGCGATCTTTGCAGTTATCCGCGATGACGAGAATATCCACCTGTATGTCTGGTGAGTTGCAAGCGGTTTGTTTTAAAGCGGAGAGGACAGTGCCTCTGATCGAAGCCTCTTCGTTGTAGGCAGGAATGAAAAATGCAATTCTGCATATTGTAGATGACTCCGAGATAGGCTTATACGCTTCAGGCATAGCAAACTCCTAGCACTGATAAACCTCTGCATTCTACAATGCACTCTCTATTTACTTATTTTAAATGAAAAACCGTAAATATCCTGATAAGTTGGACGCAATAATCTATTGTAAGTAACAGAGAGAATGATCTTCTTCTTGTCAAAAAGAAGAGAACCGCACAGAAACGCTTTATGCCTATGCACAACGAAAAAAGAGCACACATCATATAAACCAGGGTTAGAGGCAGATTTTAAAAAGTTACTGCTGGTTTTGTTACCAACCCATTTGAAACAGTTTCCGCTTTAGACGCTCACAGCAAGCCTGGCGCGAATTTGCGCTCAGAAAAAAACTTGCACGTGGCGTTAGCTAACCCCGCTGTGCAAGTTTCCAGGGAGACTTCTCTGCTGATAGCGGCAGAGTGGCTTCTTGTCATACCTTTAGAAACTTAGAGGTCTCGTTCGAACACTCTCTCTACGAGGATTTACGGTTTGTAGTTACATGTCATTATGCATATCCATCTATCTATACGTATCAACGTAGTGAAAGTACGAAAAAATACGCCCAGATTTCATAGCGCTCTGAACTACGCGTTATCAGAGAGATATGAAATCTGGGCACTATGCTTACACTAGTTCATTATTAATGAGAATGAAGCGTTCACGAATGTTAGTTTCGCTGTTGCGCCTCTTGTCCCTTTGCCTTCTGCTCGATGACGATATCGTGGAACGTAATTGACGGATTCGTCACTGCTTTCAATTCCGCTAAACGATGATAGAAATCGGCCTGTTGCGCGGTCATAGGAATCCGGTGGATTTGCCCGTTGCGCTCAACGACATGAACTATTCGATACATCTGTATCTCCTTCCTGTGCTGCAGACACTGTATGCTTAATGCTGCCGCAAACTGGTGGGAGACTCTGAGAGGAAGTTTCGACGTTGGTTCTCTTATCCTCACCTCACCTATGCCCTATCCCAATAGGCTGGGGTATCAACTCTGATCTTATTTCTTACATTTAGATTATACCACATATGTGTCATGCCTGCGATTTTACAAAATCAGGACAAAATACTTTAGGGAGGAAGCAGAGCAACACGGGCGCGCCCGTGTTGCTCTGCTTCCTCCCTAAAAAATGAGATGCATCAGGGCAGATTAGTAACGCTCAGGTTATAGTTGCTCCCACCATTATTGTCCCAGGTATTGCTCTGGTTCCTGAATGCCATATTGAGGATTGTCGCGCCGCCTGGAATAGAAACCGTTGCTCGCCATGCCAAAAACTGTGTTACCCTCAATAGAACGAGAAAAATGGAGCTTGTCTGGTCGCCTGAAGGCGAGATTTTGATACCGTTGGTAAACTCTTCTGCTGGACTCCTCGACGCCTGTAGCGTCTCGCCCAGGTTTTGGGATGTGGCCAGATGAGCGGCAGGGCCGCTCATCTGGCCACATAGCAGGAATGCATGAGCAGCTACATGACAAAGCAGTTCGCCAACGGCACCAGATTTTTACAAAATCTGGCCAAACCACGTGTTGAAACAGCGCATTGTCCCCACAAAGAAGAGAGGGTCTGCATCACCGTGGAGTGCCGATGCAGATCCTCTCTTCTTTGTAGATGGAAGTGGTCACGCTCGAAAAATAAGCGGGAGCGTTTCGCACGGATTTTACAAAATCTGCCATGCTTCATAGCCGCACTGAGGGAGCGAGCAGGAAGCGTACAAGCGGCTACTTGCAAATCAGCTATAGCTCATCAAAATGTTCTGGGGCAGGTTTAAATGGATAGCAAAGATGCTGTTGTTTGCCCCCAGACATTCTCCCTATTGGGATCTAGCTCCCTGGCTTGATTGAACGCTGCCCGGGCGTTCTCGTAACGCCCTAATCTGTTGTATACGCATCCTAAAAAGCGCCACTCTTCTGCGTCATCTGGATGGAGAGAGATACTCTGCTTAAACACACTCAAAGCTTCATCGAAGCATCCTAAAGCGATGAGTATTCTTCCTTTCGTCCCCCACAGTTTCTTTCTCTTTGGCTCAAGCCGCAATGCCTGATTGCAGGCACCCAGAGCTTTCTCGTAGCGCCGTGGATCTTCTAACGCCAGCAAGCGCACCCGGTCAGCCCACCCTTCGATAGAGCTGGGATCAACAACATAGTTGGGGTCTAATTGGAGAAGATCCCCACCTATCTCTCTTTTTTCTGCTTCTCGCTCTAGTAAAAAGGGTCCACTTGCCTGGATATACCAGAGATCAACATCCTCTGTTCTCTCTTCCAAGGCGCGATTACATGCTTCTAAAGCCTCTTTGTATTTTCGAAGCGCGAGAAGAGAGCGACATTTTACTTTCCATATGCCTCCTGTGCTCGAAGTAAGCGTCAGAGCATGGTTGCATGTTTGAATAACCTCTTCATATCGTTTGAGCTTCTGGAGTACCTGAGCTTTTAGGCGCCATCCCTCAACGTATTTAGCATCAAGTTTCAGGAGGCGCTCTACCATTACGCATGCTTCTTCATAGCGTTGTAAGACATAGAGCAGGCTTGCCTTCATAGACACATACCCTACCTCGTTAGGCTTGAGTCTTAATGCTTGCTCACAGGCAGTTAATGCCTCTTTAAGAGAACCCAGCGCCATCAGGATTTTGCTTTTGAGAAGCCAGATCTCCTCTTTTTCGGCATCGAGCTCCAGAACCCAATCACATATATCTAAAGCTTCTTTGTGCCGAGATGCCAGGAAAAGGTGACTGGCTTTTGCGCAAGCAGCTTCTATATCTTCTAGATTAAGATACAGGGTATCGTTATATATGTCTAAAACTTCTTCACCTATCCTTTTTCTGGTATAGATGGAAAGATCAGGAAGTGACTGCTCTGGTGAGAGTGGTAACATTTGTATCTCAGATAATACTATTCCGTATTCAGTGCGCCTTGTCAGGCAGCCCATGCACGTTCTCAGGTGTTTTTCAAAGTTACTCCATTCTAGCAGCTCAAAGTCTTCACGCCTCAGCGCCAGCTTCGTGGTCCATTCGGGACAAGGAAAGTGTTTCTCCATGGATTTTTCTCCCCTCTGACTAAGCAGTAGAGTCAATGCGTAAGTTTGCACGATGCTGACGAAATTCCTCCAATGCCGCACTAATATAGGTAGTTACACTACTTTCTGCCAGGTCCAGGAATTCTGCTATTTCTTGCTTGGAATACTGCTGAATATGGTAGAGAACAAAGCACGCACGATATTTAAAGGTAACCCTCGCAAGTGCAAGACGAATCTCTTCTTCAGCTTCTACCTGTCTTTCCGGCCCTTCCACAACAAAACCATCAAGCAGCATCGGCTCCTCATCATATGATTTTAAAAGAACACGTGGACTACGACGTTGATAGTCATAAGCGGTATGGGTCGCAATGCGGTAGAGCCAGCTTGTAAAGGTTTTTGGTTCGCGAAGATCTGGCAGTGCCTGCCATACTTTCACAAACGTCTCCTGAGTAAGCTCGCTTCCAATAGTGTCTTTCCCTACCATGCGCGTAAGATAGAGATAGATCTTGTGGAAATACTGCTCATAAAGGATTCTAAAGGCTTGCTCATCTCCAGCCTGCGCCTGTTTCACAAGAACATCGTCAGCCAGAGATAAAGCATGGTCCCGCCGTAACTGAAACATAATGCGAGTTCCTTTCAGTAAAATTCCCTCCTGTTTCTTAAGACGTAAATTATGGCTAGATTTTAGAAACGCTTCAGCGCTTACATTTTCCAGATCTGACAAATATCATCAGGAATATGCTTGCAGCAGCCAAAAAAGCACTCCTCAACCGATCTAATATGGAGAGTTGAGGAGTGCCTCTCAAGCGATGCTGTATAGAGAGCCGCTGCCTGACAGCTGAATACAATGAGCCTAAGTCATGTAATGAGCCATGACAGAGTTATTGCAGCAAAGTCGCTTTCAGATTAATGGGGGTGGCCGCGAGTGCTTTGGAAACCGGGCAGTTGGTTTTAGCCTCCTGCGCAATGCGCTGGAAGGTCGCTTCATCTATGCCTGGTACAACGGCCTCTGTTTCCAGGTCGATGGGGTTGATTGCAAAACCCTTGTCCACGGAATGAAAATGAACACGAGCCGTTGTGTGGACGCGCGTAGGTGTGAAGCCAGCGCCAGCGAGGCTGGCGGACAGCGCCATCGAGTAGCAGCCAGCGTGCGCGGCACCGATCAGTTCTTCGGGGTTTGTGCCATTTGTACCGTCACCCATGCGCGAGCGGAAAGAATAGTTTCCCTCAAACGCGCCACTTCCCAGGCGCATTTTCCCCTGACCATCTTGCAGGTTTCCCTGCCATTCAGCATCTGCAGTGCGAGTTGGCATTCTATTTCTCCTCTGTAAAGCTAGTAGTATTTTCTCAGCGTAGAACCTCCCTCTCAAAGCGGGAAAAGGCAGGGATGGGTTATCCATACCACGTTCAGCAAGCCGAGCAAAAAAATGCATGTCTTCTTTAATATAGCACGTTCAGCGAAGAAGAGGGCAAATTCTCTTCACCAGAGCCGCCGGTTAAAGTTTGAACAGCCACAGCTATACTAATCTTGGTATTTATATGGAGCCGTATTCTCTTATTTAATACCATATGAGGGAGGTTATAATGAGCGCGAATCCTGCTAGCAGTGTGAGTCTGTTCTATTGCTATGCCCATGAGGATGAAGCATATCGCCTGGAGTTGAAGAAGCATCTGGTCTCATTTAAACGCCAGGGCTATCTCGTTGATTGGTCGGATCGCCAGATTGCTCCTGGAGCGAACTGGCACCACGAAATCGCCCTGCATCTCTCCGCTGCGCATCTGATTCTGTTGCTTATCAGCCCCGATTTTATCCACTCCGATGCCTGCGATGAAGAGATGCGTCAGGCTTTAGCCCTCCACAAAAAGGGGCAAGCTCGAGTTGTGCCCATTCTCTTGCGACCGGTGGTCTGGCAAGAGATGCTGCTTGCCGACGTGCAACTCTTGCCATTTGAGGGAAAACCTATCAGTCGTTGGGAGAATCGCGATGAAGCCTGGCAACAGGTCGCTGCCAGTATCGGCAAAGTGATAAGCGAACTGCTGACTCTCCCTCTGCTGACTCCTGGCAAGCCTGCTGATATACCTGTCACGCCAAGGCCCACCAAACCGCTGTTACTCGAGCCGCGCAATCCGTATAAAGGGTTGCAGCCCTTTACCGCCAGGGATGAACAGGATTTCTTTGGACGTGAGCGCCTGATCGCGCTGCTGCTGGAAAAAGTGCGAGCCATCTGTTCTGTGAAACATCCCGAACGCGCTCGCTTGCTGACTGTATTTGGAGCCAGTGGCTCAGGCAAATCAAGCGTGATCCTGGCGGGATTGTTGCCCGCGTTGCAACGGGGAGGTCTGCCATGCAGTGAGACGTGGATCTACCTGGGTTCCATGACCCCTGGTGCATGCCCCATCGAGGCGCTGGCTACCATCCTCTCACCCCATTTCCCGCAGCGCAGCCTGGTTTCTCTTCAAGAAGACCTGCGCGCCCCGTCGAAACGTGGCTTGCATCTACTGATCGAGACGTTGCACAAAGAAGAAACCTCAACTGCGGTGCTCTATGTTGATCAGTTTGAAGAACTCTTTACCCAGACCCTGGAAGAGGCCGAGCGGCAACAATTTATCGATCTCCTCCTCTCAGCTATCACCGAAGCGCAGGGCTCACTCTTCGTGCTCCTTTCGCTCCGGGCGGACTTCTATGACCGCCCGATGCGTTATCCGGCCTTATTCCAGTTGATCGAAGCGACCCGCGTGGCCGTGCTTCCGTTGAGCTATCGCGATCTGCGGGACATTATCAAAAAACCTGCCTCTTTGCCCGATGTCCAATTGCAGTTTGAAGATGACCTGGTAGGAGAATTGCTGGCTGATATGCCGGGTCAGAGTGGCGTTTTGCCTTTGCTGCAGTTTACTATGGATCGGCTCTTCGAGAGACGGCAAGGGCATCTCCTGACCCTCTCCACATACCAGGATATGGGTGGCCTGCGGGGCGCGCTCATCCAGCATGCCGAGGCGACCTATGCGCTTCTACCTAATCAAGAGCAGCGCGAGCTGGCCAGAGCTCTCTTCCTACAATTGGTTGAGCCTGGCGCACTCGATCAAGATCCGACGCGCCGCCGCGTGGTTCTCAGTAAACTGGTAGCAAGCGATGCAAGCAAGGCTGCCATACTCGAGCATATCGCCGCCCTCTTTACCACCGCGCGCCTCCTGACTACGATAGAAAAGCAGGGGCCAGCCACCTTTGAAGTCAGCCACGAAGCCTTGATCCGCAGTTGGCCACGGCTAGCTGAATGGCTGCGTGAAGCCTATGACGATCTGTATATGCAAAGACGTGTGCGTGAAGACGCGGCCCTCTGGCACAAACTGGGGAAGCCCACGTCCCGCCTCTATCGCGAGGAACAACTGGCAGATGCGCGAACCTGGCAACAGCGCACTCTGAGCAGTGAGGAAGAAGAAGCGTTCCTTATGGCCAGTGAGCAGCAAGAGCAACAAAAACACCTGCTCCAGCGCCGCATTCGCCGCAGAAAGGTCTTGATGAGTGGTCTTGCGCTGGGAGCGATCGCAACAGCAGGTAGAATCCTGTGGAATGTTCTGCCGCCTTCTGCCTCTTCCTCCTCCACATCTTTCCCTTCTATACAAACGTCCACTCTCTCGGGCCATACTGAGGCGGTCAATGCGGTGCAGTGGTCTCCCGATGGCCAATGGCTTGCAACCGCCAGCGCTGACCACACAGTTCGCATCTGGAATGCCTTCACCAGCCAATCTCTGCACACTCTCCTGGGCCATAGCTCTGCAGTTAACACAGTGCAATGGTCCCCCAATGGCCAGTGGCTCGCCACCGCCAGCACCGACCACACAGCATGCACCTGGGATGCCTCCACTGGCCAATCTCTTCTCACCTTTCAGGGTCATACTAAGGCGGTTAACACAGTGCAATGGTCCCCCAATGGTCAGTGCCTGGCTACTGCCAGTGCTGACCACACGGCACGCGTCTGGGATGCCTCTACTTGCCAATCTCTGCTCATTCTTCAGGGCCATAGCTCTGCGGTTAACACGGTGCAGTGGTCCCCACACGGCCACCGGATCGCCACTGCCAGCGCTGACCATACGGTACGCACATGGGACGCCTTCACTGGCCAATCTCTGCACACTCTCCTGGGCCATAGCTCTGCAGTTAATACGGTGCAGTGGTCTCCCAATGGCCACTGCCTCGCTACTGCCAGCGTTGACCGCACAGTACGCACATGGAATGCCTTCACTGGCCAATCTCTGCTCATTCTTCAGGGCCATAGCTCTGCGGTCAACGCGGTGCAGTGGTCTCCCAATGGCCAATGGCTCGCTACTGCCAGCGTTGACCGCACGGTACGCATCTGGGATGCCTCTACTGGCGCAGTTCTGCACACCCTCCTGGTGGACCATACCGAGGCAGTTAATGGGGTGCGGTGGTCGCCCAATGGCCAATGGCTCGTCACCACCAGTGCTGACGGTACAGTACGTACCTGGGACGCCTCTACTGGCGCATCTCTGCAGACCCTTCTGGGCCATACCAATGCGATCAACGCGGTACAGTGGTCCCCCAATGGCCAGTGGCTTGCCACTGCCAGCGCTGACCATACGGCACGTATCTGGGACCCTATCTCCAAGCCTGTATTTTTGTGCGCTCACCATAGCTCTGCAGTCAACGCGGTGCAGTGGTCTCCCAATGGCCAATGGCTTGCGACTGCCAGCGATGACAGCACGGCATGCATCTGGAATGCCTCCACTGGTGCATCTCTCCTTACCCTTCTGGTGAGTCATACCTATGTCAACGCGGTGCAGTGGTCGCCCGATGGCCACTGGCTGACCACTGCCAGCGCTGACCACACGATACGCACCTGGAATGCTTCCACTGGTCAATCTCTGCTCATACTTCAAGGCCATAGCTCTACAGTCAACGCACTGCGCTGGTCTCCCAATGGCCAATGGCTGGCCAGCGCCAGCGCCGACTACACAGTTCGCATCTGGGATGCCTCCACTGGACAATCTTTGCACACCCTCACGGGACATAATTCCTATGTCAACGCGGTGCAGTGGTCGCCCAATAGCCACTGGCTGGCCACTGCCAGCGCCGACCATACAGTTCGCATCTGGGATGCCTCCACTGGACAATCTTTGCACACTCTTCAGGGCCATACCGAGGCAGTTAACGCCGTGCAGTGGTCCCCCAATGGTCAATGGCTTGCTACCGCCAGCGCTGACCATACAGCCCGCGTCTGGAATGCCTCCACCGGACAATCTCTGCGTTCCCTCCAGGGACATACTGATTATGTCAACGCGGTGCAGTGGTCGCCCAATAGCCAATGGCTGACCACTGCCAGCGCTGACCATACAGCCCGCGTCTGGAATGCCTCCACTGGACAATCTCTGCACCCCCTCCAGGGACATACCGAGGCAGTTAACGCGGTGCAGTGGTCCCCCAATGGCCACTGGCTGGCCACTGCCAGTGCTGACCATACAACTCGCATCTGGGATGCCTCCACTGGCCAATCTCTGCACGCTCTCCAGGGGCATACTGATTATGTCAACGCGGTGCAGTGGTCGCCCAATGGCCACTGGCTTGCCACTGCCAGCGCCGACCACACGATGCGCATCTGGGTGTGGATGGGAAGTTAATAAGGCAGTTGTTGCTAGATTGATTAGACCCGCGCATGTTCAGTCCAATAGTGATAAGTTTTGGCCAGGACTGTGATCACATTCTTGATCTCTTTTTCGAGTTGGAAAGCGGGTCCGGCAGGGAGAAAGAGTATATTGCCCTCGCGCCTTACACAGACATTTTCTACTACGATAGCCCGCAACAGCCAGAGGGCCATTTGCTCATCGTCGCAGTGTACGCTAACCCAGCCTGGCTGTTTAGCGCGTGTGATTTGTAAACCAGTGACCAGTCGCAGGCCCCGTTCGATCTCGGCTGCTACCTGCTCGTATGCTGCCAGGTTGGCGCGTACCTGTTCAGGGGAAGGCGGTTCCAGCAATTCACCTCGATGAGGGGGTCCACCAGCCAGCGCGAGATCACAAAAATCGCTCCACATTTCCTCCCAGATGACCTGCCCCTGAGCGTTATAGCGCATTGGCGCGCTACCCATGGGCGCGGCACTGATTGCTCGACCATCCAGATAACGAGGTGGCAACAGCTTCGGCAATTGCGAGGGAGCACATTGGGTGGAAGCAGAATTGGAGGGAACAAGCACGCCAGGCAGCAGGTGACGCCAGTTGATCTCGGCAACCTGGCCTCCACTAATCGAGATTTCGCCAATCGGTTGCGCGCCGTTGCCCCAGATCAGATAGTCGCCCGCGGCCAGTGCAAGAAACAGGGCAGCGAAAACCGAGTGTTGATTGACGCGGCGCTCAAGTACATCCGTGTGGATGCGTTGCCACTCGCGCTCGCGCAAACTGAGATCGATCTGCTGTCCGCGTAATTCGGGCCGACAATAGATAATCAACGCCCCCACATCCCCGCCAATATCGAGGACTGCGTGCTCGGTATGAACACGATCAACATATCGTTCTGGCATGAATTACAGCCCCTTTCTACAGGTGACGCACGCCGCTGCTAACTTTGCGTATCAGCACATCCGGTATAAACATCCGGCATAAACTAACGAGCGCAAAACGAATGGAAGGAACGCAGACCCTCTCACGCTCTTTCCATTCGCTTTTGTTTAAGCTAACCCAGGCACACTCAGTTACGCCGCTGGCACATCAAAGCCGCTTTTCGGGGTACCGAGATAGGGGAATGTCGTCTGGTAACGCGTGTTGAGATCGGGCTTCACACCGTCAGTCACCAGCGACGCAGCTCCATCGGGGGTATATTTTGGATCGACCAGAGGAATTGTCGCTCCCGCGATAGCGCGCAATTCAATTGTCACCGTATCATCAAAGACGCGGCGCCCATTGGGGAAACCGGCGAGATCGTTGCCCAGGATACCCAGCAGGCTGGGATTCTTGGCTGGTGCAATTGCCATATTCAAACGCAGGAGATCAGCCTGCGTTTTCCCGGTGTAGTTCTGGAAACCAGGGATAATCCCCGCCGGAAGGCCGGTCAACAGAATGGCTGCCAGATCAGCGCGGGCGGCAGTATAAGCTTTCAGGTTAGGAAATACTCCTGGATAGAGCACTGGCAGAAGTTTCGCCAGTTCAGGATGTTGTACGTACTGCGCGAAATGCTTATCGTTTTGTGGTGCAAGTGAGTTCCATAGATCCTTCTTGCCCATTGGTACGATTACCTCATTGAACAGGGGATTGCCCAGGCGCGAAACCTGCTCCCATGGGCCAGACTCCTGTACCTCTCCCCCATCCCAGATCACACGAGCCCTGCGACGACTCGCTGAGGCGTACACGCCGATTACCGAGCGTGCATCAGCAGGATTCGTCGCGTGAGATCCATCGCGTGTCAGATGATTGATCGGTACCTGAATCGCAATGGTATGGACATTGAGATCCTTTGTTGAGTCTACACCGGCGGCAGCAGGCGTCGAAATCAGGTGCAGATTCTGGAACGGACGCAGATCGGCGAGATCGAAGATTGAGCCCAGGTCTACGTAAAAACCTTCGAGACGTTGGCCCGCGAATACACGCTCACCACTATGCAGAGTATGCACAGCCTGCTCGGCCAGGGCCGCATAGTTGGGCGTGGAACGGGGACCAATATTACATGGAGGACAGGTCAGGCCACTGGCCAGGACCGTCTCATCGCCTTGTTCATTAATCCTGCTCACGGTATAAAACTGGCGCCGGTTGAAATTGGGACTATCAATGGCTGTAATCTGGCCCGTATTGTAGAGAAAAGTATCAGGATCGCGCAGCTTGATCTGGAAGATGAAGCGATAGGTAATATCTGCCTCTCCATCTCCATCATTATCTACGTGAATTTCATAGCGCACATCATCGCCAAACTCATAAAAATTAGGACCAGCATCGGGTCCCTCTAACGGGATATAATTGGCGATCAGTGTTACAGTATCGGGCTTATCCGGGCTGACAAAAGCGTAGACATCTGTATTATCGGCAACAGGATCTTTTGAAATGCCAGGGGCTTCGCGATGTGATGACATATTTTTTCCTTCGTAATAACAGAATAATTTTGTTGCCACTCCACCTGGGAGACAATCCTCTTAGAGTGATAAGAGGCTCCGCACAAGACTGGGATCATGGATGGTAATTTCACGCTCACCACGCATAAGCACAAGATTGCCAGACGCCGCATCGTTCACACAAACCACCAGTGGATCATTCGAGTTGCCGCCTAATGTTGGCTGGGCGGAATGCGCGCTGGCCGATGTCGGGGAAGCAAAATGCGCTCCGGTAGCTACAGCCGCTGCCAACACGCCAGTTGTTCCCACACCAATAGAGGCCCCTTTGATTAAGCCGCGCCGGGTCAGTTTTGCCACGAGAATACTCCTTTCAGATCGAAGAGATGTATTTGAAGCTCTTCAGAACGAAGCATGAACTTTTCTCAATCTACTCAAACAGCAAACAGACTGAGAAATATGTTGAACGTTTCTTCGGGATAGCAAATGTTGTAAGGGTCGATAAGCATTTGCATAAGTAGGCATACGCAAATAAATGACAGGTGGATTACTTTTAGTACCCCAAAATTTTAGCGGAAATATCAATGATTGTGAGTTACAAAATGCATACATGCAAGCTGCATATTTAGCAGCTTGCATGCTCTATGTGTGTAAAACGCCGCGTTTATTCCTGAATACCTTGCATTGCTTGCTGTTTTGCCACCATACGGGTACGGGCACTCTCCCTTTGTCCGATTGCGGGAATAAGAGGGAAAACCTTGCCGAGTCCAAACGCAGGCATATTATTGTAAACAGCCTCGTAGTGTCCAACCGGAATACGATAGGTTTCGTGCCAGATCCCCACGTCGCCATTGCTTCCAATCTGCCGATTAAATTCCCGCCAGGCTGGAAGATGGACAGCATCTCTGTTCCCCGCGTAGACTGCCAGATCTTCGAATGAACGCCAGTACTGAACCATGAGTGTTGTGGGAAAGTTCAGCGTTGTTTCCGCACTCAAGAAGCCCATCTCAGGATGCTCACCCAACTCTTTCAACATGCGTACCATGGCAGCCGCGACTGGTGCCCATTTTTGCACTTTCCACACGCTATTGACACGCATTCCAATCAGAAACACCACTAATTCTTGCTCGTTTGCAACGGTCATGCGCTCTTGTATAAGTTTTGCCATAGGATTCTCCTGCTTTATTTAGAACAACAAACGTTTTCCATACAATGTACGGTAAACTCTAAAATTTTTGACACTATTTCAACTGTGCAACAAAAGCCTGAAATGCTCTTGCATGGAGCTGGTCTATATCTTCTTCGGTGGTCTGGCTCATCAATGTTAGCCGCAACATCGATAAGCCATGCATGAGGGACCAGCTGGCATAAGCTAACTCCTGCCAACCTGCTCCACTTGCTGAATGAACCTCTCCCGACAGGAGGCCATCCTGCAGGATTTGAACCAATTGAGCGTAGGCCGTGTTCTGCTCAACTTCGGTGAATGGAAATGAGGAGAGCGGTTGATGATTGAACATCATCATATATAACTGTGGTTCCTGGAAAGCAAAATGCATATACACTTTGCCCGCTTCCTGTAAACGCGCCAGCGCCGTTTCTCCATGAATACCATGTTCCATGCGTGCCGTCAGGCGCGCAAAGCCCTCGTTCACTAATTCATCAATAATTTCTTCTTTGCTGGAGAAGTACTCATAGAGGCCCGAAGGACTATAATCGATGCGCCCGGCTATCTCGCGCATCGATAAAGCTTCGACACCATGCTGCATGACAATCTGCATCGCCGCTTCCAGAATGGTCTCTCTGGTCCTGGCCCGTCTCTTCTCCCGAGGACTCGTCACATTGGTCTTCCTTCTTGTTTACTGAACACCGTACGGTAATAGTATAGCTTTCGATTTTCTTGTTGTCAAGGGGAATTTTCTCCTCTATACAGGGCTAGGCAAAAGTGTTTTGCTCTACCCGCCCGGAAGAAAATGAGAGAGTGGAGCATGAGGGAGGCACAGTTCCCTTATGCTCCACTCTCTCAGACTCTGTGGGCAGGGGTCTTGCAAGGCGAGAAAGCGACTTTGAAACAGCCCTGTTCTCTACAGAGAACCAGCAATGAACTGATCCCATTGCCGCGTCTGGATTTTAGCAATCACGAAGTTCTGGACTCTGGTTCAGGATCTGGCTACGCGGAGAAATAAACTCTTCATAGGTTGCATCGAGTTGATCTTTGCGGAACAGCGCAACACGGTGACAATTTTGGAAGGCCAATTTTACCCCATAATGCTGTTCGAGAGCATGGCGCATGGCATCGCTGGCGAGCACACGCAACAATTGACCGCGTGCCTGCTCATTGGGCGGAGGGGTCTGATTGTCCACAAACTGCTCTTCACTAAAACGCAGTTGACGGACCAGATCCGCGATCAATTGCCAGGCGTAGGGCAGCGATGCCTGGATGCATACTAAGAACTCATTCTCACTAATATCGCCCGTTTGAGCTTTTTCAAGCAGAGCGGGAGAAACATCCAGAGACATAGAAAGCTCCTTTCGAGTCTGGGCCGCATGATGGCCTCATGCAAAACGAAACACGAACAACAACAAAACCTCGACTAAAAAGCCTTTAAAGGGGCTAAAAACACGTTAGACAAGCGGAACGAGCAATATTTCATTCCTCTCCTCTCTTCACCTACAACATCGTTTCTGCACGATCCTTATTGAGATAGTGTATCATAAATACACCCAAAAAACAACCAACTAGCGCCATTTTTGTGGATTCTTACTCACATGTATGATATGTATGCTTCGCGCTAAAATGCTTGTCTAAGAAGCAGATAACGTAACAGTTATTTTGACAGTTATCGCCTGTCAGAGACAGCCACATTCTGCTAGAAATAGCCACCATAAACCCCAGCAGCAGCGATGCCCTGTCATATACTTGAAGAGGTCCAGAGCACGAATATCTCGGGACGGGAAATTCCCCCTTGCGTTTCTCAGAGGAATCTGCTAGCTATTCTTAACAGCTATAGGCGTTTTGACGCTCTCCTCAGTGATGCGCCTGACATCTCTCATTTTTATAGATGGCCGACCAGGAGATTTTCTGCTGCCGTTCCAAAGGTATAAATAACGGCACAGCTAACAAAATATTGTAGATTGTGTAAGTCTGGCTCTTCTGCCATTCTGGTGTATGCTGAGTGTACCTTGGAGGCGGCGTTCTTTTTCTGAGCAGAGAATGTCGTTGCCTCGATTTTTATTGATGAGTGGTGTACCAGAATGGCAAATAAGCTCATGGGACTCTGACGCAAGGCAGATGGGAACCTCTTGCATTCACGCCAATCATTTTTTGAGATGCATGAAACAGACGCTGGTTAAGCCTGGATCTGAATAGTAATGGTAAATCGTTGCGTGATAGATTTCTCACCCACAAAACTGCGCCAGTACTTTAACTGAAGAGTGGCAGTCCCTACGCTTTTCGCCACAAACGTCAACGTTTGTGTCCCACCACTTCCAATCGCGCTGCTCGCTGCCGAAAACTGCGACTGCTTGAGTGTCAGCAGCGTCCCATCAATCTTCTCAACAGACCATCCATAACCAGTGGTAGGATTCGCATCGAGCGCGATAGCTATCTCATCACCAACATGTGCCTGGATTGTTTTCCCATTATCAGAGTTGGTAAGCGCTGTCGATGCGCCGCACCCTGCCAGAAGCAGTAAAAGAACACTGAGAGTAAGACCGAACACGAGCCACCCTCTTTTCCGCGTTCTGCCCTGCCCTCCAATGCGGCAAAATACTGCTCCCATTGCATGTGTATCCATTCGTTTCTCCATTTCTATTGTTTGTACTACCATAATAGCAGCTTCGTGTGTTCGACCATCGACCCTCTGTGCGGTCGGTGGTTTTTTCTCTCGTAGAAAGGATATGCTCTAACGCGAAAAACGCTCCTTCCCAGGTTGCCGGAAACCGATCCAGGTCCACAGATCCTGGATGCCCTGAATGCAGCCATTGAAACGCAGGCAAAAAAAGCTGTACTATCCGCTCGCTGCTGAGGAGTTGTAGAGGAAGGGCTGCGTCACTTTGTCTCTCGCTTTGTCCTGGTGAATGGCGAGGCGATAGCTAGCTGCTGACGCCAACCTGGTGCTGAACAGCCAGGATTTCGAGCAACGTCAAATCGAGAGCAATGCGTTGACAGAAGAGGCTGAGAACCTTTTGCTCGGTGGCGATACCTTTTTTCCTACTCAGAGAATGAAGTATCGCATCAGTCATTCTGGAGAGCTTTGCCGCCTGTCAACAATGCCAGAATGTGTTGTTAGCCAGTTGCCAGTTCTATCATATGGCCTACCTGCTCGCTGACCTGACCGCCCACCTCCTCGCTAGCCGCTTTGTGATCTTTGAGAGCGCGATGTCGCGTGTCTCCTGGATAGCGCGTTGTAGTTCCAAATCAGCGACTTTCTGCTCTCGCAATGCCAGCCGTTGCTCAGTGGTTGGTTGTTGTGACATGCCCTATTCCTCCTAAAATACCCACATTCCATGAAAGTATTGTACCATGAAAAATGCCTGTTGGGGAAAATCTTTCCCATTTCTGTTTTTCATGCCGGATCTCTTGATTTATGGCTGAGTCATCGATGTATGATGAGTGGAAATAGTGTGTTACAGGAATATTGATACAGTTTCGGCAAGGAGGCTATAGTCTATGGAAGATACCCAGCCGCGTTTTCTGGCAAGGCCGCAGGTCAAGGTGGTGCGGCCCTCGAACCGGCGCAAGTTTCTGGTGGGCGCTCTGGGTGCAGCGGCGATACTGGCACTTTTAGGGATTTTTGTCAGCTTTGTGCGTGTTGCTCGTTCAAACTCTACTAGCTTCTTTCAATGGCAAAGCCATCAGCAAAGGAGTGTTGCATCGAGTTGGTCTGGTTGAGGGAGGAGTTGGAGGGAAGCTGGGAGGCATTCTCCGATCGTCCCACGCGCAAAAAAGAAGGAAATAAGAAATGTGCCGAGCATCCTGTGAAGGATACGCGAAAGACCATGGATACGAACAACCCTCTATATATGTCCTTCTGTTTCAAAAAGGCCTGCCTCTCGATTGCTCCTTTCTTCCTTCAGTTCTTCAGTAGGAACCATTGCATTTCGTATTGTGTTCAGTTACACTAACTGCACTCTTTTGTCTCATTGAAATGAGGTTGGTTCTGTATGGCGCTCCTGGATGACCTGGCACCTGGGATGATGCTCAAGGGGGTGCGTTCCCACATAACGGGTCTGCTGATCAAGGAACTGATGGTGCGCGGCGATCTGCGCCGCTGCCTGATTGTGGCTCCTGGCAATCTGGTGGAGCAGTGGCAGGATGAGTTGAAGCGCCGTTTTCACCTGAACTTTGAGATTCTGACCAATGATCGGCTGGAGGCGTCCCTCTCAGGCAATGCTTTTGAGGAGATGCCGCTGTGCATTGCGCGCCTGGATAAGCTGGCGCGCAATGACGAGGTGCAGGCCCGCCTGGAGCAGAGCGAGTGGGATCTGGTAGTGGCCGATGAGGCACATAAGATGTCGGCGACCTTCTTTGCTGGCGAGGCAAAGTTCACCAGGCGCTATCATCTGGGCGAGCTACTCGGACGCATCACGCGCCATCTCTTACTGCTGACTGCGACTCCTCACAATGGCAAGGAGGAGGATTTCCAGCTCTTTCTACGTCTGCTGGGTGAGGATCGCTTCGAGGGACGTTTTCGCGATGGGGTGCATAAGGTGGATGCCTCGGATCTGATGCGCCACCTGGTCAAAGAGCAGTTGTATACCTTTGATGGTACGCCGCTGTTCCCTGAGCGGCGGGCCTATGCGGCGAATTATACCCTGTCTGGACCAGAGCAGGAGCTTTATCAGCGCGTGACAAGCTATGTGCGCGAGGAGTTTAACCGGGCTGAGGCGCTGGAGAATCATGGACGCAAGGGCACGGTCGGCTTCGCGCTTACGATCTTGCAGCGCCGTCTGGCTTCTTCGCCGGAGGCGATCTACCAGTCGCTGAAACGGCGGCGCGAACGCCTGGAGCGCCGTCTCTCAGAGCTGCGTGAGCAGCAGGATAATGAGCAGACAGCACTGACGCTGTTTGCCAATCTACCGCTGCTTGATGCCGACGAGCTTGATGAGTTGGAGGATGCTCCGGCGAGCGAGCTGGAGACGCTGGAAGAGCAGGTGCTGGACCAGGCGACGACGGCGCGCACGATGGCCGAGTTGGAGACCGAGATTCATCTGCTGGCCGAACTGGAAGCGCTGGCCCTGCTCGTGCGCAAAAGTGGCTGCGACCGCAAGTGGGAGGAATTGGCCAGGCTGCTGCAGGATGAAGAGGAGATGTTTCATGAGAACCACCAGCGGCATAAATTGGTGATTTTCACTGAGCATCGCGATACCCTCAACTACCTGGCCGGACATATCCGCGTGCTGCTGGGCCAACCGGAGGCGGTGGCGACGATTCATGGCGGGATGAAGCGCGAGGAGCGCGCAAAGTCACAGCGCGCGTTTCGCAATGATCCTCTGGTCCAGGTGCTAGTCGCGACTGACGCGGCAGGGGAGGGTATCAATCTCCAGCGCCCATCTGATGGTCAACTATGATCTGCCCTGGAATCCCAATCGCCTGGAACAGCGCTTCGGGCGTATCCATCGCATTGGCCAGACGGAGGTCTGCCACCTGTGGAATCTGATCGCCGATGAGACGCGCGAGGGTGAGGTCTTTCAGACGCTTTTCCGCAAGTTGGAGAAAGAGCGCCTGGCGCTGGGTGGACGGGTCTTTGATGTGCTGGGAGATGTGGCCTTCGCCAATAAGCCATTGCGCGATCTGATGATCCAGGCCATTCGCTATGGCGAGCAGCCAGAGGTGCGCGCCCGACTCTTTCAGGTCGTTGAAGATGCGCTCGATCACCAGCATCTACAAAAGCTGCTCGACGAGCGCGCACTGAGCAATGAAGTGGTGGATGTGGCGCGGGTCCACCAGGTGCGCGAACTGATGGAGCGCGCCCAGGCGCGCAGGCTCCAGCCGCATTTTATCGCCGCCTTTTTTCTCGAAGGGTTGAAACACCTGGGTGGCCAGTCTCATGCCCGCGAGGCATCCTTCTATGAGATTACGCATGTGCCAGCGGTGATGCGGCAGCGCGCACTGCGTCTCAATCCACGCGCGCCGCTGGCCAATCGCTATGCGCGCATCACCTTTGAGAAAGGGCCACAGGGTTTACCCGCTCGACCCCAGGCAGAGTTTGTCAGCCCTGGCCATCCCTTGCTGGAGACGGTGATTGATCTGTTACTGGAACAGCAGCGCGTCTTGCTCACGCAGGGCAGCGTGCTGGTCGAGCCGACGCAGCAGGGCAGCGAAGCCCGCCTGCTCTTCTACCTGGAGCATACCATCCAGGACGGACGCCTGCTACCATCCGGGCAGAGCCGCGAGGTGTCGCGGGGGCTGCATTTTGTGGAGATCAGCCAGGGTGACGCGGTGAGTAGCGCGGGATACGCGCCTTTTCTGGACTACCGGCCCTGCTGCTTTTGCTCTGGGGGCAGTGGAACGAGGTCTTCAAAAACGTGCTGGGTCACGCCGAACGCTCACTGGTCAGCGAACTGCGCGAGGTGCGCAACACCTGGGCCCATCAAGATCCCTTTAGCCTGATGATGCCTATCGCGCACTCGATAGCATACAGCGTCTGCTCAGCGCCGTTTCAGCGGCGGCAGAGGCCAGCGAGATCGAGCAGCAGAAGCAGGAGATCTTACGCCAGCGCTTTGAGGAGCAGGCCCGGCAGGTCACCCGCCGCGTCACCAGCTCGCTGGTCAGCAGCACCCCCGGCGGACTGCGGCCCTGGCGCGAGATCATCACCCCACAGCCCGATGTGGCCTCAGGCAACTATCTGACAGCCGAGTTTGCCGCCGATCTTGGGCGCGTCCACCAGGGCGAAGGCTCGCAGGCCTATCTCCTTCCCCGCGACTTTTTTACACGCACCTTCCTGACCTACGGCCTGCGCCGTCTGTTGACCGACGCCCTGTTGCGTCTGAGCGGCAATGGCGGCAGTCCAATCGTCGATTTACAGACCAACTTTGGCGGCGGCAAGACCCACTCACTGCTCGCGCTCTACCACCTCTTCTCTGGCGCACCCGTCACCGACCTGATCAACATCGAACCGGTCCTGAGTGACGCGGGCCTCTCCACACCGCCAGCAGCCAGGCGCGCCGTGCTGGTCGGCCATGCACTCTCACCAGCCGATGCGCGTCCCAAGCCCGATGGCTGCCTGGTTCGTACCATGTGGGGCGAAATGGCCTGGCAACTGCTGGGTCGCGAGGGCTTCGCCCTCGTCTTCCTGGCAGCCGACCGCACCGCGCTTGGCAACCTCACCCAGGGCGTGCGCCAGTATCTCACCTGGCAATCCATCTGTGACGAAAGCGACACCCTCAACCTCGACCCCTTCCAGAACAAGCAGGCCCGCACCCAGCGCGACTCCGCGCAAGAGGCCGTCGCAGCGCGTATCCCCGACACCTACACCTGGCTCCTCGTCCCGGAGCAAGAGAATGCCAGCCTGCCCGCCTCCTCCACCGAACTCGTCGAGATCCGTCTGCAAGCGCAAGGAGCACTCGCACCCAACGCCAGCCGCAAACTGCGCAACGAAGAGCGGCTCCTCACCGTCTACGCGGGTACCCTGCTGCGCAGCGCACTGGACAAGATGCCACTCTGGCGCGGCAACCACGTCCTGCTCAAAGAGTTAGCCGACTTCTTCGCCACCTATCCCTACCTCAACCGGCTCAAGAACAGCGAAGTCCTGCTCAAAGCCATCGAAGACGGACTCAACAACTCCCAATGGCACCTGCTCACCTTCGCCTACGCCGCCAGCTACGACGCCGAGCGCCAGTTCTACGTGAATCTCAAACCCGTCCGCCAGGGTCAGAGTCAGCAGATTAGCCCCATCCTCAACGCCAGCAGCCTGCTCGTCAAGCCAGTCCAGACCATCTCAGCCGAAGTCCTCCAGCACCTCAGCAGCCTCTACGGCTGCAAAGTAGAAGTCACCCTGAAGATCCACGCCGAGTATCCAGAAGGCTTCCCGGAGGATATCCAGCGGATCATCAAAGAGAACTGTGTCACCCTCAAGTTTGAGAAGGACACGGATTTTGAGGAGGAAAACCTTCTCAATGCTCTTCTTTATTGCCTTGAGACACTCTTTCTGCGAGAAGAACTCGTCTCAGAAACCTCATCATAGATACGGAAATCTAGGACGAGTCGAACCAGCCAAATGGCTGGAGCGCTGCTCCTGTAGAACGTTCAAAAAACACTTATGATAGGCAGAGATGCACTGCGGGAGCAAGGTGCTTTATGACCAAAGACGTGTACATATACCATCATGCAGCATGGCAGGCTTTATACCTATGTGTGTCAGGCAAAACAGCCCGAAACAGGAAACAACTACCTATGCAACAGTTCCTTATCAAAAAATGGCGACATACGAATTTGCAATTGACAGTAATATGAAGAGTGTAAGGCTTCTCAGGCGTAGGGATTGAGGAAATATATATATACTTGTGTTGAACCGCATATACCGTTGCGTAGATCGTTTTTCCCCTCTACGAGTATGAGAATGCTGCAACGGTCTGGGATGAGAGACCAGCGGTGAAAGTCCGTAGAAGCCCCTGCTTCTCACTCTGGGGAGTCATCACACCTAAGAACAAAACAACGAGTAACGTTCGCATTCGGCAACTCAAGAGAGGTTAAAGAAGATGCCGTCCACGGGTACTGCATACGATCTGGAAGTAAACAGGCGCCAGCCGCTCACCGAGCAAAATTTGCAAGAGCTCGGTATCCATCAATTCCTTCAGGAATATCTCGCAAATCAGCAAAGCCTGCCCGAATTCGCCGTTGCGTGTAACGAGAAAGATGAGAAGATCAAGCCCATTGGAATCTCGATAAACGAGGCTGTCTTCGGCACTTTTCCTGGGACAGCAGCCGATCGAGGGTGGATCAGCTATATGACCCTTGGGGAACCGATAATTGAGGAACGGGGCGACATCAAGCCGCCCGCCCCTGACACCCTTTCCTCGCGCGTCTACGTCAATCGATCGGGGACGCCTTGCGAATTCCAGGATACAGTCGATTTCACCGTCTCGAACACCATCAGCTGGTCGCTTGAGGGAACCCTACAGCTCACGCTTGGAGCAAGAACCTCAGCGACGCTCCAGGCAATGATGGAGACTCGAAACAATCTTCATCAGCAAACCACGATGCATAACGAACCGAATTCGACGGGTACTCAGGAGGACCAGGGGAAGGATCAGTCGTCCACAAGCCAGGGAACTGCTTCGGGTACAGGAGAGCTATCTGCTCAACTACTGACCGGAATCACCGCTTCCGCCAGCGGATCTCTGACGACCTCGTGGGCCTCGCACTCAACCATCTCTGGCAAGGTTCCTGAGACAACACGCGTGGCGACCCGCGCCACACAGCGACGAGTCGTGAGGCAGTACTGGTACCAGATTCCGGTCACCTTCGTCGGGCGCTTCGCAGCGCATTACCCGGTCCCTGTCAAAATAAAGGACACCGAAATACAGCCCCCTAATGGCAACAACTATGCAGATGTTATTGCTCTCGATATCGCTTCCGAAAAGCGTCTCCTTCAAAGCGGCAAGTTGTTCCGAAACATGATCCTGCAGGGAACGGCGGATGATGTTTCCACGCTCGCTGTAGAGCATACAGTCTTCGAGATGGAAAAGCTCGCCCCCAACGAGCAGCCACTCCAGAAGACGAAATAAACGTGCGTGACCGCAGAGACAGTCAGAACAGAATGAGGACGAAAGAACCATGCTCTTTGATAACATCTTCTCCTTCGCCAGCGAGGGAGCAAAATCCGGCGCAGACATCGCCCCAAAGCTCTCCGACAAGATCCCTGGCACCGGGCCTTCCGCAAAGATCGTGCGCGAGGAGTCACCGGAAGCACTTGCCGTTCTGGGCTTCATCAACACCCTCACCAGGGCGACTCAACAGAACGCCAGCACGCAGAAAACGTACGCCAATGATCCAGGATCGACAGCTCAAGCGGCATCCTCGGTCATGAAGGAGTCAAGCGGATCTCTGGACGATATTCTTGAAAAGACAAACAGGCAGCCTTTCCCTAGCAGTCCGAACATCTATGGTATCAATGCGGGAGGGAGCAAGCCCGTTCCATTCCGCTTCGAGGCTGATAAGTATGCTCAAGGAGGGGGTCCCTTCCTGTACTCAAATAGTATCAGAACCAATGGCATCATCAATGCTGCTCCGCAGGAGCTCTATCGGAACGTTCGCTTTGGCAACTTTTCATATGCGTTTCCCTATCTCGTTCCGAACAAGCCCTATCTCGTCCGTCTCCATTTTGCCGAATGCACTTGGTCTGGGAAAGACCAGCGCCTGGCCAATATCGTTATCAATAACCAGCAAGTGCTGTCCAATTTCGATATTTTTGAGGCGGCTGGAGGCAGCAATATCGCCTGTGTGAAAGAATTTACCACATCCGCCGATGGTCGTGGACAGATCACGATTCAATTCAAGTCAGTCAAAGATAA
>JBEVTI010000050.1:0-44388 GCA_041156125.1 Candidatus Paraktedonobacter carboxidivorans
AGGCAGGTGTGCGCTGCAGCGCAGAACTGCCTGTCTCGCTCGCTTTGTTGAAGGAAAGCAGATCCTTTGGGGTCTGCTAAAAAACCTGCCAGTGAGAGCATCCGCCTGCCTTGAAGAGAAATGAGAGAGTAAAGCGTGAGGGAGCCACGGCTTTCTCAGGCTCTACTCTCTCATACTTTGTAGGGAGGGGTGAAGATGTGGACGGCCTCGCCGGGTATAGATAGGGTGATGGGGGCGCCAGGGGAGATCGCGAGGTCGTGCCGTTGCCAGCGGGGGATAGGTATTTCTAACTGAGCCTGCGATGGCAGGCTGACGGTGATGGCGTGTAGTGGACCCCGCGCTTGCTCCTGGACTACGCTCGCGTTAACGTGCGTACCGGGCTGGCGAGCTGTGCCGGGCTCATTGGCAAGCGAAATTTCGTCCGGGCGCAACGCGACCTCTACTGTTTGCCCAACTAACAGTGGACAGTCTGGCGGTACGGGTGCGTGTAGTACGCAGTCGGGAAATTTGATTGTAGCCTGCTGTCCAGTTGGCGTTGGCTCAAGGGCCAGCAGATTGCCACTCCAGCAGATCTGCAAGCCCACCAGCGTCGCGACCTGGCGTGTGCGCGGAGAGCGAAAGATCTGCTCAGGTGTGCCCACTTGCAGCACATGTCCCTGGGCAATCACCACCACCTGTTCGGCAAGTGTTTGCACATCCAGCGCGTCGTGTGTGACCAGCAGAATAGGCACCTGGAATTGTCCGTGGAAGCGCAGGATCTCCTCGCGCAAGGTGGCGCGCACGGGTCCGTCAAGCGCGCTCCAGGGTTCGTCGAGCAGAAGCAGGTTCGGTTCAGCCGCCAGCGCGCGCGCCAGAGCTACACGTTGCTGCTGTCCTCCTGAGAGCCGCGCTGGTCGCGTATTCTCCAGGCCCTCCAGTTGCATCAAGCGAATGAGTTCTAGCTGGTGCTTTCTGGCTGCCTCCCCGCGTGTGTACTGGCCAAAGGCGATATTTTGCGCGACAGTCAGGTGGGGAAAGAGCGCGTATTGTTGGGGTAGATAACCAATGCGACGGGCCTGCGGAGGCACAAAGATGCCAGCCGCACTATCGTGCCAGACCTCGCTGCCGCGCGTGATCTGACCGCTATCCAGGGGAAAGAGACCCGCCAGAGCGCGCAAGGTCAGACTCTTACCCGCCCCCGATGGACCGAATAGCACCGTGCGACCAGACGCAGTAGAGAATGTGATAGCCAATCTGAAGTCTGGTAGCCGTCGTTCCAGGGTGACAGCAAGTTTCGCGAGATGCGGCGAGGTATTATGTGGCAACAAGAAGACCGCTTTCTAGCCGGAATTGTCCGGCTTGCCTGGTGTACCTGCTCTGCTTAATAATGCGTGCAGGCGCAGGCCCCCATGGTGCTCGATCAGCAGCACGAGTCCGACAACCAGGACGCTCACGCCCAGTGAAAGCAGGGCCAGTGGAAGCGCGCTCGCCACGCCCAGGCCGCTCAACTGGACATAGACATAAACCGGCAGCGTATACGGATGATAGGCCATAATAATTGTCGCGCCAAATTCACCCAAAGAGCGCATCCAGGCTAGAATCAGGCCTGCCAGAATACCGCGCCAGGCCAGGGGCAGACTGATGCGCCAGAATAGACCCCAGCGCTTTTTACCCAGCGTCATGCCTACCTGCTCCAGAGCTGGATCAATTGCCTCAAAGGCCGAGCGCGCTGCAATGATCAGAAAGGGGGCTGAGACAAAAATTTGCGCCAGCACAATGCCCGCCAGAGTATCGTCGACCTCCCAGCCCATATTCGCCAGTGGTCCGCCAATCAGCCCGTAGGGTCCAAAGAGCAATAAAAGCACGATCCCACTAATTACCGGTGGGAAGACCAGTGGCACGTAGATAACCAGGCTGAGTAATTCTTTGCCGCGAAAGCTTGTGCGCGCCAATACATAGCCCAGCGGAATGCCAAAGATCGCGATCACAAACGTCGAAATTGACGCGCTAAGTATGGAGGTTCCCAGGGAATTTAGCGCGTCTGCATCGCTCAAGATCGTTAGGACCTGCGACCAGGGCAAGAAGCCAAGAAATGAGACGAGAGGTACCAGTAGATAACTCAGCAGGCAGAGACCGGCCAGCCAGAGCACCAGGCTCTGGTTATATCCGCGTGAGCGCAGAAAATGCGCAGTTCTCGGCTGCCGTCTGGCTTGCGCGTGCATAAAATGGTTCTCCTCAAAAGCTTACAGGTGTATGTTTTTCTCTCCTGGTGAAGTTGCCGCAGGCAACTTCAAGTAGTAAGAGTAAAACGGACGGCTGGCATTTACCAGCCGTCCGTTTTACTCTTACTACCTGGGATGTGGCAGCTTGCAAACGCCTGAAATGCCTCCCTCAAAAAAGTCTCTACCTGTAAGAGGGAGGCAAGTTGTTTTGTCCTGCTTTTACAAAAGCAGGACAAAACAACTAACAGGCATCTACGATTGAATGTAATGTTGTAACGAACTGGGAAGCGCGCTAGAGTCGCCAGTTAGCTTAAAAGTTGTAGTGGAGAGTCCAGCGTTTTGCAGAATAGTCTGTCCTTGTGAAGACAGCAGGAAGTCGATAAAGGCAACTGCTCCAGGCTGATTTTGCGTGGTGCTGGGAATGGTGATCGTATAGACGATCGGCGCGCCTTTGCTAGTAGTCTTGGTTTTAGGGTTAGTCCAGTGGGCAGCAGAGTAAGTAGAGGCCAGCGCGGGATTGCCCAGATTAATCTGCTCGGGCAATGAGATGTAGGAGATATTGCCCTGTTTAGCTTCGCTTAGATAGAAGAAGCCTGCGTCCAACTGTCCGCTTCCCATACGGCTGACCAGTCCTTCCTCAGGGAAGATCTGGGCGGTATTTTCATCAGCTCCCAGAATCTTTTGTTGCAGGCCTGGCTGCTTATAATAGGTCTCGGCCAACTGCATCAGATAAAGGGTTGCCTGACCCTTAGGATCGAGCAGGGGATCAGTGCGCCCCAGGCGCATGCCCGACTCTTCCAGCACCTGGTACCAGGGCTTCGTACCGCTGGCAGCCGCCTGGAAATCCGCGGCGAACTTGCTGGTCTTGCTGTAACCGATCACCATTTCAGTGCGCGCGAAATTGACATACCAGGAGACAAAACTGCCATTTGCGGCCCCCGTCAACTGAGTGTTGACGCCAGGGGAAGCGCTGATAAAAATATCCGGGCGATGCAGATGAGCCTTGATTTCATTCGCTAGCGCAAGCGAACCCTTGGCCTCACCCGCAAATGTATAGCCTGTGCTTTGAGCAAAAGCTGTTTTGACCTTGCTCTCCATCACACCAGTCAATGAAGCAGCGTACATCACCTGAACCGTACCCGAACCTTTCGTTGTGGTCGGGCTCGCGCTTGTAGGTGAGGGGCTAGTCGCTGTTGAAGAGGAACCACAGGCGCTCAGCAGCAAAGCGAGGGCGCAAATAAGAGAGAGACACCAGCCCGCGATTCCCCGCTCGCGAACCCTGGAATAAAATACGGGCATACCTTCCATGCGTAGACTCCTTCGTTCATCTGGTTATTGTATGCTTGATTCATGAGTACTCACATTATGAGTATAAAGAAAAATTAGTAATCTGGTCAAGCCCTACAGGTAGCAATTGCGGGTTGAACGATGACTAAAATTCTTATTCCGCCGAGTTGCAGGCGCTAGAAAAAAAGGCTCGATTTTTTCTGCAATTGAGTGCAGAAGGTCTTCCTACAGGGCTTTTCAACAGGTTAAAACTATACTATAATGAGCAGGTTACAGTAGGATTTTTTTATGATCTTATGCACTTTATTTATTAACCTGTATTCCCGAAGAAAAAAGGAAGGGAAACAATGCCGAATGAGGAAAAGCTTGTTAGCCACTATCGCTTAAAAACACTTCTACGGAAAGACGGTTTTGGCGCAGTTTACGCAGCCGAGGATACACGTGACCAGAAGGATTATATCCTGCGGGTGGTTGAGCTGGATCAAAATACGCTGCGGCGTATTACAGGTCGGGTACGCGCTCATTCTCAACGTGATCATCCGTTGATCGAGCAGATTCGCCAGCGCATGAAGCGCATTTCTGAGTTGAAGAATTCTCATATATTATCAGTGATTGAATTCGGTGAGGAGCATATCCAGGGCAATAACGATATTATCTTTTATATGGTTTCGCCATATGAAAGAGAGAGCTTGCTGTCTTATTGGTCGGAACATACTAGTAGTTCTACGCTGATCTCGTTAGAAATTGTGACCGAACTTATTTCTCAGGCAGCAGAGGCTTTGTACTATATTCATCGGCGTGGCCTGGTTCATCAATATGTGCGGCTCTCCAGTTTTATGCTGCGTTCGTCAACGCGCAGTCGCCGCCTTCATCTTTATTTGACCGATTTCTGGTTCGCCGATATTACTATTGCTTTGCTGGAAGAAGGACAGATCGCGCAGGATCTCTCAGTCTATCTGGCCTCAGAACAACTGGCTGGCAAAGCTGCCTTCGCTTCAGACCAGTATGCGCTGGCTATCCTGGCTTATGAACTGCTGCTGGGATATCGCCTTTCCGGTATAGATCTCTCCCTTGGCCTCTACGAGAGCTTTCTGCGCCAACGCTCTCTGGATGAAACGTTAGAAGTAAGCATAGCTGAACTTGAACTGGCGCATCGTCTCGACCTTGTGCTAAAACGCGCGCTGACCGAAGATGTCCGCGCACGCTTTCAGAATATAGAAGAATTTGCATCTACATTTCGGGCAGTTGCTGCTGGCGAGCTCGTTGAGTTGCAAGAAGACACAGCCAAGCTGCCTGCGCTCGGTTCCAGAGTCAGTCAGAGTGAGGAAGAGATCGCCGTTGCCGCGGCTGGCGGGCTCGTTGCTGGTGAAGTCGTTGCAGAGATTACAGAGGCGCAAGAGACGCTAATGGAAGGTGAAGAGGTCACACGCGCCCGCCATCCTAGTCTGCACAAAACAGTTTTAACTGCCGAGGGCATGGAGATTGTTGATGAGGTGGTGGTTGATGAGCAAGAAACAAGCGTTAGCGAGGTAGCCGGGGTCGAGATTGTGGAAGTGGAGGAAGTGCAGACGCTGATCATCGAGAGTAGCGACGCGGCTTTCGCTGCGGGCGAAGCCGCGCAGCGCGCAGCTGATAGTACCAGAGAGCGTGAATTGCTGATTGAAAGTGCCGCAGCTGGTCTGGTGGAAGGTGAGGCAATTCAGCGAGCAGCCGACCGGGAAGAAGAGCAGCTCTTGCTCGCTGAACTTGCCGCGGAGCGAGCCCTGCGCGCCGAGGCTGCCGCTACGGCCTTCGCGGCAGGTATGGTGGTAGGCGAAGCGCTAGGGCAAGAAATGGATATCTCTGAAGAGCAGACACAAATCATCCCCATCGCTAGTGGTGGCGTTGGAGGGGCCGCGGCCTATGAGCAAGAAACGGATATCTCCGCAGAGCAGACTCAGATTTTCCCCGCCGCCGGTGGAGCTCTCCTGGCTGGTGCAGCAGGGCTGGCAGCGGGCGAGCTTCTGGCCAGTGAACTTGAGTTCACCGAGGGAGCAAGGGGCGCGGGAGCGGGCCTGGCGGCAGGTGGATTGGAGGAGAGGGAAAGAGGCGGTGGCGCGGCAGGTGGATTAGCGGGAGCGGGCCTGGCGGCAGGTGGCTATCTCGCGGGTAGCGGAGCGGGAGGTACAGGAGGTGCGGGAAGTGCGAGTGGACTTGCAGCAGGAGCCGGCGGTGCAGGTGGGCTGGGGGAGACAGAGGAGAGGGAAAGAGAAGGCGCAGGGGCAGGACTAGCGGGAGCAGGATTAGCGGGAACGGGTCTGGCAGCAGGTGGCTATCTCGCGGGCAGAGAAGCGGGCGAAGCAGGAGCCGGCGGTGCAGGTGGGCTGGGGGAGATAGAGGAGAGAGAAGCAGGCGGCGCAGGGGCAGGATTAGCGGAAGCGGGTCTGGCAGGCGCAGGTCTGGCGGCAGGTGGCTATCTCGCGGGTAGTGGAGCAGGAGCCGGCGGTGCGGCAGGTGGAGGAGTAGGAGCGGGTGGCTTGGAGGAGACGCAGAAGAGAGAAGCAGGCGGCGCAGGGGCAGGATTAGCGGGAGCGGGCTTGGCGGCAGGTGGCTATCTCGCGGGCAGAGGAGCGGGTGGTGCAGGAACAGGTGCGGCAGGCGGTGGAGTGGGAGCGGGCGAGCTTGGAGCAGGTACGGGAGGTGCAGGGGCAGGTCTGGCGGGAGCAGGCATGTCGGGAGCGGTCCCGGCGGCAGGTGGTTATTTCGCGGGTAGCGGAGCGGGAAGTACAGGAGGTGCAGAAGGTGCAGGAGGAGCGGGCGGACTGGAGGCGACACAGGAGAGGGAAACAGGAGGCGCAGGGGCAGGATTAGCAGGAGCAGGTCTGGCAGGCGCGGGCCTGGCGGCAGGTGGTTATCTCGCGGGCAGAGGAGCGGGTGGTGCAGGAACAGGTGCCGCAGGTGGTGGAGCGGGTGAGCTTGGAGCAGGTACGGGAGGCGCGGGCGGCGCAGGGGCAGGATTAGCAGGGGCAGGTCTGGCGGGAGCAGGAGGTGCGGGAGGTGGAGGAGCAGGAGCAGGATTAGCAGGAGCGGGTCTAGCGGCGGGTGGTTATCTCGCAGGTAGCGGCGCAGGTGGCGCAGGAGCAGGTGCAGCAGGTGCAGCAGGTGCAGGATTAGCGGGAGCAGGTCTGGCAGGTGCAGCGGGTGGTGGAGCAGGCGCGGGTGCAATAGGTAGCGGAGTAGGAGCGGGAGGCGCAGGTGGTAGAACAGGCGCGGGATTAGCGGGAGCAGGTCTGGCGGGTGCAGCGGCAGGCGCGGGAGCCGGTGCAGCAGCGGGAGCAGCAGGTGGTGGCGCGGCTGGCGGGAGTCCTCTTCCGCTTCCTATAAGAAACCGTCAACGTCGTAGTCGTGCTTTGTTAATCCCACTGTTGCTCTTGTTGTTACTTTTGCTGCTTGGTGCTGGCATCCTGGGTGTTGTTTTCGCGTTTAACCAGTCGTCGGCAGCAGTGAGCTTGACTTTGCAGAGCCATACGATCCAGAATACCTATCTGGTCACAGCCATTACAACCACGAACACGACCAGCGACCAGATACACGCCAATTTGCTTACGCAGACTGCTACACAGAGCAAGGGAGGTCAGTCCACGGGCTACTATCAAGGCGCGCAATCTCATGGGTTTATCAGGTTTTATAACTCGTCAACTGGCTGCGGCTGCCCGGTGATCATTCCGGCGGGCACCGTCTTTACCAGCGCTAACGGCGTGTCGGTTATGATCGATCAGACCGCCAGCGTGGCCTCGTTATGCTATGTCACAGTTCGTGCTCACGCGTTGATCTTTGGCTCTGGCGGCGATATCCCTGCCGGGAACCTTTATGCTTTCTATAAATCGCATGTCACAGCTACCAATCCCTTCGGCTTTAGCGGTGGCCAGTCCGGTCAGAGCAACGCGCAGGTTCAGCAAAGCGATATCGATCGTATATCCAAAACGCTAAGCGCTCAGGTTCTGCAGAGTGTTCAAACAAGCATTCAGGGACAAATAACGGGTAATCAGCGCCTGTTCGCGGCTCCGCTTTGCTCGACAAAGGTCAAGTCGAATCATACGGCAGGCGAATTCGCGACTGGCTTTACTGTAACTGTCACCGCGAGCTGTGTTGCTGAAGCTTATGACTATGACGCCGCGGTTCAGATTGTCACGCAGCAAGTGCAAACCGAGGCCAGCAGTTTCTCGAGCGATCAATTTGTCTTGCTCAATGGGAAACTTCTGACCACGGTCGTCAGCGCTACCGTTACTGATGCTAAAGCTGGCACTCTTCTTCTAGCGCTCAGGGCTGTGGGTAAGTGGGTTCACAAGCTGACCAGTCACCTGGCAAACCTTATCGCCAACAAAAGCGTCAGTGAAGCTCGTACTATCCTGATGCTGGCCGGTGCCTCAAGCGTCAATATCAGCGTCTCTGGTCGCGACTCAAATACGCTACCTGCGGATAGCTCAAAGATTACAATCGTAGTTAAGAGCTGAGGATTGTAGATACGAATGAGCCAGGCCTGATTTTTCAGGGGCTTGTTGCTCCTGAAAAATCAGGCCTGGCTCATTCGTTCGGTGCCTCGAAAGAGTAGATCAAACGAATGGCTGAACATAGGTCGTGCAGGATCGGGATGCGTATATTTTTCCAAAAAGGTTCACCATCTTGCTTGAGGGAAGAACGCCCCGGTGAACCTGTCTTTGATACAAGATAATCTCTCAGGTGTCTTCTCTATCAGTCTTGCTTTCGCCATTGATTGTTGGCGTCACCATAGCTATTGTCACCTCGCTTTCTACCGCGTTGCGGCTTTATCGATACTCATAGGCAAGCAAAAAGCTCCCATCCTCACACAATTGGAGGACGAGAGCATTATGTTGCCTCGTGGTGCCAACACCATTCGTCTTATTCTATTCTCACCTCGCATATAACACGGCCAGATAAAGGCTGTCAATCGAGTTCGGGTTTCTACCTCAAGGTTTCTCAAAAGTCGCTTGACATTCTCTGTTGCACTGGCTATACTTTGTGACGTGCGGTATTTACCGCACGAGCAAAATATACCAAACATAATAAAAAAGCCGGACGAGCGGAGAAAACGATGAGCAAATTACAAATTGGAGAGGGCGAGATCTTGTTATCAGAGGATGTACCGGTAACCATGCCAGAGTTGCCGCCAGCCATGCGGGTGTATACCGCTCAGCAGTTTAAAGCGATAGGGGACAAGACGCGCGATCGTATTCTGAGCATCATCAAGCACGAACCAATGACTGCCAAGCAGATTGGTGAGCGCCTGAACGTTGCTTCTGGTACGGTTGGTCATCATCTGCAAGTGTTGGAGGCAGCCGGGCTGGCCCAGGTAGTCGCGCGCCGCCTGGTGCGAGGAATTGTGGCGAAATACTACACCCGTACAGCTCGTCTGTTCAGGTTCGATTTTCCCGTAGAAATTTCGCCCAGAATAGAAGATTCGCTCAGGTTTCTGATTAATGCGCAAGAGGAATTGACCGATTCCCTGGTAGCTGATGCACAAAATCTGGTCCCCGCAGACCTCTCTGAGGCTGAACAGCATGCTCGCTGCATGACAGGTTTTCCCCATGCTCGCCTCTCGCGTAAGCGGGCCCTTGAGTTTGGTAAACGTCTGGACAACCTGATCGACGATTTCGCGACCGCTTTGCCCGATCCTGATGGAGAGGTCTACGCTTTCTCTACAGCCTTCTTCCTGGCGCCACCGTATTTACAAAGTAGTTCAGTCCCTATTTCTCCTGTCGAGGAAAAACGGGACACCATACCAACCTCTGACGACACGAGTGTAAAAGGATAACGATAAAATTGAAAGGAATCTGTTATGTTTAACGCATCACAGGAGCATAAGGAAGAAAAGCAAAAAAGACCATTTAATGGTAACTTTTGGAAATATTGGGTAGGCCAGACCATCTCAAATCTAGGCAGTTCGATTACCCTTTTTGCTTTGCCTCTGCTGGTCTACAAGCTCACTGGCTCGGCGCTCAATCTTGGCATTCAGACGGCGGCTGAGTTTGTGCCTTACCTGCTCTTTGGTCTATTGCTTGGCGCGGTAATGGATCGCGTCGATCGCAGGCGGATGATGATTCTGGTGGACATTGGACGCGCGGTGATCATCGCGACAATTCCCGTGCTCTATACCTTTAACCATCTAGTTGTCTGGTGGATTTATATTGTCGGCTTTATCACTTCGATATTGACCATCTGCTTTGAGGCGGGTCAGTTTGCAGCCATCCCCAACCTGGTCAAGCAAGACGATCTTGTGACCGCCAATGGACGCATTCAGGCCAGCTATTCAGGTGCCAGCATTCTTGGGCCGATCCTCGCCGGTCTTGCGCTTGCCTTTATCCCTCTCGCTACAGTGATGTATGCAGACGCGCTGTCGTTCCTGGTCTCTGCTGTCTCTATAGCTCTGGTCACGATTAGCTTTAATCCTCAGCGAAGCGGATCAGAGGAGGGTGAGCGCAAGCATATCCTGCACGATGTCCGTGAGGGATTGAGCTATGTCTTGCATCATCCAGTGTTGCGTAACATCTCGCTGATGATGGCGCTGGTCAACTTTTTTGATACGACAGTGATGGCGCAGCTTGTCTTCTTTGCTAAAGAGCGTTTGCATTCCAGCGACTCTCAAATAGGTTTTCTGTTCACAGCGGGGAGCGCTGGCATCGTTGTGCTGTCTCTGCTGGCAGGAGTTTTCAGAAAGCGCTGGAACTTTAGCCGGGTGGCTTTAAGCGCGTTAATGTGCATGGGTCTCTTTATTGTCGCGCTGGCATTTACGACCTGGTACTGGCTGGCGCTGCTATTTGTCGCTATCCAAAGCGGCTGTGGTATTCTCTTCAACATCAATACTGGCAGTCTACGCCAGGCTATTGTGCCCAATCAGATGTTAGGGCGCGTGATGAGTATCGCTGGCGTGCTGGCCTGGTCGGCCATTCCGCTGGGTTCTCTGCTTGGAGGCTTTCTGATCACCGAGACGCATAATGTCGCGCTGGTCTATGCTAGCATCGGCGTTATATGCATCTTGATACCTGTGTGTTTTTCCTTTACTCCGCTGGGTCACGCTGAGCGCTACTTGCCGAAAAAAGAGGAAGCGGCGACCGAGCCTGTGGTTACACACTGAGACCCACAATTCTGTTCTGTTTTTTAACGCATCCTATAGTGATAGCAAGAGTGCAGAGATATTCCAGTACGGTCGCGAGCAGCGTTGCTCGCGACACTCCATTCCGTCTGGCTGTTTTGTACGCCTGTTCTTTCCGCGTATGGAGATGGAATATCCTACACACTTGCGACGATTGAACGTTGAGAGACAGAAAGAAAACAGTATGCTAAAACTTTTGCGCTTCCTGGCGTCTCCAGCGCTGGTGCTGGTGTTCAGCTTCGCGATATTCAGCACAGGTGCGACAGGCGCGTTCGCGCAGCATTTCGATAGGAACGCGGTTCACAGTACACTGCAGCACGGAGTAGCACAGTCAGTTGATGCCGTACATCCAAACGATGGCCCTGCTCCTGTTGACACTGGTAATGGCGGTGGCAGAACTGGATACGGTGGATGGAGCGATCACGCCTGTACCAGCCATTTCTGTGGCCCTCTTGCCAGGTCCATCAAAAAATGCACTCACCTTGCCAGAACAGATAGATCAAACCTGCTCGTCAAGCGTCAGGCTATCCTGGCTTGCCGGTGGATGAAAGCAGAAAGATGGTAGCCAGTCCACTGCTGGTCTTATGATACAGGTTGCTATTTTCTAACGGGCATGGTTCTCAGATTAGTGGCACAAAACTGCCATCCCTGGCAGTGCTTTCCCTGGCCCACATCTGGGATCGAGTTTGTACACGGTTTTGCCTCTATTGTGTAAAAAAGCAGGAAGCGCATAGAGCAAGCGCTTTCCCTGCTCGCTCTGCATGTGTATACACGGACAGGAAAGATTGAGCATATGGCTCATCCCTGCTTTTGTCAAAGCAGGAAAAAACGCTCTCTGCCTTCCTACTCCGGCGAGGAGCATATGAGTCATCCTGATTTTGCAAAATCAGGCATGACTCATATACCCGCTATACAGCAGCGGAAATATGACTCCTTTTTTCCCGCAGAAGGAGAAAGATCCCTCGGTGTTTGCTTAAACTTCAAAAAAGAGACTTGACATAGTCAGGATTGACGCTAGATACTAGTAAAAGAAGGCTCCATAAGAGCAACCGAGCGCTGAATGTCAGTTTGGCAGAATGAGCAACCGCTTCCGGCAGGCGTAGCAGAGCGGAAAACAAGAAGGAGCAAACAATGGATAAGGCAATAATGCAGATGCGGCTTTATTTTGAAGATGTGCAAATTGGCGACGAGATTCCTCAACTGGTAACAACCCCTGTTACGCATCTGCAACTGGTGCGCTACGCGGGCGCCTCTGGTGATTTTAATCCGCTTCATACAGATCCCAGGATAGGCGCAATGATTGGCGTCGGTGGCATTATCGCGCATGGAATGTTGATCATGGGCTTTGTGGGTCGGATGCTTGGTGACTACATAGGACCCCAGGTACTGAAAAAATTTGGCGTGCGCTTCAAAGGTATGACGCATCTGGAAGATGTTATCACCTGCACTGGCACTATTCTCGAAAAATATGAAGAGAACGGCCAGGGACATATTGCTGGCAAAGTGCAGGCCACCGATCAGGATGGTGATGTTAAAGTTACAGGCACTTTTGTGGCGGTTCTCCAGCGGCGCACTTAGCTCCTGACATTGTTCTGAACTGTCTGAGTACACAGGATCTGACAGTAATTTACTAACAACCCTGGAGCCTGAGGAAGCATTCTTGTCTTTCTTTCCCCCATAACATATAATTTGAGCGTGGTGCTATGACCAGATATACAACGCCAGTCACGGACATTCAAAGGGAGAACGGATACTGCTAGCACAGGTGCTATGAGAGACTATGCAACGATGAGTCACAATGCTCAGGGAAGGAATGGACACCGATGGCAAATCCACAAGAATTCCGTCCAGAATATTCCAGTACCTATGTAGTGCTGGATCGCGCCAATCAACAAGAACTTGTGCGTATGGCTATTCAAGATCAATTACTGACCACAAGTATGGGGGGAGTGCTTCCAGAACAGCCTGCCCCAACTATTTTTCGTCGCGTATTGGATGTGGGATGTGGTACAGGCGGATGGTTGATCGATCTTGCTCGCGAGTTTCCTACTACTGCGCTATTGATCGGAGTGGATATCAGCAGCAAAATGCTTGATTATGCACGTGAGCAAGCGCTTGCTCAGGGGGTGAATGAGCGCGTGGAATTTCACGTCATGGACGTGCTACGTATGCTGGAATTCCCCGCTGACTATTTTGGCCTGGTTAATCAGCGTATGGGTTCAAGCTATTTACGCAACTGGGAGTGGAGAAAGCTGCTGCAAGCATACACGCATATTCTGCAACCTGGTGGGGTGCTACGTATTACTGAAAGCGATATGGTTACCGTAAGCAGCAGCACGGCTTATATACGTTTTAATCAGCTTGTTTTTCAAGCCCTCAATCAGGCTGGCCACTTTCTGGCTCCAGCGCCCGATGGCGTGACAAGCCAGCTCGCGCCTCTGTTCGCACAAAATGGTTTCCAGAACATTCAAACGCGCGCCCATGTGGTAGAGTATCGCGCGGGAACTCCTCAAGGGGAGCGTTATTTTAACGATGCTCAATATGCATCTCGAACCTTGCTACCGTTTTTACAGAAATGGCTACACGTGCCGGAAGACTACGAGACTACCTGCCAGCAAATGCTGGCCGACATGCAACAGCCAGATTTTACTGCTACCTGGCACTTGCTTACAGTGTGGGGAAATCGCCCGACATAAATCACACCTGTCTATACATAAAAAAGCTTCTCTGTTTATTTTATAACCTTTTGCAGAGGCGCTTGATATGAGTGATCCCAGATTTTTTCGCAGCAGCACGAGCGTGTGAACTCCCTACCCCTTGTGTTTTGAAGAGGTTTGGCCTGATTTTGCAAAATCAGGGATTACTCATATCTCTTTGCCTCGCATAACGTTAACAGTAGTTATAGCAATACGCGTTAACACTGTTATATACTCCAATATTGCTAAACAGTAATGTAATGATTACTAAGAAGAAAAAGATCATCCAGCCATGCAGAGCTTTGTTTTGTTTGATCGTGGACATGGCGACGATGCAGGTGCTAAAGCTAATGCCCAGTAAGATCCAGCTCGCGATAATTGCTCCCCTCACATGTCCATTGGCTCCGGCAATCGTGCAAATCAAGGCGATAGCCAGGGTTACAATTGTGAAGACAGCGACTGTAGTACCTCTAGATGTGCTCCTGCCCGCTGTGCCTGTTGAGCTTCCACCGGGTTTGGCGGCTTGCGCGGTGCGCCCGGTGGGTTTGGGCATAGGTGCCTGGACCTGTACGGCTTGCTGAACTGGCCCCTGAGCTCCCCCACCCTGAGCGCTCCCACCTTGAGCAGGCGCGACGCGTCCTCCAGTGCTGATCGGAGCTTTCCCAACCTGTTGAGGCGCGTTGGATGGCCTGGGCATAGACGAGATACGTCCACTCGTATCAGAGATGCGCTGCGCGGCATCCAGCTTGCCTATGCTCAGGGGTTTCGCTGAATTAGATACAGGTAGTTGGATCGACAGCGACGGGAAACTTGCCAGAGGACCAAGTGCTCTTAAGGTTTCAGAGGTGATAGTGCCCTCGTTAATCTTGCGCCTCTGCTCAGGAGGGATGAGAAATGTAGGCCACCAGTAGTCGGTAAGCGCGGCCTGAGGCAGTCCAGGCAGTTCGCCAAAGGCTAGCGCCTGGGGTGGCGGCATCAGCTTTTGCCAATCGACCGAGTCAGCTGTGGCTTGTGCCTGAGTAGGGCCAGTGCTCACGGGTGGAGCTACCCTGGCGGCGGGATCACTCGGCATTTGTACCTGGGCCTGAACTGGGGGACCCGGATTATTTGGCGTGGGTGGTCTGCTTTGTGGATTGGCCACTCTGGCCTGGGCCGGCGGGGGCGGCAAGCGCTGAGAGAGTGGCATATTGAAGCTTGCGCCAGGCGAAACTGGCATGCCCCCTGGCGGTGGCGGCTGTAGCCATTGAGGGGGTATATTTGGCTGGCCTGGCTGACCAGGAGGGAAACCTGGATCGCTGGGCAAAGGTGGCCTGATCTGTTGGAGCGCTTGGGAAGGTTGCTGGACACCCAGTGAAAGGTCGCTTGCCTGGCGCAGCGCATTGGCGAACGCCTGCATAGTGCGAAAGCGCTGTGTGGGTTCCTTCTTGAGCGTCGTCAGGACCACTTGCTCAATCTCCAGGCTGACCGCGGGATTGAAAAAGCGTACAGGTGGTGGTGTGTCTTGTAGATGGTGTTTGATGAGTTCGCCCGCTGTTCCCTCAAAGGGAAAGCGTCCCGTCAGCCATTCGTAAACCATTATGCCCAGAGCATATTGATCGCTTGGCGGGCTGGGGCGCCCATCAAACAATTCGGGAGCCATATAGGGTAGCGTGCCAGACATGCTACTGGTCAGATAAGAGCCAGTTGTACCCATCAGTTTCGCGATGCCAAAGTCGGCCAGCAAGAGCTCACCCGCATCGCCGACCAGAATGTTTTCAGGTTTGATATCGCGATGAACAATATGCAGGCCATGGGCAAAATCCAATCCCTCGGCAATCTGTGACACATAATTGATAATCTGTGACATCGACACACGTGTGCCACGTGGGTGCATTTTATTTAGAGAGCCTCTTTCGGCAAGGTCAGTAATCAGGTAAGGTCTGCCGCTGATAAAGCCATAGTCCAGAAAGCGAATAATATGCGCGTGTTTCAAGGTTGTCAGCAAGACCGCTTCTTTATGAAAATTCTGTTTTTCCAGCTCCCCCAGTTGCGCGTGCAGCACTTTTACAGCGGTAAAAACGCCAAGATGCACGTGCTGGCCGCGATAGACCTGGGCAAAACTTCCTTGACCAAGCACCTGAACCAGGCGATAGTTGCCTAGCTGATAGCCTAATAATGGATCTTGCATGATACGTAATTCCTCGTTGGTAATCAGCAATGCACACTCTTAGAGAGAACTTATTTAAGGATTTCCCGCTGTCCGCGTTTTTTGCATACGCACCAGAGCGCGAAAGAAAAAAGGTGCTGGGCCAAACTGCAATTGCATGCCGGGAACCAGCCAGATATGCTCGTCAGGTCCCCAGATACGCCATAGTTGTGAGTTGGTCTCAGTGGGAAATTGATAATACATCGTCTCCTTGCAGACATTTTTAAGCGACCAGTAGCCCGTTTGTTTATCCAGAAAAAAGCTGGCCCAGGGTTGCAGATCAGGCACGCTGGCCGAAGTATAATTCGGCGTAGCATCGGGGCGCACGTGCCATTGGTAGAGATTGCGTCCCGGCCAGCCCACAATATAATGACCTGCCCGGTTTTCACCCTGGAGGTATTCATGCGGGTTACTTCCTCCGCGGTGCTGGAGAATATAAACAAATGGCAGTTCCTCTGGCTGCTCAAGCGGTGTCGAGCAGGCCGGGCAGACCAGCGGCTCCGCTGGCCTGGCGATAAACGCGTGCCACCAGCATTCGGGTTTGGCGCAAGGCACAATTTGATCATAAATATGATAAAGCGCGCTCTGCCATTCGGAGGGTTGCGCGCGTTCCCAGGGATTTTTCACCCCCTGGACAAAAGTGCGCTCAAACAGTTTAGCGATCTCTTTTCCCAGCATAACGGCCTTGAAGGGTTGCTGACTATAGCGGTTGCTCTCGTCAGTGGGATGCTCAACATAGGTGGCCATTTTGCCGAAGCGTAAAAGATCATCCTCCGCATCATCGATGGCAAACACGCGTGCTCCCGCGCCCCCAAAGGGATTCTGGAAAAAAAACCAGCGATAGAGTAGAACAGCCAGTGCGTGGCGGTCGGTATGCAGATTGGGCGCCTTAAAATCGCCTGTCACCAGTTCGGGAGCGCGGAATTCCGGGGTGCCATTAACAACGGCAGAAATCTGGCCAGGCACGGTCAGACTATCGCAGTCAATCAGCACGGCTGTGCCAGCGAAAGGATCAGCCATAACGTTTTTGCCCGAAAAGTCCGCGTAGCATAGTCCCATCGCTGAGAGGCGGTTAGCGGCTGTCACCAGCTTGATCGCGCTCGCGACACGCCCGACAAACCAGCCACGCTCCTCTGGTTGGAGATTTCTAAAGGGCCGGGGCAGGAAGAAGTTTTCCATTAACTTCATCCCTTCCACAAAGCGCATACGAAAACCGACCGAGGGATTGATGACGCGTTTATCGGACAGTGTACGACTGACAACTCGCTTCTCTGGCCAGGTAAAGAAAGTGCTCCAATAAGTATCGCCCCTGATCGGGTTAAGATCATTGATTAGCGTATCAAGTCGCCTGACATATTCCTGTTCCTGTTGTTGCCTGGTTTTTTCATCATGATAGGTATAGAGTTTTACCAGACTTTGCCCATCTTTAGAACGATGGAGTTCTCCCTGACCCCCAGAAAAGCTTGATTCTTCCTCATATTGCTCCACTTGCCCATCAGCAAAACGTACTTCCATGAACTTGACATCCATGAATTGATAGCTCCTTACTTGTGATAAAGATAGACCAACGTGCGATCGTCGATGGATTGTGACCTGCGATAACCGATAAATCTGACCAGTTCGTCAGCAGGTCTGGACGCCTGGAGTGTTGGCAGGACATATGTTTGATAGAAGCGATCTACCATAGAGAAATGATCTGGCTCAGGTGTACCAGGTGTAGGCAGAGGTGGCTCAACATCGTCAGCGATGCCATCAGTCATAGCCATAATGCCAGCAATCGGCGAGAGCGTATCGAACTGCATATACTGATACCAATCTCTCTCCTGGCTGCGCATAAAGGGCTGAACTTCATTGCCAGCGGCCTGGATCTGCGGGGCCAGCAACTGTTTCCAGCGCGCATAGGGTGGCTCGCCTCCGTTAGAGCCGGCTCGCACACCGAAGATCGCGCCATCGCCGACCTGGACGCTGGCCAGGAAGACCTGCTCTGGTCCCAGAGGAACCGCCAGGAAGACCAGCAGAGTCGCGTGCAGATCATCGATAGAGACTCGCGCGGTCCGAGCTGCGCGCGTCACCGCGTCCGCAGCGCCGTGTAGCGCTTCCAGCAAAATGTTCGCGGCAGCATTGCGTATCTCGTCCTGGCTGCTATTACGAAACAGCAGAGTTTTCAGAGGCGCAACCTGTTGTTCGGTGATCGCGCTAGCGCCTTCTACTGAGGCCAGCGCGCCTTTGCGCGAAAGTCCTTTGCTGCTCACGCCATCAGCAATGGCCACAAGAGCGAGCGCTGGACCCACTGCCTGATTGTTAAGAATCTTGATTTGAAAATCGTCTTCGCGATATTTGCCCTCATAGCCATGCCCATAACCGCGCCGACTCGCGCCGATCACGCGCCAATTGTAGTCCAGGACATTTGGTTCGTTTGCGGCGGGAAAGCGCTTTTCGTGGGGATGCAGTGTTAGATCGCTGGCATCGTCAGGCTCGCGCTGCTGTTCGTAGATAGATGTGTCCGGGATCACAGGAGCGGGTGCGGGTATGGGTGCGGCGATTGGGGGGAGCGGGGCGGCAGAGGCCTGGGCGCGCCTGGCGGTAATCGCCGATTGACTCGGATCGGTACGTGGAGAATTGCTCTGCTGGCGAATTGTCTGTTGCAGATTCATATTTTCGCGCGTCAAATACTCAACTTGTTGTTGTAAGCCCTCAACCTGTCCCTGTAAACTCGTTGCCTGCTTTTGCAGGGCTTCCTCAATAGGAGCGCTACGAGCTCTGGCCCACAGCCAGCCACAGCCAGCACATAACGCATAGATCAGGACCACCAGGACCAGAATGGTGAGCTTTGTACTATTGACCTGGCCATTTATAAAGCGCCACAGCCAGATGCCCAGCGTGCCGACACAGGCCAGGCCGAGAAGCGCACACGTGCCATACCAGATGAGATCTGCAATGCCGCCTGGCTCAGCCTTACTGGGATACGCGGAAGACTGAGCAGCTGCGATGCGCAGGGGAGCCTGGTCCCGAACTGCCACGTGTTGCGCGCTTGCTCGGCGCTGATAAGGCGCAGGCCCCTGCCCGGCTGCGTATGGATCGTCTTGTCGAGACATAGCTTCTTTCTCCTATTTCACAACACCGTTTCGTAGCGATTACTAGAGCTTAGTAACGGGGTGGTCCATCGGAAGCACGCACTGTGCCATCTGGCATGGCATAAACGGTTGGCGCAAACGCGCCACCTGCATTCGCCGTCTGGATAATCGAGCCCGACATCCATTGAAAAAACTTTTTAATCGACTCACTGCTCACGTTCTGCATCAGGAAGACATTGCTAGGCTCGGCGATCTCGCGCAGGGTGCTCTCCTTGACATTATTGCCGCAGCCAAGCGCGATCATGGTTGGCCGCTGGTTGCCGCGCAACTGGTGCAATTGATAGACGGCGTCCTTATAGTGATCGTTTGGCTCGCCATCGGTCAACAAAAAAGCCAGAGGGCGATAGTCTCCATGGCGCTGCATTGTGTTGACAACCAGATCTTCGCGGATCGACTGGACAAGCAATTGCAGCGCAGCTCCCAGGGCGGTATTCCCGTTCGCCGTTAAAATTGGCGGCTGAAAGTGCAGCAGCGGTGTCAGGGGGTCTTGCGTAGCCTGCGAAGCAAAGCGGATCAAGCTAATATGTACGGTGTCCTGAGCGCGCAGATCGTTCATCAACTGGCGATAGATCATATTCAGACCTTCATTCACCGCCATTATCGGATGCCCTTGCATTGATGTAGAACAATCGAGCAACAGATAAACTGGCAGGCGACGAACGTTGCCTCCCTCAAAATCCGGGATCATCATATTCATAACCTGGTTTCCCTTCCTGGAGCTATTGACTTGTAGAACAAGTCAGAAAACAAGACCTGATAACAAAGTAATGCATACGCAGAAAGCTGCTCTCTTCAACTAAGGTTACCCATTCAAGCGCAAATGCTCATTTTATGATAAGATGCTTCTAATGCAAACAACAGTATTGCTACGCGGTTTCAGAGCTAATGTTTCTGCGTCGGTGTTGGCGTCGGTACGGCTGACGTTTTCGGAGTAGCTGTTGGCGTCGGCGGTCTGTTCTGCTGGTTTCTCTTTGCTGTTCCAGCCGCCGCGGTTTGATTGACCTGGTTAACGGCTGTTGCTACGGTTGGCAGATCGACAGTGCTTGCGGAAGAGGTGAACGTCACTGCCAGAATAAGGATGAGCAACAAAATAAACAGGCAGATAGGTGCTAACCAGCGCACAAGTTTTGCATTATTTAGCATAAATATTTCTCCCAACCACGGTAACATTTACTCTAGTGAGACCAGACCTTTACGTTGCAAACGCTCCCGTCGAACATTAAAGCCCATCTGATATTCCAGGAGTTCGCCATAAATCTACAACAGCCATTATATCTATGCAAAACCTCTGATGTCAATATGAGACAATTCACATTTTTGCAAGTCCCATCGCAAATACCTCAATTTAGTTGAATGGAAACGATTATAGGAATAGGGCAGAAAATTTCCACAAAAAACAAAGGTACACAAAAGTTGTCTCTCATCGCGCAGATCCCTGATTTTCTGCAGGGTGGGACAGAAAAGTTCTAAAAGATTGACGTTGACGTAAACGATAGCTATATGGTAATAATAAAAAGCTAGATGTTTGTGTGTTGTATGATCCTGGCGAAGCAGGGGTGAGCAGTTTTGGCTTGAGGCCAGGCTTTGTTTGTAACTGTTAGCCGACAACTCCTGCACTAAGAAAGGCAGCTTCATGTTCACTGTCTCGCAGCAAGGAAGAAGAAATCGTCCCCTCGGACCCGCGTACAAATGGATTGCGCTCTCAAATACCACCCTGGGTGTTTTGATGGCCAGCATTGATACGAGCATTGTCTTGATCTCGCTTCCTGCTATTTTCAATGGCATCCATATTAATCCCCTGGCTCCTGGGGAGACCGGTTATTTTCTCTGGCTACTGCTGGGTTATATGGTAGTCACTGCGACTCTACTGGTCACCTTTGGGCGCATCTCGGATATGTTTGGGCGCGTCAGGATGTATAATCTGGGCTTTCTGATTTTCGCGATTGCCAGTGTGCTGCTCTGGTTAACGCCAGGGGTAGGAAACACAGGCGCGCTTGAATTGATTGTCTTTCGCCTGATTCAGGGCATTGGCTCTGGTTTTCTTTTCGCGAATAGCGCGGCAATTCTTACTGATGCCTTTCCCGCGCATCAGCGTGGTCTGGCTATGGGCATCAACCAGATCGCGGCAATTCTGGGCTCGGTGATAGGGTTGATCCTGGGTGGTATTCTCTCGTACTTTAGCTGGCATCTGGTCTTCCTGGTCAGCGTGCCAGTGGGTATTGTAGGTACGATCTGGGCTTATCTGATGCTGCGCGAGACAGCGACTATTCGCGAGCACCAGAATATTGACTGGCCAGGTAATATTACTTTCGCGGTCGGATTGACGATTTTCTTGCTTGGAGTGACGTATGGCATAGAGCCATATGGCAACGCGCCGATGGGTTGGGGTAATCCGCTGGTTATTGGTATGTTAGTCGGGGGAGCAGCCCTGCTGGCGCTCTTTATCTGGATTGAATTTCATACTGAAGACCCGATGTTTCGTTTGCAACTTTTTAAGATTCGCGCCTTCGCGGCGGGCAACGCCAGCAGTTTCCTGGCCAGTATTGCGCGCGGCGGTTTGCAGTTTATGCTGATCATCTGGCTGCAGGGCATCTGGCTACCGTTACACGGCTACGATTACGCCGAAGCGCCACTCTGGGCAGGTATTTATCTGCTGCCTCTGCTGGCTGGCTTTGTGCTGATGGGACCAATGAGCGGCTGGCTTTCGGACCGCTTTGGAGCGCGTTTCTTTTCAACCACAGGCATGCTCATCCAGGCAGTGGGCTTTGTGCTGTTAACCATTCTGCCGGCCAATTTCGCTTATCTGTGGTTCGCGCTGATCCTCTTTATGCTGGGGGTTGGCCAGGGCATGTTCTCCGCGCCTAATACCTCATCGGTGATGAACAGTGTGCCGCCTGAGCAACGTGGAGCAGGCTCAGGTATGCGCGCAACCTTCCAGAACGCCGGCTCGCTGGCCAGCATTGGCATTTTCTTCAGCATCGTCATCGCTGGTCTGGCGGCCTCGCTGCCTGGTACTCTTACCGGGGGTCTGACTGCCGCGGGCGTTCCCCAGGCGACGGCGGAGCAAATCGCGCATCTGCCACCGACCTCGGCACTCTTCGCGGCTTTCCTGGGATATAATCCTATGGCCAATCTTCTGCCAGCTAATGTCTTGCACGCTTTGCCACAGGCGAGCCAGGTCAATTTGCTCGGCCATAGCTACTTTCCAAATTTGATCTCGCCGCCCTTCCTGCTGGGTCTGCACGGCGCTTTCTACCTTTCCGCGTTCATGTGCGTTATAGCCGCTGTTGCCTCCCTGCTACGCGGCAAAAGTCCTAATTCCAAGCAGAGCCAGGAGGCAGAGATCGCAAGGGTAGGAGAAGAAGCGGGCAGCAGCGCGGAGACGCCCGCCGTTATACCAGGAGATTAAGCTGGTTTAAACGCCAATAAAGCAGAGTGGACCTGGCTTGCCGTACCGCGACAAGCCAGGTCCACTCTGCTTTACTTGTGTGTCAGTTCCTCGAAGAGATCGATGTCTTTGCGCACAATATCCAGGCTGGCGCGCCAGAAGGCAGTGGACCGGATATCAATGCCAAAACGAGTTGCGAGGGTGGCAGCATCGCCGAGGCCAGTAGAAGAGAGCAGATCATCGTAGCCGATCTTGAAGCTAGCGGGATCTTGCTGATAGCGCGCGTAGAGTCCAAGACCAAAGAGCAAGCCGAACATATAGGGGTAGTTATAGAACGAGAAATGCGTGCTATAGTAGTGGGGTTTCATAGCCCACATATAGGGATGCAACTGTGTCTCGTCAAGTCCCTCGCCATAGGTCTCTTTCTGAGCCTCCATCATCAGAGTGTTGAACTCATCGATTGAGAGTTCGCGCTGTTTGCGATTCTCGAAGGCGCGATTCTCAAAAAGGAAGCGGCTGAGAATATCCACCACGACCTGGCACGAGCTTTGCAGCGAGCTTTCCAGGATAGCGATCTGTTCCTCTGTATCGGCCTTGGCCAGGGCCGCGTGAGTGATAATCGTCTCGCAGAAGATGCTGGCGGTTTCGGCCAGAGTCATAGGCGTCTCTTTCTGGAGTGTGGTGCGTTGAGCGAGGTTGAGATTATGATAGCCGTGGCCGAGTTCGTGGGCCAGCGTGCTGACACCATTGAAAGAGGGTTTGAAGTTAGCGAAGACACGCGACTCATCTTTACGCAGAGGCGTGCAATAAGCACCATCGACCTTGCCAGCGCGTGGTTCCGCGTCGATCCAGTTTTCGCGGAAAGCGCGGGCCGCGAAGTCCGAAAGCTTGCTGGAATAATTGCCAAACTTATCGACAATAAATGCGCGCGCCTCGGCAAATTCCCAGACCTGCTTCTCTTTGCCCACAGGGGCGAAGATATCGTACCAGGCGAGCTGCTCCAGGCCGAGCACGCGAGCTTTAGCGCGCAGATAGCGGCGGAAATCCACCAGCGACTCGCGGGCGGCGGTCAACATAGCTTCGAGAGTCTCGCGATCGATATTAGCGTCAAAGAGCGAGGAGTCGAGTGGCGTTTCCCAGCCTCGGCGGCGTGAAATAGTATTGACCTGACCTTTAATGCCATTCATCGCGGCAGCCAGGGGTACAACAACCTTCTTCCAGCCGGCCAGTTCGGCCTCGTAAGCACTGCGGCGCACCTCGCGGTCGGGATCATAAGCGAAGTTGCGCACCATGCTCATAGGCATCTCTTGCTGTTCTCCGTGCAGTTCTACAGGCACGAGGAGTTGTGAAGTGATATCGCTATGCAGCTTTTCCCAGCTCGCGCCGCTGCTCAATTCCAGTTCAGAGGCCAGTTCTTCTTCGGCGGGCGACATGAGATGGCGCGCCTGCTCGCTGGATTTGTGCAGCAGATACGCGTGCTCGCTGGCCAGTTGGGAGCGCGCGAGCAGTTCTGAGACATCGAGCGAGCCAATCCAGGCAGCGTAACGCGTGCCGAGCAGTGAGAGTTTGACCGCCTGTTGTTGAAACTCGCTATAGCGAGCCTGGGCCAGCGTATCCTGGGTGTTAGTGGTAACGAAGCAGGCCAGATATGCGCCCAGCGTAGACGTTTCCTCCAGTACCTCGTTCAGGCGTGTCGTGATAGCTTCAAAGGTTTGTACCGTCTCATCGCTCAGTTCTTGCGTAGCTTGAGCCTGGATGTTATGGTTATCGAACAATTGGACGAGATTGGCCACCTCTTGCGCGAAATGGGCGCAGCCCTGGTCAAATTCAGGTGAGTCGAGGCCAGGATAGACCACAGTCATATCCCAATGGGGTAGTGCTTGTGTCGTACTCATAGAATTACAATACTTTCCTTCTACTGCTTGCAAATCCGTGAGAGACCTTCTCCACAAGCACACGTGTCTGGACACAGAGCGTAGTTCTGCCTTTGCGCTATTGCGTCTCTACCACGGGCCTCGAGTGTTCTCAAGACAGATTTGCCATCCCTATTTTTGGATCAAGAGGGCCAGACTGGCAGTGAAGCCATGCAGGAATGGCCGTGGGCCGATTGGGCCGATTTCCCCATTGCAAAAGAGACCTGCCAGGGGAAATTCGCCCAGTTGCCGGCTGATCGCGCAGGCGTCGTGATGGGGCGTTCCGAAGAGTCCCAGCCCACGACCATTGCAAGAACAGAGCACCCCGGCAATTGGGAGTTGGTGGCCCAGAGTGGCACTTACCTGGTCCAGTAATTCAGTTAAATCAAGATCCGCAGCGCTGGCATCGCGCATTTGAAACTGGATCGTCTGACCGATCCGGGGTAGTGCGCCAATGGCCAGGGCGCCAGTACCGCGTTCCACACCGATAAGCGGGCGGATCAGAAAATTGCCCCGCTGGAAGGTATCCAGATATTCATCGGCAGCCAGGCCAACGAGGAGGTTACGTTGCGCTCGTCGTTGTACATCGTGCGGTAGACCTTTAAATGTTTCTACTAGCATATCATATGCAGAGCGATTTGAGATAGTGCGAATTAGATTATCACGTACACTTGTGATTGTCCATGTTTCACCGATGGGTTCGCAGCCCTGGGAAACAAGTGGAAGTAGGGTGTAGGGTCCACCAAGGGCCAGACCGACGCCCCCATCCGTGAAGATTTCGTCGTTGAGAAAAATATGCGTCCGGCGCGCGGAAAGATCGGAAGAAGAGGCAAGGCCACCGAGCACGGGGCACTCACCATAGGCGCCAGCCAGCCCGTCGAGCAGCAGTTCGGTTTCCAGGTGGAAGGGATCAGCGAAGATCAGCCAGGCGTTGGCATCGTCGAGATGAACATTTAAACCTTCGCGCCAGGCCAGCGGTGTTTCGTAGTTTTCGAGCATAGTCTGGGTAAAGCGCACTGGACGTAAAATGGCAGCAGGTAGGGATAGGGCCAGGAGCGAGAGAGCTGGCACATCTTCCAGTTCCTGATTGTTGCCAATCATTGCCTGCCCGGCGCAGCCAATCAACAACGCGCCGCCACTTGCCTCGCGCGCGCGCGCCAGAAGCTGTGGGAAATATGGAGCATAGAAAGAGCTAGCGAAAAGAAGAAGCACATCAATATGTTGGAGGTCATTTATCAGAGCGAAAGCCTGCTGGAGAGCGTTTTCCCATTGATCGTCTGCGACGATAGCCGCTCTGGCGGCAGGTGCATAGTTGTCCATAGATCCTCCCAGGTATGTGTATCATCAGTTCCAGTCAGATGGAATAAACAGGTTCTTTAGTGGACGTGGGAAATTACTCAAAGCCAGGCAGGTTTCGATAAAAAGCCAGAGCACGCGCCTTATCTGCCGTCCAGAGAACGATTTTCGCGATACCAACGGTATGTTGCATGATCCGTATTTCTCCGCACCTAAAAAGGGTTATTTCTTGTTCAAACGAACAAGCTGCCAGTTTAGCAAAGAACCCTTACCAGATATCCTAAAGGGTAGTATCGCACATGACCAGAGGGAGTGCCAACCTGGGCACAGGCTGTATGTGAAATAAGCACACTTCCCTTTTCTAAAGAGCCATGCTACACTTGTGCTATATTCCTCAATATCTAGACTTATTCGTGTTTGCTCGTGTGAGCGGAGAGGTGACGCGATGCCATTGGAAGGACAGCGTTTAGGCCAGTATCGCCTGTTACATCTGCTGGGTAGGGGAGGAATGGGAGAGGTATATCTTGCTGAGGACGCCCGCACTGCTCAGCAGGTAGCTATTAAAGTTATCCATGGTGAGAGCAGTACTCATCCTGAAAGCGAGAATGCCAGGGAAGCGGCGCGACTCTTTGAGCGGGAAGCAAAAGCCATAGCCCGGCTTGATCACCCAAATATTTTGCCTTTATACTACTATGGGGAGGAGACGCTCAACGAGGCATTGCTGACTTATCTGGTCATGCCATATCGCAGGGAGGGCACGCTGGCTAGCTGGTTGAGGCAGCGCAAGAGCGCGGAGCCACTCACTCCCGTTGAGGTCATGCCTTTGCTGATGCAGGCCGCTGGTGCGTTGCAGCACGCGCATGGCCTGCAGGTCATTCACCAGGATATTAAGCCTACTAACTTTCTGATGCGCTTCCGTCCAGAGCAGCCCGACAGTCCCGATATTTTGTTAGCGGATTTTGGCATTGCCAAGCTCAGCAGCGCTACAGCCAGCGCGAGCCAGAGTGTGCGGGGCACGCCAACTTATATGGCACCTGAGCAATGGGATGGCCACCCGGTTCCGGCAACGGATCAGTATGCCCTGGCCATTATGCTTTACGAAATGCTGGCGGGTCGCCCCCCTTTTCAAGGCGGGCCGGGCCAGGTCATGCGTCAGCATTATCTGATGCTTGCGCCACCCGCCAGCACATTTAATCCCAGACTTACGCCAGCCATCGATGCCGTGTTGTTGCGCGCCCTTGCTAAACAGCCGGAGCAGCGTTTTCCCTCTGTGCTGGCCTTCGCCCAGGCTTTCCAGATGGCAGCGCAGAGTGGTGAAGAACTGCGCGCCGTTCTGGCTATCAGTCAGGCGGAGGCGCGCAGCGGGACTACGCGCCAGTTGACCTTGCCAGGAGGTCGGCAAGTCGGAGTAGCTGTGCCTGCTGGGGTACTTGATGGAGCGATATTACGCCTGGAAGGGCAGGGTAATCCTTCCGCAGCGGGAGGCCCACCTGGTTCATTGGTCTTGACGATCAGTATCCAGGCGCTGGAGCGCTTCTTACCTCCTCAGCAGAACAATATGCCAGCGTCTTCTCCTGGCTTCACTCCAGTACCGCCAGCATTGTTTGGCGGAGAGATGCGTATGCCGCCTAATCTTCCAGGTGGTCAGGCGTTTGCGGGGACCGGTATACCCACATTGCCAGTGCGCGAGAACATGCTGGCTCCAACCCTGCCAACAACCAATCCGCCGAGCCTGCCAGGTTATACTATAACGCCTTTCCCATTGCGACCAGAGCCCGCGCCAGTTGTCAGATCCGCGCACCCCGCTGGCGCACCCCGCTGGCTTTTGCTGGCCCTGGCCGCGCTGGTGGTGGTAGTTTTTGCCAGTGGTGGTGCCTGGTTTGTAACTCATCGTGGCGGACCAACTGGAGGCATTTCAGTTTCCCCAACGCCAAAACCTCATCCATCTCCAACAGCGACAGTTTATATCTCCCCCGCGGGAATAATCACCGAATTTTCTCTTACAAAGTCCAGCGGCCCGGCTGACATTACAAAGGGGTCAGATGGCAATCTCTGGTTTAGTGAAAGCCTGACAAGTAAAATCGGACGGCTTAGTCCAGGTGGTGTACTCACTGAATTTGCTGCCCCAACTTCCGGGAGTTATCCCTATGGCATTACCGCGGGAACGGATGGCAATCTCTGGTTCAGTGAAACCAATGCCAGTAAAATTGGACGTATCACCACTGGCGGGCTAGTCACAGAATTTCCGACTCCCACTCCAAATAGCGGACCATTTGTGATGACAAAGGGTCCAGATGGGAATCTGTGGTTTACCGAGACTTCCGGTAGTAAGATCGGGCGCATCAGTGCGAGTGGGATGATTAGCGAGTTTCCAGTCCCCACCTCAAAAGCCTGGCCGCTTGGCATTACAGCGGGACCGGATGGGAATATGTGGTTTACCGAGTATGACGGTGGCAAGATCGGGCGTATTACTACCAGCGGGATCGTCACTGAATTTGTCCTCTCACAATCAGCTCAAAAGCCCTACCGCATCACAGCAGGGTCGGATGGGAATCTGTGGTTCACCGAGTACAACGGTGATACCATATGGCGCATCACCCCGAGTGGTGCGATCAGTTCGTTCGCCCTGCCGAGTGGCAATGATAAGACATATGGGATTATAGCGGGGCCAGATAAGAATCTGTGGTTTACTGAGGAAACCGCGAACAGAATCGGGCGCATCACTACAAGCGGGGTGATCACAGAATTTCCAATCCCGACACCCCAATCTGACGCGTTTGCGCTCACAATAGGACCAGATGGGAATCTGTGGTTCACAGAATACGATAGCAGCAAGATTGGACGCATCACATCAGGTGTCTAAGGCGTCTCTGATTTTCCTGGCGCAAAGCGCCACTCCTCTAAAAACATGAGCCATGCCTGGTGTCGAGAACTCGACATCAGGCATGGCTCAAAAACTACCACCACTCGCCATTTGAGGGAATACCGCTACCCTTGGGTGGCTGGAAGGCGAAAGAGAAAGTGCTGCAATAGGGTGTCGCGCTCGGATTATCCTGGCTGGGATCAGTCGGAGGGTCGCCGGAAGGCACTGTGCCGGACAGGAACCAATCTGTGCTTTTAACGCCATCGGGATAGGTAATGGTAGCGCGTTCCAGGCCACCGGGATTCTGGAAATTCTGGATAGGGTGGCCCTGCTCTGCCAGGAGCATCGCGTCATGCCAGATTGGCGCCGCGCCCTGCACGCCAGTAACATTGATCATCGGCGAATTATCATCATTGCCGGCCCAGACACCCATCACGAAGTCGCTCGTGTAGCCCACGGTCCAGTTATCGCGGAAGTCCTGGGTCGTGCCGGTTTTGGCGGCAGCGGGTCTCACCTGGCCGCGATTGCCATTGTAACAGTCCTGCTGCGAATTGGCGTAGAGTTGGAGCACATTGCAGTCGAAGAATTCAGGAATGCGCGAGGTGTTGTCGCTAAGTACATTGGTCATCATATAGGCCAGTTGCGGGGTAATGACCTGGATGCCGGCTGTAACCTTGTGCTGGAAAAGCACTTTGCCAGTTGTACCCTGAACAATTTTGCTAATTGAATAGTACGGCTGGCGTACCCCCTCGTTAGCGAACACGCCCATGGCCGATGTATGGTCGAGCAGACGCACATCAAGGCCACCGAGCACCAGCGAAAGGCCAGGCGTCCCCTCATAGCTGGTGATGCCCATCGCCTGGGCCATGCTCATAGCGTTATTGATGCCAACATGCTGTAAGACGCGCACTGCGGGGATGTTCAGTGAATTTTGCAAGGCGCAGCGCAGGGTCATATGGCCATGATAGCCCAGATCGTAGTTGCTGGGTGTGTATGTCGAAGGATTGCTGTCCGGCACATTGAAGGTAGTTTTCGCGTCGTCCACCGCCTGGGATGGTGAGGCGCCTTGAGAGAAGGCAGTCGCGTAAACGTATGGCTTGAAGGACGAGCCAGGCTGGCGATAAGCCAGCGCGACGTTATACTGACCATCGATGGCTTTGTTATTGTAGTCAATGCTGCCGAGCATAGAGATAATCGAGCCTGTGTGAAAATCAATCAGCACCTCTGCTGCGTTAGTGATATGGTGGGCCGCGCGGATTTCGGCAATGTGTTTTTGCATGATGGGGAGGATTTTTTGTTGTAGCGTGATATCCAGCGTGGTGTAGACCACCAGGCCGGAGCGTGAGAGCTGAGGGCGCGTGAAGTGATAGATCTGTTCAAGCTGTGCCAGCACATATTCATCAAAATGTGGCGCCTGGTCTTGCAGGGTAGGCGACGAGTGGAAGAAGCCAGGTGTCTGTATCTCTTGATACGCCGTCAGGGCTTGTACCTGCGTGATATAGTTCTGGGCGACCATGGATTGCAGCACATCATATGCGCGATTGCTCACGCCCGCGAAATTTGTCACGGGATCATAGAGTGAGGCATTGCGCGGCAGACCGGCCAGGAGAGCGGCCTGGGCCAGATCTAATTGGGAGGCCGCTGACTTGCCATTTTTATCTTCCAGGCCGAAATAGACCGTCGCGGCAGCATCGATGCCATATGCCTGATGGCCATAATAGATCGTATTCAGGTACATCTCCATGATATCCTGCTTGCTATAGTACCTGTTAATCTGTGGCGCAAGCACAAGCTCGTTAAGCTTGCGTTTGGCATCATTTGCATCTCCCACGATCAACTGTTTGATCAACTGTTGCGTGATAGTACTGCCGCCCTGTGACTGCTGAGTCTTCGACAGATCCGCGATGGCGGCGCGTATGATGCCTACAATGTCCACCCCGCTGTTCTGCCAGAAGGTGCGGTCCTCAATCGCCACGGTTGCGTTGATGAGATTGGGCGCGATTTGTTTATAGACGACCTCGGTGTGAACGCCCTGATCGGTCAACTGATCGATGAGCTTGCCCTGGCTATCGTAGATTTTCAGATTATCGGGCGGCAGCAGATTGCGCAAAGTGAGGATCTGGCCTGCATATGTCCCCTGTGTGACTACGATAAAGTTATAAGCGATATAACTCACTGTACCAGCGATTGCCAGGAAAAGCAGGAAAAGTGAGGATACAGTGATCCAGATCGTCGTCCAGAAGCGGCGCCTCTCGCGTCGGTCGTTGACGCGCGAGCTGCGCAGATGTTTGCGCGTGAAATATTGCAAACGATAGATGCGCCTGAGTTTGTGGCGTTGTTGCTCAGCGAGCAGTGTCGAGTGCGGCACGTATACCCGGAGTTTGCCAGTATGCTGCGGCGATAGAGCCGGCTTGCCCGGCTGCGCTGGCTCTATTGTTGGGGATGTGACAGGTTGTTGTGCCTGAACGAGGGATGACTGAGTTTGTACAACCAGATCTGCTTGCTTTGGACGCGGAGCGGGCTGCACAGGCCGCAAGGGAGGCGTATACGGCTTCTGCTGCTTGATCTGCCCGCTCCGCTGGACTGGCGCAGGCTGAACAAGTGGCGCTGTTGGTCTGCGAGTAATCTCATCAGCCTCTACCTGTTTACTCCTGGTCAGCGTCCCGGTTGAATGCCCGGTGAGATTCTGCGGCATAACCGGCTCAGGCGTTTTCAGGCTATCATTCTCCTCGTAGTCCGCCAGGGGAGTAAGTGGTCTGGTAATTTTAGCCGTGGCTAAGGATGCCAGCAGGACCGGTGTAACGGTCTGCATGTTCAGTTCTTCAACTGCCAGCGGCTTCGTGATTTTCACAGCAGGCGAAGATAGCGCCAGACCCTCCTCAACTGGCAGAGGCCTCGTGATTTTCGTGTTCGCGGGCAAAGGCGTATGCGGGCCTGGTGGCTGATTTTCCCGCGCAGAAGCCGCGAGCGGCATCAACTCACTCGCCTCATCAGCGTATTCCTGTGTGGACTCCGGGAGAAGTTCTGACATGAATATATCCTTATATTAATATCTTTGTATTAAACATAACATAATAAGAAGGAGTTTGGGTAGCCCGCCCATTTCTCAAGGGAAGCTGATTTGTACTCTATTTGTAGGGAGGTAATAAATTTGTCAGGCCTTCTGCAGTGATAATCTCAGCCCTATTCAGATAATGTCCACATATCCTGAATGAGAAACTGTTGGAAATCGCGTACCTGTTCACGCAATTTTGCGTTGACAGTCATCTCTGGCCGCGGGTCAACATAATAAACGCCATCTAATTTATTGAGAGCAACAGTGTAACCGAGAAAATGATTTGTTTTGAATGTAGAGCTAATACTAAAGAGCGAATTGTTTTTCTGAGCACGTGAACAGCGTGTAGAAAGATGGCAACTTTGATAAATTGCAGGAAGTTTTGGCAAATATGGATATAATCTGTGAGGGTAGTGAAAGTCAATCTCCCCTGTATATCGGCTTGGAGGTCGTTTAGATCTATAGTGCTCATCGGATAGATTTTCTCCGCTTCTCATTATTCTGATCATATTGTATCCATTTCTCAATAGACCAGTTTTCTGTCAACTCAATGCGTCTGGTAGCCCACTGACAATATTCGAGTGAGATATCGCAGCCCATCCAGCGGCGTTTCAGCTGTTCGGATACAACGGCTGTAGTGCCTGAACCCAGGAAAGGGTCAAGTACCAGATCGTTAAGGTTGGATGAGGCCAGAACAAGCTTTCTGAGGAGTTCCTCTGGTTTTTGAGTAAGGTGGGGCGTTTTCTCGTGCATGCCATTACAAGTGGTAGGAATTTCGAGTACGTCGCGAGGCTTGGCTCCTCCAGGATGAGGTGACCAGAGCTTGCCAGTTGATTTTGAGCCTTTGCCATATTGACTTGTCTCTGCTTGAGGATGTTCCGGGTATTTCAAAGTATGCTGGCCATAGGGAATGCGCACATCGTCGATATGAAAGATAAATTCTTTGCTTTTGCGAAAGTGGAGAATGCTTTCGTGCGAGCGGCCCCAATCGAAACCAAGGTTGGCTTTATTTTTATAATGCCAGATCAGCCACTTGCAGCCTTTAAAAAAGCGTGCTGCTGGGAGGCGTAGATCAGCAAGGATTTCAGAAAAACCACAAATATACATTGAGCCGGTTGGCTTGAGGATGCGGGCTGCTTGCTCAATCCATTGAAGCGACCAATGGACGTATGCTTCTTGCGATTCAAAGGTATCCCACTCGGCTTTTTTAAGATTATATGGAGGATCAGCGAAGACCAGATCGACAGTTTCTGCTTCAAGCGATCGAAGCCAGGAAATGGTGTCTCCGACCCAAATAGAACCCTGGGGATGCTGGTAAAAGAGGGAGGGCTGATCGGCGACTAACTCATGTTCGTCTAATGGTTTGAAGGAACCTCTTTGTAGTTCTTCGGCAAAAAGAGTTGGTAGTTCGCTATTGCGCAAGTAACTGGACGATGCTTCGCGCACCTGCTGATTTGGCATGCGTACAGGTTCTAACATTGCCGTAAAATCCTCAACTTTCACCGTAATTTCAATCATTGTTAAACATTCTTTAGATCTCTAAGTTGGCTCCTTGAGAGGCCTCAATCATAGCGGGCAGGAGTTCGTTAGTGAGGATCTGGACCTGGTGGAGGCTTTCGGCCCAGGGGAGTTCCTGGTGTTCGCGGGTGCCCTGGACTTCGGCGAGTTGCAGCAGGCTTTCATCGACCAGGCTGCGGAAGTAGAGAAAAGCGCGGACGGCATTAGCCAGAGAGACATGGGAGCCGCGGGTAATGATGCCGTAAGCCATGCCCAGATGGACAGCCTCGGAGCGTAGTTCTTCATCGGATGTAGAGCCAGCCAGGGCGCGCAGGAGCAATTCGAGCAGGCGCCGACCCAGATCACGATAGCCATCGCGGGCTGCATCATCAAAGCCGGTATACCAGGGAAAAGTAGTCAGAGTGCCATCGGTGAAAGCGAAGCGCACGCGGCCCAGCACGCTCTGAACCAGCAATTGAGCGGCGGGACTCGGCCTGCGTTCGCTTTCCAGGCGTAGGTGGGCCTCGATATCGGCCCGGCGAAAACGGCGATGGCCGCCACTGGTCCGGCGCGAGGGCAACTCGTTTCGATCGGCCCATAGACGCAATGTCGCGGGATGCATACCAAGCATCTCAGCGGCCTCGCGCAGGCTAAGCCATTCATCCTCGTGCGGTATTGACATCGAGCCCGTCCCTTCAGCGTCTGCAAAAGTCATGATGATGAATACAATCTTACGCAGGCGTCTCTTTCCTCTGATTCTATGCGATTGTCAGAATCGCGTCAAGAGGTGCTGTGCTGAGAGCATCTTATGAGTTTACGTTGCTTCGTTCGTTGTTGTTCGTTTTTTATTATGTACATAACTTGTATTGCTCGAGGACGCGGAGTTGGTCCGCTTGACATAACGGAGACATAAAGTGAACTTTCTAACCATGCCTGGTAAACGTTTGTTTTTGACTGGAGATGAAGCGGTAGCGCGCGCCTCTCTGGAGTCCGTGGTGGATGTGGCGACTGGTTATCCAGGCAATCCCAGCACAAAAACGCTTACCGCCCTCTTGCCATTGGCAAAGACTCATCAAATGATAGTCGAATGGAGTGTCAACGAGAAGGTAGCGCTGGAGGTCGCGGCGGGCGCAGCCTGGGCCGGCAAACGCAGTCTGGTAACGATGAAAATGTCTGGTATTAATGTCATGGCGGATTCGCTGCTTTCGCTTGCGCATAGTGGAGTGCGCGGCGCGCTGGTGATTTACGCGGTGGACGATGTGGGTACCTATTACGGTATGGTAGAGCAGGATTCGCGCCACTATGCTCGCCTGGCCAGTGTGCCCCTTTTAATGCCAGCTGATCCTGAGGATGCTTACTGGATGACACTGAGCGCATTTCAACTTTCCGAGCAGACTGGCGCACCGGTCTTTTTACTTTCTACAACCGCTGTAGCGAACGCGATCACAACGCTCAAAGTAGGTAAGCTAGAGCCACGGCCAGCGAGCCAGCCAGCTTATTTTCCGCGTAATCTGCGCAAATTCACCAAAGCTATACCCCAATGGTGTCTGGAACAGCATGCTGATGCTCTGACGCGGCTGGAACAGGCAGGCGAACTTTGCGCGCAATTCCCATCTATTAATCGTGTGATTACGCCAGAGGCGGGTAAACGGGTCCTGGGCGTAGTGGTAGCTGGTGTCAGCTTTACCTATCTAGAAGAACTGCGTAGGCGCTCCCCTGAGCGCTATGGAGAGCTGGCTGTACTAAAGCTGGGGCAGGTTTATCCGTTGCCGCGTCAACTCCTACGTGACTTTCTCAGTGGACTGAAGCGCGTACTCGTGCTGGAGGAACTGGAGCCATTGATCGAGACAGAGGTGCTGGCGGAACTGGCCGAGATGGGCCAGCATACAGAAGTGCTTGGCAAGCGCCGAGGTGGTCTACCGCGCGTGGGCGATTATACAGTCGAACTGGTTAGACGCGCCCTCGACGGACTTTTAGCGGGAGCAAAAAAAGTTCGCCATAAACTGTCAGCCGAGCTATCACAGCCAGCAATAGCACAACAGATCCTGCAGATGGCGGTAAGCAAGCCAACTGCGCCAGTTGCACCAACACTCTTGCCCCTGGCGCGCGCGCTCGAATTTTGTCCAGGTTGCCCGCATCGTATAAGCTACTACGCGCTCAATCAGGCCATTGCACGTCTGGGTTTTGCGCGTGACGAGGTAATCACCACAGGCGACATTGGCTGCACAATAATCGGTATGAATGCTCCACTAGATACCTGCTGGACAGAGGTTTCGATGGGAGCCAGTATTGGTATTGCTCAGGGCTTAAAGCAAGCAGGTATCGAGCGGCCCGTACTGGCAGCGATGGGCGATGGTACCTTTTATCATAACGGCATCGCGGGCCTGCTCAATGCAGTTCAAGCCAGGGTTAATCTAACGCTTTTAATCCTCGACAATGGCCGTAGCGCCATGACAGGTATGCAGCCAGACGCCGGCACGGGGAAGCGCGCCGATGGGGAAGCGAGCCCGCGCGCTAATCTTGCCATGCTCGCGCGCGGCTGCGGCGTGGAATATGTGCGGCGACTCGATCCCTATCAACTGGAAGAGATGATCGAAACACTAAGGGCTGCCATCGAGTATCCAGGCGTAGCGGTAGTGATCGCCGAAGCACCCTGCACCACACAGGGACTATTGATTCAAGCAGAAGTGGTGCAGATCGACCAGCAGGCTTGTCAGGCAGGTCGTGCTTGCCAGGATACCCCTTGCTATCACAAAGTTGGCTGCCCCTCTGTGCAACTCTCGTTGGACGACATGCGACCTCGCCTGAGCATTGATACAGCCACCTGTGTAGCCTGTGGACTCTGTGTGGCCGCCTGTCCCTTCGAGGCCATCAAGCCACTTTCATCCATAGAGCAGCCAGCCGTAAATGTTTCCAACTCCGCGCGGGATACATTACAGGATTAGAGAACCCGTAGGGGCAAAACTCCCATACCTGGCGGCTTTGCCGCATCGTTTGGTAAGTGGCTGAGTTTGTAGACAGCTCTGCCACCTACAAACTCAGCCACTTACCCCAAAATCTGAAGTGGGATTGCTGATAAAAGGCTGGCGTCATGCCTGTACAGGAGTTTTGCCCCTACGGAGAGAACAGGCCTGGCAAATAGTTTTAGTAGAAGAGATAGTCATGAGCGAACAGAAGATCACTAATATTGTTATGATTGGGATTGGAGGGCAAGGAGCGCTAACTATGATGGAGATGCTGGCCCTGGCCGCTGAGATTGCTGAGCGAGAGGTGCATGTGCTCTCGCGAGTCAGCCTGGCACGTCTGGGTGGTGTTGGCCTCTGCCATGTGCGGCTGGGACCGTGTAGTAGCTCGGCGATTCCCGTGGGTGAAGCTGATATTCTGCTCACCCTGGAAATGAGCGAGGTCTTGCGCGCTCTACCCATGGCCAGACCGGGCGCGTGGGCCTTCGTCAACTGCTACCGCCGTCTACCGATCGCCGCAGGGGTCGCGGGCACACGCTATCCAACTCAGATAGAGATCGAGCACGCGCTTGCGTCACAGGGCATTCACAGCCTTTTTGTACCGGAACAACTGCCAGAGACCTTCTATGTGGACGAGCAGGTCGGCATTTCCCCCACAGTTGAGATCCCAGAGCGCGCTGCTAGCGCTCCCTCTGGCAAGGAGGAGCAGATAGGTCGAGTGAATATGAGCATGCTTGGGGTGCTATGTGGCTTTACCGAATTGTTGCCGCGCCCGGTATTAGAGGAAGCCATTGCTCTGCGCATGCCGCAACTTGCCCAGCCGAGCATACAGACATTTGCAGCTGGCTGGCGCTTCGCGCAAGAAGTTCGCGCAGCGCTGTAAAGCATCCTTTTCAATGAGAAGGATTGAAAAACTCTTATATCGTTCGAATGAACGCCAAAGGGGTTGACAAATTCGCCGGGGATACTGTATTATACATTTCGCAGAAGGCATTGGAGTGTCGTTCAATGGTAGGACTGCCGACTCTGGATCGGCAAATTGGGGTTCGAATCCCTGCACTCCAGTCTGAGAAGAGAGGTTTTAACGCCTCTCTTTTTTTATACTTATGAGTCACGCCTGATTTTGAAAAATCAGGCTAAAACAGCTTTTGCCTGCCTACCCGGAGAAAAGCAGAGGTTTGGCGGGAGCACTGTGCGCCCGCCAAACCTCTGCAAAACAGGGACGAGGGGCCACAGACGCCGAGAAGTCCAGCAGAAGAGTTCGCTAACGCTCTCAAAATCAGGATGACTCATAGACATGTGGTTTTTTTCGTCAGTAGAATCGTGTTCATAATAGAAGAGAACTAAGACGTTGAGATTAGAGAGCCTGATCAAATATTGTCCAGGCTAGAATATTTCTGGCGGAAGGGCAGGATTTACATGGTAAATAGTAATCGCTTTCATACAAGTCGTTCGGATCGGGAGACACAAAATGCGACGAAATGGGCTAGACGACGTGATATACCAATCGCCATTATTGCCTGGCTGCTATTAGCTGGTCTAATCATCGGGGCTGCCAGCTTTATTATTCGCTCCCTGCTGGTTGTCACAGTAGCAGCCCTTTTAGCTTTCGCACTGACTCCCGCTGTCAAGTTCTTGCGGCATTTTATGCCGCGTGTGCTGGCTGTGGTCATTGTCTATCTGTTTGTACTCAGTGGGATTGGCCTGCTGTTGTACTTCATCATTCACACGACAATTGATCAGATCTCTTCACTGGCAGCGACCATCAAGACATTTCTGACCCCTCAGGGGCAGCATCAATCTGTGCCAATCATTGACTTCCTGGGGCGTTTTGGCGTCACCTCAAGCCAGTTGCAGCAGATCGGGCAGGTGATTGAGAGCCAGGCCAGTGGGGTAGTCACGAACGCCTTGCCCTTTTTGAGCGGGATCGCGGATTTTATGCTGAATATCATCATCGTAGCCGTGTTGAGTATTTACCTTGTATTGGATGGGCCGCGCGCGATAGGCTGGTTGCGGCGCAACGCACCGATCATCCAGCGCGAGCGCACGCACTTTTTCCTGGATACCCTGGAGCGCGTGATTGGAGGGTACATTCGCGGTCAGCTCATCATGTCCTCAACGGTCGGACTGCTGGTGGGTATTGGTATGACCGTGATTCAGGTGCCATATGGTGTGTTACTGGGGGTTGTAGCCTTTATTCTTGAGTTTGTGCCGATTATTGGTACGATCCTTTCAGGCGTACTCTGCGTCTTGTTGGCTTTAAGTAAGGGCTGGGTCATAGGCCTGATTGTGCTGTTCTACTTTATCATCGTCCACGTTGTAGAGGGAGATATTCTTGCTCCGCGTATTGTAGGGCGAGCGGTAGGTGTGCATCCAGCGGTTTCGCTTTTTGCCTTGCTGGCGGGCGCGGAACTGTTTGGCATCTGGGGAGCTGTGCTGGGTTCGCCACTTGCGGGCCTGATTCAAGCCGTGCTAATTACCGCCTGGCAGGACTGGCGTGCCAGCCATCCCGAGCAATTCCCTGAGGAAGAAGTGGCGTCCCTCGAGATAGCGGCTGAGGATAATGGGGTGGTTGCAGAGGAAAACGTGCCCAGCAAAACGATTATTCCTCAGATAATACCACGCCCCGAAATAATCGCCAGCCCCGGTCCCCTGGTGGAACAAGAGAAAGACTAAGTGAGAAATTTCTAAAAGAGGCGCGTGCTACTTTGCACGCGCCTCTTTTAGAAATTTGTGTATTTAAAGCATCTTCCGTGGTTATCTGCCGGATTAGCTTCTCCAGGCTATAAAGCCTTAAATCAACTGCCCAACCGCGTGAGGTTGCACCAGCGACTGTCCATCCAGTTGACTATAATCGACACCCAGCAGATGCAGGATCGTGGGCGCGACATCCATTACAGAGGGAAACTGGAAATCCTCGTAGATTTCAAGCTCGGCTGGCCAGTTCTCCAGCAAAAAGACACCCTGTGCGCTATGAGTACCTGAAATTAAGCGATGGGTGGAATCAGGGACAATCAGCGGTGTATACAGGCTCCTGCCTACTCCGAGATCGCCGCGTAACTCAAAGAGAATGTCAGGATAGCGCTCAAGATGTTTGCCCTGATAGCATTGTTCGCGCTTTTTTGCCCAGTTGACTACTGAACTCTCTTTTAAACAGAGCCTCTCAAGGCCGGTTACAATAGTCTCACATACCAGCTCATAATTTCTCTGTTCGCGTTCAAGCAGTTCGTGATTGATGGTAATCCCCCCATAAGAGCTGGTAGCGCTGGCTAGCTCAACCAGCTGCGCGATTGTCTGTTGAGGGTCAATGCTATGGCGTTTGCGGACCGCGCCTTTACTCCAGAAAAAACAGCGTGTCAGCCAGGAGCCGAGACCTGATAGGTATGATGACCCCGTCACTTTGCTCGCGTGTTTTTGTGTCTTCTGGACCCTGGCCCGACCTGCTGGCAGCAAAAAGCTTTGTTCTCGTAGCCACTCGTTGATATGCAATCGATAAATACATCGTCGCTCATGTCCATGGCTACTGACTACGCCCAGCACACATTCGCTACCTTCAATAGCCGCGCGAAAGCGTCCGACAATTTTGTCAAAGAACTGATAAAATTCCAGGATGCGATTGGCATGCTCGTTTTTGCCCGGGTACATAGGATCGCCAGGATCGCTATAGCGCCAGAGAAAATGCTGAACATGGTCCAGGGCGTCCAACTGCATAAAAAAGAGATCCCAGGGTTCGCGAGCCAGAATTTCCAGCCCTGTAGCAACTTGCTTCTCCGTTCGTTCCTGTAACGTCTTACAAAAAGTTGGCAACTGGCTGGCAGGTGGAATCAGTGGTTCATCCAGTAAAGCGGGAAAGGCTTCCGTCAGCAATTGGGTCTGGTGACCTTCAAGTGGACAGGGTGTCGAGGGTACAAGCATCAGCCCCTCAAGCGACTGTTCGGCAATAATCAGAGGATTGAGTACACAGACGCGTTTACCAGCGCGCGCGGCTTTTTCCCAGAACAGTTCCTCGTGAAAATCTTGCGTGTCGGGAGGAGTCCTTTCCAAACAATCCATACTGGCCAGCATTCCATGATTAGCTGGATTCAGACCTGTATAGACGCTAACCCAGGCCGGTACGGGTTCTGGTGGGATCGTAGAATTGATATCTAGAAAGGGCGAGGCCAGCATCAAACGGCGTAGGTTTGGCAGGGATGGCCCATACACGCGTAAGAGATCGGCATCCAATCCGCTGATTCCAAGCAACAACACTTGCGGCATACCACACTTCTCTTTCTACCTGGAAGGACTAAAGAGCTGATCAACACGCGATTCAGCGCCTAAGGCGAGCTTCTGCATGCGTTGCCAGTAGCGCAACACTTCGTCGATGATCGCGATTTCACAGCGAACCTGGAAGATTTCTCGTTGCGTGACCGCGCGCAATTGCGTCACGACTTCGCGATTCAACCAGTGATAGGTAGCCAGCGTAAGCCTTCTGCGCTCGCTGCCTACCGGGACACATTGGTAATGGCAGGCCAATTCATAGGGAAACAGATCTAGCAGATGGGGAGCAGGATAATCTGTCAGGAAGGCCAGATACGGCAGGGGGGTAGCTCTGTCTTTCCATCCCGCCTGTTGCGAGTATTCTCCATCTGGCGGAAGCGCGGAGAGAATCTCATTGCATTCTTCTGGTCCCACGGGTCTTGCACCCGCCTCGCGCAGGCGTTGCAAGACGAGCAGGGCAGTTTCGCCATGATACACATGTAGCTCGCAGGAAAAACTGCTCAGAAGTGGCACGAGACGGCGGGCAACTGCCTGTGCTCCTGAAAAAGGAGTTGCGGGCAACAAGAGCGCGCAGACGGTCTTCAAGAGCAAAACGCTATCGTAGTCGCGCATCTGACAACGAATACGTCTGGCGGCTGCCAGGAGCGTGTCTCGGGTCGCGTCGCTTACTGAAATAGAGATCAACGACGAATCCACATCAAATGCCGTTTCGGCATGCTGAGTTTGTTTCACATCCAACCACACATTCATCCACCTTTATGATCACACAGCTATCACTCTGTCAAAGTTCAAACAACTGGTGCCCCGCGCAGGCGTGTTTTACCTCGCTTGCCTGATGCAAGAGTACTCCTGACTACCATACAGAGCGCGCTCTTTCTTTGGCGAAAGAATTTAGTTGCGATCAAGTTAATTTTATGGTGTAATGGTTAAGAAGTACATCAGATTTCATGTTTTAGATTCTTAACTGAAAAAAGAGATCTTTACCTATCGGCAACCAGATAATTATGGGTTTGCCGATGCAGTCGTTTTCTCCTCGTGCAAGGTATAGTGGGCGTTCGCTCCATCTGCATGCATGACTTTAAAAATGCGTTAGAGAAAGATATCTCAATTTGCATGTGCGTGGCATAGTGTATAGTGAGCGCGGAAAAGAAGGGCGATAGAAAGTGTGTGGGAGGTGTGAAGTGGATGAAGAAAACTGGTGTATGCAATGGTGTAGTGAGGTGCTCCCGGAGCCGGCAATGATACCCGACCTGGGGGTATTTTTGCGTTTCGCTCCGGCCCATGGGCAGGCGGTAACTGCCAGAGGCCAGCCCCCTGAACTGTCGCAGCATACTCAAAAGGCCGCACAGCGGCAGGAGCCATTTGCGGCGCGGCTCAAGCTGCCTTTTTTGCTCTCTCCCCCTGGAGAGAATAAGACGCAATAGGGAAGAACGGATATGACTACTCGACCGCGTACCCGAACTGCCGGGCGTGTGAAAAAGGAGGCGCACGGTAGCGGGGAGCAGCCACCGCATTTTAGCGTGGTTCTCTGCACATTTAACCGCCGGAATTTTGTTCTGGCGACTCTGGCTACTCTGCGCCGCCAGACTATACCATCTCGTGATTTTGAGGTGATTGTTGTAGATAATGGTTCAAAAGATGGCACATTACAAGCAGTCAATGCGTATTTTCAAGTTGGCAAAAATAATGCGCGCGAGCTAGAAGAAGAGTGGCAGGTCCAGTGCTTATTCGAACCCAAAAATGGCCTGGCCTACGCCCGTAATGCGGGCCTGCTGGCCGCGAGCGGCACAATTGTAGTTTTTGTGGATGATGATACGCTGCTCGATCCTCATATGTTGCAATCTCTCTGGGAAGCTTACCAGGAAACGAACGCCGATGCCATTGGCATGCGCGTTGGACTGCACTGGGATATGGCCAGCCCGCATTGGATGGTCCCGGAATTGCTCGCAACGCTCGGTTATTACTCACCTGGAGAAGGGCGTTTCCAGCTTGAAGCCGCGGATAATTTCGCCAGTTGTGCTTTTTCTGTTAAAAGAAAAGTTCTCCATGAGATTAACTATTTTTCACCATTTCTTAGCAAGCGCGTCAATCTGCCAGCAAGCGTAGAAGTCGCGGACCTGTGTCGGCGTTTGCATCAGAGCGGCTACTCGCTCTGGTATGAGCCTCAGGCGCTGGTCATGCACCGCGCGACCTCCGCGCGCTTGCGTCGGGCCTATTTTGTGGGCCGGGCTTACTGGCAAGGGCGCTCGGAAATTATGTTGCGCTATCTGCATCAACGTCGCGAGAGCACACAGGAGGTCTGGCAGGAGGTCTGGCTGGAATTATGCCATTTCGCGCGCTGTTTTTTTCTAGAGGGTCCACTCATTCGCCTGGCCAGGCGTCCCACAACCGAGCGTTTACTGGCCGCGATGGAGCAAACACATAGCTGGGGTCGTCTGGTTCAGCGCCTGGAATATCTGGAGCATGTACCATCGGATCTGGATATGCCAGCAGTATTGATGGTGCATTCCGCGACGCCCGATACCTCTTTTGAATTGCTTGCGCAGACTTTGGCGAAACAGGAAGTTCGCTACCTCTCGGGTCAGCCGGAGATCCCATTGCGCTGGCTCTGGCGACACCGCCGCTATCGTGATCAGGTAGTAGGGGTGTTACACTTTTATCGTCCAGGGGCGATGGAGATCACGCGACGCCAGAGCCAGCATATACTTTTTCGTCTCTGGTTGGCACGGCGTTGGGGGCTGCGCATTGTCGTCACGGATACCGGCGGCTGGTGGCAGAGCGCGCATGGACCCTACTTTCGCGAGCGACGCCTCTTTGAGCGCAAATTACTGTACGGCAGCCATGCCATTCTTAGTTCAAGCAAGCAGCCCAGTCTACTCTATCGCGAACGCCGTTTGCGCAGACACGTGCGTTACCTGCCGCAGCCCGGCTTTCGCGGCCACTACGCGCCCGCGCTATCACGCGAAGAAGCTCATCAGCGCTTGGAGATCCCATCCACAGCCAGTTTTGTCTATCTTTGCCTGGCGCCTCTGCATACTGAGCGTGAAATCATCTTTTTGCTGGAGGCTTTCTATTTGCTCACTCATGGTAGCCGTCGCGAGGAGAGCCAGGAGGGCATCTGTCTGTTGATGGTTGGAGATCCTGTTGATAGCGTATTTTCCGCGCGCATTCTGCGCCTGGTGGCCCGAGATGCCCAGATTCATACTCGCATGGAGCGTTTCAACGAAAACGACCTGCCTGTGTATATGGGTGCTTGCGACGCCCAGATTTTGCCCCATCTCGCGATGCATAGCGCTGGCTCGCTTGTGAGCGCTGCCATGGCTCTTTCATATGAACGCACCGTTATCGCGCCTGATCTGCCACGTTTTAGCGGAATATTGCCCTCGCGGGCCAGCGTACCTTATGTCCCGGCCAGTCGAGAATCGCTGGCCGAGGCTATGATCAAAGCTCAACAAATTGTTTTTACCCTGGAAGAGGAAGAGAGCCAGGCGCTTGATGTTCAGCATAGCTGGAATGAACACGCCCGCCACCTGGTGAGGATTTATCGCGATCTGTTAGGGCACAAGTAGACACAGTATCAGAAGAGCAGGCAAAAGGGTATAGGCTTTTATTGCCTGTTCTTCTGATAACGTAGGATTCAGTCCCTTTGCATTTTGTTCCAGCAGTTGGTGCAAAAACCAGTGCCAATTAGATCGACCGTCAGATTGTGGAAATGATACTCATCTTGCAGTTTTTCATGCAGATTGCCCAGTAATTGCTCATCCAGATGAATAACAGCGCGGCACTTGCGGCAAATCAGATGGTGGTGGGCTTTGCCGTCAGCGATCTCATAGCGCGGTTGTTCTCCAGGTAGATGACTTTCACGTACTAACCCCAATTCACGTAACAGTTCCAGTGTACGATAGATGGTTGACAGGCTGACATAGGGATTACGTTCTTGCACCCGCTCCGCGATCTGATCGACGCTCAAGTGTTCTTGTGCCTCTTGAATCACACTCATGATCATAAAGCGTTGTGGTGTAAGTCGATAGCCCCGTTTGCGTAAAAGTTCGTTGCTGGCGTTAACATATTGATGCATCCTTTGTCCCTCTTCCCAAAAAAGTGGACCCCTTTCGCATATCCTAACATTGCGGGGCAGGGGCGTCAACCAATTGAAGCTTTTCGGGTGCGCGTCGTTTATTTGCAACGTGTGAAAGCTTCTACTATCCTTCTAATTCATCTTATATACTTTTATCCAAACTGAGCATCGTTTCCCTGTTCTCTACTGCTAGATATAACAAATAGAGAGTACCAGAGTGGGCCGATTGATCGGGTCCAGCCCTGATTGATCGGGGCCTCTCGCCTGGCTTGCAATGCTTCACGAGCATGATTTCTCTCATGGAAAAGAAGCCTTGGGAGGTATTGGTGCTGTCCTCGATGAATCGGGACTGGACCCGATCAATCGGCCCACTCTGGCATGTACGACTGTTCCTGCAGGGCTTTTGCACGCGGCAAAAAGAT
>JBEVTI010000051.1:0-43588 GCA_041156125.1 Candidatus Paraktedonobacter carboxidivorans
TGCTCGCTCCCTGTTTTTCTCCGGGTGGGTGGGCAGGCAGCAAAGACTTGTGAGAAACCCCTTGACAAATTACGATATATCGTTTATGCTTCACACATGCAGATACTTAACATGGAAACATTTTATAATATAAAATATTATGTACGCAAAGGAGATGTATGGATCTACCTCTTGACGATAATCGCGGTCGTTTCAGCTACTGGCTCTTCTACGCGGGCCGCTGTGTCTCATATGCATACGCGGAAGTGCTGCGAGCACATTGCGAGGAGCGTGGGAAGCCGTATGTGATCACACCGCCACAGTGGGGCGCTTTATCGCTACTGCTTGTGGAGGATGGCATGACCATCGGTGTAATGAGCCAAAAGCGTGGGGTTGATGCTCCAGCGGCAACGGGTATTATCACGCGCCTGGAACAGAGTGGGCTGGTCGAGCGGCGTCATAATCGTGAGGACCGTCGCGTTGTCAAAATCTACCTTACCGCTGAAGGCAGAGACATCTCAAGCACGCTAGCCGCCTCGGTAGAGCAGTTCGAGCAAAGCATCAGGCAGGGTTTCTCTGAGAGCGAACAGGAGCGTTTCCTGGCACAACTCCAGCAACTGATTGTGAACGCCTCTGAGACCAGGCCAGGGCTGAGTGAGCGCTTCAATCTGCTCCCAAAGGATGGGGCGTAGCAGCGCAGACCCGCTGGACTCTGTTTTCAGCCCCTCGCAAGAGGGAAGCTATGTCGAGAGGTACAGATGAGCAAAGGACATGACCTGGGTACAGCAGGAGCACACAATGGCTCCCGCCAGAGGAATGATCAATCTGTGTAAGCGAGAGCGTCTCTGCTGCAGAATAATAGCGATATATCGTATTGTGTATTAGATATGAAAAGGAAAAAAGCAACATGCATCTCACCATCATCCTCGACTTCGTGAATATATTCTTCGCTGGTATGCTGGCCGGCGTGGAGTTCGTGATCCACTATGGTCTGCACGGGCCCGCCGAGACGCTGGACGAACACGCGCAGCTTCAGCTCCGTCAGGCACTGGTAATGAGGCTGCGTGTGCTGGTGCCCGCCTTCTTTGTGCCAGCGGCAATCTCAGGAATTGTCCTCACCCTTCTGGGTAGGGGCGCGCCCGGCTTCGGCTTCTGGTGCGCGGGCATGCTTGCCATACTCACCTGGATCGCCATCAGGGTCATTGGCACTGTCCCGATCAACAGTGCAACGGTCGAATGGAACCTCGCTGCGCCACCAAAGAATTGGCAGGCGTTAGTTACCGACGCGGAACGGTTCCATATCGTTGGCGTCTGGGCGGCAGTCCTGGCCTTTGCCTGCTTCATGATAGCCGTGGCACTGCAATTGACTGCTCATTGACGCCTGGGAGGGCTGCCTCCATGCATGAACATGAAGTCCATATCTCATGACGATCACGAAGGAGAGAAGAATGATAGAGCACACAGACACATCTTTACATGATCTTGTTATGCACACCTTTGCCGCGCTTGAGGCCAGGGATCTGCAGGAGTTGATGCGCGTTTTCGCTGATGACGCGGTCGTGATCGATCCCCATTTTCCGATGCAGCGTATGCAGGGGAAAGCGGTCATCATGGAAAGCTTTCGCGAGGCAATCAGCGGCACGCGGTCCTTTGGCTACACCATTGTGAACTACTTCGAGTCCGAGAATGGCCGAGGCGCGGCAGTAGAGACGGCAACACACCATGTCCTGAAGCAAGGCATGAAGCGCAACTTCCCGCAAGTCTTCATCTTTGAAGTGACAGACGAGCAGATCACAAGGCTGCAAGCGTACGAACCGTACGGACCACATGGGCTCATAGGGATGTTTTTGTTTGTAGGGCGTCTCGCAAACAGGCTCGTGAGAAAGTGATCCCATACCTATCTGCCAATCTGGGAATGAAGTGCCAGCAAAAAACACCTGCGCGCAGGTGTTTTTTGCTGGCAGAGCATCAGCTTGCATAAGCATTTGCGCATCAGAACCAACCAACGCACGCGCCGCCTGCCACGTGGCAGGTCAGCAATTGACGAGTGTATCGACTATACACACATATGGCGATGTGCCACACAGCAAGCAGCAAGGAGTTTGCTGGGGAGAAATAACAGTAATGAGGTGTACAAGCCGCGTAATAGTCAAAATATGGATATTTCGTTAACTTATAAAGCAAAGAGAAGCAGCCATACAAGCCGATTGATAAGCAATTGACTTCGCTCATGCTTCGCATTTATAGCATGTAAGTGCCACATTATATGGTATTATTATCAAAGTGACGTTGTTGATTATGTTAGTGTAAACGGCGCGTATTGACTTGATTTGTCAGGAGCAAAAAGGGGGAAAGCTCATGCAGACAATGTAGAAAGCTACAGAAGCAGAGCCAACTACATCTGTAGTTCTATTAGCACCCTCGTGATCGCCCTTTACAATCTGTAAACATGCCCTGGCAGATTTATGTCAATATCTCCTCAAGAGACAACAGATCAAATGGAGGGCAATTCAGTGGCGACCACCAATGCAACGTTCAGCATACTTATTTCATCAGACCCACAATATCCCTGGTATGACCAGGTACTCCCGCCAGGCCTGACAACGGATGATGAGATCAAGAGCAATTCCGACCGCCAGATAAGGCAGAAGTATGAGAGCATGAACCTGCTGGCAAAACAACGCCAGGACTCGGGAAGTTCGTTTCAGGTACAAGGAGTTCTGGTCAACGGCGACCTGACCGCGTTTGGACATGACTGGCAGAAGACTGAATACGATGAGACTATCGCGCTCCTGACTCCGAAATACTATCCAGCACTTGGCAATCACGACTATGCCAACAATGTTGATGATAGCTACAATAACAACTGCGCGAGCCGTATGGTCGATTACATGTACGGCTGGCTGAAAGCGAACAGCGGTATACTCAATTACGATTTCAGTGATAGATCGTATTATAAGTTCCCGGAGCTTAGAACGGACTACACCGGGAGTCTCTCCTACTCCTTCAACCTCGGCAATGTGCATTTTGTGCAGCTACAGAACTTCCCGTCTTACACCGATGACTGGAATTCGTGGAACTTTGGCGGGGCGCGCAGAGATTTCTACTTCATAAAACCTTCATTCTACTGGCTCAGGAATGACCTTGCAATTGCCCGCAATCGCGGCGACATCATTCTAGTAAGCCTGCACGATTATCACGACAATTTTGTGAATGGAGTGGCGGAATTTAATAGCATCATGCAGACTTACGGAGTTTCCGCAGTCTTTGCCGGTCACATTCACCCGGATTGTGGCCTGATCGGCACGATCGAGGGCACCAGCATCCCCTTCTTCCGCTCTGGCTCCGCGTCTTACCAGGACTATCTGGTCGCTGACATCGACACAACGCAAAAGACCATCAATGTTCAGAAGTGGGCGTGTCCGTATGATGGGAACTATGGTCCTGATGGCGCTTCGTGGTCATACCCGCTCAACGCTTCCAAGCCTACGCCGCCGCTGCCGGTTCCCCCCACGCTCGGCTATGTAACCTTCTTCAATGAAGGCGGCTTTGTCGCTCGCTTTGAACTGCAATACACGTTCAATGGAGAACGGTTCTCGTTTGCCACTGGAGACATGAACCCTGGCAATAAGAAGTCGTACGACATCCCACCATATGCCACCGATATCTGGTTGATCGGCAAAGAACAGACGGGCCTGGTCTGGGAAGGATGGCGAACCGTTTTCGATCTGAACTATAACGCTCCGCCCAACAAATGCTACAAGCTTTACAACACTACCCTGAATCCAAAATGGAACAACGACTGTAGCTAGTTTCGGTATCCTCAGGCGGATCGTGATCAAGCAAACGTCAGGGCGCTCCCGCCTTGAGGAAGGCTCCATCAGAAAGCCGAAAAGGTCCAGTGGCTTTGCATCAGGGTATAAGTGCCTGGCCAACAAACAGGCGCTAGCTCGCTCCTTTTTAGCAGATCGTTGCACCATTCATGAGAAGAGGAGGCAGCTCTTTGGATAAGGGCTACCTCCTCTTCTCATGAACAACTCAATATATTCGTGTCTTACGCGCTTTCAACGGGCGCAAGGGTGGTTGTGGCCGGCGGTACAACTCCCTGGCTTTGTAAAAACTCTTTCACATCGGTAACGCCCGTAATCTGGAGCCAGACTGGTCCCTGCTCTGGCTCAATCTCCAATCGGAAGCGCAAGAATGGGCAACACAGTCGTTCGTAGCTCAGAAAGGCCACCACCGTCTGCAAGATATCCGTCTCGTTGGGCAGCCGCCAGGCATAGCCAGTGGGCAGTTCTTGCATCTCTTGAGCTGAGGTAAAAATCTGCCTGGTGTTAACCTGATGCACTGCGCGATACGCTTGCGGAATGGCGTAGGGATTGCACGCGAAAACGGGTTCTGGCTGCTTTTGTGTCATTTGCTTCTCCTGTAATGTAGAAATAAGGTCGTTGGCGACAAGAACGCAGGCGTTTCTGCCAAACAAAAGAATAACGGAGAATGACAGAACCCTTCGTATCTCTTCCTCTAGAGTACAAGTTCAAGTGAACTTGAAGTCAAGAGGGCAAAGCAAGCTGTGCAGACAACGACCAGCCTTCCAGCACTTTAATGACCACTGGCGATCTCTTTCTGACAGAAGAGTGCTGAAAATCCAGACGATGTACTTCCACGAGATCTTTGGGCAGCGCGTACGGTATCCCTGCCACATGCCGCCGCCCTGCCAGCGTCACCACAGAAACGCGCGGTGCAGTGGCTTCGCTCCCGTCCGCCATATCTGCTAACGGCTGGCGCTTGCGAAACAGCTTGAAGATAGCCATGTCGTTCCTCCAACATCACGTAGATTTATCTATACTTCACATGTATCAAAATGACTCAAAATACATCCATTCCAGGTATTTCTATGTGAAAAAACACGACAATAAGAGAAAACATGTATGATTTCGATTCTGCAAGAGTTTTCAGTAACTACTCTCTGATGTACATCAGTACATGCTTCTAGAGTAAGTTACCTGGCTAAAAGCGAATAGTAAACTGACGGTTACAAGAAAACGAAAATAATTTTCGCTGGTAGTCGCAAGTTCATTGAAATATAGGAGGGGATAGTCTATACTACGCTTAGAAAAAATGCTTAGAGCAGGGGCAAATGAACAAGAGCTATTATTGGTGGTACGTGTACGGGCACTTTAGTCCAGGCAAAGATAATTTACCTGCCACGGGAGAGGTAATAACTTATTATCTTGCTCTAAGTGGCTTTTCAAAAGAGAAGCCAGGCGAAATGCTCGATTGCACTGAAAGATATATCGAGATGCTGAAAAGTCCTACAAATCAAGATATGCCAAAACTCCTGCCGAGGAGAATACTGCTCGCGAAGGCACTGCATATTCCCCCTATTCTTTTAGGGTTATCCTCTATTACGCTCTACGAATGGGGCGACAGCAGCCTGACACCAGCAACGGGAGTAGGACTTGAGCCTGTGACAAGTACGGAAACAATGCTCTTTTATGAGCGTATGCTTGCCCTCAGTTGGGAGCTATATTATACGAGCAGCGTGCAAAAGGCGACAGAAAGTATCGATGAGTCCCAATCCGAGCAATAGTTCTACATCCTTTGCCCTAAAACTTGCTGGCTCTACATGCAAATTACCATGAGCGTTGGATAATGTCCAGAGCTTTTCGTATATCTATGTAAGTACAAACGTTAGTCTCTGATTAAGCAAAGAATAAAGGCTCTGAAGGGCAATCACCCCGTGGAGCCAGGAAAGTTATACAAACATGGAAAACTATTCAAACGAAGCATATACTCCCTATGGTGGATATAGAGCAGCAACTACGGCAGAGCCGCATGAGGCTCCTTACAATTTCCAGGCAAGCTCTCCAGAGAGCTATTATCCCCCGACTGCGGGAAGATACCAGCAGCAAGAGCAGCAATCTGAGTCTCAGCAGCCATACTTTGCTCCTCAGGCAGGGTATAACAGTCCTTTTGAAAAGAACTCGATAACCAGTGGAGCGCGCACTGCTGGTTGGCTGAGCTACCTTGGTGGCTGGGTTACCGGGCTGCTCTTCTTCCTGCTCAAAAGGGATAATCACTTTGTGCGCTTCCACGCGATCCAGTCCCTGCTCTTCTTCGGCGGGATGAGCATCGTGACAGCCGCGTTCCATGCCATCCCTCTGTTGAACTCTATTAGTGCTGGTCTGGGGTTTGTCACTTTCATCTGCTGGATTATCTTAATGGTTAAAGCAGCTCACGGCACATACTACAAACTGCCCATTATCGGCGAGTATGCTGAAAAGTGGGCAAATGAGTGGAAGGGCTAGAGGCAGTGTGGTCTGTCGCATAAAATGGATCTGTCCGGGGAGCGCACCTTGCCGATATTCTGGACATCCCGCCAGAGAAGCTTGAGGCCCTTGAGCGCTGCATGCCTGAGTGGAAAATCAGCGCTCACGCTCCCTCAGAAGAGGATAATGAGGTGACATCATGTTCGCTTTCTTCTGGCCTGAATTTGCCCTTTTGTGGGGTGCAGCATTGCTCGGCATCGTCTGTGTCACGCCCTACACTCTGGAACTGAGCCGCGATGCGCTCAGTAAGGCGCGGGAACGGATGCACCAGCCCCTGTGGGTGCTCGCGCTACTCCAGGGTGCGCAGGGCTGCGTCCTGATGGGAGTGGCGACCGGCCTGGGATTGCTCATAGCGCATCATATCGGACTGGGCGCACCGTTGCTGGAGGGTCTGCTTGCAGGCAAATCAGTAACGACGCAGGCGCAGGCGATCATCATGCCAGCGCTGATCTTCGGGGGAGCTTCCGCTGCGGTCCTGCTGCTCCTGGAGATCACGGTGTTCTGGCCGCGCCTACCCCCGGTCATGCGTACCACGTTTCCGATCCCTGCGCTGTGGAAACGCTTCCTGGCGTGCTTCTACGGGGGCATTGATGAGGAGCTTCTGTGCCGCCTGTTCTTGCTCTCCTTGCTAGCCTGGCTGATCGGCCTGGCCTGGCATGTGCCTGACGGCAAGCCAGCGCTGGGGGCGTTGTGGCTCGCCAACATCCTTGCTGCGGTGATCTTTGGTCTGGGTCATCTGCCGGCCACTGCTGCACTGGTCAAACTAACTCCCCTGCTGATCGGGCGTGCTATCCTCCTTAACGGAATAGTTGGAGTCGTTTTCGGCTATCTCTTCTGGCAGTATGGCCTCGAAGCAGCTATACTGGCCCACTTCACCGCTGATCTCGTGCTGCATGTCATTGGAGATTCCATTGCGAAAAAGATACGTTCGGCAGAGGCCAAAGCTCCAGGGTGAGCCTCGCGGCACAAAAATGGCATAAGGCTCCTGGCTCATAGCACAAAGACGAGATTGTCCAGAAAATGCTCATTCTCCAGGCAGAGTATCGTCCTGGAATTGAGCAAGATACGTATCTTCAATGTGCCTCATCGCTCCTTTGAGGCCATTAAGGAAAAGTTTGATCCATTCCTCACTCGGCTGAGCGAGATCGTCAACAGACCAGGCAAAGGCTGGCTCCTCAGCCTCTTGCTCTTTCTCACGCCAGAATTCGATGATGACTCGGCCCATATAGACCTCAGAGTCGTCCTTGCGGGGATCTTTCTCGATGATGAGTGGCTTCCCATCAAGCTCTTTGACCTGTCTCTTGATAAGCATCTGTGTGGCTCTTTCTGCAAAGTCATCTCGTTGCTCAGGTTAATCCATTTATTACCTGCTTTAGTATATGCTGGTAGCTCTTGATGTTCTAGCTATCAGACACATCCCTGCATGTATTTCGCGCATGCAATTCGCTCAAAGTCAGAATCCGCTCGATTTTGTCAGCCGTCCCAGAGTTGCTATAAGGCATATAAATGAGAATCCGCAAGTCGGAGGACTCGACCATCTCGTCTGTAACAAGAGAAACTCGAAGGCGAGTTCTCCCGCAAGCGGATGATGCATCGCTTTATGCCCTTCTATCCCATTGCACAGATCGTGACGTGTCCATAATTCCCGAAACTCCGAGCTGAAACGGCTCAATTCAGCGATTTGCGTTGCCTACCAGGGTCAAGCAGGATGGGACGTTCGGCTGCTTTCCTCCAGCCCCACAAGCTGCCGCGCTTCACCCGACCATCCATATCAATGTCCTCTTCGGACAACTCGGCCCCGCAACTACCTTGCCTATCACCTTACATTACGCCGAAGCTGTCCGCGACGGCAAGCTGAGCATGCCAATTGACCGCATCATGCCGCTCGCCGCTGCCGCCGAAGCACACGCAATTGCCGAAAAGGGCGGTAGCGCCAGGATCGCCCTCACAGTCTGAATACGTAGGTAGCGCGCGCGCTGGTCTGTTTCATTTGGGCAGCAGGAAAGCGCTCATAAAGCTTTATCAGGCGCGCGCGTAACGCATGAGCACCACGCCCGATGGGAATGGACTGGCTTCGATCAGGCGCAGAGGGACGTGCAGCCCCTCAGGAAACAGCTTCTTGCCACTGCCGAGCACCAGCGGGTACACGAACAGGCTATATTCGTCAATCAGATCGTGCTCAGCCAGGGTATGTATCAGCACGCTGCTACCATCGATGAGGATGTTCAGGCCCGGCTGTGCCTTCAAGGTGCGGACTTCCTCAACCACATTGCTGCTGATCAAGCTTGAGTTGCGCCAGGCTGAGGCCGTTGTCAGGGTGGTGGAAACCACGTACTTCGCCCTGCTGTTCATGATATCGCCAAAGGGGTCACCGGCTGACATGGGTTCAAATGCTCCACCGTGGATCTGCCAGGTTTTGCGCCCCAGAAGTAGCGCGTCACTCTGGCTCATTGCCTCGAAGAAGTGCATGCCAATCTCATCATGCCAGAACGGCCCTGTCCACCCACCGTGGGTGAAGCCACCCTCGGTATCTTCTTCTGCACCACCAGGCGCTTGCACGACACCGTCCAACGACACAAACTCTGAGACTATAATTTTGCGCATAATTGCCTCCGTATTGAGCAACAACTTTAAATTTCAACAGGATTATTCACCTGACGCAGCTAAGCAGGAAGTCTGGAGAGCTTTCTCCCACAACTCTTTCCTCTCTACGGCAAGTGAGTTCCTCAAGCTTGTTTCTCTTATTCTATTCTTTTCAACTGCATGCTTTCCGGTAAGTAAACTTTCAGGTTATCCCGCTGTTGTTTCAGCGGCAATCCAAGCCAGATAACTCTGGCTACCAGCGATGATCGGCAAAGCGACAATCTCAGGCTCAGCATAGGCATGGACTGCGCGCATAGCCTTTTCCACCCTATCGTACAACTCTGCGCGCGTCTTTGCCACACATGTCCACTCTGTCGCACTTTCCATTTTGCCCTGCCAGCAGTACGTGCTCATAAGCGGTCCAGCAACATGCACACACGCGGCAAGACGCTGCTCTACCAGGATTTGCGCCAACTTTTGCGCGGCTTCCGCGCTATCAATGGCTGTTGTGATCTAAATAAAATCACTCACGCCCGTTCCTCCTATCCATCTGACTCTTGAACAAAGGCGGCAAGATGCTACTGCCCATATGCTTTTGTAAGTGAGCGAGCACCGATCATTCCCGCTCACCCTCCCTCCTCCACCTCCCGCGCCTCCTCCCCTCGCCCCATGTTGCGCAGCAAAGCAGCATAATTCTGGCGTACCATGCGAGCCGAAGGATGCGCCCGGCCCAATACCTGCTCATTAATTGCCAGTGCTCGTCTCAACAGGGACTCTGCCTCGCCATACTTGCCCTGAGCTTCGTAGAGCGACGCCAGGTTGTTCAGGCTGTTCGCGGTAGAGGGATGATGGAAGCCCAGGGCCTGCTCGCGGATCTGTACCGCTTGCCTGTACAATGGCTCTGCTTCACCGTATTTGCCCTGATCCTGGTAAAGCAAGGCCAGGTTGTTCAGACTGCTCGCGGTGTCGGGATGGCTGGCTTCCAGCTTTTGCTCGCGGATCTCCAGTGCCCGCTTCAACAACGGTTCTGCCGCCCCATACTTCCCTTGGGCTCGGTAGAGCATCGCCAGATTGTTCAAGCTAGTCGCGGTATGGCGATTGCTGGCTCCCAACTCCTGCTCGCGGATCTCCAGTGCTCGCTGTAACAACGGTTCCGCCTCCCCATACTTCTCCTGCGCACGGTAGAGGCCCGCCAGATTGTCCAGGCTGGCCGCAGTATGAGGATGGCTAGCTCCCAACTCCCGTTCATAAATCTCCAGTGCTTGCCTGTACAATGACTCCGCTTCGTCGTATTTTCCCTGATCCTGGTGAATCATTGCCATATTATTCAGGCTTTGCGCGGTGGAAGAATGGCTGGTTCCTAACTCTTGCTCGCGGATTACCAATGCTCTCCTGTACAACGGTTCTGCTTCTTCATAGCGAGCCCGACTGTACAGATAAGAACCCGCTTGATTGAGCAAGCGTGCCTCATCGATGCTCGACAGATCAGCCAACTCGATCCAGGCCGTGCAAGCCTGCGCGTGTGGGAGCCAGCGTTCCAAAGCTAGCCAATGAACAAAGTCCGAGCCAGGGTAGGCAGCCGCGACGGTCTGCACAGCCCGCTGCATCCACTCGCGCTGTGTTTCCCACGGCAGGCTCTCGCGCAACACAATCTGCACCAGGCGGTGGACGATGAGCAGCGGGCTGTGCGGGTCGCGGTCGAGCAGGGAGTAGGCGCGCAGGGACGCGATGGCGGCGTTGAGTTGGAAGGGGTCTGAGACAACGGGAGCCAGCAGCGGTCCCAGATGTCGCGCTCCTTCCGTGAGGATCTCTTCTGGGATAGCGTCGGGAGCCAGGAAGGCACAGAAGCGCAGCAGATCGGCGGCGGCAGGGTTGTGCTGCTCGACGCGCTGGAAGGAGAGATCCCAGGTGCTCGCGACTGGTTCTGGATGCTCGCGGCTATTGCGACGCTCGGCGAGCAGGCGGCTGTGGTGCTGGCGGTAGAGGCTGAGATAGCTGGCAAGACTTGTGCGGGTGGCGCTGAGATAGGCTCCTGCCTGATCGAGGGCCAGGCAGAGTCCGCCCAACTCGTCAGCCAGTTGCACAGCCAGAGCCTGTTCCTGTGGGCTTGCGCTGGCTAGCAGACCGGCGCGGCGCAAGAGTAGTTCAACTCCCTGCTGGGGGGTCAGCAGCCTCAGGGCCAGAGGCTCCCCAAGGCCCAGGCCCAGGCCGCTGAGGTCGGCGGCTCGCGTGGTGATGAGCAGATGGCCAGCGGGATCAGGCGGCACAAAGGCTGGCAGGATGGCCGGGTCGTCGGCGTTGTCCAGAATCAAGAGATAATCCGCGTGGCTATGCAGCCAGCTTTTGACTCCCTGGACCACGATCTCTTGCTTTTGGGCATCCTTTTCGCGTAGGTCCAGCAGCGCGGCGATCTCGCTGTAGGAGCCGTTGAGCGTCTCGATGGTGTCGGCGCGTGCCCAGAAGATCCAGGTGTAGTCGGCACGATGGCGATAGGCGTATTCGATGGCCAGTTGCGTCTTGCCGATACCTCCCAGGCCGCTGATCGCCTGGATCTGGCCGATGGCTGCGCGTTGGCGGCTGCGCAGTTGCTTGCCCAGGGTACGCAGTTGCTCCTCGCGTCCGCTGAAGGAGGGATTGCGGGCGAAAGGGATCGTCCAGGCTCCCTGCTCTGCCGAGGGCGGACGATGTGCGAACCCCTGCGGCTGCGTGCTCAGCATGTGGCGCAGCCCGGCAACGACCAGCAGCCAGGCCTCGTCTTCCTCCCGCTCGCTCCACTGGCTGATGCAGCGCTCGTCTGTGGGCAGGGGTCGCAAATGCCCAAAGGGCGCGGTCCGCCAATCGCAGGGCCGCAGCAGGAGCGGCACCACCAGTGCCTGCCCGCGCCTCTGCCGCTCTAGCAGCCGTGCCAGCCCGCTACTTGCGCAAAAAGGCGAGGCCACAAACGCGGGACTGACCAGCAAGAGGATCAGCCCGGCCCGCTCCAGCTCTTCGTCCTGCTCGCGCTGCCAGTCCGCGCCCGGCTCGCTCTCGCGCTCGTCCCATAGCTCAAGCAGACCATCGCGGGCGAGTTGGCTCAGGTGCATGGCCAGCTTTTCGCGCCATGCCCTCTCCTCGCGTGTGTGGACGCAGTAGACCAGCACGGCCTGCCTGCCGCCTGCCGTCTTTGCCTCAGACATGATGGCTGCCTCCTCTGCATCCAGATGTCGTCCTGAAAAGATCCCTGAGCGGCAGATGTGCCTGCCAGCCAGAGATCACTCTACTTTCAATCTACCTGAGTATACACGATGATCGCTTAAGTAGCGAGTGCGAATGTGTTCCTTCTTGCGTCCAGGAGAGCACCAATCTGCTTCTAAGGCCTGGGGCGCTTAAAAAAAAGGCCAGAACCGTAATAGCTTGCTTGCGCTCCTGCTGGCTCTTGCACCGGATGGATGTTTGGCGTCGAGGCGAGGTCTATCTCGCAAGCGCTTCTCTAAACTCAAAAAGCGTCGGGCATTGACGTTCTTTCCTCCCTATTTCTCAAGATTCATCTTTAAGAGGTGAAATCGCCTGTCGATTTGGGCGGTACTCATTCGTCGCTTCTCTAGAAGAGCAAAATGGAAGACTCTTCCCGCATTGTTGCTTGAAGGAGATACACATGAGCCAAATCTTTCTGCTCACTATTCGGGAACCGTTACTTCGCATGAAAAGGCCCGCAGCAGCATGAATACCATTACGAGCCAGGGCCTCCACAAAGCCAGAAAGCTGGGGCATCTGTCTCATGAGGTCTACTTCCGGTTGACGCCTCCAGGATCGCCGCAATCACTTGAGTTGCTGGGCGTCGATGTCTGGAGCGATCTTGAAGGCATGAATGAGTACTACAGCGACCCGGATTTCACCCATGCCTTCGATGGGTTCTTTATTGCCGAACCCTCTACACTCGTCTTAAAGCACCCTGAGGGTGTCTGGACGGAGTGGTAGAGCAAGCTTCTGAGAATGCAATGAAAGAGAAAACGCCTCCGGCCCCATCGAGGGAGCCTGAGGCGTTTTTGGGCTACCTGATCCTGAACCGAAGCGATTGACGATGCTTCACAAACGCCAATGTGGCTGTGGCCGACTGTGAGGCACTTGCGCGAGATAGCCCCCGCCTCGACGCCAAACATTCATCCCGAAAACGCCAAATTCAAGTCCAATCCGTAAAACGTCTAAAGTCACAAAGTCAATGCAGTGCCACATTATGTGAGAAAGCTCATCTACTGAACGTACCTGGTAGCGTGGCACATTTCTTGAGAAACCGTCAATACCGAAACCGATGGGGTTGGAAGCCCCTTTTTTGAGCAGCCGCGCTGCATGTCGGGGCGAAATCTGCGTGACAATCCCGCGTACCTTAAAGCATACACAACCAGGGCTGCTTCAGTAACACCCCCAACGCTCTATCTGTTCAGAAAACCCGACCATGACTTCAAGCTCAACGGGAAGGCACTCGGGGGCCAGAAACATCGCGGTCAATCGCATATGCCCCTCAAGCACCACGAGCGAACTTTCCCCATTCTTCCCAACCAGGATCAGGGTCGGAAACCGAACCCCCGAGCGGAAGGCCACGAGGTGGGCATTTCCCTGCTCTAGAGGAACCAGAACTGCTGGTAGAAGACCTGCGGGCTTTCTACCGTTCTTTGCGGTAGTCAGATCAGCTTCCATCTCACAGGCATTGGGGACAAGAATAATCTTAGCACCCTTGAGCATCAGGATACACGCGCTTTCGGGGAACTCGCGATCATAGCAGATTATGGTACCAACCTGGAGTGAGCCGTGCTCTGTCTCTAAGGTGCAGACCGAGAAATCGTCACCAGAAGTGCAAGCAGCCTCCATGGCAGCGAAATCACAGGTATGCACCCTGGCGTAGATCATGAGAAGCTCTCCGCGCCGGTCCTGCCAGCGAATGCGAGCCAGGCTGCTCAATGCTCAGCACTAGCCGATTTTTTGGGCAGTGCTTGCGAATTATTGTTGAGGATAAGTGCCAGGGCGCTCAGAAGCTGTTTTAGCTGGTTCGCCAGATACCGAAGTTCTGAGAAAGAGCGAGACAGCTACCGCAAAGGCTACCACTTTGGAGAGCATGTTCAGGGCAAGCGGGATGGGCGTGGATGGATAGGCGAAGCCAAACAGAGCCCAGACTGCGAAAAGCAAGAACAGAGCTGCCAGCAGGAAGAAAGTAGATCTCTTTAGCTTCATGACAGGAGAAAATGAGAGCAGGGCCACACTCAAAATTTCCACTAGAAAAAGCGGCAAAAAGTAGAGCAAGGTGTATAGGACAGATGGAGTGGGCGGGTAGGTGCGCCACATGACAAGCAGATCGAAGGGAAGCTCAAAGATCATCGGTGCCGCTATGGTGCCAACGATGGCGCTGACGATGGCTATCCTGAATCCGCTCTTTTGCGTCAGGGCCAGGATGACGAAAAAAGCAAGCACTGCCGAAGTAAGGGTGACAGGGGTAATGGGGTTGGTGATGTCAAATTGGATCTGCTGCTGGTGCTGGGCGAGCGCGTAGACGGTTATAGCTGTCAAAAACGCCAGCACAGCAATGAACAAGCATATGATAAGTAAGGCTCCCAGAAACTTTCCAGGCCCTTTCACAGCTCTTGCATGACGAAAACGAAATCCCACATAGATTAAAACACATGTGACGAGCAGTAAGCAGCCCGCCAGAATATAGGAACTGCTCCCTACGTAGGGACTCCAGGCAACGTAATGAGTCATCATGACCTCCTGATTGAGTTTGCGAGAAGAAGTTTAAACTCTTCCCGAAGTTGCTTTTTGGTTTGATTATAGCTATCTGCTATAAAAATTATAGCAGATAGCTATAATAATTTCAAGGCTTGAGGCATCGAAATTATCCCTGATTTTGTAAATCTCTTGACTTAGAGTATACTCAAAGATGTAAACTTCCTGCAGAAGGTCGGGCAACGACTCGGCAAAGAGTTCAGGGCCGGCCTATGAGCAACACATGAGCGACACATGTCTGAAAGAACAGGCATTATTTTCCTTCCAGAACCATGAAAGGATCACCTTATGCTGCAGTCATCAATTGGACCCCAGGCTACCGCGAGTGAGATAGTTGCCGGTCATGATCTGCGCGGAAAAACGCTGCTGATTACTGGAGCAAGCGCTGGCATTGGCTACGAGGCCGCGCGAACCCTACTCTCAGCACATGCCGAAGTGATTATCGCCGGGCGCTCGCGAACCAATGGCGAGCAGGCAGTGCAGACGCTGCGCGCGGCCTATCCCGACGAGCAGGTGCATTTCCTCCTGCTTGATCTTGGCTCGCTGGTCTCTGTGCGCCAGGCAGCCGCACAATTCTCTGCCCAATGGAACAGGCTGGATGTGCTCATTAATAATGCTGCCGTGATGGCAACTCCTCTGGGCTACACGTCCGAGGGCTTTGAGCAGCAGTTCGGCATCAACTTTCTTGGCCACTTTCTCTTAACGCGGCTCCTGCTGCCGGTCTTGAGTAAGGCCGCGCCAGCCAGGGTAGTTTCGCTCACATCGAGCGCGCATCGAGCGTCAGATATTCACTTTGAGGATATTCACTTTGAGCAGCGGCCATATGAGAAATGGGCAGCCTATGGACAGTCTAAGACAGCCGATGCTCTGCTTGGCGTTGCTCTGACTCGGCATGCTGGCGAGATGGGTATCACGGCCAATGCCGTCAATCCCGGCGGCGCTCGCACGGGCCTGCAGCAGCATTTGAGCGCGGAAGAGATGCGCGCCCGTGGCTACTACGATCAAGAGGGCAATCTCAGCGCGCTCTTTCAAACAACCGAGCAAGCGGCGTCAACCACGGTCTGGGCCAGCATTGGAGATGAACTGGCGGGAGTCGGCGGTCTCTATCTGGAGCGTTGCCAGCAAGCGCCCCCGCGCACAGAGGACATGCTACCGGGCCAGGGCTATATGCCTTACGCCCTCAATCCCGAGCATGCCGAGCAGATCTGGGTGCTCGCTGAGAAGCTTGTCGGGCTATAAGGTCGAGATGCTGAAAGATGCTTGGGAAGGGCGCTGGAGGGGCAAGCAAATCAGGGCAAAGCATTCTCTGGCGTTTCATCTTTCAGCATAGGCAGAAATCCTCTCTCGCTCTGTCAAGAAGCACATAGCCAGAATAGCTTAACGGCTCTCTGCAGCGGGAAAAGAGCCTGATATGTGTTTATACTCTACAATGATCGCTAACTTGGTAGAGCCACATTCCTCCACCAGATAATGTGGCTCTACCCCCAAATGAAGGAGGTGCAAATATGTCAGGATCTTCAGCCGGTGGAAATGATGAATCTGGATACTATGTGACTGATCCTAATGGGCATATAACCCCTGTTGGTTCTCAGGGCGCAGCAGAGAATTATGCACACGAACAAAATAAGCTTCTGCTGCAGAGAGATCTTTCGGGTACAGGTCCAGCAGTTGCTCGTCATGGTTTTAGAAACCTGATCGGTGGTTGTTTGCTTGCTATAGTTATTATCTTTGTTGCAGCCGCCATCATTGGTTGGGTGATTGCCACCTTTGTTGTCAAGTAAAACAAGATAAGATAGGGTCGAGCAGTTTTACCAGTGTTAATAACTACCCGCTACGCCGGTAAGTATCACTTTTGCCTGTATTCCCTATCTCTACATTATATAAAGTCTTGCCCGCTATTAACGGTAAAGTTCGGGATCAATCTGATTCACTTTTATCAACAGCCCATCAGCATCTTCAAGCTGGAGCTGATAGCCAAATCCTTCATCAGCTGTTGGACGCACAATGGTCACATTAGCTTCACGCAGCTGGTGCTCTAAATCCTCCAATGAGCCAGAATACTCAAAGTTAAGTTCTACCTTGCCTTCATGCTGCTCCGGGTTTGCTGGATGGGCCAGCAGGCCTAGTTCAGTAGTGCCAAAGCGCAGTAAAGCCCAATCGCCGTCGCGACTTCCATTGAGAACTGTTGCGCCCAACTTGCTATAAAAGTCCAGAGCTTTCCCCATGTCGTCAACATGAAGCATTGGCTGTACCTTTACAGCGGCTTTTTCTGGCGTTTGCGGCACGTGCATGTCTAGAGTTTCTTGCTTCATTGGTTGTGTCAGGTAAGCAGTAAACACACGCTCGGCCAGGTCAGACAGAGAAAGCTGCTCATCCACAGAACGATGTTTCAGCTGTTTGATCGTCTGAGGAGAAAGGTAGACGTTAAATTGTTGTTTTTCTTCTTTCATATTTCTGCCTTTTTTCTAGTTAGCTAGCTAACTAGCATTATAGCATAAAATTAGGAAGAGTGCAAAGGTTACTGACTGTGGGAAAATGCACGCACTCGCCTGTGTCTTATTCACAAGTATTCAGCGTATATCCCCGGCGAGAAGCTGTTGCCAGAGGGTTTTGGCATCCAGGCGATGGTAGTGGCGCAGGAAGTCGAAGGCAGTGCCGCCGCGCTCCCAGGCGTAGCAGTACCAGCACATGCCGCCGGGTCTGCGCGGATAGAAGACGTGGAAGGAGGCATGGGTGTCGTGCCCACCCTCGTGATGATCGAGAAGGGGGCAGTGGCCGGTGCCATTAGAAGCGAGGCGCACGTAGCGACCGATGAGGGTAAAGGGATTTTGCGCGACATTCCAGTCGTGGATTGAGCGCAGGGCGAGCGCGGCATCGCTATTGAAGCCACCGGGTGAAAGCACGAACGGTGGCGGCTCATTGCTCGGCGGCAGTGGTATGCTCGGCGGCGGCATGACGCGCTGGACGCTGGCCAGCCACTGAAGCTGGTCAGGCAGGGTACGCGCGACCGGCTTCAGCTCAGGGGTGAGAAAGGGGTAGCGTCTGCTGCTACGCTGGTGAATCCCCAGCGGCAGACGCATCAAAGAGCCAATGCCACGGCCTGAGCTCTGTTTAGGGAACAGTTCCAGGTCGCGAGCAACTGCCATGGGCAGCAGCCAGGCACGCAGCAGCGAGGCCGGACAGGGTTCGCGCAAAAAGAGCCAGAGGTGTCCCCCACGCCGTGAACGCTCCAGATAGGCAGGAAAGCCGCCCTGAGCCAGTTCCGCCTGCAAGGTCTGCAGGATCGTCAGACCCTCCGCCTGGTCAGCATCAAAGACCGCGAACGAGCAACTCCCCTGCTCATCGCGCACGTAGGTGCCAATGCTGAGCTGTCCCGCCAGGTGTTTTTCCAGCAACGCGCCCGTCAGGGGACGAAATGCCCGCAGATAGCGGCCATCGCGCTGCTGGACCGCGTAATCGCTTCTGCGTCCCACGCAAGCCCACAAGCACTCCGGTCCCTCTAACTCCATAGAGTTCCTCCTTCTATAGCACTATTCTTTCTCAAGGCACTATTTTTGGAAAGGCACCGGCTTTTGTGCCTGCCTGTGCTTGCTCCAGAGATCACCAGTTTCTCTGATCCGTTGTTGTTAGTAAATAACATCAAAAGGACTCAAGTACAGATCTGGCGAGCAAATAATCTGTGCTAGATCCACTTTGCGCATCTTTGGCCCGCTGTGCTCGACCTGTGCAGAAAGATCGCAGAATTACTCATATTTGCACCAGAATCCGCCTCTCCTGAGCGAAACAGTTGCCAGGGGTGCCTCCCGCGGTCGAGCATGTGGTTCTGAGCGCGCTAGCCAAAGATCCCAGCTACCGCTTTCGGAGCGTTGGCGAGTTTGCCCAGGCATTGTACGCGGCCAGCAACCTCATCCAACCACTCGTCGCCAACTCACCGCTATTACCCCAGGCACAAACGCCCGCGCAGCTCGCGTCTCCCGTCACACGTGTCAATTCCGACTCTGCTTCAGACCCGCTGGCTACCAATTCCGAGAGCCTGCTAGCTGCTGCTAAACAGTTGCCAATAAACGCTGCTCCAGCGTCAGCGCGCTCCTATAGCACGCGGGGCACACCTGTCCCGACACCCCTCAAGCAGAATACGCGCCGTAACGCCAGCTATGCTGCGGGATCAATCCTGCTCCTGGCCCTGTTAGTCGGGGCAGTATTTCTAGGCACCAGAATTGACAGATGGACCAGCACCTCGCATGTCCCGACACCTGCATTGATAAGCATGGGGATATCTTTGTCTTTGCTCGCGGAAACGATAACAATATCAGGAAGATATCCCTGGGAGAGCAAGTGTTCTAACGGAAGAAAACGCGGAGTTGGTAAGGCGCTCCAGGAGAACCATCCAACAGCCGACATCTCACGAACTTTTCCTCCCATAGCTGTTCTTCCGCGTGGCTGAAAGGCTTCTCGGAGAAGCGCGCCAAAAGCCCCTGCGGTTTCACGCGTTGTCCGCGCCCTGCTCGCCTGCTTGCAAATGCAGCACAATCTCCTGGTAGTTATCTTGAGAAAGCCGGGTGCCACGATGCTCGACTCCCAGGACCCGTTGATTGATCTCAAGCGCCCGCCGCGCCAACGGCTCCGCCTCCTCATAGCGCTCTTGCTTCTTATAGAGTACGCTCAGGTAGCGCAGGCTCCAGGCCGTGTCGGGATGCTCAGCTCCTAACACCTGTTGATTGATCTCAAGCGCCCGCCGCACCAACGGCTCTGCCTCCTCATAGCGCCCTTGCTCCCTATAGACCAGGCTCAGGTTGTTCAGGCTATCTGCCGTCTCGGGATGCTCGGAGCTCAAGACTCGTTCCTCTATCTCAAGCGCCCGTCGCACCAACGGCTCTGCCTCCTCGTAGCGTCCTTGATCGTAATAGAGCATGCCCAGGCCAGATAGGCTGCGAGCCGTGTCAGGATGTTCGACCCCCAGGACCCGTTCCCTGATCGCAAGCGCGCGCCTATACAGCAGTTCCGCCTCCTCGTAGCGCCCTTGCTCGTTATAGAGATAGCCCAGGTTACTCAGGTTCATTACCGTCTCGGGATGCTCGGCTCCTAACACCCGTTCCCTGATCTCAAGCGCGCGCAGCATTAACACCTCTGCCTGCTCATAGCGCCCTTGCCTTTTACAGAGGATACCCAGACTGTTCAGGCTACTTGCCGTACTGGGATGTTCGGCTCCTAACACCCGTTCCCTGATCTCAAGTGCCCGCAGCAGCAACGGCTCCGCATCCCCGTAGCGCCCTTGCTCGTCATAGAGATAGCCCAGGTTGTTCAGACTGGTTGCCGTCTCGGGATGCTCGGCTCCCAATACCCGTTGATTGATCTCAAGGGCGCGTAGCGCCAACGGCTCTGCCTCCGCGTAGCGCCCTTGCTCGCCATAGAGCACGCTCAGGCTGCCCAGGCTATCTGCCGTCTCGGGATGCTCGGCTCCTAACACCCGTTCCCTGATCTCAAGCGCCCGCCGCGCCAACAACTCCGCCTCCTCGTAGCGCTCTTGCTTCTTATAGAGCACGCCCAGATTGGCCAGGCTGCCTGCCGTGTCAGGATGTTCAGTTCCCAGGACCCGTCCACTGATCTTAAGCACGCGCTTATACAACGGCTCTGCCTCCGCATAGCGTCCTTGCGTATCATAGATAATCGCGAGATTGTTCAGGCTGTTTACCGTCTCGGGGTGCTCGGCTCCCAGGACTCGTTCCCTGATCTCAAGCGCCTGCCGCCACAACGGCTCTGCCTCCGCGTAGCGCCCTTGCTCGCTATAGGACAAGCCCAGGTTGTTCAAGCTCAAAACCGTGGCGGAGTGCTCGACTCCCAGAATCCGTTCCCTGATCTCAAGCGCCTGCCGCCACAACGGCTCCGACTCTCTGAAGCGGGCGCGCTCATCTAAATAATAGGCTGTCTCATTGAGTAAGCGAGCTGCTCCTAGTGAGGCAATCCGCGCGTGATCAAGCCATTGGATACATTGCAGCGCATGGGGTAGCAGCCGCTCGCACGCTGGCCAGGTCGCTGCCCCGATGTCGGGAAAGGTGACAAACAGCGCCTGTGCTGCGCGCCCTAGCCAGGTGTGCTGAATCTCTGGCACCAGGGAGTCGCGCACGCTAGCCTGAATCAGCCGATGCACGGTCAGCGTCTCGTTGGCGGCATCGCGCTCGACAAGCGCATAGGCGCGCAGGGTTTCTATCATCCCCTCAAAGGCCAGTGGGTCATTCGCGAGCGGGGCGAGCAGGGGTCCCAGGGCGCTGGCTCCTTCTGTAAAGAGCTCGCTGGGAATCGCAGCGGCAGCCACGAAGGCACAGAGACGCAGGATTTCCACGGCGGCGGGACTCTCTTCCGCAACTCGGGCAAACAAGAGCGAGCAGGTGATCGCAACTGGCTCAGGATGATCTTTAGCTGGACCGCGTCGCTGGCCGAGTTGTACTGCGCGCCGCTGCTGATAAAGCCGCTGATAGGCGGACAGGCTCCTGCCGGTGACTTCGAGGTAGGCCCCCGCCTGGTCGAGCGCCAGCGGCAGCCCGCCAAGTTCCTGGGAGATCTGCTGCGCGGCCTGCCGATTGGCGGGACTGGCCTGCGCCAGATCCGCGTCAGGGGCGAGCAGACCCGCGCGGCGCAGCAGCAGGAGCGCCCCCTGCTCTGGCGCAAAGGCATCGACGAGCAGCGGCTGAGCAATCCCCAGGCGGCTCAGGGTACGACTGCGCGAGGTCAGCAGCAACTGGCCACCCAGGGTAGGAGGCAGGAAGGGCGCAAGCAACTCAGGCTCGTCAGCATTATCACAGATCAGTAGCCAGCCTTTCTGCGTCTGTAGCCAGCGCTTCACGGCCTCAATCAGCACCTCCTGGTCCCCCACGTGTTGTTCGGACAGTTGTAAGAGCGCGGCCAGTTCGCAATAGGAGCTATTGAGCGTCTCGCTGTTTTCGGCGCGCACCCAGAGCACCTGTTGATAGGACTCACGATAGCGATAGGCATACTCGACCGCGATCTGCGTTTTGCCGACGCCTCCCAGGCCAGAGATGGCCTGCCTCTGCGAGGGAGCAGTCGAGTCATGAAGCTGAAGCTGCGTGTGCAATTGGGTCAGCAGATCCTCGCGCCCCAGGAAGCAAGGCTTGGGCGGCTGAGGCACATTCCACAGAATGGTTTGCGAGGCACTGAACTGCTGCAACCAGCGGTCAGTGAGCGCCCGACGTATGCCAGCCGCGATATCCACAAAGCCTTCGTCCCTATTTTTCCAGCTCGTCAGCGCCCTGGCTCCCGTGGGCAGGACTGGCAGATGGGCAAAGGGCGCGCCCCGCCAGGCCACCGGACGCAGCAGAATGGGAATGACGCGCGCATCTCGCGTCCGCTCACGCTCCAGGGCATAGCGCATCTCGCTGCCAGAGCAATAACCAGAAGCCAGAAAGGCGGGGCTGATGAGCAACACAATCAGCGAGGCAGTCTCCAGGTGAGCATCAATCTCGTCAGCCCAATCCATACCGGCCCGCACGCGGCGCTCATGCCAGGCTGAGATCAGGCCCTGACGTTGCAGCAAACTCAGATGAGCATCCAGGCCCTGACGCAAATGCTCATCCTGATGAGCATAGCAATAAAAGACATCTACAGGTCCACAGGCATGCGGCATTCCCGCGCCTCCTCTACTCTGAGCATAAAAGTCAGAGATTTTCAATGCAATCCTGGCCCAAGTATAAGCCCGCGCTACCCCAAACGCAACAGGTTATTATGCACAAAACGGGGCAATGGAAAAGTCGTACTTGCGCTTTGCAAAACCCCTCCCTGGAGTATAAGAGAGCGTCTGGCGAGCGAGCCGTAGCTCTCTCATACTCCAGATGGGCCAGGGCAGAAAGATTTTTCCAAAGAGCCGTTTCTTGCCCCCATTGCCGCACTCATGCCAAAAACGCTCCTGAGCGATTTCACTCACCAGCTTATCAACAGAGATTATATGTTTCAGACATTTATGGCAGGAGAACGATGGCTCGACAAAGCTGAAGAACTCACCCAAAAGGAGAACAGTGTACTCTGGCAGCAGCTAGGTCATATTGCAAAAGACATTCATAGTATTAAAGGGGAGGCGTTTGGCTCACCTATCCTTGGTACTTTTTCTACTTATTGGAGTACGCAGGTTCTCAGCAGGCTCGCCAGTTTCGTTGAGCAACTCAAGGCCGCGCAACTTGATGCAACCGACGTGCAAACAGTCCAGGAGATAGCACACACTAACAGCGCGCTGCTCGACGAAATTCAACAACCACGCCTGCTCCACGGCGACCTGTGGACCTTCAATATCCTCATCAAGCGCGACCAGGAGCATCCGCGCATTACCGCTGTTCTGGATTCAGATAGCTGTTCCTGGGGTGATCCCATGGCTGATTGGACTATGTTCCTCATGCATATCAAGATGACCGAAGGCACTGCGAGAAACGATAGCTCAGCTGCTCAAGCCTTCTGGCAAGCCTACGGGCAACCAGAGCGCAGCAAAGGAGCACTCTTGCGCGAGCAGATCTATCGTGCCAGCCACTTTGCCCAGGGTCGCCTGGATCGCCATCGCCAGGGGAGAGACGAGATTGTGCTTCGCACTTACGGCAAACTGCGCGAGATCCTTGCCACGCTCCAGTCCATCAAAAAGGACTAAAAGAAAAAGGATCCATCAGACAGCTTGCTGGCTCAGTTTCTGCAATTGCAGAATGGTATTCCAATTTCTTCCTGTGCCAAAGGTTTTCAGCTTCTTTTCAAGCAATGGACTGGCCAGTTTTGAGCGTCCCATACCTTCGGGATAATAGATATAGATTGCCTGGCCGATAAGGTAGAGTTCTTCTGGACCGTCATACGTCTGCTGGAACTCTTCCAGTACCATACTTTCCAGGCGAGTCTCCAGAAGCAGAACAAGTATCCACTTTAACTCTTTGTTGTGCTACAATGGGCGTAATGAAAGCAGAGAGCGCGGAGAGACACATGGCACATACGAGCACTACGGTTGAGGTGCTGATCATTGGTGGTGGGATCATCGGCAATGCTATTGCTTATCAGCTCGCGCGGCAGGGGCGCGAGGTGCTTGTGATGGAGCGCCAGGGGGTCGCGGTCGAGGCAGCGGCCTCGTGGGCTAGCGCGGGCGGTATACGTCCTCAAGGCTTGCACGCGGCTGAGGTTGCTCTGGCCCACGTGGCCCTCGCACGCTGGCCACAACTCGCGGAAGAACTGGAAGCTGATCTCCATTATCGCCAGACCGGGCATCTGCTGCTCGCGGAGAGCGAGGTCGAGGCTGCACAGCTCCAGAGCGCTGTGCAGCGTCAGCGCGAACTTGGCTTCGCGGAGGTCTCCCTGCTGGACCCCAAAACGGTGGCGGAGCTCGTGCCAGGCCTGGGCCCACAGATCGTGGCGGGCAGCTTTAGCCCTGCCGCCGGTCATGCCGATGCACGACGCACAACGCGCGCTTTCGCGGACGCAGCGCGCCGGCTGGGAGCTAGCTACTGGACTGGCAGCGAGTGCCTCGCCCTGCATAGGGTCGCTGGCCGCGTCGTGGGAGCTCTGACCAGGCAGGGACTTGTCCAGGCAGAGCAGACTGTGCTCGCGGCTGGCGCCTGGAGTCGCACACTGAGCAGTTCCATCGGCCTCCAGTTGCCGCTGAGAGTGCGCGTCCTGCAAGCTCTCCTCTCTACACCAGATGCTCCAGGACTGCTCCTGCCAGTGCTGAGTACCGTCAAGGGCACGCTCTCGCTCAAACAACAGCCAGGCGGCGCTTTTCTGCTGGGCGGCGGCTGGTCAGGCGACCCCACGCCGGACGGGCGCTCCTATACGCTGAGAAAAGAGCAGCAGCAGAAAAACTGGCATCTCGCCTGCGAGGTGCTTCCGCGATTGCGCAAGCTGCGGTGTGCCAGCGCCTGGGGTGGACTCCAGGCCCAGACCCTGGATGATCTGCCCTTGCTTGGCAGCTTCTCTGGACTCCCAGGGCTGACGCTGGCGCTGGGCTCCTGGCATGGCTTCGCTCTGGCCCCGGCCATCGGCAGCGCGCTCGCTCACCACCTGGCTGGCCTGCCCACGCCCGAACTTGACCAACTCAGCCCCGAACGCTTCGCCCATTGCCCTGCCTCCCAGGTCGCGGCCTTTCTGCACGCACCCACGTCAGGCAATGTGCTGGACGATGAGCATAACTGAACGGAGTTCCGGGCCACGGGCTCGTCTTTAATGCACTATGTGTCCCGTTTTACTGCTCATCTGCGGAGTCGTGCCGGTATGGCTGCCATTTAAGCTCGGTCAGGGACGGGAGACTGTCCACTTCCGCTGGCAGATTGCGGAGGTAGTTATTGTCCAGGTAAAGGTAGCATAGGGTGGAGAGCTTGCCCACTTCCGCTGGCAGACTGCGGAGATGATTGTTGTCCAGAAAAAGTGATCTCAAAGAAGTGAGGTTCCATATTTCCCCTGGGAGACTGCTGAGCTGGTTGCCACTGAGACTAAGCACGCGTAGAGCGGAGAGCTTGTCTACGTCCGCAGGTAGGCTGTGGAGTTGATTGTTGTCCAGAAAAAGTACCCGCAAAGCTGTGAGGTTACCTATTTCCATTGGGAGCGTGCCGAGCCGATTATCACGCAATTCAAGCCTGCGCAGAGCAGTGAGATTGCCGATTGCCGCAGGTAATGTGCGGAGCTGGTTGGAGTTCAGTTCAAGATAGTGCAATTGCGCAAGGTTCCCTATTTCCACTGGCAGGCTGCTGAGCTGGTTGTTGTTTAGCGAAAGGCATTTGAGAGAGATGAGGCGAATGACCTCTTCTGGCAGGGTATCGAGCCGATTTTGATCTAAATAAAGCCATTGCAAGGCAGAAAGGTTGCCCACTTCCGCTGGTAAGCTCGTGAGCTGATTCCCCCGCAGATCAAGCGAGTTCAGAGCAGTCAGGCGACTGATACCTGCTGGCAGGCTGCTGAGTTGGAACTGATTGTCATACAGGCTAAGATCTTGTAGTGCTGCGAGATTGAAGACTTCGGCTGGTAAGCTCGTGAGCTGGTTCTCGCCCAGGTGAAGCCATTGCAAGGCGGAGAGGTTGCCCACTTCCGCAGGCAGATTGCGCAGCCGATTGCTACGCAGTTCAAGCCCTGACAGAGCAGTGAGCTTGAATAGCTTGGCTGGTAAGCTCGTGAGCTGGTTCTCGCTCAAGCTAAGAAATTGCAAGGTGGAAAGCTTGGCCAATTCCACGGGCAGGGTACTGAGCCGATTTTGATCCAGGTAAAGTCTTGTAAGAGCCAGACATTGCCATACTTCCGCAGGAACCTGTGATAACTTTTGTCCACAGAGATGCAGCGTGGCCAGTTGTCCCAGGTCGTCATATTCATAGCGCTTTGCCTCATGAAAAGAACATTCCTTATCAGGGTCCCAATTATCCAGATGCCGCCGAAGCTGTTCCACGCTCTTGTAATCGTCTGACATTCTCTTCTCTCTCCTTTCCGCTTCTCTTCTGTTTGCGCCTATCTTAGCACCCTGGCTGACCTTTGCATAGATGAAGCCCACCCCAGATTTGGGGGTAAGTGGTTGAGTTTGTCGGCGGCAGAGCTCTGACAAACTCAACCACTTATCAAACGATGCGGCAGCAAAGCCGCAAAGCCGCCAGGTATTCCTTGACAGAAGAATTTCTCGACCTGTATAATGTTGAGGAATGCTCACTTTAAGGAGGTCTTGACATCTATGCCATTGAACTGCTCGCTTCATCTTGTTTCCTGTGCCAACAGTGAAACAGACACCAGCATTCTTGCTTTCAGCTAGCGCGTTTTTTTATCTCGTCAGGCATGAGCGTTCAGTCGCTCCGCACCTGATCTGATCGTAGTGTGGATAGCGCGCAACGATCTTTTTGGCATGGCCAGAGATAGAACACAGCTAGCAAAGCAAGCATTTGATGGTGCCCAGAGGTATGGAGAAGCGGGTAGCAAACAGATGTCAGGCATGGATCTCCAGCGAGTGTAGCGCTGATTTTCCCATCTACTACATCCCCTGGCATACATATGCCCTCTTTTGCTCTGGCGAAGATAGAAGATATATACATCTTCGCTCCAGCCGTTCAGGCGCTAGTCTGCCTGCGCGCTCTCCATACGCTCTTGCCGCCCCATCCACCGTTTCCTCGAAATAGTGTTACTTACGCTCAGCGCATTTTTTCTCAAGAAAGAGGCTTACTACTATGTCACAGACAGAATCGCAATCTTCGCTTTCTCGCTTCTACAAGGGTTGGGATGTCTATCAGCAACGTCTTATCACGGCCATTGCGCCACTCACAGCAGAGCAACTGGCCTTGCGCCCTGCGCCACAAAACTGGTCAGTTGGTATGCTGGTGGCCCATATCATTTCCGCTCGCGCCTGGTGGTTCCACATGCGCATGGGTAAGGGTAGCGCCGAGTTCGCGCCACTCGCCCTGTGGGATGAAGACGAAGAGGCGCCATCACGTCCGGCGGCAGAACTGGTTGCCGGGCTTGAAAAGAGCTGGCAACTGATCCAGGAGACGCTTGCTCGCCTGACCCCCGCCGACCTTGAGCAGATTTTCCCGCATTCGTCCAACCAGGCCAGCCTGGCACGTTCGTGCCAGTGGATGATCTGGCATGTGCTCGAACATGATATTCATCATAGCGGGGAACTCTCCTCTATTCTCGGCGCGCACGGCCTGGCGGCAGTCAATCTAGATTAGAGATCGTTGGCGAACTCTTTTGCTGGACTCCTCGGCGCCTCTGGCGCCTCGCCCCTGTTTTAGTGTGGGCTGGTGAGCGGCGGGGCCGCTCACCAGCCCACATCCCAGGAATGCATGAGCCGCGTATTGGAGCCAAACGAGCCTTACCGCTGCCCCACGCGCCTTGCTGGGCCAGAAGCGTTTCACTTGTCGTCAGGGCCCTGGTCGCCTGCTTGCAAAAGACGCAAAAGCTCCTGGTAGTTATCTCGCACAGTCCGCGTATTAGGATGCTCGACTCCCAACACCCGTTCGTTAATCTCAAGCGCCCGCCTGTACAGCGGCTCTGCATCCCTATAGCGCCCTTGCACCCTATAGAGACCCGCCAGATTGTTCAGGCTGTGTGCCGTGTCGGGATGCTCGCCTCCCAATACCCGCTCCCTTATCGCAAGCGCACGCCTATACAACGGCTCTGCATCCCCGTAGCGGGCGCGATCATCCAAATAATAGGCCGTCTGATTGAGTAAGCGGGCTGCTTCTGGGGAGTCAATCCGCGCCTGGTCAAGCCATTGGATGCATTGCAGCGCGTGGGGCAGCAGCCGTTCGCACGCTGGCCAGTCCGGTGCCTCGATTTTGGGAAAGGTGGCAATGAGCGCCAGAGCCGAGCGCTCTATCCAGGTGTGCTGGATCTCTGGCTCCAGGGTGTCACGCACAATATCCTGAACCAGCCGATGCATGGACAGCGTCTCGTTGGCGGAGTCGCGCTCGATGAGCGAATAGGCACGCAGGGTTTCTATCACCTGCTCAAAGGCCAGAGGGTCGTCAGCGAGCGGGGCAAGCAGTGGTCCCAGCTCATCGGCTCCTTCTGTAAAGAGCTCGATGGGGATTGCATCGGCAGCCAGGAAGGAGCAGAAACGCAGGGCTTCCACGGCAGCGCGATTCTGTTCCGCGACCAGGGCGAACGAGAGCGACCAGGTCGTCGTGACTGGCTCGGGATGATCCTGTGCTGGCCCGCGCCGCTGACCGAGGATGACAGAGCGATGCTGCTGGTAGATGCGCTGATACGTTGGCAGGCTGGTGCCGGTGGCTTCGAGGTAGGCTCCCGCCTGATCGAGCGCCAGCGGTAGCCCACCAAGATCCTGGGAGATCTGCTGGGCGGCTTGCCGCTTGGCGGGACTGGCCTGCTCCAAACTCGCGTCAGGGGTCAGCAGGCCGGCCCGGCGCAGTAGTAGGAGCGCGCCCTGCTCTGGCGCAAAGGCAAGGAGTCGAACCTGACTACTAATCTATAAAGTAGGGTCAAAACAGCCTCTTGACAAGCATACATACATATGGTATGTATATGGTATGAGACGGACGAAAGAGGATGCGGCTCTGACGAGGGAGAAGTTGCTGGACGCTGCCCTGGAGAGCTTTCATGCCAGGGGATATATCGCGACTACCCTGGATGATATCGCGCGCCAGGCAGGGACTACGCGGGGCGCAATTGCCTGGCATTTTGGTAGCAAGGCCGAGTTGCTGAATACCGTTATTCGCGAGCGCTACGTACGGGCTGCGGCGGGCATGCTGGCAATTCAGGCGCAGGGAGGAAGCCCTTTACAGATCTTGCGGCGCGTGCTCCTCCACTGGACTACGTATATCGAGGAAGATCCAGAATTTCGCGCGATCCATGAAATTACGCTCCAGACGCCGATCTCAAGGGAACTAGCCGAGGGTATGCAAGAGCGAGTCGAGGGTATTCGCCGCTCGGTCGCCTATTTCGCCGGACTTATTCAGCGGGGCATCGATGCCGGGGAGATTCGCCCGGAGATTAATCCTGAAGTGGCTGCCACGGCTGCGCTGGGCATGACGAATGGTGTCAGTATGATCTGGTTGCTCGATCCTACTGCCTTCTCACTCAAGGCCCACGCGGAGGAGATGGTTGGCCTACTTATAGACGGTCTGGCCCAGCCCGCCCCCTGATCTCTTTTTTTTTGTGTTTTATACATACATACGGTGTGTATATTAAATGTTGAGTAAAAGAAAGGGATGTTCTTAATGAGTGTGATTGAAGTTCAGGATCTCTGGAAACGCTTCAGGGGTCGGCAGGGAACGGTGGAGGCCTTGCGGGGGGTTTCGCTGAACGTTGAGGCGGGCGAGATCTTCGGCTTTCTCGGTCCTAATGGCGCGGGCAAAACCACGACCCTGCGTATCCTGGCGACGCTGCTGACGCCTGATCAAGGACGCGCCACGGTGGCCGGGCATGATCTTGTGCGCGAGCCAGGTAAGGTGCGTTCATCGCTTGGCTATATTAGCCAGTTGGGGGGAGCTGACGGGGCCGCGACTGGTCGGGAGAATTTGCTGCTCCAGGCGCGACTCTATGGGCTGACCAGGCACGCGGCAGAGGAGCGGGTCGCGAGCTTGATCGAGCAGTTAGAGCTTACCTCATTTGTCGAGCGCTTTGTGCGTACCTATTCTGGCGGACAGCGCAGGCGCTTAGATCTCGCGCTGGGCCTGGTCCATCGACCCGCGTTACTCTTTCTCGACGAGCCGAGCCTGGGTCTGGACCCCCAGAGTCGTGTGCGCCTCTGGGAAGAGGTACGGGCGCAACGCGCTGCCGGGGCAACGCTCCTGCTAACCACGCATTATCTGGAAGAGGCCGATCATTTATGTGACCGCCTGGCGATCATCGATGATGGCCTGATCGTGGCCGAAGGTACACCTGACCAGTTGAAACAGCAGATCATTGGCGATGTGCTGACCCTGCGCCTGGAGCAGCCTGATGCCAGGCGCGAAGCCGCGCTGGAGCTTTTGCGCGCCTACCCAACGGTGCGCTCTATCCAGGAGCAAGAGGAGTCCTTGCAACTCTATGTCGAGCAGGGCGAGGAGTCGCTGGTAAAGATCCTGCGCGTACTTGAGGAGGCGCAGATTGGGGTCAATAGCGTGGCCCTGGCTCGCCCTTCGCTTGACGATGTGTTTCTACGCCAGACCGGGCATGCGCTACGAGATCAAACAACAAGCAGCGCGGCCAACAAGTGGTCTCGCCAGGGGCAGAAACGTTCATGAAGCTTTTGCTACATCCATCAGGAGACCACGAGATCCTCAAGTGGTCGCGTCAAGGGAGGAAACGTTCATGAGAGTCTTGCGAGATACATGGCTGCTGCTTGGGCGCAGCCTGCGGGGCACGTTGCGCAGTCCCACGTGGCTGCTGATCGGACTCTTTCAGCCGATCTGCTATCTGTTGCTTTTCGCGCCCCTGCTCCAGCCGTTGAGCCAGGTGCCTGGCTTTCCGCCCGGTGGAGCGCTGACCGTCTTTACGCCTGGTCTGCTGGTGCTGATGGCCATGTTTGGTTCGATCAGTACCAGCTATGGGCTGCTGATCGAACTGCAGACCGGCGTAATTGAGCGTTTTCGCGTCACACCGGTGAATCGCTGGGCGCTGCTGCTGGGGCTGGTCTTGCGCGACATGCTGGTAGTACTCGCGCAGATGGTGCTGATGTCGCTGGCAGCCCTGCTGCTGGGGGCGCATATCGATCTCGCCGGCTTCGGGCTGGCGCTGGCGCTGCTGGCCATGCTGGCACTCTGCCTATCCTCGTGCGCTTGCTCGCTGGCGCTGGCGCTTAAAGACGCGAATACCTTCGCAGCCTTGCTGCAAACGCTGATTACGCCGGTGATGTTCCTGTCAGGCATTCTGCTTCCCCTGACATTAGCACCACCAATACTGCGCGCGATCGGCCTGTTTAATCCTTTCGCGTACGTCGTGGATGCCGCGCGCCACCTCTTCCTGGGCAAGCTGACGGATCTCTCGGTAGCGCGAGGCTTCGCCCTGATGGCGCTGCTGGTGATCCTGGCCCTGCTCTGGGGCGTAAGGTCTTTCAAGAACGCCACGGCATAAGAGGGAGAGTTGTGGCGAGCCAGCCGACTAGTTTCCCTGGCTCGCCACAACTCTTGAAAAAGCATCATCTCATGCTGGTAGAGGGAGGGAGGTAAGACCCCGTTAACTGGTGGATGACTTGAAAGGGTGACTGTTTTAACATACATTCGTTACTTTTGACTGACGCTCAAAACATGCATTATAATACTTAGTAAAAAGGAACATGATATATGCTGATCCGCGCGTGCTCACCAGCAGATTATCCTCGCATGGCTGAGATTCTGAATGCCTCCTGGCCACAACCCGTCTATACCCCTGAACAAATGCAGGCGCAAGAAGAGGCAAGCAGCAAAGACGGACCGGGCCAGATGCAGTATTATGTGGCTGAACAGAACGGGCAGGTGAGTGGGGTCGCTTTCTATGATCAACCGCCGCGTTTTTATCAGCCAGGCAAGTTCCGCACAACTATCGCGGTTGCTCCGCATCAGCGCCAACAAGGGATCGCTTCCGCGCTAGATACGCATTTGCTGAGCGAGTTGAGACGAAGTAGCGCGCGGGAAATCTGGACCAAACTGCACGAAGCGATGATACCAGGCATCCACTTTGCGCGCGCGCGGGGATTTCGTGAAGAGACGCAGATCTGGGAATTGCTGAGAGATATCAGCTCCATTGATCTTAGCCCGTATAGCTCCCTGATCAACAAGCTTCAGCAACAGGGTATCGAGATCCATACTTTACAAGAACTCCTCCAGGCAGATCCTGGCTGCCTCCAAAAATTGTATGAGCTTTTTGCCCAGATTGGCCAGGATCTACCTGCAACTGAATACTGGCATAGTCCTACCTATACAGAGTTTTTAGGCGAGTTGGCCAGACGTTCCCCTGCGGCGTACTTTATTGCGCACGCCGGAGAAAGCTATCTCGGCCTCAGCTATCTTGGTCAACGCACTATACAGCATCCCTGGACAATTGGCCTGACCGGGGTGAGCCGCGCTGAGAGGCGTCGGGGAATTGCTCTGGCCCTCAAAGTGCGTGGGATGGCCTACGCTCAGCAGCAGGGCTGCCGCTTCCTGGGCACGTCTGTCGATGCCGCCAATCAAGCCAGCCTTGCTCTCAACGCAAAGCTGGGTTTTATACATCAGGAGACCTGGCTGGTTTTTAGCAAAAAGCTGACAGAGGTATGCTGAAGCCTCTTTCTCTCAGGGTGGCAATGACTGCGGAACCCATAGAGCAGAAGCGCCTCCAGGAGCACATGATGCATCAGAGGGAGGATTGCAGGAGTTGTTTAATCTCCGCGCCTCGCGCGACTTGCCACGGAGTTAATCCGCTCTGCCCTTTTGCATGCACATCGGCACCTCGTGAGAGGAGGAAAGCAACCATCTCGGTCTTTCCACACGTAACAGCGCGATGCAAAGGCGTCTCTCCCAGCTTATCTCGCGCCTCTCCATCTGCTCCACAAGCGAGTAACGCTTCGGCAACCGAGACGTTTCCCCGGCGCGCTGCCATGTGGAGGGCGGTGCAATGCTTGAGCCTCTCTTGAGCATTGACATGCGCTCCACTGCGGGCCAGAACATGAACGACCGCTGCTGCACCAGATGCGCCATGAGATGCATTGCCGACGAAATACAGCGGCGTATGCTCCCACTGGTCTCTCGCGTTGGGGTCCGCCTCCAAATGCATAAGCAGTTCCACCATGGCAAGACTCCCCTGGCCTGCCACCTCATGTAAGAGCGTGCGGCCAGAGGTGTAGCGCTCCCGCACCAGTTCAGGCATGGCGATAAGCGTCCGGCGCGTATAGTCCAAAAGAGCAGGCTGACTGCTACTACTCAGAAGCGCAAGAAAACTCAGGCATGCTGCTCGATCCCTGGTAAAGGTGATCTGCACAATAGGACTCTCTATGCCTGTCAGAACAGCGGCGGCGTTTCCCTGGCAAACGGCAGCTACCATCTGCTCGAGCATTAGTTGTGCCTGCCAGCGCTCTGCGATGTCCTGCTGAATGCGAGAGGTTGTTAGCTCGTTTTGGTACACAACGGAGCGTTCCAGAAGTGGCGGAAATTCGTCTGTCGTCGCTGGTGCCTGGTTAATGAAAAAGGCTGACGATTGGACAAAAAATCCGCGTAAGGCACTGCGCGCCGGCTCCTGGATATTCACGTCATCGACCGCCTGAAACATATTGGTAAGCCAGGCCTCTCTCTCCTTCTGCCCAATAGCAAAGCGCAGATGCGCCTCGCGCAAGCTCAACGACCACCGACGCGGCGCATACTCACAGGGTCCGCCGAAGAACTGGATAAAGAAAGCGGCAAGCGCTTTGATGGGACACCCCTTGAGGGTTGGTGGATACAGAGGACGCAGTATCGGGTCGTGCTCAACGTGAGCATAAAAGGCCACCGCGAGTCTCTGGCAGGTGGCCATTCCACCAAGTGCGTGATCCAGATCGACGCCTTGCGCATCGGCTGCCCAAGCAGGAAAAACAGACTCAGACTCCATCTCTGCAACCCATCCTTTCGCTGCGCGAGTAGAACATCTGGCTTTATTATATGTAAATTCTACCATTATTCCGGCGGGATTTCCAATCTGAGCTAGAATGGGTCCTGGGGTCCATTTTTGAGTGCGGCGAGCAGAAGCTTCCTTAGAGAGAGCGTGTTCGGGACAGAGAAGCAGCGCTGCTAAAAAGCCGGGCTTTAGTCCACGGTAAGCAGCAGATAGACGACCAGCAAGAGACCGATCAGGCTGGTCAGAACGGTCAGGAAGATGGCGAACTTCGCGGATGGATGAAAGGTTTCCGCGTCGATAGCCTTGCGAATATGCAGAAAGTTCAGCAGCGCCAGGATAATCACCACAATGCCGAGCAAGGTCAGACTGACCCCGATGAGGGCAGAAAAAGGCACCGGCAAGAGCACGGTGACCTGATTCTTGAAGCCCAATTCGCGTAACAGCAAGCCAAAGCGCTCGATCACAAAGCCAAAGGTGATCGTAGCCAGGCCCGTGCGTATCCAGGCCAGAAAGGTGCGCTCATTGGCAAGGTGATCGGTCACCCTCTTGCTGGGGATGAGCGGTTGCTTCCCTCCCGTGAACGTGCTGGTGATAGTGCTTTGCTGCCCCTCGTCTTCGGCCATCAGAGCCCCCTCTCCGGCAAAGCGCCGGGCTGTAAAAATGGTCCTGCAGCGTTAGCCATGCAGGACACTCTCGATCAATGCATCGATCCCGGCGATGTTCCCGGTCAATGCCTGTGGGATAGCGTAGCGGTCGGCGAGATAGCTGGTAGCGGTAGAGCTGACCCACACCCGCCCATCGTCCCCTTGCCAGATCAGGATCTTGAGGGGCAGATCCAGCGCGAGCAGTGGAGAGGCGATCATCAGCGGCGTACCCGCCTGTGGATTGCCAAAAATCAGTACATGGGCCTCCTGCATCTTGAGGCCGACCTTGCGCGCCTCTCCGCTATGGTCAATATGCGCAAAGAGGCTCAGGTTTCTACTGTGTATGGCCTCCTGGAAGCGCCTCAAGGTTTCCTCTACCGTGAACGGGCTGGCTCTGCTCACCATGCCCTCGACCGAGGGCGGCATGCCAGATGCTGTTGGCTCGCCTGTATCGCTCATCTATCCTCCTGTGATGACATTGCTCTGCTTCTTTCCGCGTCCCACCTCTATTGTATCATTCCTGTCCGCCAGCAGTAAGCCGTCTTAATGGCTGGCAGAGCCCCACGTTCCCATCACCTGGCGCTGGATAGCAAATTCACCGATATGATAGGCATTGTGATCAGCCACGAGCAGAAACTCGCGCAGGATATTCTGGCCATCACCGTGTGGTAGGGGCGAGTAGAGATCGGTCTGAGGATCATCCAATAAAGCCAGCAGAGCGCGCAGATCTGCCTGGAACGAAGCGAGAGTCTGTTGCCAGGCAACTTCATCTGCTCTGCTATCCTGAGAGGGCCAGTAGCCGGAGGGCCAGGCAGGGGAAACATACTCTGGATTGCGAATAAACTCTAGAATATCCCATTGGGTAATGCGCAAATGTTCGAGCAGGTGCCAGGGGGTATAGGGAACCTGGGGTGGAAACGTATTGATATATGCTTGTGGGAACTCGGCTACCGCCTGATCAAAGGAAAGATGAGCATTGCCTCCGAGTAACAATCTGCGGATCTGCTCGCGTACTGCTTTTTCTGTATCCATCGTTCGTATCAACCTTTCAGAAGGTGAGTTTAACTTTTAAGAAGGTGAGTATGTTTGCTCTCTCTGCCCTGGCAGGAGTAAAGCTGCGTCTGCACGCCACTCATTTTATAGATATCCAGCCATGGGGGAGCCTGATTACACAAAAGTGCCTCTCTCAGCATAGCACGCCGGGGCAGGCAGCGAAAAGCCCGTTTTCTACCCGGAGATCAGGCCTCGCAAGAAAGTAGCCGTTAGCAAGCAGTATCACTCACTCCTGGGGCTTGCTGTGCGCTTGCTTTGTGATGTGAAAAATAGTTTCGCCATACATTGCGCGCGTACCGAGTTGGATCTACGGCAGTTCAGTCCCACCTACCACGGTACATCATGGCTCTAATCTGCTTGGAAAACCGTGGGAGTTTGCAGCTCCCGGCATCGGTTGCCACCCTGAAGCCAGCGGTCCCGTTGAGCATGCAGATGGCAAAGCGTCAGCTCTCCAGGTGCAGATACGGGAGGTCACCATAGCCAAATCCCCCATCAGCGTTGGTATGGCCCTTTTGCGCTAGCGGCTCTGGGATATTTTGATACCGTCATCAATCGCGCACTGGTCTATGGTCTGTTGACCGTTCTCAGGAGATGCGCTGATAGTGATGTTCGCTAAAGCGCTGCCAGCCTTTTTTAGAGTGTGATTCGACCACCCAATAAAACCCATCCTGCTCATCAGGCCAATAGGCGTGACGCGCGAGACCCGCGGGCATCTGTGCTTCAAAGCCCAGCGCTTGAGGATGCAAATCCGTGACATCTGCGAGTTGCCCCTGTGACTGCTTGCCATCAGAGGTAAAGGACCAGAAGCGCGTGATGCCGGCGCGATCCACGCCGAAAAATGCCTGTTCCTCATAGGTGAACTCGCTGATCTGCCATACTGCGCGTAAATAGATATGCGAGTCGTTCAATACCTTGCTAAAAGTGCGCTGACAACGCACTGGCCCTTGCTGGGATTCCGCTTCCGCTGACCAGGTCCCCAGCAGGGGCGCGAACGCTCCAAGCTTGCCGCGTCCCTTTTTCCAGACCATAAAATCTCTCTCCCTCCCGTAAGTGTTTGCTATCTCTACCAATGAGCTTTTATCTGCAAGAGCATTCTCCTGCTCTGGCTAAAAGTCGGAAATTCCTCGCCACGGCGCTCGGCCTTCCTACCCCGAAGTGAACGATGCTCCTGGCGATGGGCCTGTGTCAGCGTTGGGACACCGCAGAGCTTGACCTCGAGCCTCTTTAACAGATGCATCTTCTCGTAATGAAAGCTGTGAAAAGCACCAAAGTGTCTACTGGTTTGACAACGCATCTTGCCGCTCGTTTCTGATAAAATCAGGTGAGAGTTTAGGGCACGAGCACAATCTTGCCATGGGTATGGCGCTGCTCCAACTCGCTATACGCCTCTCGAACAGCAGCGAGGGGATAGACATGGGCAATTGGGATTTCCAGCTCTCCCTGGTCGATAAGCAGGGCGAGATCAGCCAGTACTGCGGCGCTCGCCGCCTCAGCGTTTCCCTCAGCCTTGACGCCATACTTTGTCGCCGCTTCAAAGTTGATAATCGTATCGATACGTGCCGGTCGGACACCAAGCTTGAGGGCAAGTTCGACGTAATCGGCACCGAATGTATCGATGAATGCATCGAGGTGATTGCCTGTGGCCGCACGAATACGCTCCTCAACGCCCTCACCATAGGCCACCGGGATGACATGATGATCACTCAGCCACTGATGATGAGCTGGACTGGTCAGGCCAATCACCTTTGTACCCTCTCTTACTGCCAGTTGAACCACGATTGAGCCAACGCTGCCAGTAGCACCTGAGACAACGAGGGTGTCGCCCCGTTGAAGCGAGACAGCGCGAATTGTCGCGTAAGCTGTTGTCCCGGCGATAAACAACGAGCCAGCAGCTTCCCAGGAGACGTTACGGGGACGATGGATCAGGTTACTGGCCTCGACAACCACAAACTCTGCCTGGCTGGCCCTGTTGTTCGTGAAACCAATCACCTCAGCGCCCACGGCAAAAGCTTGCACTCCCGCGCCGACAGCGGTGACGACCCCTGCCAGGTCAGTGCCCTGTCCAGAGGGAAATGTGGCGGGCCAGTACTGATGAAACAGGCCTTTACGGATGGATGCCTCACCTGGATTAATACCGGCAGCCTTGATATGGACAAGGACTTGCCCCCGCCCCGGCTCAGGACGCTCGACATCTACAACCTGCAACACGTCGATCCCGCCATATTGATCAAACCTGACTGCTTTAGACATTCATTTACTCCTTATTCTCTTCTCTCGTCTGATTTTTTTACCGCTCTCTCATACACTCGTATTCAACGCGGCTCACTCGTAGCTACTATACCCAAAAAGCTTGAGCATCCTTAGTATTCCCTATGAGCAGGTCATGCAAGCAGCTCTGATTCCAATTGCCTATACACGAGAAACGCTCTTTCGCCCTGCCTCTCGTCACTCGCTTGCTAACGTAGTCCATTGGAACCGCTGGTAGTCATTATCCTCATCAGCAGATGGACGCGCTCACTCCGCGCAAGCCTGGAGAAAAAATCTATCTGTGTGAAACAGTAGACTGGTTTGAGGCGTACTAATAAGCACAGGTTCCATCGTATACAGAGGAGGTGAATTATGCGCACAAAAAAAGGGCTGTTCACGAGCACACATATCACACTGGCAAATGGGTGGACTTTACATACCCGCGTTGGTGGGAAGTTGCTCGCCCCTGCGCAGCCGCCATTTGTGCTGGTTCACGGCCTATCTGTCTCCAGTGGATATATGCTGCCAATCGCTGAGCGGCTGGCGGCTGATGCGCGCGTCTATGTGCCGGATTTGCCCGGCTTTGGCAAGAGTCCCGCGCCCTCCCATACGCTGAATGTTGACGAACTGGCCAACGCCTTTGTGCTCTGGATGCAGCAGTTGGGCTTGTCCTCAGCAATCTTTCTTGGCCACTCACTCGGCTGCCAGATCATCGCAAACCTGGCGGCACAGCATCCCTCACTCGTTGAGCAGGCAATCCTGGTCAGCCCGACCATGGACCCGGACGCACTTACGCTTCACCAGGTCTTTACACGTTTGTTGCGCGATATCCCTTGCGAGCCATTGCACTTTTTCCCCCTGCTCCTATGCGAGTATATGCGCGCAGGCATGGCGCGCACGCTCAGCACGTTAGAGTACGCCTTTGCCGATCCCATGGAGAAGCATCTCTGCTCTCTAAAAGCTCCGACGCTCGTCGTCCGTGGGGATCGTGATCCAATTATCTCTCAAGCCTGGGCCGAGCAAGTTCACCAACTGCTGCCCCATAGCCAATTGATAGTCATTCCAGACGCCGGACATGGGGTCAACTATGACGCTCCCGATAAGCTTGTAGATGCCATTCACAGCTTTCTCTCTCCCACTCATGCAGTGCAGCCAGAAGTGGTTTGACGCCGTTAACGTGTCTATTGAAAGTGCGTGCTGGCCCACTTATGTGAGCTACTAGCATGGCAACAAATCGTGTTCAAACATAGCTTCAAGGAAAAAGAGACTTTTCCGCCAAAGATAGAAAAAGAAATGGGTAAGCGGCAATGCCAATAGAGAACGCAGCCACGAAAGACCAGAAGAAGCGATTTTTAACCAGGCTCTCGCGGCTCTCGGTACGCTATAGAAAGACAAAGGCCCACACGACGCTTGCCGGGGGGAGTGAGCAAGAGTTCACACCTGAAACCTCTACTTTAACGAAAGACGTGATGACATTTGAAATGGCACCAACTCCTGAGACCGCAGCAGCACAGCGCACAATGGTCCTGGGCTCGGTCTTTCGAGCCAGAACGCTGCCGCGCAATATTGAGGTCGTAGACATTGTCGAAACGCTGAACGACGCGGAAAACTACCTCTGGATTGATCTCGCAAACTATGTACCCGAAGATCTCCAGACGCTCGCGCAGGGCTTGCAGATTCACCCTATCGCCCTGCAGGTGGCCCTCTCCGGGTGGAAGAGTCCGCGCCTGGATGTCTTTCGCGAGCATTTTTTTGTGACAGCGACATTGCCTTCCCTGCAAAGCAAGCCCTATCGCGTCCAGGCCCACCAGATCAACCTGTTTGTAGGCAAAAATTTTCTGCTCTCGGCCCACCAGGTCGCATTGCCCTTCACTGAGCGCGCCCTGACACGCTGCGCGCTACACACAGAGCACGAGCAAATCGATTCAGCCTTCCTACTCTATATCCTGCTTGATGAACTGCTCACCTATTATGAGGATCTGAACGTTCTCATCCAGGAGCAGATCGAACAGATGGAGGAACGGGCACTGATCGATACCTCGGATGGCTTCTTAAAAGATCTACTGCACTTCAAGCGCTATGCCTTCGCCCTGGCTCAACTCGCGGATCAGCATCGCGCGATCTTTGCCGTCTTTCTGCGGCCTGACTTCCATTATATCCCTGAACAAGAGATAGTGCTGTACTATCGCGATCTCGAAGCGCGCCTCTCGCGCCTGATCGATCTGCTGCGTGCCGCCAAAGAATCTGTCAATGGTATTTTCGACATCTATGTCTCGCATGTCTCCCATCATACCAATAATGTGATTAAAATCCTGACAATGGTTTCGACGATTCTGCTGCCGTCAACACTGATCTTCACATTTTTCAGTACGGACAACATTCAGGATATCCCTCTTTTTACCCATCAACTCGGCTTCATACTGATGGTCATCAGCGTGCTCTGCATCAGCGCGCTCATCCTCTGGCAATTTCGCAAAAAGGGCTGGTTGTAAACTGCGCCAATAATCCTTAATCATGAACGGTTTATAACGACCTGCATAGCTTGCTGCTGCCAGTAGCCCCGCGCGCGCTCAACGAAGCGCGCAGCCTGTGTTGGGCTCTCGAAGAAGCGTTTGGGGATCATATGGGTCATGAAAATGCGGCCTGGTTGATCCATCACCAAATAGATATTGCGCTTATCCTCCTCGATAGCCTTGAATGCCTGCCAGGATGATATGCCATTGCTTAGCGCGTTCCTGTTTTGTACGCCCTGTTCGCTGATCGCGAGGACGTTCACCCCTCTCTTCCCCAGCACCGCATGCGAGCGGGATGCGGCAAGCCACATCAGGAGGAAGACAAAACTAAAGAGGAGCAGCAGAATGAGTAGAGTCAACACTATGGCAAAGGCGACTATAAGGATTGAGAGGCTATAACTCCCCGGAAAAAGGTTATTCATAAAGATGAATAAACAGACGAAAATAACGCCGACGAGGAGAAGCCGGAGGCGAATGGACCGTCGCTATACGGTTCAACCACTTCGCCCGTCGCACAGGCGATCGCCGCGGCATCATTGGCGTGAGACTTCGCCATCTTGAGGATCTGGATACGCTTGTACTTTGTCTCGTATCCATACGTGACCGCAACGTGCCTCTCTCCAAAGATTGCTCGGAGTTGCTGAAGAACCAAGTCTGGTCAACCGGCTTGCAGGAACGAGTCCTTACAAGCCTCCCCGTTCAACGGGGAGGTCATTGACGAAAACGATCCTCGTTTCTTATTCTATGGCAGAAGACTGATCTGCTTTGCCATATTCTAAAGCATTTATTGACTCTTGTATAGAGACGTACGATCAGGGAGAGGCAAGCGCTCGTTCTCCCCTCAATCCGCCTGGGCCTACCCGCTTCCTGCCTAAATGACGAGCAGAGATCATCTCTACTTCCTCCCTCTCCTCCACCATGCCTTTTTTCGCCCCTTCTCCATCTCCTGTAACAGATCCGTATAATTCCGGCTCACAAGCCTGCTCGAAGGATGCTCCTGACCGAACGCCTGCTCACAGATTGTCAACGCTCGCTTCAACAACGACTCCGCTTCCCCATACTTACCCTGCGCCTGGTAGAGTGCCGCCAGGTTGTTCAGGCTAAGAGCCGTGTCTGGATGGCTGGCTCCCAACTCCTGCTCACGGATCGCTAGCGCCCTCCTCAACAGCGGTTCCGCTTCCCCATGCTTGCCCTGAGCATAATAGAGCATCCCCAGGTTGTTCAAACTGCTTGCTATATTGGGATGGCTGGCTCCCAACTCCTGCTCACGGATCGCCAACGCTCGTCTGTACAGCGGCTCTGCCTCTCCATAGCGCGCACGGTCGTGCAGATAATACCCGGCCTGGCTGAGCAGGAATGCCGCCTCTGTCTCAGCCATGATGGTTGCCTCCTCTGCATCCAGTCGTGGTGGATACTTACTGCGTCTTCCAGATCCTGATCGTCTTATCCTCACTCCCACTCGCCAGGATCTGCCCAGCAGTACTGAGCGCAACACTCCGCACCACACCACTATGCCCCTCAAGCGTGCGCAGGAGCTGCCCGGTCTGGAGATTCCACAGTTTGACAGTCTGATCCCAGCTACCGCTGACTAGCATTTGTCCGTCGCGACTGATCGCCAGGCTCATAACAGAGGCATCATGTGCTTTAAGCGTGCGAAGGAGTTGTCCGGTATACATATTCCATATTTTGATAGTTTTATCGGCACTACCACTGACCAGGGTTTGTCCATCTGGACTAAGCGCTATACCTGCAATCGGGCCAAGATGTCCTTCCAGGGTACGAAGATGTTGGCCGGTCTGGAGATTCCACATCTTGATAGTTTTATCGATGCTAACGCCGACCAGCATCTGTCCATCAGGGCTGAGAGTTATATTTGCAATCACATCATTATGCCCTTCCAGGGTACGAAGATGTTGGCCGGTCTGGAGATTCCACACCTTAATAGTTTTATCCATGCTACTGCTGACCAGGGTTTGTCCATCAGGGCTGAGAGTTATATTTGCAATCACATCATTATGCCCTTTAAGTGTGCGAAGGAATTGTCCCGTCCGTGCATTCCAGATCCTGATGGTCTGGTCATAACTACCACTTGCCAGCATCTGTCCATCCGAACTAATCGCCACACTCCGCACACCATTGCTATGCCCTTCAAGCTTGTAAAGAGTTTGTCCGGTTTGCACGTTCCACACCCTAATTGTTTTATCATAACTGCCGCTAACCAGAGTTTTTCCATCGGAACTAAGAGCTATGCTTGTAACCTTATCGCTATGTTCTTTAAGCTCGTGAAGCAGAGTAAACTTTTTCGCGTGTATTTCCAGTGCCCGGTCATGAGCTTGCCGGGCCAGTTGCTCGTAGACCGTGGCCTTGCCGTGGTAAAATCTGGGGTCAGGATCAAAGGCGCGCACGAGGATGGCCTGCTCATAGGCCACGAGGGCTTCCTTATATTGTGTCGCGCTTATGAGCGTCTGCCCTTTTGCGTAATATGTTTCTGCCCGTTCTCTCAGCTTTGCGTGATACTCCTCTGCCTGCTTTTTCAGCAGGTTTTCGGCGAGCAGTTTGATCTGCTCCGCGATGAGTTGAAAGGCTTCATCCATGTTCTGCTGGCTAACAATGGGTTTCCCATCCTCAGGAAAGGATTGAAGTTCTCCAAACGCTGCATCCTTCCAGTTGACCGGGCGCAGAATGATGGGTAGGACGTGGGCATCTCCAGAGCGCTGGCGCTGCATTGCCCGCGCGACCTCGTGATCGTGAAGATAGTCTGAGGCGATGTAATCGGGACTGATCAGCAAAAGGATGATCTCGGCTGCGTTCAAGTGGCGATCGATTTCATGCTGGCGTTCCGTGCCAGCATCGATAGCCTGGGCATGCCAGGAACTGAGCAGTCCCTGCTTTTCCCAGACTCTGAGATGCTTGCTCAGCCTCTCTCGCAACTCCTCATCTGCCTGCGCATAAGAGAAAAAGATTTCTATGCTCTTCTTCATGCTTTTGCCCTCGTCTGCTTTGTGATCTCATACCAGGGGTCGCAGCTAACCTATAACTAAGATAAAAATCCCCGCCACTGGCGTCGCGGTAAGACCCCACTAAGATAGTGTTGGCGAATGCAAAAACCAGGCTCGTCCTGAGCGGAAATTCACACCATGCTGAGCACGAAAATCGAATTCGCCAACAATATCATAATGTGGCTCTACCGGCGTCGCGGGTCATGGAGAAATTACTCCAAAGCGATATTTATACAAGCTGCCGCTTTTGTAGTATACTACTAAAAGTCGCATCAGACAAACAGTGGTAGGAGATGGGGTGCGCGTCGTTTATTTGCAACGTGTGAAAGCTTCTACTATCCCTCTCATTCATCTCACCCACTTTTCTCCAAAATGAGCCTCTTTTCCCTGTTCTCTACTGCTACCTATCACAAACAGCTACGACCATAGTGGGCCGATTCATCGGGTCCAGCCCCGATTCATCGAGGGCCTCTCGCCTTGCTTGAAATCCTTCTTGAAAT
>JBEVTI010000052.1:0-43448 GCA_041156125.1 Candidatus Paraktedonobacter carboxidivorans
TCGAGACGCAACGACAAAGCCGCGCGGGAGGTTTCCTGCTTGTTGAGTATCTTGCAGATCTTCAAGGTCGTGTAAGAGAGATGCGCATATATGCTAGTGACACGACGAGAAGCATATCATGTTGCTTTGAGCAGGCAGAGCGTTGGCCTGGCAAACTCAGCTTATTACAGAAACTGGAAGAAGAGAGAAACGAAAGAAAGTTCGATCCAAAGAAGCGAAGCCCCCCGGAGCGCGAATGGGGCGGGGGGTTGCGCACCACTCGGCGGGCAGAAGGCTCGCGGCTTGTGGAGCCTGACTTGCTCCTCGCTCTTCCGTGGAGCTTTCCACGCCGCAGCATCGAGAAGACATCGTACAGGATTACTACGAGGAAAGGAGCAAAGGAGTATGTCAACCGTATTGGTTACACGCTTGCTGCATAGGCATCATCGCGATTTTGTTGATTTGCTTGGATCCTCTTTGCCTCACTCCTTATCAAAAGAAAGGAGCCTAAAGTGAGATGTATTGGACTGCTGTGGGCGATCCGCTCAGCATACCCCGGCACCGACGATGAACAACTCTGGGCGGTCATGCCGACGGCCCGCGATGATGAGCAGGAGGTGGACTCGTGACTGGGGCAACTGGCAGAGTAGTATTGGTGACAGGAGCCAGCAGCGGAATCGGTGCGGCCACCGCGCCTTCTGGCCGCGCGAGGGATGCACGTGGTGGTCAACTACCTCCGCAGCGGCACGGCAGCTGAGGAGGTCGTGACCGGCATCGAGGCCGCAGGCGGTCAGGCCATGGCCGTGCAGGCCGACGTGCGCGAGGCAGCGGCGGTCGAGAGCTTGATCGAGCAGGTTCAGGCGGCATGGGGCGGCATCGACGTGCTCGTGCATAACGCGCTCACCCCGTATGTGATCAAACCGTTCCAGGACATGACGTGGGAAGAACTGGGCGGCAAGCTCGATGATGAGATACGAGCGGCGTTCGCAGTCACCAAAGCCGTCCTGCCCTCTATGACCGAACAAGGCTGGGGACGCATCATCTATCTCGGTACCGGCCTCAGCAGTCGGCCCCGGGATGGCATGATCGCACTGGGCACGGCCAAGGCCGCACTGGCGCAGTTCGCCCGGTACCTCGCTCAGGAACTGGGCCCGCGGGGCATCACGGTCAACGTCGTCGAGCCCGGCCCGGTGGAGGACACTCGCATGTTACTGAACTATTTCTCCTGGTGCTCGACCCACTGAGCTCGCCAGGCAGGTGGCTCGAACGGATCGGCAAAGTACTGTGTCTCGTGGGCAACCTTGCCATCGCGAAACTCCATAATGCTGACTGTTTGCGTTGGCTGCTCGTTATAGCTGAGCACGTACTCGGTGATCCAGAGATCGCTGCTCCCAAGGATGCGCAGGATGGTGAAGCCCAGCTTTGCCGGGTGGTGTCCGCGAAGGGCTTGAATGTTGTGGCGACCGTGGATTCGCTCGCCCGACTGAGGATACTCGATCAGAACGTCGTCGTGATAGATCTCGTGTTCCGCTTCAATGTCACCAGCTGCGGAGGCTGCCCAGTGCCGATCCAGAGCTGCCCGAATTTCTTGGTTTTCCATTGTTTATCTCCCTTTGGCTCGTACCTAACGTCACAACACCGTGGTCGCAACTGATGCCCCTTCGATCCGCGGACTGAATGACACCCTTGTTGAGGATTTCATCCATGCAACGACTTCTAACGAGTATAGCAGATGAGGGCAAGAAAGAGGCCAGCCGCCTTCACTGAAGGCTCACTCCAGGCAAAACAAGCTCTTGAAACGAACTCAGGAGCGTATTCGTCTGGCAATGGATCAATGATCAACCATTCCCGTTCGCCCATATGCTAGGAATACCAGTGATTCATAAAATTGCCCAATGCGGTCCATGGACGTTCTCCCTGGTAGATCTGCTCAAAGGAGAGCCTCGTGGTTTGATACACCTCATATGTGTAGGCCAATGGCTCACTTAAACGACTCATAACGGCTCACCTCCCTGCTACCCATTTATACAGAGCAAGTAGTGAAAAATAGTTATAGACTTCAATAAAATGGTGTATAGTTGCGATTTTCGCTGAAGCTAGCATTAGACTTGCTTGAGGGTTTCTCAGAATTAAATTACGGGTAGCTTGCCCTCATCTGGAGGGCGAGCCACCCGTATTGTACAGTTTCTGCCCCATCTAATTAAGTGAGGCCCCACAATTACGACAGGTGATGATCGCTGTGCCTGGGTCCTGACGTTGCATTTTGAAAACTTTGAACACAAGAAGACCAGCCAGAACACCACTTAGGATCATAACTATGAGAAAATGCCAGAAAAAGCCCTGCGTGAAGAAAGTAAAGTCACCAAAGCTACCACCACCAAACATCCAATACCAGAAATTAATACTGGAATTAAAAAAAGGCACTATAATCCCGATCGCAATAGGAATACCTATCATAAAGGCGAAGAGGAGGAAAGTCCCGAAACATCCCCCTCGATGGGTCACTGCAGTATCTGTGCTCCCACACCTAGCGCATCTAGCCATATGTGCTCCTTTCAATGGTCAGTAGATGATATTTATCTATCTTCATTGTACCATAAAACATAGAATTTATATGAGTGTAAATTCTAGAATTGAATAAGATAGAATCTATACAATATTACTGGCTCAATCTAGCGCTTCGTCGAGAACTGGTTGCGCCTCGCTCAACGTGTCTGGATTCGTAGACTAGACAATACGAAAGGAAGAGAGACAGATTGTCCCTCTTCCTGAAGATGCTTCCCCCTCTTTGCGGTCCAACTGGAAGAAGGAGGCTCCCTCTTTTGCCATAAGCCGCTTTTGCAGCGGGCTTTACTGCATTGCAAACCCTCCAGTGACTGGCAGCGTGATCCCGGTGAGATACGCGGCATCATCCGACGCCAGAAACAGAGCAGCCATCGCCACATCCTCCGGCGTGCCCAGCCGTTTGAGCAGAGTAGCCTGTGCGAGCTTCTGTAATGCTTCCGGCGGTTTCGTGGCTAACAGTTCGGTCGAGATATATCCAGGAGCGAGACAATTGACCCGGAGCGTCGGAGCCAGCTCGATGGCTAAACTCTTCGTCAGAGTGATAACTCCCGCTGCCCGCTCCCCGTGGTAGTAGTTCAGAATGACCGCAGCTCCCTCACGGGCAAAGGTCTCCACAATCGCTCTCCCAATCCCCCGACTCCCTCCAGTTACCAGCGCCACTTTCCCTGCTAATTTCATAAGCGTTCCTCCGCATATGCGTTTGTTCTCTGCTCCATAGCTTTGGTGCAGCGCTGATAAAGATGAGCGGTGTCATTGAGTTGGAGAAAAAAATGGTCGGAACCTTTGACCCGCAGGACCGAAAGGGCGGTGTTGTCGAAAAGACAAAAGACATCGCACGCGAGTCCCAGGGTGGCCGCTAGAAAGGCATTGATGGGCCCGCTATGAGTGACGATTGCGACCCGCTGGCCAGCATGCAGCCTGACAATGTCGCTTATGGTTCGGGTCATGCGCGACCGCAGTTGCTCTGATGGCTCACAGCCGCGCACCAATGACCAGTTCCCTGCTCGCATCACCGCAGCTTCGGCGCTCCAATTATGAGCCCGCATGGCCCGGACACATTCAAGAGCTTCCCCGGCCTCCGAGTAGGAGGGACCAGGGAGCAGGCCCACATCGCGTAAGGTATCTCGCTCCTGCACAGGCAATCCCAGCGCTTCCCCCAGACACATCGCTGTTTGCCACGCTCGCCTGATCGGACTGCTATAGATGGCCGCAAGCTCTCTAACCTGGAGACGCTCAGCCAGCGCGCGTGCCTGACAGCGTCCCAGTGAGCTGAGGGGCTGCGCATCATAGCCCCCAGCTACCACATCAGCCTCATCCGGGTATGCATCTGCATGCCGAATCAGGTAGAGTTCGGTGCTACCATCCTTCAGGGGAAGAAAGGGAGCACCGTCTGCTGCGTCAAAGAGAGACTGCTCACCGTTCACGACGCACCTCCAATGCCACTGCGGCTGCCGAGTCCAGGCTGATCTGGCGAGCAATGGCGTCCACGGTGATGATCGGGAGCTTCCACTGTTGCGCAAAGTCCTCCAGCGCGGAGCCGCGCACTACCTCGCCCCGCTCGTCCAGGGTTTCACACACGACCGCCCCCAGGGACAGTTCGGCGATCCGCATCAAATCCACCGCAGCCTCTGTATGGCCACGTCGCTCCAATGTCCCCTTTGGGCGCGCCCGTAGTGGGAACACTGCTGAAGACATTATTCTGAATCAGCATCTGCACACCCATGCGGGAATGGATCGCGCTATCGCTCACATTCTGGAAGTAGTTGTTGTAGACATGGCCCGTCCCAAAGCGCAGGCTGGGCAGGCGAGAGTTGACATTGTAGAACCAGTTGTGATGATAGGTCACATGCAGGTGACCGATATCTTCCGCGCCGTTAGTGTCCGAAGATGATTGTAATCACGCAGGTCGTACCTGCGCAGAACGTATCTTGCCCGGCTGCGTTGACGTAGCCGCCCGCGGAGAGCACGCCAATCTTCAAATTAGTATTATCCGAGCTCCGCCTGACCTGGTACAGGTTGCCATTATAGGCACTGAAGAGCGCGCGCACCGTACTATGAGCCGCAACACAGGGAGTGCCGCCAGATGCATAAATGTCGCAGGGCCATGATCCCGCAGCCAACGCAACCTTAGGAGCCGCGCCGAACAGGGTAGCGAGAGCAAAAGTACTCGCCACGAGAGACAAGCGCGACAATGAGGACCAGCGCAGTCCTCCGCCTGTGAGAGGGCAGGCGCGCACCGCCCGCGTTCGATAAGTTCATGTCCTTATTTCCTTCCTTGCGCTGTTTTTGAGCTTCCCTTTGCAGGAATTCTCACATTTAAGCGCTTAAATTGGCCTGCCACTCTCTTCACATATCTTCTGTTGTATGAAAGGGAACGACTGCGAATGCGTGGTGCAGGTCAACCTGCTTGAGAGGAGAGGCATCGGTAGCAGTGTCGTGCCTTCTGTAGAAGGAGAGATGCGTTGGCGGTAGTGGTGCCCCTCTGATGCATATTCGTTGCCTGGGATGAGCGAACTACAACAAGTATAGAAGATTCACGCTACCTCTGACCACGACAGATAGAGAGCAGATATACAGCAGGTGTATAGCAAATTTTGCGGATATGCTCATTTTTTCTGCTCAAATGAGCATATCTTTGGTGTTTTGCAGAGGTTTGGCGGACGCTACGCTACACGCATCCTTTTAGTTGACGCAACACATCGGCTACCTACATCGATTTAAAGCCAGAAAACCAGGTGTTCGATCTCGCTGCGATTAATATGTCTATTGATTGCTTATCTTGTATAATATATATTTCACTAAATACTATACATCCATTTTCTTTTATGCTATCATAACAAGTGATGCGTCTGCATTTTCGTGGATGAAGTTTTCCCCTGAGACCAGGAAAGAAGGTGAGGAATGAAGGAACGCAGACAGAAAAGTATTCTGATTGTTGAAGATAATATAGGAGTAGCCGATTCACTAGTACTCTTGCTGGTAGATGAAGGATATCACGTGGAACTCTGGGTACAGGGCACTGAACTTGATTTGCATGAGCCTTTCCCAGACCTGATCCTGCTTGATTTGCTGCTTGGAGGCATGGATGGCCAGACTGTTTGCAGGCAACTCAAAGGCCAGGCAACCACCGCTCATATCCCGGTGATTCTTATGTCAGCGAACAAACGCACTCCGATCATTGCGCAAGAAGTGAGAGCAGATAATTGGGTTATGAAACCATTCGAGGTGTGGAGTCTGTTAGCCCTTCTCGATAAATATATGGATCAGTGCCAGTTCATTTCTGATCAGGAAACATTCGAATAAGCTCCTGGCCTTGCTCTAACGCTAGTTACGAGATACAAGTGTGATCTCTCTGCCTGTTCTGGCAATGGTTCGTTCCTCTGCCATGACAAATTAGGAGAGCTTATCTCAGCGTTCATGTGCTAGCAATAAGTGCACAAGACCTATCTGGCGGCAGCAAATCCAACCACTCTATGCTAAAGCGCGACTGCCTTGCAGCGCTCCCATCAGTCACGTCGCGCTTGATCGACCAGAGGAGGAACGGCGTATGCGCTATGAGGAAGGAACACCAGAGGGAGAAATCCAGCAAGAGGTGGATCGTCTCCTGTTGGCCCGCTACGCTCCACCCAGCGTGGTGATCGATGCCCATATGGAAATCCTCTCGGTGCGAGGACATACCAGCCCCTATCTGGAGCCTGCGCCTGGCAAAATGAGTTTTAATCTCTTCAAGATGGCACGCGAGGGCCTGGGTTTGGAGCTGCGAACCGCGCTGGCCAGGGCCAAAAAGAGTGATCGCCCGGTGCGTAAAGTGGGCATCCAGTTGCATGATCGGGGGATTCTCCGCGAGATCTCTTTTGAGATCATTCCCTTACAAGCGTCCTCGACCACACGCTCCTTTCTGATCCTGTTCACGGACACCTCGGTGATGCCCCTCTCCCTTCTTGCCCACGGCGCGGAGCAAACCAGCAGGGCAAAGCCTGGGACCAAAGATCGGCGCATCCAACAGTTAGAAGACGAACTGACAAGCAGGGGTGAGGATATGCGCTTCATCATTGAAGAGATGGAAGGGGCTAACGAGGAACTGCAATCGGCCAATGAGGAAATTCTTTCGAGCAATGAGGAGTTACAGACCCTCAATGAAGAACTGGAAACCTCCAAAGAAGAGATCCAATCGACCAATGAAGAATTGCTCGTCGTGAACCAGAAACTCCAGCAACGCAATGCGCAGGTGCAAACAGCACGCGCCCATGCAGAAGCCATTGTGGAAACCATCCGCGAACCCCTGCTCATCCTGGATAGAGAGATGCGCGTGCAAAGTGCAAACAGTGCCTTCTATGCCTTTTTCCAGGTCACCCCGCAGGAAACTGAGCAGCAGATCCTCTTCCAACTGGGCAATGGGCAGTGGAATATTCCACTACTGCGCACCCTCCTGGAGGAGATGCTGTCCCATAAGCACAACCTGATGGATCACGAAGTGGAGCACCTCTTTCCACACATTGGCTTAAAGATCATCCGACTGAATGCCCGGCGCATGGAAGACGACCAGCTCGTGCTTCTGGCACTGGAGGATATTACGGAACGCAAGCACCTGGAGCAGGCGCAGCAACACTTAATGGAACAACGCGAGGGATTTTTAGGAATTGCCAGCCATGAACTGAAAACGCCCGTTACCAGCATGAAAATCTATACCCAGACCTTGCAACGTCGTTTCCAGAAAACAGGCGATGAGCAGGCGGCAAGCTTTCTTGGCAAGGTGGATGAGCAACTCAACGTACTGATCTGGCTGATCAGCGAGCTGCTGGATCTGACCAAAATAGAAGCTGGACAACTTCCCATGTACCAGGAGCAATTTGACCTCCTGACCCTGGTGCAAGATACAGTGGAGACGATCCATCATACAACCACACGCCATCAGATCCATATCGAGGGCAACGCTATTTCTCCCGTCGTAGCGGATCGAGGGCGCATTGGTCAGGTATTGACCAATTTACTCTCCAACGCACTAAAATATTCTCCGCTGGCAGATATCGTGCTGGTAAAGCTCTATCAAGAGGAGCATGGGACGACAATCGGGGTCCAGGACTTTGGAATTGGTATCGAGCCTGCAGAGCAGGTCCATCTTTTTGAGCGCTTTTTTCGCGTCAGCGACGAGCAACACATCACCTTCCCCGGTCTTGGACTGGGACTCTATATTTCGGCTCAGATCGTCCAGCGCCAGGGCGGACAGATATGGGTAGACAGCGCTGTGGGCAAAGGCTCGACCTTTTTCTTTACCATCCCTCACCCACCACTGGCAACCCCCACACATAGCAAATCACATCCTTGACAAATTAATAGCAATATGCTATATTTTCTTTATAAGAATTGCTATTGGGTAACTATTCAGATGCCCTCCTTTTGCCGCTTACTTACGGTGAGCTGGCAAAAGAGGGAGAGATTACGAGGACACCTCCAGGGGCGCGGAATTAAAGGGGTGCAGGGTGTCCCCAATTAATTTTTTATTATATTTTGCCGCTTTAGCGGCAAAAGAAAAGAGACAGAAAGCGAAACCAACCAATGATTGAAGCGCAGTCTCTTACCAGGCGTTTCGGAACCTTTACTGCCGTCTCGAATGTTTCATTGAGTGTCCCAGATGGTTCTATTCTCGCGTTGCTTGGTCCAAATGGCGCGGGTAAAACGACGACTGTACGCATGCTCTCAGGCTTGCTGGCCCCGACCGAGGGCACAGCTATTGTGGGTGGCTATGATGTGCGGCGCGATCCGACAGCGGTACGTAGCTGTGTGGGATTGGTGACAGATGTACCGGGTCTGTTTGAGCAGATGACGCTGCCAGACTACCTGGACTTTTTCGGTAAAATGTATGGCATGCCCGCCAATGAGCGCGCGCGACGCGCAGATGAACTGATTGCATTTTTTGAATTGACTGCTCATCAGAAAGAGAAAATGGCTGGCTTCTCCAAGGGGATGAAGCAGAAGGTTGCCCTGGCTCGCGCGCTCATCCATGAGCCAGCCATTTTGTACCTGGATGAGCCTACCTCGGGCCTGGACCCACTGGCGGCCCGCAGCGTGCGTGAACTGATCCTCACCCTCAAACATGCGCGCCGCAGCATTATTCTCTGTACACACGATCTGGATGAGGCTGAGCGCCTGGCTGATACTGTCGCGATCATTCGCCAGGGTCGTATTATTGCCTGCGATACCCCAGTTGCCCTGCGCTCCCGCGCCTCTGGCAATACACTGGTACGTATCGAATTAGCTGAGAGCTTCCCGTTCGCATTGGAGCAGTTGCAGCGCATCGAAGGGCTTATTGAGCCACAATTGGGCGCTCCTGGCCCGGCAGCCTCTGATAGTGATGGCGCACAAATCCTGGAGTATCGCACACCCCAGCCACGCAGCATAAACCCGCGTGTACTTACGCAGCTGATCCAGGCTGGCGCTCAGATTGTCTCCGTCACCAGCGAAAACTCAACGCTTGAAGATGTCTATACATCGGCAATGAACGATGGTAAAGATCAGCCTGGACCCGCTGAGACCCATGCTCAACAACTCGACGTTTCCGCTGCCCTTTCACAGGGGAGGTAAAATAATGAATACACCCATGACGACACACACAACACACACAGCGCATGCTTTGTCCACAACTGCATACAGACCGACCTCGACGCTCCAGACCATCTGGCTGATCGCGCGCCGCCAGATGCTAGAGGCCATGCGCGGACGCACTACAGTCACGATGCTGATTTTCTCGCTGGCGTTGCTCACAGGGATGGTCTGGTTTACCCTGCGTCCTCTAGTGGATACCCCAAATCCTGGAAGCTTCGCGGGAACGATGATCGCGTTCTACCTCTCGTATGTCGGACTGCTGAATTCGCAGAGTTCGATTGGAGTCGCGGCTGGCGTTTTTGCGGGCGATAAAGAGCGTGGCTGTCTGCTACCGCTGCTGGTCACGCCAGCCTCCAATATCGCGCTCTTTGTCGGTAAATTGTTAGGGGCCGTCCTGCCAGCCCTTCTCTACACTCTCATCGGCGTTGTGGTCTACTTTGGAGAACTGGTGCTCTTCTTCCATCCCCAGATCTTGAGCCTGGTGCCAGTTCTGCTCTCGGTGCTGATTATCTTGCTGACGGTGGCTTTCGCGCTCTTTGGAGCCGTGGTAGCGAGCGTGATCTCCTCGCGCGTCAGCACTTTTCAAGCGGCCCAGACCTATGGCTCTCTGGTGACGACGGTACTGTGGATCGGCTTTTTTGTGCTCGTATTCACCGCCGCAAGCTGGGGACTCTGGATCTTTAGCCTGGCTGTTGCAGGTATCTACGCGCTTGATATCTTGCTACTCATCTTCTCAGCAACAACCTGGCGGCGTGAAGAGGTCATGGCGAAACTCTGATAGCGTAACTTCTGTAGAAGCTCATCAGGAGTGGTGCGCCTGCGGCTGATGAGGTAGAAATCTGCCAACGCAGCCACGTGCTCTTTGGTGTTTACCAGATCCGCAGGAGCAGAACATCTCTCCCTCGCGCCAAAGCGTCTTGCGCAATGACGCGCAGGGCGGAAAGCGCCTGCGTAGCCGCGTCTGAAGTGTGGGCGCGGGACTCAGGATCTGTCTGTGCAGCGGGGAAAGCGCGGGACCAGCGCTCGGCAATGCGGTGGATGGCTGCATTGTTGTTCCTTAGCAAGCTTTGTCCCGCTTTCTTTCTGCCTGGGGAGTCCTTGCCTGGTGGTTAACAAAGGCAATAAACCGTACCTGGCTACGCTCTACGATCAAGCCACCTGCGCATGATTGCTATATGTTCAGGGTAATGATTAAATGAGCCGCCAGCAATCACTTGCCAGGGCACCCAAGCCTCTGGCATCTCGCGGAAGCAGCGCGCATCATTCAAATCTTCATCAGAGAGCGTCTGTGCAGCCTCGAAAAATTGAGCGCAGACCTGCCGTGACTCAGCCAGAATTTCAGAGAGAGGAACATCACGCATCTCTTCAACCGGACGAGCATTGCGCTCATCCTGCGATACATTCCAGAGGTCAGATCCAACAAGGGCACGCTGCTGGCAAACACCAATCATCTCACGCTCGTTCCAGGTATTATGGACGATGGTATCTTTCACAGACCACCCACCCTCCTCCATAGGCTCCAGCATGCGCGACTCATCGATCTCCGCAAGCAAGTCATCCCACTGCTTACGCCCGGAACGAAGAGCCTCGATAAAAGTGGCTTTATTCATTTTTTCTCCTTACTCTATCTTGTTGCCTTTCCCAAAGAGTACCAGAGCACGCGGACAGATTTCGTCCTGATTAAGAGCAATCTTCCTCTTCTATTCCATGCGCGATGATTATGGCGCGAATATGCCTACGATAAACCTCTTTATCTCAGTAGTCATGAAAGATGTACCTCCTGCTGGAGTTAAATCTGTATATATACATATCTTGCCAGAAGCAGGGAATTTGCGCCACAGCCGGGATATCTAAGAAACAACCATCACTTGTTAAGAAAACGCGCTACCCCTTCAGCCTCAAGCCGCGCATGGCACTCAATAAAGATCTCTAGTGCCTGTTCCAGATAGCTTCGTCTCTGCTGGTAGGGGGCCTCCTCAGGAGAACTGCGCTGCAACAAAACAGTGCCATAGTTGCGCAATGCTCGCCCATATTCCAGGCGCATGCCACGGCTGCGCAAATCCTCAAGCGCCTGATTGAAAAGTATGGCCCCTTCTTCCGGCTTTCCGCTTGCCAGCAATATCGTTCCCCAAAAATGCTGTGTACCCAACTCTAGCCAGACCAGCCCATATTTTTGCGCTTCTTCCAACGCAACACGAGCCTGTTGTTCTGCAGCATCCAATGCTCCCTGCCGCAAGAACACTTCTGCCAACGTTATATCACCTTCCAAGCGCGTCTCTACTTCTCGCTCTTCAAATGCACGTGTGTGCTGAAGGGAAGCACCCCGCTTAACCACTGGTAGATGACGATGCCCAGAGCATATGCGACCCCCTGAGCGACCAGTACGAGAAAAGCATCCAAGCGGCGATGCATTTCAATTGTAGATGGGATTTCTTCTCGCTGTCAAGCGGATATATACTTGAATAGCTTATGCAAACTATGACTGATCCCTTTTAGCTGGTGAGAAGACCGCCGATCATAGCATCGCATGCATCCAGCAGGACACAAGAAGGCGCATTTTCTTAGCGCTCAAATAAAACGTAACATGCTTCGCATTTCCACCTTTGATGCTGCCCGATAATCCGTTGCTTCCCACAAGAGAGGTTAATGCCCCGTTGAGTCAACGCGCAAAACTAGGCAGCAGATCAAGACGCATTGAGTGGAGTAATTGAAAGCAATCCGCTTTTCTGCTATCATGCCCTGAGACAAAGATGCAGAGAAGGAGCTAGAGTAGTGTATCTTAGCAGAGAGCAAATCACTCTATCCATTAAAGCAGGCCATTTATAAAAGGCTAAATGGCTGCTTATAGGAAACAGGGCCCCGTGAATTGACGCATGAGAGCATACGATAGATCATTCTTGCACGTGATAATAGTATTGTTGAGCGGGAAGCGTGCCTCGCCGCGCGGACATATTATGGGGCAATTTGGGTTCAGGCCCTCGCGATCTGACGGGTTTAGACCAGGCTAGATCTCGCGTCAACCGATGATCGCTAGAGCTTCAAGGGGAGCATTTTTGCTAATGGGCTGCTGCCTTAGATCCATACGCAAAAAGTGGGGCAGAAGTGCAGTTGAGAACGAGTGGCATGAGCTGAGTTATCTTTAGCCATGTGTCACTGTAAAGAAAGAGGAAAGCAACAAGTGAAGCCTGAATTTAAGCAAGAGGCAGAAAAGGACATCGCTCTGGAAGAGATTCAAGAACAACACCCTCATGGAGGAGACTGGTTGCGGGAAGTCGTCTTTGGACTCAATGATGGCCTGGTCACCACACTCGTATTCATTATGGCGGTCAGTAGCATTGCCTCTAGCCACTTGTTGCTCGTAGTGCTTGGCGAAGTGCTGGCTGGCGGCATTTCGATGGCCCTTGGCGGCTATCTCTCGGCACGTACCGAAGGCGAGATTCTGGCCGACCGCATCGAAATGGAGCGCTTTGAGATCGAGCACGAACCTGACGAGGAACGAGCAGAGTTGCGCAACATTTACCGCAAGAAAGGCTTACAGGGACCGCTCCTGGATGGAGTTGTCGCCTATCTCACCGCCAATCCCGACCGCTGGCACCAGGCCATGGTTCACGATGAATTGGGCGTAATAGAAGAAAAACGTATCATTCCCTGGCGGCAAGGCTTGCAGATAGGATTGTCTTTTGTGCTTGGGGGACTCATTCCCGCTATACCAGTCATGCTTGCTTTACCCCAAACTCGCTGGTTTTCCTATGGGCTGACTGCCCTGACAGCCTTTGCCCTGGGCACAATCAAAGCGCGCTATACACACAAAGGGGCAATACGCGCTGGTCTGGAATTTCTCATCCTGGTGACACTTGGCACCCTGGCTGGAGTGGGCTTCAGTTTCCTCTTGCATATTTAATAAAATCCCTCTTCTCATCAAACCTCAAGGCCACACACCTCTTTAGACTACGCTACACGACTCCAGCCGGTCGCGCATTCTGTGGCTAGCTTTTTTATCGAAAAAGCTAGCCACAGAATGCGCGTAAAGTTGCCTCTGCTCAGGATGAAGCAGCCATCTCCCGCGCATCAGAGGTCGCGGACAGGTCGAAGCCAACCTCTTGTAACACATTCTTTACCGCATCGTTGGCTTCCATGAACAAAAAGTTCTCAAGGGTGTTGATTTCATTGTTATACGCGCTGATGGCCCGCGCCGCCTCTGGTGAGAGGCTGCGCAGATTCTCCATGCAGAGCACAACGCGCTGCAATAGCGGCTGGAGCGTCGCGAGCTTGTCGAACTGCGCTTTTAACGCTGGAATAGCAGCCTGGTTGAGATCGCCGATTAAAGTCAACTGAGCAACATTATCCTTCATGTCGAGAACGACATCAAAGAGCAGACCTGTTGGCGCAAGGCGTACACGCACCTTGAGTTCGCGTTTAGCCATGGGAGTCAGAGCAGGGTTGCCCACGCTGGGAGGACGCATGGCGAGCTGCGGCTGAATCTGTAATTGCTCTTCCGGCAAGCGAATAGTCATAGCCTCGGCATCAAAGTCGCTGTAAGGATCACCGTTGATCCAGACGTGGTTTAGCTTCACGCTGCCCGGTGGCAAAATATCCGGTTGCACGCGCAGAATATTATCCCTGAAAGCCCCTGGCAGTGGTCTAAAGTAGAGATCCATCGGCTCTTGCTTAATCAGAAGATTAGTATACACCGTGGCCAGGTAGCAAAGTTCAAAAGAATGATACCCCGACATTGAATGGCTGCCTTTGAGCCTCTCCGTGCCTACCAGATAAGGCGTTCCGCTGGCCAGTGTGTTAAAGTAGACAGCGCCATTGTCGGTATCCGGGAAAAAGGCATTATAGAAAGCCTGCATTTCGCGCGCCTGTTTGAGATACTGGGGATCGCGCAGAGAACTATAGAGGATCAGGTAGGCCAGAATGGCCTGTTCCTGTTGCCACCAGGCTTTACGGTCATGCCAGACAAAACGATGCCACTGCTCTCCAGGCCCCTTCTGGCGTTCCAGCATATCATACAAGCCGCCGTGCTGATGATCGATGCCTACCGTGGGTATAATCCCGGCAATTTTCTGCGCCAACGCGCTATAGCGCTGATCGGCACGCAGTTGATAGGCACGCATCAGGTTCCAGGCAATTTTGAGGTTGTGGCCGGTTACCGCGCGATTCTGCTGCGGACCCCAGGAAAGATCTGGCGTCCAGTCCTCGTGAAAGCGCTCGCAGACAAAGGGGCTGTGCGCAAAATCGGGAAAGTGCTGCTCAATGATATCAGCAGTTTCAAGGATAAACTTCGCGTAGCGCTCATCACCCGTGGCCAGCCAGAGATTGATCAGATAGGCTGGCATGTGATCGCCATTTGAATTCCAATTCTTGCGCGCCCGGTTGTGCGAGTGAACTGGCGGTGTCTCCTTCTCTATATCCAGGGAAGGCGAACGTGGATCAAAGAAAATCGGGTCGATATGAGAGAAATAGCCGCCCTTCTCGTTGTCGCGGAAATAGCGCTCAAATAGGTTCACGGTTCGCTCAGCATCACTCAAAATACGTGGATCGCCCGTCACACGGTACGTTTGCACTGGACCAGCCAGGGCATAGATCTGTTCATACGCCGGGATCGCGTCAAAATCGTCACCAAAAAAAGAGGCGTAGATCTTGCGCTCGCCACCGTTACATAAATCGATGCCATGATACCAGTAGACCACATCTTTCTCTGTGTCAACCGCGCGCATATGCTCGCGCAAATATTCTGTCCCGGCCATGGCTGCATCCAGGTAGCGATCCTCGCCAGTCAGCATATACGTGGTCGCAAAGCCGTAGATCATGCGCGATATGGTGTCTGTTTCCTGCTGACTACTGGCGATTTTCTGACCTTCCAGGGTAATCTGTGTGCGATACTGGCGATAGTCGATGATGCCATCAGGAAACTGGGCATGCAAATAGAAGTCGGCCAGGGAACGAATCTGGCGAATCCACCAGTCCGGGGCCTCAAAGCGATACTCACTGCCCAGGGCGCCCACAAAGGTAATTACTTTGGCCTCAAAGACGTAATTGGCGTTCTCTGGGTAGAAGATGCCATAGGCGAAAAGGTAAAGACCCGGCGCAATCACGCTCTGTAGGGGTCCACTCGGGTTTTTCAACGGCTCATCAGGATTACGAATTACCTGTCCATAGGTCGTATCAACGAGTTTCACAGTGAATTCGCGCTCATCGCTGGTTTTCAGCGTGAAGGTGTTAGTGTTCCAGTCGGTAGCCGTGACATAACCGGCAATAGAATCTGAAAATGGAAAATCGATCTTATTCACAGGAATTCACCTTTTTACGCGTTAACAGGACGCGAAAGAAAAACGCTGACGCTGCGGCCAGGGGCGTGGTAACTACCGGGTCCGACGATAACTACATCGTCGAGGGGGCCGAGCAAGTTTTCGGCGATATCAGCAGGCGAGGGCCGGGAGGTATCGATGACCTTTAGCCAGACCCGTCCAGGGACCGCGGGCAGATCAAAGTCCAGATCTTGCTGATCCATGTTAAGAATGATATGCAGATCATCCTCTTGCCCATCTTGAGCGTCTGTCAGACCTCCCATGGTGATGGAAAGCACATGGCAGGCTGGATCGAACCAACCAGGGCTATTCAGACGGCAACCATGCCAGGCGATGTCCTGCAGCCCGCGCGAGTTTTTCTGACCATTGAAGAACTGCGCGCGCCGCAGAATAGAGTGTTGCTGGCGAAAGGCGATCATCTTCTGGCAAAAACGCAGCAGAGGCGCGTGTTTCTCCACCAGGCTCCAGTCAAACCAGGAGAGTTCATTATCCTGGCAGTAGGCATTGTTATTGCCCTGCTGGGTACGACGCACCTCGTCCCCTGCTACAAACATCGGTGTACCCTGCGAAAGCAGCAAGATCGCCAGACAGTTTCTGGCCTGCCGTTCCCGCAATGCCTCGACCACGGGATCAGCGCTCGGACCCTCGTGGCCACAGTTCCAGCTCCAGTTATCGTTGATACCATCGGTGTTGTTCTGCCCGTTGGCCTCGTTGTGTTTGTCGTTGTAGGAGACAAGATCGTTGAGCGTAAAGCCATCATGTGAGGTGAAAAAGTTTACGCTATTCGTAGGCAGTTCACCGCCGCTCTGAAAAATATCAGCACTGCCAGCCATGACCGTGGCCACGCGAGCCGTGATCGTCTGGTTCTCCAACCAGCCGCTAGCGCCTTTGACGAAACGGCGCAACGCGTCACGGTAACGCCCATTCCATACACCCCAGCGCTGACCTGGAAAAGTGCCGACTTCGTAAAGGCCACCCGCATCCCAGGGTTCGGCAATGACTTTCGTGCTGGCCAGGACATCGGAGAGTTCAATCTGCCAGATCAGCGGGGGATGGACCATTGGAGCGCCATTTTCAGCGCGCGTGAGAATAACGGCCTCGTCGAAACGGAAGCCATCGACATGCATTTCCTTCACCCAGTACTCCAGCGCATCTGTAATCAATTTGCTTGTGACCGGGTGATTGGCGTTGACCGTATTGCCTGCTCCAGAAAAATTCCAATAGTATTGCTTGTCCTGGGGAGTCAGCAGATAATACGTGCTGTTCGCCAGACCCTTTAAGCTGATCGTGGGTCCGTTCTCGTTGCCCTCACCTGTGTGATTAAAGACAACATCGAGAATCACCTCAATGCCTGCCCGATGGAGCGCTTTGACCATGTCGCGGAACTCGTTGAGATGCTCTCCCATCTCTGGCGAAACGCAGTAAGAGGCTTGAGGAGCAAAATAAGCGATGGGATCATACCCCCAGTAATTCGTCAATGGCTGATCCGTGACAGGATTGGTACCCATGACCTGCTTTTGATCAAAATCAAAGACTGGCAGGAGTTCTACAGCCGTAATGCCCAGGCTTTGCAGATAGGCGATCTTCTCGATCACGCCTCTAAAGGTGCCGGGACAGAAACAGCCTGCTGTGGATGATTGCGTAAAGCCACGCACATGCATCTCGTAAATAATCGTCTCGTTCCAGCGATGCTTGAGCGGCTGATCACCCTCCCAGTCATAGTTGGAGGGATCAATCAAGACACTGCGCATGGATGTGGCCACGTTGTCGCCCGGCCCAAGCGCATCCTGACGCTGCCAGAGTTGATCGTAGTTGCCACGAGCATAGGGATCGATCAGCACTTTATTCCCGTTGTAGCGTTCACCTTTGCCGCTCGGATCGTTTGGACCATTCACACGAAACGCATAATACACACGACCTGCGCGCTGATTAAGCCCTTTGATATACATATGCCAGAAGCTGAAGGTTTTATTTTGCGTGGGACTAAAGGCAATGACCTGGGCTGGCAATGAATCGTCAGGATGCTCAAAAAGCAGCAATGAGGCGGATACCGCTCCATTGGCATAGAACGAAAAGTTGACCCCATCCTGGTCGATCGTAGTTCCAAGGGGATGAGGAGTTCCTGCCTCGATGACATAGCGCGTTTCTGGCGTAGTTGAGGATAAAAGTACCTCAGTCATAGATATATCTTCTCTTTCTTTTTAATTGGGAGCGCCTACTACGATCAGTGGAGGCGTTCTTGTTGCTAAAAGTTCGATGATTTTGTGCGCGAAGAGATAGCACAGGGGACCTGTTCGCCCTGTGATAAGGTCGTTATCGACCACGACATCCTGGTCGGTATACAGCGCGCCCATGTTGCACACATCTCCAAGCAGGTTGTTATGGCAGGTCAGTGGTCGATCTCTGACCAGTTCCGGGGCGCTGGCGAGCAGCCAGAGCGCGTGACAGATAAAACCCTTAAGGATATGCTTGCGCGCGAAGGCACGCTGCATAAAGGCTGTAGCTGGTGCCAACTGATGGATATCCGTGGTAAAACGCAGTTTATCGGCAACCATGCCAGAGGGGACGATAAGCGCATCATAGCTATCGAGCGTGGCATCATCCATCCCTTCAAAGCTCTCGTGGCATACGAAGGGTGCCCGGTACTCGTGACCAGTGAAGGTTAATTCCCGATTCCCCCACAGGCGCGTCAGAAAGTGGAGATCAACATTTTCTTCCAGGAAGCGATTCTGGTAGTAGAAGATCTCGTTTTCAAAGTAATCGCTCTCTATCAAGATGGCGACCTTTTTATGAGCAATTGACATATTACCTCCAAAGCGGAATTATGACTGGTAACATTTCATAGGAAAATTAAATGGCTATTTTTGCCAGCAAATTAAGCTATGCTATATGCATGCAGGGCTTGCTGCATAATATGTTCGGGCACCTCGCTACTAAGCAGCAGTTCGATCAGGAAAGGCTGATCGTCAGCCAGAGCCTGCTGAATGGCCGGTTCGATCTGCTCGGGCGTCTCCACACGCACCGCGCGCACTCCCATGGATTCGGCCAGCAGGTCAAAGCGCAGGTCAGGCTGATTGACATCAAAGGAGGCGGGAAAGGCGTGTTCCGCGAGGTGTTGCTCCTGCCAATATGCCTGAATATTGTGTTTCAGCAGTTTATAGCTGTGGTTGTTACACACCACAAACTTCACACCGATTCTCTCGTGCGCGGCTGTCCACAGGGCGGGGATGGTATACATAGAGCCGCCATCGCCACTGAAGCCAAAGACAACGCGCTCAGGATGAGCCAGCTTCAAGCCAAGCGCGCCAGGGAAACCGACTCCCAGGGCGGTGGAATGCGTCAAGAAGTAGTGTCCAGGCCGGGTCGGGGGCAAATAGCGCACAAGGTCAGTCGAGCAGGTCAGGGCCTCGTCAAAAACGAGCGCATCCGCTGGTAGTTTGCTTGCTAGCATTTCCATAAACTGCGAAGCATGCAGAGGCACAAGCCCGGACCGTACACGATCGGCCTCGCGGGCCTCGGCCTCAGAGCGCTCCTTCTCGGCCCCGATGAGCGCAGCCCGCGCTGTCGCAGCTGCTTGCTGCTCGCTGCTCTGTTCAGCCTGCAAAAGCGCGGCAAGTTTCCCTAGAGTCAGCTTGGGATCACCCAGGAGACCCAGCGTGACGGGGAAATTTTTCGCGATCGCGTCACAGTCCAGGTCGATATGGATCACCCTGGCCTCAGCAGCAAAGACAGTGGATAGCGCGGGAAAGACTTCGGGGAAGACAAAGGTGCCGCAGATCAAGACGGCGTCCGCCTGGGCAACCAGTGCGCGGCTGTGCTCGCCAAACATGTGACCGAGCAGATCGCGAAAGAGCGGATGCGTATAGCTCATATTCACTTCAAATGAGTCAGCTCCCCAGACCTCCGCTCCCAGCAGTTCAGCTACCCGCGCCAGTTCGGCCTGGGCACCAGAGGCAGCGATGCCATCTCCCATAATGATCTGCGGTCTCTGCGCGGAGGCCAGCAGCGCCGCTGCCTGGCTGAGCAGATCCATATCCGGCGCGCAACGAGTCAAGGGTACAGAAGTTGGTGTGACTGCCTCCATGTTGGGAGCATCAAGCACATCCATGGGCAGAGCAAGGAAAACTGGTCCCATGGGAGGCGTCAGAGCTATCTTGACCGCCCGACGCAGCAATCTCAGCAACGATGATGGGTCGCGAGCCACCTCGGCCCATTTCGTGACCGGTCGCGCCATGCCCACCAGATCAGCGGCCATGTGCGCGTCCAGCGCTTCGTAGCGCACGCCTGCTATGCCGCTGAGCACCACGAGCGGCGTGTGACCCTTCCAGGCCTGATATAACATGCCAATGCCGTTACCCAGGCCCACGCCACTATGCAACTGCACCACGCCCACTTTGCCGCTGGCACGCGCATAGCCATCAGCGATCCCAACGGCTACAGCCTCTTGTAGAGCCAGTATATATCTCAACTCTGGATGCTGACTCAGTTCGTCCAGAATGCCTTCCTCAACCGTTCCCGGGTTGCCGAACATATAGCACACACCATCAGCGAGCAACTGCTCAATGAGGGCCGCCTTTCCCGTTTTGCTTGACATGCTCATAAGCCTCTCTTATTTGCTATCGTAGTTATGTCAATATCCGCTTCCGCGAGGCTGGGCATAAGATCGTTGACCAGGTACTCGAGATAAGATCTGCCCCACATGGTCTGCCAGAGCGAGAAGCTGGCGTCGAATGGCTCGCCACGTTTTCTGGCCAGTTGCATTTCGAGATCCCAGAGCAGCGCTTTAAACTCCTGCTCGTCAAACGGAAAGCCGAACGCGCCGGCTGCGGCGCTGACCTCAGCCATGCTTTTGACCTTCAGGCTGTCAAGCAGATCTGCCCGCGCCGCCACGCTACGCAGAAAATCGCTCATATTGCTGCTGCTGCTCATTGGCCCTCCGCTACGCGTTGTTCAAGCAGCGAGCATAATTCCTCGTCGGTATGCCGCCTGACCACGTGATTGACGAGATACTCCAGGTGATAGCGCCCCCACATTGCCAGCCAGAGTCGGCTGGTGCAGTCGAACGAGTCCCGGTCTTTGCGCAGGATCACATTAGCCTCTAGCTTGCCAACCACCTCAGCTAATTCCTGCGCTGTGAAGTCGAAACCTTCATTTCCGGCGTGAAAAATGAGCTGGCTCAGATCGCGCTGGTTGTAGCGTGTCAGCAGGGCGATGTCGTCGCGTGCCGCTGTCAGAAACTTTAGAAAGCTTTGCTGTGACATTAATCCCCCTCAGCGCGCAAAGAGGCCACGACTGCCTGATCTTTATAGAGCCGGGGCTCTGGTCCAATGATCCAGTGTTCGGAGACAAGCATCTTGTGAATGTAGCGCTCATGCGCGAAGAACTGATAATCGGCATTCACTATTTCTTGCTGCACCGAAGCCTGAGCCGCGAGGAAGGCATCTCTACTCTCAAACCAGAACTGCTCAACGCAATCGAGCAGCGCCTCTCCCACGGCATAAAAATTGTCCCGCACCAGCCCCTGGCTGTAGCGGAGAAGTCCAGGCAACTCCATGGCCCTGGCCGCGTGTGTACTGAGACAATAGGTGCGGAAGCTCTCCAGAGGCAGACCCTCCTTACGCTTTGAGAGCACCAGTAGCTTGACCTGGCCACTGGCACGCGTCTCGCCTGGTCCAGCCAGAAGCACATGTGATCTAGTATCCAGCGCAATGGTACGCCAGAAGGCTGCCCATTTGGGCTCGTCCAGGCGAGCGCCCAGGAGGAATTCTCTGGATTGGAGCGAGGCGAGCTGCTCTTGCTCGTTCTCCAACCAGATCTCCGCGACGCCGCCCCACAGGGGAGCGCCACTCTCGCCTGGAATTGCCAGGCGCGTGTCAACAAGGTATTTGCGAATCTGTGGAATCTTGCTGGCGTACTGCACAGCATGTACCTCTACCCAGTAGCGCTGGAACTCCTCCTCTGTCATGCCTGGCCGTGGGTGCGCAAAAATAAATTGATGAATCATTGCTGCGCCCCTATCATGAGTGATGCGGCTGGGGTCGAGATCTCTGCGTGACCATAACGGATCAGGTCTGCTGCCTTCTCGGCAATCATCATAACAGCCGCATTTGGATTGCCATTGACCAGTTTCGGCATCACCGAAGCATCAACAATGCGCAGTCCCTCCACTCCGTGAACCCTCAGTTGATCATCGACGACCGCCTCGCGATCCGCGCCCATTCTGCACGTACCAGCCGGGTGCCATACCGTCGTAGCTGTCGCGCGAATATAGTCATAGAGGGCTTTTGTCTCTGTGACAGCCTCTCCAGGAGCCAGTTCTCGTCCGCGTGCCCAGTTAAATGCGCTGCTATGGGCAAGTTCACGCGCGTAACGCATCCCATATGCCAGCACCTCAAGATCCCTCTCATGGCTCAAGTACTGTGGATCAACGCGAGCAAGCGCAGTTGGATCATGGGAGGCCAGAGTAACCGTCCCACGGCTTTGTGGCTGCGCGAGAATAGGCACAAAGCTAAAGCCCTGACCATACGTCCTGTACTCAGGGGTCGCTAACAGAAATGGCGCGAAGAAGTACTGCAAATCTGGTGAGGCCTGGTCGGTGCTTGCCTGAGTCCACATAAAGAGTCCTGCTTCCGCCAGCATATCCGAGGGATCAAGTGCTATCAGGCTCTCGAACGTTACGCCGAGCGAGAGATGGTCTTGTAAGTTTTTTCCCACACCCGGTAGATCCTGAATTACAGGAATACCATGGGCAGCCAGTTGCTCTGCTGCACCCAGGCCGGAGAGCATCATCAGCTTCGGCGTCTCGAATGTGCCGCAGCAGAGGATCACTTCGCGCTCCGCGTGAATGGTCTCCAGGCCGTCAGGACCCGCGCACTCGATGCCACACACACGCCCTTGCTCAAAAAGCAGGCGTATCACCCGCGTCTGGGAGAGCAGGCGCAGGTTTTCGCGCGCCAGGGCCGGTCTGAGAAACGCGGATGCCGCGCTAACGCGGATGCCTGCAGGGGTTCGAGTGGACTGATAGAAACCTGCGCCCGCCTCCTGCGAGGCTCCATTAAAATCGTTGTACTTGCGCGTAGCCCCCAGTTCCGCGGCTGCTTCGATGAAAGCATGCGACACCTGCGCTGGCCCTGGATAGTCGATAACCGAAACAGGTCCATTGTCGCCATGGTACTGCGACATGTGGCCGTGGTACATCTCCGACTTCTTGAAATAGGGGAGAACTTCCTGGTAGCTCCACCCACGATTGCCCATCTGGCTCCAGGCAGCGAAATCACGCTGATGGCCGCGCACATAGAGCATCGCATTGATGGAACTACAGCCTCCAAGTACTTTGCCACGGGTAATCTCAACGGTACGGCCATTCAGGCCCGCCTGGGGAAGAGTTGTGTAGCCCCAGTTCTCCGAGCCCTGAGAATTCCACAAGCTGAACATAGCATCCACGCGCTTCTCGTAGATGGCTGGGTTGGAGTCTATGCCCCCCAATTCCACGAGAGCAATCTTTACATATGGGTCTACACTTAAGCGGTTCGCCAGAACGCATCCAGCAGTTCCGGCTCCAACCACCACATAGTCAACATAGCTAGCGGGCATCCTCTCCCCCTCTACTTTCTATGCATAGCATGCACTTCTCTACCAGCCGTAGCGCCGCAAGCCATGATCCAGCACTTCGACGATCTTTTGCCCGGTCGCGTAAGAATCATGGTTTGAGCGACCCGTAATAAAGGGATAATCAACAATCACAGAGATCTCGCTACCAAAGTTTCCGTGGTAGGCTCCTGTAGGGGCAGTCGCGTCACGCAGAATATATTCCAGAGGATATGGGGCTGGCCCCATATTAAAGTCGGTTCCGACAAAGCCGGTATTATCTTTGTAGTCGTATTCTTTACAGTGTCCTGTAACGTGTTTGCCACGAATAATGCTTGCGCGCTCATGTAGATCGCGCGCGAAAGCCAGGCATGCCACCCCATAACAGAGCGCGGCCACCAGTTTGTCCAGCTTGTAGAAACCAAGAATGAGCGCGTGAACTCGCGAATTATTGGCTAGATCGACGATGGGGCCACTGCCACCCACGATAAAAATGCTCGAGTATGCTTGCAATTCCTCTTGCAAGGCGTCAAGCCTGGTATAGTAAACCTCCAACTCCCTCAAATAGTTTGGCGTACTCCAGTAGGGATATTCCGGTACCCACTGCGACAAGTTAATTGGCTTGTTGAGTCGATCTGCTTCATTCAGATTATGAACTTTCTGAGCCACTTGCAGGGAAGTAACAGGGCGACCAAGTGGGGCATCGATGTACTGGTCATTCATGCTTGAGGGGAGCGCAACTGGCCTTTTCCCATGAGGAGTCGCGAAGACAGTCTCATAGCCCGCAGCATCGAACTGCTCCAGGGGACCAAGGAGCTCTTCTCCCCAATATCCCCATTCGGATACGATAGTAAGAATCTTCTTTGACATCTGGCTGTTTCTTTCCAGGATTACTCTGCGTTGAACTTTTGCTGCGATGATCCATAACTTTCCGATCACCTGAAAAAAGTATAAACAAGGACCAGAGGCTTAAGTAGAAATGCCCCTACTTAACTGCGAGTTACTCGTTGAGAGGGGATTTTCCACAGCATAGGCCAATAGCTCAGCCGAACCCCCATACCCTCTTGCTACGTGTAAGATATATAATCCTAAGCCCGACTGTTTTGCAATTGCTGTGAAAGATCACAAAATAGGTGAGCAGACTCACTACCTATAGTAAGAACCTTTGAGTATACTTAGATCATGCTGCTGCGCTAGTAGAGAGCAACGATACCTTCTCGGTATTGAGAGAAAAGATAAATAAACAGTCTATACGCCTCTAAAATTTCCCTTGAGGATAGAGAGCCTGCCCTACAAAAATGAGCATAAAGCCATTTTCTTCTGTATGGAGAGCATCTTCTGCTTCAAGAAAGGCAACGACAGAGAGCTTGAGAAAGATGAAAGCAATGGCAAATACAGATCAGTATCAGACACACAGCGTAGAAATCACTGTGCATGCTCCAACTCATCAGGTATATGAGCTTTTTACGCATTTTAACGACTTTCCAAAGTTTATGAGCTTTGTCAAAGAAGTGACCTATTATGACGACCAGCGCAGTCATTGGGTCGCGGATGTCGTTGGCCATCATGAATGGGATGCAGTCAACGATCAGTGGATACCCGACCAGCAAATTGGCTGGCGCTCCACTAATGGACTGGAGAACTTCGGCAAGGTGACTTTCACACCGGCTGGCACCGGCGAGACGCGCGTTAACGTCACAGTTAATTATAATCCTCCCGCTGGAATATTAGGGGACGCGGGCGAGCATCTGGGCGCGGGCAATCGTTTTGAGCAGGCGCTCAAGCATGATCTCACCCATTTCGCCGAGATGGTCAATCAGGCTCCCGCTGGAGCACTTGACCCCACTTCCTCCAACTATCTCTATCATGAGGATAGCGCGGCAGCAAAGAATAAGCAGTAAATCTATCCCCAGCAGAGAGAGGGCCTGGAACAGCGCGTTGCCGTTTCCAGGCCCTCTCTCTGCTGGGGATAGTTTACTGGCTACGCGTATCGCTTCATCTCAAGCTTGGATTAGGGCTCCGGGCAAGCCAGTAGGAGCGCAAGCCTGCCGCGACTATAAAGTCCCACAGCGCCAGTGATCCCTGGTAGGAAAATTGATAATCCAGGGGGAGAGCAAACCATGATAAAGATAAGGTTCACCAGGGCATACCTGTTTCACCTTGCAACGAAGCACATAATCCTCATACATCTCAGGGAAGCGTTTCTTAAATTCAAGCGCCAGGCCCTTGCCCATAATACCAACACAGTTGACAGCATTAACCAGCGTTTGCATTTCCGACTCAAAGATATTCCCCCTGCATACACGTATCATCGCTCGCCTCCAAATGCCGTAATAGCTTCTTTCAGCGCCTGAGAGTTTCGCGGTAAGACCCCGTTAACTGGTGGATAACTTGAAAGGGTGACTGTTTTAACTTAAATGCCATAGAGGGCCGATTTATCGGGTCCTGTCCCGATTTATCGGCCCTCCAGGGCATTTGCGTTATTTGCGCAGCTATTTTGGATCTCACATTCCTCTCCCAGATAATGTGGCTCTATCAGTTTCGCTTTTGCTCTACTTTAATAGATAATTCTTGTAAAGAGGCAAGGGCAGTATTTTGACGTAATAGCTCTTCTCCCAGGCGTTGACGCAAAAGGATGGTCGCCTCTGGAAACATCATGCTGGCTGATGGATCAAATGTCTCCAACATTTTTCTAGGAAGTGAAAGCCGCGTGCCGCATCCCATGCAGATCGTAGGACCAGTAAGTACAGGACTGGAGCAAATTGGGCAACGTGAAAATGTCGTCCCACAATGCTTGCATGAAGAGGAGATAGACGGCAAAGAATTTTTACACGCAGGGCAGTTGGATGACCATCTGGCCCATCCACCATATGCTGCATCCGAGAGGCTACGGTCTCGGTGGCTAAGTCGATACTGGCATAGCAAATAATCCCCCAGATGAGTTATCACGCATTGCGCGCAATGCGTGATAACTCATCTGGGGGATTATTGATTACTTCTGCAGCAGGGTTTCAAAGGCCGCGCGGTCGAGCTGTTCATAGAGCAGCAGGGCGTCGGCCAGCATCTCGAGCTGGGCAAAGTGTTCGTGCAAGATGCCGCGAGCCATAGCCTGGCCTTCGTCGATGATTTTCTTAATCTCACGGTCTACAAGGATATTCATGGCGGGATTGTTAGAGGAACTGGCGGTAGGCATGGTCATAGAGAAAGCGTAAGTTCCGGCAAGCTCGGGCTGCCCGTTAGGGACCAGGCAACCGCTAGCGTCCATGGCTAGCGTCTGTGAGTGTACCACGCCAGGCGAAAGATCAACGCGGCTCATATTCAGACCTGCGCCGGACTCATCGTAACCGGCGAAGATCACACCAACCTCTTCGCTCATGCCCCAATGAGTAACCATACGGCGTGCCATGCTGGTCACGACCTGGAAATCGTTCTCAGCGCCGGTCGTGACACGCTCACGACCCAGAGTCAGTTCCTCGGCCACACGTCCGCCAAGGCCCACGGCAATTTTCGCCATCAGCGTCTCGCGGCTATAGTTATAGCGATCCTCTTCAGCGATAAACTGCGTAACGCCCAGGCTCTGACCACGCGGCAGAATCGTGACACGGTTGACGGTATCGGCCTCATGCAAATGGTATGCCACCAGGGCATGGCCACCCTCGTGATAGGCAATAATGCGTCGTTCAGTCTCAGTCATAACCAGCGGACGCAGCGCGCCGAGTTGGACACGCGCCAGCGCATCCTCAAAGCAGGCGTGGTCAAGTGTCTCCAGGTCCCTGCGAGCCGCGCAGAGCGCGGCCTCATTGACCAGATTAGCCAGATCGGCTCCACTCATACCCGTGGTCATACGCGCCAGGCGTTCCAGTGCGACATCCGTGTGCAATGGCGTCTTCGCGGTATGCAGCCCTAAAATTGCCTGCCGACCCACGCGATCAGGCAGCGAGACAGTAATATGGCGATCAAAGCGGCCAGGACGAAGCAGGGCTTTGTCGAGAATATCGACGCGATTAGTGGCGGCAAGCACGACTACGGCCTGGCTGGTCTTAAAGCCATCCATCTCCACCAGCAGTTGATTCAGCGTCTGATCGCGCTCCTCGTTGCCCATGGCTTTCATCGCGCGCTTACGACCAACCGCGTCGATCTCGTCGATAAAGATCACTGCTGGAGAGGCCTGGCGCGCCTGGGCAAACAGCTCGCGTACACGGCTGGCACCCACGCCAACAAACATCTCGACAAACTCTGACGCGCTAATACTAAAGAAAGGCACACCAGCTTCCCCGGCTACCGCGCGAGCCAGTAAGGTTTTACCAGTACCTGGCGCGCCGACCAGCAGAGCACCACGCGGAATGCGCGCGCCCAGGCGATCATACTTCTCAGGCGTGCGCAAGAATTGCACGATCTCTTCCAGTTCCGCGCGCACCTCGTCAATTCCGGCCACGTCGGCAAAGGTTGTCGGAGGCGGGCTTACCCTGGCTGTTTGAGCGCTGGCTGTAGCACTGGGCGCAAAGGCCGTGCGCGGGGAATGACCAGACTTGCCCACCATGCCCGCTGGCCTGGTAATCTGCTTCTCCGGCGTTGATACGGGCTTCGCGCCTCCTGCGCTATCAAAACGCCGCAGACGCTGCTTTCTGGTAAACTGCGCGATATGCTCATTAACGTTCTGGGGAATCCGCCCCTGCCTGCGCGGTGCCAGCACGATTGCCAACAAGAGCACTAAAAACAGTAGTGGCGCGAACTTCCAGATCAGACTTAACCAGCCGGGTGCCTGAGACTGCGCCTGCGAGATGATCACCACATGCTGATTGAGCAGCAAGGGCAGCAACTGGGCAGTCCCATTAGCAGGCAAGACCGTATAAACCAGGCGCGCGGGATCAACACCGGTTGGAGATGTGTCAAGGCTACCATTATTAAAAGAGCCTGCATAGCGCGCCCATGCCTCAATTTGAGCGGTACGCTGGGCAGCAGTCAACGCCGCCTGGTGCGTATTTATCTGCGCCAGGGGTTGCTCTAACAGGGCATTAATCCCGTTCCCACGAAAAGTGACTGCCAGTATATTGCCTGAATTGACCTGAGTGAGAAAAACACTGTAGTTTATTGGCGTCTCACCATTCGGCGCTTCATCTCTCACAGGATTCTGGAGTTGCAGGAAAATGCCAAACAGTAATACAACTATCGCTACTATAAAAAAACCACTAAGTAGAGCACTTCTATGTGTTTTACAAAATGTGATGATTCGTCTTTGACCCTTCACACCATTCAAGACAGACTTCCGACGCTTGCGCGGCTGGCCATTTCCTGATGACCGACCACTATGACCCTTGCCGTCCATGAGTTGTTCACCTCTTTCGCCCCCCGACACGCTTGCGCGAAGCTTCCCGGCCTCCCGATATCCGCGCCAGGGATTATACACTTTCCCCAATACCTCCCCTTCAAGCCCATCAGAGTACCTTCTTTTCTGCCCCTGCGTAACGCACAGGAAAAAAGACCGCTGTGTAATGAATGAATGAATCCCGTAAGAAGGTTCTCGTCTGTGGACGACATAATTAAGTTTACAAATTTTTCTCAGATTGGCCCAAGTATAGATAATTATTCGGTACTTTTGTCTTATTATAACGCAATAAACCAATAGATTTCTACCTGTTACACCTCACTTCATGCTGTATCGCGGAAAATAGTCCTACAACTGCCCTGCTCACGCGCTACTGCGGCAGATAAAGGGTTCTCACTGCCCCTTACATGCTTACACGCGCAAAGCTTTAACTTCTGAGTACTACAATTGCGAGGCATGATTAGCGCTGCCTGTTTTGTAATGAAAACGCTTACAAGAGGACTTTTTAGCGCTGACATTAGCATTAGCCAGAATGTCCTATTTAGGCGCGCTAATATATAAGCAGGCCCTATTGCCACGCAGTCCGCCCTTTCAGCCAGACGCGAGCAACGTGGGCAAGGCGACGACGCTCAGAGAGCTTCCAGAGCGGCAGGCGATAGGCAGCGATTTCCTGGAGCGCGCTGTAGATAAGCGGGCTACTTGACTGAGGCATAGCTGTCAGGGCGTGCAGAGCGCTTTCAGCAACATGCTCATCGTGATCCAGCAAAGCCAGCAGCAGGTCGGGAATGGCCCAGAGAGCCACGCTCTGGCCGAGGATGCGAGCGATACACGAGCGTACACCGCTGTCGATATCATGCTGGAGCATTTCCAGCAGCATGGGTCGCTGACTGGTAAACTGTGGATCGAGCAGATAGAGCAGATCAATACTGCGCTGGCGCGCCTGAGCGCTGGAACTGGCCAGCAATTGTAAGAAGCATCCGCCCTGCTGGAGTTCGTAGTAGATGGCCTGGAGGAGTCCGTGGCGCTGGCGCGCATGAGCCTGCCAGATGATATAGCTCAGCGTATTAAGCGCGTGGTCCTGGTAGAGTTGGATTGGCTGGACAAGGGTATGCTGAAGCCAGCGCAGCACGCGAACCAGCACAGAGGAACGGCGCAGGTCTGGCAAGAGTCTCAAGGCGTCGATGGCCTCCAGGTGCGCTGGGTGCTGGTTGTCGAGGATGATTGTGCCCAGCGTGGCGATAGCATATTCGCCGCCCAGCGCGGCCAGGGTATAGCAAGCTTGCTGGCGCATCTCTAGATCCGCATGCTGGAGCAGCGCCGTAATATGCCTGGGAAGTTGCTGCTGCTGCATAGCGTAGCGCATGGTTTTGCGGCTTGCCAATTCTTCCAGAGCCGTTAGCACCGCGAAAAGAGTTTGAGGCCGAGGCGTGTCCAGGAGAAGATCCAACTCGGCCAGGGTACTGGCGTTAGCGACACCGCGCAGAGCACGCGCGGCATAGAGCGTAATTTGCTGATCGTGATCCCGCAAAGCGCGTAGCAGAAGGTCGCTCAGATACACGCGCTGAAGCGGATCGACCGGCACAGGCCGTTCGCTGGCCAGGATAAAAAGCGCTACCCTACGAATTTCAGCCTTGACAGATGGCTCCAGAAAAGCGGCAAGTGTCTCCAGACCACTGCTATCCGCGCAGCGTAGCAGAGCGCTCGCGGCCACCAGGCGCACCTGTATCTCAGGGTCTGTGTGCTGGCACTGCGCAAGCGCCTCGCGGGTCGCGGGTCCAAGCGAAATATGCATAGCGCGCCTGGCAATTGCCATAGCAGCTGCGTAGCGCACCGTCCACCAGGGAGCTGTCAGGGCCTCACGTAGCAGTGGCTCATATTCCATATGCGGCAATTGGCCTATGGCCTCGATAATACTGGTCCAGAGCACCGGACCCGGCGGCTGCGACACATACGCGGGCCGCAGCAGATCCGCTAGCGTGAGGCGAGCGCTCTGGCTTAACTGGATCAGCAGACGCCCGAGCGGCTCGTATTGGGGAGGCCACCAGGGCCAGGCAGGCGTAGCAATTTCGGGGTGCGTATGCAGAGCTTGTAGGAGCAGCGGCAAAACATCCGCACCCACTCTGGCCAGGCGTTGCGCGGCACGCATGCGCTTATAATAATCAGTATCCGGCCCAAGCAGCAAAACGATAGCCGCGAGACTCTGTTCTTGCTGCGTTTGTTGAAGGGATGAGCCGCCTGTTTCCCGATTTGTGCGATCGCCTGACATAAACTCTGCTTTCCGAGACCATAAAGATGCCTTTCTTTTATTTATAAGCATGTGCCAAAACTTAACCAGAGATGCCATATGAGTCATGCCTGATTTTGCAAAATCAGGCCAAAACGGTTTTTACCTCACCGACCCGGAAAAAAGCAGAGGTTTGGCGGGCGCTATGCGCCCGCCAAACCTCCGCAAAACAGTTCTCACGAATATAAAGGGAAAATTGCTGAGCTGATTAAGATGATTTAAACTTGCGGCGATGCCAACCGCGAGGCTGTTTTTCCACAGATTCCGTTTCAGATTCTGGTTCTGGCTCTGGTATCACGACAGGCTCTAGCTGCTCGGGATCTGGCGTATGTGCTTCCTCCTGGCTGGGATCATGCAACTGCGCGGGAAGTTCCGGGCTAGTATCATAGATCGAGAGCGCGCGCTGTGAACCTGGCGGCTTCTGACTTGCCTCATCGGGTCCAGGCGGAATTGGCGTCTGGCGCTCGCGGACTGGAAGAGTTAAAGGTGTCTCACCAGACTGCTGATGCGAGGCTGAAGAAAGAGAGGGGCGTTTGGGTACAGATCGATGCCCACTATCCCCATGTTCGCGTTCGCCAGCAGGAGCCGACGAACCTTTATCTTGCATATAGAATGTGCTCCCAGAAGAAGGGCGCAATTGCAGAGCACGCAGTTCCGCGGCCAGCATACTCGCCTGAGCGAAACGCTCATCACGCTTGGCCGCCATAGCGATCAAAATAATGGCTTCAAGTTCCGGTGCCAGATCGGGTGCCAGCGCGGTTGGAGGTAGCGCCTGGCCCGTGGTAATCTTTTGCGTCAGTTCTTGTAGCGAACGACCTGAGAACGGGCGCTGGCCCGTGACCATTTCGTAAAGCACTACGCCCAGCGCGTAAATATCACTGCGATTATCCAGCGGCTTACCCCAGATTTGCTCTGGCGAAGCGTAATAGATGCTGCCAACCAGTGTCTTGGCGATCGTAATCTGTTGCAGGCCCGGAGCGCGCGCCAGGCCGAAATCCATCACCTTAATACGCCCCCAACGATCCAGCATAAGGTTTTCCGGCTTGAGATCGCGGTGTATCACATTGCGCTCTTGATAAGCCGCATCAAGTGCGTCCGCGATTTGCGCTACATACTCAGCGGCCAGATGCTGAGGCATACTACCATCCAGGTGGAGCAGGCTACCAATCGTCGGCCCCTGGACATACTCCATGACAAAATAAAGCACACCGTTTTGTTGGCCCGCATCAAAAATCTGCACAATATTCGGGTGATTCAGACCCGCCATAATCTGGGCCTCGCGAATAAAACGCGCGACATACGAGGGGTCCTGTGCCAGCGATTGAGGTAAGATTTTAATCGCTACTTCGCGACTGAGCGCCACCTGTTTGCCACGATAGACCATGCCCATGGAGCCACGCCCGAGTTCTTCTTCAAGGAGATATCCACCCAGACTCTGGCCTGCTAGTTCATTCATCAGACCGTGCAGCATTAAACGTTTTCATTGTAGACAGCCCAATGAAAACCAATGCCGCCCTCCTTTCCCTACATTCTTTTTACACTTATTTGGGTTTGCACAGGCTCTGCAAGCAAAACCCTGTACATCCTTAAACGTAAGAATACATGGTATCAATAGATACTTCGTCCAAATGTACTACGTTGGCGCTCCTTTTATAGTTACAACCCGACCTTTATTTACTTGCTTTGTAATAGGGTAAAAGGGTAAAAGAAAAAAGCATACAGTCTGGCTGGAGAACCTGGCCTGGCAACCCGGCTGATGCGAGTGCAGGGATAACTGGCTCAGGAAGAAGAGCGGCAGAGAGCTGGGAGTAAAGGGATCGCTTTCCGCGCTGAGTACTGAGCCAGCAAAGTAGCGTGCATTTAGTCCAGATAATCCTTGAGAATACGACTGGCCTGTGGATGGCGCAATTTGCGAATAGCGCGCTCCTCAATCTGGCGCACGCGTTCGCGTGTTACCTTTAGCTTTTTCCCGACCTCTTCCAGCGTATGATCGTGATCATCCAGTAGCCCAAAGCGCAACTCGATGACCTGACGCTCACGCAGGGTCAGTTGATTCAACACTTTGCGGATCTCTTCACGCAGCAAGTGCTGATCCGCAACCTCGACCGGGCCACGTTCGCGCTGGTCTTCGATGATGTCTCCAAGGGTATTCTCTTCTTCTTCTGAGAGAGGGGCGTCCAGGGAGAAAACCTTCTCAGCCCAGATCAGGAGTTCGCTGACGCGTTCCGAGGTCATGCCCAGGCGCTCACCGATATTCTCGGAGGTTGGCTCACGACCAAGTTCCTGGTAAAGCTGACGGGTCGTGCGTTTCACACGCATAACCTCTTCCATGATATACACAGGCAAACGAACGACACGCGTACCTTCCAAAATCGCGCGCGTAATGGCCTGCTTAATCCACCAGGTCGCGTAAGTCGAGAAACGAAATCCTTTGCGATAGTCGAACTTGGTAACCGCGCGGATCAGACCAATGTTGCCTTCGCCAATCAAGTCTTCCAGCGATAGGCCCTGTCCGACATATTTTTTCGCGATACTGACAACCAGGCGAAGATTAGCTTCGATCAAGCTATTGCGCGCGTCCCGGTCACCCTGCTCTGCTCGCTCAGCGAGATACGATTCTTTGGATGCAGAGAGCAAGGAGATACGAGAGATCTCGCGCAGATAGAGGCGCAAGCTGTCACTTTGCGCCAGATTACTCAGGTCTGAGTCCTGGATAGCCTCGCGCTCAGGCTCGGCTGGTTTATTGGCTTCAAACATAACTTCCTGTTCCAATAAATGTGCTCTCTTTTTCAGGCGCCCTGTTAGGGGGAAAAACGAGTTATGACCCGTGTTCCCAGGCAGCGTGCGTGAAAGTTCTGCTACGTACGGTGTCATTGTATCACAGTATCAGAGAATCATGTCAACAATATAACCAGCCCAACTTGATGATTTTCTTTCACACAGCTTGCAAACGCCCTCCTCAGCCCTTTCTTCCCCTCTGGACACCAGAGCACATGATAACAACAGTAGAATATACTCCAGTTGCTCCTGTGGTTTCGTTCTGGAGTGCAGTCTACAAGAGAAAACTATCCAATGTCAAGCATCTAAGTTGTGCCGTTGGCACAACTTAGATGCTTGACATTGATAGATTCCTTGCGCGAGCAGAAGTACCACAACGCTACAAAGCAGAGGGAGAAGAATGTGCGAGCAAGACACAATGTTGTAAAATAGACGTTGGGGCTGGCGTATATGATTTGCGCGGTCCGGCAGCAAGAAACGCAAAGAGACGAAAAATCAGTAAGGGAGCCGTATGACAGCATTTCTCCCCTTAGAGGCTGGCGCGCTTGTCGGAGGACATTATCGGATCGAGGGGCTGATCAACACAGGCGGATTTGGCTCTGTCTATCGAGGCGTGGCCTTGAGCGATGGGTTTCGCCCGTGCGCGATCAAAGAGACGTACGATGTGACGCCTGCCGCGCGCCGGCAGGCTTTAATGGAGGCCGCAATCCTTTTTACGGTCAAAAACGAGCATTTGCCGCAGGTTTATGATGCTTTTGAGGAGAAGGGACGTTTTTACCTGGCTATGCAGCTCATTGAGGGACAAAACTGCGCGCAACTGGTGAAAGCGCATGGGGCTCCGTTCAATGAGCAGGAGGTGCTTGCCTGGTTTTTGCCGGTGGTCGAAATTTTGCAGGAGTTGCATGGGCGCAATCCACCTGTCTTGCATCGCGATATCAAGCCAGCGAATATCATCCTTACGCCACAAGGTCAGGCGGTGCTGGTGGACTTTGGTTTGACGCGCCTGTATGATCCCAGTGTGCAAACGCAGACGATGGCGCGCGCGGTCTCTGAGGGCTTTAGCCCGCTTGAGCAGTATATTGGCCAGACTAGCCCACAATCCGATATTTACTCGCTGGCAGCTACGATGTATTTCCTCTTGACAGCTCAGGTTCCTCCGGCGTCGGTAGCACGCAGTATGCATGATACGCTGCTGCCGCCGCGCCAGTTTAATCCGCGCCTTTCGCCTAAAGTCGAAAAAGCCCTGCTGCGGGCGCTGGCATTGAATGTTGATGCGCGCCAGTCCAGTATGCAGGAGTTTGCGCGCGAATTGCGCGAGCCGGGCTTTAGTGGACACGCGGAGCCAACAGTCTCGCAGACGCGTTATCAGGCCGCCAGCGCGCGAACCGAGATGGTCGCGCCACCACCTCCACCGCCGCCCGCCTCCCAGCAGGGTCGCCAGGGACGAGTGTATCAACCAGAGACGCCAGCGCGCCGCGACGTGGAACCTGTGCCAGGCTGGCGCTCAGCACCGGTACCGTCTGCGCCCCAGGTCCACCTCGATCGCGCTGGCCGGCCCATCGCTCCACCAGCCGGAGGCTCAGCGGGTCCGACCTACCCACCGGTACCAGGCCAGCATCACGCGAAACCTCGACCTTTCCAGCAGGGCTGTCTGTGGGGACTCCTCCAGGGCATCCTATCAGCTCTCATCCTGCTGCTCTTCTTGCAGGATACTTTCTTTTATCTGGGCATTGCTATGGGCCTGCTCTTCTATATGCTGGCTGGCTTCTTCACCACACGCCGCGGCGGACCCGCTACCAGCGCCCTGCGCGCAGGCTTCTGGGCCGGCATCTTCAGCACCATCTTTTACTGGATCGCCCTCCCCCTGGGCGTGCTCATTAAAGCCCTGCCGCTTGTACAGGCAGTCACGATCACTGGCAACTCACCCACGCCAGATCAAGCATTCCGCCAGGCGATCCGCGAGGCTGCACCACCCATCTTCATCAATAATTTTCTCAGCAATTCAGATCAGCCCTCGCGCTCTATCGCGATTCTGCTCGCCATCGGCCTAGGCTGCGCGATGGGTTGCGCCCTGCTCGGTGGCCTGATTGGTCTGAGAAACCTCAACAGAAGAAGATAAATATGAGTCAAGCTGATTTTTGGCAGTAGCTTACATGCTTCCTGCTTGTTCTGCTCAGCTTGTAGCGTCCCCCACCTTTTTTGTTTTGTAGAGGTTTGGCGGGCGCGCAACGCGCCCGCCAAACCTCTGCTTTTCTCCGGGGCGAGGAGGCAAAAGCTGTTTTGGCCTGATTTTGCAAAATCAGGGGTGGCTTATACTTGCTTGCTTGACCCTTGTGATAGGATCAGATCTGGAATGTCATATAGATGGCAACATAAACACTTAGCCAGGGAAGGTAGGAACCTTTTTTGAGCAGCCAGGATTATATCATCGTTGACGACGACGGGGCCAAACCTGAGGCCGCGCCAGTAGAAACGCTTCCTTTAGCTGAATTGGCCGCGGCACTCGGCCAGGAATTAAGCCTGCATAGCGGCCAGATCACGCGCACAGTCGGCTTGCTCGATGAGGGCAATACAGTGCCCTTTATCGCGCGTTACCGCAAAGAGGTGACTGGCAGTCTGGACGAGGTGCAGATTCAAACAATCGCTGACCGGGCAGCCGCGTTGCGCGCCTTGTTTGAGCGCAAGTCTGATGTGCGGCGTTTAATAGACGTGCAGGGCAAACTGACACCTGAACTGGAGGACGCGCTACGCTCGGCAAGCACCTTGCAAGAGGTAGAAGATCTCTATTTGCCGTATCGACCCAAACGCAAGACCCGCGCCAGCGTGGCTCGCGAGAAGGGCCTGACTCCACTGGCCACTCTGTTACTCCAGCAGCCAGAACTGAGCGGCGACCCCGCGGGAATCCTTGAAGAGCACGCTCTGCCTTTCCTCAACGCGGAGAAAGGCGTAGATACCAGTCTGGAGGCTTACGCTGGCGCGCGCGATATCGCCGCCGAGGTCATCGCGGAAGATGCCAATGTGCGTGGCGCGACACGCGCAACCTTCTTCAAGCAGGCTGCCGTTGTAGCTAAAGCGATTGAACCCGCGAAGGTGGCTGAAAAAGATCCCAAGGGGGTCTATCAACTTTATTACGAGTTCAATGAGACCATCACAAAGCTGGTGCCTCATCGCGTGCTGGCACTCAATCGCGGGGAACGCGAAGATGTTCTGCGCATCAGTGCTTCACTGCCATATGAGCAGGCTGAGCCGGTGCTCAAAGAGCACTATCCCGTCAGAGCTACCTCGCCCTTCGCCCGTCACCTGGAGGAGGCCCGCGAGGATGGGTATAAGCGTCTGCTGGCCCCGGCTATGGAACGCGAGGTGCGCGTTGAACTGACGCGCCAGGCTGAAGAACACGCCATCGCTATCTTTGCCGCCAACCTGCGCAATCTGTTGCTCCAGCCACCGCTGCGGGGACGCAAAGTGCTGGGCGTTGATCCAGGCTATCGCACAGGTTGCAAGCTGACCATCGTTGATGAGACCGGTAAATACATCGAATCGGATACGATGTACCTGCACCAGTCGGAGCGCGCGCCCCAGATTCTGCGCGGACTGATTCAGAAGTACCGCATCGATGTTATCGCCATCGGCAACGGCACCGCTTCACGCGAAACTGAGCAACTGGTAGCCGGGCTGATTCGCGATCTCGAGGCCGAGGGTGGTCAGGTGGGTCGCATTGGCTATGTGATCGTCAATGAAGCTGGCGCTTCCGTCTACTCGGCCTCCGAGGCCGCGCGCCAGGAATTTCCCACCCTCGACGCCACCCAGCGCGGCACCATCTCGATCGCGCGCCGCCTGCAAGATCCCCTGGCTGAACTGGTCAAGATCGATCCCAAGGCCGTAGGCGTAGGCCTCTACCAGCACGATGTTGACCAGAAAGAGCTGGCCAGCGCGCTCGAACGCGTCGTTGTCTCTTGCGTCAACTTCGCCGGGGTCGAGCTAAACGCGGCCTCGGCTGCCCTGCTCAAGCACGTTTCGGGCGTCAATACTCGCGTCGCTAACGCTATTGTCAAGTATCGCGAAGAACATGGCCCCTTTAAAAAGCGTGAAGAGCTGCTGAAAGTCTCCGGTCTGGGACCAGCTACCTTTGTGCAGGCGGCAGGCTTTCTGAAAATCGCCAATGGCCTGGATGAACTGGATAACACCTTTATCCATCCCGAAAGCTATACAGCGGCGCGCGGTCTGCTGGATCTGCTGCCCTCCGGCAGTAACGCGGGCGGCGATAAGCCTGCCGAGCGCATCGCGCAATACCGCCAGTACATCAAATTGCAAAGCAGCCTGGGCCGCAGCAATCGCAAGAACAACAAAGCGGAAGGCGCGGATGGCACCTGGTCCGAGATGGCGAAGAAGCTCGGCATCGGTCTGCCTACGCTCAACGATATCCTGGAGAATCTCGAAAAGCCCGGTCTGGACCCACGTGACGCTTTGCCCGCGCCTATCCTGCGCCATGACGTGCTTAAAATGGAGGATCTCCAGCCTGGCATGGTTCTGCAGGGCACTGTGCGCAATGTGGTTGACTTTGGCGCTTTTGTCGATATCGGCGTCAAACACGATGGACTCGTCCATGTCTCCGAGATGGCCGAGCGCTTTGTGCGCGATCCCCTCTCCGTTGTCGCTGTAGGCCAGGTCGTTCAGGTACGCGTCATGGAGGTCGATCGCCAGCGCGAACGCGTTAAACTGAGCATGCGCGGCATAAAATAATGCTCATTTTGTCATAAGCAAGGGCTGCTCGTCTTGCGGCGAGCAGCCCTTGCTTATGACAAAATGATTTCCGCTTTTGCGCCTGTGCGGAGGAATAGTTTAGTGTTGAGGTAGGGACAGCGAAGCTTTACACCTGTAGTAACTGGAATTCTGAAAAAACAGAGCAAACCAACGAAAGGAAACGCAACAGATGTCCACTTCCACCAAAACTATGAGCCAGGCGACTTTGCAGCGCCGCTGGCTGGAGCGCTGTCGCGAGGGCAATTTTAGCGCGGGCGTGCTTGGTCTTGGCACCATTCGCGTCTTTGGCAAGTCTGGCGACGCGCCTGTGACCTTCCCGCGTATTGAGTCGCTAGAGTCGCTGGCTACACTGGCACCAGATGAGCGCTGGGCCATTGAGACCGCCCAGGAGATCATAGACGCGGCCCAGGATCGTCAGCGCCCGGTTATGGCTACGCAGCCACCACAGGCAGGCACAGCGCCCGCGCCAACCCCCATGCAGACCTTTGATCCCAAGGCCGAGAATATCCTGATCCTCAGCCTGACACGCGGCGGCTAAAGCTCCGCCTCTCTCCAGGGAGATGGTGGACGGACTCGCAATGGCGCGGCCAGCCAGCATCTCCTCTTTATCTAGCATTCGCGAATTCCTCTGCAATACACCACCTGGCAGCTCTATTTTTTTGCCTGGCCTGTTAGCAACTCGCTTGCTTGAGCACAGTTAAAGGAGCGTTTTTATGCCGCGCAGCCTGGTCAACGGCGATTATAGCCTGGTTATGGCGATTGAATCGGCCTCGCGAGCCAATTCCTGGTATCGCGTACTGACCGATCGTCACACGGGCAACCTTTCGTGTGATTGTCCCGCCTGGACTTTTCGCCAGGATGGCGGGACGACGCGCTCCTGCAAACATACACGCCTGGCTCAGCAGATCGCGCAGGCTCAGCAGCCTGGCACACCTACGGCGCGCGCCAATGGAGCGGCTGCGGAAACGCATCTACTGGTCCAGGCCACGCGCCAGCAATGGCCTGGCCTGGGAGGACGCTGGGGCATTGAGCAACGCGACTATACTTTCGATAATCTTCCCTACTCGTCCGTGCTCCTGCGCCTGACTACGGGCAATGGACAGCTCGCGACCGGCCTGGTAGCCTTCGCGCACCGCTATCATCCCACGCCGCAGAGTATGATCGCGGGTGTGGCCGGTTGGGCTGGCTATGCTATCGCCGCTGAGGTTGCTCGCCAGGCTGGCTATCCTATGGCGGGCCAGCCACCCGATCACTTTAAGGTCAGCCGCGGCAACGGCACAGGGACTCGCGCACGCCGTCTCGGTCTGAGCGATATCCTGCGCGTCGGCGATCAACTCGATCTGGGCGATGGCTATACCCCCGTGCAACGCGCGGAGAACACCCTGCGTCTCTTCCTGGGTGAGACGCTTTACACGCGCCTGGAGCACGAGCATTTTCTGGATGTCTCCAGTATCCGCTACGCGCATGAGCAACGCGTCTATCGCGTGCGCCGCGATCCTGCCAAAATGCGCGACCGCCGCGTGCGCGTCTTCAGCCACGGCGAATATGTCAACGACTTCTGCATCGTGCGCAGCCAGGACGTGCCCGAGGCCGATCACTGGCTCAGCGTCTTCTTGCGCCTGATCTCAGATGAAGAGGGACAGCTTGCCGTGGTTGGTATATATAATGTCTTCCCACCACACTCGGACGACTACGATAGGCGCGAAAACGAAACTGTCCCCGCTATCTGGCAACCCCAGACCGCCTGAATGGATTATGCAAAGGATATAGTAAAAAACTTGGTTGTATCTCTCCCTGCTTATAGAGCGACAGAGGTTTTTCAGAGGAGGCGCCCCCTCTGAAAAACCTCTGTCGCTCTTCTATAGAATGAGACTATTGCGCCAATCCCTGCAACCACTCGCTAAAGCGCTCAGGCCAGTCATCGACTGGCAGACCCCGCTTTTTTAGCGCGAAGGCGTGTCCGCCTTGAGCATAGAGGTGCAATTCGACCGGGTGGTCAGCATCTTTCCAGGCGGAATAGAGAGGCAGGCTTGCCCCCACGGCCATGGCATCATCGCTGGCCGCCAGCAGAAAGAGCGCGGGCGCGTCTGTGGGAACAGTAATATCCCTGGTGGATGGGGCATGGTAGATGGCCGCGGCAAAGTCGGGCCGACTCTCCGCGGTGTAGCACATAGCTGCGCCGCTGGCGACCACGCCTCCGCTGGAAAAGCCCAGGATGCCGATGCGTCCCGGCTCTATGCCCCATTCAGCAGAGCGCTGACGCACAAGCTTGATGGCCTGCAAGCCGTCAGCCTGGGCCAGCGGCTCGGTCTGTTGCATCAGTTCCAGCAAAATCCTGAAATCGTTAAACCTCTCGCGCAATTGCTCAACAAACTCCTCGTCACGCTCCGCGGTAGGCGCAACCCGGTACTTGAGCACAAAGGCCGTAATGCCGCGAGCGCAGAGCCAGCGCGCTATCTCTGCCCCTTCCAACTCAATGGAAAGAAAGTTGAAGGCACCGCCGGGACAGACAATCACAGCTGTCCCGGTCGCAAGCGCGGGAGCTGGCAGGTACGCCATGAGCTGAGGCCGGGCGATATTGCGCGCAATCTTGATCTCAAATGGCAAGGGCAAAAAACTCTGCGGCACCTCTGACGGCAGGGGCAGATAGCTCTCCTGCTCCTGCTGGAACCAATCCTCAGAGCCAGGAACCACGTCGGGCCAGAGCGGAAGCGCAGTTGAGTGGGCGGTTGTATACATAAGATCCTCCTCCTTACCAGGTCCAGGTAGCGCTTATATAGCTTGAACAGCTTGCTCAGTGCTCACAGCCTTTTCTGCGGTCTGGACAGCAGGCTTTGGCACTCGAATAAAGCAGACCGCGATAAAGGCCACGACCAGGGGTATAAGTGAGAGCCAGAAGGCATCCTGCACTGCCAGATCCAGTCCCTGCCCGCGTAGCAGTGTGGCAGCCACGCGCGAAACTGGCCTGGTTTGCTGAAACAGCTCGGTGATATGCAGAGTGGCGCGGCTCTGGACAAAGGTTGCCAGCACGGCAAAGCCCAGCGAGGTAAAGGTGAAGCGTGTCACCGTATTCAGCGACGAGGCTTGCGTATACTGACTGCGCTCGACCTTCGAGAGCGCGGAGACCGTCAGCGGCTGGAGGAGCAAGCCAAGGCCAAGCCCACGAATACCCAGAGCGACGAGTAGCCAGGTATAGGATGTCGTCAGCGAGACCTGCGCCAGTTGCCAGGTAGAGAGGCCCATCAAGACCAGGCCTGGCAGCAGGACTACGCGAGGACCAAAGCGATCAACCTGCCGCCCACCGATAATCGCGGCCAGGACGGCTGCAAAGGCCAGCGGCAGGGTGAACAGGCCCGCGTCAAAGGCGCTCAGACCGCGTAAATTCTGCGTATAAATTGGCAGCAAAATCATGCTGCCAAAGAAACTGAAAGAGATCATGGCGTTCGCGATATTGCTGAACAGGAAGGGTCCATTGGCAAAGAGACGCAGATCGACAAGCGGCTGTTCACCAAGCCTGGCGGTACGCAGTTCAACGAACACAAACAGCGCAAGCAGGCAGAGACCACTAAGCAGCGTCACAAGCACCACCGGCGCATCCCAACCATAAATGCTGGCGTTTGAGAGTGCGTAGAGCACGGTCGCCAGCCCACTCGCGGCCAGCACAAAGCCCGGCAGATCAAAGCGTATCCGTCCCTCGGCAGGTCGCTCGCGCAACAGCATGATCCCCATGATAATGGCGACTATACCTACAGGTACGTTGATGTAGAAAATCAGCCGCCAATCGGCGTAGGTCACGAAATAGCCACCCAGAGTCGGCCCTATCGCGGGAGCCATCAGCGCGGAGACGCCCAGAATACCTGCCGCCAGGCCGCGCTGCTGAGGCGGAAATTCGTAGAAGAGCAGGGTAATCGCCAGTGGAAAAAGCGTCGCGCCGCCAATTGCCTGGATGATGCGAAAGACAAGCAGCGAGGGCAGGCTCCAGGCCAGGCCACAGAGCGCGGACCCCAGCGTGAAGAGGACCAACGCGATAACGTAGAAGCGCTTTGTACCCAGCCGGTTCGCGAAGAAGGCTGTCGTTGGCGTAATCACTCCCTGAGTAAGCGTATACGCGGTCAGCACCCATTGCAGGCTGTTGAGGTCGGCCCCAAAGGCACTCTGTAACCGTGGTATAGCGTTGTTGATCACGGTCTGATCAAGGATGCTCATAAACGAGCCAAAGATCACAACCATCACGACGATCCATTTGTAAGGCAGTCCACCCGGCTTGGGGCTGGTAGCTGAAAACTGCATTGCAAGTCTCCTTTGCCGCTGACCCTTGCGACCAGCGTATACAACAAGATGGTTAGCGTTAACTAACTTATAAGGCGAAAAAAATTTAGGCTCGATGGGTACGCAGACCACGCAGCCAGACCCGGCTCATCTCTTCCTGAACACGGACAACATCGCCAGAGAGATTGAGCATCAGACCATACTGAGTGGCGAGAATGATACTCATATAGCCCCACGTGGCCGCGTCCGCGCTCACCATAGGGTCCAGGTAGCCAGCCTGCTGGGCACGCTCAACAAGCTCGTGCAGTAGTTGATACATGGTACGATTGTGTTTACCGACGCAGTACGCGATATCTGGATCACTAGATTCGGTGACGGCCTGAAAGAGCAGACGTTGCGTCTCTGGATCAGCTTTGATGGCGGTCAAATACTCATCAATAATATGTTCAAGCGCATCAAGCACATCCTTCTCGGCCCTGCGCGTAAGGCGTTCTTGCAGACTATCGCGAAATTGCTCGGCAGACTCGCCAAGCACGGCCATGAAAAGACCCTTCTTGCTGCCAAAGTGCTTGTAGAGCATTGGCTCAGTCACCTCGCTTGCGCGTGCCAGTTCGCTCGTGCTGGCCTCCGCGTAGCTGGAACGGGCAAAGACCCGCTTGGCGCTGCGCAAAATCGACGCTCGCCTCTCATCGCCCCGTAAGCGCGTACGCTTTTCTACTTGCCGCTCATCAGACATGGTATGATTCTTTCTTGCAGATAGTTAGTGTTAACTAACTTATACAGAGTATACTTTGCGCGCAGCGAGTTGTCAAGGGTATGTATAAGTCATGCCTGCTTTTGTAAAAGCAGGGACAAAACATCTCTGCCTCCCCACCCCTGAGGAATGGTATGAGTCATCCCCAATTTTTGATACCGTTGGCGAACTCCTTTTATGAGCCGCTGCGCGGCTCATGGATGCCTGTTCTTGTGTGGCTGGTGAGCGGCC
>JBEVTI010000053.1:0-42982 GCA_041156125.1 Candidatus Paraktedonobacter carboxidivorans
GAGCCAAGCGGCCCTAATGATCGTAAGGCTTGGACTCACATGCGGAGGTGTGGGTTGGGGTGGTGGTTCTTGTAGGACCATCAGCGATCCGCAGCTGGTTGACGGGTTTCTGGCTTGTCTGCCTTGCTTGCTTGGGTCTCGGTACAATTGAGGTAAGTATTATTATTTCGGGCAGCGAAAGACGCAAATATTGCGTCTTTTCTTGCTTTTGGAGGATCTTTTTATCCTATTGCGTTGTGGGGAGTTATTTTGTGCGCGAAACAAATGGGTGGCAATCTGTGCTTGTAGGACTCAAGTCAATGAGCGTTATATGACTTTGGGAGGGCAGGCTTTGTTATCCAACTTTAGCCCCAACAACTGCCGCGCATTCTCCCCGAGTATCAATTCCTGCGCGTGTTCATCGAGGCCTGCCTGCCTGATATGCTCGATAATCCGTTTCTGACGCAGCAGGCCATAGTCGCTGCCAAAGAGGATCTGCTGTGGACCCACCAGGCGGGCCACAGTCGTGAAGATCTCTGGACGATAGAGGTAAACGGTAGCTGCTGTATCGTACCAGACGCGTCCAGCCAGCAGGCGCTGGATCTCTGGCATCAGGCTATAAAATGGTAGCCCACCTCCCCAGTGAGCCGCGATAAAGCGGATAGCGGGAAAGGCTGTGAGAAAAGCGATGATGTCGGCGCATGTGACATCGCCTTTACCAGGATAAAGGTGACCCACTGGCTCGCTGCAATGGGAGAGCACTGGCAGGTTATAATGCTCAACGACCTCTATAATGGGCCTGAGTAGAGCAATGTCGCTTAGTTTGTAGCCCTGACCGTGAGGCATTAGTTCGCCTAGACCGACTATGCCGGCCTGCGCGCAACGCTCAAGCTCATAGACCGCCTGCGCGCCCGCGGTTGGCTGAAGTACTGCTAGCCCGTAAATACAGCCAGGATAACGCTGCATGGCGTCCAATACATAACTGTTGGTTTCGCGAATCAGACCAGGATCACTCCAACCAAATGCAGATGTCACCGAGGCATCTACACCCGCGCTATTCATTTCAACCAGCAAATCTTCCGCGCTAGCCATACGCGCCTTTGGATTGCTATACAACTCGGCGAACCAGGGATCGCGCGCGCAATAGAGATCGCGTTGCTGGCAAATCTCTGGCGGAAAGATGTGAGTATGGAAGTCGATCAGCAAGCTTTTTTCCAGTCCCCTTTCTCCGATAGACATAAGCCAGGACTTCTCCGATCCCCTCTCCATCCGCAAGAATAATCAATCCGCTAATCATCAGCACAATGGGAATAATTAAGACAATCAGTATAAACAAAATGAGCAGAGAGAGCAGAGAGAAAGTCGCTGTGCCAAAATCAGGTTATTCTGACAGCGAAAAAGGCAAACAAGGCGAGAGCGTGTACTCGCAGCCTTGTTTGCCTTTTTCGCTGTCAGTACTATAAATTCAGCATGGGGATTTTTGAGACGGTCCAACGATCGTTGGGACTGGCTACCTGGAACTGAACCATCGAGATGGCATCAGTGGGACAGCGCACAATGCACAGGCCGCAGCGGATGCACTTTTCTTCATCGATAATCATGTCCGCGCCGCCCGTCCACTTCTCGGTCCCCTTGTGCATAGGATCGCCTTTGACCACGCGTGAGAGACCTTCCATGCTAATGCAGTCGTAGGGACAGATATCGACGCAGCCAGAGCAGAGGATACAGATCGAGGGATCGATCATGATATTCAACTGGCACTGGAGGCAGCGGCGCGCTTGTTCTACAGCTTGCTCAGGAGTATAGCCGGTTTCGGTCTCGCGGGTATTGCTGTAGCGCTCTTTTAGCACCAGACCTGGCATCATCTCGTGCGCGATCGACTCGTAGTCATCGACCATTCCACGACGGTAGTCGGGCAGTTCGATCTCCTCAGCGGGATCGGCGGGCTTATCCTTGCCGCCCAGGTAACGGTTGATGGCTGAGGCGGCATCGCGCCCATCGCCGATGGCCGAGATCAAGTTGCGCGAGCCTTCGGTGTAGTCGCCGCCAGCGAAGAGACCGGGATAGTTGGTCATCCAGGTGTCGCGATCCACCAGAGGCACGCCGTTGCGTTTGTTGACCTCGACATTCAGTCCATCAAGATGGAGCCAGGAGGAGTCGCTGTACTGACCAAAGGCTGGAATGATCATGTCAACTGGAATAACGTACTCACTGCCCTTGATCGGGATCGGGCGGCGGCGTCCGCTGGAGTCGGGATCGCCCAGTTTATTGCGAATCACGCGCAGACCGCTGACATGGATGCCATCCTCGCTCAAGGCCTCGAGGGCGGAGGTCAGGTACTGGAACTCGACGTGCTCGAATTCAGCCTCATCTACCTCGTACTCGTCAGAACCCATCTCTTCTTTTGAGCGACGATAAAGCACATAGACCTTTTCCGCGCCAAAGCGGATTGAGGTTCGGCAACAGTCCATCGCGGTAAAGCCACCGCCCAGAACTACTACATGTTTGCCCACAAAAGTAGGCTCGCCAAAGTTAGTGCGAGACAACATGGAGATTCCATGATCTACACCCTTGAGGTTCGCACCAGGGATAATCTTGTTATCGGGACCGGTCAGATCATTTGAGATATAGCAGCCCGCGGCCAGGTAAACCGCGTCGTACCGCTTAAGCAGATCGCCGATCTCGATATCGCGGCCTACGCGTGTGTTGTAGAGCGCATTAACGCCAAGGTCGCGCATATATTCGGTGGTTTCTTCGCTGGTGACCTGCCGGGGCAAACGCCAGACCGGGATGCCGTTGACCATCACGCCGCCAGCGACCGCCTCGGATTCATACAGGGTTACGGGATAGCCCATTTCACGCAGGTCACGCGCGCAGGCCAGCCCAGCCGAACCGGCGCCTACGATAGCTACCGTCTTTTCTTTGGTGATCGGTGGGGCCGCGACTTGATGCCGGAACTCGCGATGGTCCGCGGCAGCTCGCTTTAACCAGCAGATGGCAATCGGTTTGCCATCAACCTTGTTGCGCCGGCAGACAGGCTCGCAGGGGCGGGCACAGGTGCGTCCTAATACGCCGGGAACGACGTTTGCTTTGCGGTTCAAAAGATAAGCTTCATCGAAACGGGCCTGAGAGATAAGACCAATATAAGTTGAAACGTCAGTGTGGGCAGGACAACCTACCTGACAGGGAATGTTTGTTTGATACCAGTCGGGTGTTGTGGTGATTGATTGGTATCGCGGTGCCAACTCGCTATCTGGATCTATCATGAATTTTCCTCCAAAGGGGCATGAAGCCGTGCAGGTTATGCGCTCTCTGGCATTTACTTTTTCTAAGATTATAGCACACCCTCGTAAGAGGGAACAAGCTTAGCTACACTCTGTCAGGCCAATGCACGAAAAAGGCGTTGAGCAAGCTTATACTTGCTCAACGCCTTTTTCGTGCATATGTAAACTATAACGGTGACCAATAATCCGCGGCGTCGTCGGCATTTTGTTCGACGACGAGCGAAGAGGATTTGGTGATGACATCGTTCTCCCGGTCAAAGTGAATTTCTTCCGTTGGTTGGGATGAGACCGTACGTGCGTTAAAATTGCCGTTAACGGCGGGCAGAGGCGTGGCTATACGCCCACCCGGACTGGAGACCGGGAGTGGCGGAGGAACGGCATTGTTCCCTGCTGGCGTGACACTGGCTGCTGGAGGGTTTGGAGCCCCTGGCGCACTTGGACCAGGCCGCAAAGTTCCCCTGGCGATCAACTCGTAATATTCTGTCAACCGCATGGCGATCAACTTTTCGGGCTGATCAATCATGTGATAATTTAATGCATCTTGCCAGAGCGCGCTGAGCGCGAAAGAACCTTTGAGCAGCTTGATGGTGAACTGAAGGTATTGATCTCGATCTTGTGCCATGGCTTCCTTCCTTTTGCTTCTCTGCTCATTAACTTATGCTTTGATGCCGAAAACCTGATTCTGCGTTTGCGTCTGGGCCTGCGCTTTGCGCATCAACAGGCGTCCGGCCAGGTTACTATACCCCAACGCGTTCGCGTGAATAGGATCGTCTGGTCGCGTCAGGTGTGGGATGCGTTTTTTCAGGTAGTCGTAGAAATAATAGACACCCCCGCCGATACATAGTACTGGATTAAAGCTGGCGGCTACGGCATCGCGATCGCTCTGTCTCCAGGCTGAGGCTACAAACGAGACGATTTCGCTACCTACCTGTAAGACCGCTTCCCCGGCCAGTTGCGCCAGGTCATATTCGTCAATGACTTTACCATATACTGTCAGGCCCGGGTAGTGGCGTTTGCCGTTTGAGGCATACGCATACATCACTTCTCGTGCCTCCAAAAGGGAGACTGAGCGATGGAAGCGTGCCTCGAAGGTATCCATAAACATTTGCGTGGCTGCCTCTACTCCTACAGGTTTGCCTTTGCAGTATTCCGTCACTGGCACCTGTCCGCGCGCGACGTACAGGTCGGTGGTGCGACCACCAATATCAATGGCCGCGCTCTCTGTCAGCTTGCTCGCGCCTTTGTCCCCGTAGGCAATCAGCGCGCCCGCGCCTTCCATCACTACTGTGGCGACCTCCACAGTAATACGTCGCCAACTCTTGCCGTTGTCCATTGTAAATACGTGTACGCCATCCAGGCTCTCTTTGATAGCTTTGCGTAGCTCTATATTCTTAATATACGTCTCGGCGGGGAGTCCTGTCACAACATACAGGCCAAACTCCACTTCCGGGATCAACAGCGATGCTATCGTCAGCAGGCCGCGCAGGCTGTACTTGCTGGCATACCGCTGGATGTCGCCGCGTCCATGATAAATATCTGTAGATTGATGTAGAGCCAGTTCACCGACCGCATAAGCCATGGCCTCGCCATTGAAACGGACGATGTGCGTGTTGACATCCTCTACGTTGATACCAAGATTGTGCAACGCGTTGATATCTACCTTGGCGAATGCTGTAGGGACGCTGCGGGCAAACACGCTACCGTTGATTACAGTAACTCCCCCCATATCCGCGTTGCCAAAATCGTGGCCATATGGATACCATTTCATTTTTCGATTTTTCTCCTTCATACTCCATGGGATAGGTTAATGGTCTCTTATGCGAAACCGGCTTGTAATACAATCTCTCTCCAAGGTTTCTAACGAAATAGAAACGCGCTTGTATCTCCTATGGCCCAATAGAACACCCAACATTCTTTTAACTCTAGTTTCGCGCACAAATGGGCTGTTAAATTGATAAATAATAGATCTTATACCGCATAAGCAAAATGTAAAAGCTCTATCATTCGTCAAACCTCTTTTTATCTGCTTAAGATTATCTAACCGTCTGACATCACTCTCTATTTTAACGCGTTTGTAAAACTTTTTCTCTTGCCAGTAGCAAGCAAAGGCTGTTTCCTGGAGCCTGCCTGCTCTGGGAGCTCAAGCACTGTTTGACGGAGGTTCTGATTATTTGATATCATCGGGGTAAACTATCGAATTCACTGATTGGCATGACCAGAGTAAGGAAAAATCTCACATGGCTATTCCTGAACGCTCACAGGCGAATGCACGTATCATCAAGGCGCCCCATGGCACGAAGCTTTCAGCGAAAAGCTGGCTGACCGAAGCACCGCTTCGTATGTTGATGAACAATCTCGACCCGGATGTAGCTGAGAAACCGGATGAACTTATCGTCTACGGCGGTATCGGCAAAGCGGCACGTAATTGGGAATGTTTTGACCACATTATCGAGGCACTAAAAAAACTGGAACATGATGAAACCCTGCTCGTGCAATCGGGCAAGCCGGTCGGCGTCTTTAGAACGCACGCCGATGCGCCGCGCGTACTCATTGCCAATTCTAACCTGGTGCCGCATTGGGCGACCTGGGAGCACTTCCGCGAACTCGACCGTAAGGGCCTGATGATGTACGGCCAGATGACTGCGGGATCATGGATTTACATTGGTAGCCAGGGTATCGTGCAAGGCACGTACGAGACATTTGTTGAAATGGGGCGCCAGCATTTCGGCGGCGATTTATCCGGTAAATGGATACTGACCGCGGGTTTGGGGGGCATGGGCGGTGCGCAACCCCTGGCTTCCACAATGGCAGGCGCTTCCATGCTTGCCGTTGAGTGCGACGCCACCCACATCCAGAAACGCCTCGCTACTGGCTACTGTGACGCTATTGCCAGTACGCTTGACGAGGCGCTTGATCAGATACGCGAGGCGTGCAATCTGGGACAGCCGATCTCCATTGGCCTGCTGGGCAACGCGGCTGAGATCTATCCCGAACTGGTGAGACGCGGGGTGTTGCCTGATATGGTCACGGATCAAACTTCCGCGCATGATGTTCTTAACGGGTATATTCCAGCCGGTATGGACCTTGCGCAAGCCGCCGAATTGCGCGAGCGTGATCCTGCGGGCTATGTCGAGCGCGCCAGGGCATCCATTGCCACGCAAGTGCGTGCTATGCTGGCATTTCACAAGCAGGGTATTCCAGTGGTGGATTACGGCAATAATATCCGCCAGGTGGCGTATGATGCTGGTGTAAAAGATGCGTTTGCTTATCCCGGCTTTGTACCCGCTTATATCCGCCCGCTATTTTGCCGGGGCATCGGGCCGTTCCGCTGGGTGGCGCTGTCGGGCGACCCGGAAGATATTTATAAAACTGATGCAAAGGTAAAAGAGCTGATCCCCGACAATCCGCACCTGCACCGCTGGCTCGCTATGGCGCGGCAGAAAATCAAGTTTCAGGGTTTGCCTGCCCGTATCTGCTGGGTGGGACTTGGCGACCGTGCGCGGCTCGGCCTGGCGTTCAATGCTATGGTAGCCTCTGGCGAATTAAGCGCTCCAATAGTAATTGGCCGCGATCATCTCGATTCCGGGTCGGTCGCCAGCCCCAACCGCGAAACGGAGGCCATGAAGGATGGCTCTGATGCCGTGTCCGACTGGCCACTGCTCAATGCACTGCTCAACTGTGCCAGTGGTGCGACCTGGGTGAGCCTGCATCACGGCGGTGGAGTCGGCATGGGATTCTCGCAACATGCGGGCATGGTTATCGTCGCAGATGGTACACAGGAGGCGGCAAGCCGTCTGGAGCGCGTTCTGACGAATGATCCGGCAACCGGCGTTATGCGCCACGCTGACGCAGGCTACGACGAAGCCATCGCGTGTGCTGAGGCAATGGGCGTAAAGCTTCCCATGCGCATGCCCTTTGAAACGATATAACTAATGGAAACGAGCAACATGGGCGCGTCCGTGTTGCTCGTTCTCTGCTCTATACCCCTGGAAGTTTGCTACCTGTAGTGATTTTCCACTGGCTTTTTTCATACACCAGTTGAACTGGCTCACCAATGGGCTTACCATTTTTCGGTGTAAACGTCATTGTAGTGGTTGCGCTGTTGCCGTTTTGCTGTACAGGACCAAATGTGCAGCCTGTAATGCTTCCTCCAGCAAAGAAATCGATCACTTGCAGGGCAGTTTTAATCTTGGGCAGGTCCGTATTCACCTGTAATTCAGTTGAAAGGGTATTATAGATCCCCTGAGGGTCGTTATTCTGGAGTGCGGTGCAATAGGCTTGTAAGGTTTTCTCTGGCGTTGAGCGATTCTGGAAGATAGTAAAGGCGGTAATGCCACCGCCAATCAGCAGGAGCAGGAGCACAATCAGCCCAATCCATAGACCCAAACGGCTCTTTCTGGGTGGCTGGGCCTGGCTGGAGGCGCCTGGCTGGGCCTGTGGGTAGCCAGGTTGGTTAAAGTTTCCCGCCTGCGGATAATCTTTGCGAGGCTGAGTGGGTGGCTGGTTAGGATTATAGTTATTGAAAACTGGCGCCTGGGGATAAATCGTTGGCTGAGCCGTGGGTCCAGTTGGTCCCTGACCAGGCGAGGTTGGTGCGTCGTTAAAGCTGCGGGCCGCGACCGTTGGGGCGTAGCCGCCACTGGCTTCATAGGTCAAAACGAGCGCGCCAATGCGAATTGTATCGCCAGTACTCAACAGGCGCGGCGCGTTGGGCTGAAGGCGCTGCTCATTGACAAATGTGCCGTTAGTGCTGCCCAGGTCGGTGACTTGATAGTCGTTTCCGCCAAAGCTCGGTCCTACCTCGGCATGGTATGCCGAAGATTGCTGATCAGTGATGACCAGCGCATTATCGGCAGCGCGGCCAATTCTCAGCACGCCCTGACCAAGAGTGGTACGTCCCAGCGGGCCGTTTAATGAGGCTTCCATACATCTCTCCTTCGCGATTAAGTCAACAATATATATTTATGTGAATACACGTATTCTATCTTCATTCTACCATTTCTGCGCTGGCATAGCTGCCGCGTAGCGACATGCTTTCCCCGCTGTTATGTATACGTTGTATAGAGATACTTTTTAGGGGACTATTGTGTTATTTTGAATTCTCCAGTATCCATGTTCATTAATCAGATGCAGGAGTGTACTGCTCAAGCGTCCGTTATATAAAAGAAAAGTGACTCTGGCGGTAGCTTCGGGATCAGTTTCATGAATACTGCCCACATCTACTGTGCAATCCTCAATGCCTCCTGAGAAAAATTCGATTAGCCTCAACGCCTGTTGAAGATGAACCTGGTCTGTCTGGCTCTGCGCCTCGTTTGAGTAAGTATTGTAAAGCGCCTGACCGTCATCGTTTTTAACCGCGCTACAATAGGTCTGCAGTGTCTTTCCCGGCGTTGACTGCACTTGAAGATAGTAGTAAAAACCTCCAGCAGCTACTAACAAGATCAACGCCAGGGCAGTCAGAACAATCCATAGACTATTCCAACTTTTCCAGGCCCACGCGAAAAAAGGTCGGCGCGTGTTTGTATAGCCCGCATAACCTGCCTGCTGGGTATCAGCGTGGTTTAAATAACTTGTCTGGAGCCTATCCGCGTAGCCCGCTTGTCGGGCATCCACCTCTGTCGGTGCTACGTGTAACTGCTGCGTTGGTTGATAGTCATCCGCTTGCGGAAAGTCTGCCGTGTGCGGATAATCGTACAGCATTTCGCATTCCTGTGCCTGACCTGGCTGGCGCGCATGCTGCTCATCTGGATAGGGTGAAGAAGGGTTGTCCATAGTTAATCTACTCCTTTTGTTTTTCTTTCAGGCTCTATACGTGATAGCTTTTACCCTGTGTAACCATTATAGTTGTGAAAAATATAGAAAAATGTTCCGTTCGTCCATATTGCTCACGTTAACCTACGTCCGTTGACGTTTGCGAGCTTGCCCACAAACCCAACTGAACGAGAGCTGGACTACGACCAGACTGAAATTCTGCTTCCATCGCTCATGTCTCCTCATGAGCAAAGCTTTGACTTCCTGCTGGTTCTGGCAGGCGCGCAATTGCTGATCCCCTAACCGAGAGGCGATATTCTCAGCCGCATTGTTGTCAGCATGTGCCGTAGAGGGTCAGCTTACCGTTTTTCTGGCAGTTTAACGCAACCGTGCTTTCTGCATGCTTGTAAACTGTGAGGACAAGGCTACCAGCCGCCAGGTACGGTATCCATGTCCTCATGGTTTGCATCGCCCTGGAGAGGTCTGGTAATAGCTTGTCAGGGCTGCTTTCTCATGCGATAATTGAGAAGCGAAACGAGGTCGTCAACAGAAATAAACAAAACCAGAAACTGCTTTGCATTGAAGGGAGTGGGTACACAGGCGGCAGGCAGAGCAAGCGGGCAAGCGGGCGGTGAAAGGTCTTCGCATTGAAAGAGTATATTCAAGCTTCGCTGCAATCAGAAATCATTATTAACACGAATCGCTTGACCAAGGCATATGGCAAGCAAGTTGCAGTGAATGATCTGCATTTACAGGTGATGCGCGGGGATGTTTTTGGTTTTCTCGGCCCCAATGGGGCAGGGAAAAGCACGACTATTCGTATGTTGCTGGGCTTGATTCGTCCAACAGCCGGGCGAGCGATTATCTTTGGCATGGATACAGCCTACCAGATGCCGGCGATTTTGCGTCACGTCGGCGCGATTGTTGAAATGCCTGTGTTCTACCCCTATCTGTCTGGTCTCGATAATCTGCGTGTGGTGGCTGCGGCTTCCGGCATGGTCTCAGGCCGGGCCAATTTGCGGCGTATTGAAGAGGTTCTGGATCTTGTTGAGTTAAAGGCGCAGGCTAGAATGGCTTATCGCAAGTACTCGCTGGGCATGAAACAGCGCCTGGGGATTGCCGCGGCCTTGCTGACTGATCCAGAGCTGGTGTTGCTAGACGAGCCTACTAACGGGCTGGACCCAGCGGGCATGTACGAGATTCGCCAACTGATTCAGCGCCTGGCTGCTCTGGGCAAGACGATTTTTATTTCCAGTCATTTGCTCAACGAAGTTCAGCAGGTCTGCAACCGCGTGGCGATTTTGCAGAAGGGCAATTTGATCAAGCAGGGCAATGTACACGAGCTATTGCACGGCAAAGAGCAGGTGCTGGTACGTTTGCGCGCGGAGCATGAACTGGAACTGGCCAGGGATGTGCTGGAGCAAGCCAGGGAGCGCGGCGCGGCCTGGATTGGGCGCGTATCTGTGGAACGGGACCGCGCGGGTCTTGAGACCTTGCGCGTCGATGCCCCCAAGACGTACTCGGCTGAGATTAATCGTTTGCTGGGACAGAACGAGATCTTCGCCGCCGAGCTGCATCCTTACGAAGGTAGCCTGGAAGAGGTCTATTTGCAATTGACGACGCCTTCTGTGAACACAGGCGAGCACCTGGGCATGGCTGGCCTGGCTGGCAGCAGTGAAACGCCGGATGATTATCAGCGCTCGGCTGAGGATCAGTCAGCCGACCTGTTCAGCCAGGGAAAGAGAGGTAGCTAAGTGAGTATGTCATCAGAGATTGAAGCTGAGGATCAGGAACCGCGCGCGGTTCTGGAAAACGCTATCCCTCTGGCTACACGTGTGAGCACGGTAATTATGGGGCGCATGGATTTTGTTAGTGTGCTTTTGCGCCTGATTGGCATGGAACTGTATAAATTTCGCCGAAGATTGATGTCCAAGGTGCTGGGAACTCTGGCAGTTGTGCTGGCTCTGCTGGTTCCTTTCTCGGTGGGTATAGAACTGGCGGTTACCCAGAATACGCCTGCGAGCCAGTTCGCCCCGGCGTGCCAGCATCCGTCCGCGCCTGCCTGCTCCTCGCTCTCAACTGTCGCGGCTGAGAGCATTAAGCAAACGGCCATCTCGGTGCTTTCGGAACCATTGCGCTTGCCGTCCTCGCTGGAACTGGCGACTACGCAGAGCGAGCTTAATCCAGCTATCATTCTGATGATAATTCTAGTTGGTTCAATTGCGGGTGGTGAGCTCAGTCTGGGGACTGTACGTCTGATGTTTACGCGTGGACCCTGGCGCGGGCAGTTTTTGCTGGCCAAGTACGGGGCCGCGCTGGTTTGCGTGGTGTTGGGAGTGCTGGTCATGGCCCTGAGCGGAGTGGTGCTGGGGCAACTCTGCAATCTGGCCAGCGGTGTGCAGCAGAATACAGCATTTATTAACGCGGGCTGGGCGGGCCATGTTGTGCTCTATTTGCTGGCCACCATGCTCAACTGGTTTATGTACGCGGTTGTAGCCATCTTCTTCGCCTTCCTGGGTCGCTCGACTGTCGCGGGCATCGTGGGGGCGCTCACCTGGTTTTTTGCCGAGCCGATTGTCTCCAGCATCCTGACTGTCGCGGGCAATTTTAGCGTCGGCCTCTTTGGAGCTTTCTTGCGCACGCTTCCCGATTATTTGATGGGCAATAACGCTCGCGCTTTACAACTCAACCAGGCCCAATATCTTTTTGGCGCGACAGGCTCAGCCCAATCGAATCTTCAGGCACTGATCATCCTGACGGTATATCTGCTAGCATTTATCTGCCTGACATGGTGGTTAAATGAGAGTCGCGATGTGACAAATTAATGGTAAGTACAGCACCTATTCGAGCATACGCGCATGAACTGGGCTTTGATAGTGTGCGTATCACTGGAGCCGAGGCTTTCCCAGAGGCAGAGCAGGTCATCAAGTCGCGCATCGCCGAGGGTTTAATGGATGGTTTGTCCTGGTTTACCCCTGAGCGGGCCACTATCTCATGCCACCCGGACGCGCTCTTGCCAGAGGCGTGCTCAATTATCGCCCTGGCGACCTGTTATCTGAGCGAGCAGCCCGCTGAAAACGCCCCTGGCGGACCGCGTGGGCGCATCTCCCGCTACGCCTGGGGAGACGATTATCACGATCTGATCAAGCCTAAATTGCGGCAGTTCGCGGCCTGGTTGCGTGACTATACGCGTGGCGAGGTGCCAGAATTGGAGACACGCCTCTTCGTGGATACCGGGCGTATGGTGGATCGCGCGGTTGCTCAGCGCGCCGGACTGGGCTGGTACGGCAAGAACACCAATATCCTGACACACGGTTGGGGTTCCTGGGTGTTTCTGGCAGAGATCGTCACCAACCTCCCGCTTGCTCCAGAGGAGATCGATGCGCCTCTTAAGGCCAATTGTGGTCAGTGCGAAATTTGCCTGCACGCCTGTCCCACAGGTGCGCTACCCGCGCCCTATGTGCTGGATAACAGGCGCTGCATCTCTTACCTGACTATCGAGTTACGCGAGAGCATTCCCCTGGAACTACGCCCGCTGCTAGGTAATCTGATCTTTGGTTGCGATATCTGCCAGCAGGTTTGTCCAGTCAATCTCGTCGCGGAACGGCGATTAGGGTTACGCTCGTCTGCTTCAACCAGTACACGCCCGGTCTTTTTCCAACCTCACCAGGCTTTTCAGCCTCGTCCCATGACTGGCGGCAGTCCCGAACTGATCCCCTTGCTCAAGCTGACCGAGGCAGAGTTTCGCGAGCGTTTTCGGGGCAGTCCCATCAAGCGCACCAAACGGCGCGGACTCTTGCGCAACGTCTGTGTCGCCCTCGGCAATAGCGGGGATCGTGCCGCTGTGCCAGCTCTTGGCGAGGCACTGCGCCACGAAGAGGCACTTGTGCGTGGTCACGCGGCCTGGGCCCTGGGCCAACTCGGTGGCGCGCTGGCTCGTCGAACCCTGGAGGCGGCTCTGGACAGCGAAGAGGATGCTGAAGTGTCCCTGGAGATCCGTTGCGCCCTGGAAACTGGCCGCGACTGGTCTGGCGAAATATAGTTGGAGATCCACGGCTCGCTGGCAATGACGGCGACTGATCTAGCAAAGGACGGGCAGAAAAATCATGCGCATCACCTCACTGGGCAGTGGCAGTAGCGGCAATGCCTATCTGATCGAAGCAGGCCCTCAAAGACGCACGCGCCTGCTGGTGGACGCTGGCTTGCCGACGCGGATTTTGCGCGAACGCTTACATCTCGCTGGCTGTCTGCCGCAGCAATTGCGTGGCGTATTGATCACTCACGAGCATAGTGACCATATTTTGAGCCTGCCCTTCTTGCTCAAACGCTTGCATATGCCCGTCTATAGTGACCCACGCACCCTGGCCGAGATCCGCGCGATCTTCTCAGCCGGCGAATTGCGCTCTGAAGGGGGTGGGCTGGTCTCACTGGACGCAGAAGCCGCCGCAGACCCTCATGCGGCAGATCAGCTTGTCTATGCCAGAGGTTTGCGGGACGAGACTATACCTGGCCCTAAGACGGAGGGCATAAGCGAGCTTGCGCCAGGAGAAAATCTCCCTGGCGCAAACGCGGACGAACTCTGGCGACCCTTGCCGGCGGGCGCAAGCTGCGTGATTGGCGATATTGAAGTCCATTCATTTCCCGTTTCACACGATGCAATCGCGCCCTGCGGCTACCTATTGAGCGCTGGTGGTTGTCGTGTCTGCATCATTACCGATAGTGGCGAAGTCACTCCCGTCATGCTCGAAGCAAGCCTCCAGGCTGATCTTCTGATTCTCGAATCGAACCACGACCGCGCGCGTCTGCTCAGCGGTCCCTATCCCTACCATCTCAAGCAGCGTATTCTCAGCCCGACCGGTCATCTCTCTAACGACCAGGCTGCCGAAGCCGTACTGCGAACCTGGCGCTCTGATGCTGTACGCTGGCTCTGGCTGGCCCACCTGAGCCGCACCAACAATACGCGCAAGCTGGCTCTCACCAGCATGCAACAGCACCTGCGCACCGCTCATGTCAACCTGGAACAGGTCCACATCACTGTCCTTGGCCGCGAAATGGGCGGCAGTTGGGACTCCGCGCTTCTCTGGAAAGAGGAGCATCTCTGGAAAATGCCTTGACCCATAGTCCGGGTGACGGTTTTTAATAAAAAAAACGGAAAATTTTCTCTCAATTAGAAACCGTTTCTGCAATATGGCCAATCATTTGTGGGTCTCTGCGCGAATGATACAATCCATGCAATCCTCCAGGGTTGCGCAGTGACAATTCAGCCCGTTGAGCAGGATCATTTGCATGCCCTGCACCTTGCGCATCAGCGCGTCTACCTCGACAAGTTTCTTGCGGGCCAGCACCTGCCAGCGCTCAGAGAGTTGCGTGTTCTCCCCCAATTCGTTGATGAGCGTCTGAATTTCAGCAATCGTAAAGCCCGCTGCCTGAGCAACCTGAATAAATGAAATCTGGCGCAAGATCTCAACTGTATACCACCGGCGCCCACCCTTGCGCTGTGGCGGCGGCAAAAGCTGGATGCTCTCATAATAACGAATAGCCGAGGCGCGCAATCCGCTACGCTGCGCAATCTCGCTAATTGTCAATTCTTCCATAAACTATCCTTTAAAAGGCTTGACTTAAAGCTAACTTTAACAAATATACTACTTATTGTAGCCGATAGAAGAGCATATCGGCCAGGCTATAACGCGTTGTTCAGAAAGAGAAAAGAGCATACTGCAATGGATAAAAATGCGACCGTGTTTACTGTCAGCGACCAGGATTTCGCCGCACAGGTTTTGCAATCAACCCTGCCAGTGGTTGTCGATTTTACCGCCTCCTGGTGCCCACCCTGTCATGCCCTGGCTCCCGTTTATGAAAAGCTGAGCCAGGTCTATACTGACCGTCTGCGCTTCGCCAGAATAGATGTTGATGAGAATCCGCAGACCACCATTCAGCAGGGCATTCAGGGCATGCCCACCCTTATCCTCTACGTCAACGGCCAGCCAGCAGGTCGTCTGATTGGTCCACACCCTGCGCGCCTGCAACAGGGCATCGACCGCCTGCTCGCCCAGGCAAGCGCGACTGTCTGGTAGCAATGCAGAGAGAAGACCCGGGTAGTGTATAACGGGCCACCCGGGCTCTCTCTCTGAGTGATCCCCAATTTTTTCGAAGCAGCACGAGCGCGTGTACTCCCCCACCCATTGTGTTTTGAAGAGATTTGCCAGGGTGGTGAGCTCTCACAGGCAGGTTTTTTGGCAGATCCCAAAGGATCTGCTTTGTTGTTTCTAAGGGTGGGCGGGCTGGGGAAGAGAGGAAACCTACCCCTGAAAAGGGGCAGAGAGGCAAAAGCTGTTTTGGCCTGATTTTACAAAATCAGGTATGACTCACAAGATTATGCATCTAAAAATAGCTATATATTTAAAATAATAAGAATAATTAACATTGACTTTTTTTTATAGATCTCGTATACTGAAAACCAGACCAAATGGGCTCTGCATATGCCGTTCCTCGTGGATATAGGGTTCTGATGTCGCAAACTTCGGCTCTAGTCCAGAGCATAAGGGCTTTGGGAAGCCTGTTTGGTTTCTTCTTAGCGAGGAAAAAGCCCGGCTTGAACCCAGGACAGAACAGTAAAAGAGTAGTAGCTTCGCAGAATACATCGTCCCAAGAAATAAAGACAATGGTTGAGATGGATAAGAGCAAGCTTGAACACTTGCGCGCGCAAGAAATCCCCCTGGCCAGAATTGTTCCCAATCCTTTCCAGGCTCGGCGTAGTTTCGCGGAAGCAGGGTTGAACGAGCTGGCTGAATCCATTAAAGAGCACGGGATCATTGTGCCTATCCGCGTGCGCATTGATCCCGGCGATTCCCATCAATACCAGCTCGTCTATGGAGAAAGAAGATGCAGAGCGGCAGCTCTGGCTGGTTTACAGACTATTCCAGGCGAGATCGTCGCTCACTCTGATCAAGAGATGATTGAGATGGGAGTTACGGAAAATCTTCAACGTGAAGATCTCAATCCTCTTGAAGAGGCTCAGCATCTGAGCCGCTTGCTTGCCCTTGTGGATGACAAGGGCAAGAAGAAGTATTCTACGCGTTCGCTTCCCAGGAAGCTAGGCAAGCCGCGTAGTTATCTGGAAGACCGGCTCAGGCTTCTGCGTTTACCTGAGGATGTGTTAGCTGTGTTGCAAGAACGTCCCGCGACTTCGTTGCGCTCGCTTTTTGAGATCGCCAGCAAGCTCAAAACAGTAGAAGAGCGCGCGCCGCTTGTACACGAATTGCGCGAGGGAAGATTGACTACGGAAGAGACCATGGCCGTCCTGCAAGCTATCCGCGTTGCCTCGCAGGAGAAAGAGAAGGGACCAGATACGGAAGAAGGCGGCAACCTGCTCTTCACGCGGGACTACAACAAATACGATCGTCGTATGAATGCCGCTTTGGAGAGGCTACAAGCCCTGACGCAGGTTTATCAGCTCAGCCGTAATGTGCGCCAACGCGAGCAAATCCTCACTCATATTGAGACCACACGCCGCAAATTAGAAGAAATAGAGACATCTTTAAAGAATTAAAAAGTGGCTGGATATCCAGCCATCATTAGCGGTCATCGCTGCTTTACTTTTCTGGACACGGTCACGCACACAAAGCTGCAAAGTGGAGATGGCCGCTGTATATATAAGTCGTCTATAATCTCTAATGAATGGCAATCAAGTCATTACATAGGTGAGCAGATGCCCTCAGCTTGTCCTAAAAGTGCCCTCAGAATGTCTGTAAATAACCCTGCGGGATGCTTCCACAATATACCTCATAAAAAAACTATTAAAATTTCCCTCATTCGAGGGAAGAAATGTTACAAAATGAAGGCTATCTGAGCTAACTACTGGCACTGTTACGAACATCACTCCTTTTTGAGGCATACAGGTCGTAGCAGTTTGATAAATTTGTTGCAAAGAATGATAGCCGAGAATCTATCTGGCGCGGGAAGGCATTGATAAGATCCCTTCGAGGGTTTGCCAATACTGAATAGCCCTCACTCATTCAGACGGAAAATCCATCAAGTTCCATAAAAATCTTCTGTTGCCATGCTCGTCAAAATAAGGTTTGCCTTTTGGTAGCGCTCATTGTCAGCCAGGCAGGGATAAAAGTACTACTAAGGATGAAGTCAAGACCACTAAGCACTTACCAGCAGTGTTATCGGTTTTCTGACCTCCACCTGTTAATTGATTAAATGGTCTGGTCAGATGCAAGGCTCCTCAGGTGTAAGAACCGAGTCTCATCTTGCCGGTTTGCAGTTTTTCTGCCCTCTCCTGTGTTCATTTACTACACGACCCTGAGCAAATTCTCACTATATTAGAGCCAGACAACCTGTACAAGTCACTTTTGACATCGTTTTCCTGGCACCTCCATTTTTTAGAGATTTACTACTTGCAAGACGACCACGTAGATGAGATAAGTTCAGGTAGCTCTGCCTGTGGGAATAGTGTAGTCTGGTATTTCTGCCATCAATGCTAACTTTTCTGCCTTATATGATGCTAGCTCTCTTTCATATAGTGCCAATTAAATGTCTGCGTACTACCTATAAGGCTAAATTTTCTGCCCTCCCTATTTGACGCTAGCTCTCTTTCACATAGTGCCAATTAAATGTCTGCGTACTGCCTGCTAAGCTGGTATAGGCAGCATTCTATCTGCCAGAGCTGTGCCATTTTTCAGCGCATTATCAGCTGCCTGTTTTCTGGAAGGGCAGAGCAATAATATGTATTCTATACCCTTCATGAGATTAAATTTTAGATATTTCTTCTTCTCTGGCTGCTTTGCTCTTAGATCTGTCGTTTTTCCGACAATTGGGAAAACCAATACATTGTACGACACTTATTGTGCTTCTGGCAGACAATTTTTGCAGAAAATTCTCTTTAGTAGTGGATTTGTTTTAGCAGACGTATTGACATATTTTATCAATTTGGTGTAGACTCAGTTCATCCGATGTTTGCGATGTCCTGACCCGAAAGGAGACACTATGGAACAAATAGCCAATGCAGAGCCTTGCTTCACCGTGGCTGGTTCTCAACCAGCTGATTAGCCTTAATAGGCGTGAAGTTCCGCTCTTGCGCGCGACTGGCACCCGGCTCAGTTTCTTTGACGCTGCTGCCAGTCGATACATAACCCATGATGGATAAGTTGGGTAAATTATTTAGCGCGAGGTGAACACATGTCAGATCAATATCCGTATGAAGGAGCCATATTTGGCGAGTATAAGCTCAAGTCTGGTCTTGGCCACGGCGGTACAGCTGATGTCTACCTGGCAGAAGACACAAATTTAGAGCGCGACGTGGCAATAAAGGTCATCCATAACAGCAGAATGTCTCAGCCAGAGGAGATCGACGAGTTTCAAAGAGAGGGTCGCACGCTAGCGCGGCTTGAGCATCCGTACATCATACCTGTCTATTACGCGGGTATAGAAAAGGGTGTCCCGTATATTGTGATGAAATATGCCCGGGGTAGCGTGCGACAAAAGTATCCCCATAAAGCGGTTCTCCCTTTTGAAACCGTGATTAAGTATACTGTTCAAGCTGCCCAAGCTCTCCAGTATATCCACAACCAGGGCCTGATTCATCGCGATGTAAAACCTGAGAATCTGCTTTTGAATTCTGCGGGCGATTTGCAGGTTAGTGACTTTGGTATTGCTATTCCTACAGCAAGCAGGCGTATAGCTCGCGAGGAAATCGTGGGCACTGCAACGTATATGTCGCCTGAACAGTTCGATGCGAGGGTCGTCCGCCAGAGTGATCAATATGCTCTGGGCATTGTCACTTTTGAGTGGCTGACGGGCAGTCTGCCGTTTACCATTACAACCAGTGGCGACGCAGCTTACAAGCATCTCAAGTTGCCTGTGCCTCCCATGGTACGCGACGGTCAGGCCATTGCCCCTGAAATCGCGGCAGTCGTGACCAGGGCACTGGCTAAAAACCCTGTGGAGCGTTTCGCAACGATTATAGAGTTTGCTCAGGCTTTGAAAGTGGCTATACGCCTCAGCGCTCTGCCTGCTTTATAAGCAAGTGAGGAGCAGAGATATTGCGGGCGAGTTGTCCGTAATATCTCTGCTCCTCAACTATACCCGGACCTGCATAGCTACCAGCATATCGCGCACGTGCGCGGCGTCGTGAACAGCATGTTGTGCTTCAAAGAAGCCCAGTGCTTGCTGTAGGAAAAAGCTTGCCAGGCCATTATGCTTTGCATATGCCAGTTGAGCGTTGCCAGGTTGATTGGCTTGCTGCTGGTGGAACTGGCCCAGGCAGGCCAGGGTTTTGCCCTGTTCCCAGGGCAGATCCAGTTCTTTGAAGCTCTGCAGGGCCTGTTGCAGATCTTTTTCGGCCTCGTCCCAGTTGGCGCGCTCAAGCTGCATACGTCCACGCGCGCGCAGAGCTACAGCGTAAAATTTACGCGCGCCGGATTCCTCGGCAATGTTGACGGCGCGCGCGCAGAATGCCTCCTGTTCGCTGGCTGGTTGATTGGCCAGGATGGCGAATTCAGCCAGGTACGCCAGCGCTTCTGGTGAGGGGAATGGCTCGGCATGACTGACAATTTCGCGCATATCCGCCAGTGCCAGCGCCCAATCCTGGTGAGCCGCGTGAATGCCAGACACGAGCATTGGTCGCCGGGGAAAGCTCTGTTCCCAGACGCGCTTGTAGCGCTGCAAGAGCCGCTCGCTTTCCTCCGTACGACCGGCGCGATAGGTGAGTTCGACCAGAATCTCCAGGGCGTACAATTGCCAGTTGTGGTCTTGCTGGTATTGTTCGCTGGTTTGCAGGATGCTGATTGCTACCTCGCGCGCCTCGTCCTCGCGGTTCCACTGATACCAGACGATGAGGCGTCCCCGCATACTGAGGAGGAGCAACGAGGGATTTTCCATCGTCTGGGCTATCTGCCAGGCCTGGCCAAACCACGATGCTGCCGTGGGGTAGTCGTTGATCAGACAGTGAGCATTACCTAGCGAGGCATACAAGTCATACTGTTCTTCGCGGTATTTGATCAAACTTTGCAAATTCTGCCGGCGATGCTGCGTCAGGTGGGCCTCGGTGTATTTATGTTGCTTGCCGTAAATAAAGCCCAGCGCGTCCAGCGCGATCCAGGTACAGATTGCGCTATGCGCCTCTTCAGCGATGCGCAGCCCCTCCTGCGCGTACTGGAGAGCGTGTTCTGCCAATTGCAGGCGTTTTTCCGGGTGCGCTGGTTTAAACTGGCGCACATACCACATGGAGAGATAGGTGACCAGTTCCGCGAGATCCGCGCTGGGCGGCTGACCCTCCAGCAGTTTCAAGCCTTTGTCAATATATATGCGCACTTCTTGCATATCCAGGTCGCTTCCAAACCACTCTTGCCAGCGCGTTCCCAGTTCCGCAAGATGTATGTAGTAACCCAATAAATCATCAGCCGCGGCCTCTGGCTGATCCTCTATCAATTTTAGAGCTGTGAGGTATTCGTTCCAGGCGTCGTCAACGGTAGAGCGCTGAGCGTAGGCATGGCCAAGTTTCTGATGCATACGCGCGAGGATAGGGGCGCTAGCCTCGCTTTCGCGCAGCAGTTCAAGCGCTTCGCTGTAGGCTTGAATGGCGCGAATTGTGTAGTAACTGTGATAGGCCTTATCTCCTGCCAGGGTAAGATAGTGAATGGCGCGTTCGGTCAGTTCCACATGCGTTAAGACCAGCAGGCTGCCGCAGTCTTCCGCGTAGTCAGGCAGATTATTATGGGCGTGGATATTATGTACATGCAGGGTGACTGACCAGTTGGCCAGTGCTTGCTGATAATGATAGGCCAGGAGATCGACAAAGGTCTCCTGGCGGTCCGCGACCCGTTCTTCCAGCCAGAGGGCCAGTTGCGCGTGTTTATGCGAGCGGCGATGGCGCGGAATGTTGTTATAGACTACATCCCGGATCAGAATATGCTTGAAGCTAAAACTCTCTTCCGCTTCAACTGGTCCGCGCGTTTGCTTTTCGCTTGCTTCGATAAAATCGCGCTGCGTCAGTTGTTCCAGGATTTGCAGGACGATCCCGCGCTCCAGTTCTTCCGCCAACTCTAGTACAGCCGAGAGCCAGAAGGTACGCCCTACGATTGAGGCATATTGTAAGACCTGTTTCTCAACCGGGCCAAGCAGATCGACGCGCGCCGCAAGTACGCCCTGAATCGTGTCTGGCAGATGCGGTAATGGCAGAGTATAGTGTTGATTGAGCAGGGTGTCCTCTGGCGGTGTGGCGGGGCTGGCCAATTCGCTCAGGGCATTCTCGCTTTGTGAACCGATACACCACCTGCCGTTGCCCTCGTTTTTCACCAGCACATTCTGATCAATCAGCATACGTACGATCTCTTCAACGAAGAAAGGGTTGCCTTCTGCCCGTCTCTGGATAGTGTTGAGTAAAACATCGGACAGATCGCTGGTGGAAAGCAGTTCACTGATCAACTCGGTGGTCTCGTCTCTGGTCAGGGCGTCCAGGATAATCGTCGTAAAGTTCGACTGACCCGCGCCCCATTCCTTTCTGAGTTCCAGAAAATCAGGTCGAGCCAGGCAGAGAAAGAGGATTGGCCTGTCGCTGATCCGTCCGGTTAAATATTCTAGTAGAGCTAGTAGAGCCTCATCGGCCCACTGTAGATCGTCGATAACAAGAATCAACGGCTGGACCTGGGCGACAGCTTCGAGTAGCACGCGGCAGGCTCGTTGCAACTGTGCCAGAGGACCGCCCTTCTCAGCGTCTTTGGCGTGTGTGCTACGCTGGATATCATGCCGTGCGTTGAAGACATTATCCCCACGCAGGCCTTGTCCGATGCTCTGGAGCAGAACGCTGGTCACCTGATCGACATCATCAGTGCGTTTCGCCTTGCGCAGAGTTTCACGTACAAACTCTATAAAACGTTGTTCCAGAGCTTCGCCGCTTTCTCCATCGCGCACCTGGATCAGCGAGCGCAGAATCTCGACCAGCGGCCAGTAGGTGATGCCCTCCCCATAAGGTGGACAGTGTCCCTGGAGCACCCGTGGCTCAGCCGGGGTATCATCACAGGTGGTGCAGCGCGCCGCGGCTTCCTCGCGCTCAATAAATTCGCGCACCAGGCGCGATTTACCGATGCCGGGTGCGCCGAGTAGTGTGATCAGGTGTGAGATGTCAGCATCACGTACACGGGCGTAAGTAGCGTGAAGCAGAGTCATTTCTAGCGCGCGCCCAACCAGAGGTGCCTGTAGTCCCTCGATGCCCCGTGGATGCTGGATAATCCCCAGAGCGCGCGCGCGAAAGCCCTGAGCAAGCCACGCGTTCAGCGGTAAGGGTTTGCCTTTGACCTGCAGGGGCGCCAGCGCGCGGAACTCAAAAACCTCGCGAGTCGCCAGGTAGGTGCGCTCGCCTACCAGAATGGTATCTGGCAGGGCAACCTGTTGCAGGCGCGCGGCTACATTAACGGCGTCACCAGTGATCAGAAAGTCCTGGCGTTGCGAGCGCGCGCCGGGCGCGGCGACTTCGCCAGTATTAATTCCAATACGCATTTGCAGGCGCGTTGTTCCGCTGTCGCGGGCCTGGCGCATGGTATTGAAGTGGTTAAGCGCGGCCTGCATATCCAGCGCGGCGCGTATGGCCCGATCGGGATCATCTTCATGAGCCAGAGGTGCGCCGAAAACCGCCATAACCGCGTCGCCGATATACTTCTCGACTGTTCCTCCGTGCCGCCTGATCTGCTCGGCCATCAAGTTAAAATAGCCTGCTAGAATTGCGCGCATATCTTCTGGATCAAGGCGATCGGCCAGCGGCGTTGAGCCAATGATATCGGCGAACATAATCGTCACCACGCGCCGTTCCTCCGGCTCGTGAATCGAGCTCGCCGCTGATTGAAGCAGTGCTCTCGATTCGGTCGCGCTACTCTCTGATACTGGCAAAGCCTGAACGCCGGACGCTTGCACTGCCCACGTTTCCTCTAACGTTCGCACCTGCGGAAAATCATATGTTTGCTCTACCAGCGCTGTTCCGCATTCAATGCAGAATTTTGCCATTGGTAAATTAACTGTCTGACAACGTGGACAGACCAGCAGACGGTTGCCACATTCCATACAGAACCTGGCACTGAGCAGATTGAAAGTCTGGCAATTCGGGCAACGCATAAATATCCTGTCAGCTGGCTATATATAACAATCCATCATCGGTCAACTTCTATTTTACAACACCTCAGCATAGGTTGTAGTGAGATTTGACCATTCTCGCTGGCCGGCTTTTTGGTAAGCGCTGATTGTTGCGGGCAGCCTGCTATGCTATACTCTGGCTATAGTGGTTGGAGTTTTTTAGAAGAAGGAATAGATTTATGGCAATGCCCCTGGAATTATGGTCAAACGAACATCCTGATAGCAATACTATCCCTACCATATCTGATATGCTCACAAGTATAAGTCAGATTGTATTACATTCGGGAGATGCATCTCAATTTTTGCGCACGCTACCAGATGGTTTTGCTAAATTAATCATCACTTCACCTCCTTATAATCTTGGCAAAGCATACGAAATAAGTATTGATATGCACGAGTATCTGCGTTGCCAGCAACAAATTATTGAGGAGTTGGTGAGATTATTGGATGCTACGGGGAGCATTTGCTGGCAGGTTGGAAATTATGTAAAAGACGGAGAAGTGTTTCCTCTCGATATCTTCTATTATGACATATTTAAGCGCTATGGTCTAAAACTAAGAAATAGAATTATCTGGCGTTATAATCATGGTTTGCATACATCTAAAAGATTTTCTGGTCGCTATGAAACTATTCTCTGGTTTACTAAAGGCGAAAACTACACCTTTAACCTGGATTCGGTGCGTATTCCCTCGAAGTATCCTGGAAAACGTCATCATAAAGGCCCTAATAAAGGCAAACCCTCTGGTAACCCCTTAGGAAAAAATCCGTCAGACTTATGGGATTTTCTTGCTCAGCAGTGGAACGAAGAAATTTGGGAAATTCCTCAGGTTAAGGCTGCCCACCCCGAAAAGACCGTCCATCCGGCTCAATATCCCGTCGAACTTGTTGAAAGATGCGTTCTGGCTCTGACCAATGAAGATGATTGGGTTCTAGATCCCTATAGCGGCGTCGGATCTTCCCTGATTGCTGCGCTCAAACAGGGTCGTAAAGCTATTGGGTGCGATAAGGAGCAAGCTTATATTGATATTTCCAGGGACCGAATAGAGGCACTCTATAGAGGCGACCTGGCAATACGACCTATGGAGAGAGAGTTATACATTCCTCAGGGAAAAGTTTCTCGTTTACCCGAAGAATGGAAAGATAGTGGAACCGTACACATCTATAACGATTAGAAGCAAAAACAGCTTGACATCTCTTATCTCAGCGCTCGACCATCGGTGCCTTTAGTGATACGCGGTACCTGAGTGCTCACCGCATCGTGTTCTATCGCGACTATTTCCAGTATCCCAGCGCTGATGCTTTTGTTAAGGGATTTCCAGAGAGGAAAGTAGGGCTGTAATTCAGAAAAATTGCCGATCCGGTCTGTAAGATAATTGTACATGTTGCGGGATGGTAAAACAAGGACTCCCCCGATCATTGCTTTTTTGAGCAGGGCCAAAGCCATTTTGTTGATTGCCCGATGACTTGACGAAATATTACCCGTCTCCCACTCGAAACCAAAAAGTCCTGTACTTGTACGTAGAGCAGCATCAATTTTTCCAACCCCAATTGCACTTAATACATATTCCTGCATCCATTGTTGGGAGCCTAAATGGAGCATACAGGCATTTTTTATCGGGACAACGCCATTTTCATGTTTGCCAGGATATAATGTGAACGATCCGCTATTTGGTGGCCATTCTACGGTGGCAATTGCGCGACGTATATCTTGCTCGACTTGACGCCAGTCAGATGTGGATGAAATGTTCCCTTCGTCAATCAGCCGTTCTATATGGATGATCTTCATATAGTTATCCTTCTTGCGCTGAAGTCTCCGCCAGTCGGTGCTCAACTTCAGAAATGAGAAGATGAGCTTCTATACCGAGCGCTTGTGCTATGGCGATCGTAGTTGGAATAGATGGAGATTTGAGTCCTCGCTCAATCTGGCTTATATATGTGCGATCAAGGCTGGCTAATTCGGCTAACTTTTCTTGCGAGAGCTTTTGTTGTAGGCGATATTTGCGGAGCGTTTGACCAAATGCTAATTGGATACGGGCTTTCAATCTATAGCTTTCCCTTTTCTTACACATGTATTGCCAGATTGTAAGTGTAAGCATGGGGTGGCTATATGTCCACGGACTATAGTCTACAAAAGCATTTTCATTTTCTAAGGTTAATTCAATTCGTCGGTAGGAAATGTTTTTCGGCGGGCCATAGTATGATTGCGAACGTTTATTGCCCTGGCTCGATCATCCATAGATCGTTCAGCGCGCTTTTATTGACGCCACTGGAGCCAGCGTAAATATATGCCCGGTTGTCGGCGCTGTCCCAGACCATGCCAGAGGCCATACGGCTGGGAATCACGCTGATATTATTGTTGTAAAGTGAGGTAATCTGCCACCAGGTATTCTCGCCGGGTGAGTAGGCCCAGAGGGCGCTAAATGGGGTGCTGTTGCCAGACTGCCAGCCACCCATGAGCAGGAAGACTTTGTCTTTGCTATCCCAGGTACACAGAGCCTGCTGACGTGGCATAGGTCTGGCACTGGCACCAGATTCGCTAGTACTCCAGCCGCTGACTGACTGGTAGGAGTAGAAATCGCCGAACTGCTGACCATTGGCGCCAAGGCCACCGAAGGCATAGAGTTGCTTATCGTGGCTATCCCAGGCCAGCGCTGAATAGGCGCGCGCGCCCAGTGGTGTGGTGGGGGCCAGTTCGCTCCAACCACCAGAGTCAGGTGCATACGCCCAGAAGTCGCTGAGAAAACCGTTGTCACCGCGTCCCCCCAGCAAGAGCATTTGGCTGCCATTCCAGATCGCGCCGGCTGCCCCACGCCCTCCGGGACCGTTGCCAGAGCAGGCTAGCAGTTTCCATGAGCCTTTTTCAGGAGAGTAAGCCCACAGGTCGCCCAGATAACTATTATTGCTGCTAATGCCCCCATAGAGTAACGCCTCCTGCTCGTTGTTATCCCAGACCAGCGCGGCGTTCGTGCGCGGGGAAGGACTACTACCACTGCAATCGCTGGCGCTGGCGTTCACATTAGCCGGTACCAGGTTGGTCCAGGTGTCGTTGGTGGGACTGAACGACCAGAGGTCGTTGAGCAGGTTGCCCTGTCCGTCGCTGCCTCCAAAGATCAGCAATTGATTGTTTTGTGTATCCCAAACCATGCTGTGATTGAAGCGTCGTGTATCGGGCGCGCCATTAGCTTCGATCGGTTGCGCGCTAAAGGAAAGCGCGTCGGGTGGCTTTGTTGGGCTAAGCGCGGGCACGGTGGGCGCGAGTTGCGCGGCCTGGCTCTGATTGACCTGCAAGGTGAAATTGATCGTTTGCAGCAGTGTGAGGTCTGACTGATTATCGAGTTGACCTACCAGCGAAAAACGCACCTGGTAGATGTCATTGGCCAGTTTCTGCGGATTCTCGACAGTGGCAGTCAGCTCAAGCGTTTTCTGATTTTGCAGACTGCCCAGGCCCGGCGTGACAGAGAGCCAGTTATTATCGGTATATTGCGTAAACCAGTTGAGCGCGCGCCCGCTCTGATTGGTAATCGTGATAGTCTGCTTCCCTGGTTTGAGCTTGTTCTGCTCATAGACAAACATCTGCCCGGATGTAGTTACTGACACGGCGCTCAGTCCTTTGGCAACATTTTCCGTCACCTGGATAGTTCGCGTCTCGACGCCTGGGCCGCCCGCGACATCAATCATGCTGGTATATGTATAGACGCGGCTTGGATCGAGGTCGAGACCATCTACATCGGCCTTCACGATTAGCCTCCCAGATTTACCGGGAGCGAGCGTACCTGTGCCAGGACTAAACGATAGCCACGGCACATTCGCGGGCAGGAAAGCCTGCCAGTTTAATGTGTCAGTGCCTCGATTGGTAATTTCGATAGGTTGGGTCGCGTCGTTGGTCAGCGTCAGTGTACTTGCGCTCAACTGGATTTGTGGGCAGATGCCCAGCCAGCAGGGACGTTGTGAGCGCACAAAGCCCAGGCTGCCGCTAACAATCAGCAGTAGGGCCAGAGCGCAGAGTAGTAGATTGCGCAACCAGGACCCGCGCCCGGCGCGCAAGCGCACCGCAGGCAGTTCCCATTCAGTCCGTTGGAAGCGAAATGTTCCCGGCTCAGGTCGCGCCTGTGTACCGCTGGAAACGTCCTCCGTGAATTCCTCGTCGTTGACTGACGCGACAGGCAGCTCAACTTTACCAGCCAGGGACAATGGATCTTGCTCAAGCAGCAGCGTGGTTTGCTGTTGCATGCGCGGATCTGTGGTCGCGCTCGCTGCGCTTTCCGTAGCCTCACGCAACGCGCGGGCAAAGGCCAGAATGTCAGGATAACGCTCGGTGGGATCTTTCGCCAGGGCACGCTGAAGCACGCCCTCAACCTGGGTGGGAAGCAACGGATTGAATTCGCTAATGGGCGGCGGCGGTGCCTGCAAATGCCCATGCATGACGGCATAGAGGTTGCCAGTAAACGGCGGCTGACCAGCGAGCAATTGATAGCAGGTGATAGCCAGAGCATATTGATCGCTTGCTGGACGCGGCTGCTCTAGCCATTGCTCTGGCGCTGTGTAGAGCGGCGTGCCCACATAGTAGTGCAATGAAGCGTGAGTGTAGCCTTCCAGGAGCACCGCGACGCCAAAATCAGCCAGCATCAGTCTGCCCTGCGCGTCCAACAGCAGGTTGGCGGGCTTAACGTCAAGATGAATCAGGCCGCGCTGATGAGCATACGCGAGCGCGGACGCGGCCTCTTCCGCGTAACTCAACACCTGTTGCAGGGGTAGCGGTAATGCATGGTTACTGGCTGACAGTGAAGGCACTGTGGCCCCAGGCCGAGCGCTATGCGCAAGCATAAGCGTCGAGGTCAATTCACTTGCCGGCTCACCCGCGTTCTCAGCCCGCGACTCTTCCTCAGGCGCGCTTCCAGGAATGGGCATAGTTTCTTCGCTCTGCTCGTGCATTAGTTGCTCGCTGTCCGAAGGCGGCGTTTGTGCCGTGGCAGGATCAATTTCCGCAATCTCGTGCGTATCAGCCAATGCACCAGGCGTGGCATTATCCTGCGGGCTTTGTGTGTTCTGTGGCGTTTCTATGGCTGTGTCGAGCGTGAGTTCAGGCGTTTGCTCGTCTGCCTCGACCTCTGACGGCGTCGCGGGGATTGCAGCGCGCGGTTCAGCGGTCTGTTCTGCCTCAGGATCGGTATTTGCCTCTGTTGTCCTCGCGCTCTCTCGCTGAGCGCTGTTCTGGGGAGAGATGACCTTGTCGATCCCCGTTTCTGCTGCTGGCTCGTCGGGAATAGCCATGACGGGCAACTCGCCATACCTGATGCCCTGGCTGGTCTGTTCTTGTGCTTCTCCGTGTTGAGTTTGCTCGTCGCCTGGCGTTTCTCCGCCGGCGACGGTCTCGCTCTCACGAGTTTCGAGGGTACTCAATATAGCGGTGGAGACGATTACCGCTGCATCTACTGGTGTTTCCACTTTGTCGGCTGGTATAACAGTAGCGACCGGCTTTGGGAGATTGGAGATTGGTATAATGGGCTGACAAAATTGCTGGAGAGAGCCACGCGCGGCATATTTCATCACCAGGTAAGGGCGTCCATCATCGATCAGGCCTACGCGCAAGACAGGCAAAATATTGGGATGATCAAGCGCGGCGACAGTATTGACCTCGTGGGCGAACATTTCAGCGGACTCTCCATCGATGACGCGCTCGATGGCCATGACTTTAATCGCCACGCGCCGACTTAGCGGTGGCAATTGTTCAGCCTCGTAGACATCCCCAAAAGTGCCGGAGCCGAGCCAGCGAATAACACGGCAGTCACCCAGCACTGCTCCTTCTAACAAATATTTGCAGTACTGGCAAGTAACCGCCACCTCTTCTGCATCTCCTACTGCTGGCGAAGTTGTCGCGGAAAGAGCAATAGTTTTTCCTGCTGGCACGGACCGGGCGAAGGAGCCGCGATTCTCGTGTGTTTTTTTTGGATTTAAGCAACGCAACATAGCATAAATAAGAAATAGCATGCTTCCTGTCACACAGGAATATTGTTCTTAAAACACATTTCAGACAGAGGAAATTATCTGCATCACCCCAATGATGCATCTGGTTAGACCACACCTTCATTAGCATACCAGAAAAAAGTCACCAGGCATGTGAAATAGTTCACAACCTGCCTCTTAATATATACGCTCGACCAGAGCGGTTCATAACATAGATGACTCAATTCCTGCCTGGGATAGGATGGCCCTGGCGTATAGCCTGCGCGATTTGTAAATCCCGGCGCGCCTCTAATTTGATCAGCGGAAATGACCGGCGAAATTGCTGGCTATACGTGTTGGCCTTCTCTTCTGTCAGCGCCGCCCTGCGCTCGTAGGCATGGGCCAGCGTCTCCCGCTTTTCATCCTCAGCTTGCTCAGTCAGCAGAAGAAATGCCAGTGTAAAGTCAGGCTTGCCTGACTCAGCGTATGCTTGCGCTACGGGAAATGCCTCCGCTCCCTGTGCGATTTTCTGCCGAGCTTGCTCAGTGAAAACAGCCTTGAGCGCGGATGCGTATAAACTCTCAAATGTATCTGCCAAGGCTAAGCTCCTCGCTACTCTTATGATTGATTTACTACATGTAGCATATCACGTCTGTCTTGAAACAAGAGGGTTGCCTACTGTCTTGTCAAGGCGTGGTGTAGCGCTATCACCAGTAAAAGCCAAGTTGTGTAACGCGAAAAATATAATCAGGTAGCTTGCGAAGCCTAATTAAAGCAAGCATACTGTTTTTCTTTTTCTGCACTTGTGTAAAATAAAAACATTTCATGTGGTATAATTAAAATAGAAACATTTTTCGGATATTGTGTATACAAATGTACACGTTTTTCTTATTCTCTTGACGTTTGAATGTAACTGAGGCATAATAGTCTCGCAGAGAGAGACTATGAAGAAGTTTTAATTTATAGTATTGGGATCATTTACTTATGAGCAACCACGAAACCAGGCATATCTTCCATTCCCCGTTGAGCGAGGGAGAATATGAAGTAATTGTAGTAGGAGCTGGTCACGCAGGGTGCGAGGCAGCTCTGGCTTGCGCGCGCATGGGGCGTAAAACTCTGCTATTAACGATGAATCTGGATAGTGTCGCGCTGATGCCCTGTAATCCATCGATGGGTGGGCCGGCCAAGGGCCATTTGATCAAAGAGATAGACGCGCTAGGTGGCGAGGTCGGGCGCAATACCGACCGTACGTTCATTCAGATCCGTTTGCTCAATACTAGCAAAGGGCCAGCGGTTCAGGCCCTGCGCGCTCAGTGTGATAAACAGGCTTATCGTCTGGCTATGAAGTTTGTGCTGGAGAGCCAGCCCAACCTGGAATTGAAGCAGGCGACGATTACCGGCCTGCTCAGCCAGGAAGGCCCGGATGGGCGCCCGGCGCTGGTAGGGGTGCAGACAAATACAGGCAGGCGCTATGAAGCCAGAGCGATTGTCATGACGACCGGCACATTTCTCAACGGGCGCCTGGTCGTGGGGGATACGACGCAGCCAGGCGGGCGCGCCGGTGAGGGTCCAGCGCTGGGGGTGACCACTTCGCTGACTGAACTGGGTCTCAAGACGCGGCGCTTTAAGACCGGTACACCTCCACGCATTGATGCACGTACAGTCGATTTTAGTCTGACCGATCCGCAGCCTGGCAGTCGTGTGCCGCTTTTTTTCTCGGCTGATCACGCGGCGCGAGAGGATGTGCAGTTGCCAGGAGCGCGGCCTAATCCGCTTTATCCAGTGACTGACGAGGATTTGCGCGGCTGGCGACCCCAGTTGCCTTGCTATCTTGTCCACACAAATGAGCAGACCCACCAGACTATTCGCGCCAATTTGCATCGCTCGCCCCTCTATACAGGGGTGATTGAAGGCATCGGGCCACGTTATTGTCCCTCGATTGAAGACAAAATAGTGCGTTTCGCTGACAAAGAGCGCCATCAGATTTTTCTGGAGCCGGAGGGCTGGCGCACCGGCGAGATTTACGTCCAGGGTATGAATACCAGCTTGCCAGAGGATGTCCAACTGGCGATGCTGCGCAGCATTCCCGCGCTGGCTCGTGTTGAGATGGTGCGCGTGGGCTACGCGGTCGAGTATGATTATGTGCCCTCAGACCAGTTGTTCGCGAGCATGCAGACGAAAGCGGCGGCGGGCCTCTTCCTGGCGGGCCAGATCAATGGTACTTCTGGCTACGAGGAAGCTGCTGCTCAGGGCATCATGGCGGGCATCAATGCTGCCCTTTACGCGCGCGGTGCAGAGCCTTTTGTGCTCGGTCGCCACGAAGCGTATATAGGGGTATTGATCGACGACCTTGTGACTCGTGCCTTGAGTGAGCCTTATCGCCTGCATACATCCCAGGCCGAGTATCGCCTGCTTCTGCGGCCCGAGAGCGCGGACCTGCGCCTCAGTGATTACGCGTATAGGTTTGGCCTGATCGACGCGGCGCGCTATAGCGAGGTAGAGCGGAAACGCGAGCATATTCAGCAGGCATTGACTCGACTTGATCGCGTTTTCTTCACCTCTTCGCGTGTCACCGAGATGCACGCCCAGCAACTGGGTATCGCGCCGCTTGGACAGATGCTGTCCGCGCGTGAATTGCTGCGTCGGCCCACCGTCAATTATCAGCAGATAGAGCAGCTTGCTCAACTCGCGCAGCGCGCTGGCGAGACATCCGTTGAAGCAAAGCTTTTGCAGGTTGAGCAGGTTGGTCTCTTAGAGTCAGAAATTATCTCTGCCAGCGAGCTTCCTTCTTTGTCGCGTGAAGTGGCTGAGGAAGTGGAGTTGCAAGTGAAATATGAGAACTATGTACGGAAACAGGAACAGCAAGTTCATCGAAGTCGGCGCCTGGAGGAGCAGCGTATTCCTGAGACTCTTGATTATGCTATAATTCCTCATCTGCGCAACCAGGCTCGTCAGAAGCTCGCGCATCATCGTCCCCTCACGCTAGGTCAGGCCTCGCGCGTTGAGGGCGTCTCGCCCGCTGACCTGGCGATCTTAATGGTCTATCTGGAGAAGATGCGTGCCAGCGCGCGTACTCCGGCTTGATTTCCCTGGACAGGCGTTGTACCCTGAGAAAGCAGGAGCGCGCTAATCTCTGAATCAGATCTCGCCGGGCAGGTGCTTCTCTTCCCCCCCGTGCCCTGTCTGGCAATGATGGCGAGTGTTTTTAGGCGAATACAACGAAAGCAGTAGTTCATGAGGGGAAAAACTGTGTACATTCTTGTCGTTGACGATGATCGTTTCGCGAACGCCCTGGTTCAGTTCGTTCTTTCCAAAGAAGGATATGAGGTAGAAACCACCGATAATCCGCGTGGGGCGTTACAAATGATCCAGAGGCGCGAGCCGGATTTGCTTCTCCTTGATGTGACCATGCCATATCTCGATGGGTTTCAGTTTTCAGAACGGCTACGTTCCGAGGGCTATGATACCCCGCTTATTTTTATGACTGCCATGGACGCTTTAGAATCGCGCCTGCAAGGTTTTCGTATTGGGGCTGATGATTATATCTGTAAGCCCTACAATCATCAAGAACTTGTCGCTCGCGTCCAGGCTGTTCTGCGCCGCATGAAAAAACAGGGTATGCCCAGTAATCATAGTGTGCGTGCCGGCCAGGTGGAGCTTTTCCCGGCTGATTTGAAGGTAATCATCCCTGGCCGCGCTCCTATCGATCTTACTCATACCGAAATGCAGGTCTTACGTGTACTTATGGCCTCTGCTAATCAGGCAGTCGATCGTGGCCAGTTACTCAGGGTGGTGTGGGGGGACGATGGGAACAGTAGTAATATTGTGGATGTATATGTTGGTCGTTTACGCGGTAAACTGGAAGAAGATTTTAAGCATCCACAGTATATTCTCTCTGTACGTGGTATTGGCTATAAATTCGTCAGTAAGTAGGGGCGAACTGTGCGTAAGGACATCAGACGAGTACCAAAAACGAGAGATCCCCACGTCAATCAGCATGTGGGGCAGGAGCGCGTGGCTTTCCAGGCTCAGGCCAGGGACGCCATGCGCCATCGCTCCAGTCCAGAGAATGAGGGTATTCCTGCCGCGGAGCATACGCGGGAGCCAGCTGCCCTAGAGCCTGTTTCTCCGCCAGAGCTTCCTGATTTGCGGCTGCAAAGCGCGCCCGCTCATGGGCGCGATCGAAGCTACTGGGTGGACTATTTTGAGCATTCTCCTTCTGTGATTGTGGCGATTGACGAGCACTTGCGGGTCTGCGACCTCAATCCAACTGCCTGTGCCAGGTTGGGCTTCTCACCAGAAGAGGCGCGTGGGCGGCTCTGCAAGGATGTGTTGATGTGCCGCAATATGAACGGTACATTGCTATGTGGTACGTCGAATTGTCCCTGGACGCGGGTAGTGCGTGGTGGCGAGATCGTCGCGGCCAGCGATGTTTTTCTGGGAGCCCGGCCCGAGAGTTCGGGTGAATATTCGATGAATGTAGGGCCAACTCACATCAATTCCTCTGGTGGGGCTGTCTTTGTGGGCCGCGATCTCTCCAGAATGAAGGTGGCTAATCAGGTGCGTGCGAATTTTGTTTCGATGGTTTCACATGAGTTGCGTACACCGCTCAACTCGGTGCATGGCTTTATCGATCTACTCGCCCAGGGCCACATGGGTGCCCTGACCGATGAGCAACGTCTCTATCTGGGCTACACGCAGGAAGGCGTCCAGCAACTGATGACCATTGTTGAGGATATTCTCTTTATGACGCGCTCGGACTCTGGTCAGTTTGAAATCAGGCCACAGAAGACAAATTCGCGCGTACTGGCCAAGCAGGTGGTCACAAGCCTGAAAATGCAGGCCAGGAAGGCAGCAGTCATCCTGGATAAAGATATTCCTGAAGTCGCGCCCCTGATTTACGCCGATCAGCAACGTATGCAACAGGTGCTCAGTAATCTGGTAACCAACGCGATTAAGTTTACGCCTCCACATGGTACCGTGATGATTCGCGTGCGTCCCCATCCAGAGCAAGCGGATAAGGTGCTCTTCGCAGTTATCGATACTGGCGATGGCATTCCGCCTGAGGATCAGCCCCATATCTTTGAGCGCTTCTATCAGTCGAATCACGCTATGCAATCCAAAATGGGCGGTTATGGTCTGGGTCTTTCGATCGCTCGCCTGATTGTAGAACAGCATGGTGGCCAGATTAGCTTTGTAAGTGTGCCAGGGGAAGGCACAACCTTCTATTTCACCGCGCCCCTCTGGACTGATCAGGATGAAGCCAGTACTTAATGCGCGCGCTAGAACGGCTGAAACGGTTACAGATTTCTTACCTGTTTCAGCCGTTCTAGCGTGAATAACAAACCTATAACGGGAAGAGGGAGGTATCCTCAGCAGATTTTTCGCGCCAGTCGTTATCCTTGGAGAGCTTGTCAGCCTGGCGCGTAGTTTCAGGCAGGCGATAGCCGCCGCCGCAGGCCAGCACGTATTTGATGCTGCTTGCCAGGCTGATTTTATGGCCCTGTGAGATGTACATGGGCTTGACCTTGGCTCGGGTGCGCAGGACAGCGCCGATGACTTCGTGGCTATAGATCAAGGGTGACCAGTCTCCTACCGTTTCTCCGACAGGCTCGTGGGTCCCAACCAGGATGCTTTTGGCGCAGCCAATGGCGGGTATGTCCAGCCACAGGCCCAGATGCGCAGCGATGCCCAGGCGGCGGGGATGCGCGATCCCCTGTCCATCAACCATCACTATGTCAGGCTGCTGCTTGAGTTGATCCATCGCCCCCAGCACCGCCGGCAATTCCCGGAACGAGAGCAATCCCGGAATATATTCCATGCGTATCGGCTCTTCGTAGACGTGTTTCTCCAGCATACGTAGCTCGGGAAACGAGAGAAGTACCACCGCGGCCCGGGCCATGCCATTGTTCTCGTTGATAGCCATGTCTACCCCGGCCACGTAGCGCACCGTCTCAAACCGATCTTCCAGCACGAGTTGCGCGGCCAGTTCGCGCTGCTTGGCTCTGGCCTCAGCGATGCTCAAATCCCATGCATGTTGCGTCGTCATCTTATGCCGCCTCCGCGATAAAAATCAGGCGCGCGCTGTCGTGCTCGTATGGCCCAAATTCATAGCTGCCATAAATATCCTTGACGCGGAAGCCCGCGAGCGTCAGCAAAAGTTCGGTCTCGTTGCGCTCGAACAGGTAGAGGCTGGTCTGCGCAACATGGCGCTGTACATTGCCACCCTGGTGGTGGACCTCGTAGAAATGCGTCAGATCCAGCAGATGTTGGGAATTGGATGAGGCCGGGCTGAGAAAATGGGTCACGTACGAGCCGTCTTCTTGCTGCCAGGTGCCCTGGTGCAGCATCTGACCGCTAAGTGCTTCCATATAGCGCGCATCCTCGTTACTGATATCTAGAATAAAGGTCGCCCCCTTGCTCAGGTGCTGGCGAATGGCCAGCAGCGCCAGCCGTTGCTGCGCGCGCGTGATGACATGCCCAAAAGAGCCTAATGCGATCAGAGCCAGGCGGAATTTATCCGGGAGTTGCAGAGAGCACATATCTTGTTGAACAAGCTGACAGCGCGCTGTTAACCCCTCCTTTGCCAGTGCTCCCCGCGCTATTTCCAACATTCGCTCTGAAGTATCGACGCCTACCAGCGTATAGCCCTCGCGTGCCAGCGGTAGCAGCAGGCGTCCGCTGCCACAGGCCAGTTCCAAAATCTTCCCGCCGCACAACTCTGCGAAATTGCGATACATATCCAGATCTTCGTCAAAATGCGCGTGCTCAATATCGTAGAAAGGTGCTATCGAATCGTAATCGCTCATGCTCTGCTTGCTCTTATCTCTTTTTTAGCTTCCAGGGGCAATTGCCCACCCTATCATAGCACACTGTTCTTAGATAATTGAAGCGTCATTATTGGTAGGCAACCAGGTGGCATTGTTGCTTTCCAGTATACTGGTCTTAGAGGTGGCTGACAGGAGCGGTTTGGTGCCAGAAAAGAAATGCTATAATCTGAGTGGCTATAACTGGCTTTTGTCTGGTTTATGTAAAAAGATGAGGTATGCAATGCAGGGGTTGGCAATTCTGATGCTGCTAATAAGTATGGCTCTTTGTCTGGCGACAATGGTTTTCTGGATCTGGACATTGATCGACTGTGTGACAAATAAACGGCTCCCAGAATCCCAGAAGATTATCTGGGCACTGGTCATTTTTTTTGTAGGTATTATCGGTTCGCTGATCTACCTGTTTGTAGGACGTTCTCCTAAAGTGTATGTGCCTGTACAGCCTCATGTCCATGCTTCCCCGCTCTACGAACCGCTCCAGGTTGAGCCAGAGCCAGTAGAAAACTATCATGCTTACCAGGAAGGCTATCGCGTGCGCGAAAGTCCTCGAACTGTCGAGGCCGGTGCGACCATTTCGGCGCTCGAAGAACTGCCCGCGGAACACCAGGTTCAGCACGAGCATATCCAGATCTCTTATCCTGAATAGTAAAAGCTAGCATCTACAAAACTCTGTCGCCAAAACGATACTCTTGCTACGCATTTTTTACCCATCCCCGAGAGAAGAAGAGGTTTCTCACAAGTCGTCTTGCGCTCTTATAAACGTTTCCATTGGAGGGTCCAGGGAGTGTGGAAAGATGGGCAGCGCGCTGCCCATCTTTCCACACTCCCTGTTTTTCTCAGGGTGGGCGGGCGGGAGAAAGACTTGTGAGAAACCCTGTCTCTCGGAGTAAAAAGGCTAGACAATTTGCCGGGAATCTGGCATAATTTAGGGAAAGAAAAAGCTAGAGGCGCTGAAGGGGAAAAGTACACAGGTCATAAGCTTTAGAGAAAACAGGTCGCCGGCTGCAAGCCTGTTCGCCCATTGTCTGTCGAAGTTCGCCCCTGAGCTGGCTGTTGAGCAGTCCGAGCATGTCTCGGTCGGGTAGACGGCCCCGGATCATCCCCGTTAGCGGATATGATGAGATTTTCAGGCTGCCATGCATTGGCATGAAGGCTGAGCGGTTGTTGCACGCCCCCAGGCGAGGCCAACCGAGCAATAAGGGTGGTACCGCGGAGTTTACTGACAACTTCGTCCCTGGCGACGAATATGTCAGTTTTTTTTGTTCTTAATAGTTCTTGATAAATGATGCGCTACACGCGAGGATAGAATTTCTTTACATCCTGAGAAAGGGACACAGGAGGTGGCATTGTATGAGTAATCTGGTTCAAGAAACAATCCTGCAACAGTTAGAGCAACTTCGGCAGGAGGGTCAGGCGGCTCTGGCCAGCGCGAAGACAACCGAGGAGACACGTGCCTGGTATAGAGAGTATCTGGGTAGTAAAGGTCGTTTGACCGGAATTAAGCGTGGCCTTGGCGCGCTGGCTGCCGAGGAGCGCCCGATCGTAGGCAAGCTGGCTAACGAGGTTTCCGCAACGTTGGAGAACGCGTTTAAAGAGCGCCAGGCCGCGCTGGAACTGGCGGAATTGGAGGAAGTGCGCAACAAAGAGCGCGTTGATGTGACTCTGCCTGGTCGCCCGCAGACGCTGGGCAAGATTCATCCTACCACGCGTGTCCTGCGCGAGATTTGCGCGATTTTCGGCTCAATGGGCTTCCAGATCTACGATGCTCCTGAGGTCGAGACTGACGAATATAATTTTCAATTTCTGAATATTCCTCCCGGTCATCCCGCCAGAGATATGTGGGATACCTTCTATACAACAAATCAAGAAGTGTTGCTGCGCACGCACACCAGCCCTGGTCAGATTCGCGCCATGCGCGAATACGCGCCGGAGGCCATTCGCGTGATTCTGCCCGGCAAAGTTTACCGCTTCGAGCAGGTGACGGCGCGTTCCGAGTCGATGTTCTACCAGGTCGAGGGGCTGGCTGTGGGCAAGCATATCACTTTCAGCGACCTCAAGGGCGTGATTACCGATTTCGCCTCTCAACTCTATGGGGAAGGACACGCGATGCGTTTCCGCAAAAGCTACTTCCCATTCACGGAGCCAAGCGTAGAGGTCGATATTGCCTGTGTCCTTTGCTCGGGCCAGGGCTGCTCGATCTGCAAACATACCGGCTGGCTGGAAATCCTGGGCGCTGGCATGGTGCATCCAACTGTTCTGCAATATGGCGGCTACGATCCGGCTGAATACAGTGGTTTCGCTTTCGGTATGGGACCAGAGCGCATTGCCCTTTTGAAGTACGGTATCGACGATATTCGCTACTTCTACTCCAACGATGCGCGCTTCCTGGACCGTATTGGGTAATGAGATAACATGTTTGCGAACAATTATAGCATCTAAAAACGGTATCACTCCTCTCTCGATCAGTGGGTAGAGTGGAACTGCAGATAAATGGAGAAAAGAGTATGTTAGTACCGCTTTCGTGGTTGAAAGAGTACGTTGACCTGATCCTACCAGTAGAGAAGCTGGCGGACCGCCTTTCGCTGGCGGGCATGGAGGTTGAGGAGATTAAACGCCAGGGCGACTGGTGGGACCCCGCTGCGCTGCTGGTTGGCCAGGTGCTTGCGGTGAAACAGCATCCTGACGCGGATCGGCTGACGCTGGTGAAGGTCGATTATGGCGCGGGAACCGAGCAGGTGGTGACTGGTGCGCCTAACATTTTCGCCTATAAAGATGTTGAGCAGTTGCCGGTGCTTAAAGTTGCCTTCGCGCGCAATGGGGCTGTGCTAATCGACGCGCATAGCGAGCAGGTTCCGCGCCCGAAAAAGAAGCTCAAAGCCTCGAAGATTCGCGGCATTCCTTCTAATGGCATGCTCTGTTCGGAGCGCGAACTGGGTCTGAGCGAGGAGCACGAAGGGATACTGCTGTTGCCAGAGGACGCGCCTGTGGGTATGTCGTTGCGCGATTATCTGGGCAATGAGGTCTTTGAGATTGGCCTGACGCCCGATATGGCTCGTTGTCTGAGTATGATTGGCATGGCGCGCGAGGTAAGAGCCTTGACCAATGCAGCTTTGCATTTACCGCTGGATGAGACCGTGATTTCCGGCGGAGAGGCTGCGAACTACGCGAGGGTGGAGATCGCTAATCCTGAGCTATGCAATCGCTACATTGGTCTCATTATAAAAGACGTAACAATTGGCCCTGCGCCAAAATGGATGCAGGAACATTTGACCCTGGCTGGCATGCGTCCGATTAATAATGTGGTTGATATCACGAACTATGTTATGCTCGAATGGGGCCAACCGCTGCATGCCTTCGACTACGATCAGTTGCAAGCGCGCGCGACCAGGGCGGGCCAACCGTTGCCAGTTATTACTGTGCGCGTGGCTCGCGCGGGCGAGAAGATGACTACACTCGACGCTGTTGAGCGCGAACTGGACGAGTCGATGCTGATGATTACCGATGCGCTGGGCAGTATCGCGGTAGCTGGTGTGATGGGCGGCAGCGAGACCGAGGTCAGCGCGCAGACACGCACAATCCTCCTGGAGGCGGCGACGTTTGATAATATCAATAATCGCCGTACCAGCCAGAGGCTCAAACTGCACAGTGAGGCCAGCCAGCGCTTCTCGCGTGGCATTCCCGCGCAGCTTAATCCGCTTGCCGCGCGCCGTGCCGCGCAGTTGATGGTCGAGTACGCTGGAGGTACCCTGGTGCCTGGCGCGCTTGATACGTATCCAGTGCCGCAGACCAGGCGCGTGGTTTACACCACTGCCAGCAACGTGTACCGACTTCTGGGTATGGAGGTCTCTTTGGAGACAATCGCGGAGAATCTGCTGCGCCTCGATATCACCAGCGAGGTCTTATCTGAGTTGCCGGCTGATGCTCAGGGAGCGCCCGTCTTTGGTCTGCAGAGTGCGCCAGGCGAGGCTGTGCTACGCTGCGTCGCGCCCTGGCATCGCCTGGATATCCAGGTGCCTGCTGATCTCGCCGAGGAGGTTGCGCGCATTATCGGCTATGAGGATATCGCGACGACGTTAATGAGCGATGCGCTGCCGCCAGCGCATATCAATGATTTCCAGCGCGTCGAGGAGCAGATCCGCGATATCCTGACCGGTTGCGGTTTGCTGGAGACGATTAATTACGCGCTGACTACGCCAGAGAATCACGATAAGCTGGCGCGCGCGGAGCTTGGCAGCGCTGAGGCCAGTGAGCGGTTCATCACTCTGCTCAATCCGCTTAATGTCAATCGCCGGGTTATGCGCCGCTCGTTGTTAGTCAGCGCGTTGGAAAACGCGGCTTCCAATTACCGCTACTCGCCACGCCTGGCTAATTTCGAGCTTGGTCGTGTCTACCTGCCTGAGAAAGGTGATGGTAAGCTGCCCCTGGAAGAGCGCCGCCTGAGCATTTTACTGACTGGTCAGCGGCGTCTGCCCAGCGTCCACGCTGATCCTGCCGGGGCCGAGCCTTACGATTTCTTCGATCTCAAGGGTGTGCTGGAAGAACTCTGCGCGCGCCTGGGTCTGCCCAGCAACAGTGTCGAGTATGTCGCGCAAAGCTCTCATCCGACCTTCGCATCTACCAGCGCGGAGATACGCATTCACGGCGCGACTCAGGGCGTACTCGGCGAGATACATCCGCTGATACTCCAGGCGTTCGCTTTGCCAGCAGAGGCCCGTGTCTACGTGGCTGACCTTGCCATCGCCCCGCTGGTCAAGTCTGGCTGGCAACTCCAGCCAATGAAGCCGATTAGTATCTACCAGCCGGTGGTTGAAGATCTGGCCTTCGTAGTGGGTGAGGAGGTGCCATCCGCTGACGTACAAACCGCCATGCGCCAGGCCGGTGGTACATTGCTCAGCACCATTGAACTGTTCGACATTTATCGTGGCCAACCCATTCCTGAGGGTCACAAATCGCTGGCCTACAAGCTTACCTACGAGAGTCTGGAAGGCAATCTCAGTGAAACGCGCGTCCAGGATCTGCGCAACCGCATCATCCGCCGGGTTGCTAGCTCTGTTGGCGGCGCGCTGCGGGAATAGAAGAATAGGGAGAAAGTAACGTGCAACATCAGGATCATGTCAATCTTATTCGGAAAGGTATCTCCGCGCGTGCGGGAGTCTGGGCCGATCTGGGTTCTGGTGGGGGCGCGTTTACTCTGGCTCTGGCTGATCTGCTCGGTCCCGGCGCGCGCATCTATTCGGTAGATCGGGATCGACGCGCCCTGCGTGAGCAGGCAGAAGCCATGCGGGCGCGTTTTCCTGAGGTGGTTGTCGATTATCTGGAGACCAATTTTATCGACAAACTGACTCTGCCACCGCTCGATGGCATTCTCATGGCTAATTCTCTCCACTTTGTACGCGATAAGGCTCCCGTCCTGGCGTATCTGCGCTCGTATCTGCGCCCTGCTGGTCGCCTGTTGCTGGTGGAATATAATGCTGACCACGGCAACCCCTGGGTGCCGTATCCACTGGCCTATCCCACCTGGGAAAAGTTTTCGCAAGAGCATGGCTTTGCGCAGACGCGTCTGCTTAGCACTATCCCTAGCCGTTTTCTGCGCGAAATCTACTCAGCCTTGAGTGTGCTGGCCTGAGTTAGCGTATGCGGCGCTCTCTGGCCAGCAGACTATGGATTATGCCTTCGATGCCCGCGTAGAGCAGGCTCAGTAGCGGAATGGCGAGCAACGAAATACAGGCGAAACCGACTGTCAGTATTGCCAGGAAGTTTTGAGTGGTTGTGTGGCCAAGAGAGGCCGCGACATCTGCATTTGCCGCAGCCTGAGTATAGATAAACGTAAGCAGGCCAACTACAGGTACAATCAGGCCTAACAATATCGTAAGCATGCTTTTCCACCAGGCCGCGTATTGGCGGCGATCATAGAGCAGGCCGACGATAAACGCTGTAAATGGGAGGGAGGCGATAAGCAGGTAGATCTGCAGACCAGCATCTATATTGAAAATGCGCGGATCGGTCAGGTGGGACATTAACAGGCCACCGCCAAGTGCGAGCAGCGCGGCAAGTAGGCCGCGCCAGCTACCGAAGAATACGCCGCAGAACAACGAGCAGGCGGGCGCGAGCACTAGCAGTAGTACGCAGGTGATTACCACGGAAAGACCATCAGTGCTCCCATTAACATTAAAATATACATTGCCATTGTCGATATAAGCTCGTAGCAGCAGCAGCAGACAGCCCATGATGCAGATGACCAGCACCAGGCTGTAGAGTAATATGCCGAAGATTTGTAGCAGGGCTGGTGCCTTACGTATCAGTGGAAAGCGGATCGGCTTTCTGCGCTTAACAGCAGCCGGGCGCGCTGGCTGAATGTTGTATGGCGTGCCTGGTGTATTATTATAAGGCTGGCCGCTCGTGTGAAGCGGGTCTGTTGACAGCGGCAGTGCTGCGGCTATACCTGGTGTATTATAAGGTTGGCCGCTCGCGTGGAGCGGGTCCGTTGGCAGCGGCGCGGCATAAGGTGCAGCTACTGGCTGCTGGGGAGGGGAGAGCTTGCCTGTCACCATTCTGGATAAATCCGCCCCAATTGCTGGTGGGCGTACTTGTGCATCAACGGCTGCCTCCGCTGGATACCCTGGTAACGGACCAAACGCACCGAAAGATTCCGAGGGCGCGACCAAATGCTGAGCCGGAGCTGTGGCCTCCTCAGCGACTCTATCCCGCCTGGTCTGGCTATTTATGCTCGGTGGCTGCTCTCTGTAGTGCCGCTCCTCGCGCGGCTCTATCTGCTCTGCCATGCGATAAACTCTCCTCTCTCTGCTCACACCCTGGCCAGTCAGGCGCGGGTGCTTCTATCTTATATATTGATAGGGTTCCATTGTAGTTTTATCAATGCCTGGTGTCAAACTTTTATGCGGCGTTTCATAAGTCATGCGCTCAGAGCAGGGCTGTTGCAAGATCGGGAATAAAACCGGGCAGCGGGAGTGCAGAGGGCGGCCAGCCCCTCTGCCAGGGTTCGGGGTGTCCGCCATAGGCGTTAACTTAAGCACTTGAACAATCGCAAAACGAAACGAGATCAGGTTTGTC
>JBEVTI010000054.1:0-42073 GCA_041156125.1 Candidatus Paraktedonobacter carboxidivorans
ACCCTTTTATCTGCTTGAGCTTTTCTTTCACCTGCTCTCGACTCACCTGGGTGTACCTCGCCGTCGTTTGAATGGTGGGGGTTCCTTTTTTTGTCACATGTCCGAGATAATATGCAATCTCTTCCAGCGTCCAACCTGCTTCTCGTGCTCGATGAGCAAAATCATGGCGCAGATCATGAAACGAGAGATCAGCAATCTTCTCCCACTGGTCTGAGGTTGCTCTCTGTTTGACCGCTCGAAACCAATGATGAATGCCAGCTTCCGTGAGTTGCTGGTTGCGCTGAGAGGTAAAGATATAGGGACTCTCAGTATCGCGTCCACCATGCTCAAGATACTCGAAGAGCGGTCGTCGGGCTTGATTGAGCAGATCAATATCACGAAATTTGCCTCCCTTATGCCCAACATGCAGCCACCCGATTTTCGGCCCCACATGGGCATGTGCCAGGAGCAGATGAGCCACATCACTTACCCGACATCCCGCCCAATAGCCGAGAGCAAAAAGAGCTTCTCCCCGTAGATCCTCGGCTTGCCCAACCAGCGATCGGAGAATAATGCGTTGGTCCTTGGAGAGAACACGCGGAGCCAACACTTGTTGCGCTGGAAGTTCGAGGTTTCGAGCCGGATTTCGCTTTAATAATCCCTGCTCGTCAATGAGCCACTGGCAAAAACTACTGAGGACGGACTTGACTCTGACTTGATGGCTGAGGCTATAGCCAGCTTCCTCCAAAGTGCTCAGGTATATCTCTACTGTTGTGCGAGTGAGTTGGTGGAAAGGAGACGACTCAGAGCCAGCAGATTTAGCAAGCCAGAGAAGAAAGTCACGAAGCACGCGCTGATAGACATCAATCGTGCCAGGATTTTTTTGTGAGAGACACGCCTCGCTGTAAACAGCAATCCAGGCGGCATGACCTCGGCTCTCAGGAAATGTTGAGCTATTTCCGGCTTCCGTCATTTTGGTTATTCTCCCGTCAAATCTTTTCTGGTACGAGTTTTTACCGCCCATTTTCAAGAACCACGCTTCTCTCTTGGTGCAATTCGAGCGTGTAAGTAGATTGAAACCATGATATCTGACTACCAACTCGTATGAGAAGGTTCGTTCTGGTACGACTTTTCTGGGACGAGTGTAGCACAAACCGTTGCCGTATTACAAGTATTTTCCCATTTTTCTACTGAGGATAGTGTATGTGTCTGAATTGTTTGCAGAGAACTGATCTATTTGCTATGGTAAGGCCCATCTTAGATATTTGTGGAGGATGATCGCCTATGGCCACCCGTGAGTTACTTTCTCCGGCGCAGCGCGCGCAAATGCTTTGTGTTCCCGAAGATCTCAGTGTAAACTTTGAGATTAAACTGCTGATTTTTTGGTAATTACTCTGCTGATTTCGCCTCTTTGACATAGCGGTAGAGGGTAGCACGAGAGATCCCAAGGGCTGCACAGATCTCTGAAATGGAATGGCTTTGATCCGCAAACATCTGCCGGGCCAGCGTCACCTTCCCATTCGTTTTGAGATTTGTCAAGGGCGGATTTCGTGCGTAGTGTCCATTTCAGAAGTGGATTGCATTGCTTTCAAAAGTGGACTTCAGCGATAAATGTCAATTGGGGGATTCCGTGTTCCGTGAGCGAAATCCCCAATTGACATTACGACACAGCCATGTTCGATCTATCATTTACATGATTGCTAGCTTTGGAACATCCCGGCAGGGGTAGCCAGAGCTGCGGCCTGTGCGGGATAAATCCGTATCCCTAGAAAATGTCTGCGATCTCTTTCGTGACCTTAGACACACCATCAGTGTCAAACCATGGCGTGCCTATAACTTTGGTACCCTCCCACCAGGTGCCCTTACCATTATCATGGGGACACCTGCGTATGCAGATAGCTAATTTCATGACGTTAGGTGGTATTGTAAACGACACATTCAGCAGAACGCGCAGTGAGCCCATCGACAGAAGTATGATGATTGCATCCGCACTATCGAGAGCGCTTTGCGCTTGCCGTGGGTCAGCAATCGATGCTACCTCAACCTTAAAGCCTTTCGGCTGAAAGGCTCTCCCAAGTACTATCCTCACGCTTTCGATGACCTCGTTTCCCTCAATTGGGGCAGCGAGAAGAACCATCTTCTTCGAGGTGGACGCTGCTTGTGGCTGGGGCTGAGAGGTCATAGCGACGGATTTAGGACGTTTGAAAATATATTCAAATGCTTGTGTTTCTCCATTAAGATCGGCGACAGAAATAACTGTTACAAGTTCCCAATCATCATCTCCTAATTGGTCAAGCTTTTCTTCTGTTAGCGGAGATGAAGCACTGTCATAATAATGGAGGTTGCTGCTGCTGCCTTTCGTCGTTAAAGTTCTATATTCCCATTTCATCTGGCTATTCCTTTCCTAGTGTCAATTTAGGAATTGGATCGTTGCTCTACCCCGGCAGCTAGCAGGGCGTCTTTCTGGAGATCGAGCACTTGTGAGCCGTCGGTTTTCGAGACGCGCATGTAGCCAATGAGTATTCCCATGCGTTCTTTTCTCCTTCGCATATGTGTCACGTAAACGCTCGATTAAATGACAACGCAATATCCACCCAGATAGGCATGTTTCCTTGTCACCTATCCCGTCATCTATTCTTTGTCACTTTAACCATCTTGCATACTATTATATGACATCACCTGTCACTGAAACCTACTTCTGGGAAAGAATCATTGCAGAAGTGGATTGCAAGAGAGCGCATTTCCAGGGATCGCAGTGCAATCCACTTCTGAAATTGACACGTAGGAAGGTGGTGCGGCGCAACTCCCGAAAAGCAGAGCCATGTGTCGCAGAAAACGGACGATTTCAAGACACATTCAATGGCCATTTGTTGAGACAAAGCAGCAAGCGGCAACCGATGCGATATGGAGGTGGAGAAGAGAACCGATGACCCTCATGGGAAACCTTCACGAACCAGGAGGTGGTAATCCTTGTGCTCCATGAAAAAGTCCGGCTCTATGCACGGGTGGGCAAAGCCCTCATCGGTGCGAAAGAAACCACAATGGATGCCTATAAGGCTATTGAAGCGGTGCTCTCCTGGCAGCGTTTTATCACCACGGTCAATGAAGCCGAGCAACTCACGACGACGACGGAGGTGGATACCGTGCAATTGTTGGTGGATCGCTACGGACAATTGCGCAAATACACGAAGGAACTCGTGGCAACCTTTACGTTTCAAGCGACGCAAGCCAATGAGCCGCTGCTCCAAGCGCTGGATGTTCTCAAGGAACTGAACGAGACCGGACGGCGTGCAGTTCCAAACCACTCTCCGACCGACTTTGTGGATGGGAAATGGGAACCCCATGTGCTCAAAGAAGAGAACATCGACCGCCATGCCTACGAGTTATGCGCGCTATCTGAACTGCGTAACGGGCTACGCTCCGGCGATATCTGGATCAACAGGAGTCGGCAACACAAAGCTCTGGAAGAGTATCTGTTGAGCGATGCCGAGTGGCAGCGGCACAAGGAGGAGAGGAGGGTACAACAGAGATCAAGGGAGAGACCGATTGGAAGACGTACCTGGAAGAACGGCGGGAGACATTAAACCAGCACCTTAAAACCGTTGAGAAGCTCCTGGCAGAAGGAGCCTTACCTGATGCACGTCTGGAGAAAGAGAAGGTAGTCATTACGCCACTCACAAAAGATGTCCCAGACGAGGCCAAGGGTCAATTGTACGATCTGCTCCCACGTATGAAACTTCCCGATTTGCTCCTCGAAATCGATTCGTGGACGCCGTACAGTCGGCATTTTACCCATTTACAAACGGGTGATCTTGCTTCGCTCATGTTGAACAAGCTGGCTTCCTATCCTCGGCAAAACGGCCTGGCTTGGGCGCTGCGAGAGTTTGGGCGCATCGAGCGGAGTATTTTCGCACTACGATGGCTGCAAAGTCCAGCGTTGAGGCGACGAGTTGAAGTAGGGCTAAACAAGGGGGAAGCTCGCAATGCATTGGCTCGTGCGGTCTGTCACTACCAAATAGGGGAGATCCGTGATCGCTCCTATGAAGATCAGCAATACCGGGCGAGCGGACTCACGCTGGTGACGGCTGCGATTGTGCTGTGGAATACGGTGTATCTGGAAGCTGCGGTCAAGCAACTTATGCACTGGGTAAAACTGATTGAAGTAGGAGAGGAGTCGATCAATGGTTGTATAATCAATCCGCTGACTGCGCCCGGTATGAAGCGAAACCAGGACACTTTGAGCAATACCACTCTCCTGAGCAATGCGCCGTAAGCTGATAGTAGACTGCGCCCGTGTTTCGCGCGTTCGGAATTGAGTTGAGCGAGCAAGATACGTAGACGACATGAGACTGGCATGAATTTCCTCCTGGTGCCTCTTTTGGGATCAGAGAACGCAATGCACATTGATCGCTTTTCTCGCCTATGAGCAGCGGACGACTAAGCAAGGTAGGATACCACTCGTGTCGCTCGTGATCTTCCAGCAGCGCCGCTTTCCAGCTAGTTTGCCTGCGATTGCCCTTCCCTACCTGTCCTGCTGCCAGGAGTGATATACTGTGGCTGGTGAGGGGGCGTTTTTTGTCTTTCATCAGTGTGGGTTGGCTGATAATAGTACAGAGGTATATGAGAGGATAACAGACAGGTATGAGCTTACAGATACCGCGGCAGACTTACGCGGACCTCTATGGTCCCACGACTGGCGATCGTGTGCGCCTGGCGGATAGCGAGTTGATCATTGAGGTCGAGCGTGACTATACCTCCTATGGCGATGAGATTACTTTTGGTGGAGGCAAGGTTATCCGCGACGGTATGGGCCAGAGTAGTCGAGCCACGCGTGAGGACTTGAATGGGGCGCTTGACCTGGTGATTACCAATGCAATTATCATCGATCATTGGGGGATAGTTAAGGGCGATATTGGGATTAAGGATGGTCGTATCGTCAAGGTTGGCAAAGCAGGCAATCCTGATACTATGCAGGGTGTTGATCCTCAGTTGGTAGTAGGGGCGTCAACCGAGGTAATTGCGGGCGAGCATATGCTGGTTACTGCGGGCGGGATTGACTCGCATATTCACTTTATTTCTCCTCAGCAGATCTATGAAGCTCTGTCCAATGGCATTACTACTATGATTGGTGGTGGTACGGGACCAGCAACCGGGACCAATGCAACCACCTGTACGCCGGGTGCGTGGAATCTTGCGCGTATGTTGCAGGCTGTTGAGCATTGGCCGTTGAACTTTGGCTTTCTGGGGAAGGGCAATACCTCGACAACTGAGCCGCTGGTAGAGCAGATACGAGCCGGGGCCTGTGGCCTGAAGCTGCATGAGGACTGGGGAACTACGCCTGCCGCGATTGATACCTGCCTGCGGGTAGCCGATGCCTATGATGTCCAGGCGGCGATCCATACAGATACTATCAATGAGGCTGGCTTTGTCGAGGACACGATTGCGGCTATCGCGGGGCGTACGATTCATACATATCATACTGAGGGGGCGGGTGGGGGACACGCGCCAGATATTATTCGCATTGCCTCTTTCCAGAATGTCTTGCCGTCCTCTACTAATCCGACTATGCCTTTTACAATTAACACTATCGCGGAGCACCTGGATATGCTGATGGTCTGCCATCATCTTAATCCCAATGTGCCTGAGGATGTTGCTTTTGCGGAGAGTCGTATACGTCCTGAGACGATTGCCGCCGAGGATATTTTGCATGATCTTGGTGTTTTTAGCATGATGTCCAGCGATTCCCAGGCTATGGGGCGTGTTGGTGAGGTGGTTACGCGCACCTGGCAGACTGCACATAAGATGAAGGTGCAGCGGGGGCCGCTTGCTCAGGATACAGAGCGCAACGATAATATGCGTGTGAAACGCTATGTTGCCAAGTATACGATCAATCCGGCAATTGCCAATGGTATCGCTCAGCATGTTGGCTCGATTGAGGCTGGTAAGCTGGCTGATCTTGTGCTCTGGAAGCCTGCTTTTTTTGGAGTCAAGCCTGAGTTGATTGTCAAGGGTGGTTTTATCTCTTGGAGCGCGATGGGTGATGCTAATGCTTCGATTCCCACACCTCAGCCAGTTTTCTATCGCCCTATGTTCGGGTCCTTTGGACTCGCGACTGCGGCCACCAGTCTGACCTTTACTTCGCGAGCTGCGCTGGAGGATGGTATTGCAGGGAAGCTGGGTTTGCGTAAGATGGTGGTGGCAGTTTCTCAATGTCGTTCGATTGGCAAGGCGAACATGATTCATAATGACGCTACACCTCGGATTGAGGTTGATCCTGAAACCTATGAGGTACGAGCTGATGGCGAGTTGTTGACCTGCGAGCCTGTCAGTGAGTTGCCGATGGCACAGCGCTATTTTTTGTTTTGAGCGACTGGTTTCGGATTAATGTGCTTTGAAGTGTGAGTGTTGTGCCTGGTTGTCCTGGTACGTATCTGCATCTGTTTATCCTCTATCTTGTAGGGCGTATCTAATGACTATAAGATGGAGATATGCCTTGAGGAAAAGTAAATGGTCATAAACGAACGCTAAGATGCAAACGCCGGGTCTGGAAAATAATCAAAGCACGAGTTGATTTGCGCAGCTGAGAGATCGGTAAGCAGAAGCCAGCCAGAGGTCTTATGCTTGTTTATGCTCACTCACATCAGCGGACACATGGCCAGCCAGTAGAAACAGCCAGGCATGTGTCCGCTGATGTGAGTGAGCATAAACCTACCGGCTCTACTTCCTGTACAACCGGTCCAGCCAGCAGGCATTTCAACCGGGTATTATGGCTATAGGATAGTCTACGTCATAATGTATGTCTCTCCAGTTCTAGCTACGGCATGGAGAGATGGAAGACAAAGGAAGCCGGGTCAAAGGGAGTTCGACTCGAAGACTGCAATAAAGGCAATTTATCCAAAGAAACCACCCTATAACGCCACAAAGTATAAGGAGGGTGGTTAAGACTATAAGAGAAGAGAGGGTTTGAGCTATGACAGTTTTTACGCGACGCGCATTTCGAGTTGGCATTGCTGGACCAGTGGGAAGCGGCAAGACAGCGCTGGTGGACTGTTTGAGCAAACAGCTATGGCCGCGCTATAATCTGGCCGTAGTGACGAATGACATTTATACACGCGAGGACGCGGAATTTCTACTGCGCCAGGGGACGCTGCCGCTGGAGCGCGTGCGAGGAGTCGAAACCGGAGGCTGTCCGCACGCGGCGATTCGCGAGGATGCCTCGATGAATCTGGAAGCCATTGGGGATCTAGAGGAAAGCCTGGAGGGGCTGGAGCTCGTTTTTGTGGAAAGCGGAGGCGACAATCTGGCCGCGGCCTTCAGTCCTGAGCTGGTTGATGTCTCGATCTATGTGATCGATGTGGCAGGTGGAGATAAGATTCCACGCAAGGGTGGTCCTGGAATTACCCGTTCAGACCTGCTGGTAATTAACAAAATCGATCTCGCCCCCTATGTTGGCGCTTCGCTAGAGGTTATGCAGCGGGACGCGCATCTGAAACGCGGCGAACTGCCCCTGGTCTTTACCAATCTGAAAGATGGCACAGGCCTGGATACAGTTATCGCCTGGCTGGAGCAGCAATTCAAGCTACCTGAGGAACAACGGCGCAGTCTCCTGGCCAGCGCGACATACGTGCCAGAGCACGAACATGGGCAGCATCAGCATAGCCACTGAGCACAACAAGCAACGCGCTAAAGCCTGGTAAATTTGAGTTATCTCTTCGTATCTCTTCATATGCTGGTCTTTTTAGTTGCTGAGTATGCATAGACCAGCCTCCCATGCTAAACCTTAGCATGGGAGGCTGGTCTATGCATACTCAGGGGCCAACCCCACCTGGGTCGGCTTGCGTCAGACATGCATGTGACGATTATCATCTTCTTTACTGATGACCAACAATGGGATGCGGCACATACGATGCTTCCAGGTAGGTAACCTCTGCCTGGGTCAATTGAACGGAGAGCGCGCTGACGGCATCTTCCAGATGTGTGATCTTCGTTGCTCCAACGATCGGTGCCGTCACTGGCTTCTTCTGTAACAGCCAGGCCAGCGCGATGTGGACGCGCGGAACCCCATGCCGTTCCGCGAGATCCGCGACTCGCTTCACGATCTGCTGGTCGGTTTCGGCTGTCGCATCGTATTTGCTTCTCGCGATCTGATCAGTTTCAGAACGCAGTGTGCTTTCTGCTGACCAGTCACGTGTCAAGCGTCCAGATGCGAGTGGACTATACGGGATCACCCCGATCTTCTCCGCGCGGCACAAGGGCAACATTTCTCGCTCCTCTTCGCGATAGATGAGGTTCAGATGATCCTGCATCGAGACGAAGCGGGTCCACCCATGCATCTCAGCGACGTGTAGCGCCTTCTGGAACTGCCACGCAGAACATAAGCAGAGGCACCGATATAGCGGGCCTTGCCAGCTCTCACCACGTCATGCAGCGCCTCCATCGTCTCCTCGATAGGGGTTTGATAATCCCAGCGATGGATCTGATGGAGGTCCACGTAATCCGTCCCCAGCCGCTTCAGGCTTTTGTCGATCTCGCTGAGAATCGCCTTGCGCGAGAGTCCGGCACCATTGGGCCCGTCATGCATTTTGCCATGCACCTTGGTGGCAAGGACAATCTCATCCCGCTGCGCGAAGTCTTGCAAAGCGCGTCCAAGGATCTCCTCACTCCTCCCAATCGAGTAGATGTTGGCAGTATCAAAGAAATTGATGCCCAGGTCAAGGGCTTTCTTGATGATTGGACGGCTGTTTTCTTCGTCGAGTACCCATTTATGCGTCCACCGTTCCGCGTCTCCGAACCCCATGCATCCAAGGCAGATGCGAGACACATCCATGCCGGTGTTGCCGAGCTTCACGTATTCCATATGCTTGTTCTTTCTCTATGCCTTTCCTTGCGAGCAAACTCTCTATGAGACACGCTCAGCCGTGGTATTGTTCAGCGCTGACCTGTTCCAGCCAGGCGACATTTTTGCCGTCGAGACGTTCCTGAATGGCTATGTGCGTCATGGCTGTGGTTGCTGTGGCACCGTGCCAATGTTTCTCACCCGGGGGGAACCAGATCACGTCTCCCGGACGAAGCTCCTCAATTGGACCATCCCAGCGTTGGGCCCGACCACAGCCTGCCGTCACGATCAGGGTCTGCCCCAGTGGATGGGTATGCCACGCGGTCCGCGCGCCGGGCTCGAATGTGACGCTGGCCCCAGCTACGCGGGCCGGCTCTGGTGCATCAAACAGGGGATCTATGCGCACAGTGCCAGTAAAGTATTCAGCCAGCCCTTTGCCGGAAGGTCGTGAGCCATTTCTTTTGATATCCATGTTCTGCACTCCTTTACAATGCGTGAGAAAGTAGAGAGATATGTTCTCTGTCTGAAGATCATTATAAACGCTCCTTAGCAGAGGGTAATAGAATAATTATGGAAAATGCTTGTTAGATTCTGTAGCGTTTTCGGATGAAGGATCAAGCGTTGCTAAGGACAAAATAAACAGTGGGGACAAATCTCCCCACTGTTTATTTTGTCCTGTGAAAATGCATCAGGAGCGGCGCAGTGTTTTGACGACGCGCTGTTCAGCGCCATAGTTAGGGGTGAGGGCGACGCGTGCCAGCGCGGCCAGGCCCCAGGCAATCAGCGCGTAGATGAGCATGGCAACCAGCGTTGACCACTCGAAAAAGCTTCGGGAGCCAATCGACTGATTATTAAAGATGGTGCTGAAGGGTCCAACAAAGGCATGGCTGAAACTATAGAGAGCCATGATAAAAGCGTTGTCGCTGTTCGCGCCCAGCAGACGGAAGATAAAGCGCAGGCCCATGATAACTTCTAATACGCCCAGCAGAAAGTAAATGATGCTGATAATCCAGGAGCGCATCTGTGCCCGGCTCGCGTTTTTATCCGCGTAGGTCTCGACCTGGTTCTCGACCTGGTAGCCAGCGGGGTCTACATAGCTTGCGCGCTGACTCTCTACTTCCACAGCTCCATTGTTGGCCGCTTCTATCACGCTCTCCCTGCCTACAATGGGAACGGTGGGCGCGTTTGGCTCGTAAGCCGAGTTCGGCGCATTCAAGGGATCAGGTTGATTGTACATAACTTCTGGCTCCTTATCTTTACATGAGACAAAAACGCAAAAGAAACTCAGATAGGTAATAAAAGCTCTGGAATCTCAAGTTTCCTTCTTCTAGCACGTAAAAACATGCCAAAAAGTGGCAATTATACTTGCAACGTGCCATATTGACCGAAAGTGGTGTGCAAGAGTAGTCGATAAATATCAGGCATCGACAAGCAGGAAATGATTTTTAAGTATGGGACATAACTTTTGAGCCTTATACGACCTTGATTCTGAGTTTTTGCGCAAAGCGAGTTTTTCACAGTAGGGAGTGGATAGCGACGAAGAAGAGAGCAGCTTGTCGGGAAAGATCAAGTTGCTCTCTTCTTGTTGCTTCATCGTCTAAGCCTTGTATGAGGGCTGTTGACCGGCGGGTGCCGCAGGCTCGTCAGGCTGAGAAGAGGGCGATTGTGTCGCGTAAGGCTGTGTATTGTCATCCGGCGCGTTTTCTACGTCGTTTGTATGGTCTACAGGTGCTGAAACATCGGCATTAGAAAGCTCATCGGGATGAGTAGAGGATGGCTGCGTAGCAGAGGCCCGCGCATCGTCAACCGCCACGTCCCGCGCATCATCCGTATAGCGCGCAGTTGATGACATGTCGGGATCAGACGAAACAGGCTGCATAGCAGAAGACGCTGCCTCATAATTGGGAGTCAGAGAAGGGGCTTCGTAGTCAGGTGTGTTCCGCAAAGCTTGAGCGTCTGGAGAGTTTCCAGCCTCATTCGCGGGGGAGATTCTGAGGCGAGAATTAATGTCAAACGCACCCTTCTGGCGCATAACATTGAATGCCTCCTCTGGCCGATCATCCGCGTTCATAATGACAAGGACATAGCTCGAATCTAAGTGGCCCTGATAATATTGAGCCTCGTATTCCGGCATGCCCATTTTCACCAGATCGTCGGCAGCATTTGAAGCTGTGGTTGTCTTACCTGTAAAGATACCTTTCAGCGTATCCGCGAAGCCTCCTGTGCCTCGTTCCACAATCCTGATATGATCGTAGCTGAAATTTGTATGGCGCAACTCGTCTATCGCCTTATTCGCCTGATCACGAGTAGGGAAGACTCCGATTACAGTCGAAAGAGGCGTAGCAGCCGCCTTAGTTGTTGTCGTCATAGAACATCTCCTTTCGAGTAGTCTTAATACATTTCCCGCTTACTATGCTGTTGTTACATTTGTTTTTCAAGAATATATAAAAAATCTGCAACTTGCTTGATATTACACTGAAAAACTCTGTAACATCTTCTTTTATTTCACCTCTTATTACACGTAACAGCGAAGAAAAAGATGACAGTGAAACCTTTTGCGGGGCTTTTGAGTATTTTAACTAGATCTTTATGCGCCAAAAACGGCAGGGATCATAGGACAAAGTAAAGGAGAAACAAGCAATGATTAACATTCAACGGACCCGTCCGCTGGGGATTACGATTATTGCCATCATTGCCGCGGTTTTCGGCATCCTGGGCATCATTGGAGGGTTGCTGCTTCTGCAAGCAAGCACCATTTTGGGAGTTATCACCGTGGTGTTCGGCCTTCTGGAATTTGTTATTGCCTGGGGCCTCTGGAATCTGCGCACCTGGGCATTCTGGGCTACAGTTATTGTTGAAACCCTGGCACTACTGAATGGTATCTTTACCTTCACGCAAGGGAGAGCGACAAATGCTATCATTGGCATAGTAATCCCGCTGGTAATCCTGATCTATATGTTCGCTGATCGTAATGTGCGTGCCGCTTTCCGTACATGATAGTGTTTAAGTCTATGCATAAGTCCAGGAGTTACGCTTGATTTTGTAAAATCAGGCCAGAACGCTTCTACCTCTCCACCCATGGGAATAGAAGCGTTTTTTTGTGCAGACAAAGGCGCGTAGCACCTCGTTTGCACAAAAAAACGCTGGAAAATATGCTGAACTATGCTGGCGAGCGGAAAGAATGTGGTGGATTACGCGCCGTTGATATTGCGCGTGCTCTGGCGAATAATCAGGTCGGGCAAAAGGACGCGCTGGTAGAGTTTCATATCTGGATTGTTGAGGATTTCCAGAAGATAGTTGATGACCATGGTATCCTGCTGTTTAAAATCAAAGTGGATGGTGGTCAGGGGGGGATCGGTAAAGGCGGCCAGTTCTACGTTGTCAAAGCTGAGCAATGAGATGTCTTCGGGGACGCGCAGGCCGCGCTCCCGTAGAGCGCGGAGGGCGCCGAGGGCCATGGTATCGGAGCCGACCATGATGGCTGTGAAGGGTTGCCGAGAATCGAGAACGTCGCACATTGCTGAGTAGCCGCCGCTGAATGTATATTTGGACTCACACATCGGTCCGGGTTCCAGTTGATACTTGCGCAGCGTTTCTTGCCAGGTCTCATAGCGCCACTGACCATTGATCAGGTCGAGGGAGGGAGGAATGGCCGCGATCTGCTGATGCCCAAGGCTAAGCAAATACTCAACGGCCATGCGCGTGGCATGCACCTGGTCAAAACCCACCCATGCCAGGCGCGAATAGGGAATATAGTCGCGGCGCACCAGCGGTATGCCCGCGCAGAGCGCCAGCAATTGCTCATCAGACATGCGCAGCGAGGGCGCGTACATCACAATCCCCTCAATCAGGCGCGCAGCCGCATTTGCCAGTACAGTTGCCAACTGATCGACCTCCGCCATCGTGACCAGCAGGCTGTAACCTGCCTCGTGGGCAGTTCGGGCCATATTTTTAATCGGATCGGTGAAGCTTTCGGCGTAAACTATATCCACTACAATCAATTCAAGTGTCTGCGAGCGATTGGTGATGAGCATCTGGGCGATCTTGTTGGGCACGAAGCCCAGAGTCAGCATAGTCTGTTGCACCCTTTTGCGTGTATCTTCGGCGACATTGTCGCTAGCGTTTAACACTCGTGAGACCGTCTGGTAAGAGACGCCCGCGTGCTGAGCGACCTCACGGATCGTAGTTTTTTTCTTCCTCTGCTGCGCCATAAGCGGCTCTATTCGTCTTTCTGCGCTACTCCCAGGGGATATTTTTGTCCTTTATGACTGTGACCGCTCACATTATAGCCAGCGACTCCGCAAGCTGTCAAGGAGTTTTTAATTGGGGTACAGTCCCAGGAGAACTCCTAATAATCTGCTGTGAGCATGGATTCAGCACTATTTTGCCTTGAGCGGCTAAAGCGCTTGATTTCTAGCTGAAAATGGTGCATATAATAAATGTGACCGATCACATAAGACGGTATAGCCACATATGGATGATGCTTTCGTGCCGCCAGCGCAGGAAATACTCTACCGGGAAGAGAATAGAAAGGCTTAAAGAATTATGATGCAAAGCGAGGACGAGCGCTATTTTTCGTCAGATGCGGTGCAACGAAGCATAGCCTATGGTCTGTATAAACAGACCAGGAATTTGCCGTTGCTTTGTCCCCATGGACATGTAGATCCACGTATACTGGCCGAGGAGTCGCACACGTGGGGCAGTCCCGTTGACCTGTTGATTATTCCTGATCATTATATTTTCCGTATGCTCTATTCGCAGGGCATCTCGCTGGAAGCGCTAGGTATCCCGCGCCGCGATGAGCAGCCGGTTGAGCAAGATCATCGCAAGATCTGGCAGTTGTTTTGCGACCACTGGTCACTCTTTCGCGGCACGCCGACCAGTCTGTGGTTGCGCGATGAGTTACGCGAGATCTTTGGGATTGAGACAAAATTGACCTCGGCCAGTGCGCAAGAGATTTATACTGCGCTGACTGAGCGCCTGAGCCAGCCAGAGTTTCAGCCACGACGCTTGTTTGAGCGCTTTCATATTGAGGTGCTGGCCACCACTGATCCAGCTACGGCTGATCTACACTATCACCAGCAGATACGTGCTTCTGGCTGGCAGGGCCGGGTCATTCCAACCTTTCGCCCGGACGCGGTGGTCAATATTCAGCCAGGCTATGCCGCTCAGATTGAGCGCCTGGGCGAGGTGACAGGTCGCGCCATCACCAGTTATCGCCTGTACCTGGCAGCCCTTGAGCAGCAGCGTAGTCTGTTCAAGTCCCTGGGAGCCACAGCGACCGATCATGCCGCGCAGAGCGCTTATACAGAGCGTTTGAGTGAGCAGGAAGCTGAGGCCATTTTCCAGCGTGCTCTGCGCGACGAGGCGAGCGCGCACGATGCCCAGCGTTTTACAGGCCATATGTTGATTGAGATGGCTCGGATGAGTGTGGAGGATGGGCTGGTCATGCAATTACACGTGGGCAGTTTGCGCGATCACAATCCTGAAATCTTCGCCCATTTTGGACGTGATATGGGCGCGGATATCCCCATGGCTAGCGAATTTACCCACAATTTGCGCCCGTTGCTTGATCTGTTCGGGCGCGAACGCGCTTTGACGCTGATTCTTTTTAACCTGGATGAGTCAACCTATGGGCGCGAACTGGCTCCCCTGGCAGGTCACTATCCAGCACTGCGCCTGGGACCTCCCTGGTGGTTTTTTGATAGCATGCAGGGCATGTACCGCTTTCTAGATAACGTGGCTGAGACGGCTGGTTTAGAGAATCTAGTCGGTTTTAATGATGATACGCGCGCCTATCCCTCGATCCCCGCTCGGCACGATCTCTGGCGACGTGTAAGCGCTGATTGGGTAGCCAACCTGGTAGTGCGGCGCGTGGTTGATGAAGAAGACGCAAGCGCGATGGTGCAGGATCTGGCCTATGGTCTGGCAAAACAAACCTATCGCCTGGGGGCATAAAGATAACTCAAGCAGGCCAGTTTGCCGTGCCACGGCAAGCTGGCCTGCTCTTCTTCACTGAGCGTTGTTTTGTTGCTAGCAGGGGTCATTGGCTTTTCAGGCGTACAACAAATTGGGTTGGTTTGACAAAGATGAGCGCGATTACCATCAGGGCCATGGTGGTGGCTGTGTAGATAACAGCCATGGCGTCGATCTCTTGAGTTGGGCGAATGCCGGCTCCAAAGGCTTGCCCAAAGAGGGAGACGACCAGGGTTGAGGAGTTCGCGTCTGAGACCAGGAAGGTCAGTTCAAACATGGCAATGGTACGCACGATAGCAAGTACGCCTGCCGTCAGAACACCAGGTAGAATGAGCGGCAGAACGATGCGCATAAAGGTCTGGAAACGATTGGCTCCCAACATGCGGCTGGCTGACTCCAGCGAGACATCGATCTGCTCAATAAAGGGCGTGAGAATCAGAATGACAAAGGGCAAGATGGGCACAACGTTGATGACAATCACGTTGATGAGCGACGAGCCTAACAGACCTCCCAGATCGATCTGGCTTAATAAGGTGGCCAGAGGTATGCCATAAGCCAGGGTGGGCATTAACAGCGGGACCATATAGAGAGCGGTCAGGGCTCCCTTAAAGCGAAATTCGCGCCGCGCCAGCACGTAGGAGGCTGGAAAACCCAGCAGCAAGGCCAGGAGAGTACTGGCGATGGCTACAATCAGGGTGTTGCTAATCAACTGGCCAATATCCTGGTCATTGGCGAGGAAGGTGTACCATTCATTGGAATAGCCGCCCGTTGGCAACCAGCTGGCGTACCATGTATGGCCAAACGAATCGACGATGACGCTCCCCACCATGCCAAAGAGGTTGAGCATAAAAATGATAATCAAGGTATAGAAGATGGCTTTGCTCCAGGAGAAGCCGCGCTTCCTGGCCGCTGGCTTGAGGTGGATGCCTGCTGGTAGGACGCTGTCTGGCTTGAGCAGAGCGTCTTGCGCCGGACTACTACTTTGCGAGGCCATGATTATACTCCTTTTCCGCCGCCAACAACTGAAGTACGCGAGAGGCGCGTGCGTAACCAGAGAACAAAGGCCACGACGATAAGTTCCAAAATGCCCATGGTCAGGGCGATTGCGGTGGCCTGGGGCCAGTTGTTATCGCTAAAGGCGTCATAGGCCGCGACAGCCAGCACGTGAGTCGTGCCCGTGGGATCTCCGACCAGTTCGACCGTTGGAAAGACGCCGAAGTTAGCGACAAAGTTGAGGCTAAAGGCGACAAGCATGCCTGGCCCGCTCTAGATCCGGGCTGATAGCCGACATATAGCCTGCTAACAAGAGGAAGACAAAGGGAAATCCCAGGATGAACAGAGCAATCTCGACTCCCAGGAGGTTGTGCAATAAGTTGAGCGGCGCGCTGATCAGGTGCAAAGCACCGAGAAACTGATTAAACCAGCCCACTGGACCAAAATAACGCTGCATTGTCTGCGCGACCAGCACTGTTCCCAGGGTCATAGGCAGAACCAGGAGAATAGTTATGACGCGTTCAAAGCGTATACCATGACGCATAAAATAGGCCAGAGGAATACAAACGATCAGGGTAAACAGTGTAACTGGCAAGGAGACCAGAAAGGTGACGCGGATGGTGTCGCTCTGCAAGGGATTGCTAAAGAAGCTGAGGTAATTTGCCAGAGTCGGGCCTGTGCCGTCCGCGTTTTGCAGGCTGAGTCCAAAGCCAAAAAACCAGGGGGTAGATGAACAGGATCAGTACGACCAGCAAGGCAGGCAGGCAGGGCAGGATAGCATCCCAGGCAATGCGCCGCCGCCAGGTGACCGGTGTGGGAAGCGTGGCCATAAGCTTACCTCCTCCCTTCCAGGACGCTTGCCTCTGTCGCTGTGGTTGGGATGTCTGAGACGGTAGGGAGCGCTGCTTCGTCTGGATAGAGCAACAGGCGTTCTGGCGCGACCCCAAATTCGACGCTGCTGCCATTTTCGAGCACAAGAGGACTGCGCACAAGTAACTGAGTGTCAGCCTCGCTCCCCTCGGCCCCTGGTATGGCGACCAATAATTCAAAGCTCTGACCCATGTATTCGCTCAAGCGCACCTCTCCCTGCAAACGATTAGACTGCGTGCCGATCTCTGTCAAAGTCTCGTCGGGCCGAAAAGCGGCCAGGACGGTCTGCCCTTCCTGCCAGGTCGCGCTCTCAGGGACAGGCGAGGTTGCTCGTAGGATCTGGCCGCCGGGTGTTTGCACGACAAAAACATGCTCTTCACGAGCGACGATTGTAACGGGCAAGTGGTTGGCATAGCCCATAAAGTTCGCCACATAGAGGCTTCTGGGGCGGGTATAGATCTCCTGGGGTGTGCCGGACTGCTCGATCTGACCCGCGCGCATAACGACGACCAGATCAGATAGAGACATGGCCTCAGACTGGTCGTGCGTGACATAGACGGTGGTCAGGCCCAGTTCGTTATGCAGACGCTTGATCTGAATACGCATGTCGTTGCGCAGGTTGGCGTCAAGGTTAGAGAGTGGCTCATCCAGAAGGAGGAGAGCCGGTTCCAGAGCGATGGTGCGCGCTAAAGCGAGACGTTGCTGCTGACCGCCGCTCAATTGGGAGGGATAACGTTTCTCAAAGGTTTCCAGCAGGCCAGCCAGGCAATTGAGGGCCGTCGTTTTGCCGCAACCGCTGGGTCCCAAAAAGCTGACAAAGCTTTTGCCCGCGATCTCAAGATGAAAGTTATCGAGAGCAGTCGTTGCTCCAAAGCGACGCGTCACACCTTTCAGGTGCAAATGCTGAATAGGCTCCATAAGTATCTCCTGCAAACGAGGGCGCGCGGAAGCAACGCTGTCTTCCGCACACCACTTCTCAGATCGTTGGTTGGATAGTACAGGCGCTGCACCTCTAGGATGATTTAAGCTTGGAGCCGCCAATCTGAGCGTCCCACGTATCAAAAGCCTTGCTCAGATTGGCAGCCGAAAGCGGCATCACCACCGTATAATTCTGTGAAACTGTATCATACTCTGGTCGGCCATACATTGTGACTACATGCTGACTGGTCGAAGGAGCTAATGAGACTGGCACATCTTTAACTGCTGGTCCAGGATAAAAATGGCCGGATCGATCGCTTTCAAGAAAGCCCAGGTTTTGGCCCAGCCATTGGTAGGATCGATTGGATCACTATCGCCCAATAGATAGGGCAGACCCATCAGAAATGTGCGGCCAGGACCAGAGTTACGCGGGCGCGCGTATTCAAACTTGTGCGGATTAGCCAGAATCCAGGCCTTGAGTTGATCAATGGTCGTTGGGGGAGTGGCCACTTTAGCGGGATCGTATTCAAAAAGCGGGCTACCAGCTGTATAGACCAGCGGAATCGCGTAACCATTGGTCAGGGTAGCATATTGCTTGACCGGGTCCTGGTAGATCGAGGTAAAATCGGGAAGCTTGCTTGAAAATGCAGGTAAGACCTGCTCCCAGATGCCCGCCGCAATGCCGGAAGCGACAAGGTCGTAACCTCCCAGCACCAGAGCGATATCCTGCTTGTGAGCATCTTCCTGGGCTTTGATCTTGCCAGGAACAGTCGGGGCTGTCGCTGAGGGCAAGAACTGAAAATTCACCTTATCAGGATACGTCTTCTGGTAGTTAAGGAGAATCTGTTTCACCAGTTGCAACGTACCACCGCCATCGAGAACCTGGACCGTAAGTTTAGGAGTCTTTGTGGTCGAAGTCGTGCTCGAACCACAAGCCTCCAGGAGCGTGCCGCCGACGCCGGCGGCTAGCGTGACACTGCCAGCCTTGGTCAGGAAATTTCTGCGAGTCATTGTAAACTACATACTGAACCTCCTTGTCATGTAGAAACGACTTGCCTGTGCCGACACTCTGAAGCGCTGAATTGCAGCTCCTATGCTCAATGAGCTTTCCATCCGTAGCTGAGCAAAGCAGATACATATCAGAGATGCCGACACTTTATCTCAATAGCACTGAATGTTGAGAGGAAGAGGATCTTCGCTCTCAATCTGTGGCTAAGAGCACAAATGGTTGAAGGTGACGAATAAAATGGGCTTGCAGATCACTGGCGTATACCTCTGGATTCAGGCGTAAAACAGTCATCAGGCGCTCATAAAAGAGCCATGCGCCAGCGGGTGTGCGGGCGGTGAGGACCGAGCCAAAGGTAACGTGCAGGATCTCACGAGCATCAAACTGTTCCAGAAGAGCAAGCATATCCGTGTCGAGCAGCGACTCTGGCAGGGGCGCGCGCTCCAGGCTGGCCGAGACGTGATAGCTGGCGCGATCGACTTCGTAACAGGCACGAGCAAAGGTATAGATAGCGCGCAGCAGTTCTGGCTCAAGCCTGGCGATAGTATGCAGAGCCTCAAGGTAGCTGGTGCCAGCGGTTTTAAGATGAACCACGCCACGGGTCTGCCGGGCCGCGATAGCATAGACACTAAACTTGTCAGAACCAGAATGCAGGCTGAGTTTATAGGGTCCAAGCACACGAGCAATTGCGGCATGGATCGCGAACTCGGCCTCAAAGGCCGCCAGGTCGCCGATATAATCGACTCCCTTCTCAAAGCGACCGGGATAGCGGGGCGCGAGACTGACCCACTCAACGCCCAGACGGCGCAATTCAGTGGCCAGATAGACATGCTCGGCGGGCGTGGTCGGCGTCTCGGTCTCGTCCACCGAGACCTCTACTTCCCAGGACTGGTTCGCGCCGACCCGCGCCAGGTGCTGATACAGCAGCGCCACGTGGGCCAGCGCGTGACCATACTTGACCGCAGCGCGTGTCACAAGCAAGGCATCAAACTCGATCTGGTAACCCTCGCACTGGCAGGGAGCAGAGAGATAGCGAGCCAGCAGAGCCTCAGGCGTATCCGCGAGCCTGTCCCAGGGGAGCGCCTGTAAACTGTTGCTGAGTTCTTCCGCGCTGGCCTGATCAGCCGCGCTCTCGACATATGCGCCTGGATCGAAGGTATAAAAGGTATAGCCAGCGGCCAGGCAGGCATCGATATCGGCGGGCGTCTTGAGATGGTCCGCATCAGCACCAAAGCCGGCACGCCAGCCCTCAGCGAAAACTCCCCATGTGGCATCATCTAGAACTTCTTGAGGGCTGCGGCCAGTGCGCGTCATTTCGCGGATTGACTGCTGGGCGGGAAAGGGTACCATCTTGCCCTGGACGGCACGAACCGCGCGTAAGTGGCCAGGCGTGGCGAGACCAAGCCGATCGCCCAGACCAGCCCCGGCGCGCAGACCCTGGACGCTGGGATTGAGCCAGGCGAAACGCCGGCGCAAAGCAGCTGCGTTCGCGGCGTTAAGGGGAGCCAGCAAGAGAGTAGAGCCTTCGTTTGCGCTCGTTTGTGAAACATCTGTCAAGTCCTGGAAAGCAGCCGAGAGAGCCAGGGGGGCGACAATAGCCAGTTGACGTATACCTTGCCCGTTGGTGACCAGGAAATAACGTGTACCATCCAGTTCAACCACCGAGTTTTCCTGGACATGCCAATCGGCCAGGGCGGCTACAACGTAATCTTTGCTCATAAATCTCTTTCTTCTCTCCTTCATTGATCAGGCGCGCCACTCTGTTACGCAAGAGACAAAGAGCGAAATTGGTAACAGGATAGTAAGGCTGACAAGGAGTGCGCTCCTGCGGATGTCTAAACGCAACAGTCGATGTCAGTCGCTCTTTTGCTCGGTATTGCGAGATGTAAACGGAATGGGCTGCTATTTACGGTGTACTAGAGCGGACAATCAATTTGGGTGTAAGCAACAGGTCAACTCCCCGTTGGTCGCCAGCCAGGCGTTTCAACAGGAGTTGCGCGGCATGGGTACCAAGCATGGATTTGGAGATGCCAACAGTTGTTAAAGCAGGCGTCACCAGATGCGCAGCTTGAATATCGTCGTAACCGATAACCGCCAGTTTGTCAGGTATCGCAACATTCAACTCGACACAGGCCTGGAGCACACCGATTGCGACAAGATCGTTATAACAGAGCAAGCCGTCCAGGTCTGGATTGCGGAGAAGCAGTTCGCGCGAGGCCAGATAACCACCTGCGGTATTGGGAGTACAGGAAAGGACGTACGAGGGATCATAGTGTTCCCCGCTTTCCTGCAAGGTCTGAATAAATGCCTGCAAACGCATATGCTGACTATGTGAGATCGGTGGGCCGGCCAGAAAGCCGATGCGCCGCCGACTATGGGCAATAAGATGAGAAACAGCCATCTTTGTCCCCCAGACATAATCCACACGCACCATGCTCACATTGTCAAGCGCAACCTGCCGATTGATAAGCACAACCTCGTTATGCTTCTCCAAAAGCGGCAAGAGTTGCTCCTCCGATAGACGCGAGCTACAAAGAATCAGTCCATCGACGCGCCGAGCTTCAAGAATACTCAGCACGCTCATCTCGCGCTCAGGGCTTTCGTTTGTATTGCCAAGCACAACAGTATAGCCATGTTCAAGAGCCACCTGTTCGGCTCCCTGGACAATCTCCGGGAAAAAGGGGTTGGTAATATCGGGGACAATTAAACCCAGGGTAAAGGTCTTGTTGGTAGCGAGGCCGCGCGCAATACTATTAGGGCGATAACCCAGCTGTTCAATAGCCTCCAGCACGCGCTGACGCGTCGTCGGGCTAATCTCACCTTTCGCATTTATCACGCGTGATACGGTCTGCATCGAAACGCCTGCCGCTTTCGCTACATCAGCAATAGTCACCGAAGCTTTCATAACAACTCTTTATCTGGCTACTGTAGAAATGTTAGCGCTCACGTGAGCGGTTAACAAGACTATAACATGAAGGAAGCCAGATCGTCAAGGGCTATTTTACCCGTAAGGGCAAGGTTTCTCACAAGTCATTCTCGCTACCTGCGGTGGCTTGCAAAAAGAGTAAAAAGAGATTTTTCGGGAACACCTCGAACCCCGGCAGAGGGCTGGCCACCCTCTGCACTCCCGTTGCCCGACAAACTCAGCAACTTACCAAACGATGCGGCAGCTTTGCCGTCAGGTGCGGTATCTTTGCCCCACAGCAGAAAAGGGCGCTGTCTACCTCATACTGTGCTCATACGTGGTCTCAGTGGGACGAGTGAAGTGACTTTGCACTAAGGAGAAAAGGACATGTCCTATCGCGCAACCAATGTTTCGCAAGATCCACTGACCTATTTTATGCAGCAGGGAGAAGATGGACCTCGCCTGCGCATCTCTGATGTCTTGCTACGCATCAATCATAGTCGCAGAGAGGTCTTCGCGTATTTCATTCGCACGGCGACCAAAAGCCAGTGGAGCCACTCGGCCCTGGTCTACCTGGTGAATGATCCACCCAAAGGGCTGGAAAATACTTTTCTGGTTGAGGCTCGCCCAAAAGGCGTGATCATGACGAGCTGGCGCAACGAGGTCATGCCCTATAATACCTTTACGGTTGGCATCAAGCGGCCCAGGCTGGATTGGTACCAGGAGAATCCCCACGAGCAGGCCAGCCACAAGAGGGGCGATCCCGAAGATACGCACGCAATCGCGTATTTGCGCCACGTGCGCGGCATGGCCATGGATCAGATGCATGGGCTGTTTGATCATAAAGTCGTCTGGGAACTGGCCGCGCTGTATATAGAGCGCCTGGCCAGGCATCGTTTAAGTAAGGTACCCCAGGTTGCCGAGGCAGCGGATAAAGTGGCGGAATTATTCAAGCAATGGGACAAAAACAGCGAGCCAGGCCCGCATGTGATGCACTTTATCTGTAGCGGTCTCGTACAATATAGCTTTTTCGCCGCGCTACGCTTTCATTTGCTGCAGGAATTACAACATCCAGAGTCGCGAGAGGGAGCGTTAGAGAATTTACGCAACATGGGGCAGATTCTCTATCGAGAAGATCCATCCGGTATTATGTCAAGTTATATTCAACGCATCCTTGCGCAAAAAATTGACCTGGCCGAGCCAGTGCCGGAGGATCTGCAGGATCTTCTCAAAACGGCCCTGCCGGCTGATTTTCACAATAGTTCGCGTTTAGAGTGGCGCTATATCGTGCTCAATGGCAGCGTCTGGCAAATCGACAGCGCCGCGGAAGACTACAAGGCGCAGAGTGCTGAGGAGGAAACAGTGCTGGCCATGCTGCAAAACGAACCAGATCCCCTTGAGGAAAATTGATCTGGCTGCTTTAGAGGATGCAAGAAAGAGGAGCGGCACAGCGTGCTCCTCTTTTTTGCATCACATGAAGCAGCCGAGTCTGCTATCTCTTTAATCCTCTGGCTCGTCCAGGTCTACTTTTTCTTTATCTCCTGGTTGTTGGAGGGGCTTCATAGCTACTGGCGTCCCTCCTCTAGCTGGATGAACCCAGGATTTGACGCGCAAATAGAGAGTCATCATGCCACCAAACCAGAGGCCACCATAGACATAGCCGGCCATCACATCGCTTGGCCAGTGCGCGCCCAGATAGATGCGTGAAGGGCCAACCAGCCCGATGAGCGAGACACACAGCGTGATCAAGCTATTGCGCAGGCGGCTGGGACGCCAGTTAGTGGCCAGAAAATAGGTGAGCATGCCAAAAAGATTCAGATAGTGCATGACGTGGCCGCTGGGAAAGCTTGGTTCATTAATTACACGCGCAACCGTCACCAGTTCTTTGGTCGGGCGTGGACGTTTGATGACCCTTTTGATAAGCATGTTAAACAGATTCGAGCTGGTGCTGAGCAGCAGAAAGATAGACTCCAGGCGAAAGCGCAGAAACCAGAACGTGCCCGCGATGCCAATCGTCAGAGGCACGCTGATTTTTGGAAAGCCAGGCTCAGAAATTCCGATCATCACGCGGCGCATCCAGGGACTGCGCCGCTGTTGTAACGCGCGCGTAATCGTGCGGTCGCCAGGAAAGAATTGGGTGTGGCGCGCGATCCAGGAGAAGATAATGGCGCCGGAAAGCAGCCAGAAATAGAAGACCAGGATGATCGAGCCACGCGAAACCGCCTTACGCCCTGAATACGCAGTTGTAGCCGCGACCTGTTGTGCTTCATTGAGCGTCAGATTGAGAGCAGGGGCTGTGACCAGCGGTCGGGTGGACACAGCCGGTGCGTTGCCGACAGGTTGAGTGTTCGGTGTCTGCTTAGACATACTGTTTCCCTTCATTACGAGCACCTTGGATATCATTGTGAGTAGGCTGGACAGTTTCCTCTGGCGCAAGCAGCCAGCCGGGTCCCGGTTTCTGTGGAACCAGCACATTTAGCGCGCCAGGAAGAATAGTGATCTCCGCCGGTGTACTGCCAATAACCTCGCCATCGGCCTCCACCTTGACCACCTTGCTGGAGCGGATACGCAACGTTTTCACTCGGCGGAAGATGATTTTCGGGGTAAGGGTTCGGCGACCCTGAGTGATCGCAAATGCGTGACGAAAAAATTCGCTTTTGCTAAAATTCTTGTAGATGGCCACGTCTAACCAGCCATCATTCAGAAAGATGTCTGGCTTAAGATTGAAATGAACGCCATAATAGGGTGAGTTGCAGATGGTAATCTCGAGGGCACGATAGGTACGCGGCTTTTCCGAGTCAAAAGTTACCTGCATCAGTGGAGAACGAAAATTCCTCAGTATAGACAGGCCCTCAAAGAAGGCTTTAATAGAAGAGAGACCCGAACTCTTGATCTTCTCCGCAGATGGATAGAGAGCTGCTTCCAGCCCCACGCCAGCAACTTCCAGAAAGAGGTGGTCATTAATTTTCCCAGCATCGATGGCGGCAATCTCTCCATCGCGCAGAAGGGCACAAGCATCGCGCAGATCAGTAGGAATACCCAGGCTATACGCCAGGTTATTCATCGTGCCAGCGGGTATGATACCAAGGATGCTTGCGCTCCCCAGCATACCATGTACGACGGAATGAATGGTGCCGTCTCCACCTACAACTACGATGAAGCGTGTCTTCTCGCTTGCTAACTGCCTGGCAATGGCCTCTCCAGGATCGTCAGGTGTAGTCGAGTAGACATCTGCTTCTATGTCAAGCTCACGCAGCGTCTCCAGGAGAGTTGTTTTAAACTCTTGATCCGAGAGATGTGTTTTGGCGATCGGGGAGGTCCCCGCATCGGGATTAACAATGAGAGCGAGGCGCATAAACTACTCTTGATCCTTTTTCTTATTTTTCGCGCATCACCCGCAAGAGAGGACGCGCATCCAGTAAACAAATAGATTCTCCTTCTAAACACGCGAAACCCTCCCAATCAGAAGACAAAAACACAACCACTTTTATGGATAGCTGCGATTTGCCGCCGCCGCTTGATAATCCTGCTGGCCTCTGTCGCTCTCACTGGTAACGATTTTCTAGCTGCGGGAGCAAAACTCCTGTACAAAGCTCTGCGTTAAGGAAGATACCTTGTAGCCGTAAAATCGCTAAGCGCAAGGAAGCAGGCCACCCGGCAAGAGAGTGGACCGAATAGCCTATTGACTACAGTACAGTTCTATTTGCTTGTTTTATTTTATGAATAGATATATAATTAAATCGTATGTCATATACATAAGTAGAGACGGGGGCTAAATAATCCGCAAATGCTCTCTAAAGGTAGGTAGTTCATCATGTCTGCGACGCTCGAACTCTTCTGTTGCTATGCTCACGAAGACCAGGAGATGTTGGCAAACCTGAAGAAACACCTCATGCCCTTGCAGAGGCAGAGGCAGATCATGCTGTGGAGTGATACCGATCTTCAGGCGGGTGTGGAGTGGGAAAAAGAACTCTATCGGCACCTGGAGAGTGCCGATATCATTTTGCTGCTCATCAGCTCCGACTTCATGAACTCAGACTATTGTTATAGCACCGGGATGGGAAGAGCGATTGAGCGTCACGAGCAGGGAAATGCACGTGTCATTCCCATTCTGCTTCGCCCTGCCTTCTGGCGCAACGCTCCCTTTGCCAAACTCCGGGTACTTCCCACCAATGCAACGCCCGTCACGAGTTGGCCTGATCGCGACGCAGCTTTTCACGACATTACCGAGCAGATCACCCTGGTTTTCCCAGAAGTCCTGACCCGGCGCGTGCAACTCGAACCCGAAATCCAGCGCGCACTCTTTACGGGCGACCAGCACCTGAAAGCACAGAGCTACGAAGCAGCTCTGGCCTGCTATGAACATATTCTGCGCCTGACTCCAGCAAACGAGCCTGCGCGTGCTGGGCGAGCCAGAGCCCTTTCTGCTCTGGGCAAGAGTGACACGAGCAGGGAAGCCTGGCGACCAGCAATACACGATGGAAGTGTTGGGAAAGAGGCTCCAGTAGCACCGCCGCAAGCGAACGGCGCATCTGGCGAGCCACAAGACAAAAGCATCCGCCAAACGGGGCAAACGATGCAGCGTCAGCCATCACTCTCAAACCGAGGGAACATTTCCATCAATGCACCTGTGACAGGAAACGTTGTTGGTATCGGACATGGTGGAACGCTCTCTGTCAGCAATGGAAGCCAGAACATGCTTCCCTCACGCGATCATACAGCACTCAAGGCCAGCCTCCAGGAGCTTTTCGCAGCGCTGGGCAATGCGGGCCTGCCTATGCAGGTGCAGATGGAGGCGCAAACATCTACGGGTCTAGCAGCCCAACAGGCCGAGGCTCCAACCCTTAACGTAGAGGCGCTGGCGCAACATCTCCAGGCTGTCGGTCAGTCCCTCCAGCGTGCCAGCATCATGGTGGAGGAAGGATCTCGACTGGCAAGCGCCATCAGCAAACTTGCTCATCTTATCGGGCCAGTCGTCGGGGGAACGCGGGTCGTCGCGGGCTGGTTTGGCATGCGTCTTCTTTGAGAAAGAACACGCGCAATGAATGCTCCAATTGGCAGGTGGCCTTGCTATTTGCCTGCTCAGGCTTGAAAAATGGGAGCGACTCAACAGGAGCCGCGTCCTCTCTTCGTTGTATTGTTCATTTCTATGGAGGATTGAATGAGCCAGCAGTTTCCTCTCCCTGATCGCTCCCTTAGTGGAGGGAAGAGCAACAGTGGCGACATAGCTGTGAATGCGCCAGTGGCGGGCAACGTTGTCCTGATCGGTCATAACAATAGGGCAGTTTTTCAACTCAAGATTCGCGGCGTGCAAGATGCAACTATTCGTCTAAATCCACAAGATCCGCTTTTTCAACGCCTGACGCAGATGGTTGCTGACTGGAGCGCTCAGAGTCATCAGCTTACCTCTGGCGGCTTCAGTCCCACGATTGCAGCACCTTGCTTGCGCGCTGAAGACTTGCAGCCTGGCGCGCCATTCAGTCCGCCGCTTGGTATCCCCGCGCCACTCGCCGCAGGTGCTGACCAGCTTGCCAGGAACTTTGCCTCGCTGTATGAATTCCTGGGACAACTCGATCAGCAATTCGGCGGCACACTGGTTGACCTGAACGATGGTCAGCAGGGTTTGAATATGAGTGTTCTCCTCCTGCAGAAAGGCAATCAGGCGCTCTGGCGCTTTCGCCAGGGTGCTTTGCGCTTGTTTGCCGAGCAAGCCAGCCTCTATGCATTGGCCGAACCCCAGAATCCCACACAACCAATGCTCGGGACATTCCAGGCAGCAGCCAGAGCCAATCTCGATGTGCTGCGTGGCTGGGTGCTCTATCGGAAGTATCGTACCAGCCAGGGTACACTGATTGACCAGACGGTCTTCACCGGTTTGAGTCAGGGGCGCTGGCAGGCGGTACTCGAAGGCTGGAGGAGCGGGCAACGCCTTTCTCAGGAGCAGGTCCAGGCCGAGTGGTCCTATCTGCAAGCCATTGGTGATCGCTATGATCCCCAGGCGGTGCAGGCAGCAGCCCGCGAAGCGGAGTGGTATTTCAGAGAGGCTCTGCGCCGTCAACCAGAGCAGAGCGCTGCGCTGGTCAATCTGGCCGCGCTGCTCTCCGAGAGTGCGTTGCTGACGTATATTGAGACGGGAACAGCCGATCGCGCCAGGTTGCAGCAGGCAAGGACCTTTTTTCAGCAAGCCCATGCATTTCTCGATCAACGCTCGGATCAGGATGGTAGGGCCGCGCTCGCCCAATGCTTGCTCTATGAAGCGATCAGTTTACCTCCTGAGGCACGCCTGGAGATAGTGCAATGGGCAGCCAACCAGGCACAGCAATTACGTGTTGCGCTGGGACCGAGCGCGCCAGGGTCAGTGCGCTGGGATATTGCTCAGCGCAACCTGGCACGACGTGATCCTGGCTTCGTTGATTGGAAAAAGATTGAACAGGCACGAGATATCCTGGTGGGAGCAGGATCTCTGGCTGTCCTGGTTACCACGTCTCAGCAATTGCTAGGACTTCATGCACCTCTGACCCAGGTAGCATCCGCTGGCCTGGGGTCTCAGCCGGCTCCGGGGCAACTGGCGCATCCTGGTGGGAGTGCTGGTGGCTCTATGCATCCTTCCGCAGGCCAGCCGAGCATGCCTCATGCCTTGCACCAGATGCCAGCACACGGAGTCGCAAGCCACGGATCGGCGGTGGCGGCACGAGCTGCAAGCCATGGTGTAGTACACGGGCTACGCCATCTGCTCAGCACAGTTGCCGGGAAAATTGTGGCTGTCGCAGTCGTCACAACCGTGGTCGCTGCCAGTGTAGCTGGCGTGGCGCTTGCCCACCGGAGCTCCGCGTCCTCTACTTACTCAACCACACAACCGGGCGTCATCTGCGATAAAAACGGAGGCGTCTGGAATGCACAAAATTTAGACGGCATCAACTGTCCCACAACGGCAGGCACACAATTAATTATCAATGTAGGTGGATCACGCGGATACTTGGACCTCCAACAACTTCCACACAACCAGGCATTCTCTTCTAACAACACCCTGACCGTCACAGGTGTTCTTGGAGGGATCGCATCTGGCTATCAGACGAAATGCATCGGCTTAGCAGAGAGAGATGCAAATGGTGGCTATTCAGCAGAATACTGCAATAATGGCGCGTGGTTCATCGCATCACTCTCGAGTGGAGGAACCATTCTGAATAAACTGGAGAAAGGCGTTGTCACCATGCTCACTACCGTAACAATCTCACTTGCGCTCAATGGGACGACACTTTCATTCTCCGTTGAGAACAACGCCATAAGCACAGCCAGCATTTCGACGCTCCAACCAACCAAAGTAGCCATAGTCTACGACTGTGTCGGATACGGCGCCAACCAGACGATCAACGGGAACTATCTTTTGGTGCAAGATTTCAGCTACAAAACGGCAGCTTAATGGTTTTCATTTAGCCTGGTTAAGGGCGTCTAGCAATTGCGCGAGGGTCTGATTCTCTAAGGAGGGGAGAACGGCGTCTGCGTGCTGAAAGCGTTCCCGTGGGCCGATACCCAGCGCAGCCATGCCCGCGGCCTTGATGGCCTGAACTCCCGCGGCGGCATCCTCAACGCCCAGGCATAGCGGAGTAGGCACGCCTACCAGTCCTGCCGCGAAGACAAAGATATCGGGCGCGGGTTTCTGGTTGGCCACGCTATTGCCATCGGCGATGCCATCAAACAGAGAGGTGATCTGCAGACGTTCCAGGACCTTCATACAATTCTTACTGGTAGAGGCAATCGATGCCTTGATACCCTGGCGATGCATCTCCTGCAAGAGGGCATGACCACCGCTCACGAAGTCCGCGGGCGTCATATGCCCGATCAATTCGACATAGTAGTGATTTTTGCGCTCCATCATCTCTTGCATCTGTGCTTCCGTATAATGATGCCCACGAATCAGATATTCCAAAGACTCACGGCGTCCGACGCCGCGCAGGTGAGCGTCATTCTGCTCGCGCGTGAAAGGAAGCTTCTCATCATCCGCGAGGTGCTTCCATGCCTGGTAATGATATTCTGAGGTGTCTGTCAAGACGCCATCTAGATCGAAGATAATTGCCTGAAGTTTTTGCATAAACTGATATCTTTCTACTCGTGGGTTGGCCCACTTCATGCATAAAGCCGCCCACGGCGACACAGAAGAGTGCGGCACAGCCTTACTAAAGATCACAATACGAGCGGAACTTGCAGAGCCTGCATCCGTTCACGCCGATATAACTCTATAATAAGGCACGTGTGAAGCAGGGCAAGAGTGCCAGCCATAAACTGGCGTGCCTGAAACAAAGAGAGGGTACTTGAACGTTCTAAGAGTGGCATATAATAGGCAGAGATTGATGCATGGAAGAACCGGCAAGCTGACTGGATAAAAGAGGCACCCGCGCAAGTATGCCGGGGAATACCAGAAGGACTTATTCTTAAATATGGCGAAGGAACAAGCAATGATTAAGCATTCCGCGTTTGAAATGGAACCCTGGAAAATCCAGGAGATGGACCTCGACCTCGAGAGGCTGGCGCAGACAGAATCGGTTTTCGCGCTCTCCAATGGACATATAGGACTGCGGGGCAACCTGGACGAGGGCGAGCCAAATGGCATTCCTGGTACCTATTTGAATTCCGTCTACGAGCAACGCACCCTGCCCTACGCGGAAGAGGCATATGGCTATCCTGAGTCCGGGCAAACCGTCATCAATATTACCAACGGCAAACTAATCCGCTTGCTGGTTGACGATGAGCCATTTGATGTGCGCTATGGAAAAGTTCTGAAACATGAGCGTGAGCTTGATTTTCGCGCCGGCGTGCTGCGCCGCGACGTAGAATGGACCTCACCGGCGAATCGCTCAGTCAGGGTTTCATCGGTGCGTATGGTCTCATTCACGCAGCGAGCGATTGTAGCGATCAGTTACGAAGTCGAGCCGCTGAATGGTCCAGCGCGGATTGTGATCCAATCCGAACTGGTAACCAACGAGGCTCCGCCCGATCTTGAGAGAGATCCACGCGCGGGAGTTACCTCGCTGGCCCCACTTGAAGGCGAGGAGCATCTGGCGAATGGCACCACCGGACTGCTGATCCACCATACCAAAGCCAGCGGTTTGCGCATAGGCGCGGCGATGGAGCACACGATCGAGGGAAAAGGCGAGATAACTATTGAGTCTGAAAGCACTTCGGACATCGCGCGTACGTCGATTATTGCCAATCTCAAAAAGGGCGAACGGCTACGCGTGACCAAGTTTATCGCTTATGGTTGGTCAAAAGAGCGTTCACGCCCCGCCATTCATGACCAGGTGATGGCCGCGCTCTCCGCCGCTCGGGTCACCGGTTGGGAAGGGTTGCTCGCTGAACAGCGCGCTTATCTGGACGAATTCTGGAACGGCGCGGATGTAGAGATCGAGGGCGACCTGGAGATTCAGCAGGCAGCGCGCTTTGCCCTCTTCCATATTCTCCAGGCAAGCGCGCGCGTGGAACGCCGCTCTATTCCCGCGAAAGGTCTAACAGGTCCCGGCTACGATGGCCACGTCTTTTGGGACACCGAGGCCTTTGTGCTACCGCTGCTGACCATGACGGTCCCTAATTCCGCGGCTGACGCTTTGCGCTGGCGTCACGCGACGCTGCCCCTGGCACAAGAAAACGCGCGCAAGCTCGGCCTCAAAGGCGCGGCCTTTCCCTGGCGGACGATCCAGGGAGAGGAATGTTCGGGCTACTGGCCAGCGGGAACCGCCGCGTTTCATGTCAACGCGGATATCGCTTACGCAGTGACTAACTACCTGGCGTGTACCGGCGATACAGCCTTTGAGAAGGAAACGGGCCTTGTCCTGCTCGTAGAGACCGCAAGGCTCTGGCACTCGCTCGGCTTTACTGACGCAACTAATCACTTCCGCATCGATGGCGTAACTGGACCTGATGAGTATAGCGCCCTCGTCGATAACAATGTCTATACGAATCTGATGGCCCAGCGAAATTTACGTGCCGCGGCAGCAGTAGCCGAGCGCTACCCTGACACGGCCCGCGAGCTTGGTGTAAATACCGACGAGATTCGGAGCTGGCGCGCAGCAGCCGAGAATATGTTTATTCCCTACAATGAGCACCTCAGGATAAATCCCCAGGATGACTCTTTTACAAAGCACGCGGTATGGGACTTCGCTGCCACGAAGGCGGATCAGTATCCTCTGTTGCTCTCCTTTCCTTACTTCGATCTCTACCGCAAACAGGTGATAAAACAGGCTGATCTTGTGCTGGCCATGTACCTGTGTAGCGAGGCGTTCACACCAGAGCTGAAAGCACGTAACTTCGCCTATTACGAGCCTCTAACCGTGCGCGATTCCTCGTTATCGGCGTCAACGCAGGCAGTCATAGCGGCTGAGGTAGGCCAGATGCAGCTTGCCTATGACTACCTTGGCGAGGCCGCGCTGATGGACCTGGATGATCTTGAGCATAATACACGCAATGGCCTGCATATCGCCTCGTTAGCGGGTGTCTGGTCGGCCCTGGTAGCAGGCTTCGGCGGAATGCGTATGCATGGTAACTCGCTCTCGTTCTCGCCGCGCCTACCGGAGGGCATCAAGAAGCTCACGTTCCGCCTGACCTTCCGCGAACACCAGCTTCATGTCGAGGTAAATACCAAAAAGGTGACCTATAGCTTACTCAAAGGCAAGTCGCTCACGATACATCACAATGAGCATAAAATTACGCTTTCCCAGGAAGAACCTGTGAGCCGAGACCTTGAAGCTATTAAGGCCGGTCCCTGTCCTGCTCAGCCGGCAGGACGCGCACCAGCCACGCGAGGTACACATCACAAATAAGAGCAAAGCCCGCGCGCAGGCGTTTAGCAGACAAAAGGAGGGAGCCGAACATGGCTCAGAACCTGAGTCCACAGGAGAATGATCAGCAGGCGCTGATCAAGACACTTCAGACACTCTCGGCCAGGGAGCAGATCGGGATACTGCTTGGGGCCTCGCGCTCGCTTTCCGGGCGCGATAAAGCGGTGGTCTTTCGCACCGCTGGCTTTTCGCTGCTGCGAGACCGTTTTCTGCCTATCCTTCTACATATGCTTCTCACACGTGTTGTGGCGGGAACAGTCTGGTGGTTTTTATGCGGATTCGCGGCTGTACTCGCGCTCCTATTGCTGGCTCTGGTGGATCATATCAATTCCGGGGCCGATTTGCCTGTGATTGTAGCGCTGAGCTGCTTTCTGGGAGGCTTTTTACTCTTTTCACTGCTCAGTTTCTTTAGCGATATTATCCAATTCTTCAGAAGGACACGTCCGCGCGCAGAGCTGCAGCGGCTGCAGCTCGCGCTCAATTCCTATGAGAACGTGCCACGGGTGACAATTCTGCGCGCTCTAGGAGGAGCAATCTCCAGCAATGTGCCTGGAGAATCGCTCCTCGCTTCCGTGCTTACGAGCCTGATGTTGCTCGGGGTGGCCGGGCTGCTGATCGCTCTGCTGCTAGGAATTACCTTTCTGTTGCCTACCCTCGGCCATGTGCCGTGGATTCTCTTTGTGATTATCGCGACCCTTCTGCTCGGCTTTTTGGCTCCCCGGCGCATCCATCATTTTCTGGCAGCACGCGGGATCAACTGATAGCTACTCAGCCGATCTCTGGATCATCCAGGACCTTGAAGGCATCAGGAGAAGCAGAGGGTTCCTCAGCTTTAATCCCCTTGACTTCCCAGCGAGAAAGCGCTCCCTCGCGCCAGAAACGCAGAGTGAGTGAATACGCGCCAACGCGCAATTGGCCTAATTCCAGATCAGGCAACCAGTCAGGTAAGGTCGGCCTGACATACAGGATATTGTGGGGAGCATCCGCGCGCAAGCCCAGGATGGTACGAAGCATGTGAAAGATACTCCCCGTAGCCCAGGCCTGCGGAATATTCGCGCCGCCGGGATAGAGTATAGGGAAATCCCGCTCGCCTTCGCGTTGGACGCCCGCGAAAACCTCTGGCGGACGATAGGCATCGAAACGCTCAATGGCATCAAAGATCCCACGAATCACCACATTGGCCTGCTCGTCAAGACCATACCTCTTGAAACCCGCGGCAATGATGCCGTTATCTTGCGGCCAGATCGAACCGCGTTGATAGGCAAAAGGATTATAGGCAGGATTATTACTGGAGAGCGTGCGAATCCCCCAACCATTCCACATATCCTCCTGGAGCAGACGCTGAGCGGTACGCGCCGCCTTTGCCGGTTCCGCGATGCCGCTCCACAAACAATGGCCAGGATTGGAAGTAATCGAAGTAATCTGTTGTTTCGAGGGGTCCAGACCGTACGCGTAGCAGCCCTCAGCCTCCATCCAGAAGAGTTCGTTAAAGCGCTGCTTGAGCGTCGCGGCCTGCTCACGCAATTGCTGGGCGCGCTGTTCATCGCCCAGGGCCGCGAAAACTTCAGCCATACGTACCTTCGCGTCATAGACGTAGCCTTGCAGCTCGCATAAGCCCTTGGGCTGTTTCACCTGCGTGCCATCGGCATAGACGACCGAATCAGATGCATCCTTCCAGCCAACATTCTCGTAGTGATAGGACGAAAAGCTTTGATATTCCTGAAAACCGTCTGCATCAAGATCACCATACTGGTCGATCCATTGCAGACAATTCTCAGCCACCTGGCGATAATCCTCTAGCAGAGAGAGATTACCGGTCCAACGATAGGCTTCAGAGAGCACAATCAGATAGAGAATAGTCGCGTCCGCTGTACCATAAAAAGGCGTAAAAGGTGCCTGGCGGAAGTGGGCCAGTTCACCAAAGCGAATTTCATGCATAATCTTGCCTGGTTGTGCCTCGCGCCAATCATCGCGTTCCGTGGCCTGATGCTCAGCCAGGCGCTTGAGTGCGCCGCGCGCAAAGCCAGCGGAGACAGCCATATTCTGAAAAGAGACGGTCAGGCTATCGCGTCCGAAAAGGGTGACAAACCAGGGCACACCAGCAGCCGCGATCCAGGCATCCTCTGAGACATCCATGTCATAGATACGCAAGGCTCCCATATCCTCGATGGCCTGGCGATACATCTGTACCAGGTGCTCATTTGAACTGGTAAGCGAGGTACAACTGGCCTGCCAGCGGGTCTGGCGCTCCTCAAAATCGCTGTGTGGCTCTTGATTTGGCAGCGGTGCAGTTCCATCCCCAGCGTTGGGCTGCTGATGTTTATGCTGGCGTACACGCTTGCCCGCTGGCTTTGGCGTTTGTCCATACTCCAGCGCGTACTCGCAACAGGTATGCCAATGTTCATTCGCTGCCAGAGCAATCTCAAAGAGAATACGGCCATTGGCATAGCCAACGGCTCTATCTGTCAGAACCTGATAAGAGATGGCGCGATGGAAATCTTGATTATCGTAGGATGTGCGTAGCTGGCGGTTGCGTTGATCCCACTCGGTGCGTTCCTGGCCACGTAAAATAATGCGCTGTGCTTTGACCTCGAAAAGGTCGGCAAAATCTGAACGCAAGGCAATTTCCAGCAGCAACTGCAAGGGCTTGCCGCTATAGTTGGCAATATCAATATCCTCGTGAATACCCTCGTTGACGATACGGTTGAGAGTGACACGAATCGTCTGGGCATCGATCGTGCCATCCATAGTGACAAGCGCCGGATTGGTTAGATGAATCCGCGAGGAATAAAAGTTAACCTGGCTGGAATTGATCAGTGTGAGTGGTTCCCGGTTGATGTAGAGACGATATAGATTAATAAAGCGTGTATCAAGGGCATAGACGCCCTGGTCGGTATGAGAAAGGATTTCTCCACTTGCGGTCGTTACCATAAAGGTGCGCCCCTGGCTAATGGTGAGCGTTGGTGGGCCTACGCGAATTTCAACTGGCACTATCTTCTCCCTTACTATTGACAAAACTTTAGCTATGAATTGGATACTTTTTAGACGTTTCGGCGCGCGTGTGGTGACAGATCAGGGTGCCAAAAAGCCTGGACATTCTCTGCACACCTGATTGTGCATGCTATGCCGCAAACGACTCAGGAGACAGGGTATCTGCACAAACCACGCGCATACGCTAGCCATATATAAAAAAAGACAAAGGAGATCGTAATGCGCCAAAGATTGCTTCCTGGCTTACTACTTTTATTCTGCTTGCTAACCACAGCATGTTCAGTCCCTTTCATGCAGGCTTCGCAAAGCTTGAGCAGTGGCACTATGATTATTCTGAAACCCACGCCGGGCAGCAGCACACCCACGGACGCGCAGATAACAAATACCATCTCTATCCTCTCTCAGCGTCTGAGCGACTTTGGCCTCTCCAACGCGCAGGTCAGCCAGGTGACGGCGAATAAGCAGCCTGCGATTCAGGTAAAGGTCCCCCGTTTTGCTGGTGACGAGTCCAGTACACTGAACCGGCTCCTGGCGACCGGGCGCATTGAATTCTGGATTACAGGTACTAATGAGGTACAGATCAACACGACCCTTGACCCGACACAATATACGCAGAACAATCCAGGCGGGCAGGCGGCATTCACCAATCAGGATCTCGCTGCCAGCCAGTGTTCGGTAGGGACAGATGGTACTGAAGCGACCTTTCAGAATCAGAGCTAATGCTTGAGGATTTGTCCTAAATCAGCAGCAAATCTCCTATTTCGTTTCTCTCCTCATGAGAAGAACCAGGGCATGTCATATAATGGCTTTACTTACATAGTACGTAGAAAGGATAAATAATGCCAACACGTTTAGAAATTCAGGAGGCTCTTGCGGCAGCGCAGGAGAAAGTAATGGAGTATTTTGAGGGCTTGCACCCGGAAGCGCTTGAGCGGCCATGTACTGCGAGCGGCGTGCCTGGGGCGGCTCCCTGGCGGGCGAAGGATCACTTTGCTCACATGACATTGAATGAACAGAGTATTCTGGCCCTGCTACAGCTTACGCTGACGGGTGGGTCTCTGCCGGGCAATATGAGCACAATGAGCAAAGAGGAGAGGCTGGCGTACTCGAATCAGCGCAATCAGACCTATGTGGATGCTCACCACGACGATAGTATGGAGGCGCTGCGCGTACACCTGTTTGCCGCGCGCCAGGAGACGCTGGCCCTGCTTGAGCAATTCACAGATGAGCAACTGGAGGCGACGGTACAGACAGCCTTTGTGGCGAACCTGAGTGCTGGTGGCCTGTTTCTCGCGAATGCCAGGCACGCGGAACAGCATATCGCCTGGGTTGAAGAGGGATTGAGCCAGGAGGTATAGGCTGTGCGAGTGCCAGGGGTGCCTCGCACAGCTTTCTTTGTGAGCAGTAAGAGGGGCGTTGGCCAGCGGTCAACGCCCCTCTTACTGCTCACAGGGGGTGAGTTCTGAAGATCTCGCAACGGATCAGGTTGTGCTACAGGTGACGCCGTTCAGTTTGAAGGAGGTGGGAACGGTGTTTGAGCTGCTCCAGGCTCCGTTGAAGCCAGGGGTGGAACTCAGGGTTGCGCCAGGGGCGATTGAGCCGTTGTAGGAGATGTTGGTGATGGTGACTACGCCGCTCGCCTGGGTGAAGGTGCCATTCCAGAGTTGGGTGATGGTCTGGCCATTGGCGAACGAGAACTGGAGGGTCCAGCCGTTGATGGCGGTCGTGCCTGTGTTGGTGATAGCGATGTTCGCGCCAAAGCCGCCCTGCCACTGGCTGGTGATGGTGTAATGGATATTACAGCTCGTACCAGTGCCGCTCCTGGTTGGCGTGGGCGTGATGCCCGTGGTAGGGGTCGCGGTAGGAGTTCTACCCGGCGTGGGGATAGCTGTGGGGGTTGTGCCTACGGTTGGGGTAGGCGTGGGAGTGCTGCCGACTGTGAGAGTAGGCGTCGGGGTGGTGCCGCTGGTGGGAGTGGTGGGAACAGTGGGGGTTAGCGTGGGGGTGCCACTGCCAAGACCCAGGGCAAGCAGGTGGGCTTTGTAGCCCGCGCCATACGCGGTGGGAGTGCCACTGAAGTCGCTGATCAGCGATGGGCCAGAGGCGCAATTGTAGGGATTCCAGGACCAGGCCAGGTAGCTGATGCTGTGGGCATCGAGCCAGCTCATGAGGGTGTCGATAAAGCCATGAGCACAGTCGTTTTCGCCGATTTCGCCGGCGACAACAGGTACTTGGGCGGCGACTGGCGCGACGTGGGCATTCCAGCAGGTGGTTGTGCTACAGGTATTGAAGTTGTAGATGTGCGTGGAGGCGATAAGATTGTTCAGAGGATCGGTCGGTTTAAACTGTAACCATTGCGAAATGTCATTGGAGTAGGCCAGACCACCGAGCATGATCGGGTTGGTTGCTCCAGTGGCGCGCACGGTATTGACCAGCACTTGCATGCCGACAGCCGCGAAGCCAAGGCCAATACATGGGCTGGTATTAGCGGCAGGAGCGCCATTCAGCCAGCAGCTCCAGCTGGTGGTATATGGCTCGTTATAGAGGTCGAAGATCACCGAAGAATTGGCTTTAAAGGCTGTGGCAACCGAGGTCCAGAAGGTCGGCGCGTGGTCCAGATCAGGCATAGGTTCCTGCGAATTGGCCTGATTTGTGCCACTGTTATTCCAGTGGAGATCGAGGATCACAATTACGTTGTCCGCGGTCAACTGGTTGACGTAGGCAGTAATTTGCTGCTGGTAGAAGGCGGAGGTATAGTTGGCGGATGGTTCGCCGTTGATGCCCAGCCAGCAATCCTCGTTGAGTGGGATACGTACCGCATTGACGCCCCAACTCAGCAGCGCGGGTATATCGTTAAGATTATTGGGATCGTCAAAGACGTTGCTTGTGCCGCCTGAGTTACAGGAGTATTCGGCGCTGGAACGATTGACACCAGCCAGGCGCACAAGCTGGCCGCTACCATTGAGCAGTTGATTGCCAGACACATGCAGGCCGCTAATAGCTACAGCCGCGTGCGCAGGCGCCGGACTGCGCAAGATCAGGCTGGCCGTGGCAAGCGTGAGAACGACTGCCAGTAATGGCAGGAGCACCGAGCGTTTTCTCTTGAGCAAAGGATTCCCCTTCCTGAGTACATTCATCCATGAGTCTCTGCCTGGCATCCCGCCGCAGGAGAGAGTAAGCGAACGCTAAAAGACGCATTACTACTTATCTGGATCAGGGAAAGCTCCAAAGAAGTACCACAGACCCAGATAACAGTGAAGATGAGTATAGAAGAGAAAAGCGCGGCAGACGAGAACAGGTAGTGGTCAGATGGCAGTCAGATCACAGTCACCAGCCTCTCCTTTGGCTGGTGACTGCGACCTTGCTAGCCGCCCTGCCTTGCCTCTACTACTCATATTGTTCTGATAGAAAACCAGGTGCTATACTTAGCAGCAAGCAATCTAAATATCAGGAGCAAAGTATGGATTTTGAAACAGAGAGTCGCAATCGCATCATTCGTCTTGAACAGAAAGTTGATTTCCTGCTCAAGGAACTAAATCTAACAGAAAAAGAAGCGCAAAACGCGGCAAAAGCAAATAGTGATGATCCCATTCTGGTTGAAGCGCTAGCTTTACTCCGGCAAGGTAAGACAGTGCAAGCAATCGGTGTCTATGCCAGGAAAAAAGGCATTGGTGTGAAAGAGGCCAAAGAGGTTATAGACAGGTATATGTAGTAGGCCGGTATGAGTTATCCCCGATTTTGTAAAATCAGGACAAACACTCTGCTTGTTTTGCGAGCACAGCAAGATCCAGAAAAATTTGATACCGTTGGCGAACTCCTTTTATGAGCCGCTGCGCGGCTCATGGATGCCTGTTCTGGTGTGGCTGGTGAGCGGCCAGGCGGCTCACCAGCCACACCAGAACAGGTGCGAGGTGCCAGAGGCGCCGAGGAGTCCAGAAGAAGCGTTCGCCAACGGTATCAAATTGGGGATGACTCATAAATCGTAGCGTGCTTAGACTGAGAATCTGACCGGAAGGAAGGAAGGAAGGAAGGAAGGAAGCATATTCTGGTGGGAGCATCTTTATCGACCCGGCACAATGGAAATGCAAGCAGAATGACAGGAGCAGAGGCATCATGGAAAGCAATCTTTCAGCGGATATAGAGGGGGCGGAGCTTGATAGTGGACGGCAGGAGCAGGCCAGAGAGTACGCGCGCATCAAGCGGCGGCTTTCATTTGTGAGTCTGGGGATAAGCGCTGTAGGAGTGCTGGTACTGCTCTTCAGTGGGCTGGGTAGATGGTTGGGAGAGATTGTGAGCGGGACAGCGTGGCTGAACTGGCAACCTGCAACAGGCTGGTTCCCATGGCAAATTCTAGCCTATTTTCTGCTACTGGCGCTGGCATACGAGCTGATTACCGCGCCGTTGGGCTATTACAGTGGCTATGTGCTGCCACGGCGCTATAAGCTTTCTACCATGAGCTTGAGCGCGTGGATCAAGGATCTTTTGAAGGGGCTGGGATTGGGATTGATTTTAGAGGCTGTGGTTGTCGAGTTAATGTACGCGCTGCTGGCCTGGCAGCCTGCGAGCTGGTGGTTGTGGGTCGGACTGATCTTGATCTTCTTCTCGGTTGTGATGGCAAACCTGGCGCCGATTCTGATTATGCCACTTTTCTATAAATTCACTCCCCTGCCAGAGGGCGAATTGACTGAGCGCCTGCTGAACCTGGCGAAACAGGCTCATACACGTGTACGCGGCGCGTTTACGATGCATCTGAGCAGCAAGACGACTGCGGCCAACGCGGCGCTGATGGGGCTGGGGAATACGCGGCGGATTGTGGTGGGAGATACGATGCTGGATCGCTATACAACCGATGAAATTGAGGTCGTACTGGCTCACGAACTGGGCCATCATGTCCACAGGGATATCTGGAAACTGCTGCTGGGCCAGGCCTTGCTGACGCTTGGCGGGCTTTTCCTGGCGAACCTGGTCCTGCATTGGGCCGTGGATAGCCAGCACTTTTACCGCGACCTGACAGATCCCGCGACCCTGCCCCTGCTTTTCACGCTCGTGGGTCTCTTCAGTCTGCTCATCATGCCACTAATCAATGGGCAGAGCCGCGTGATCGAGTACCACGCCGACGAGTACGCGCTACAGGCCACGCGCAAGGTTGAAGCGTTCAAAAGCGCGATGACGCGACTGGCGAATCAGAATCTGGCCGAGGTGGAGCCCGCGCCGGTTGTTGAGTTTCTCTTTCACAGCCATCCCTCGATTGGCAAGCGTCTTAAGCACGCGGATGAATTTGCCGGAAGGACGTAGAGGAGGGGCAAACGCCAAAGCGCCAGGAGACGTAGTAGGCGGAAGAATGGCAAGGCCGAGGGAAAGCAGAGAAGCGTCATCCCTGAAGGGAGGGCGCTTCTAACGTGTTTGCAGCAGGCTTCCTTACCTATGTTTGCAATTATGGACGACGTAAGAGGTGAAAATACTCCAGTTCGCTAAACATCGATAACACTTCCTGTGGGTAACGTTTGAGCAATTTCGCCAGTGTGTCTATGGAGCGTTGTCCATCGACGAGTAAGAAGAGTTGGCGATGGAGGCGCGAGAGGCGCAGGCGCTCAAAATCCGGTAGGGTATGCTGAAACTGGTCGGCGCGGCAGGGAATAAGCGCGAAGTCTCCAGGCCAGCTTTGCTGAGCAGGCAGAGGCGCGAAGGTTGCTGCTGGCGGCGTTTGAAGCGCAAGAGGAGAACTGGCAGTAGGCGACGAAGCTTGAAAGACAAAATAGCACTGCGTCCAGGTACTGAGTTTTTTCAGCGCATCCGCGCCTCGTATGTTGCCAACCAGAGCATCCGCGATCTGTCCATCGCGCAAAAAAAGAGAGCCTTCCTCGATAGATTTATCGAGGTTTTCACGCTGCACTGTCAGAATACCGGTTTTCTGGACCAGGAGCAGCATTTGCATGACATCAGCGAGTTTGTCTGTAGCAGTCCCACGCATATTGTTGGAATGCTCGCAACAAGGTTAACTCTATTTCTGAGCCTTGTTAAGCAGAGCAACCTCCTTCTTCGTTGAAGTTTCTGTTGTGCTAAGCACGCTGTCAAATGACATCCACACTGCTGGCTACCTGAGGCAGCAAAGAGATAGATGAGAACGCCGAGGCACCCGTTTGACCTGTCCCTGGTCAGGGTACCAGCAAAGGGCTGGCGCCCTTCGCGTGCCAGTGTCTCACTTTTTGTGCTTGACTTTTGACAGATTACCAGTACAAGCTTGTAGAAAAAACTCCAGTTGTCGGCGAAGATGGACAGGTGGAGACAAAGCAACGCCGTTGTGCTTGCTTCCACGAATTCGGGAGACCAGAAATTCTCATATCCATTATGCTCGTTACTATAACTTGTTTGAGAAGAGAAATCAAGGTACTCTTAAACTTTGCATAAGGGGCGCGTCATTTATTTGCAACGTGTGAAAGCTTCTAATATCCTTCTAATTCATCTTATCTACTTTTCTCCAAAATGAGCCTCTTTTACCTGTTCTCTACTGATAAAGATAATAAACAGATACGACCATAGTGGGCCGATTGATCGGGTCCAGCCCCGATTTATCGAGGGCCTCGCGCCTTGCTTGCAATCCTTCTTGCAATCCTTCACGACCATGAGAAAAATCATGTAAAAGAAGCATTGGGAGGTATGCGTGAGGTCCCCGATCAATCGGGACTGGACCCGATCAATCGGCCCACTATTGCATGTACGACTTTTTATGCAGGGCGTTTGCACGTTGCATAAAGATGGCGCGCACTCTC
>JBEVTI010000055.1:0-41091 GCA_041156125.1 Candidatus Paraktedonobacter carboxidivorans
GGTCGTGCTGATGGAGAGCAAAGACACAGCTACCACCAGTCAGCAAATTCGTGACCTGCACGATTTACTGGAAAAAGTTCACCAGGAAGATAAAGAAGCCTCCAAACTGGGATTGAATGTTCGCTAAATGCCCCGTGGAAGCCGGGCACCTCGCGGAGATTTTTTACTGAGCAGTGGCAGGGAGCTGACCGATGGCCAGCCCCCTGCCACTGCTCAGTATGACTATGGCTGTCAGCCGTCTTGCGGATCGCGTGGCTCGTCTGCTTTATCGGGTGAGGGTTCAGGTAATGAGGCCTGACCAGGTGTCTGTTCGTAGAGCTCATGCTCCAATTCAGGCAAAGGCGTGGTGGGCAGCCTGGTAGGCCTGTTTTCCTCTTGAGCAGGCTCAGAGAGGAATGTTTCCGGCAAAGGTAGAGTGGGTCGCGTAGCCAACCCCTGTCCCTCGTCAGCAGGCTCAGAGGCTGTTATTTCGGGCAAGGGGGCTGTTGGTCGTTTAGAGTCTATGCCGGTAAGGTCAGCCAGGGAGGAGCCAGTTAAGGTAGCCAGGGGCGTCAATGGCGGCTTATTGAGAGAGCGCTCGCGGCTGGGCAGCGTAATGTTCATAGGGTAAGGAAGTGGGGATGGCGAGGTATACATACGCCAATGTAACTGGCGACGTGGCACACGCTTGAGCAGACGGCGCGTGGTATCCCAGACCTGCATTGGATCGGCATTATTGCGCCAGAAGTAGTAGCAACCCAATTCGTCGGGCTCCAGGCTCAAAATACCAGTGAAAGCTGTCTCCATGGCCGCCGCATTGCGTTCGCTGATATTAAAATTCTGCAACCAGAGTTGACTGCGCTTGGTCGCGCCGCGCGTGGCCTCTAAGACCTGGCGCCCCCACAGTTCAACCTGGCTGACATCCGCTTGCAGCATATCCCAGAAGAGATGGCAGCCAAGCGTATCCAGATTCTCGATCGTCGCCAGGTCTTCAGCCAGGCTGATATCGTGCGGATGAAGCACAACAGTAGTCTTAATGTGCGCGCCGACCTGCTTGATATGGCCGCAAAGTTCATGCAAAAACTCGATCATTGAGCGGCGGCGGAAGCGAGCCAGATCGGTCACATCCGGGCAAAGCGCGCGGCAGGCTGGACAATAGCAGGTGACCTCCAGGCCGCGTGGCTCATCAAGGACAATTCCGGCAATAGGATAAATGCTCAGGTAGTGATCAATCTCGTGAAAAAGCCACGCGCGAAAGGATTGATGATTAAAACAGGAGATCTCATGATAGCGCCCGTGCTGATCCAGGACACGGGATTGTGGATGACGAAAGGTATACCAGCTCGGCATCAGAGCCGGCCCGGCAAAAATATTCCCAAAACGTCCCAGGCTCAGGTGTATCTTCAAACCCGCGTCCCTGGCCTGGCGAAGCCCGCGCTCAAAGTCGCGCGGACCACGCCGCTCCTCTTGCTCGTGTATCGCATACACAATGCTACTCGCGCCCGTAGAGCGGATTTGCTCGAAATCCTGCTTTAAGACCTCCGGCTGGAGAAGCGCGTGGAAATAAGCAACGATTATATCCATAAAATCCCCTGGCTATTCTTCCAAACAAACCCATCCGCTGGATGCTAAGACGCAATATGGTATATCTGCACGCACTAAGAAGTATAGCATAGGTATTTGATTCTTCCCCTACTGAGCGAGAAATATGGGCTATTGAGGAGCCTTTTACACGATTGAGCTTGACAAGATCACATTTTCTATGCACAATGCTCGCATGAGTCACGCACAACACGCACAAAAGCCCGGCATGTGCTTTACACGGGCATATGCAAAGATTAATCTAACCCTGGATGTACGATGCCGCAGGTCAGATGGATATCATGAACTGGTCACGGTCATGCAAACTGTGGATCTGTATGACACTATCTGCCTGGCAGAAAGCGCGGACGAGCAGATACATCTGCGCTGTGATCGACCTGAGTTGAACAATGCGCAGAACCTGCTAGTACGCGCGGCGCAACTCGTGCGCCAGCGGCTGGATATCAAGCGGGGGCTTGTGCTGGAATTACGCAAATGTATCCCTATGGCGGCTGGTCTGGGCGGCGGTAGCAGCGATGCTGCGGCACTTCTGCTTACTTTGTGGAAATGGTGGCAGCTCCCGCTGAACCCGGACGATCTGTTGGACATGGCCGCGACTCTTGGCTCGGATGTGCCTTTCTTCCTCACCGGTGGCCTGGCCCTGTGCGAAGGGCGAGGCGAACAAGTAACGCCACTAACCCCACGCTGGCCTGCCGCGTTGCGCTGGTTCGTGCTTATCAAACCGGCCATCGCGCTTGCGACTGCGACAGTCTTTGGCAATTTGCCCGCCAGCGATTATAGCGATGGCACGCGCAGTCGTATGGTCTGCGCCGCGCTGGAAGAAGGGCGCGACCCACACCCGGAGGATCTCCACAATGATCTGGAAAGGGGAGTGCTGGAACGTTATCCCGTGGTAGCTCGTGCTAAAAACGACCTGTACTCAGCAGGAGCGGCACTGGTACGGCTTTCTGGTAGCGGCCCGACGCTTTTCGCACCTTTTGCCGATCTTGTGGAGGCAACGCGAGTCCAACAAGCCATGCAATCACAGGGCTACGAAGTGTACCTGTCGCGTGCAATATATCCCACAGCAGGGGATATATGTCAATATTAAACCGCCAGGTGTAAGGAGATATTCAATGGCAGACCAGCTTTACTTCTGTGTGAAATGCAAAGATAAACGCGAGATGAAGAACCCTCAGGAAGTAACCATGAAAAATGGTAAACCAGCGAAAAAGGGTCAGTGCGCCATTTGCGGCACTACTATGTTCGCGATCGTCGGTGCGAAAAAGTAATCCGCCTTCCGGCGCTTTACTGCGGGGCAACATCTTTCTCCCTTTTTGAAGCGATCTTGCGGGCAGGGTACCTCATAGCCTGCCTGTAAAAACTCTTCCGAAGCTCTGAGATGGGGTCTGACCCTGATAGGCACACAAACCTTTTCTAACGGTGGGGACAGGAGTCTCGGCTCAACGAGGCTCCTGTCCCCACCGTTTCTATAGCCCTGGCCAATAGTCACGATTTATAGGCGGATGATAGGCGAAAATGTATACTGTGCTGGATAGATTTTTGCCTGAGGAAATGCTTTCATGAAACGCTTCTTGCGCTTATTGATTTTGTTGCTGGTGCGTTTGCTGGGCTGGCCAAGCATACAACGGGCCAGGCGGCGCGCGCTACGTGGAAGAACGCGGCCTGCGCGTATTCTGCTCCTGCGTCCTGATCATCTGGGCGACTTGATTTTAACTACGCCAGTGCTCCAGGCTATGCGGGATGAGGCGCCAGACGCGGAATTAACGCTGATGGTCGGGCCATGGTCACGCGAGATTGTGGAGCGCCATCCCGCGCTTAACCAGGTGTTGACCTGCGCGTTCCCTGGCTTCCAGCGCGCGCCTCAGGGAGCACTCGCACCCTATAAACTACTCTTTAAAACGGCGCGCCAGTTGCGGCGCGCGGACTTCGATCTGGCGATTAATCTGCGCCCGGATTTCTGGTGGGGCGCGGCACTGCTCTACCTGGCGGCTATTCCCCAGCGCGTGGGTTATGCTCTGGCACCGGGCGAGCCATTTCTCAGTCAAGCGCTGCCATTCCCGCCAGTAGAGCACGCGACCGTCTCAAATCTGCGCCTGGCCAGCGCGGGTCTGCTCGCGCTAAACTATCAGCCATTGGCCGAACCCTTTACGCCTGAAAGCTATCCAGTTCGCTTTACACCAACTGTCGAGGAGTTAACCTGGGCCAATATACGCCTGCGCGCCGAGGGCATCGCGGAGGATGCGCAGTTGATCGTGATCTCGCCTGGCAGTGGAGGCGCGGTCAAGCTCTGGCGCTCCGCAGCCTGGGCAAAGTGCGCGCATATATTATGTACTACATTGACAGTCTCTGGCCAGGCGCGCATACTACTCACAGGCAGTCCCGCCGAACGCTCACTCGTTGAGGAGGTTGCGCGGGGCATCCCGGAAGGCGCGACTATTGTGACCGACGCGAGCATTGGACAGCTCGCGGCTCTACTGGCGTGCGCGACCTGTCTATTGACCGTTGATAATGGACCGGGCCATATCGCGGCAGCGCAGCAGACGCCCGGCGTCTATCTATTTGGTCCAACGGACCCACGCATCTTCGGTCCCTGGGACAGTTCGACGCGCCATACGCTTCTGAGTTCGACCCAGCCTTGCCCTGGCTGTCCCATGATTCCCTGTGGACGCCTGGACTGGTCGCCAGAGGAACTTGACGCGCATCCCTGCGTGCGTGTCATCAGCGAAGAACTGGTGCTCGCCGCCACGGAAAAGCTGCTGGGTCTGGGACAGGTATACAAAAACTGAGCAATGATATGACAGAGATAAACGCGCAAATACACACAGAATATGGCGATGATGATGGCTACCCGCAACGTCCCGGCGCGAAGCAGCGGCTGCGTAAGAGCCTGGTACGCGCCAGTCGGGGCTTGCTGGGCAAGGCCATTTACGCGTTTGTGAGTCTCTGGGGTGGCTGGCTGGCACTCAGTCGGCGTGGCAAAAGCCGTCCAGCGCTGCGACCAGAGACATTCCAACCCCGGCGCATCCTGATCGTACGCCTGGATCTGATCGGCGACCTGGTGCTCTCAATGGTGCTTGTGCGCGTCCTGAAACGCAGCTATCCCGCAGCCGAAATCGATCTAATCTCTGTACCCGCCAGCGCCAGGGTCCTGGAGGGCGATCCCGATCTGGCGCTTCTGCTGGGCTACGATCCCAATCTCTGGCGCCGACCTCAAGCGCTGCTGCGCAGCAAAAACTGGCGTGAACTGCGCGCCCTGCTGCAAAGACTGCGCGCGCGCGAATACGATCTGGCGATCAGCGTCTTTGGCAAATGGGCCGCTGTGCTGACCGCGCTGAGCGGTGCGCGCAGAACGCTCGGCTTTGGGCGCGAGGGCTTTCCCGGTCTGATGAGCGATAACGTGCCGGGCAAGCACTGGACACCCGGCGAGAAAAAGCACGAGGTTGACTACTGCCTGGAGCTGGCTCAGGCGGCAGGCGCGCTAATCACAGCCGAAGATCGCTATCCGCGCCTGCTCATTCCCACGCAGGCGACTGAAGAGGTCGCGCAAATGCTTACAGCGGCAGGCGTAGAGCCGCAACGCCCGCTCGTCGCCTGCCATGTCAGCGCTAACAATGGCCAGTCTAAACGCTGGCCTGTGCCATACTGGGCGGCGCTACTGGACCGCTTGATGCGCGAGGAAAACGCGCAGGTGATACTGACGGGCGCGCCCAATGATCTGCCGCTGGTCGAGAAAATCAGTCAGCGCATGCATGAGCAGGCGCTGAACCTGGTGGGCAAGACCAGTCTGCTGCAGCTCGCGGCACTGCTCAAGCGGGCTGATCTGCTGATCAGCGGAGATAGCGGGCCGATGCACATGGCTGGCGCGGTAGAAACGCCGCTGATCGCCATTCACGGTCCAACCGATCCCGCGCTCTCTGGCCCGGTCAGCCACTACGCGACGATTCTGCGCAGCGCTATCTGGTGCAGCCCATGTTACGAGGCCAAAGAGACGGCGGATTGCCGCTTTTTTACCACGCAATGTATGAAGGATGTCCTGCCCGCACAGGTTTTTGCTGTCGCGCACGAGAAGTTGCGCGAGCGTAGCCGTATCTAACTTACGCGAGACGCCTGCCATAACACACACACGCGCGGCGGCAACGGCACAGCCGATCTCCCGCGCTGTCAATTCACAAGCTGAGAAAAAATATGACAAAACAGACACAGACCATTCAGTTACCACCCGAGGCGCGCATCCTGGTTGTTAAGCTGGCCACGATTGGCGATTTGCTGCTGGCTACACCTGCTCTCCAGGCACTGCGCGCGAGCTATCCACAGGCAACGATTGATCTGCTGGTGACGCCTTCGTCGGCGGGCGTGCTGGACGAGTGGGATGTGATTAATCGCGTGATTGTGCTGGATAAATATTTGTTTGATCAACCCGCGCAACTACTGACGCATCCAAGCAATCTGCTGAAATTGCGGCCATTGTTACGCAGCTTGCGTGCAGGCCATTACGACGCGGTACTTTTGTTGCACCATCTGACCCTCTTCTTTGGCCGACGTAAACACCAGGCGCTTATGCTGGCAACGGGGGCAAAATATCTGGTCGGACTGGACAATGGGCACGGCTGGTTTCTGAATGTGCGCGTCCCCGATGAGGGCTTTGGAGCTATGCACGAGGCCGAGTACGCCCTGGCTGTGGCCGCGGCTGTCGGTGGCAAAACCGAGGAGAGGTGGTTAACTATGCCGTTGCGCGCGGAAGAGCGCCAGCGCGCCCGTGAACTGATCTTTGGCGCTGCAGATCCTGAACAGGCTGCGCGCCCGCTCATCGCTATACATCCAGGCAGCGGCGGTTATAGTACGGCGCGCCGCTGGGCACCCGAACGCTTCGCGCAACTGGCTGACACGCTCTACGAGGATGCAGGTGGCCAGATCCTGCTCGTCGGCGGTCCCGAAGAGGCCGGGCTACACGCTCAGATCATGGGCCTGCTACGCTCAGGCGCTCCTGTACTCAGTCTGGCTGGCAAAGGCAAAATCCAGGTCACGGCAGCCGCGCTGGAACTGGCTGATCTCTTCATCGGCAACGATGCCGGGCCTATGCACCTGGCCGTCGCTGTAGGCACGCCGACCGTCGCGATTTTCGGCCTCTCTAATTCCGCTGCCTGGGGACCCTATACCGGTAACCATCCCACGCGCAAGGCATTGGTTGTTAAGCTTGATCTGCCCTGTATGCCCTGCTTCTATCGCGGTCATGAGCTTGGCACACCCGAAGGTTGCGCTACCCGCGATTGTCTGGCAAATCTGGGCGTCGATCCCGTGGCCGTGGCAGCCCGCAGGCTCTTGCGCGCAACGAATAAAGAGTTTCCCAATAGCAAGAAGTTGTGAGCTGTTCTCGCTCCCTCATGTATCCTGGGTATAGGACTAACGCATATAAGCGCTAGAAACTATGCAATTAGAAGGAGCGATCTATGGCAGATAAGAATACTATACTTTCAGGCGAGGAACTAACCAGGGTCTGTCTGTGGACTCTACTCGTTGCGGCTATGCTCTTCCTGCTTGGGAATAGCACAGCTCTGGCTGCTACGGCGCCCCCCAGACCGCAGCCAACCAATACTCCCGCCCAGGTTCTGCAACAGTACTGCGATGGATATAAGACACAGAATGCGCAGCAAATCTATAATACAATCTCAAGCGTTTCCCAAAAACGTACAAGCCTGACCAAAATTCAGGAGAGCTTTAACATTTTCACTCAGGTCTATGGCGACGTGAAAATCGATACGTGTACCACCAGAAATATCCAGCAAAAGAATTCAAATGCGACAGGCAATATCAAAGCTATTGTAGATGTTTCTAAATACGGGTTTTCAAGCTCGTTTCCACTTGAATACTCAATGGGCCTGGTGTTAGAGAACGGAGCCTGGAAGATTGATATTTCGCAAATGCACTATGTTAGCCAGGATACTGATGACCTGTTCAGCTTCCTGCAGCCGCTTGTATCTTTACAGCAGTTCTAGCCAATGACCGCGTCGTGAGCACGCCGCACGGGCCGGGTAAAATTACCTATTTCAACATCGGGCAGCTCACGGCGCAGGATGTCAATAAGAGTGGCCATGCCCAGAGCACGGCCCATACCAGCCAGAGCGGGCATGCGCGGCAGGAGAACTTCGGGGTCGATGTTCAGGTTGCGCAACTGGATCAAGCGCAGGTTGGTCGCGCGAGCAAAGGCTAGCAGGGCCTCAACCTCGCGCTCGCGGTCGATCATGCCAGGAAAACATAGCAGGTTGATCGAGCTGTAGACGTTGGCGGCGTGGGCGCGTTGCAGCGATTCTTTGACATCCTCAAAGGTATAGCCCAGCGGACGATAGTAGGCGTTATAGGTCTCGGTATGACCTGAGATAGTGCTGACGCGCACGGTATCAAGGCCAGCATCGTAGAGCTTCTGCAGCCAGCGCGGACGACTGGCATTGGTGTTAATATTGATCACACCCTGATCTGTCCGAGCTCGCATGCCCCGAATTGCCTGCTCGATGCGCCGATATTGCAGCAGCGGTTCCCCTTCGCAGCCCTGACCAAAGCTGACAATGGCCTCCTCAGCCCCCTCCAGATGGGGCACAGCTACCTCGACGATCTCCTCAACATCCGGGATAAAGGCCAGGCGATCCTGAGGCGAAATCAACTCCTCTTCTTCCTGTTTGGAGATGCAGCCAATACAGCGCGCGTTACAGCCCGGTGAGACGGCAATAGCCATTTCCCAACGACCAAAGAAAAGATTGCTGGCTGTGGGACAGGAGTAGTCAAGCGCACAGTGCGCGTGCTGAGCTATCACGCGATTGCGCGGATAGGCAGCGGTTTTTTCGCGCACAAGCTTGCGCAAAGTACGAGCATCAAAAGCACGAGGATGCCATTTGCGTGGATCATCGGTGCGCAACGCGGCCACATAAAGCCGACCGCGCAGGCCCGCGACCGCGCTATAACCAAAGAACGGCAATGGCTCTGTAGCGGGCACTTTTTCATAGGCCGGAAGATATGTACGCGTATAGCCAATTGGCAGCAACGCGGCGGCGGCCCAGCCACGTGTGCGCGGCAAAACCTGGCGCTGACCATTACGATCAAGGCCCACCGCGAGCCGGTCGGGCATCATTGAGAGCGTCACCCCATCAGGTAAAGGTATCAGGTCAGTGACCTCCAGCGGGCGAGCATCAAAGGTCAGAGCCTGCCAGCGCGGCTCCTCACGGATCTCGCCCTCAGGGGTGCAGTAAATCAGATAAGGTGTGCTCATGCTTTCTTTATATCTCTCTTGCAATGACTGGCATCAATCCGCCAGGCCCGCAAAACACTGTCACAGCCGCCTAATGCATTGGCGGAGGCGTAGCGGGAATACGCCCGCCCGTAGGCCGATCATCGACAAAATCATCCTCAAAATACCTGGGCAAAGCCGCCTGGGTCTGCGCGGCTACACGCTGCTCCAATTCTCGCGTCTCTTCATAGACAAAACTGAGCAGGATATGCTCGCCTCGCACGCTCTGGCACATGTGGCGAATGCGAGGGTGCTCCTCCTCCATCCAGACGTTGACCAGCTGCTCCAATGAGTTCATGCTATTACCGCAATGAGCGCTATCAAAGCCTTTGAACCTGTACACATTTTTGTCCTTTCGCGCTAAACAAACAGGCGCAGGGGTCCGCACACAAGCAAGATGCATCCGTGCGCTGTTTGTCCAGAACACTGCGCATTCGTGTTTTTACCTTCTTCCCAGCACAACATAGAATCAGAAAATTCTCGCTTCTCTGTACTTCCCCTACTTTACCATATCGGACAAGGGTGTCAAACACAGTACAAGGCAACGCTCTTTTGCCACCCATCCCACCAGCAGTTCCACCGCTTAAAGCAAAGCCCTGCTTCATAAACAGAAAGATGGCCGCGATGCCCCTACCCACCCGCTTTATCCCTCACCCGGCAATCACGCTTGCTGCCAACATTGTATAGCCAAATGCTCAACGCGTTTGTACAAGAATTGTATGCGCCAACACAATCTGTTTTGCAGAGGCCTGGCGGGCGCGCCACGTCCGCCAGGCCTCTGCAAAATAAAGGGGGCGGGTAGGCCAAAACCTGTTTTACCCTGATTTTGAAAAATCAGGCATGACCCATACAGCCTCTTGAAAAACCTGCGCTGGCCGATACTATATGAGAGAACGACAGAAAATCTATGCGGAGCACACACAAAAGTACCAACATCGTCACTACAAAATATAATGCACTTGAAACATTTTTAGAGTAGAATGTATTTTAATGTAAAAAAATGCTCAAATTTGACAATATGTGCATTTTCCTGGTATATTTGGCAATATCAGACCAGTTTATGGGAGAGATTTCATGGGCTACCAACCACAGATTCTTATCATTGGAGCAGGTATCGTAGGACTTTCTACAGCGTACGCCCTGCTAAGCGCGGGCATAGGCCGCGTGCGCGTTTTAGAACAGGCAGTTGTTAATCACAATCGATCCACATCCTCTAGCATTTCAAGGCTATTGCGTTTTGAATATGGATCAGATGCTTTCTATTCTCGTATGGTCAAGCTCAGCCTGGAGCGCTGGCAGGACCTTGAAAGGAGAACACAACATACATTATACACTCCAACCGGCTTGCTCTCTCTTGGCCGAGAAGGCGATGAAACAGTCTATGAGCAGGAGATTCTTAGCAGGCTAGGCCTGGCCAGTGAGCGCCTGTCAGCGCAAAGTTGTCGTCAGCGTTTTCCACAGTTCGATACCAGAAATTACGCGTCTCTGGTCTATAACACAGCGGGAGGCATCCTGCACGCTTCACTCTGTCTGAGCGCGCTGAAACGCGCGGTACTTGACATGGGAGGGGAGATCGTCGAGGACAGCCGCGTGACGCAGATCCTGCATGATAACCCGCACAGGCAGATTCGCTTGAAGTTGCACGCGAACGAAGAGTTTAGCGCCGACCGCGTGGTTGTGGCGGCAGGACCCTGGATACACAGTCTGCTTGGTTCATTGCGTATTCCGGTAGAAGTTACGCGCCAGTATATCCTGTATTTCGCTGGATTACCAGGCTCAATCTTCGGCACCGGTGTGTTTCCCGCCTTCGTTGAGAGCAATCTCTATGGCTTTCCCATTCATACGGGCAGCCATGGCTGGTTTAAAGCGACCTCGCATCAATTTGGCCGACCTGTGGACCCCGACGCAGCTATTCAGATCGAACCCTCGGCGATTAAGCAGATTGTACATGAGCTTCACACTCTGCTGCCAGCACTGCGCGGAGCCACGCTGGCACATATTGAAACCTGTATGTACGATGTCTCGCCAGACGAGAACTTTATTCTTGACTACCTGCCTGGCGATGCGCGTATCGTCTTCGCCACAGGTCTGAGCGGCCACGGCTTCAAGTTTGGGCCACTCCTGGGTCATCTACTCAGCAGCTTGATTAGTGAGACACCGCCAGAAATACCGACCGGGCGCTTTAGCCTGGCCCGCTTCTCGCGCCAGCACGAGCGCCAGACGATCTCCGTAGCCTGAACGCCTTAGAGGATACCTACCTCTCCACCATCCGAGAGAGTGGTATCAGAAGAAGCAGATAGCATCGCCTATCAAAGCCGAACGGCCCGAACTGCTTCTTCTCTCAAGCTCCCCCTTTGCCTGTCTTTGCCCTCATTTGCGCTTTTTTTTCTTGCCAGAGTGTGCTAGAATATTTCCATGTAGCGATGGAAAGAAGGGGATAAAGCATATGCAAGACGAAGCTTTTAACCATACACAGGCATTTCAACAGGCTATAGCCACTACAATCACCTGTCGCACGCTGATTAAATATAACTCAAACCTGAGCGCCACGCAAAAAGAGGAGATCCTCAACGAGATTGAGACTACGCTGGTTTTTCTCAGCAAGCGCCTGGAGATCAACGCAAGCATCGAGTCAAATGCCTCCCTTTCGCCAGAGAAGCTGGCCGATTTGCTCGTGGGCGATGATCTGCTTGAGGAAGACGAGGCGCTATCTGGCACCTCTCACGTGGCCCGGAGCCAGGAAGAACACGAGATCTCGCTCCGTCACCTGCATCGACTCTATAAGGTCTACCTTAGCAACGAGCCGGGTAAGGGCATCGCGGCCCTGGAGGCGCGTTATCGCACGGTAATGAATGTACTGGATCAGTTGCAACAACTGGCAGAGCTGCGCCCTGACGCTACCGCCAGCGATCTCACCGTCGATAGTCTGCTCGTCAGAGTACGCGGCTTTGTGACCGCCTTATACTGTATGTTTCGCGAGTTCGCCGCTCTGTTCACTAAAATGATCGAGGGCCAGAGCCTCGATATAGACACAGAGGCTATGGCCCTTGTACAGGAAGAAGCACAGCAGTTGACACATGATATCACGCCGCTCATGCATGTCTACAATAAGCAGCACCAGGTTCAGCAGCACAAGGGGCCGCTATGCGAAAGTGCTCGCGATGCTACAGCCTTTCTGATCTTCCTGCAAGAAAGCCTGGAACAAAATCTGGCGCGCCGTCAGGAAATCGTGACCCAACTCAAAAGTATCACGAATCTGCTTAACGATCTGAGCGCCCTGCTGACTGACTACGAACAGGCGATGGCATCTATCATGCAATCACCGTCAAAACTACACTGACCGTTCCAGGCTCGATGCTAAACGCGCGGCCAAAGCTATCTATGCCACTCACAGTAAGATGGGCATAATAAGGACCAATCAGCTTACCAGCACTGCTAGCCTGAACTACAATCGAGCCGCCCGACGCGTAAAACGTACCTGACGAGCGCGCAAATGTCAGCCAGGACGCGTCACTGCTGGCCCGCCAGGTGAGTGGAAAGCTACAGGCAGAGGAGGCGTTCAGGGTCAGAGTTTGGGAAGCTGGCACGGAACCGAGCACAGACCCGAACGATAATTTCGTCGGCGCGATACTCAGCGCGCAGGGTGGGCGTATAGTCAATGCGACCGCAAGCGTCTCCGGGCTACCAACAAGCGACTGACCTTGAGTATCAAAGGCGCGCACCAGCAAACTGGTTGTATAGAAACCGGGGACCAGGCCGGCTGGACGCACACCGATCGTTAAAGACGTAGAGCCAGAGCCCGCGCTGCCCTGCCAGATAGCGAGATGCAACCACGCGGGAGAGGTATTTACCGGCTCAACACGCCAGGCAGATCCCTGATGCAGGCCCGAGAGCGAGACTGCCTGGGACGCCAGGCTGACCTGGCCCACGGCGGCACTAAAGCTTATATGCTGGACCGAGAGCGCGAATGCGCTGACCGGGATGACCACGGTCGGAGTTATGGAAACCATACCTGGCAGAGGCGAAGCTACCTGCTGCTCCACAGCTCCCGGCTGAGTAATACTTGTGCTGGTCGGGGCGCGGTGATGGGTGAGACTCAGAGCGAGCAAAATCCCGTCTGTCAAGAAAGCCACCACACCGACAACACAAAAGACCAGCAACGCCTGCTTGACATTTCTCGGCACCCTCTGCCAGGCACGCGGAGGAAGCGCCAACCCATGGGCCGCTCGCGCCGCGCCTGCCCCTGCCTCCACCCCGTCCTTCTCAGCAAGCTTGTTCATCGTTTCCATGGCATAAATCCCAGACGTTTCAAAGGTCCAGACACCTTTCTCCTCTACAGGCCCGGCTGAGTCCGTATATGCCTGCTCACTCTCCACATCTGCCCGCGCCGCTTCTGGTCGCGATAATGCTCGCGCTCCCACGTGCGAGCCTACTTGCGGTGCCTCCGGTCGCGGAAACGCCCTTAAATCGGCCATGCCCTCGCCCATTTCCCAGCCTTCATACCCGCCCTCACCATCGCTCCCACCCCCAACTTTCACCATATCCAACTGCTCATCGGCAGCTTCTGCTTCCCGGCGCGCCAGAAGGGTGGCACGACAGGCATCACAAAACGCTGAGAAGAGACTACATGGTTGATTGCAAGATAAACACTGGTGCATAGCTACTGCTCCCTATCAATCCATCGTCTAACCCATCTTTTCAAGAAGTTCGGCCTATGTGTGTCTATTTATACACGAAAACACATCCTGCGCGCAAATGTTCCATAAAAATGTAGCCAAATAGTCATAGCTTGTATAATGCTGCTTGCTTGTTATACGTGAAAAGGGCTTACCAGGCCTGGTAAGCCCTTTTCACGTATAACAAGCAAGCAGCGCCTCTTTCCCTGATTTTGAAAAATCAGGCCAAAACAGCTTTTGCCTCCCCGCCCCTTTTATTTTGCAGAGATTTGGCGAGCGCGTCGCGCGCTCGCCAAATCTCTGCAAAATAAAAGGGGTACAGAGCTCTCTTGCGCATTATAGAAAACTATGTAATGCTTACAAGGGAAAATCTCAGCCTGGCATAGGGGAAATCCCTGATGTTTTTGCTGGCGATGTTTTTTAAAATTCAACAGGCAGCAAGTGAGAGTATTTTTGAGCGTCAGGTGTCTGGCAGACCGCGAGTGCCTGAATGTTGCGGATCAGGAAATAGCAGCGAAAAGCAGGTAGATATATGCTAAAAAGCTTATTTTTTATTTTCAAAGAGAGGCCGCGCCCTTGCCTCGATCCGCGCTGGCTGGTGATTCTGGCCGGGTTGGCGGTGCAGATAATCGCGCTGGGTACGGTGCTAACACATCTGGATACCCCGGCCAGCGCGGATATGACGCTGGCGCCAGTGGCGGGCAGTCCAGGCATTTGCCAGGTGGTGGCGCTGCGACCATTTAGCGAACCCTGGCTGAGCGGAGCGCAACCAGGCATCCAGATCAAACTTCTAGACACGCGTGGCAATAATCCATGCGCGCCTACCACACCGAAAGTCGAACTGGTCATTGTGGGTTTACCAGTCCTAAGCCAGCACTTTGAGGTAACTATTCAGCCACGGCAGGTTGATTTCCTGGACCTGGCGCTGATCTTCTGCCTGACGATCATCTTTAATGTCACTGGTATCGCGATCCTCCTGCGCAGTCAGAATCGTCCCCTGGCCCGCGTAGCCTACGCGCTGTTTACCTGCGCTGGCCTGATGCTCTGCCTGGTCGATTTGCGCGGCGCCAGCTATTTCTGGCTGAATCTGCTCGGCTTTACCGTTGCTATGCTGGTACGTGGGCTATCTGTCACCCTGGTCTGGCTGTTCTCCTATCCCCTGGATCGAGAGAATACCAGGCGTCAGCCACCTATCAAGTCCTATATTCCCTTGCTAATAAGCATTAGTCTGGCCATTTTCAGCGCATTTTTGCCCAGCGCGCCGATGGCCCTGCGCCTGGCTTTTATAGGCATCAACGCCGCCTATAATGTCGCCTCCGGCCTGATTATCATTGGGGTCATGGCCTGGGGCCTGCGCAGGCTGAGCCGTCAGGAGCGACAATTTGTACGCATGGTCTCGCTGGGGCTGATGTTCCTGCTGATCCCACTGATCCTCAATCTGGGAATTATCCATACCATGACTGTGGCGCAGACCAGCCTGAGCCATTTGATTCCCATTCCACTGGCCGTGTTACCAATCGCGTGCGACTATGCCCTGTTTCGCCAGAGTCTGTTGGGAACTACCAGTATGCTTAGTCGCAAGGCGATGCGCGGGCTACTCTGGCTGTTGCTGGCCAATGTCTTTCTTTTTCCCAGCATTATCCTGCTACGCGCGGTAAATAATCTGCATCTTAGCCAGGAGACGCTTGATTACACATATGCCGGATTATTGGCGGTCAGTTTGCTCGGCTTCCCGCTGCTCTGGAGTAAGATCCGCGACGTTGGCGATCAGGTCTTCTACCAGGATTTTTATGAATATAACCGCTCTCTGCGCGATCTGAGCGCGGCCCTGACGCGTCTGCAAGGTATGGAGCAAATCGCCGCTTTTATGTTGCCGCGCCTGGCCAACCTTCTCAATGCTACAGAGGCCGGCTTGCTGCTGCGAACCCACTCCCCGATGCTGAGTCCCACCCTACCCGGCGTAGCCAGTTGGCGCACCTATCGCCATAGCGTGCCAAAAAATCGCGCCAGGCGTGCAGCGTCTCATGATGGGCTGGCCAGTGAACGCCTGATTAGCGTTGCCAATCTTGGCCTGACGCACCTGGAACAGCAGCATATAGCAGAACCATTGCTGCTGGATGGTGTACTCTTACTGGCCCTCTACGATGGAGAGCATTGCAGCGGCTTCCTCTATATGGGTCCCAAGCTCAACCTGGAACACTACAATAAAGAGGACCGCAGCTTTCTCAGTACGCTGGCCTCGCAGTTGTCAGTGCTTGAGGTTAACAGTCGCTATCTTGAGCAGGCTCAAGCCGATGCTCAGCGCATGACCGCGCTGACGCACCGCGTGGTTTCCGCGCAAGAAGAAGAGCGCCGACACCTGGCCCTCGAGCTGCACGATGAGGCACTCCAGCAGGCCATGCTGGTTGTGCGCCAGCTCTCAGACGCCAGCAACATGTCCGAGGTCGCGGAGGTTATGCCCCTGGCGCGTTCAGTGGCCACCAGCCTGCGCCGCACCTGTCTGGAATTACGTCCACCATTGCTGGATGAGTTGGGACTGGTCGAGGCTTTCCGCTGGCTGGCACGCCAGACGGAGGAGCGGAGCGCGGGCCAGATTGCTATTCAGTTGACCTACCAGGGCGACTGGCGGGAACGTCTGCCAGCTAATGTTGAGCTGGCGTTCTATCGCGTGGTCCAGGAAGCGCTTTCCAATGTCTTTAAATACGCTGGCGCGAATCGCGTAGTGGTGCGCCTGAAACGCGAGGGCCATCACGGTCTTTCTCTGCTGATCACGGATAATGGACGCGGCCTGCAACAGCGCAAGCCTCTGGCTGAGAACCTTGGTCTGGCGGGCATGCACGAACGGATGGCTGCCATTGGCGGCAGACTGCATATACGCACCAGCCCTGGCCATGGCGTGACTATTCGCGCGCGCTATTCCTCCATTGAAGCAGTCGAGCATGAGATAAACACACCAATTCCATCACTATGGTCGCCAGCCACGCAAACAGAGCCTGCCTTTATCCAGGAGGGATTACGAGCTTGAAAGAGATTGAAACACAGTCAAACACGATCAGTATTGTGCTGGTTGACGATCATACTATGATGCGCGAGGGCACGCGCAAACTCCTGGAGGAAGATCCCGAACTCAAAGTGATTGGCGAAGCTCAGGAGGGCAGCGAGGCCATAGCGCTGTGCAAGCAGCTCAGACCATGCGTGATCGTGCTGGACATCGCGATGAAAGGTGTGAATGGTTTTGGCGTCGCGCAGGCGCTTTTGCAGGAAAGCGAACGCACTAGAGTCCCTGCTATCCTTGTCTTGACCGCGTATGACCAGGTCGCCTATGTTCAGGCCATGCTGCGCCTGGGGGTAAAGGGCTACTGGCTGAAAAGCGCGCGTGGCAGCGAGATTCGCCAGGCTGTCCACGAAATCGCGGCGAGCAAACGCAGCCTGGACCCCGAAGTGCGCCAGATGCTGCTCCTGGAGGAGAGCCAGGTCAGCGGCGGGGAGGCCGAACCCCTGACAGCGCGCGAACTGGAAGTGCTACGCCTGGTCGTCCAGGGGGTGCGCAATAGCGAGATTGGACAACGCCTGAACATCTCTATCAAGACAGTTGAGTCACATCTGACCAGTATCTACGGCAAACTTGGCGTCCAATCGCGCGCCGAGGCCATCGCCCTTGCCCAGAAGCGCGACCTGCTTCTGAACGAGAACTAAGGCGACAATGCCTGTAGCGTATATGTGGTAAAATACAACTACACGACTGCGACCTACAACGCACTGCTGCCAGGAGAAAGGACCCATCCGCTTGTGATTACTGAGAAAATTTATGCTGTGTTTGATCATGAATGCCAGCGCACCACTCGCCCGCGACGGCTGATTGCCGAACGCCTGGCAACGCTGGCGCAAAGCGGCAAAGATTTCTCGATGGATGATCTCTGGCAAGACTTACGTCAACAGGAGCCGCGCCTGGGTCGGGCCACTGTCTACCGCTCCGTAGAAATGCTGGTCAATGCTGGCCTGCTTGATCGCATCGAGTTCTCCGATGGCACCCATCGCTATCGCGTCTGCGGTGGAGACGAACACCACCATCATCTGACCTGCACTGTCTGCCATCGCGTAGTTGATGTCGATGTGTGCATTGCCCCTGAGCAGTTTGCCGAACTCAGCGCGCTAACCAATTTTTCGATCGAGGGTCACTCTATCACACTTTTCGGCCACTGCTCTACCTGCCGACAACCTTCCCACCCCTGACCAAAAGCCTGCTATAGAGCGAACAGCCTGGATGGCAAGTGCCCGGCAACGGGCAGGCTTTTACGACTCCGCTATCATATCTGTAGAGCAGCAGAGTCATGTAAAGCGTGACGGCGTGCTGCCCAACCCATTCGTGCCAAATCCGGGTAGAGCTTGCGCGCAAGATCCGTCCCCTGAGAATGACGAAGGAGTTGAGGCATGTTTACGCCGCAATGTACACATTGCCCTATGCCTTCATTTGCCCGCGGGCAGGGTAAAAACACCTTTACATTGCTCTGTTAGCACCATATGTTGAGAAAGAAGAGGTAATAATTTATGCGGAAATCAACCATTGAGCAGGCTTTTCTGAAGGCTGGCCTGCAAGCACGCATATCCACCATTGACCAGTTGACGCGCAATTCTGTGCGTCTGGCGACTCAGCCTGTTGAGGAAAACAAGTTAGCACCAGGCATTTCAAAGATTGGCGGGCACCCTGATCTGCCAGAAAACCTGGTATGGCCGACTCTGAAAGGGCAACCACAGTCTTTCCTGGCGCAGTTTCGCCTGGCCGATCTGCAGCAATTTAATAGTTCCCAACTCTTGCCCGCGCAAGACATGCTCTGGTTTTTCTACGACGCTACCCAGCAAACCTTTGGCGAGCAGCCAGAGGATAGAGCTGGCTGGCGCATTCTCTGCGACAATCATCCAGCTCCCAGCTTACAACGCCAGCCCACGCCAGCGGGCTTGCCTGCCAGCAGTCTTTTTCCCGCCTGCGCGCTTACTCCCCGCAATGAACTCACGCTGGCCAGCCAACCAGAACTGGAAATCCCCAATTTCGACTGGAGTGACGCGGAACAGCAAGCATATGAGAAGGTCTTAGAGGCCTTGCGCTCACCTGAGGAGCGCGCTCTCCCGCATCATCGTCTGCTCGGCTACCCCGATACTATTCAGGATGATATGCGTGAGCAATGCCAGCTTGTCTCTAATGGCGTTACCGCTAGCGCTGATCCACGCGCTGCCCGGCTCCAGGCCGGCGCGTCTGACTGGCTGCTCTTACTGCAGATCGATACTGACGCGTCCGCGAAAATGCTCTGGGCCAATAATGGAATGATATACTATTGGATCAAGCGGACTGATTTGCGAGAATGCCGCTTCGACGGGAGCTGGCTGGTGTTACAAGCAGAGTAATGCCGTTTCTTCCACCAATAGATATTTTCTCACATGCTCGTTTAGCACGCATTATAACTGTAAATGACGCATCCGGCACACAGCCAATGCGTTCTGCACCGACAAACCAGCGCGCATGCTAAACGAGTATGTAAGACCAGACCTGAGCAATCAGGAATGATTAGTCTGGGAGGCACTCAATGAAACGCGTTTATTTTCTGGCAGCCCTGTTCTGCCTCTTTCTCAGCGGATGCTCCGAAATCACGGTCAACCTTAGCGGCACGCCGACCACCGGTTCAGGCACAGGTACGAACACCAATGTTTCCACCACGGTGCCTAAATGGGGCACGCGCGCGAAAACGTCAGGCTGTGTCGCTAACGGCGCCCTGCAAGACCAGCAATGCACACCTGGCGCCCTGATTACAAGCGCCACTAAAGATCAAATCTGTAAATCTGGTTACTCGTCATCCGTGCGCAACGTCCCAACCAGCGTCAAAAATCAGGTCTACGCTGAATACAGCATCCAAAGCCACTCCACTGGCCAGTACGAGGTTGATCATCTCGTCAGCCTTGAGCTGGGAGGTTCCAACGACATCTCTAATCTCTGGCCCGAAGCCGCCAGTCCCAAGCCTGGCTTCCACGAAAAAGATAAAGTCGAGAACTATCTTCACGATCAGGTCTGTTCCGGCGCTGTCTCTCTGCAACAGGCCCAGGTAGAAGTCGCCACAAACTGGCTGGATGTGTATAACAAGATGCCCAGTGCCAGCCAGAGCTCCGGTAACGGCGGCGGACAACCGTAAAAATAAGTACAAAAAACGCACCTGATAGGGGTCGAACCTACAACCGCCTGATCCGAAGTCAGGTGCTCTATCCATTGAGCTACAGGTGCATGGCTTATCTCACACAATTAATTGTATCAGCTTTGTCAATCCCAAGAAGAAGAGCAAGCAGGGCTATTCAACAGTCTTTTGCCCCACTCGCTCTTCTTCTCACACTCCGGGGAGGAGTCTTGCAAAGCGAGAACACAACTTTTACATTGCTCTTCTTCCTGGGATGACTGACCACTCACAGTTTGCTCAGCAAAGGTGCCTCTCGCAGGGGACGATAGAAGGTGGCGATCAGGGCGATCAAACCCTGAGGGACGAAAAGCACAATAACTGTCCAGATCGGACCAAGCCATTGGATTAAAAAGCCGGTTAGTGCCATACCCACCGGCTGACTGCCATAAGTGAGCAGTCGATAGACGCTCTGCACGCGACCCTGGAGGTGTTCAGGGGCGGCGAGCAGGCGATAACTGGACTGCACTGATATGAAGAGGGGCACAATGATAAAGCTGACGAAGTTAGCAATGCCCAGCACCAATATATTCGGCGCGATAGCCAGAGCCAGCCAGGAGATGGCCCAGATCCAGGATGAGCCAATGGTCAACTGGCCAAAGGTGAAGCGCTTCTGCAAAGGTTGAGTAAAAAACGTGCCCAGCACACTGCCCAGGCCTCCACCGCCTATAAGTATCCCGATCATTAGCGCAGAGGCGTGCAGGCCTTGCGCGAGCGAGATCAAGATCAAGGTGAAACCAATCACGGGCATCACCAGGCAGAAATTGAGCAAAGCCAGGAAACGCAGCAAAGGAGCGCGCCAGAGCCAGACAAGCCCCTCGGCAACCTCGTGCCAGACCTTGCGCGAGCTTTCGACGCGCGCTCCCTGAAAACGCGCGCGTATAAAAAATAGGCTGAGCACAGAACAGACAAATGTACACGAGGTCAGCACAAAGGGCAGCAGGCGACCAAGACTATAGAGCAGCCCACCCAGAAACGGTCCCAGCGTCCAGGAAGCGGTATCAATAGCCTGGTACTGCGCGGTCGTAGTCGGCAATTGCTCGCGCGCCACTACATGCGGCAAACAGGTGAGTTCGGCAATCGAGAAAAAGGTCATCAGCGTACCTTCGGTCATTGCCACCAGGCAGAGCTGGATAAAGCTCAGATGTCCCAACCAGAGTGCCACTGGAACACTGGCCAGGGCAAGAGCGCGCCCACTGTCGCAAAAGAGCATGAGCTTCTTACGATCCCAGCGATCCACCAGCGCGCCCGCGGGCAGAGAAAACAGCACAAAGGGCAGACCACGTAGCGCGCTCACAATACCTGCTTGAGCTGGCGAACCCGTTACAGCCAGCACTAAGAGCGGAAAAGCCAGCAGCGAGACCTGGCTGCCAGTCGAAGAAACGAGCTGCCCACACCAGAGCAGCACATAGTCCCGGTTGCGCCAGAGCGGCAGGTAAGACCACGCTTGCTCTGTCCCAACCAGCGCGGCACCATCTCCGGTCTCTTCACCAGAAGATTGATCATGAATCTGTGTCATAATAATTCGCTTCCAATAGAAAAACGACAATGATAAGCGCAAAAGCGGGCACATCGCGTCAAACAAGGGAAGCAAGCAAAGACATAAGGACGTGCCTGCATGGCGAACACGCGTGGGTAAAGTCGAAGCAGAGAGGAAGCAAGATGATGCATCACCAGTTCAAGAGGTCGCTTGCTCAAGGCGAGTAAGCGACAGCATCAAAAAGCGCCTGTTCCCGCCGCGTAAGCCCGGCGTGTAACGCCTACGCAGCCAGAACATTCATCAGAATGTGTTCTATGGTGATTACACATTTGTAACACAGTGTAGAATCACTCCACTGATTTGAGGTAACATGCATACACATAGACTAAGTGTACGCGAGAGTTTGCGCATTGTCAATAACTCTGGCTGCGAGCGCCAGGGTTTCCCAAAAGTTGAGAGCAAGTGAGAAAAAGCGAGGGTGCGGCAGGGACGCTGCGCTCCCTGCCGCACCCTGTCTGGGGGACAGGTAATAGGGTGTCCCGCGTCAAACCCTCAGAATTACCGATTGTAGAGTACTATTTACACTTATATACTAGCGACAGATAGAGTTTTACTTGTTCCACAGGGAGGTATTTACATGGAACTCAAGGAAACCTGGCGTGGTCTGACAATTATGCTGTTCATAGGCATTGCCGCGGGTATCGTCAATGTGTTGCTCTTTACGTATGTTATGAATCCTCTGACAGCCGGGGGCAAGGGAGATGAGGTGGCTGTCAACACATACGCCATCAATCTCTTCGTGGGCTGGGTCTTTTTCTCCGCCTGGTTCCTGGCCAGAGCTGACGATGAACTCAAAAAAGTAGAGGAGGCGATCCACAGAAAAGATAAAGCAACCTTCATGCTGGAGGCACCGAAGCAGATCGCTCTCAGCATTCGTATTCTTTACTTGCTGATCTCAGCCCTGGTGATCCTTTCGTTTCATCTGTTCCATATGGAGAGCCTGTTGATCACCGGCGAGATCCAGTTTGGCACAGGCTTCCTGGTAGTTACGACCGCTCTTGTCTTATGGGATCTGGATAATCCGCTCAGTGGAGCAATCTCTGCCAGGGGAATTCCCGCAGACTGGCTTAAAGAATTGCGCGAACATGAGGAAGTAATTAAAAAGTCGTAATTAAAAAAGCTAGAGAAAAGAGTTTGCTGCCCAATGTGTCTGGCAGGCACATTGGGCAGCAAACTCTTTTCTCTAGCTTTTCTCGACAAGACGTACAAGTTAGCAATAGATAAGTAGTCGTCGGGGTATACCTTTTCTTTACGGCATAATATGTAATGCAGTTGAAGAGCATTCCAGATGTGCCACAAACGTTAGTATCTAGTATAACAAATGTCACCAATTCCCTTGACGAACCGTTTACACTAACAGAGAGCTTGTTATCCAGTGCTAATAATCCAATCTGTTCTGAAAACCTGCTGAAAGGAGCAGCTAATGCCTCAGAGCTTCATTCCGCCCGCCGCCGGTCGCCTGCAACAGAGCGCCACTATTCTCATCGTGGAAGACGATGTGGCGATCGGAGAGTTTCTGCAACAATTGATAGAGCAGGAAACTCCCTACACCTCAGCGGTTGTCTCTAATGGCCCACGCGCGCTCGAATTTGCGAGGCAGCTACGCCCTCGCCTCTTCCTGCTCGACTATCGTCTACCAGGCATGAGTGGTGTGGAAATATTTGATCATTTACAAGGCATGGATGAAACCAGAGGCGTGCCAGCCATTATGATGAGCGCGACTCTGCCCACAGAGGAATTGCAGAAACGAGGCATCTATCAGCTCCGTAAGCCCATGGACATTGGTAACGTGGTTCGCATGATCACCCATGCCCTGGCTACCTACGAGGAACAGCAGCTTAACTGGCAAAGCAATGCCGCCGAGTCCGCGTAAACTGTCTGTTCACCTCTAGCACTCTCAATCTGTGGCATTTCGCTGCCACAGATTAGAGGAGTTTCGACGCATCACTCATCCTGATGGGGTTATCCGGCTCACGGAGGGCAATCTCATTACGGGCAGTAGCAGACCGGCCCTCCTGGACCTGAGCGGACAACTGGCTCAGGCCTTTTTTAACGCAGGACATCTATTTGATATTGCTCAGCGCGGTATCGCGGATAACCTGGCCTCTTTACTGCAGCAGTACGCGAACTTGCAGAATGTGCAGACGCGCGAGTTAACCCTGGAATATCGGGCGGAAACTCCGGCTGGTCAAATGTGTATACAAGACATCAAGCATGGTTTTCGGACAGGCTTGCCATTTCTGCAAAAATGGACTCATGTGCCCGATGATTACGCAAGCATCTATCAGCGAAATCCAGCAGTCCGATTTTTTCGCGACCGCGCATGCCGTCACAGCCTGGGGAACTCCCAAATTCAAGGAAAAGCCCTTCAGGACTACAGAGTCAGGGTCCGAGCAAGCCAGCGAGCCTTGACGCGCCAGGTCTGTAAATCCGCGCTTGCGTGCATATGGAAATGCTTCTCTTCTTTCTCATCGACACATATGATACGATAGAGCCTGCTACCATCGAGAAGGAACCGTTTTCATGTCATCATTCGCCGGGTTATTTTTCGTCGATATGTCTTCGGGCCTCTACAACCTTGTTGCCTTCATTGGTACTGGAATAGTGGGGTGAATATACAAACACGCCTCAAAACGGAACTGGTGATCGTCGAACTGGTCACCGAGAGCAACACGGTGCAGACCCAACGCAGCAACTTACTGCAACATGGTCTATGGTGATCTCATGCCTATCCCGGCTCGCCGACATGCCTCTGGCCAGGGAGGATGAGCGGGTGGGTACGCTTCCAACGTATTCCGCCCGCTTCGTAGCTCAGTACACAGGCAAGAGTACCTTCTAAAGAAGGACCGAAAGGACTGATACGTATGACACACGCCACCACACGGATACTCGCAAGTATCCCCCTCTTTTCCCTCATGGATGACGAAGAGCGTGGAGCGCTCCGTAGTCTCATGACCGAACGCATTTTTCAACCGGGCCAGACCATCATGAGAACCGATGAAATAGGCACAACTTTTCACATCATTGAGCAAGGTGAGGTCGAAATCTGGCTCACGGATACTGATGGGGAAAAAGTGGTCCTGGATGTCCTGGGACCAGGCAAGTTCTTTGGAGAACTCGCCATGCTCTCTGGTTCAAACCGTGGGGCCAGTGCGACCACCGAAACAGTGGTCACACTTGAGCTAAGCCGCGCTGACTTCTTGCAATTTTTACGTCAACGACCCGATGCCGCGATTGATACCTTGACTGAACTGGCTGATCGTCTCAAACATACTGATGATATCTTACGCTCGCGAGTCAGCCGCAACCCCAATGAGGCCGAAAATCAACGGCTCTCGCTGGGACAACGTATCGCGGATGTCATCGCGGAGTTCAGTGGCTCTATCCCCTTTCTGCTGCTTAATCTTGTCGCGTTTATCGTCTGGATCTTACTAAACACTATTGGATTAAAGGTGGTGAAATTCGACCCCTATCCCTTCCAATTCTTGACAATGGCCGTTTCCCTGGAGGCGATCTTCTTGTCGATTTTTGTCCTGGTGAGTCAGAACCGACAGGCGGCGAAAGATCGCATTAAAGCGGATTTAGACTATCAGGTCGATGTCAAGACCGAGATGGAAATGAGCGTGATGGCCTCGCGACTGCATGACATGGAACGTAAACTCCATCATATCCACACTGATCTCTTAGCTCAGGGTAACGTGGATGCATAGGATAATGCTGACTCTCCTTTTGGGCGCTAAATCTGATACAATAGAGGCGTAAGACATGTGGCAAGCTACACATTCCCTCCACTCTCCTGAGGAGGAAGATGTAGATTCACTTGCGCACACCCGATTCTTGTATCATTTGAAAGGGAGGACACATTCCATGGCAAATAAAGAGCAAAAACAGAAAAAAGAGCAAAAAGCAGCTCCTAAATCCAATAAACAGAAGAAAGAGGCGGCCCGCGAGAAAAAGGCCGCCAAGACAAGTAAAACGACGTTGTAGCATAAAGGACCTTCCACCAGAGTTCCAGCAGTAAGAGAACTGGAAAGCAAGCAGCAGAATTGAGATTGCTTTCCAGTCTCTTGTATTATCAGTAATCAGAGACGAGTTACTCAAGAAAGCGGAAAATCGCCCGCGAAGACGCATCATTTAACATAACTAATCCGTTATTATTAATGAGATAGCAATTTTTAAGCCTGTTTTTGTCTTTTTTGCCGGATGCGACAAAGGCAGCACCACTTGTTAAGGGGAACAAGAGGTCTGGCAGGCGAGAAAAGCTGAAAGGTCTCAAGCTGTTTTGAGCAGCCCTGGGACGTGGGGAACTTACTTGACACCTTTGTTACAATGCGCATAGATGCCAGCCAGGGCTAGAACACGCGCTTTGCCATAAAGGTTGCAGCACAGATCTTTCGCGAGTGGATGATGGAGAGGCTGAAACAGTAACTAACACTCGCCTGGCTGCCCAGGCAGAACGAGAAGAATGGGGGGGCGCATGCAATCGAAATACCATGACAACGCAAACAGGCGCGAGCCAACCCCAGAGCAGTGGCCAGGGATGGCTCGCCCCAAACCGGAAGTGTACGCTGAGCAAGATGACCAGTGGGCCGTTCTGCGGCATGAGGTGGAGGTAGAAGATATGAGGTGGCAGGAAAAACGCGAAGAGGCTGACTGGCAATGGGAGCGGCGCGACACTGACGAAGACGCCAGAGCGACCCAGATGTCTTACCAGGAGTTTGAAGAAGCTGAGAGCCAGGTTGACATTGTGGTTGTGGGCGTAGGGGGAGCCGGCATGAACGCGGTCAATCGCATGATTGATACGCATGTGCGCGGCGTGCGTTTTGTTGCCATGAACACCGATGCGCAGGTGCTCGCGCTCTGCGAGGCGCCGGACAAGATCTGCCTGGGCCAGCACTACACCAAAGGGCTGGGTGCGGGCGGCAATGCCTCTGTGGGCGCGCGAGCGGCGACAGAGAGCGCGGCTGAAATCCGCGCCGCGCTGGGCGAGGCTGACCTGGTCTTTATCGCCGCCGGTATGGGTGGTGGTACCGGCACAGGTGGCGCGCCAGTGGTGGCCACGATCGCAAAAAAAATGGGCGCGTTGACCGTTGGCATTGTAACTCTGCCCTTTGGTTTTGAGGGATCGCGCCGACGCCGCGCTGCCGACGAGGGTCTGGCAGCTCTTTGCGCGGAAGTCGATGCGATCATCACTGTGCCTAACGACCGCTTGCTCTCGCTGATTGGTCGCGAACGCTCGCTCTCCGACTCGTTCAAAGTTGCCGATGACGTGCTGCGCCAGGGCGTCCAGGGCATTGCCGAGGTGATCAACGTGCCGGGTCTGGTGAACGTTGATTTCGCCGACGTGCGTAGCGTGCTGCGCGAAGCTGGCACAGCATTGATGAGCATTGGTCAGGGTCAGGGACGCAATCGTGCCGCGCGGGCAGCCGAAGAGGCTGTGGCGGGCGGCTTCCTGAACGTCTCGATTCGCGGCGCTCAGCGCGTGCTCTTCAATATCAGCGGCGGCGAGGATATGACGCTCTTCGAGGTAAACGAGGTGGCCGAGCAAATCGGCAGCGCTATCCACGACGCGGCGGATATCACCTTTGGCGCGGTCATCGATCCCTCACTTGGCGACACCATTCGTGTGACCTTAATCGCAGCCGGCATGCCGGAGGCACACACGTCACACATGCCCGCCATCCACAGGGAGCAACAGCACGTAACCGGCAACTACCAGCAGCCGAGCGTCAGCCATACCATGCCGGGTCCGCGGCCACAGCCGGTACAGCCGGTACAGCCGCGTAGCGCTGATGTACCACCCCCGGCTCAACCACGGCATGTTAATAACGTTCCTGCGGCCCAACCGTGGGATGCCAGCAACATTCCGCCGGCGCAACCGCGTCCAATTCCGCCCGCGCGGGCAGGATCAGGCACTGAGCAGCCAGACGATACGCCAACGCAGCCGACGAAATACGGCGAAAAAACCGCGCGACCGCAGGCGCGTCCACAGCGCAGCCTGGATGATCTACGTGGTTTGCGCAGCATGGGACGACGCCAGGATGATCGACGCTCAAGCTCCGCCAGCGATGAGGCCGCGGAGATTGAAATGCCGCCGTTCTTACGCCGACATGAATAAACCTTAGTTATCCCTGATTTTGCAACGCCATGCGCCTGCGGCGCATGGCGTTGCAAAATCAGGGATAACTCTTAAAGTGACTGCTCTGGCTCGCTTGCTTCTGGAGGAGCACTGCTACGACCACGCTCGCCACCTTTCTTGCCAATCCTGGAATAGAACTCTGAACCCTGCTGGCGCTTGGTAGATTCGCCGCCTTTCTTGCCAATCTCGGCATAAAATTGTGGGCCACGTTTCTCCTTGACAGTCTGCCCACCCTTCTTACCAATTCTGGAATAGAATTCTGGTCCATATTTCTCGCGCACAGCCTGACCTCCACGCTTTGCTTTCTGAGATCCCGGCTCCGGCCCACGTTTATTGTTCGCCATCGCAAGTCCCGCCCTTCTGTAACTTCATACAACCACTTAAACCCGACAACCACCAAGCGGCGAGGCATTCCCATCTCCCAATCTCATAACAGCTTTGCCGTGTCTTTGCCTACGACAACCGATGTTCAGCCGCACGCGCGGCACGGTTTGCGATGAGCGCAGCCGTGCTGCCGGCTCCAATGCCATTATCGATATTCACGACAGAGAGCCCTGGAGCACATGTCTGGAGCATCGAGAGCAGCGCGGCCACACCTTGACCTCCCAGACCATAGCCTACGGAGGTCGGCAGACCAATCACGGGTACAGGCACCAGTCCTGCTACCACTGAAGGCAAAGCCCCATCCATCCCAGCAGCGACAATCATGACATCTACATCACTAGCAAGCAAAGCACGTAGCGGCTCCAGCAAACGATGCAGACCAGCTACTCCTACGTCATAGACGCAGGTGACCTGGCAGCCCATCTCCTCAGCCATTAAAGCAGCTTCCTCGGCGACCGGAATATCGGAAGTGCCCGCGCTGAGTACGCCCACCCGACCACCCGTCCTGGTTAAATGATAGCCAGGACGATAGATCACCAGCGCGTGTGCCGCCTCGCATATACGCAGAGCGTAGTCCCGAAACTCCTGGCGCAAGGCCTCAAGCGTTTCCTGGCGCACACGGCTGATGATCGCGCGCCCTGTAGCATCCAAAAGACTGCGCGCCATACTGAGCACCTGGGCGGTGGTCTTCGTTTCACCGAAAATCACCTCAGGCACCCCTTTGCGCCGCTCACGGGCTGGATCAGGACGAATCTCAATCCGCTCCGCGAATTCGTGCTCACCGGGAGGCGCGCCCTCTGACGAGCTGCCTCCTGGCCCGGCTCCTTCCGGGGCGGTCCCTACAGAACGGTTGGTCTGAGCATGGATAAATCCATCTTGACTGAGTACCTGGCTGAGCCAGTCTAACTGATCTTTTGCATCGTGATTCACCGGAAATCTGATCCTTGCTAGAGAGGAGTACTTTAATCATAGTAGCAACTTTTCAACGAGTTCCAGTCTAGCACAGTTCAGATCAGCGAGCAAGCAAGCACCTGATTGCTGCTCTCTAACCAGTTCGCCCTGGTCAGATTTAAACAGGTGCGGGCTTACAAGCAGTAAAGCAGCGCTGCTCTCCCGTTGCTAAGCTTGCGCCATTCCGGCATGGGATACTTGATTTGGGAAATACCGCAAGTATGGTTTCCTATGATATAATTTACTGGAGACTCCAAATATTCTTTGCTTCTCTGGCGTTAAAAATGCCTCAGGCAGCTTAGTAAGCCGATTGAGGCATATAGTACTCTTAGATACAGCGGTGCGTTTGCGCGATGAAAAAAATCAGTATCCATAGATACAGTCTACTATTCTGTCCTCTAATGCTAGTGATGCTACTGGCACTGAGCGCGTGTGGTCAGTCATCGACGTTGAATCTCAACTCGACTCAGCCACAACAAGCGGTGACGGTTAATGCTGGCTTTCAAAAGCAAATCTCACCGATTCCCACTATCCCACCTTATCGATGCGGAGCGTGGACCTCAAATAACGCTCCCAACCCTGGCGATACTATCATGATCTATGCCCGCCTGACTCATAATGTTCAGGGCGTCCAGGGTATGACTGCGACTGTGATTGTGCATTTCCAGAGCGGAGATGCGACCCTGGCTCAGACAAGCAGTGACCAGGGCGGCTATGTCTCTTTCCAGCTCAGTCTCCAGGATCGGCAGCCGGTCAAGGTGCCCGCGACTATCGATGTAACTTTCAGTGGGGTACCAGGCGGCTCACTGGAGTGTTCGACTTTCTTTACTCCAATGTAAGCCGCTGGCAGTTCGGACAAAAGTGGGCGGTACGTTGGGCAATGACCCGGCTGGTAATCTGGCCTTCGCAGCGCGCACAGATCTTCACGTCACCGACTTTGTAATAGGCCTGGAGATGCTCGTAGTTTTCACCTATCTCCCCGCGCAGGCCGCGATAACCGCTAAAGGTTGTGCCACCGTACTCAATGCCTTTGGTGAGCACTGAGACAATCCCGGCGTGCAGCTCGCTCAGTTCGGTGGCGCTCAAGGAATTGGCTGGACGTAAAGGATGGACGCGCGCGTAGTACAACGCTTCGTCGGCATAGATATTGCCCAGGCCCGCGACGGTCTCCTGAGCGAGCAGAACGGCCTTGATGGGGCCTTTGCGCGCGGCCAGCTGGCTGCCTAATACCTCGGCGGTAAACGCGACGCTCAGCGGTTCTGGACCGAGACCTGCCAGCGCTTCGTCCTCGCGCTCCGCTGGCCAGAGTTCAATGCGCCCAAATTTGCGCGCATCGTTAAAAAGCAGGCGCCGCCCGTCAGTAAGATCAAAACAGACCCGGCAATGAGAGAGTTCCGCGGGATCATAGTAAATTTCTGCGTCTTCTTTGCTCAGATGCGTCGAACCCGCGGTCAAATTGGGCGAGTGGTAGATGAAATTCGGCCCCCTGGTCCGCCAGACGGCAGGATTCTCCACGCGCGCGCGCATATCAATCTCCCAACCAGGGGGCAGCAAATAGAGATTGCCTGTCATCCGTCTATGGATGGTCAGCAACAACTCAGGCATTGAGCCGTGTCCCAGGTCGAAGAGCAGGTATTTACCGCGCCGCCGCACCTGGAGAATAGACTGGCCAGACAGCAGAGAACGAAAAATAGCCGCGTCTGGCGTGCCAATCGTGCGTTCCCAGAAGACCTGGACCTCACGCACAGTCGCGCCCAACAGCGTATCACGAAGCTGGCGCGCGGTAAATTCAACTTCAGGCAATTCAGGCATGATAGAATGAAAACCTCAGTATAATTGACGGATTATGCGTTCTCAATTCTAACATGCTCGGCAAGGGGCAGAACCTCCCAGGCGCGATAGCCTGTCTCCAGATCCTCCACCAGGGACGCGGCAGGTAGCAGATGCAGACGTTGAGCCATCCAGATATCGCCCGCGGCACCTGAGACGTTGCCAACCAGGGCGAAAAGAAAGTATGGGGCAAGTGTTGGCACAAGCAAAGTTAAAACGATCCCCGCCAGGCTAATCAGCACACAGGGAGCAAGGGCAATTATCGTATACCCATTGCAGGAAAAAATCTGATTTTTCGCCCCACAATACAGAGCAAACGGCAGTTTCGCGCCATAATGAGGTCGTCCCCCCAGCACAAAGATCGTCGTGCCATGAAGAAACTCATGAAAAGGCAGGACCAGAATATAGCCCAGAATATTCAGTCCAAACCAGAGCGCGACCAGACCAAAATTAAGCGAGGCACCATGCTGCCCGGTTCGCCAGATAAAAGCGCCCAGATTGAGCACTATAAAAAAGATTCCCCCTACAACCAGCAATTGCAAACTAAAACGAGCCAGCGGCAGCATCTGCTCCGGCTCCAGTAATGCCATCTCGTCGATCTGGCGCAAGCGCCCGGCATCAACCGCCGCCTGCAAAACAGTCCGGCGTCTGGGATGAAAGCGATCGATTACGGTCAGGGACATGATCCTCCTCCTCTGAATTATCTGGCTCAACTGGCGCTGGAACTGATGCGAACAGCCAGGCCAATCGTGGCACATATTATATGACAACCAGAGATAAACAAACGCTGAGTAATAAGAGAAGCGTGCTTGGGTCATTATACGGCAGGTCCATTTAAAAGACCACACTTACAAGATTCAACTCAGGGCTATGTAATGCTATACTATCTTTACGGATTGTTAGCGGCTAGCGACCAGGAGGAGGAGTTATGAAACGTATCGAATTCTGGAAATGGCTGATAGGCATCCTGACCGTTTTCTGGATTATTTTCGCGATCTTCTTGATAGGCGCCGACATCCCCTTTGTGATTGTCAGTATGGCGCTGACCGTTGTGCTGGCCATGTCGATTCTGGTGGTAGGCCTGGCCTGGGCTTACCAGCACGATGTCTAAAGCCACACGCGAACGTTTAGACGCCTCGCGATTTGAGTTGGGAACTGGCAACTGGCAGGGGAAGCGCTTCAGTAAGCGCGAGTTCTAACGGGCCTGACCTGGCCAGGGTTAAGCAACACCCTGCAAACCACTCCCGCAAGGAACCAAACAAGGAGCGCCGCATTCTTTCCCGTGGCTCAAGCCAGGGCATCCCGCGGTGGTTATAGTAATGATTGATATTTGTCTGCTGGGCACCGGTGGGATGATGCCCATGCCGGGGCGCTGGCTTTCCTGCGCACTTATTCGTTGTGGAGCAAATCTGATACTCATCGATTGCGGTGAAGGGACTCAGGTGCCCTGGAAAACCCTCGGCTGGGGCTTCCGCCAGTTAGGCACAATCTGCCTGACGCATATGCATGCCGACCACGTGGCAGGACTGCCGGGGGTGCTCTTTATGGTTGCACACGCGGGCCGCACGGAACCACTGGAGATCTACGGACCCGTTGGCACTGCATATATTGTTGAGGGCCTGCGCCGTATCGCGGCTGAGTTGCCGTTCCCCATTATTATTCACGAACTCAAGGGTAGCGCGAACTTTGAGCTGCCCGGTGGTCTGCAAGCCTCCAGTTGTCCCGCGGCCCATGGCGTGCCCTGCCTGGCTTACCGCCTGGAACTTGCGCGCAAACCAGTCTTTTTACCAGAACAGGCCCGCGCGCTGGGCTTGCCGGTGCAACTCTGGTCCAGATTACAACATGGACAGAGCGTCGAGCACGCGGGACAAACTATTACGCCAGACCAGGTGCTGGGCGCGACCAGACGCGGCATCTCGCTGGCCATGATCACCGACACACGCCCCATCGAGCAACTGAGCAATTTCGCGCGCGACGTGGATTTACTGATCTGCGAGAGTATGTACGATAATCCAGAGGATCTCCCCCAGGCAAAAACGAACGCGCATATGCTCTCTGAGGAGTCAGCTGGTATCGCGCTCAAAGCTGGCGCGCAGCAACTGGTGCTCACCCATTTTAGCCCTAAAATTATGGACCCAAGCTGGGCGGAAAAAGCAGCTCGACTTGTCTTTCCCAAAACGCGAGCCGCGCGCGATGGTATGATCATCACCCTGGATTATTCAGACTAATCGGCTAGCTGGCCTCGGAGAGCGGTCCCTGCCGGGCCTCCTGATCGACCAGGAAAGCGGTCGCAGCCTCCAGCGCCTCACGCTCAGCAGCCTGTATACGCTCAGGCGAGTCGATCTCGACAAGATGCGGGCGACTTGACTGTTGGGACAGGTTCTCCTCAAAGAAGGTCAGCACCTTGCTCACATACAGGGGTCGATCAGCGAAGTAGGCCCCGCAATGATCGGCCTGTGGCACTATCCATAGTTCCTTAGGTTCCTGGGCCGCTGCATAGAGCAATGGCGCATCGTGCGGATCGACAATCGTGTCTTTACCACCATGGATCAGCAGGATTGGGCGTGGAGCAATTTGCGCGATATCCCGTAGCGGCTCTACCTGGCGGAAATGATAGCCAGCACGCCAGCCAAGCAGATAATCCGCTAACCAGGCAAAGGGTGCCGAAGGCATATGTAGCGCGCGGCGCACATTATAATCAACTACGCTGGTATGAGTGGCAAAGGGACTATCAGCGACAATAGCCTCAATCTCAGGCAAACGCGCGCTACACATAATAGCGACCGCCGCTCCCATCGAATAGGCCATCACCCCTAGATGGGTCTCAGGAGCACGCTCCCGCGCGTAACGTACCGCGCCCAGAAAATCCTCCATCTCGCGATAGCCAAGGGTGATAGGCGTACCAACCTGCGTACCATGTCCATAATACTCAAAGGCCAGAACATTATGGCCAGCCTTCCAAAGAAAATTGGAGATACCCAGCATATCTGTTTTACTTGAACGATAGCCAGGACAGACAATAATAGTCGTCGTCGCAGCGGTTCGCGGAATAAACCAGCCGCTGACCTTATGACTACCCTGGCGCGGAGAGAACTCTACAGTTTCAGCAGGCAAATCAAGCTCAAAGGGTGTAAAGGTGTAATCAGCAAAAGGGGTAAGCTTTTTGGGACGAGTCAATGTATCCACAAGATAAATCGCGGCACCACAAAGCAGACTTACGACACCAATAGTCCCACCCACGCCACCAAAGATGACTTGCTTCAACGATGGACGACGGATTTTAGCGAAAGATGGAAGTCGCATCGCAGAACTAACCTTTCTAGCGTGCAGCAGAGAGAAACAACTCTATTCTTAGAGAACGTATTTCAAACTCATTTTATGCCCACACTCCAATTACGTTGAACAAGGATTCAAAGTTACTGTTAAGGTGAGCATATAAAGAAATGAAATAATCTCAACGGGACTTTTGCTTTAGCTCGGCTTCTGAGAGTATTTGGAACTTTTTCTAGTATATTGGTGATATTTTTTCCTATGGTAGTGCGTTGGGTTGAACCCTGTGTTATACTATGAAATGCATTCCGACACTTTAGCCCTGGCGCAGCAAAGCTGCCAGGAGATTTTTGAAGATTATCAGGGGAGACCGCGCATGAGCAAGATAAAGATGCGCTGCATCACCTGTGGCAAGTGGTTCCAGTCGGCTAATGCTAAAGAAGTAACTTGCCCAGATTGTGTGCAGAAGGCCAGAAAAGATAAATCGGCCTCAAAAGCAGCACCGCAAGCTGCACCTAGAACGCCTGGACAGGGATTGCCGGGGGCAGGGAACCCGGGTCGTCCCACACCTTTACCCCCCAGGCCGAAAACGGTCCCAGGTAGCACGAGCCACTGGTTTGATTCAATCAATGATGTGAAAGTGAGTGAGCCCGAGCCACCACCTCAGCGTCCCAAGTTACCTCCCTCCCCTGCGCCACACGATAACCATGGAGGGGTAGGAACACGCGGACCAGGCGGCTATCGCGAGGAACGCGCACCAGGCGGCTATCGCGAGGAACGCGCACCAGGCGGCTATCGCGAGGAACGCGCACCAGGCGGCTATCGCGCACCAGGCGGCTATCGCGAGGAACGTGGCCCCGGTTCCAGTGGACCACGCGAGGAACGCGGTTCCAGCTCCGGTAGCTATCGCGGCCCTGGCGCTTACCGCAACGCTCCCCTGAGCGGTAGCATTGCCGGAGGCATCAGTCAGCGCCCTCGCCAACCTATGGATGGTAGCGCTCCCGCGCGCGGTCCACGACCTGCCAGCTCTGGCGAGAGGCATCCTGGCGCTGAGAAAAAAGGCGGCAGGCCGCAAGCATCTAAAAAACCCAGAATGCTCGCTCCTCCCAGGCCAAAGAAAGAAAAAATTCCACCTCCCGAGCCGTTCAAACCGACATCCGAGCAGATCACTCAGGTTGAAATACGCTATAGAGAACTGGCCATACCGAGCGAATTCGATGGCATTCGCAGCCAGATTGCTCAGGAACTTTCGATTCCCAAAAAGACCGTTAAGCAAATCGTCAAAGGGCTGCGTGAACGTGAAAGTATCCCCAGCTGGTGGGAGACTCAGACATACAAGGGTGACAATGAGGAAAAAGAGAAGATCCAGACAGCTTATCAGCCTTATCTTCCCATACCACCTGTAGGGGTTCACCGTAAGATCGCCGATGAGCTTGATCTCAAGCCTGGCATTGTCTACCAGGCAATTAAAACCATTCGCTCGGAATTAAATCTGCCCCCGTACAACGATCCAGAGCTGCACGCCGATGAGTTCGAGGAGATCAAACGTAAAGCTCGCGAAGCCAGAGAGGCGCGCGAAGCCGCGAAAGCTGCCCAGGCCGCAGAGGCCGCAGAGGCCGCGCAAAAAGCCACCGAAGCCGCCGAAGCCGCCGAAGTCAATAAGGACGCCGCAAGCGCTCTGGGCACTGAAAACGCTGAGTTTACTCCAGTCGCTGAGAACGCTTCTGGCGAGCCAGGCGATACAGCCAGTACCCCAACGGAAGAGCCGGCAAGTGGAGAGGAAGCGCAGAGCATACAGGTCTCAACGGACTCTAACGAGAGCAAAGTGGAGACCGAGTAAAACGTAAGGAAAAGTACTGTATGGGTGAAGAAGATTGCCTGTTTTGCAAGATTGCCTCCGGGGAGATTCCAGGCAAGATCGTCTACGATAAGCACGGTGTGGTAGCATTCGAGGATATCCATCCCGCGGCTCCGCACCATGTTCTCTTTATCCCGCGTCGTCACGTCGCCTCTATGGCCGAACTGACCCGGCAGGATGGCGAAATGCTCGGCAACATTTTCGCCGCCGCGGCTGAGTACGCCCACGAACAGGGTCTGACCGACCCGGAGCAGGGCTATCGCTTTGTCACAAATACCGGGAAGAATGCCGGACAATCGGTCTTTCATTTACACTTTCACCTGCTCGGAGGTCGTCCTTTCGCGTGGCCTCCAGGCTAAGTCGTGAAATTGTTTCTAAAAAATATGTATCCCTTTTATGAGTGATCCCTGATTTTGCAAAATCAGGCCAAAACGGCTTTTACCTCCGTGTGTTTTGCAGAGGTTTGGCGGGCGTTGCGCGCCCGCCAAACCTCTGCAAAACACACGGGGCGGGGAGTTGCTGCTTCAAACAAATCAGGGATCACTCATAAATGAAGAAGGCTATTATTTGTATGCGTATTGCGCTTGACTATACTGCGGGCATCCGCCAGGAAGCTGGCATAGGCAATTATGTGCGCAGCCTGCTTAACACGATGCTGGTGCTCGATACAGTAAACGAATACTCTCTGATCGCCAGCGGACGCCCTACGCTGGAGCGACCATTTCCCACTGCACCCAATGTACGCGGGCGTAGCGTGCTTATTCCTGATCGCTATTTAAATATACTCTGGTATCGCTGGCGTGCCCCCCTGCCCGCGAATCTCTTTACAGGTAAGATTGATATTTATCACGGCCCTGATTTTGTGCTTCCACCGCTGAGTTCAAAAATTCGCAAAGTCGTGACAATCCATGACCTGGCCTTTCTGGAACACCCGGAATATGCTGTGCCCAGCCTGGCTGAATATCTGAAAAAGGTTGTGCCAGCCTCAGTCGCGGCGGCTGACGTAGTGGCAGCCGTCTCTCATGAGACTGCGCGCACGCTGGTTGAGCATTTCCAGACACCACGCGCGAAAATCGCGGTCATTCCCAATGGTCTGCGTCCCCATTTTAAACCCATCACTGACCCTATTTTGTTGGGAGCGACAGCTAACAAATTTGGCCTGAGACATCCCCTTGTGCTGGGTGTGGGCACATTGGAACCCCGGAAGAACCACCTGGGTTTGATCAAGGCTTTTCATAAGGTCCAGAGCGAAAAGCGCAATCGTTCGGCCATGCTGGCTCTGGCTGGCGGACACGGCTGGCTTTACGACGAGACCAGGCAACTGGTCGCGGACCTCAAGTTGGAGAAAAAAGTGCGCTTTCTGGGTCGGGTCAGCGATCTGGAGTTGGCGATGCTCTATAACCTGGCGGATGTCTTTGCCTTTCCCTCATTTTTTGAGGGCTTCGGTGTGCCGCCGCTGGAGGCTATGGCCTGTGGCACGCCTGTGATCACAGCGAACACGTCGTCGCTCCCAGAGGTTGTTGGAGACGCAGCGTTGACGGTTGATCCCCATAATATCGATGAACTCGCAAAAGCCATCACCAGTCTATTGAGCGATGAGAAGCTGCGCGAGACATTGCGCGCGCGCGGTTTCGCGCGCGCGCAGATCTACACATGGCCAGATTCGGCCCAAAAGATGCTGAATATCTACCAGAGCCTGTATAATGGAGTCACTAATTTCTCTGGCGAGGTTACTACGGCATGAAAATCGGCATCAATACGATGTTCTTCCGCCACCCGGCAAGTGGGAGCGGACAATATTTGATTCATCTGCTCAATGCGCTGGCTGAAATAGATACCCAGAATGAGTATATCCTTGTTGGCCCTGAGCCGATCTCTGAGAGCGTGCAACAACAGTTGCGCGCTCCTTTCACCCGCTACTCAAAGGGAGTGAGCGGGCCTCTGGGATTGAATGCCAGTCTGGAAAAGATGACCTGGGAGCAGTGGACTGGACCCCGCGAGGCGCGCCGTCTCGGCGTGGATGTCTTTCATGTGCCACATTTCGCTCCACCACTGATCACTCGCTCGGTCCCGGTGGTCGCGACAATTCACGATGTGATCCCACTACGCCTACCCCTCTACCACAGCAGCGCGAAAGCTAGAGTCTATTCAAGTGTGGTCGCGCGCGCGGCACGCCATGCCACCCTGATCATTACGATCTCTCAGCACGCCAAACAGGATATTATCGATGCTCTAAGTATCCCTGAGGAGCGCATCCGGGTGATCTATCAGGCGGTGAGCGATGACTTCAAGCCGGTAGAGGATATGCAAAAGCTGGCCGCGGCCCGCGCCCGCTACAGTCTGACAGGTCGCTATGTCTTTTATCTCGGCGGTCTGGATGCGCGCAAAAATGTGCCGCAACTGGTGCGCGCCTTCTCGCATCTCTATCAACGTCTGGGCGATCCTCAACTGCAACTGCTCATCTCTGGCAATCCAGATAAACAGAACGGCTCACTCTTCCCAGATCCACGCCCGGTGGCGGCTGATCTCGGTATGAGTGGCCAGATTATTTATCGCTTTGTTGAAGAAGAGGATAAGCCGCTGATCTATAGCGGTGCCAGCGCTTTCGTCTTCCCCTCGCTCTATGAAGGCTTTGGCCTGACTCCGCTGGAGGCTATGAGCTGCGGCGCTCCTGTAGTTTGCTCGAACCGCACCTCGCTACCAGAGGTTGTCGGCGATGCCGCGCTGACTATCGATCCCGATAATCTACCAGCTATGATCGAGGCGATGTACAACGTGCTCACCGATGCTGAATTAAGCGCAAACCTGCGGGCGCGTGGCCTGGAGCGAGCAAAGCTGTTTAGCTGGCGCAAAACAGCCAGAGAGACTCTCACGGTCTATGAAGAGGCTGTTGCCAGAAAGAAGAAGTAAGAGATTATGCGTGTACTGATGCTTTCCAAAGCCCTGGTGGCGGGCACCTCACAGCGTAAATTAGAGGAGCTGGCCCGCTGCCCCGGTGTGGAGTTGACGCTGGTTACTCCTCCCTACTGGCAACACGATAATGGCACGCAACAGGTCTTAGAAAAGCTCTATACAACTGGCTACCGTATGATCGTGACGCCTATGGCGCGCAATGGCAACTATCACCTGCACTCGTATCCCCGCCTGGGAGCAATCATGCGCGAGGTCCAGCCAGAGCTGATACACATCGATGAAGAGCCGTATAATCTCGCGACCTTTCTGGCTATGCGCCTGGCGCGCCATTATAAAGCTCGCGCGCTCTTTTTCACCTGGCAGAATCTCTACCGCAGCTATCCCCCACCCTTTCGCCAGATGGAACTCTATAACTACAGGCATGCCAGCGCGGCCCTGGCTGGTAATCGCGAAGCTGTGGATGTGCTCAAACGTAAGGGGTACAAGAAAAGTATCCATGTCATCCCTCAGTTTGGCTTCGACACCGAGATCTACAAACGCGCTGCCCCACGTGAGCCGCGTCTACCCGATGCGCCTTTTACGCTTGGCTTCCTGGGACGCCTGGTGGAGACCAAGGGACTCGTCACGACCGTCGAAGCCCTGACCCATCTGCCCGACTATTGCCAGGCCGTCTTCGTCGGCGATGGTCCCATGAAAAGTGTGCTTGAGGAAGCAGCCGCGCGCCTGGGCGTCAGCCAGCGTGTCAGCATTAAAGCGGGCGTGCCTACTTATGAAGCTCCCAATGTGCTCGCGGCCTTCGATGTCCATGTGCTGCCCTCGCGCACCTTTCCGAACTGGAAAGAGCAATTTGGACGCACCCTGGCCGAAGCTATGGCCTGTGAAACTCCCGTCATTGGCTCTACCTCCGGTGAAATTCCCTATGTGATTGGAGATGCTGGTCTGACATTCCCCGAAGGCGATGCTCAGGAACTCGCCGCCCGCGTGCGCCAGTTGCTCGATAGCCCCCAGCTCTACACGACTCTGGCTGCCCGTGGTCGCCAGCGCGTGCTTGAACACTACACCCAGGCACAGATCGCGCAGCAGACCTTTGAGGTCTACCAAGAAGTTATGTCAACATCCCTCTCCTGATGATCCCTGCTGAGCCATCTGCTCAAGCCAGGCTGGTAGATCCGCGATTGACGGCAGGATCGCGTCCGGGTGGATCTGTGCGAGCAGGGGCGAAGTCAGGCCATGCTTGCCAGTGGTCACAAGGATACCGCGTAGCCCGGCCTGTTGAGAGGCGGAAACATCATTTTCCAGGTCATCGCCAACCATCACAGCCGCAGTCGGGGCAAGCCCAAGCGCGAGCAGGGCCTGCTCAAAAAAAGCGCGCCTGGGTTTGCCCAGCACCGTCGCTTGCTTGCCCGTCGCGCGCTCCAGCGCGTAAATATAGGGTCCACTATCCAGACTCAAACCCTGGCGCGTCTTCCAATACAGATTGGTATGCATAGCCAGAAGGTCCGCCCCCGCCATCAGCATACGAAAAGCGTGATTTAAGGTTTCATAGGAGAGTAATTCCTCAGCACCACCAATCACCACCACGTCAGCATGCTCCTTCACCAGTTCAATATCGGTGAAATCCTCGGCAGTATCGCCCTTTGTCAGCAACCAGCAACGCTTCCCCGCGTAGTGCTGGCGGATATAACTCGCCGTAGCAACCGGGGCAGTCACAAGCTGCTCCTTCTCGAGCGGTAAACCAATCGCCTGCAAAGTTCGCGCGAGAGTAGAGCGAGCCAGCGTCGTTGTATTAGTGACACAACAAAAAGGGTAGTGCTTTTGGCTTAACCAGCGCAAAGTTTCTACCGCGCCTGGCAAAGGAGACATACTCACATGCAAAACACCATCAACATCGAGCAAAACGCCTTGAATTTGTGACATATTGCCTAACCTCGCAAAAATTCATCAGCAAAGCGCTGGAAATGCAAGTTGTGTAAAGATACTATATCATAGAAGAATAGAAATGTGCTAAGTCTCGTTCATTTAGGAAAGCAGGCCCATAGAGAGAACCGATTGCCTGTCTCAACCGTTTCACATTAGTGATAGGATGAAGGTAGCATATGTGACCATGACAATCCTACCTGAATGATGTATAATAAGCCGCGAGGAATAGCCTTTGAAAAGGAGCGCGATTCATGAGTGGTGACATGATAGGACGTGTCATCAAGGGTCGTTACAAACTCATTGATGAGCTTGGGCGAGGCAGTTTTGCGACTGTTTATATCGCACGCGACACCAAAAACAACCGCATTTACGCAATCAAAATTATGCATTTTGAATTCGCGGATGACGGGGAGCTTTTAGCGCGTTTTCAGCGCGAGGCCCATATACTTTTGCAGTTAAGCGATCCTCATGTCGTGCGTATTTTCGACTATGGAGACGATAATGATCTGCATTATATCGTCATGGACTATATAGA
>JBEVTI010000056.1:0-37501 GCA_041156125.1 Candidatus Paraktedonobacter carboxidivorans
TCTCATCCTGAAAATCCCCTTTATTTCCCTGGTTTCTGACGTTCTAATGCTGCATATGACATTTTACCTTATTCAGCCCTGGATGACTAGCCCCTATGAAACACATTTTTGGGACGTGCAGAGAGGTATTTGTGCGATGTTGTCCTCTCTTGTATCCAGTTTCTTAATTTGGAATATAATAGCAAAACGATAAAACAGCAACTCTACAGAAAAAAACTGAGATTCTCGTCCCTTTCTGATAATCTCACTACACCTTTTTTGGCAGTCCAGCTAAAGAATGCCCGGATTCGGTCGATAGAACATTCTACAGAAACGTAAAAGGAGTGTGCTTCCCAAGTTAGAGAGGTATGACTATGACTCAAGCCTATCATCCCAAATTTCCACAGACGCCGACTGGCTCGCTCTACCCTATTAACTACGTAGTCTGCGTGGTCGATGATCTGGAGGAGGGTCGTCAGGCACTGGAGGCCTTTAAGGATGCTGGTTATGACGAGAATACTGTGCGTTTGATGGAGGGCCAGGAAGTTCTGGCCAAAATCGCTGAATTGGAGCAGCAGAAAAATATTTTCCAACGCTTTCTTTCCAGCTTTCAGGATGCTACCGATGACACGGGCACCGATGTCTTTAGCTTCGAGGCCAAACAGGGCCACCACCTGTTGTTTGTGCGCGCCTGTGATGCCTCCCTGCACGCCTGCTCACCAGCAGAGGTCTGGCAGATCCGCGAGATTATGGGGCGCTATCACGGACGCACGATCAAATTCTTTAGCCCATGGTGGGTCGAGGATGTCCATACTGTAAAACAGAACAAGACCGAGAAACATTAGTCGTCCCTGCAAGCAGACAAGCAGATTTGTTTAGTGATACAAAGCTTCCTATCATAGCGCTGGGTAGCGCTTTGCTCGATCTTCATTATAAAGTTGAGGTGCCTGAAAGCGCAGGAGATCCGTGATTGATCTACGCGCGCATCTGACTCTGAGGCGAGTAGAGCGCTCCAAACAGACGCACGCGCCGGACCCGCTAGTCGCTCCAGGAGGTTTTGAGGTAGACCAGCACCGAACTGGAAACCAGCAGGAGCATAATACCCCAGATAAATTTCCCTTCATCGCTGGTAGTGAAGCCCAGATATACCAGATAGAGACTACAAATGATACCCACTACTGAGCCGAGTCCAAAGAGCGTAGGGATAATTTTATTCAACCCCACGAAAGACATGACGAACATAGCCAGACCAACGATCATAACCGGAAGTAACATGGGCTTTCTCACTTTCCATGAGTGCATGTGATTTTTTGAAGCTACAATGCGCGTCTAATTACAGTATAGACATGGGCAAAAATCGCAGCACGATTACACGGACTCGCACAATAGTAATACAAGCTTGCCCGTGGCAAGGGAGTATGCTATGATCGGCGTGAGCATCAAGACTTTGTGAGGGGGAATAGTCGCGTTTATGCAATCAACACCACTTACTCAACAGCTTACCACCTGCCCACAGTGCGATAATGTGGTTCGTGTAGATGCGGAAGTCTGCAATATTTGCGGCAAACGCCTGCTTCCCGCGTCTGGCCAACTCCCAGAGAACCACTCGACCATTGATGAAAATGAGTTTGACGACGAGGAATACATTGACGACGAGGAATACGAGGACGATGAAGCCGAAGCGTTAGGTGTCAGGGGTGGCACGCCTCTAGCACCTCCCGCGCCTCCTTCGCCTGGCGAGATTCTCCAGCGCATGCGCCGGCTCCAGGAGTTGAGCGGCCAGATGGAACGCTATTTTCCAGCGAACTTGCCGGGCAAAGAACAAAAACTGGCAAACTGGAAAAAGCAGATTCAGCGCGCTATTGCCTGTGCCGAACTTTTCGAGCGCCCGCAACTCCAGCAAGCCGAGTCACAGCAACCGCTCAAACTGCGCCATCATCTGACTGAGTCTGTGTATGCTCTGGATTTCACTCGCGAGTACGCGGTCAAGTTGATCGGGCACGCGGGCGCTGGCAAGAGCACGCTGCTAGCCGCGCTGATTGGCCAGGATATTTTTCCGCGCCTGGCTGGAGGAGCTGTGACGGGGGTCTGCACTCGCGTACGTCTCTGTGGAGATAAAGAGATAGAAGAGATGCGCGTGCAGTTCCTGACTCGTCGGGAGTTTGACGCCTTACTCAAACAAACACAGATCTCGCTCAAAGAAGCTACCAGCCAGCGTAGTCGCGATGCCCTGAGCCTGGAACTCCAGATTCTCATTAAGGCCCAGGAAGCCTTTGGCGATCAATATTTGCTCGATGGCAATGGTCACGCCGAAATCCTGCCGCGCGAACGCTGGAAAAGCGAGAGCAGCCGCTATATTGAGGAGCCGAATCGCGATAGCGAGGAGCCGCGCCTGGTACGCCTGGTTAATTATGTCGAGTACAAAGTGCGCGCGGGTAAGCGCGCGATTTTGCCGCCCGGCAGCGCGCTGGTTGATCTGCCCGGCGGCTCGGCAGGCCAGATTCGCCATGACGCCATCCTGCGCGAAGAGTTGCGCAGTACCGATGCAATCCTGCTGGTTGTAGGCAATAACCGCTTCGGCGACGATGAGCGCACCCAGCATCTTTTCGACCTGGTCCGCCGCCGCGTGCTGCTGGGTCGCGCCTCCGATGTGGCGTCGCGCATGGTCTTTCTGGCTGTAACTCACTGGGATGAGATTAACTCGCCGGCCAGCCAGGAAAAGGCTCTGGGTAGCCTGCGCCCCCTCCTGCGCGATCTACCACCCAATTACGCCAGCTATCATCAGCATGGACCCGCGAAGAATCAATTCTTTTATCCGCTGCGCGCCCAGGACGGCCTGCTGGCAACGCTGGGTATCCAAAAGCAAACGCTTGATAACGAACGCGCTCAGGAAGGTCGCGAGTATGCCGGGCGTGTGCTCAGCGTCTACCCGGATTTGCTTAAACTTAATCCTAACCTGCCCGCTACTGCCGCGGCCCAGGATTTTCAGAAAGTTACATCAGCCCAGCACGAGACGATGCTACGCTATAGCGGCCTGAGCGAGCTAAGCGACGATCTGCAACATTTCCTCTCCGGCAATCGCTACGATGTGCAGTTACGCCAGGCAGAGACACAGATTGCCCTGGCTATTCAGCAACTTGAGGATCTCTGCTGGGAAAATCTCGGCCACGTGGGCGTGCAGAGCCGCGATTTGCAGGAGTTAGAGCAGGAGATGAGCATGCGCCAGAGCAAGCGCAGCGCCAGCCGCTTTGAGACCCTGCAACAGCGCACTCAAGGTATGCATAGTGCCTGGAGTGAGACGCTCAAAGCCTTTGACCAGGCCGTACTCGCGGACAACAATGCCTTCCACCTGGCATTGCAAAATGCTCACGATCGCGCAGCCCGGCGCGTAAAAATCCGCATTATGCAGGGGCATCTCGACCACTTTATCAAGGTCGGTAGCCATATCCAGGGCGATTCCCCGGCCCTGGAGATCGGCCAGCGCTGGGTAGATATCGATGGCTGGAATTTGATCAAGGATCTGCGCAGTAACCTGAGCGCGGCCCTGGAACGCGAATTGCACGAACCCGCGCGCACCCTGGCCGAAGCTTTCCTGATGCCGATCGCCCAGAAAGAAGAGATCGACGGCTCACTGGATATCCATCGCGTCTCGTTGGGCGAATTTGGTGGAGAACTGGATGAGATCCATAAGAGCTACAGCCGCCTGAAACGCTCGATCCGCGATAAAGCACGCGATGTCTGCCTTTACGTCACTATCAGCGAACTGCTCAACGAGGCCAAGTACGCTCCCTCGCGCGAAGATCCCGCTGTGGGCGCGCTTTATCGCCTGGCTGCGAACGCGGGTAAAGCGGAGAATATTATCCAGCAAGCTCGCCAGTTAATGGGGCCGATTCTCGATGTGATCTGCAAAGAATTGGCGGATACTACAGAGAGGCGTATTACACATCTCTTCCGCTATGAACTGGATAAACTTGAAATGCGCCAGATCTTTGAGAGCGACCGTCTGGACTCGCCCACAATCAATCAGCCCGGCGCTTTCGCGGATATGATCAACCGCCTGTATAGTCTGCTCACTGAGCGCGTGATGACTTCCGAGGCCCTGCGCGAACAACTCGATACTCTCCAGGCCAGGCGCGAAGCCGATGTTGATCAATGGGTCACGCTCTTGCACGAGATCGAAGCCCTTAAAGTTACCCATCGCCAGGCATAAAGCATAGGCAACGCAGCCTCTCTCGGGCCCTCATAATAACACAGATCCGGGCAAATCATGCAATGTGATTTGCCCGGATACAGGTACATTGCGACTTACTTCAACGAGCCGCGACCCTATAAACTGAGCCACAAATCTGTCCCCCCCAGGACATGATCCTGTGACTTTCCCCCCACACACATGGTAATATCCACATAGTAGCAAGACAGTTAATATCGTGTTAAGAATCCCTACGTTTTGGCCCTTTTCAGGGAAGATTTCACGACCCACATAAAGTCATCCCTGATTTTGAAAAATCAGGCCCAAACAGCTTGTGCCTCCCCACCCCTTGTGTTTTGCAGAGTTTTGGCGGACGTGTAGCGTCCGCCAAAACTCTGCAAAACACAAGGGGTGGGGAGGACATGCGCTCATGCTGCTTCAAAAAATCAGGCATTACCCGTGTACTCTTCGCCTCGCAACAGGGCTGACTACCTATTTAATTCTGAGATTTACACTCTGACAGAGCCGCTATTTTGATCGATGACCTCAATTTAAATCTCTATATAAAAATTGCGATGATTTGTGTATCCAAATCGCTCTGAGCTACGTGTCTTTTGTATATGCTTCATGCATTAAATTTTTATTTTTTAGCAACATCCGGCCTTTTTGGCAGCGTATAGAATTGTTGGCAGCGTATGAAATAACCTGACTCTTGTTCCATGGGCTGATGCGGAGAGACACGCTACGATCATAGGAATGACCTGACTAGAAAGTGGGAAGAGCAGGCAGCTATAGGAGCAGAGCACGCATCTGGAAGTGTACTGTCCTCAAGAGATAGGGAAGACCCGCGAGACAATCCTATGCCCGCTCAAGCAACTGTTCTTAATGGAACATTTGCTTAATTTGCGCGCAGCACAGATGACAAAAATAGAAAGAAAAGGAAATGCAGGCTTTGGGGGGAAAAAGTCCTCTAGCAGAACAGCCACCCCACGACCCTCCCTTCTCGGTAGAAGAGTTGAGCGACGAAGCATTGATGTACACGCTCAAGCTGGGCGTGCTCTGGTCGCTAGACATCCTGTATCAGCGGTACGCACGCTTGCTGTATTCCATCGTGTATCGTATCATCCCAGATCATCAGATGGCCGAAAATCTGCTGCAAGATACCTTTGTCGCGGTCTGGCAAAACGCAGGATCGTACTCATCACAGTACGGTGCCGTCAGAACATGGATAATCGCGATCATTCGCCATCGCACTATTGATCAGTTGCGCAAAACTCGCGTATACGCGGATTTGACTATACTGTCAATTGACGAACTGGTGACTGATGAAAGCCTGGTGACCCCTGATGCCTGGGAAGAGGTATGGCAGTCCATACAGGGTACACAGGTACGCGACGTGCTCAGACAGCTTTCTAACGAGCAACGCGTGGTCATTGAACTGGCATATTTTCAAGGCTGGACACACAAAGAAATCGCCAGGCGCTATCATATTCCATTGGGAACGGTTAAGGCGCGGATGCGTCTGGGCCTGGCACATATGAAACGTTTATTGGAGAAGATAGAAATAGAGCGGTAGTCTGGGTGAGCTACGCCTTATTTACCGCGAAAGAAAGAATCTGCTACAAGCAAGCTGCGTCGGGCGCGACTACAGCTTGATTTTTCCCGCTAGCTCACGTACAAAACGCGATTCTTTGCCGCAGATTGTCACCAGAAAGAGCAGGTCGGCGGCGCGCGTCATGCCAACGTAGCAAAGCATGCGCTGCCGCTCAAGCTCCAGACGGGCCTCCTCTTCGTCCTGGCCAGCCTCGCGCGTTTCGCGCGGCAATGTCCCTTCGCTCAGGCCCATGAGAAAGACCACGGGAAATTCCAGACCCTTGGCGGAATGGATGGTCATGACCTTAATCTGCTCTTCCAGAATATCAAAATCGTCGTCGGTACGCAGAGCGGCGCGCAGACCGTTGCCAACCAGAATCTGCTTATAGCTTTCGCAGGAAGAGTCGTCAGGGCAGAGCAAGGCAATATCTGAAGGACGACAAATCTGCGTGTCAAGCAGTTCAAGAATACGCCGATAGACCAGGTCGATCTGCCCGTGACTGGTCTTGCTGGTCAACAACTGTGGTCGGGGACCTTCGCGCTTTGTCCACTGAGGATCAACATATTCGTTAGATGCACGCATCAATTCGTTGTGCGCGATCAATTGGGCGGCAGCTTCGGCAACCTGGCATGTGTTGCGATAGTTGATGCGCAGGATCGAGGTGCGCCCGCGCGCGCTGATGCCCGCCTGTACCCAGGAAAAGCCGCGCGAATAGAGCGTCTGCGCTGCGTCACCCAGGGCCATCATCGTACCACGCGGCGCGACCAGCGAGTGAAGCACGCGCAAATCTACTGGCTTGAGGTCCTGAGCTTCGTCTACGATAATATCATCATAGAGCTTGTGCAATTTTTCGCCCGGCGCACGCCGCAAAATCATCAGTGCTGCATCCGGCCACTCGCGCAGACCAACTGCGTCCATTCTCCGTTGGTAGGCCTGGTAAACTTTCCAGACAGCTTCACGCTGAGCCGGACCCAGGGCGGTCTTGCGACCGTAACGCCGCACCGCTTTGTATGCCTCGACGCTGCCCAGACCCAGGCCTTTGATTACACCCTGAATCTCCTCGCTGAAAAATTTTTCGTCGCGCTTGAGCACTTGCGCGTTTTCAGAAGCACGTACCTCTTTCAGTGCCTCGACAAGCAGATGTCGGGCGCTGGCAATTTGCGGCTTACCAGGCACCTGAAAGCGCGCGCCCAGTTCGGCAAGCATGACACTATGGGCTGTCTTGACCTCTAGATTCGTCGGCAATGGTCCGATCATTTCCTCAATCAGACGCTTTGTGACCCTCGTTAGCGTTCGACCATAGGTAACAATCAAGACCTGCCGCCCCTCTTCCGCCAGGCGAATCGCACGATAGATGCCAATGGTGGTCTTACCACTGCCCGCCGTTCCTTTGAGCAGGTGCAATGGCACATTGCGCATATCTACATACTGCTGCTGATCAGCTTCCAGATTAAGCATTAACTTCTTAATATGCCCCTCGAAATACCCCTCCAGACGGTCCAGACGCGTACGGTAGAGCAGTTGCGATGGATTGAAGAGCACCGTGCGCATAGTCGGTGAGGTCGCGACATCCAGCATATAGTCCTGAGCATGTTGCGGCAAATTGGGTAAGGCTAGCACATCGTCGAGGGTCTCCGCGTCCTTGACAGCCGGTACAAGTTCCTCTGGCACTCCCAGCATACGTAACTGCGCCTCGCGAAAATACGCGAAGTAATTGCTCTCCCTGGCAGAATCCTCTACCACCTGCACTGACGTATATGTATACTCGCTGGACTGCATAGTGGCCACCTTCTGGAGCGGTAAATTCGGCAACGCGCTGCGCTTCTCTTGCAGACTCCAACTGAGAAAGAGCGAGGATCGATTAAAGCTCAATTTATGGACGCGCTCTACTATCGCGTGCCCTCCCAGATACCATAAACGCAATGTCTTTTGCTGCACTTCATACAACAAACGCATCCCTTGATCAATATAGCATTCCCAGATCTGGCCATCAGCCTGCTTGACTCGATGAGCATTCAGCGAAGGATGATACGGATTCTCTGCCAGATACTCTACCTTGCGCTTGATGATTGACTGTTTCTGTACAGGCAATGAGCGAAAAGCGGTCTCAAAATCCTGTGTTACACGTATATCATCTATCATGATAGAATCTCCCTTCCCTGTATACTTTATCTGCGGATTTACTATATATATTATATCAAATATATATATTGTACAAGTGAATCAGGAGTATTGATTAGTGAGCAATTTTGTCCGCCGGGATAGCAGCCTGGATGAGTTCTCTGATTATGCCGACAGCAAGGTTCGATAGTGGGTGCGTAGTTCCATGGTCTTTGGGTGTTCAGGTCCTAAAAAGCGCTCACAGATCGCCAGCGCGTCTTCATAAAATGCTACAGCCGTTTCTGGTTGACCCAGGGCCTGATATAAATTTGCCAGACCCTGGAGAGTGTCGGCGGCATCAGGATGGCCAGGCTTCTCCAGGATAGCCAGCGCCTGCTGGTATCTTTGTCCTGCCTCCGCATATTTCTTCTGCTGGACATAGAGACCACCCAGAATAGTAAGTGTGCGAGCAGTCAGAGGATGCAGACCAAGTCTTTGCTCACGAATAGCCAGGGCACGCAGTAACAGCCGCTCTGCCTCCGCATATCTGCCCTGTTCGCGATAGACCTGACCCAGATCGTTAAGACTGATGGCAACACTTGGATGAGTCAATCCCAGTTCTTGCTCGCGAATAGCCAGAGTACGCAACAAAAGCGGTTCGGCCTCCGCATATCTTTGATAGAATATATAATGCACTGCCAGATAGTTGAGAGTGACAGCGGTACGATGATGGTCAGGACCAAGTATCTGCTCACGAATATCCAGGACTCGCAATAAGAGAGGTTCGGCTTTCTCATACTTTCCTTGATGTTGATAAAGCACCGCCAGATTATTCAAAACTACCGAGATTAGCGGCTGAGGAGATCCCAGTTCCTGCTCACACAGGATCAGGGAGCGTAAAAAAAGTGGCTCTGCTTCCTCATACTTGCCCTGGCGTCCGTAGACCAATGCCAGTTCATTCAAGTTGTGCGCTATATTGAGATGAGACTGACCTGAAGGTTGTGCAAAAATCACCAGGGAGCGCAAAAAAAGCCTCTCAGCCTCTGGATATTTTCCCCAGAGTCCGTAAAGTTGAGCCAGTTCGCTGAGTTTCTCGCCCATCTGTATATGGCAGGGGCCAAAGTCTTGCTCGTAAAGCGCCAGAGCAGATTTGTAGAGTGGTTCCGCATCCTCAAAGCGCGCCTGATCGCGGAGATGGTTCGCAACTTTTACGAGGAGAGAGGATGAGCGCGGCGAGAAAGAACCTGTCGCCTGTTCATTGAGCGCGAGACAGGCAAGGGCATGAGGGAGTAACTTGCTATACCAACTCTGTTGTTCCTGAGTTAGAATAGTCTGCTGATCATCGGGCAGCATCTGGTCTATAGCCTGGATGACATTCTCGGTCCACTGTAGCAGTTCCTGTTTAGATAAACTGTCAAGTAAAACAACTTGCACCAGGCGGTGCATACTCAAGGTGTGAGTGGCAGAGTCTCGGCGTACCAATGAGTACATTCTTAAAACTCCAATCGCCTCATCAAGTAACCAGGGATCAGTGCCAAGCACCGGCAAATGCTGCCCAAGATGGAGAGCACTACGCATGAAGAGTTCTTCAGGAATGGCATCAGGAGCAAGAAAGGCACACACTCTCAGAATATCTGCTGCCAGAGGACTCTTCTGTTCTACCAGTTGAAACGACAGCGAGAAAGTGGTAGCCACTGAAGCAGGATGCTCATAATGGTTCTGTCCACGCCTGGCCAGAACCATGGAGCGGCGCTGGTGATACCAATGCAGATAATCCTGTAAACTGTGCTGGGTCTCCTCGATATAAGCTCCAGCTTGATCCAGAGCAAGCGGTAAACCGTCCAGCGCGATCACAATTGCCTGGCCCGCGAGGCTATCAACAGAAGAGAACGCTTTGCCTGCTACACCCGACTTGAGGACTCTGGTACGTTGCGCGAGGAAGGCCATCCCTTCCTCAACTGTCATAGACTCAACTGAAATCTGCTGGGCGCTAGTTCCTAAAGCCTGGAGACGCGTCGTTAATAGCAGAGCTCCCCCGTGAGAGGTCGGTAGAAAGCGTTTAAGCAGATTTGCATCCTCAACATTATCGAAAACAAGTAGCCAGCCTGACTGAACTCTCAGCCAGTCGAGAACGGCGCGTCTCAACCTCTGATGATCTTGCTCAACCTGCTCAGCAAGATCAAGGATCTCTGCCAGGACCGTAAAACTGGCTAATAGCGTCTCGTAAGTTTCAGCATCAAGCCAGAAAATAGTCGTATATTCTGTAGCATAACGATAGACATACTCAAGAGCTATCTGAGTTTTACCAATACCTCCCAAACCGCTTAACGCATAGGATTGGGTGAGGGTAGCCGACGTGTCTTGTCGTTTGAAAAACTCATGTATGGACTGGAGAATGGTAGCTCGTCCGGTAAACAAGAGATTGCGCTGGTAGGGAACGTGCCAGAGATGAGGCATAGCGCGGGGTAGTGCCATGGCTACCTCTGCCACATTAGCTACCACCCCAAAAATCTCTTCCCCATCAAGCTGCAAGATCCTACATAGCGCTTCACGATAGAACAGTTGTGGCAACACCTGATCCTGTTCCCAACGCTTGATGCTGCGCACAGAGGCACCCACCATTTCCGCCAGCACGCTCTGAGAAAGGTGGAGGCGCCTACGCGCTTGAACTATATGCTGCCCAACACTGACGGCTTTCTGATTCTCCTGTTTTGATCCCATTATCACTATTTCTTCTTTCGCAAAACATATGCATCCTTCCCTCACTCTGGCACGTATCTGTCACCCTGCTGGCATTCTATTTTACTGCATTATTTTGTATATTGCTAATAGGCAAGCTGAGTAAGAAGCCATTCCTGTGAGTATTTTCTTATTCACCTGTTAAATAAGATTTGATGCGAAAAGATGGTATACAGATATTGTCATTTAAACAGTTTATACTATCTATTCATGCATCTTATCGTTTACTGTATCATATTATTCTATTGTGGAGGGCATACAATACATGCAAAGATTGCTAATTCGTTTTATCATGTCGTGCTCATCTGTGCTTTTTGCACTCATGATCTCGGCATGTATCGTCAATACTGGCTTTGCGGCTACCAACACGCGTTTACAGCCGACCTCTCCATCAGCATCCGTGATTAAATATAATAGTCACTGGTCAGGCTATGTGCTTGGCTCAGGATCGGGTAATGGTTTCAAATCCGTTCAAGGAAGCTGGAATACACAATGCACTGGCTCAGCAGCGCCAGCCTCAGCCTCACAACAGGTATCGACCTGGGTCGGCCTTGGGGGCTATTATGGGCTTGGGCTTGTCCAGACCGGAACAGAAATTGATGATGCTGGTAATTATCATCTTTTCCTTGAAGTCATCAATGCTAATGGAGTTGATCAGATCAAGCAGTACGTGCCCAACGCATCCGCCACTGGCTTTGGTTGTGGTCAGCATATCCAGGCGGTAGTCTACTATCATCCAGCAGGATGTAGTGGGGGTTTCACTACTTCAATTGTGAATAGCTCAAACAACACCTCATTAGCCAGCGGCTGTATATTTAGTAATAGCGATATCCAGAGCGCGGAATGGATCGATGAACGCCCTTACTGCCAGACTGATTTCGCAACTTTAGCTGACTTTAATTGGACTGGCTGGTCTAACGTGCTGGCGCAAGCAAATTACTCCGGGGCAGCCTGGGTTAACCCCAATGCCTATTACAACATAAACATTATTATGGCTGTTGGTCACACTCCGAGCACCATGGCTGCAACCGATGGCAATTCAGTCAACAGTGACAACACATTCACAGACCGTTGGTACAATTCTGGTCCTGCTACCACAGGTTCCTGTGGCTATCACACACAGTGTCTTTGCTAGCGTTAACAGATTTAGTATCAACAAAACAGCGATAAGGGTGTTTGACCCGGCTAACCCGAAAGTGGGCTAGCCGGGTCAAACACCCTTATTCTGTTCCTCTACACATTTTCAAATGGGCTCACCCACACTTTTGCTGACGAGGTGAATATCAAAGCGTGAAGAAGCGTTCTATGAAGGTAATATAGCGGATTGTTAGTGGAGGAATATCTACGTCACATATGCTCCTTGTGAACCTTCCCCAAATGCAGAATTGCTATTCTGATCTGGCTAAGAAAGGCTTGAAATTTCTTTTCAAATTCATGCAATTCGAGTACAATAGCCTGGGAAAGCCGCGCGCCCACAAACTGAATAGTGGCGCTGGTATTTTATATAACCTGTTAGTTGCTTTACTGTCGCGGCACAAAGCGCCCGCTGCGCGACACCAGGCCATAAGAAATCGCAAAAAAATATGTCCGAAGAATTTAAAGCGGCGCGGGAACGCGTACGTCAGGAATTTACAAATTTAATAGTAGAGGACGATGCCAACATCGATCTGGCACGCGCGGCCCTCTTAATCGCAGCTGAAGAGTATCCTACCCTGGACTTCAACCAGCACCTGGCACGCTTAGAAGAACTGGCAGCACAGGTGCGCGCGCGCATGGTCAATCTGGAAATGCCACTGGCCAATCCACCGCTGACTATCAACGAGTGCTTTGATGTCTTGCACGCGATGAATAGCGTACTCTTCGAGCAAGAACGCTTCAGAGGCAACCGCATTGACTACTATAATCCCCAGAACAGTTTTCTTAATCGCGTGCTGGAAAGGCGCCTGGGTATTCCTCTAACCCTCTCGCTGATCTATATGGAAGTAGGTAAGCGCCTGGGCCTGCGCATTGCTGGGGTCGGTATGCCTTTCCACTTTATCGTACGCTGCGAGTTTCAGCAGTCTTCTATTTATATCGATCCGTACGAAAAAGGCAAGTTCCTCAGCGAACAGGACTGCCGCGACCGCCTGGCCTTGATCTTTAAAAATCAGGAAGATTTCGACCCCTCCTGGCTGGAACCGTTGAGCGCCAGACAGTTCCTGACGCGCATGCTGACTAATTTGAAAAATCTCTACCGGCACAAAGGCGATTTCACACGCACGCTGATGGCTTGCGATCGTATCTTGCTGATTAATCCTGTGCAGTCAGGCGAACTACGTGATCGGGGCATGACCCATTTCCACCTCAAACATTACTCGCGCGCCGTTCACGATCTGGGCAAATATATCGAGTTGGCTCCCCAGGCTGATGATGTGGAAGAAGTACGCCAGCAGATTAAAATGATCCGCCAGCTAATCGCGATGATGAATTAGCTGAACAAGTTATCAGTGGGTGGACGAGAGACGCGGGCGGGGCGCAGGGCCGGCGGCCTGAGTGTGCGAGGAATAGCTCCTCTTTGCTCTCTCTCACGCAGGCGTTCTAGCAATAAGTCATTCCCTTTGCGCGCGAACAGGCGCTTTCTCTGCCCGCCGATCAATAATCCCTGACGCTCATCATCTCCGGCGCCTGGTAGACGCTGCTTGTCTTTTTTCGGCACGGCAGGCCCCTGCGCCTGGCTTTTAAGCGCCAGTCCCTGCTGCTGTTTATTTTCCCTCACTTGTGAGGTCCGCTTCTCGTCTTTTTTCGCGAGCATTGCCTGTTGTTCATGCTCTTTACTCACTGCCACTCGTTTCATGCGCGAGTGTGTTACGCGATACAGGCAGCGGAGACAGGTGCGCAGGAAGCGCCGGCAGAAACCGCGCGGCGCGTCCTGTGGCCTTTTTGCCTGAGTAGAGCGCGCGGAGGCACCTGCTGCGGATAAAAGAGGCTCAGTTGGAAGATCCGCGGGATGGATTGGTCGAGGACCCAGCGGCAGCATGATATGCGTAGGCTGGTCCGCAATGGAGACCAGGCGAGCCTGCCGCTCTGCCTGTGGCATCTGTGCTGAGCGAGCAGGCATAAAAACATCATAGCACCAGGTAGACAGGTCAGCAAAGCCAGATGGTGCGGAACCCGCGCCATCTGCACTGCCCTTTTCACAGCCACCCATCTGATAGTCGCTCCTCTCTTCGTCCTCACTACTAGCCTGGCCTTCTCCAATATCCGCGAAATAAGCAGCCCGTTGGCGATCGATACGCTGAAACAGACCGTGTTTACACGTATTCAGGAGCGGCGACAGTTCTCTCAGAGTCTCACTATCCAACAAATCCCAATCATCATCATCTTCTTCCCCCGCCAGCCTGCCCATCCCTTCCTCCCCCTCTGGCTACCCATCCATCTCCGCTAGCACGATCTCACATCCTCACGCACGGCTACCACACAGCGCGCAGCGTCCTCTATGCCATCGCCCAGCGCCATATAACGCAGGCCAGCCTCTTCAACCTGCGCGCGCTCCAGCGCGTTGCGGCCATCTAGAAGAATCCGGCAACGCGCGAAACGGCGGAAGTCAAAGCTCTGGTACGCCCGGTGCGCAGTCTGAAGAATGATCGCATCGATTTCGTTCTCGCGCCCAGAAGAGAGCGACTGGAAGCCTAATGCATGCAGGTCAGCGGGCCCGTAGAGGGGATCATCCACGTAAACAGTCGCTCCCCGCCGCCAGAGGGCTGCCTGGAGCAAATACGTGCTGGAAAAAGCCACTTCGCGCACGTCAGCCAGGCAGGCCGCGCCAAGCAAGAGCACCGAACGATGCCATAACGAACCCGCTGCTGCCTCAATACGCTGAACGGCGTACTCAGCCATACCATCGTTAATCTGCCGAGCTTTGCGCGCAAGGTCCAGATGCTGTATAGCACCCTGTTCATTCGCTAGCTCGTCAGGGTGAGCATCGGTGGCAAGCAGGTAGGGATAGACTGGCAGGGTTGCGCTACTCAAACCTACCCCTGGCTGCTGAACATGCACAAAGTTCCGCGTATTGGCGGCAGCAAGCGCCGTCCGCACATCCAGGCCATGCTCGTCGGCGTAACAGGCCAATTCATTGGCCAGGGCCAGGTTGACATCGCTATAGATGGTCTCAATCAATTTGACAAATTCAGCCTCGGTAGGCGAGGCTACACTTACCACTTCAATGGGCAAAATCGAACGATAAAAGGCCGTTGCAGCCTGCACGCTTCTGGCGTCAAAACCACCAACGATCTTTGGCAAAGCGCGCAAATCGCGCAAAACATGCCCGGCAGAAACACGCGTAGGGCTGGCAGCCAGGTAAAAGCTCCTGCTGGCATCCAGGCCCGAACAACTTTCGAGCTTGCTGCGCAGGCGACCAGCGGTTGTTCCCACTGGTAGAGCGCTCTCGTAACTCACTAACGTGCCATATTGTAGCGCGTGCCCGATGGTCTCAGTCACCGCGTCCAGATCTTGAAAACGTGCCTGGCTCTCAATGCCCTGAAGTGGCACTGTCACAAGCACGACATTCGCGCGCGCTACCGCCTCAGCCGTATTCAATGTCGCTGTCAGCAGGCCGCGCTCAACCAGAGCCGGTAGCTCACTCTCCAGATCAGCTTCCGCGTACAACGGCGTCCGGCCACTCTTCACGGCTTCCACTATCCGCGCATCGATATCACAGCCCAGTACACGCCAGCCACGGGCCGCGCATTGCAGCGCCAGAGGCAAGCCTACTCCCCCTAAACCAATTACCGCGACCACTCCCGGCACGACAGGCACCCGAACGGTCTCCGCCTCCTCCACATCACTCCACATCTCAAACCTCGTTTCCCTCTCCCCAAAAATGATCCTCTTAAACCTCACATTGAAACGACGCAAAGCACCTCTTCACAGTATATGCCAGGACACAAGCTATATTTTTTGATTTTTGAACCAGACTATAAATTAGCTTATTTGGCGCGATTAATATAATGAATCGAGAAGCACCGTTGCCCACCACAGCTATCTCCTTTCTTACGCAGAGAAACGTAATACAGATAGGGCCTCGCAACGTAGATAGAGTTGATACATATATAGGGGCTGGCGACGAACCCTTGCCCGCGCGCGGCTCAGTCAAGCACTCAAAGCGGCAGTTCGTTACTCTCATGCGTAGTAGTGTATATATAAGCAAGCAAACAGGCGTCTGTAAAGATACGGTTAGAACCTGAGAGTATTTACGGTAATCACCTGATACTCCTGAAAGAGCAGTTTCTTTAAAATAGAGGCAGAGCAACAAAGAGAAAAAATTACAGTCTATGTTCGGCGCGTACATGCCTGGTCCTTAAGTCTGTACACGCTGACCACGAGGCCATACGGAGGGTAGCCGGCAAGCTGATTTTTGCCGGAAAGTTTTCCCGAAGGGAGCGTGGATTTTATGGCAGTCGTTCATCCGACGCGGGAAGCGTACAGCCGCGATATTGATGCGCTATTCGCTCCTCATGCTGGATCGTTGACCGCGGTCGCCAGCCCGGCAAGCGATCTTACTGTAGATCTGGAGAGGCTTTTCACAGCGACCCCAACCAGACGCAGCACTGAACCACTGGCGGAAGCAGAAAACGATCTCGATGAGATCAATGAGCCTGATCCCTTCCTCGATGATAATGAGGAGGAAGAGAGCAGCGATAGCCAGGAGGATACACCTACTAGAAGGCGTGGTAAAACGAAGATCACGCGCCCGACTCAAGGCTCTGAGGATGCTTTTCAGAGCTATTTGCGTGATATCCGCGGCCTGGGTTTACTCACTCACATAGAAGAGGTTGAGCTGGCCCAGCAAGCGGCTGGCGGTAGCGAATGGGCGCGCCGCCGGCTGATCGAATGTAACTTGCGCCTGGTCATTTCTATTGCCCGCCGCTACACGAGCACGGGTGTGCCATTGATTGATCTAATTCAGGAAGGTAACCTGGGCCTGATGCGTGCCGCGGAGAAATTCGACTATCAACGCGGCTGCCATTTCGGCACCTATGCTACCTGGTGGATTCGCCAGGCGGTGAGCCGGGCCGCAGGTGAGCATTCTCGCCTGATCCATCTGCCCGAACATGTCGCCACACGCTTGCGCAAGGTGCGCCGGGTGGCCGCGCAACTCTCACAGGAGAATGGGCTGGACCCCTTACCTGAGCAGATCGCTCTGGCCTGTGAGATGCCTGTGGGAGAGGTCGCCGATCTGCTGGGCATTATCGAGCAACCTGTCTCGCTGGATGCGCCGGTAGATGATGAAGCCCGCTACTCGCTGGCCGATACTCTGGAGGATAGCGCGGCCCCGGCTCCCGCGGAAACGGCGTCACAACATCTGCTGGGCGAGGAACTCCATCGCGCTCTGGCAGTGCTGACACCCCGCGAGCGCTCAGTTATCACCCTGCGCTACGGTATTGGCGATGGCCGCAGCCGCACCTTGTTGGAGGTGGGCAAAGAACTGGGCATCTCACGCGAACGCGTGCGCCAGTTAGAGGTCGTCGCGCTAATGAAACTGCGCACCCTGAGCGGAAACGTCGCCCTCAAAGAATGTGTGTAAGTGGAAGCAAAAGCAGACCTGCCTCGACGCGTTGAGGCAGGTCTGCTTTTGCTTCCACTTACACATGTGAAAACTCGACGAGCTAGAATTTCTATGCTACACTGCGTTTAGACAATAAAGGAGAACTTGCTTGCTACCCGCTTAGAAAAGCGCGGTTTTTTTCCGCAAGTCGAGTTCGCTGAACATCATCGCCAGTTTATAGAGAAGGAAAACCTATGGCAACCTGTACAAAATGTGGTTTCGATGTCAGCGGGAAGAAGTTCTGTCCAGAGTGCGGCACTCCTGTACAGGCATCGCCAGCGGTCGAACCAGCCACCGCTTCCTGCCCGCACTGTGGGGGCACCGTGAAAGCTAGCGCGGCCTTCTGTATGCATTGCGGCAAATCGCTGGGCGCGCAGGCTATGGCCTCTGTCGCGGCACCCGTGACCGTTGTTTCCCAACCATCTCACCATACCTGTCCCGCCTGCCACCAGCAGGTTCCACTTAGCAGCGCTTTCTGCACCTATTGCGGCCAGGGTATGCAAACAACCGCGGCCCCGGTGGCAACGGCTGCCAACCAGGCGTTCTGCAACAATTGCGGCTCCCCCAATACCGCTGGCGCGCGCTTCTGCAACAGTTGCGGCCAGAACCTCGCTTCTGCGACTGGCTATCCGTCAACTGGACAATATCAACAGCCACCTTCGCAATATACGCCACAACCCCAATACCAGCAGCCACAGTATGGGCAACAGCCGCAATCTCAATACCAGCAACCACAGTACGGGCAGCAGCCGCAATCTCAATACCAGCAGCCACAGTATGGGCAGCAGCCGCAATATCCACAGCAGCAGTACCCACAACAGGCTCCGATGCTTGGACAACAGCCAATGGTACTACGCTGTCCCGTCTGTATGGCGATGTCTCCCGTGGGGTCAGCTGCTTGCCCAAGTTGCCGCACCAGCCTGGCTGGCATCGTGCCAACTCCCAGTATGGCTGCCGCGCAAGGACAGCAGCAAGGGCAGGGCGGTATCGGTGGCTTCCTCCAAGGGAGCGGTGGCCAGATGGCTGTGGGCGCGCTCGGTGGCGCGGCTGCGGTGATCGGCGGCGAAATGCTCCTGCACGGCATCGAACACGGCGTAGAGCGCGATATGGGTCGCAGACGCGATTACGATGACTATGATCGCGAGCGCGGCGGTGGCATGCTTGGTGAGCTAGGCAACCTGGGCAACGATATCGGCTTATTCTAGCCATAACTCGACGATCCCGCGCGATGCGCAGGCAGATGGTGGATAGATCGAGCACAGTAAATCCATCCACCATTTGCCCAGAGTTTCTCAAAAATTTGAGCGCCTGCACCACCCAAAATGGCTACCCTGCGCTACCGATTTTCTCAAAAGTACTAAAGCGACATGCCCAGGGGTAACCCTTGCTGCAAAGCCCTGGAAAGTCGCTTCCAACGTAGCGGGGCTTGCTTTGAGAGCCAGGGAGTGAGGAAAGATCGGCGCTGCGGCGTTAATCTTACCTCAGGCCTTGTTTTTCAGCGCGTGGACGGTGAAGAAAAACTTTGGAGAAACCCTGACCCATCTCTCCCGGTCCCATTGCGATATACCATGAAAGCGTCTATAATAGAGGCGCACGCACGTAGACTTCTGGCGGGCCAGTAAGTCTCTTTTTTACGATATATGGCAGCGGACGTTATGGGCCGGCTGGAAAACCACTGGTTAGCAACTGAGGAAGTATCTTTTTTTCATGCACTATAAGCGAACAACTCTAGATAACGGACTACGCTTGCTCACGGCACCTATGCCTGGTATGCGTTCAGCCAGTATCGCTTTTTTCTTTAGTGTCGGTTCACGCTATGAGAGTCGTCCGCTTGCAGGCATCTCCCATTTCATTGAACATATGCTTTTCAAGGGCACACAGCAGTATCCCACGGCACGGCATATTTCAGAGGCAATTGAGGGAGTTGGCGGCGTGTTCAACGGCAGCACGAGCAAAGAACTGACCAATTATACCGCGCGCATTCCCGGCGAACATCTGGCAGAGGTCTTAAACGTGCTGGCCGACATGGTTCGCCAGCCGCTTTTTGAGCCAGCAGAGTTGAAAAAAGAGCGCGGCGTAATCATCGAGGAGCTCCGCTCAACCAGAGACGATCCACAGGAGTGGGTGAGCCTGTTAATTGATGAGACGATGTGGCCAGACCTGGAGCTGGGGCGCGATGACGCCGGTTTTGAAGAGACCGTGAAAAAGCTCCAGCGCGAGCAGATGCTGGCCTACCTTGACGAATACTATCGCCCCAACAATCTGGTGCTCAGCCTCGCGGGCAATATTAACGAGGAGCACGCCCTGGACCTTGTTCAGCGGCTCTTCGGCGATTGGCAGCCCGGACCTCACAGATCTTACACGCCCTGCCTGCCCCCGCTGGATGCCAACCCGGTCGCGATCATTGAGCGACCTACCGAGCAGATCAACCTCTGCCTGGGCACACTTGGCGTTTCATATGCATCACCTGATTATTATGCATTTATGCTGGCAAACTCGATCCTGGGCGATGGCATGAGCTCGCGACTCTTCCAGACTATTCGCGAAGAGCAGGGTCTGGCCTATGATATCGGCAGTTATTTTAATACCTACGCCGAGACCGGCAACTTTATTGTTAGCGCAGGCGTCGATGCTAAACAAACAGAGGCCGCGATCCAGGCGATTATTCAGGAACTGACCCGTCTCTGTGAGACGCCGGTTGCTCCCGACGAACTGGCCCGCATCAAGGCGTACACCAGGGGCAGTATCCTGCTGGGTATCGAAGGTACACACCAGGTTTCCTCCTGGTTAGGCAGCCAGGAGAGTCTGCGCAACACTATTCTCGAGGCTGATACGATGGTCGAACTGGTCGAGGCAGTCACAGCGCAGGATATTCAACGCATCGCGCAAACGTGTTTTGCCCCCGCGTGGCGCCGGTTGGCCATCATTGGCCCTTGCAAAATAAAGCAAGCAGAACGTTTAGGAAAGTTACTCCAGGGTAACTCATAAGAGGCGCTCTAGATAGGTTTAGCCGTGCCCAACAAAACGGCTCCCCGCGAGGGGCAAATCTCAGAAAGGAGTCGCCTACAGGCGACGGCGTGTCGTCCCTTGGCTCAAGCCGAAAGATTTCCACGCCGGAAAACTCATATGACGCAAACAACGCTTCGTGAGTATTTACGCACGACAGAGGATGCTATCAGCTCTGGCCGCATTGAAGAAGCCATGGCCAACTGCCAGAACATCCTGACCTACTTTCCAGAGGCACTCGAAGCGCAACGCTTGCTTGGTGAAGTTTACCTGGCGCAGGGCCAAATGGAAGAGGCACAACAGACATTCGAGTGGATCTTAACTAATGATCCCGAAAATGTGATTGTCTATTGCGATCGCGCGTTGATCAGCGAACGCACCTCAGATATTGATACCGCGCTCGATTGCTATCAGCAGGCATATGAGTTAAGCCGCGGCAATACGAGCATTCGCCAGGAGTTTAATCAACTCAGCGCGCGCGTAGGGCAGCAGGAGTTTATGTTCTCACGAGCCGGCCTGGCCCGACTCTATATGCGCGGCGATCTTTTGACGCAGGCCATTCAGGAATGGGAGGCCGTTCTGGCCCTCAATCCTGATCGTCTGGATGCCCGCCTGGGCCTGATGGAAACGTACTGGCGCGAGGGGACGTATGAGAGAGCCGAGCAGGAGGCAATGAAGTTGCTGGAAGAGGTGCCAACCTGCCTTAAAGCCTTGCTTTTCCTGGCTCATATCGCTTCTATTTCCAACACGCCACGCGCCCGCGACCTGCTGATACGCGCTCAGGCGTTAGACCCGGAACTGACGATGGCGCAAGAACTGTTTGCTGATCTGAGCGCCAGCCAGCCGAACGATCCTTTCCTGGAATTGCTGAAAAAGGACCCCATCTTATTGGAAAATGGCCGGCCCGTTAGCGCTAAAAACGCGAGCGCACCGCTGCCGCAACCTGCTCCTGCACAGGCTCCGCTGGATAATACCTATGGGAACTGGGAACCTCTGAATACCTGGGATGGCCAGACGAAGCATAGTGCCCCCCTTAATCAGCCAGTTCCCGAAATGCCATCCCAACAGAACTGGAATGGCAGCGGCCCACATTACCCGGGCTATACTCAAGCTGAGCCAGAGCAACCTGCTGCCTGGGTCTCCCAGTTAGGGCAACAGGGTAACAATCCGCAGAACGAGCCGAACTGGTATCAGCAAAACGGAAATGAACAGTGGGGCAATGAAGGCCCGGAAGAGATGACTGCTCCCCCGGCCTGGCTGGGAACATTGACCAGAGGCGAGCAGGCTCAAACGCCAGCCAATCCTGTTCAGCCTCCTGTCCCGCCACAGCCTGTTGCAACGCAAGCGGAAAGCAGCTCAGCGCCGTTAGATCCCGCGCCCGCGCCCGCGCCTGAGGTGAAGGCGTCCTCTGAGGAGGAGGCTGCACCTTTCTTTTTCCCGGTAGAAGAAGAGAGCGAAGGGGAGATGGGCTGGCCAGAATGGCTAAAATCACTGGGTGCCGAAGCGCTGGCACCAGAGCAGGCGCAACCTTCCGCGCAACTGCCAGAGGCCGCTCCCAGCCAGCCAGACGTGGAAATTTCCCCCTGGGAAACGCTTCCACCCACTCAGCCGACACAAGCAGCGCCAGAAAATGATCCCTGGGCTTCGTTGCCGTCGATCAGCGCGCATAATGACGCCTGGGCGGATGCAAATAACCAGCCCGACTGGATGCAACAAATTTCGCCCGTGGAACTCCCATCGGCACCGGGAGCCGCTTCTGACTGGATACCGCAATTCTCACCCGCGCAAACGCTCAGCCAGACCCAGAGCACGACTCCCGACTGGATGCAACAACTCGTTACCAATGAAAGCCAGTCACACCAGGAGCCACTGATCTCCGCCAGCACACCAGCTAATGAGCAGGAGCAGCGCTACCTGGCTTCCCTCGACAATCTGGAGAAAAGTCTGCAATCACAGGGCTTTGTGCCAATGGAACCAGGCTCTCTGTCTGCGCTTGCTCAGACACAGACGCATATGCCGCCACAGCAAGAGGTCCAGCCTTCGCTCTCGTCCGCGCTCGCCCAGCTTGGCAACTTCACACAAGAACCAGCCGCGCCAGGCAATAATGATCCCTGGTGGAACACACCAACCGGCCAACAGGCCGTACCCAATATCCCTCAAACGCCAGGTGGCGAGCAGCTTAATCCGTTTGCGGCACTGGGCGCCAGGACAATCGATGAGACAACTCACCCCTTCGCTCCCCTGCCGTTCACACCCACGCCAGAGGTCGCTCAGACGCTGACCCCTGCTTACCGCTCCGATGCGCTGCTGGAAAGCGATCTGGAGACAACCATGAAACGCCCGGCGATTACGCTCCAACCTATCAAGGCCAGTGACTCCCAGAACGAACGCGGCAGCAATGGCAAAGCTCGCGGCGGCGAACGTAAGTCCTCTGAGCATGTCGATGAGAGCAATCTGAGCCATCATGAACGCCTGCTCAGAGGCTATCAGTACCAACTCAGCGGTGCCTATGAAGAATCTATGCAGGAATATCGCCTGGTTATTCGCAACGCTCCTGAACTGCTAGAAGATGTCATTAGCAACCTGCGCGCGTTGCTCAAAATTAACCCGCGCTTCTCGCTAGGCTATCGCGTGCTGGGAGATGCCTATATGCGTAAGGGCGAGTACCTCCAGGCGATGGAATCGTACAATAAAGCACTGACTATGGCTAAAAAAGCTAGAAATTAACACAAAGGAGCCGTAATGGATAGCATTCTACAACGATTAGCGGAACTCAATGAGATCGTCAGCGCCATTCTTATTGGCAAAGATGGGCTAATCGTGGCTGGAGCCGCGCAGAACGAGGAAGATGAGTTGCTCGGTGCTACCTCGGCGGCTGTTTTTGGCTCTATCAGCAGCTTTACTACCCAGGCTAACAGCAGTGAGGCGCGTCACGCGATCATTGAAACAGAAAAAGGTACAGTCCAATTTGCCGAGATCGGCGACCTTATCCTGGTTGTCTGCACTAACGGCATCGGCAATATCGGGCGCGTGCGCCTGGAAATGAAAAAAGCCTGCCACCAACTCGCTGAGAAGGTGGCAGCTTATTAAGTTAGAATAGAGGAGCTCTTTCCTTACTATGGAACGAACACTGATTATCGTTAAACCCGAAGGAGTCCAGCGCGGTCTCGTCGGTCATGTACTTGCTCGCCTGGAACAGCGCGGCTTGAAACTTGTGGGCCTCAAACTTCTGCATATCACGCCCGAACTGGCTGAGAAGCACTACGGAGTTCACAAAGGCAAACCCTTTTTCAATGGCCTGGTGAAACATATCACCTCCAGTCCAGTCATGGTAGGCGTGGTGGAAGGCCCTAAAGCCATCAGCGTAGTGCGCACGACCATGGGCGCAACTAACGCAGCAGAGGCGATCCCTGGCACCATTCGCGGTGACTATGCCCTGGAAATCGGCTTTAATATTATTCACGGCTCTGATGGACCAGAAACCGCTGCCCTGGAGATCAACCTGTTCTTCCGCCCAGAGGAACTGGTTGAATACACTCTCACTACGCAGCAGTGGGTCTACGAAGGCTAACAGTGCAAACCTGGCACCGCGCATGGAGAAGCAAGGTCCAAAGAGCAGCGGTGATCAAACATACGGCAATAAATGCCAGCGGTCTCACCTGCTGGCATTTCTTTTAGTGAGGAGCAGAAGACGCGCTTGCAGGGCTAGATGCCTGGCTGGCCTTGGCCGCTCCAGAAGTTGCTTCTTGCGCCTGGACATGGCGCCAGCAACGATTTTTACTATGCATACAGCGATCTTGTTCTTCCCAGGTCACTGGTGGAGTGCCTTGCATGCAAAAAACTTGATACATCGGTTCACCTAATGTGGCGTCGTTGCAGGGAAACCAACGTTCACGGTACAAGGGACAGGCATTTTTATGCTTGCGCCAATTTGAATTTTCAGATGGATGTATATCTATTGTCCCAGCCACAAGCACTCCTTCCTGAAATGTAAAACCTATTGCGGTACAATAATGTTGCGAGTAGTATAACATATCGTAGGCGGGATTGCTTCCCAATTTTTACCGGGATGCGCACTTTTTTTCACTTACAAATGTGCATCCCTTTGAGCTTCTAAGGCTGTGTACCTGATCTCAGCCCTCTCATGCCAATCTGGAGAAACACTTGATAGAACAAGAACCGTACATATCTGACGAGCAAGCTCTGGCAAATCCACGCGCTGCCCGGCTTAAGCTCAACTGGGTACCCTGGACCGCGCAGATAACCTTTCGCGGGGTGCTCTTTACACTCGTCCCCTGGATTGGCGTAACCCTGTTGCTCAATTCCCTGGGCAACAGGTCCGCTCCTATTACACATCCTGTCTCTTTAGGCGACGATATCGGCAGCTCGCTTTTCGCTATCCTCTTCACGCTGGTAATTGAAGGCGCTTTCCTGATCGCGCCCTTTTATTACGCGCATAAGATGCTGACGCTGGCAACGCCACGCGAAGGCGAGACACGCTTGCAGGCACTCTTCCGCTTTCTGGGTCTGCGCGGCTTCAATTTCCCGCGCACTCTACCCTGGATTATCGGCCTGATGGTGTTAATCATCGGCGCGGACTGGCTCTATTCCTGGGTTGTCGCGACCCTGCATCTCAATCTACAAACAAACGATCAGCTTGTACAGCAGTACAGCCTCTACGAACCACTTACAACTTACGCGATTCTGGCGGGTTCAGTGCTGATTGCTCCATTCTGCGAGGAGATCTTCTTTCGCGGCTTTGTCTTCCCTGGTCTGTTGCGCGATCTCTCGCCACTCTGGGCTGTGCTCGTCAGTTCCGCGCTTTTCGCTGTCGCGCACGCTGACCCTGGCTCTTTCATTCCACTCTTCCTGATTGGCCTGGCGCTGGGCTTTTTACGCTGGCGCACTGGCTCAACCTGGGCCAGCATGTCACTGCATATCCTGAATAATCTGCTGGCAAGCGTGGAGATCATTCTCTACATGCATCACATTGTTTTACCGTTTTAAACGCAAACAAGAAAATACTGACAAACGGCTGGAAATATACACAGCGTATTTCCAGCTGTTCGCGTCTATCTGCTTACTTGCGCCGATCCTCGACGCGCGCGCTGGCGGTCTTAGATTCGCCGCCGCTGGCTCGCGGCAGACTATCTGCCGGCACCAGTTCTACTCTCGGCGAGTTGCCGGTGACGGTCTTGACTGATTCGGCCATGGAACGTGCCAGGTGCTGTAAACGCGCCGCATCGGCCAGCAAGGCAGCTTCTTTGATCTCAACCTTTAAGTCAAAGGTATCCAGACCATGGCGTCTGTCAACAATAATGCGAAAATTTGCGCCAGTTTCGGGAAACTTGACCAGCGCAGCCTCTATCTGGCTGGGGAAAACGATCAGGCCACGAATCGAAACCGCGTCATCGCTGCGACCCTTGATCGCGCCAATCTTAGGATGAGTACGGCCACAAGCACAGCGCTCTTCCCACCAGAGACGCGAGAGGTCGCGGCTACGATAACGCAGCATGGCAGTGCCATCGCCGGTCAGCCATGTCCAGACCAACTCGCCTTCCTGGCCTTCCGCGACCCACTGGCCGGTCTGGGGATCAATGCATTCGACCAGAAAGGCGTCAGCCCAGGCGTGCATACCATCGCGTACTTCGCATTCGCAGGTCATGCCTGGACCAAGAAATTCGGTCATGCCAAATTCGTCGTAGGCGGTAATATTGAAAAGCTCTTCCAGCTTTAAGCGGGTTTCCCATGGCCAGGGTTCCGCGCCGAAAAGACCCGTTTTAAGCTTTGTCTCCTGAAAGTTTACCCCGCGCTCACGCGCCTTATTCCCCACATAAAGGCCAACTGAGGGCGTCATACACATGCCGGTCACGCCAAAATCAAGAATAAAATCGAGAAAACGATCATACTGACGGGCGTCTGAACCCATAGGAATGGTCATGACATCCATGGCCATTGCGCCGTAGTGGAAGCCAAAGCCGCCAGTGGGCAGACCATAGCCGTAGCAGTTCATTAAAATATCGCCAGGACGAAAGCCTGTCATCCACAATTCACGCGCGTTAAGGTCCGCCCAGTTGTGAATATCTTTCTTCGTGGCGAAAACCGGCACACTTTTGCCAGTCGTGCCACTGGTGGCATGGACCTGGAGCGCTCCTCCTGCACTGCCGGGTTGAGTAAATGCCATGCCATAGGGATACGCGGCGCGCACCGTTTTTTTCTCCAAAAAGGGCAGTTTCTGTATATCAGCCAGCACACGAATATCGCCGGGCTTTACGCCAGCCTGGTCATAAAGCTGACGATAAAACGTATTCTGGCTATAGGCACGCTCGACAATCGCCTGCAAACGTTCCAGTTGCAAACGCTGAAGCTGGCCTTTGGGTAGCGTCTCAATCTCTGCTTGATAATATTTACGATCACTCATCAAATAATCACAACCTTTGCGTAGTAGAATCCAGTCAGACATGTCTGCCTGCCATATCGCTTTCATTGTACCATCAGGGTAGATAAAAGAGTTTAATAAGTCATCCCTGATTTTGTAAAACCAGGCCAAAACAGCTTTTGCCTCCCCCCAGAGAAAAGCAGAGGTTTGGCAGGCGCGCTGCGCCCGCCAAACCTCTGCAAAACACAAGGGGTGGAGCGCTTTGACAAACTTTTGCAAAGTTTGGGATAGCTCATGAATACAATCACCTGAGCGTCGCTTAATGGGGAGCTCTGGCTATGAGCGAGTGCGCGACGCAGTATCGACTCTATGGGCGTTGGCGCTCACCCAGAAGCACGGTGGATGCGTCTCGCACCTCCTGTTCAGATGCGTCGGGAGAACCGAGTATCTGAAAGGGATGGGTGGATGCATGCTGAGCTTGCTGCAAACCGGCGATCAGCCGAAAGCCAGCGCGAGCAACTCCCGCCTGCGAGGCCAGGTTGTCGGCATCCATACCGATCCAGATGCGCCAGTAGCCAGCTGCGTGCAAGGCGCGCAGCATGGAGGAAAGCAGAGCAGGATACAGACGCTGACCACGATAGGCCGCGAGGGTGGCACAGTCCCAGATATAGGCCTCGCCTGGCTGGAGACGCACACGCAGACCCAGTGAGCCGATGCGTTCTTCAGCAAAAGTAATCCAGCCATAGCCAACGAGTTGCCCATTGATGCGCGTAATATGGCATTGGCAGCCTCGCGCAAAGCGCTGTAAAACAGGCTCGATATCGTCAAGACCCATCGCGACGGCCAGTTCCGCGCTATCTTCCAGGCTCGCCTGGAGAAAAGTCGCTGGCTGTTCTGGCTCGACCGCAGCGGGCAAGGGGCCATCCAGCCTGAGCAGCCAGAACAGGCCCAGCACTTGCGCATCAGGATCAGAAGGAAATGTCATACCAGTCCAGTCCTCTCTCTAGCATCACCACGCGGCGCGGCATATTCTAAATCTACAAAAACCGCTTTATTATACCACTGCGCTACCCCTCAGAACCCATCTCGCCGTCCTCCCTGTCCCACTATTTTTCAAGCGCCACAAGCGCCCAGGAGTCCAGCAGAAGATGTGATTTCTCACATATATCTCCAATAAAACATCAATAGAAAAGAGCTATAGTAAGGTAAGCCAAAACTAAAAAGGCCTGATATTCGTAAACTATGTAAGTAGAGCCAGAACCGATGCGTAGTAAGACTGCTTGGCAGTTAGAAAATTTTAAGCTTACTACACTATTGTTGATATAAAATGAGGTGATACCTATGGCATTCCCATTAAAAAATACGGATCTGGATGTTCCGCCAGCCAACACCTATATGCTTACGACTGGCAAGCAGGCTCGCGCGGCGAGCAATCCAGCGCTTGCCCTCGAGGTAGGCTTCCGGTTAGACCCTGGCATCAGGCGCAAATCGCGCCCAAACGAGGACATGGTATGTGTTCGCCAGGAAATCATACCCTCTACGACTGGCTCACTTTCAGTTCATCCCTTTACCCTGCTTGCCGTGGCGGATGGTATGGGAGGACAGGGTCATGGGCAGCAAGCCAGCCAGCTCGCGGTCAAATCTCTGATTGAATATATAGAACAGGCTATTAACTCAACACAGAAGACACCTGAGTCCCTGGCATCCCTGCTCAAGGCAGGCGTTCAGTATGCCAACCGAGCAGTCTACGAGCAAAACCAGCGGCAATCTACCGACATGGGTACAACGATGACCGCGGTACTGGCCGCTGAAACAACTGCCTATGTCGCGCATGTTGGTGATAGTCGGCTCTACAGTTATCGTCCTTCGACTGGACTGGTACAGATCACACATGATCACTCTCTGGTCGCCCTGCTGGTATCCATGGGAACTATCGCGCCCGATGACATCTACACCCATCCTGCCCGCAATCAAATCTATCGCAGCCTGGGTTCGGAAGCCAGGGTAGATATCGATACATTCTCCATACCGCTGGCCACCAATGACATCCTGCTTTTGTGCTCTGATGGGCTATGGGAAATGGTGCGTGACAATCAGATTGCCTCTATTCTGACCACAAAGCCATCAGAACCGACAGCGGCTGCTCAGACCCTCATCCAGGCCGCGCTGAAGGGTGGCGGTGCAGATAATGTGAGCGTGGTTGTCGCCCATGTCATTGGCGCTTGATTGAACTATAGATGGCCAGGAAGGCTATGGTAGAGTTTTCCTCTGCCATAGCCTTCCTGGCCTTTATAGACGCTAAAAGATCAATTGAGCAAGCCGTAGATCAGCAAGCTGTTCTGGGTGCCGACAAAGACTTCACCATTGGCGATTGTCGGCACGCTGAACTTCACGTAACTGCCCATAGCATCACGTGCCGCTTTCTGGCTGGTGGTGTATAGCTCAAGATTCAAGTTCTCGGCATCGTACGCGTGCAAGACAGATTGAGGATCGAGTACCCACAGAATTCCATTGCCAGCGCGTGCGCCATCACTGGAGAGCGCGCTATTTGCCCCTGGATAAGAGAAGTGCTGCGAGGTCTGCTGTGCCAGCGTGAGGCGACCCTGAGTTAAGCGAAATGCTTTGAGATGATCATCCGCGCCGCATAGATAAATATATTCCCCATTATCGCTATGCCAGTAGGTAGGAGAACCATACAGGCCACCAGCGATCGTACCAGGAGAAAATTCCTGGTCTACCGCGTCTACATCGGTACGCTTCTGATTGTCACAGGGATCGTCGATAGGGCTATACTCGCCCAGGGCCAGGCGATTGATGAAGTAGAGGCGTCCTTCCTTGCCAGCGCTCACAATACCATTGTTCGCTGGCAAAAGGAGGATGCCGCCTGAGCCAAAGTCTGTATCATTAGGAAAGCCCAGGCATGTCTGATTAAACGGAGTAAAATAGTCCTCAAGCTTGAAACCCTGGGGCTGGATGCTCAACTTGAGCAGAGAATTGCCAGCATCCTGTCCGCCCTGGTTCAGATTATACGTACCATTGCCCGTAGCAACGTACAGATTATTCTGATCATCAGCCGCCAAACCTCCCCCGCTCTGCCAGATACCCCCCTGATAACCATCGGGCGTATCATTATACACAGCTACCTGCTTAAGCGAAGAGGCATCGTAGCCTATGATCCAGCCATGATAGAAACCAGAGTCACAATAAGAGGCCCAGGCAATGGAAATAACACCGTTAGTCAGCAGGAGCGCGGCCCGCTGATTCTCAGTGCGCGGATCAAAATAGATGACCCCGCCGCTACTGCCATCTCCGCTACCCTGGGCTGCCGCCTGAATAGTTACCGGGCCGCCGCTTTTCTCCTGGCCAGATATTATGTCAAGAGCGTGCAGACGTTGCACTGCATTACCATGTTCTTTCGTGATGGAAAGCACATAGAGTGTATCGGTTGACTTGTCAATCACAGGTGTACTTGTAATGCCGATCTCCGAGCCAAGATCCCTACAGTTGTTTACATCAGCCGGGGTCAGAGGAGTAATGCCCTGAGCGAGACGAATAAAACTGACCTGCCAGAGTGCTGGCCCTGGTTGATCGGCATCGAGCGCAAAGACGCTATCATGCTCGGTTACGACGAAGACAACATTATGCTGGTGGCCCTGGATTGTCAGATTGGGCACAAAGAGTGGCTGCGCATAGACGGCCCCATCGACAGGGTAGCTCATACGTTTACCAAAGTCTGAAACATTGACATTGTCAACATTCAGAAGCGTCTCATGATCATCCCGCCCGGTACGCAGGTTATCGTTTTTAGAGGTCAGGACAGCCGTACTGGCCGGGGCAGGTCTGACAGTGGGCGTGACAGCGGCAGGTCTATGCTTAGTCGGACCAGGCACCGTGGAAGTTCCACAGCAATTGAGCAAGAGCAAAAGGGCCAGCAGTAGAGACCAGCGTCCATAGAAAAGCGCCAGAGATCGTGTATCAGAAGCACGTTGGGAAAAAAGGTTCGGTGGTTGCGTAATAAACGGCATGACAGAGTAAGTTCCCCTCATTGAAGTAGTGTATAGCAATTTCGTTTCCGCCTGCAAGAAGATACGTGAAAAAGTTACCAGTGGTTCAATCCTCGATCTCGTGTTATGATAAAGAAAAATTTTGCAGGAGCAGATTATAAAGCGTATGGCAACTCCAATTCAAGCGGTCATCTGGGATCTGGATGGCGTCATTCTGGATAGCGCGGAGGATCATCGCAAGGCCTGGCACCGTCTGGCAGATGACGATGGCATTACCTTTACCGACGCGGACTTCTGGGCCACTTTTGGTCAACGCAATGACGACATCATTCCCCATTACTGGTCAGTGACCTCAGCCGAACATCTTCAGCAACTCGCGGATCGTAAAGAAACCTATTTTCGCGAATTCGCGCGCGCGACAGCCGCTTTCTTACCGGGAGCCGAAGAACTGATGCGTGGACTGGCGCAGGCAGGTTTCGCTCAGGCACTGGCCTCTTCGACACCTCTTATCAACATCAAGCTCATCGACGAATTATTAGGCCTGAGCCGCTATCTCTCAGTACTGGTCTCAGGCGAGTCCGTGACTCGCGGCAAGCCAGCGCCTGACATTTTCCTTAAAGCCGCCAGCGAGTTAGGCGTAGCGCCAGGTGCCAGTCTGGTCATCGAAGACGCCGTAGCGGGTATTCAGGCAGCCCGGGCAGCCGGCATGTACTGTATCTCAGTCGCGGGTGAGCGCAACCTGCCCGGTCTGCGAGTCGCTGACCTGATGGTCCACAATCTGACCGCAGTAAACGTCGAGCGAGTGCGCGCCCTGGCACGCTAGCTTGACAGAGAGTGCCACGCGTGTCACAATAGCGACCACGAGCAGCACTTCCCCTGAGCTGCTCTTTCCGTGGAGGTGTAGAGACTCCGGTGGGTCTCACCGTCTTCAAAACGGCTGGGGGGCCGCTCAGCGCGGTCTCTGGTGGGTTCGACTCCCATACGCCTCTGCCATAATGAGCATCATAGGTGTTTGTGCATCTCTTGCATCCTCGTACTGATGACTTGAAAAGAACCAATGTCAATGGTTGTCGTAGATCGTCAATAGTTGTAAGTGGGCGTTGCTGTACGGTTGCTGTAGTGAAATAGGCTGCAACCTGGCCCCAATGCCTACTTCGTTGTTTTTCCCTCGTCCGTTTTTGGTTCAGATGGGACTCATGGGGTTGCGCTGTAACGTTAGAATCAGCAGAAATCCACAGTAATTTTGGCAAACATCCTTAAAGTAGTTTGAAAACGCCTGTGCCAATTTTAGAATTTTCCTCATGATAGGGTTGGCTTATCTTGCTTATTTCGCAAATGGATCAAAACCGCTGCATAATGATGCGTTTGTATCTAAAAGATAACACGCAGCGGGAACCCACCTACGATGGGGCAACGATCAGGAGCCATTCTCGCCTTCCCTGCAAGTAGGTCAAGTTCAGAATGCCGATCCCTATCTCTCAACAGAATATAATTAGGGAGTTTGGGAAGGTGAAAACCCTACTTGAAGCGAGCAAACACACTTATTTTAGGGATAATCCAGGTTAATTATCTCTCAACAAAAGATAATCTTGCGTTCTTGCAGTATTCTCAGCGGATCAACATCCTCAGCAGTGCATTCGTAACGGTACGTTGGGCAAGCTCCACGCCGCGCTCTGCCAATAACTGATGCATTTGGGGAACACTGCGGTGCTCGTGATAGCGCCAGGAAGCAATTTGAGCAATGACATCCAGTCCCACTTCGCTGTCTGGCAAAGCCCATCTTCCAGCCTCTTCTGGTCCAAAGAATCTGACGATGTGTGTCACAGGTTGGGTTTGGGCAGCGACGCATGATCAAGACGAGTCATCGTAATCCTTGCAGCGTGACAACCGTTCGATGATTAGGGTAAACCACCCGCAACCGACGTCCACAGCGTTTGCAAGTGGTTTGTTGCGGGGTCAAAATCACCGTCTCAGTGGGAACAGGACGTGGCTTACGTCGTGCCATTGGTTTTCCTCCACTCAGAGTCATGACGCAAGAGCGCGCGATATTGCATAGCCTGCTCTAAAGGAACAGAGGAAACTAATCAAATTTCTATGATATGATAGATTATCAGTTGATTGCACGAATTGGAACAATCAGCCCTGGTCCATAAGAAAGCATCTGGTTAGTCAAGGATGAGAGACAATGCAGAAATGTAGCTCTTGTGGAGCTGATCTCCCGGAAAATGCTCGCTTCTGTGGAACATGTGGCTGCCGATCACGGTGACGGTCTTCCTTTTCGCATCAGCTCTGTATTGATTGTGTTCTCGTCTCCTCTCAGTCTCTTCTCTCGCCCTGCTAGCCAGACCTCACGCACCGAGAGTGATTTCTGCACGCGTCTACAGAGAGCTTACAAAGACACCGATGGCGAAATGATTGATCATCTGCTCAGCGTTTTTCCGGCCACTGCCATGCCCTCAGGCACTATTGATTACGGTGCTTCGGTAGCGCAAATCGCGCTCAGGGATATGGCAGAGGGAGGAAAGGTTGATCTTATCGTGACCGTCCTCTCCTCTACACATATCTTTCGCCAGGTAGGATCATTCAACTGTTCGACCGTCCAGTCTGCCTCGCAGCGTAACCTTCACCCAGGCCAGGCTCTCCAGATCTGGTCTTACACGAGGGTTCCTATCCAGGGCAGATTCCCGATGCGAGCGCTATCCTGATCCTGCTCTAAAGCTTGTCATCCATCCCACAAGCAGAGCGTTACGCGCAAAAAGGTTATCCTCTTTCTATGATGTGGCGGGCCAGAACGCTGTTTGCTCCTCTGAGGACTCGCTGGCTTGCAGTTCGTGGCTTTGATGCCATTCAGGTGAGTCGGCGCTGAAGGTCACATGCGATCTCTCGGAAAATTCACCGAGCGCGAGGTAGGGAGCAGTTCGCGGTGCTGGACGCAGCAACGAGATGATCATGCCGAGCATGAGCTTGAACTGGCTGGCAAAGCTGCGCCTGACTCCCGGAATGGTAGCAACATAGCGTTTCGCGATAGTCTCAAAATCCTCAGCCTCTCTTCCAGTGATGCGACGAACCACATCTGTTGGCCCATTGACGGCAAACGCATTCTTCTGGTAATCGATCACATATTGCTCATAGACAGCAACGTTGTAAAGAGACACGCGATTTCTTATAATCTTTGAGACCATCCAAATCGGAGCATTGCGGTAGGTGACCTTGCGCCCAAGGACCTTTCCGAGACTTGTCGCGATCTCTTGCGGAGAGAGCAGCTTTGGACCCGTGGGATGATACGTCTTGCCGGCGTGCCCTTCTGGTCGTGCTAGAATCTCCGCCACCACCCGGGCCATATCTTCATTGGAAACAGGCGCGTTCTTGCCAGAACCATAGGGCAAGGACAATAGCCCAAATTGAGTGGCGAACGGCAAGACCTGCATCTCGTTGTCCGCGAAAAAACCCGGGTTGATGAAAGTCACGGCGGTTCCCGGTAACAACATAAACAACCGGTCGACCAGCCAGTGCTCGCGCGTGTGGACGGAAGGGTGATTGGGATCAGACAGCCACTGGCTCATGGCGACAAGGGCATCCAATTTTTGCTCAGCAGCGACTGCAATAAAGATGGCTGCTGCTTTGAGAAGACCTGCCTCGTTGGGAACGCAGAAGTAGGCTCGCCTGACACCTGCCATTGCTCTTCTCATATCGGTGATATCGGTGAGCGAGCCGACGACGATCCTGGCGCCTTTGGCCTTAAGGTGTTCGCTGCGCTGATCGGCTCGATGCACAAAGGCAGTGACGGGAAAGCCTTCGTCCAGCAGTTGCAGCGCCACGGGCATGCCCGTCCGTCCGGCGGCGGTTAGTACAAGGATTCCAGGTTTATTCATGGGAGAAAGCTCCTATTTTCCAGGTGGAGAGATACGACGGGATGAGCTGAGCTCGAAAACGACGTGCAGACGCCTCTGCGCGTCTTACGCCTGGCTCTCAGGATGACCCGGTGGCACGACGACCTCGACCAACCCGGTAGTCACGTCATAAACGAACCCGGAAACCAGCCAGGTAGCAGGCAGCGCGGGGTTCGCCTTAAGCGCAGCCACATCGACCGCCACCGCAGTCTGCGGATGCGAGACCGCTTTGGCCGTCAGCCCTTCCTGGTCGATGCCAAAATAGCCCGCCAGCATCGCTGGCTGCTCTGCGAGGTGCGCAATGCCGCATTGAGTGTGCTGAAGTACGATCAGATGAAACGCGCCGGTGGGAGGACCTCCTTCTCTCTGGGCAATCCTATTGAGCATCCCCATGGTCTGCAATGTCGCGGGAGTGATGCGCCCCCCCACATTGCGGATCACGACTGCCTCTCCCGGCTGGAGACCAAGCAGGTGAGCTGGATCGACGCGCGGATCAACACAGCTAATGATTATGGTCCTCAAGGTTGGCATCAGGGGTAATTCTCCAGGGAAATGATGGGCGGCGAAGTCCTGGTTCCGTTCTACCAAAGTATCAAATGCTGTCATGTCTTTTTCCTTTCCCGATCCCATGCAGGACCGGTGGATCTCTTGGCCGATAATAGAGACATACGCCTGACGAGATGTTCGGTGTATGCTGGGGAAGCGATAGAACGCTTCCGTTTGCTTTAAATCGCTTTATACAAGTGCTAGCAGGAGTATACTGTTTAACGTAACGTCAAAGTCAAGCCCCCACGTTCCCATCTATCGAGAGGGAGCAGGAGGCATGCACCTGGTCACGGGCAGTTGAATCTCGGTCACCGCTTCGTCCTGCTCCTGCGACTTCGGCAACTGGATCAGGAGCTCGCGCCCCGTTCCGTTCATCTGCCACCCCTGGTGTTCCAGCCAACTCGCCAGTGCTCCATAACTCCTATAGCTGTCGCTGACCCGGCCAACGTGGGCCATAGTGGCCATGGTCTCCACGGCTGGCAAGGTTCGCAGCGTGAGCACATATTCCTCCGAGAGTTTGAGCGACGGTGGCCCTTTCCCCAGAAGCAGGTAGCCAACTTCGACATCGAGTGCGAGGGGATCATAGAGGGGAGAATGGATGATAACAGTGAGATGCCCAAGGCTGTGGCGTCCCATCCTGGCCGGAACCGTCGTCGCGATGCGGCGCACGAGATGCTGGATCGCGTCCATGCCAGGCAGCACATCGCGGAGTCCCAGAAACGGCGTGGCGGGTACCTCTTTCAAGATCACGTCCGGCTCCTGCATCTGCCCATGGGCATCAATTTGCTGCAAGCGTGCCTCCACGACGCGCAAGCGTTCCATCTCCTCCTGAAGCGATTGCTCGATCTGGGCTTTGCGTAAGGTCAGCATGCCACGAATTTCCTCAGCAGAGGTCTCCTGATCCAGGAGGCGGGCAATGTGTTCCAATGATAAGCCGATTTCTTTGAGCACCAGAATGCGATTGAGTCGGGGCAGTTGCCGCGCGCTGTAGTAGCGATAACCCGTTTCCGGGTCGATAGATTGGGGGCTCAGCAGGCCAATCTCATCGTAATAGCGCAGCAGACGACCTGAAACCCGGGCAATTTGGGAGAATTCGCCGATACGAAACATCTCAATTCCTCCTTGAAGAGTTCTCTACAGAGAGTGTACAGTTTGACGCTACGGCAATGTCAAGTATTGTAGTTGTCTCAGTTTGGTGGTTCTCCGTCATCTTTCGTGCTAACGAGGAGCATCCGACAAATTTCTTGATAGGTAATCCGCTTCCGATGCTGATTGGGAAAGAGTTCGGTCTGTATATGATACAGATCGAGAGTTTCCTGATATCGGCGTTGGCTTCCCATCTGGAAAGCGGTTGAAGCTCCCACTTTCAGGCAAGATGCATAGGCATCGAGATCGTGTAAACCAAGGGCAGCACGTGTCTGGTACATGACTGTTTCTATCATGCAACGCTCTGAGACAGCGTGGATTCTGGTACTTTGTTCCAGGACCTCTCTGGCGCTTTTGTAATAGTCCTGTCGCTGATCGTGCTGTGCCAGGTCAAGATACATTTTGGCTTCCCATTGATACAGCGTATCTAATGTACAGTCAGCATACAAAAAACTGGCACGTTGCTCAGGGCGAGACGGAAAACAATCTTGTGCCATCTCAATAGTGCGTTGGCTTGAGGTTCATCATTCATTAGGGCATAGGCGTCAGCCAGCCCGATGCAAATATCACTTCTTAGGAGATCATCACCATCTTCAAGTTCTTTCAACGCTTCAAGAAAGGTTTCAACAGCCCTTTGCGGACGAAGTGGATTACAAAAGGTGTAAGTGTATCCCAAGTACATCAGTGCTCCAGCACGAATGGCTCTATCGCCAGCAAGGCGACTGCACTGAATTGCCTCATGGCAATACATTTCTCTGGCAATGGGATGAAGGTGATGTTTCGCAATGATCGCTCGTATCATGCATGCTTGTGTGGCTATCAGGGCAATCGCTTGCTGATAAGGTGATGCTTGAAAAGTGAGATGAAGCAGGGCAGGTGTGTAGGCATTCAAAAGCTCTTCTGCTGCGTTTATTTCTTTCCCTTTCATCAGGTGCCAGCAAGCCGTAATGATGTTCCCCCCGTAGGAAACCATCTCATCTAAAGCCGGGGCGCTTCTTGATCCCGCACCAAAGAAAAGTGGGAGCAGCATTCCCACAGTTCCTTTGAGTCTGCTCCAGTCCTCCTCGATTTGTTCACTTCAATGCGCTCCATCCATCAATGATCGCTTTCCATTCTGAAGGAAATTCGATACATCCATTACTTGCATCCCTCTGACGGGCGTGCTCAGCCTCTCCGACTTGCAGCAGATGACACGCTGGGGTGCCGGTGTAGAATGTCTCAAACCCTGACGGGCGTGCTCAGCCTCTCCGACTATAATGCCTTACTGGTAAATGACCTGAAATCGCCACGGTTTTGGCCCTGAAACAGGCAAACTTGCCCCCAATCCTGCACATTGGGGCGAAGCT
>JBEVTI010000057.1:0-36636 GCA_041156125.1 Candidatus Paraktedonobacter carboxidivorans
GTGCCAGGGACAATCACGATCAGCGAAATGATCAGGAACAGGTAACGTTTTCCTACAAGATTAAACACGACTTTCTCCTCTTACAGCATTGCCTTCGACCGCCGTGCTATTGCGTTGTGAGCGGTTAGCAGAGGCTGAGGCAATCGCGCCTTTGGGCAGTCCGAACCACCAGGGATGGTTGATGATGCCAGTTGGCACCAGGAGGTTCAGGAAGGTGCGTGTGACGACGACAGCGGTAAACAGGCTGACTGCGACTCCCAGGAAAAGCGTAGTCGCAAAGCCCTGGATCAGTGTCGCGCCAAAGTTGCTGCCAAAAAAGTACAGCACACAACAGGTTAACATAGTCGAAGCGTTAGAGTCACGGATCGAAGGCCAGGCGCGTTTCCAGCCGATGTCGATCGCGGAAGATAACAATCTGCCGGCTCGTAGCTCCTCCTTGACCCGTTCAAAGATCAGCACGTTCGCGTCCACGGCCATACCAACCGAGAGGATAAAACCAGCGATACCGGCCAGGGAGAGCGTGATACCGAACAGTTTGAAGAGGGTCAGAGTGATAGCCGAATAGAGAATCAGCGCGATATCGGCCATAAAGCCCGGCAGGCGATAGTAGATCAACATGAAAAGAATGACGATGCCAAGACCGATGCCCGCGGCAATCAGGCTCTTTTGCACCGAATCAGCGCCCAGAGTGGCGCCCACGGTCTGCTGGCTGGCCACGGTGAACGAGACAGGCAGCGCGCCATATTTGAGCAGAGTGACGATGCTCTGCGCCTCGGCCTGAGTAAATTGGCCAGTAATCTGGCCACCTCCGCAGATCGCGGTCTGAATTGTCGCCGATTGAATGACCGTTTTATCGAGGGTGACGACCATGTTCTGGCCGGTGTTGGTCTGGGTAAAGGTGCAGAACTTCGCGCTGGCGCTGCTTTTCATGGCGAAGGCGATCAGTGGACGCCCGGCCTCGTCACTGCCGACATACACTTGATTGGGGTCCAGGTCGGAACCAGTGAATGGAGCAGTGGTGCTGTTGTTGTTGTTGGAGGCATACTGGGTTGGATCAAAGGCTGTATTTAGACTCACTGAAGCCGTGCCAGTGGACCAGAACTCCAACTTACCGCTATGGGTTAGCGAGTTGATAGAAGCTTGCTGATCACCGCTGTTCAAACCGGGCAATTCAACCAGAATGCCGGGTTTACCATTGACGGTTTGCAGGCGGATCGTGGCGTCGTTGACGCCCAGGCCACCGCTCACGCGTTGCGCGATCTGGCTCTCGGCAGTGGAGACGCTGTCCGCAAGCTGTGACGCGCTGATATTGCCATAATTGGTCGGCTCCAACTGGACGCTGATGCCACCCTGGAGATCAAGCCCCTGGTGGAAGGTCAAGGGGTTATTGATGCCCAGGATGTGAATGCCCGGATTAGTGGGCCACACAGCGTAGCCAGCACCCACTCCCATAAGAATGATTAGCAGGAGGAGTAAAAGTGTTCCTCGACGCATAGGTGTTGTTTCCCTCACTAATTATCTATGATAATGAAATACGAGTACGCTCGTCGGGTAAAAAAAGCGAAGTTCACTGCTCACGCGGCACGATAAGAATGGGCGCGAGCGATTACTTGCGCCGAATACCAGAGACCGCGTTGTTGGCTCCTCATTGCGATCGCTGCTTTTCCGCGCGATCAACCTGGAAGTTCCCTTTTCTTTAGTTTGAACATGGCTACCAACATTTCTCAGATTGCTACTCATTGCTGGCGAAATGTTTGGATCTCAGGAGGCTAAAGCCGCGCACATAAGCGCTCTGACTATCTTGGACGTATCGATAATAACAGGCTCCTGCTGGTGCTCATAGTTTTCAGCAGTATAGCATAGTTGATTGCGCTTGCCTATCCCGATTTCCAACTGCTGCGCGAACTATGGCTGCCATTATCTGGCCAGCCTGTTCGGCCCTCTACCTCTTTTGTCTGACCCAAATTTGCTATCATTCGACTCAGCATAGGTAATGCTGGCCAGTGCCTGAATGTTTCGCCCATCCCTGATTTTGAGAAATCAGGCCCAAACATCTTTTGCCTCCCCACCCAGGTGAGTTGAAGAGTTTTTTCGAGCGGGGTGCCTTGCATCCCCGCTCGAAAAAACTCTTGGAAAAGGGGATTTGCCTGTGGTGCCGAGGACTGGAGAGTTGGATAGAGACAGTATGCTGAGATTGTAGCCAGGGCCGGTCTAGCGCGGGAAAGCAATCGTCACTGGGGTATTTGTGTGAATGAGGAATAAGTGCTTTTCAGATGTTAGAATAGAATAAATAAAAGGAGTTCTTTTGAATGGAAGAACGTCTAATTGCTCAGCAGCAGGGAGTTGCGACAGTAGTTACTGAGCGACGGGTAGTCATGGATGTGCGGGGGATTAGCAAATTATTGCCATTAGGTCGTGAGCATATAGAGATTCTCAAGGGGATTAGCTTTCAGATTATGAGTGGCGAATTTATTTCGTTAGTGGGTCCATCAGGTTCTGGGAAAAGCACATTATTGGGAATTATCGCGGGGCTGGATAATCCTAGCGCGGGCCAGGTTTTCATAGATGGGGTAGATATTACGCGTATGAGTGAGGGCAGGCTAGCGGAAGTGCGCAATGGCAAGATAGGTATGGTTTTCCAGGCATTTAATTTAATTTCTACGCTGACCGCGCAAGAGAATGTCGAGGTGCCGCTTTACGTTGGCAAGCACAGGGGATCATCTTCGGCGCGGGCCAAAGAATTGCTGGGCCTGGTTGGGCTCGCGCATCGGCTGGGTCACAGGCCCAATCAATTGTCGGGTGGTGAGCAGCAGCGTGTGGCCATCGCGCGTGCCCTGGCGACCGATCCGGCCTTTGTGATTGCCGACGAGCCGACTGGTAACCTGGATGCGAAGAATGGCGAGAATGTTTTGAAGTTGATTGCTTATCTACGCGCGCAGACCGGGAAGACCTTTATCATCGCTACCCATGATCCTGTGGTTGCCTCGCGCGCAGATCGGGCGTTGCGCCTTGTTGATGGCAGGCTCGTCGCAATTGATCTCGCTGGTGGAAAGATTACGCAGTAGAATAGCGTTTAAGAGGAAAACAGCGATGAAGCTCTCGATGTACTTCAATTATACCTCTCGCTCGCTTGTGCGTGGGGGACAGCGTACAGTCCTGGCCTTTTTCTGCGTGGGCGTAGGTGTGATGGCAATTGTCGCGCTGCAACTGGTTGGTCTGATGATTAACAATGCTATGACCGCGAATGTGCGCAACGCCAATGGAGGAGATATTAATGTCTCTATTGGCGTTGGCTCCAGAGCTTTTAACGGCAGCGATCCAGGCTACTTTGCTCAACTGAAACGCTCCGGGGCCATCAGCAACTATACTGCCTATAGCAGCCTGACCGGCTCGTTGAGTACCACTGTCAGCATGGCCAATAGTTTGACTGTGCTGGTCGTCGATCCAGCCACTTTTCCGCTGGTCACGCCGCCAGTTTTTCGTCATCCCGTTAATGGGAGCATGGCCAGGGCGCTTGTCGGCAATGGAGCCATCATTGATCAGAAGATCGCGGACGCCAATCATAAGCAACTCGGCAATACGCTGATCCTTTATCTCTCCAATGGTCAGCAGGCCGCGCAATTGGTACCGGTCAGGATTACGGGGATTGTGACGGATTCTGGAGTGCTCGCGCAGAATGCCAATGTGATCGTGCTCTCTCAAGCATACTATCAGCAGGCCTTTCCCCTTGCCTCGCGGACCTTTACTACGATTGACATAACAACAGCGAACGATGCGCAGACCAGGGCGGTGGCCAGGCAAATCACCAATCAGTATCCGCTTGTGACGGTGCAGACGGCTGCTCAGGCGTTGTCATCTGCTCAGGGTTTAAGCGATACTGTCAAGAAGTTTCTGGAGATTGCCGGTTTGCTGGCTCTGTTAATCGGGGGAGTGGGTATCGTTAATACCATGCAGGTCCTGCTCTCGCGGCGCAAAATTGAAATTGCCATGCTCAAGACGACAGGTTATCGTTGCCTGGACCTCTCCGCGCTCTTTGGTCTGGAGGCCGGCCTGCTGGGTTTGATCGGTGGCGTGCTGGGCTCGGTGGCTGGGATCGGCATTAGCTATACAGTGCGTAGCATCGTTGAGCAGGTTTTTAGCCTGGATATCCCCTTCCGGCTCAACTGGGCAGTCATTAGCGGAGGCGTACTGATCGGCCTTTTTACCGCGCTGATCTTTGGGCTGCTGCCAATCGTACAATCCGCCAATATTCGCCCGCTGAATGTGATTCGCGAACTGCCAGAACACAGGCGCGCAGGGAGCGTCTTATTGACAATGGTGCTTTTGTTGCTTCTCTCAGTGCTCTTTTGCGTGATGTCCGTTGTCATTCTTAATGATCCCGCTCTGGGTATTGGGGTTGTCTATGGCACATTTGCTTTTCTGATCATCCTGAGCGGCTTCTTTACGCTGGTGACTTTCCTGGTAAGTCTGCTGCCGGTACCTGAGCATTGGAGCGCGAAATATCTCATCCTGATCAGCGGCGGCTCGATCCTCTCGATCCTTCTGGCCCTGGTTGTGCCGGCCATTGGCTTCCTGCTGCTAGCCTTGAGCTTGCTGGGCATCTTTGTCGTGTGGATGCCACGTCTCTGGAAAGTCAACATCAGGATGGCCTTGCGCAATATCGGACGCCAGCGCGCGCGCACCACCACCACGCTTCTGGCGCTCTTTGTGGGCATTTTCACCATTGGTCTGATCCTGGTGCTGGGCCAGAATGTGCGCGATCTGATCAACAACTCGATCTCGAATGTGCTGACTTATAATGTGTTTACCTCAGCCAGTGGCTCAGAGGCGCTAGCCTTGCGCCAAAATGCCCACAGTATTCCGGGCATGGAGAATTACGAGCAGAGCTATGTGACTGAGATGGCTCCCGGCATGATCAACGGCAGGCCGCTCACGCAAATGCTGCGAGGTGTGCCGCAATATTCTGGCGCAGGCACGCTGGGGCGTTACGGTGTGCTGGGCATTTTAAGCACCCTCAATGGCTACGATCTGGCTACAGGTAATCTTCCGCCCGCCTCTCAACTTGCTGTCACTATCAGCGCCGGGCGAGATCTAAATACCAGCGACGTGGGTAAGAAGAATATAGTCATACCCGAAGAACTGGTGAGCCAGGCGCCGCTCAAGGGCAAATTGAACGTTGGGGGCACAATCACAGTCAGTAGCTACGATGGCAAAAGCAGCGCCACCCTGACGGTCGTGGGTATCTATCGCTCCAAAGGCTTTAACCTCAATGGGCGCTACCTCTACGGTAGCAGGGAGGCCGTGGTGGCATTGAGTCCTGGGGGAGTCTTGCAGACAGATTTCTCCTTCAAGATCGCTACTAATGAGGTCACGCCCGCGCTGACAAAGATCGGGCGGCTCGCGCCGCACTCGCAATCGTTCAACCTGGCCAACCTTGGCGATTACGTGAATCAATATCTGAATGATATCGTCCTGGTGCTGATTGTCATCGCCAGTCTCTCGCTGCTCGCGGGTGTAATCATCATCGCCAACGCGGTGGCGCTGGCCATGCTGGAGCGCAGGCGTGAGCTGGGCATCCTCAAATCCGTAGGGTATACCAGTCGCGCCGTGCTGGGCGAAGTCTTGATTGAGAATGCCATTATCGGCGGGCTGGCCGCGCTACTGGCTATGCTGCTTGTCACCTTTGTTACCAGAACCCTTGGTACACTTGCCTTTAAAAACACCTTCTCGGTCAACGGCATCGTCTTGGTCAGCCTGGTCGCTGGCTCAGCGCTGCTCGCGGGTGCCACCGCCCTGCTGGTCGCCTGGAGGTCCGCGCGCGTGCGTCCCCTGGCGGTGTTGCGTTACGAGTAGATATCCCCTGCTCACCATGCCAGGGACGCGCTCTGCCTGACTAAGCAGCGAATCATGCTTATAGAGGCAAGAGCAAGAGAGGTATCTCTATCTCGTTGGGAGTCAGACCACCGTGGTGGCCCGCGAAATTCATAGCGAAACGGCCCGGCTCAAACCACCAGACCGTCTCGCCTTCGTAGGGCAGGATCGCGAGATTGCCCACGCGTGAAAGAAAGGCATGCGAGGGTTTAGGCGAGCCGAAGAGATTTTGCTTGATCAGGTCGCGCGTGATATAGACCTCTGCGCGCCCGGCCAGCGCGCGTTGGAGAAACTCAAGGGCTTCATCAAGCAATTCTTCCTTGACGTACAGGAACATATCGCGCGCGGAACCGGCTGGAGCCAGGACCTGACCGGCTTGATTGGTGCGCAGATAGCGGTTGATAGCGGGAAACTCGCGATTGAGGTAACAGGTTGTATCTGGGGAAACATTGATCTGGCCATGGTCAGCGGTAATAATTAGCAGTGTATCGCCAGTGAGTTGGCGTAACTTTTGATAGAAGCGTTGCTCAAGAGTGGTGAAGAGATATGTCAGTTCTTTCTCCAGGGCCTGTGAATCTGGACCCGCGGCATGGCTATTCGCGTCAACACCATCGTAGTAGAGCAGATAGAAGGCGGGACTCTCTTCCTTGGACAGCACGCGCGCGGCGAGTAGATCCAGCCCTTGCTCCAGCGTCTGAAATGGGTTGCGCGACGTAGTGCCGCGAAAGATCACGCTGGAATAGGTCGAGTATATGTTGACGGTTGGTTGGAAGATGTGACTCTGCACGCCTAACATATGTAATGTCTGGTGCAGCGTGCGCGAGGGATAGAAATTCTCTGCCGAGATGCCGGAGGTTTTCAAGGTATTTGGCTGACTGTCGCTGGCGTACGAGAAGCGCAGAGGCGCGATAATCGCATCCACCAGCGGCTCATAGTAATACCATTCGTAGATCCCGCTCTGCGCGACATTCAGACCGGTATTGATGCATGTTATGTGGGCAGCCGTGGCCGAAGGAAATTGCGAGGTCAGTTTGGAGACCACGCCCTGCTGGAGGAAGGTCTTGAGCAGAGGAAAGCGCTCGGCGAACTGGCCGAAGAAACGCCAGCCAAAAGCATCAAGGAAGAGGAGCACTACTTTGTTGTAACGCGTCGGCAGAGAACCAAAAACATCCATGGGTAGCGCGCTTTGCCCATGACCAGTCAACAGGTACTGAATCGTCGCGGGCAGGTTGGCGAAACAATACGACTGATAGAGCGGCTTTACAAAGTGCTGCGAGAAGCGGGAACTGTTCACCGCGTTAAGAGAATTTGCGTTGAGCATAGCCAGGCCTGCTTCCTTAGGTTGCAGTTATCCCCAATGATAAATTGAAACTGATAAATATTATCGCATAATGCGCTACTTGGGAATAGTTCTCTGAAGCAATTTAGTCAAGGTTTATGGTTGAATCGCTGAATCGTATGAACTAGCTTGCGAGCGAAATCTATGATATACTCCAAGTCGCTCATAAGAAAGATGTCAGCACGTTGTTTTGTTTTTAGGAATGTGATAGGCAATGTTTTACGATCATACAAAAATTTTTGTCAAAGCGGGCGATGGGGGGGATGGATCTATTCACTTTCGTCGCGAGAAATTCGCGCCCTTTGGTGGACCGGACGGTGGGGACGGCGGACGCGGTGGGAGTGTTTATGTCGAGGCAAGTTCGAACCTGAATACGCTGGTAGATTACCGTTATAAGCAGCGTTTTAGCGCGGGGGCTGGAGAGGCCGGGGCGCGCCAGAAGATGCATGGCGCGAAAGGAGAGGATATAGTCCTGAAAGTGCCCTGCGGCACAGTGATTCGCGACGCGGATACGCAGGAGTTGGTCGCTGACCTGGTAGAGGATGGTCAGCAGGTGATGGTAGCGCGCGCTGGGCGCGGCGGGTTGGGCAATGTTCATTTTGCCACATCTACTCACCAGGCGCCGCGTGAGGCGCAGAAAGGCGAACCGGGCGAGGAACGCTGGCTGGGCCTCGAACTGCGACTGATCGCCGATATCGGGCTGGTGGGTTATCCCAACGCCGGCAAATCGACGCTGCTCTCAGTGGTTACTGCGGCCACGCCCAGGATAGCTGATTATCCATTTACCACGCTGGTGCCGAATCTAGGCGTCGTGGAGGTTGGGCAGATTGGTGACGAATTTGGCTTTGTGCTGGCCGATATTCCTGGTCTGATCGAGGGCGCGGCTCAGGGTCACGGGCTGGGCCACGAGTTTTTGCGCCACGTCAGGCGCACGCGCCTGTTGATCCACGTCATCGATGGAGCCTCCTACGAGCAGGAGCCGTGGCAGAGTCTGGAAACTATTAACAAAGAGCTCAGCGATTACGATAAGCATCTGGGCACGCGCCCGCAGATTCTCGCCTTTAATAAGATGGATCTGCCCGAAGCTCAGGAGCGCTGGGAGGACTTTAAGGCCAGGGCGGAAGCCGCGGGCTATCCCGTCTTTGCCATCTCGGCAGCCGCGCACCAGGGGACCAAAGAACTGATCCAGGCTGCGTCTGCCAGGCTGCAAGAGCTGCAGCGCGCGGAGGCCGAGCGAGCCGCGGAACAGCCGCTGACCGCTCAGGAAGGCTCGATTCTGCGCCCTCTGCCTGAGGATGCATTTACCATCACCAAGGAGGATGGCATCTATGTCGTGCGCGGTAAACGCATTGAGCGCGTTGTCGCCATGACCAACCAGGGCAGCGACGAGAGCATGGATCGTTTGCAGGTGACGATAGAAAAGATGGGCCTGACCAGGGCTTTGGAGAACGCGGGCGTGCAGATGGGTGATCCTGTGCGCTTCGGCAAGATAGAACTCTTCTGGGGTGAGTAGGCGCTATCGTGCATGTCTGTATATGCTGCCTCTTCCCCTGGAACTGTACCACTCAATGCTATGCTCGCGGGCACAGCGGGAGAACATGAGATGCATATCAGGCACAAGGAGCATGCAGCCCCCGCGTGCTAACCGATAGGGGGCGCATCAGACGCGCTAAAGCCGTTTCATCGTTTGCTGCCTGTATGCTATAATTGTCTGGAAGATTGTAAACAATTCAGCCCGAAAATGTAGAAGTCTCTGATGCTTCAGAATTCCCGTCACGACAGTATTGTTTTTTCGGGCAAAAGAGGCAAAGGGTTTCTTAGCATTTTTATCGCAATAAGCACACATAGCTCACAGATCTGTGTGATGTGGACTTCTGAGTAGAGAAGAATGAGAGAGATATCGGGCAATGGCAGAGACACTCAGCCTGCTGTTTCATAAGAGAGCAGACGAGACCTTTGAACTCCAAATGCGAGGGAGCTGGTTAGGAAGGGTGGTTAGCGGTAGCTTTGTACCGCCGTATACTTCCAGGCAGTTGAATACATTGCTCAAGCGTTTGAATAACCTGGAGAGCGATCAGCGCGAACTGCGCGAGGTCGGGCACAGGTTATTTTTGGCGCTTTGTGGAGCGGAGCCTGAGATAGCGGGGGAAGGCAGGCGCGAGACAAGCGAGCAGTCGGTGCGTGGGATGTTGCGCAGTGTGATTCAGCGCACCCTGCGCCGCAGGGCGACGGTGGCATTAACGTTATGTTTTGGCGTGGGCTGCGAGGAATTTGTGCGCTATCCCTGGGAACTCCTGCACAATGATGAGCATTTTCTGCTGGCTTCAGGTGTCTTCACTCTGACAAGGGCGATTTTGCGCTCGGATATCCCGAATGAGTGTGCTTTGCCTGTTTACGCGCCGCTACGCCTCCTGTATATTGGCGCCTCACCAACTGATTGCCCCACGCTTGAGACCGAGCGCAGTTTTGAGGCGCTGGAGCGTGGCCTGGCGCGCCTGGTGGATGATGGGCTGCTGCTGATTGACCGGCTTGATCCGCCCACGTTTGATGAACTGGTACGCTATTTGACGATGGTAGGTGGGGTCAATAATTTTGACGACAGCGAGACGCCAGTGCCCTGTTACGCCATCCATTTTGATGGGCATGGGGCATATGGGCGGCTCTGTCCCGCTGATGACTGCGATGAATTGAACGATGTGAATGCCCAGCGTTGTCACGCGTGTTTGACCTCCCTCAAGAATGTGCGCCCCCAGACCTATCTATGTTTTTGCGATGACGAGGGGCGTAGTCGTCTGATCGACACGCAGACCCTGCGCGAATTGTTAGTCAGTAGCGATGTGCGTCTGGCGGTGTTCTCGGCCTGTGAAACAGCGACGACCGCGAGCGGCGGGAAGTCCGAGGAGAAGCGGCGCGCTGTGGTTGACGCTACACTGGCGACCGCGCTGCTCTCCGCCCAGGTGTCCGCGGTTGTGGCGATGCCGTTCTCATTGCAGGACGATCTGAGTCCGACCTTTATGTATCATTTTTATGATGATCTCGCCAATGGACGTACGCTGGAGGGCGCGCTGGCGCGGGCGCGCCAGGCTATGCTGCCTCTCTCGAAAGCGCATGGCTGGTTTGTGCCAGTGCTATATCGCCATGTAGTGGAGGGTAACGAAGGGCCAGTGGCTTTTCTTGATCTATCGGATAACAATGATCCTGACGAACGCGAGCATCCCCTGGCCCATCTTGGCGCTTCAGCCACCTTTGTGGGACGCGAACAGGAACTGGAGGAGCTTGGCAACCTGCTCGCGCGCGTGGTCGATGGCCTTGGCGCGAGTAGTCCGCAGCGAGGTACTCATGAACAGTACGGCTCGCATGCCGCGCAGAGCAATGTGAAGCATCAGCGGGCGCGGGCGGGGATTCACCATATCGCCCTCACGGGTCCGGCGGGCATAGGCAAGAGCGAACTGGCCTTTGAGGTTGTGCGGCACCATCAAGATAAGTTTCCTGGTGGGATTATCGGTGTATCGCTGGAGGGCGGCAAATCGCTGGGTGACGCGCTGATAGAGATCGCTCATGTCCTGCGCATGCCTGTCAGGACCATGCATAGCTCCGATATCCAGCAGCGTGAGCGCGCTGTCCTCAATACCCTGCGTATACTGGGCAACCGCCGTCTACCCTGTTTGCTCTTGCTTGATAGCTTTGAGGAGGTTCAGGAGCGCGCGGAGGTTGGCAGCTGGTATCGTTTTCTCTGCGCTGTGCCAGAAGAGATTGTCGTCTTGTTGACCTCGCGCTTTAATCCCGCCACCATTGCCGCGCTAGAGGGAGGGAACTGTCGTTGGCACGAGTTTCCTATTGGCAAGATGTCGAGTCAGGATCTGCTCAAGCTCTTTGGCGAACTGGCCTCCAGTAGCGGCCTGGCTGAGCGCCTGCACCTGGACGATGCCTACCAGCAGAGTCTCTTGCGCGAAATCTGCACGTTGCTGGATGGCTATCCGCTGGGCGCGCAACTGATCTTTGGTACCGCGCGCAGCATTCGTGGCCGGGTTTACGCGCCAGAGGCGGCGACACGCTCGCTGGAAGAAGTGCGCGACGAATTGCACGAGAACCTGCCCGAGGGCATCTGGTCCGTGCTGGACATCGCCTACCGCCGTTTGCCGCTGGTCGCTCAGCAGCTCTTACCCTATCTCTCGGCCTTCAAGCTGCCCTTTAGTCGCGAACAGATAGTCATGCTGGTTGCGCCGGAGACCCCGCATCTGGCGCGGATTACCGGCTACCTGAACGGTGAGGAGAGCGCGACTCTCATTCAGGAGGCGCTGAAAGAGGCGAAGTCGAGCAGGGGGGTGCCGCTCGAATTGCAGCAGGACTGGCGCACCGCGCGCGATGCACTGGTGCAGGCGGCCTTTATTCAATTCGATGGCCGGGTCTATACAATTCATTCGCAAGTGCGCCACTACGCGTTGGCCCACCTGGCCCCTGAAGAGCGCCAGCGCGCCCAGCGAGTCGTGGCCAGCTATTACAATAGTCTGACGCAGCCCAGCCCATATGAATGGTTCGCGGCCTTTGAGCACCTGGAAGAAGCGGGCGAAGCACAGGATTTGCAGAATGCGGTACGCCTGGCGGTACGCGCCTCGTGGGCTTTGCGCGGACGCAGCTACGCGGAGGAACTCCAGGCGATCTTGCGCCGCTCTGAGGGCTACGCGCTACTGCTTAACGATAAGACAGGGGAGGGCCAGATTCAGTGCTGCCTGGGGGCGATCTTGCGCCGCCTGGGCAAATATGCCGAGGCGGTCGGCTGCCTGACGCGTAGCTTGACTCTGCATCGTGGGCAGAACGAGCACGATGAGGCGGCGTGGGCGCTGTATGAACTGGCGATGCTTTTCCGTGAAGAGGGCCATTTCGCGCGAGCTGGTCAGCACGCGCAGGAGGCTCTGACACTGTTTCGCGAGGCTGGCGATGCCAATGGCGAGGCGTGGATGCAGCTGGTGCTCGGCGAGGTCAGCCGGGGCTATGGGCATTATCACGAGGCGCTGGACTTTTTCGAGCAGGCGCTGAACAGCTTCCGCGCTATGCCCAGCAATGAGGGCTATCCAACAGCCCTGCGCAATCGTGGCAGCATTCACGAGGTGCTGGGCAACTATACTCAGGCGCTGACTGACTATGAAGAGGCGCAGCGTGTCTTTCATACACTTGGTTCGCGCTACTGGCAGGCCTGGCTGCTGGCCGATCAGAGCGTCATTTTCCTGGATCTGGATAAGCTTGAGCAGGCGGAAACTCTGGCCCGCCAGGCTGTGGGTATTTTTCACGAAGAGGGGGCCAGGCGCGGTGAAGGCTGGGCCATGCGCGCGCTGGGAGATATCGCGCGCAAGCAGCTGCGCCTGACCGATGCGCGTGGTTACTATAGCGAGGCTCTGGCGATTTTCACCAACCTGGGCAACCGCGTGGATCTCGCCCGTGTTAATAACTCGCTGGGCGCGGCTTTCTTTACCGAGGGGGATATCCTTACCGCCAAAGAGCACTATGAACGCGCCCTGACAATCGCGCAAGAACAGTCCATGCGTCAGATCAAAGGACGCGCCCAGCGCGGTCTGGGGGATGTGATGCGCGCGTTGCACCAGGATAGCGAGGCCGAGACCTGTTATCAAGATGCCCTGACTATCGCGATCGAACTGGCCACCCCCGCTGAGCGCTGTGCCGTCCTGCGCCGTCTGGGCCAGCTCTATTACGACCAGCAGCGTTATCCCGACGCTCTAGCTGCCTGGACGCAAGCTCTCGCCCACGATCGACGCCCTGGTCATAGCGAACGCGAGCTGCTGAAAGAGCATATCGATCTGCTCGTGCAAGAGCAACACCTGGAAAGCCACTACACCGAACTTTGCCAGAAGCCGGGGAATTAAACATTAAGCAGAAGCGAGATGCATGCAGAGAGCGAGCGCGGCCGCGCTCGCTCTCTGCATGCATCTCGCTTCTGCTTTTAAAAAGTCTCACCAAAAAAACCGTAATATTTTGGAGCTTTCAAGCGACTCTTGCTCAGGAGCGATCGTGTTAATAAAGAAAGTGAGAAAACTGGGAGGGCCAGTTATGGAAGAGCATCATATTATACCAACACCTTTTATCTCAGACGAGGAGCGCACGCAGCTGGTACGCTATTGCGCGGTTATGAGTGGCAGATCAGAAGTGGCAGAGGATCTAGCGCAGGAAACGTTATTGGAGGCATGGCGACACGCCGAGGCGTTGCGCGATCCCACGCGGCGTTTACCGTGGCTGGCGGGTATTGCCCACAATGTCTATCTGCGCTGGCAGCGTAAACAGGGGCGTGAAGAGGTCCATCGCTACCAGCAGGGGCTCAGCGAGCAGGAGCAAAATGAGAGTAATAATGATCAGCTTTTTGTTGATGATTACGATCTTGAATTAAATTTTGAGCGCAAAGAATTGCTGGCATTATTAGAGCGAGCCCTGGCCCTGTTACCACCTGAGACGCGCATTGCCTTACTGCAACATTATATCGATGACTCTCCCCTGGCGGAAGTTGCGCAGCGGCTTGGCACTAATCCAAATGCGCTGGCCGTGCGTCTGCAACGCGGAAAACTTGCCATGCGCCGCCTTTTACTGCAGGATATGCGCCAGGAATTTGTCGTGCATCATCAACTGAGCGCGAGCGCCAGTTGGGAAGTTACACCCCTGTGGTGTTATCGCTGCGGGCATCAGCGTCTGTTGGGCAAGCGTGACTCTGACGAAGGCAAGCTCTGGCTCAAGTGTCCTGTATGCAGCCCGCACGACCAGCAATTGCTGAGCAAGAATGAACTGCCACTCCTACGAGGTATGAAAAGCTACAAACCCATGTTTACACAGTTACGCAACTGGTGTCATGACCACTATCGCGCAGCCCTGGCCGGTTACTTTAGCGGCGAGCCTCTCACATGTGAGACATGCGGGCAAGCGCTCAGCACATACTTAGCTCTCCTTGAGCACTATCCTGAGCATTTGCGCGCTATTCTGTGGGAATGGCAATGGTTGGACGAAGGCAAGCTGCTGAGCACATTTTGCCCTCACTGCCAGAATGCCTGTCATACCACGCTGGCGGCGCTAGTTTTAAACCTGCCAGAGGCACGCCAATTCGCACGCGCAGAGTCGCGCATCCTCACCCTACCCACGCAATCCCTGGAAACGCAGGGACGCTCAGCCCTGCTGACGCGCCTGGAAAGCGTTAACACAAGCGCCACGCTAAACGTCATTTCTGATGCAGAGACATATGCTGTCTTGCGTATCGAGCGGGAGGGCTGTTAATGGAAGCAAATGAAGCGAATGGCGTGAATGAGATAAAAGAACCGCAACAGCCAGAGGTGCGTAGAGTGAATGAGGTGAAAGAACCGCAACAGCCGGTGATACGCCAGCGCGTGCCGCTCGTAGCCTTTCTCATAGGGAATGTTATCTCGTATGTTGGCGATATATTGACGCTGCTGGCTATTCCCTGGTTTGTGCTGCAGAGCACCGGAAGTGTGACACAGACGGGCATCACGGCTTTCTGCTCGGAACTGTCTCTGGTGCTCTCCTCGTTTTTGAGCACCAGGCTGGTGGATCGCCTGGGTTATAAATACACCAGCGTGCTGGGCGATATTCTCAGCGGCGTAACAGTTGCGCTAATACCATTGCTCTATCATACAATTGGGTTGGCCTTCTGGCAATTGCTAGTGCTGGTCTTCCTGGGTGGCCTGCTGAAGTCGCCGGGCGTCACCGCGCGCTCCGCGCTGGCACCTGAGCTGGCTCAGGTGGCTGGCATGCGCCTGGAAATGGTCAATTCGCTCTCCGATGGCATCACGCGCGTCTCGCGTTTTATTGGCGCTCCACTGGCGGGCATTCTGATTGTGATCATTGGCACAAGCAACCTGCTCTGGTTGGATGGCCTGTCATTCGCCTTTTCAGCCCTGCTCATCGGCTTACTGGTCCCGACAGCGCCTATTGTGAGCGAAACTGCCGAGGAGAGTGTAGGCTACTTCGCGGAACTGGGGGCGGGACTGCGCTTTATCCGCCGTGATAGCCTGATCTTTTCCATATTACTGGTGGGGATAGTCACCAATATGGTTGACGCGGCCTGGGCCTCTGTTGTCGCGCCGACCTACTTTCTCCAGATCTTTCATAATCCAATCTTCCTGGGCATCTCGATGGCAGCCCTTGGTGGCGCTGCCTTCGTGGGTACGCTGCTCTTTGGCCTGTTTGGGCATCGCTTGCCGCGTCGTCTCACCTTTGGCATCGGCTATACCGTTGGAGGTGCGCTGCGCTTCTGGGTCTATCTGCTGCGCTCTTTCCCACTTATCGTGGTTTGGAATACGATTGGAGGGCTGGCGATCTCACCCATCAATCCCCTGGCCGATACCATGCTACAGGAACGGACGCCGCCACAGATGCGCGCTCGCGTCTTCGGCACGCTTGGCGCGCTGATGATGGCCGCTGTACCGCTGGGCGCTTTTGCCAGTGGCTTTGTCATAGCATGGCTTGGTCTGTCTTTCACCCTGGCGCTGATGGGCGCGCTCTACCTTGTCTCGACGCTCACACTGCTTTTCAATCCCGCGCTAAAGAAGCTGTAATCAGGCTACGAGCCTGGCCGAAAGCTGGCACAGCTTTCTTGCTGCTCTCCATATTCCCTGCTTTTCCCTTGACAGACAGGCTTTTTTCAGGTATTCTCTTTTTAGATTGATTGACAAATCAATCTAAAAAGAGAATACCTGGCATCATCATAAGGAATCGTTCAAGCTAGCGGATTAGAGCATCTCAAGCGAGAAAGCATAGAAGTATCCTTGCTTTCCAGGCTTTTTCACCCGGGAGAGAGAGCGAGCAAGGGGAAGAGAAACGTGAATAATTGTGCAAAAGTAGCGTGAATTGCGCAAAGGTAAAAGGAGTTACATAAAAGATGGCAACGACAAATTTTGAGACAGAGAGTTCCCAGCCTGTGTATGGCAAGCGCGAGATCATAGTGACCATGCTTGGTCTGCTCTGCATCATGTTTTTAGGTACGCTGGACCAGACCATCACCGCCACGGCGTTACCGAGAATTGTAGGTGATCTGCACGAGTTTGGCCTGGCCACCTGGGTGACGACCATCTATCTGGTGATCGCGACGGTGACTGTACCGATTTATGGCAAGTTATCCGATCAGTTTGGGCGCAAGCCGATCCTCTTTGTGGGCCTGGGCATTTTCTTGGCTGGCTCCATGCTGGCGGGTTTGTCGCAGTCGATGATGCAATTAATCATTTTTAGAGCATTTCAAGCCCTGGGAGATGGGGCATTAGTTCCCATAGCTGGCGCGGTGGTAGGCGATCTTTTCCCGCCGCGTGAGCGGGGGAAATGGATGGGTATTACGACCAGTGCGTATGGAGTAGCAGTGATTGTAGGACCGATTCTTGGTGGCTGGTTGACCGATCATGTCTCGTGGCGCTGGGTCTTCTACGTCAACGTACCGGTTGGCCTGGTGATCCTGGCCATTCTGATCTTCGCCATGCCTCAGCTCAGGCGTGTGCAGAGAAGAGTCAGCGTTGATTATGTGGGAGCGGCATTATTAATCCTGGGGACTGTACCGCTACTCCTGGGCTTCTCCCTGGCGGGTGGGCAATATGCCTGGCTATCAGCACAGGTGCTGGGTCTGTTTGCTAGCGCTTTGTGTTGCCTGGCCGCCTTCGTCTGGTACGAAGCTCGTTTAGAGAAGCGGGGACGCGAGCCAATCCTGGAGCCGAGCCTCTTTCGGCGTAGCGCGCGCATCTTTGGAGTAGCCACAGGCATGTCCTTGCTGCTGGGCATCTGCACCTACGGCGGCAGCTTCTATGTACCTTTCTTCCTGCAAGGCGTAGTAGGCGTCTCCGTTACAAACAGTGGCCTGCTAATCATCCCCTTTGCGCTGTCCTCGGTAGCAGGTGCGGCAACTTCGGGTATTCTGATGGGTATACTGGGCAAATATAAATGGCAGACCATTCTGGGCGTGGTCGTCGCGGTCATAGGTGTAGTGCTCTTGCTAGGCTTGAACATCCATTCCAGCAGCTTGCAGGTTGTGTTGAGCATGGTAGTGCTGGGCCTGGGTTTAGGCAGTGGCCTGGCGATTTACAGTACGGTCACGCAGAATGCCTTGCCCGATAAAAAGGGCCAGGTCAGCGCGGCAGTGACATTCTTCCGCCAGATAGGCGGCTCTATAGGCCTGGCGGCCATGGGTTCGGTCATGAACGCAACGTACCTGCCCGCCTTCCTCGCGGCAGTACCGCAGTCTCTCCAGCGCGCCATACCGGGCAGTATCCTGAGCATTTTTGAGAATCCCGGCAATCTGTTGGAGGGTCCAGGAGTGCTGGCGCAAATTCGCGCGAGCTTTAGCGCGCGGGGTCCGCAAGGTACAGCGGCCTTTGACCAACTGCTGCTGGCCATGAAAACGGGCTTAACTCAGGGCGTCCACAATGTCTTTCTGGTCTGCCTGGGGGTCATTCTCACAGCCTTTGTCGTCATCTGGTTCTTGCGCGAGCAGCCGCTAGAGGGCCGCAAGAAGCAAGCGCAAAAGCCTGTGGAGCAAGAGATGGCGCATATAGATGAGCCAGATGCAGTCATGTCATAGCGAGTTGATAAGCATAACAAGAGGCCAGCAATATCGCTGGCCTCTTGTTATGCTTATCAACTCGTGTTTATGGCCTGAGAATACGGAGCAGGGTTTCGGGGCGTGGGAAATCTTCGGCGGGGATGCCGATATAGGCCAGTTGCTGAGCGATGCCACCGATACAGCTAAAGTAGATCTGGGTTAGTTCGCCAGGATTGCCCGCGACAACCTGACCGAGCTTCTGGCCTTCGACGATCAACTCGCGAAAGAGCTCCAGACTTTCGATGCTCTCCTGTTTGGCAAGATCGCGGATCTCCGAGGGGACATCGCTATTGACAAAAGCCTGATTGGCCACCAGAAAACCCTCTGGCACCCGTTGCATGCCCACAAGTATAATGTTGGTCAACTGGACAATTCGCTCCCAGGGCGTGCCGGGTTGAGCGCGCGCGCCAGCGATCAGTCTTGCGAAAGCCAGGGTGCTATTTTCGACAGTAGCTTTGAAGATCAGCTCTTTATTTTCAAAATAATGATAGAGCAGGCCATAGCTAATGCCAGCTTCTGTGGCGATATCAGCCATCTTGGTCGCGGCCAGCCCTTTGAAGGCAAAGATTTTAGTCGCGGCAGTGATAATCTTACGTTTTTGTTCTTCGCGAATACGCTGATTGCTCTCTTCGGTGCGTGGCATTTTCTCTTACCCTGTCCAGATTTGCTTGCATTGAGCTCTCTGTGATTGTAGCACACCAGGCCAAACGAAGTCCTGGCATATGATACTCTTGCTCATCTTTCCAGCCCGCCAACCCTTCTTGTTGAAAAATTAGGCCAAAACAGTTTTGCCTCCCCGCCCCAGGGGTGAGATGATGCTTTTTTGTGCGGGCCAGATGGCCCGCACAAAAAAGCATCTAAAAAAGGGGATGGGGCGCTTTGACAAACGTTTGCAACGTTTGGAATGACTCATTAGCTCCCTTCTTTAGCGTCCATTCGGGTTATAGCGTGTCACGCGTAGCACGGGCAAGCCGCCGGAGAGAATCGGGAAGAACATCTCCTGCGTCTGTTCATCGATAGAGATCGTGTGTGTTTGATGACCGACGATAGAGACACCAAGGCGATGGAATTCGTTGGCTTTCTCGTCAAAGATCGTGATGCCTTCTGAGCCAGCGACAAAGACCAGACCAGCGGAATGATCGATGCGGACAAGATCAGGGCCACCAGCCAGATGTGTCGTAGTAATATCATCCGGGAGCACATTCATCGTTTTCAGATCGATGCGGATCAGATGCTCAAAAAGATTGGACTGTGGATCAAAATCTGTACAGGCCACGAACGCAATGTGCTGATCGCGATCAATCGTCATGCCGTGTGGTGTGCTGCACGAGGCAGGCAAAGCCAGACGTTGATCGACCTTCATAGTGAGCGCATTGATCGATATAAACTCTGCAGTATGAGGTGAAGGCAGGATATAGGCGTTAGGATCATCGGCATTTGGCAGAACCTGGGATGGGAAGTACTCGTGTCCCAGGTCGTAATCGTTATGGCCGATATCATATCCCCAGGTCGGGATATTGCCGTGAGTTACAGGAGCCTTCTCGCTGCTCAAGAGTGGCATGAGTCCGATGTTAATCATACCGATCAGCTTATCGTGAATTGCGTCGATCACCACCATATTCTGGTTCTTTGGATCAGCATTTAACGTTTTGGTGATATCAGCTGGTGAGCCGGGATCAGAGACGAAGATGCGATGATCGACCGGATCGTAGCCCATACCATCAGGACCCTCGTTATCCTGCAACTGGATCTGGCCCTGAATCTTCATTGTATCGGCATTGATATCGAAGATGATATTATTTTCCGAGTCTGCGACAAAGATTTTGCGCAGATCAGTGGCCTCAATCATGCCAGAACCTTGCGGCACAGGGACACGCGCGACAATCTTATCCTGCTGGACATCGAAAACCACGACATGCCCATCAGACTTGGGATCGAAGGGGACATGATCCAGAATCAGGTCATCGGGCGCGGGTCCGGTATGATTGATGAAGACGCGGTGAGTCGCGGCGTCATAGACCTGGAAGTCGAAGCCATCGAAGACCGTCTCGGTTCCAGGTGTGAGGTCCTGGTTATTGGCTGGAGCCAGAGCGCCAGGCAAAGGAATGTCCTGCACAATGACCAGGCGTTGAGCAGGTGGTGGCACGACGATCTGATGGACGATCGCCGACATCATATAGAGAAGGACGCTGATGCTGAGAATGCCCAGCAGCCAGGTAAAGACGCGCCCTCGCGTGCTCATGCGCGGAGCCGCGTTCGGTGATAGCGCTGCCATAGGATATTTACTCCTTTCCGGGTGAAACGGTTTTAGACGGTTTGATAGAGCAGCACAGCACCTGGGGCTATAGAGATACGATCGCCAGCATTCAGAGAGAGATGATCAACGCGCTGTCCCTGATAGACCAGGCCATTCAGGCTTTCAGCATCCTCGAGTACCCAGCTTCCATTGATAGAGCGTACCTTGGCATGCAGGCGTGAGACACGCTGGGAAGGCACCTGGATATCATTGGAGGAGAGCCGTCCCACAGTTAGCGAGGGCTTGTCTAGATTGCGCTGGCCGACCACCTTGCCATTGACCTCGACAACGATGCGCGCGTCAGGCGCATTCTGGTCTCTGGCGCCAGATTGAACTGGTTGTGGGGTATTATTTCTGGCTCTGGGATTATACCTGGCCATGCCTGGCATAGGTGAGAAGGCCGCGCCAGGGGTCGCTGGCGGACCACCCCAGCCTGGATTGACAGACGGCAGCGGTGTGATAGGAGATGGCATAGGCACAGGACCACGGGGATCTCCTACCGCAAGCGGCACAAAGGCAGAGCGCAGCATCGACTTGTCGCCAGCTTTTTCCTGGTTATAGCGGTTCTGTTCTTGCAGCAGGTTGGCGAAGACGCCACCCGCGCGTCTGAGTTCTTGATAGGTGCCGTGTTCAGCGATCTGTCCATCTTTGAGTACGATAATTTCATCAACGTTACCCAATGTGCTCAAGCGATGGGAGATCATGATGACTGTGCGCCCGACGATCAACTGATCGAGTGCGCGCATCACTTCGGCCTCGGCCTCAACGTCCAGCGCGGCGGTTGGCTCGTCCAGGATCAGGATTGGGGCGTCGCGCAGGATAGCGCGAGCAATGGCGACGCGCTGACGCTGGCCACCAGAGAGGTCTTTACCCTGTTCGCGCACCATACGGTCATAGCCGCCAAGGTCATTTACAATCACATGATGAATATTGGCCTTGAGCGCGGCATCGATCACCTCTTGCATAGTCGCGCCAGGTTTGCCGATAGAGATATTCTCTGCCAGGGTACCCTCGAAGAGCACTGAATCCTGCAAGACCATACTGACATTCTGGCGCAGAATCGCGAGCGGATACATACGATTATCCACGCCATCAATGCGCAGAGAGCCCTGGGTTACCTCATAGAAACGTGGGATCAGCTTGACCAGCGTGGTCTTGCCCCCGCCTGAGAGGCCAACCAGGGCCACTTTCCGTCCGACCGGGAGTTGGAGATTAATGCCTTTGAGGATTGGTCTCTCAGGCACATAGCTAAAAACAACGTTTTCAAAGCTAATGTCGCCGCGCAGGCGTGTCGGACCATGATAGGGTGTCTGGCTTTCCAGCACCTCAGGAGCCTGATCGAGCACCTCTTGAATGCGTTCCGCGCCAGCCGTAGCCGTACTGGCCAGGGTCGCCAGCTTCGAGAGGTCGCGCATCGGCTGATAGAGCAGGTTCAGGAAGGTCATAAACAGTATCAGCGTGCCGATGTCCAGGCTGAGAGCTGGTATAGAGAAGAAGCCGAGACTAAAGGTATTACCAGCCGCGACATAGCCGCCCACGCCCAGGACGGCGGCAGTGCCCAGCGCGACCAGGAAAGCGACCAGCGGTGTAAATTGCGCCTGCAAGCTACCAGCTCTGAGGCTGGCTCTGCGGTTAAGATCGACATAATTGCCGAAGCGCATTGACTCGCGTTCCTCGCGGGTGAAGACCTTAATCACGGTCAGAGCGTTGATATCCTCTGTCGCGACATCCGAGACCTGGCCAGTAGCTTTTGAGGCGCGTTTCGCGGCTGCGCGAATGTTGCGCGTGTAGAGCAGCGTGGTCAGGAAGAGGGCCGGCGCGAGGGCCAGCGCGATCACTGTATAGGGTTTGCTAAAGATTAGCATCACAGACAGCACGCCGATCAGGGTCAGGCTGCCAGCCATCAGATCGACCAGGCCGTCCGAGACCAGTTTTTCGATATCGGAGATATTGCTGGTAATACGGCTCACAAGGTCGCCCTTTTTCTGCTTGCCATGCCAGTCCAACGAGAGGCGTTGCAGATGATCAAAGAGCTGGTTACGCAGCCTGGCGGTGAGATTCTGCGCGATTTTCGCGGCCAGGAAAAGATCAATATACGTGAGGATGGCATTGAGCACACCGAAGAAGATGAGCATCAGCAGTGAAAAGACAATTACCCCATTAGTTGTGTGATGGGTTGTTACCAGATGCGGATGTGGATCGCTGGGAGAGATCGGACACTGCGTCAGGCCAGGTGCCTGGGGAGGCAGGCCTGGAGCGAGAGGCTGCAGCGATGGATCGATCTGGGGAGTATCGAAAATGTCAAGAATAGGATTAAGAAATGGAAATGTACATGCCGGATCATTCCCTGCATTTTGTACTTTACTGGGAATAAACTTCAACGGAAAAGCGCCAGCGATGCCGCAGAACACCTCAGCAATCGTAATGAAAACAGCGAGAAGTACTAAGAGGCGGTAGCCTTTGAGGTTACGCCAGAGGAACTTATAGAGCATCGTTCCCTCCATATGTTAAAAATGTAGAGTATGGTTTTAGGGAGCCAGAGAAGAGGCAATGTCTCTGAGAATCCCCGCCAACTCCTGTGGTCGTGGACTATTCAAGCGATTAACGCGCCGAGTCGCGATCTTGAATAGTAGTGCAGCAGTATAAGTATGTGAGCGTTGCAGGATGCCTGTTGTCTCTTCCGGGGAGATACCAAGTTCTTGCAGTGCGTTGACATAAGTTGTAGTAAAGATCTGTGCCGCGTTCTCGAACCAGGCGCGTGTACCCTGGCGGTCATACCAGAGACCGCTTGGGCGCAGGTAGGCCAGAAAGTAACCGACATCGAGGGCGGGATCGGCCAGGCAGAAGCCATCGAAATCGACCACCGAGATGGTCTGATCGAGGTAGAGCAACTGGCTGGCCTTAAAGCCACCGTGAGCGGGTCGGTAGATCGCGGGTTGCAGACCCTCCAGACGTTCTGCCAGGGTCTGGACGAGCTGCTGGATCTGGCTGGCCAGCGCGGGATAGTAGCTGGTCAGCAGCGCGGCGCGTTCGCGGGCGCGCTTTGCCTCTTTAGAGCCAGGGCGCAGGGTATGCGCGCCTGGCGAGACCTGGCTGGTGTGCAGACGGGCCAGCGCGAGAGCTGCCAGACGCAATTCGCTGGCTGGCGCTTGCGTAGAGGCGGCTTTGCCTTCGCGTGTACGGGTAGTCTGGGGTTGAAGGACGCTGGTGCCAGTGCGTAATTTGCCACCAGTTACCGCCGACTGTACGGCTTCGGTCAGTACAAGTCCATCATTTTCAACCAGAAAGAGTGAGCGAGGTAGGAAAGGTGTTTGCTGGGTAATGCCGGCGATAGTGCTGCCTCGCCAGGCCAGTTGCTCGGCGTAGAGCTGTTGTGTCAGACCCTGAACGGTGCGAGCCTGAGCCGGGTCGGCATAGACCTTGCCAAAGATGTTGAGCGCGCGGACTGCTTCGTCCGTGCCGGGTCGCGTCACGGTCAGTGCATAGCGAATTACACAGCGGCTGGCGGGCTTATAGCGCACCGGGATAGCCCTGGCGGTCAGCAACTGCCAGGCATTATCGCGCAGGAGCGCGCGCGCGGCCTCCTGGAGGTAGTCCAGCAGAGGGCTACCAGCGCTGGTCGTGCAGCAAGCGGCCAGTTTGGGCAGGCTGCTATCAGCCGGAAATGCCTGCAGCGAGAGGTCCAGCTCAGGGGCCTGCACCATGCCAGCGGGATCTTGCGTCAGCGCAGTCGCGTGGGCCTGCGCCGCTGTAATGCGAATAGACGAGCCAGCCAATGCCTGTTCGCCGAGTGTCAGGCTAATAGCGCGGTGAACTGCGGCAGAGCGTTGCTGGCGAGGCAGGCGTTCGCTGGCATCGTAGATCACCGCCAGGCCGCGTCCAGGCTTACGGCGCAGATAGCGCACAAAGAGATCAGCTGGTCGCGTCGAACCCGGTAGTAATTCGTGGCGCGTAAAAGCGAAAAGCTCGTGTACAATCTGTGGCAGATCCTGGATTGTCAGATGGGAAGTAGCGGTATTTTGCTCATCCATGCTCAGGCACTCTTTTCTGCTTGCAAGAGACGTTCAATCAACTCTACCAGGGCCTCACTAGCGCCGGGTACGCCGCGAAAGCCGGGGAACGCATTAACATCAACGATCAGCGGCCCTTTTTGCGTGATTAACAAATCAACGCCATAGAGTGGCATTTTAAACGCACGACCTATAGCCAGGGCGAGTTCGCGCCACGCGGTGGGCAATTCTGCGGCAGAGATAGGAAAATCCTCTTTGGACGCGCCCTCTTCCAGTGGAGTGCGGCGGCGGGCCGCGAAGACATGCTGGTCGATCACCCAGATTTTGATATCCCAGCCATCGCCAGCGATAAACTCCTGAAAAACAATCGGTTCCTGGCTCCATTGCGCCAGCAAGGCCTGTAATTGCTCCTTGTTGTGCAGTTTATCCACCAGATCGCCGCGTTGGCTAAAGCGGCTTTTGATAATCAGCGGCCAGGCGGAAGGAGCAGAGAGCGCGGGATCATCCACAGCCTCAGCCAGCGTCGCGAAAGCGCGAGTCGCGGGCCAGGGCAGAAGCGCTTCTTGCATTTGCGCGGTCATCAGCGTGCGATCCTGACAGGCCAGGGAAGATGACCAGCTATTGACCACCTGGCGTCCAGCCAGTTCCAGGGTTTGCGCCAGTTCCAGGGCCTGCGGAGCGTGAGATTTTAGTAGATAGAGATCAGCGGGCTGATTGCCAGCTTCGAGCCTGCTCGCCTCTGCGCCCGAGAGGTTGAGAATATCGAGGAGGCGGACGGTATGCCTGGCGCTCAGAGCTTGTAACGCCACGGCAATCACGGGATGCTGTGGCGTTTCTGGATTATCCATAATCAGACATATGTGCATAAATATATCTCCTTACTGCAAAGTCAGTTGAGCTTTTCGGCTTTCTGCTGGACCCTTCCTCAAGGAGGAAGCGGCCTGACGTTTGTTTGCTTACGATCCGCTTAAGGCTACTGAAATCTACCTGAGGTAACCAGCCAGGATCTCTTGCCTGGGCCTCCGTGAGATCCTTGTACAAGGCATAAGCGAGCGTCAGGTTGGCTTACAGGTTGTCAACTGCGTCGTAGTCTGAGCCAGGAAGGCATGAGTAGGCTTGCTCAGATCCCCGCTAAGCAGAGCATCCATCCGGGAGTTTCGCCGGGCCTGGCGGCGACGCTCGGCCTGTTGCGCGCGCCTATCGCGCTGGATCTCAGCGCGTGTAGCCGCGTGCAGAACATACTCCGCGATGCGTGGCACAGCGCGCGGCACTTTAGCGAAGCTGGGAAAGTCATTGATATCCAGAATGGCTAGCCCACGAGGCGTTTCCACCAGATCGACTCCATAGATATCAAGTCCAAAAAGCGTACCGATCTGCAGGGCGAGCTTACGGATCTCAGGCGTTAGCGGCACAAAACGTTCTTGAATAGTCGGATGTAGCGGCGATTTTTTAGCGATAGCCGCGTACACCTCTTTGCCAGTTACATAGACCTTCATATCGAAGCCTGTATTTTCCGCGTAGCGCTGGGCCAGGAAAAAGCTATCATTCTCCTCGCTGATTTGCAGAGCCGTGAGATCTGCCGGACTGTTCAAGCGATAGATATCGCGGCAGGAACTGCCGTTACTGGGTTTGACAACCAGAGGATAAGCGGATACGGGTAACTGCTGGAGTAAGCGCGGGTGCGCGACGAAATACGTAGCGGGCATAGGCAATCCATGAGCGTGAGCGAAGGCCGCGGCCACCGCTTTATCGCGCACCAGACGAATGGAACGCGAATTGTTAATAGTTGGAATGCCCACAGCCTCAGCAGCTTCCAGAAGGCTGAGACCTGGCCCCTCGGCCAGGGATTTGAGCACATACGCATCATAGCCCTGATCCGCCATAGAGGTCAGGCAAGTCAATGCTGTCTGTGGTTCGATGATATCGACTGCGTGGCCCCATTGAAGAAGTTGTTCCGCTATGACAATAGGCATAGCATCATTGCGGTATTGTTCTTCAACAATAAAACAGAAGCGCATAGCCGCCCTTTCCTCACCTGCTAAAACTGTCTGGAATAAGAAGAATATAGCAACTTCTTACTCTTTGATCTATCTACTACTTCACACTGCAACAGTGAAATTGGCGCACATATCAACACTAAAATGAATACAAAACAGTTCTATAGATACAGTTATCTTGTTCAGCTAATCTTTTCTGAGTCTACAAACCTGTCCTCAAGGCCATGTTTGTGGTCTCAGAGACGGCTTGAAAGTGTTGAGATAATGCTGCCTGGCTATTATAGTACAATCAACTTGTGAAATAAATAGCCAGGCTATCTCTATCAGGGATTGTCTGGCATCTGTGGCGTCTCACGCGGCTTTTTTAGTGATCGGTGGCAGGGTACACAGCCTGGGGCCGCGTATCCTGCCACCGATCACCAGAAAGTAATGGGTCACCGGGTAATAGCTCAATTTTAGTCTTTATCAGGTATGCCGTCGAGGCGGCGGCGGCGGGCCAGCCAGGGCTGACGGGCGGCTGTAGCCGGTTGTGGCTGCTGGGTGGTCAAGTTGTGCGCCGGTAGCGTGGGACTATTCTGCGTACCGGATCGTTCCTCGGCCTGGGTGACGAGAGTAGATGCGCCTTTTTCCGTATCCAGCGAGGCTGTTGCGTGCTGGAAATTCCACGCGCCAAGAGGCTCATCGAGATTGCTCTCGGTACTGACCGGCGCGTGCGGGTTGGGCAGGTCTGCCGGTCCCAGATTCCCCGTCAGGATCGGAGGTTGCCTGGCGATCTGGTCTCGGCGCATTGGTTGGGTTTCTTGTTTTTCCAGCGCCAGGCGGCTATCAAGTTCCTCCAGCAGGCGCGTGATATCGGGTCGCAGTGTACGGTTAGAGGCGGGAATGCGTGTCCATTGAGCCAGGGCCGCGGGATAATACCCGGCGCGATAGCAGTAGAGGCCGAGCATTGCGCGAGCATCATAGATATTCATACGTTGCCAGAGCGCCAGTTCTTCCGCGGGAGTTTCGATTACATCCTCGCTGGCCTCAATAATCTCCACCAGATGATAGAGGCGCATGCCCATAATCTGGAAAGGGAAGCCATAGAAAAGGGCCAGCCTGCGGCGGCGTGTACGCTCAGCAGGATGTTTGCCCACGAAATAGCGGCGTGTCCAACCGCCGCTGGACCAGACCAGCCAGGCCAGGACAATCACCAGGATACGCGCGAGGTAGCGCTGCCAGGTTTCGGGCCAGATCACCACCATCACGCCCAGGGTCGCGAAACAGGCGCCCAGCGCCCAGGCACCATAGACCAGACGCCGACGATCCCAGCCCAGCAGATCGAAGTGATGATGCAGAGGAGTCGCCAGAAAGGGCAGCGGGAATTCAGTGTGAGGCACGCGATCCCTGGTATTAGCGAAGCGCAGGAGCTGAAGATTTTTGCGGAAGAAGCGCATGATTGTGCGTGAAGAGAAAGCCGACAGACCTTCAAGCACAAACGCGCCGCCGATCATCAGCAGCAGAAACTCCTGGCGCGCGAAGATGGCGATCATAGCCAGGATGCCGCCCAGAGCGAGCGCGCCGCTATCGCCCATATAGATGCGCGCCCGACGTTTAGAACTGCCGCGCCGCGCGGCCCAGGAAGAGGGCCAGTTCCAGCGCAAGAAGCCCAGCACACCAGCCGCGGCCAGCAGCGAAAGGACTTCCAGCACAATCCGCTCAGGTCGCTGGGGATGTTGTATATCTGGGGCGATCAACGAGGCGATAATTCCAAAAGCCAGAGCCGCGCTAAAGACCAGGCCACCGGCCAGACCATCGAGACCATCGCTGAAGTCCACCGAGAGCGAGGTCACACTACCGATAACTCCAGTGATCAGCATCAGCATAACCAGCCAGAGAATGGGTAAATTCTTGAAAAGAGGACCGAGAATATCCGTGTAGGGAGAATATGGCTGGCTCCCAGTGGGATACAGGAAATAGTAACAGGCAGCGGCTGCGGTCGAGACTATAAAGACGCCGGCAAACTTGGCTCGTTCCGAGAGACCTTCCTGGCTATGTACCTTATTCCAATCATCGAGCAGCCCGACCAGCATATAGCCCACGGTCGCTCCCAGACCGATCAGCAGCAGGTGCCATTGGTCAGTATCAAAGTGGAAGAGATAGCCAGCCAGCACGCCAACGCCGATAATTGCCAGTGTCAGGGCCGGACCGCCCACAAGTGGCAGTTCAATTGTTTTGATCTCACGCCCACTCCCCGGAAGCATGTCGGAGCGATGTGGTCCCGGTTTAAACTCGCCGCTGCGAAACTTGGGAAAGAGCAGCCTCGCTATCCAGCAAAAAGATAGGCTGAGAAACGCGCAAGCGATAAATAAGCATAATAACCAGATAGGTTCCATATCAACTCCCGAAAGCCGAAAACATCTTGCGCAAGTATTCCATATCAGCAGAAATACCTACATCATTCAAGACAATCATACATCTCATTTTAATCACAGGCGTTAAAGAATGGCCAGTTGTTCACGCGCCACCTGGCGGTCATCCCAGGGCGTTTTTGTAGTGCCGATGATAATACTTTGCTCGTGGCCCTTGCCAGCGAGCAGGATAGTGTCGCCAGGTCTGGCACGCGCGAAGACGGTCGCGATTGCCTCGCGGCGATCAGCTATACATAGAAAGTCGCTACCCTCGCGTTTGCCGAGAGATAGTGCGCCGTCCGCGATTTCCTGTAAAATATGTAAACGATCTTCTTCACGAGGATCTTCATCAGTAATAACGAAGAAATCCGCCATCTGTGCAGCTATTTTTCCCATGATAGGACGTTTTTGTCTATCACGTTCGCCAGCTGATCCGAAGACAGCCATCAATTTGCCGTTGGTTAGTGGGCGCAGGATAGACAGGACCTTTGCCAGGCTATCGGGAGTATGGGCGTAATCGACGATTACGGTAAAGGGTTGCCCCTCGTCGATGCGTTCCATACGCCCGGTGACGCCCTGGACCGTGGCCAGAGTTTCGGCGATCAGCGCGGGACTCAGGCCCAGGCTCCAGGCAGTAGCGATAGCAGCCAGACAATTACTGACATTGAACTGTCCCACCAGGCGCGTGACGATCTCGCTTTCGCCGTTGGGCAATAGAACGCGGAAGCGCGTCTCGTGGGCCTCCAGGCGCAGATCGACCGCGCGTACTGCCGCGGGTGTAGCGATACCATAGCTAAGAATTGGTACGCGACAATAGGGTTTCAGGATCTCGTATGAGCTATCGTCCTGATTAAGAATAGCGGTAGGTGCGACATGCAGCCCCTTAGCGCGCGCGGGATCGAGCATTTCAAAGAGACGGGCCTTGGCGCGGCGATAGTTCGCGAGAGTTTTATGGAAATCCAGGTGTTCGTGAGTGATATTTGTCACCACACCGATATCGAAAGCGCAGCCGCGCACGCGTTGCAGTTCCAGACCATGCGAGGTTGACTCGATCACCGCGTGGGTCGCGCCCTCGTCAAGCAAGCGGCGTAAGAATTGCTGAATATCCAGGGCCTCCAGCGTGCTCTGGCGCGAGGCGTTTTGCCACTCCTGGCCGGTGATTTTGAAATTCGCGGTAGTCATCAAGCCATGGCGTTTGCCTGCGGCATCCAGGAGCGTGCTGATCAAATTGCTGGTTGTCGTTTTGCCATCGGTACCAGTCACGCCGATTGTGCAGAGTTGCTGAGCGGGTTGACCATAGAAGGCACAGGCCAGATCAGCCATAGCCGCGTGAATATCGGCGACCTCGATATAGGGCAGGGGAAGCTCATGCGGACCAGCGGGTCCCACAGCCGCCAGCGCGCCGCGTTGGGCCGCCTGTGCGAGGAAACGCCGACCATCCGTATGATCACCGGGCACCGCGAGAAAGAGTCCGCCTGGTTGAAGCTGGCGCGAATCATAGGCCAGTGACGTAATCTCGCTTTGCGCCAGGCTAGCTTCACCATGAATAGCGCGCGGTGGCTCTGCCAGGCCAGCCAGTAGCATATCTAGACGCATAAGTATCCTGTCATTTTTCTGTACAATCTAACGTCAATAAAGGGCGCTTGCCAGGCCCTCTCTTCCACTTGCCCGTTGCTAGAAAGAGAGGCGCGAGAACACCGCGCTCCCGCCAGAGGTAGTTGTTCTGTGCTCTTGCGCTACAGATGACTATTCTGGCGCCCCGTCATCGATAAAGCTCTTCTACACCGACTGGCCATGACTATTAACTTTTATACGCTTAGCAACTGTTTTATGAATACCAGCCTCAGTAATAGATAGTACGCACTCGATGATAGGGTCGCATGTGTTCCGCATCCTGACCCAGATGCCAGAGCCATTGATCGACATCCGCCGCCGTCAGCGCGTGCGCGCCGAGTTGGACCGCCGCGCGCCTGAGCAGTTCGCAGGCCCAGATAGTCGCGGCGCGGATCTCTACTTCCTCGGCACAGCCAGGCGTCAGTTCCTCCTGGGCATCAACGCGCGCGCCCAGTTCAGGTGTATAGACCAGCGCGCCGTGGTGGCGCAGCACCTGAGGCAGCTTATAGTCCGCGAAAATCGTCAACTGGTCAAGATCGGTAAAGCTGCCCCAGGCTTGTCCGGCAAAGGTGCTGTGCAGGTCTGCCACGCAGATCTGAGCGCGTTTCAAGAAACGCACCTCGAACCCGTTGTAGCTTGCCACATCGCGGAAAGACGAAAAATGCTCAGCCAGCGCCTGCGCTAATTTCACCCCGCTCTGCTGTGCGCGTTCAATCAGCTGAGAGAATTGTCCATCAAAACGCTCAAGCAGAACCTGGCCGACCTCGCGGGCAATGCGCAAGCGTTCCTCAAAAAGAGGTATCTCAGGTGTCTGGGCAGAGATCCCACGAAAGATAGAGGCCAGTTGCAGTGCATCTATATTACTAAGATACCTGGCATCCCATACCGGCTTGCCCTCTTCCGCCGCTCGGCGCAAGGCGGCAGCTTCCGCCCAGTAGCCATTCAGTGTCTCGCCATTGTATATAATTTGCCAGCGCGCCTGTCCTCTCTCGCCCCAGAAACAAAAGTTAAGCGCGTCCAGCAGGAGCAACCAGTTGACCGTGCGCTTTGTGCCATCAAAAAAATGATAATGCGCTGGCCACGGCGGCAGCACAAGAGTGGACTGCGCGTCTGTTTGCAGGCCGCTCTGGCGCACCAGTTGCTCGGCGAGTTGCGCGATTGACGCGTAGTCCAGCGAGACCAGGCGCGCCCGCGCTCCCACTGCTCGTGTGCCAGTCAGCACGCCGGATGCGTCGGGCCGCTCTAAACTTGAGAAATGCGCGGAGAGAGAGAAAAGTGGGTCATGCTGATCGGACATGTACATACTCCTGGCTGGCGCAAACATATAGTTTTTTTTACCCAGCATCGATTCTAAGGGAAGTACCGTTCATTGTCAACGCTCTTTCTGCTTATAAGAAGAATAGTAGACGAGAAAACCACATTTTTAGAGAGAGATGTGTAGAGATTGTGGAAATGCTTGACGAATGGCCTGTATGTCAGGCAAAATTGTGCATATAGCAGAGAAAATTGGTCTGAGCGATTTATGTGCCTGTTAGGACCTCGATCTCGGACTACAGCCCTTCGCCTGCGCGGAAAGGAGGCATGCGCGTATCTCATAAGATACATCCTATCTACATCGCTTTTCGGTCTTCTGGAGGTGTTTCATGAGTTCAACAAACCGTTCCGCCCGCGATGAGTTGATCGCGGCTGATATTCAACGTCTGCATGGCCTGGGCTATGCGCAAGAACTTTTCCGTGCCATGGGTGGCTTCTCCAACTTTGCCATCTCATTTACTATCATCTCAGTTCTCAGTGGGTGTTTAACCCTTTTTTATCTGACCTCGCTCGATGGCGGGTTTACTGCAGCTTCAATCGGGTGGCCGCTGATTACCGTTTTTGTGGTGATTGTTGCCCTGGGTATGGCTGAACTTGCTTCAGCTTATCCCACCGCTGGGGGCCTTTATTATTGGGCGTCCAAGCTTGGTGGACCCGGCTGGGGCTGGTTTACTGGCTGGTTTAATTTGATTGGCCAGGTCGCGGTTACCGCGGGCATTGACTATGGCGCGGCTGTTTCGGTTGACGCGCTGTTAAATGCCTGGTTCCCTGCCGTTCCCGCCGTTCCCGGCTTTGCCGATCCGGCGACCCAGTGGGCAACCCTCTTGATTTATGCCTGTGTGCTGGCCCTGCACGCGACTCTGAATATTTTTGGCGTGCGTATTGTCGCGTTTCTGAATGACGTGAGTGTCTGGTGGCATATTGGTGGTGTGATCCTGATTGGCGGTGGCGTCGTGGTTGCCGCGCTCCTGGGTTTCCAGTTTACTGCTGCCTCGCACTTCGCGACCAGCGTCGCGCATGCCGCGCCGCTCAATTCAGCCGGGACCTTGTTTACGCCCAACCAGGCTTTTAATGCCACTGGTGGCACAAACGGCGTCGGCGCGTTTCCGCTCTGGTATGCCTTTTTGCTTGGTCTGCTCTTAGCGCAGTACACTTATACAGGCTATGATGCTTCCGCGCACATGACCGAAGAGACCATTGGAGCGGAGACTCGTGCTCCCTGGGGAGTGGTAATGTCGGTTGTCGTCTCCGCTTTCGCCGGTTATGCCGTGCTCATGGGCCTGATCGCGGCTGTGCCAGACCTCGCGGCGGCGAATACAAATACGCTCAGCCCGGTGCTTGGTATTCTGCTGATTCGCCTGGGATACGTGCTGGGAACGCTTTCCTTCGCGGTAGCCGTGATTGCTCAACTCTTCTGCGGTATGTCCTCGGTTACATCCAATTCGCGCATGATTTACGCCTTCTCGCGCGATGGAGCAGTACCTTTCCACGATCTCTGGCACAGGCTGGACAGCGGGCGTACCCCGCGTAATGCCATTCTGCTGTCCGTGACGGGAGCCTTTATTCTGGCGATTCCTACGGTATGGAACTATACAGCCTACGCGGCAATTACATCGATAGCTACGATTGGTCTGTACATCGCGTATGCCTTGCCCATTTTTCTGCGCATCCGCTCAAAGGATTTTCAGCCAGGCCCCTGGCATCTGGGCGCTTGGAGCAAGCCTATTGGCTGGATCGCGGTCATCTGGGTTGTTTTCATTGCCATTCTCTTCATGCTTCCAACTATTAATCCAACAGCACCGGGCGTGAATGTGGCAGCCACTTTCAATTACACTCCTATCGTTGTGCTGGGAACATTCCTGCTGATCGGCCTCTGGTGGCTGCTCAGTGCGCGCAACTGGTTTAAAGGGCCAGTTATCCAGGGTTCAGCCGCGGAACTGGCCGCGATTGAACGCAGTGTAGGCGAAACCGTAGTGGTAGAGGGGATCGAAGGCGCGAACGCCGACTAATAAAAAGCACAAGCATTTTCTAAGTGCTTCGTCGGTGACGAAGTCAAGGTCTAAGGTGCAGGATGGTGCTTTTCGGGTACGCACGTGTACCCGAAAAGCACCATCCTGCACCTTAGGGTAGAGCCACATTATCTGGTGGAGGAATGTGAGATCCCAAATAGCTGCCACAAATAACGCAAATGCCAGAGAGGGCCGATGTATCGGGTCCTGTCCCGATTGATCGGGGACCTGTCGCGACGAGACAAATGTCGCTCGCTCAGCTCTTCTCTGCCAAGAAAACGGGGAATTGTCGCGCGGATGGATCAGTAGCGGTAGCGTGACAGGTCCCCGATCAATCGGCCCTCTCTGGCACGTAAGTTAAAACAGTCACCCTTTCAAGTCATCCACCAGTTAACGGGGTCTTACCCACCTTAGACCTTGACTGCATATTGGAATGGCATGTTGAAAAGAAAAGTACCTGATACATTGGAATGTGATGGCGGACTGCCAGGCGCGAGGAGGTGAAGGAGGCTGAGATGTCGTCTGTCTCACGTCCGAGAGAGCAGCAAGGAATAGCATGGTTTCCAAAGCTCAAAATGAGCAAATTCTTTCCCACTTTTATTGTATCACCTCCTGTCTACTTGCACACTGCCTTTTTGGCCGATTTTTTTTGGCGTTCCTTCCCCTATACTCAGGCGCAAGCGACGCTACCTCTGGCACACTTTAGCCTGAAGGATGTCAGCAAAATTATCAAAGAAGGAATTCCCAAAGGAGAGAAAAATATGAGTTCATATGTGCTTGCTTTTCAGGACATTGACAAAACAAAATTCATGGTTGTTGGAGGTAAAGGCGCGAACCTGGGGGAACTAGCCAGAATTGCAGGCATACGCGTACCAGATGGCTTTTGTATTTCTACTGAAGCCTTTAAAAGAATCATTAGAGAAACGCCGTCGATGGGCGCATTACTTGATCAGTTAGCGCTTCTAAAGGTGGAAGACCGGGATAAAATCGGTGAACTGAGCGGTGAGATGCGCAGGATCATCGCAGGGATAGCCATCCCTCAAGACATTCATGTAGAAATCGCCAGCTTCCTCTCCAGGCTTGCTGAGAAAAATGCCTATGCAGTACGATCCAGCGCAACTGCCGAGGATTTACCTGGGGCTTCCTTTGCAGGCCAGCAGGATACGTATTTGAACATTATCGGCAAGGAAGCAATCCTGCAGCATATCAGCAAGTGCTGGGCATCGCTCTTTACCGAGAGGGCAGTCATTTATCGCCTGCAAAATGGCTTCGACCACCGTAAAGTCCAACTGTCTGTGGTTGTGCAGCAGATGGTCTTCCCGCAGGCGGCAGGAATTTTGTTTACTGCCGATCCCGTCACTTCTAACAGAAAAGTTTTATCCATTGATGCCAGCTTCGGACTAGGTGAGGCCCTGGTCTCCGGCCTGGTGAATGCTGATAACTATAAAGTGCGTAACGGCAAGATTATCGCTAAGAGGATATCCACCAAGCAGCTGGCTATTTATGCCTTAAAAGATGGCGGTACGCAAGAACAGGCGATTGAGTCTGAGAGGCAGAATAGGCCAGCGCTGACGGATGAGCAGATTTTACAGCTTGAGCGCATAGGCAGAAAGATCGAAGAACATTTCGCTTGTCCCCAGGACATCGAATGGTGTCTGGTTGATGAGACATTTTATATTGTCCAGAGTCGGCCAATCACTACTTTATACCCTATCCCTGAAGCGAATGATCAAGAGAATCACGTCTATATCTCTGTCGGTCATCAACAAATGATGACCGATCCCATGAAACCCCTGGGCATCTCTTTATTCCAGTTAACAGCTTTACGCCCCATGTTTAAAGCCGGTGGCAGGTTGTTTGTTGATGTCACACCACAACTGGCTTCACCTGTCAGCAGAGAAATGGTATTAAATGTCATGGGTCAATCCGAGCCGCTCATAAAAGACGCACTCATGACCATAATAGGGCGAGGAGATTTTATAAAATCGTTACCAGATGATAAAAAAGAACAGACTCCCAGTAAAAGCAATAAAGGTATCTCGTCTGCGGGTTTGCAAGCACAAATCGTAGACGATCCGACAATCGTCTCTGACTTGATGCAGAGGAGTCAAACATCGATAGCAGAGTTAAAACAAAACATCCAAACTAAATCAGGATCAGCTCTATTTGATTTTCTGCTAGAAGATATCCAGCAACTAAAGAAAATTTTATCTGATCCACAAAGTTCGGCTGTGTTTATGGCTGCTATAGATGCTTCAGCATGGATCAATGAAAAAATGCAGCAGTGGTTAGGTGAAAAAAACGTAGCAGACACGCTTTCTCAATCTGTACCCAACAATATTACTTCGGAGATGGGTCTGGCGCTATTGGATGTCGCAGATGTGATTCGTCCTTATCCAGAAGTAATTGAGTATTTACAACATGTAAAAGCTGCTACCTTTTTGGATGAACTTGTCAAGTTTCATGGTGGACAGGAAACTCAGGACGCTATCTATGCTTATCTCAACAAATACGGAATGCGCTGTGTCGGAGAAATCGATATTACGAAAACTCGTTGGAGCGAAAAACCAACGACACTTATCCCCATACTTCTCAGTCATATCAAAAACTTTGAGCCTCATGCTAGCAATCAGAAATTTGAGCAAGGGCGACAGGAAGCTTTGCAAAAAGAACAGGAGTTATTAGATCGCTTGAGGCAACTACCGGATGGTAAACGCAAATCCGCAGAGACAAAACGCATGATCAGCCTGATCCGCAATTTCATTGGTTATCGGGAATATCCAAAATACGGCATGATTAGTCGCTACTTCGTTTATAAGCAGGCATTACTGAAAGAGGCCGAGCGACTCGTCCAGGCCAACGTTATTCATGAAAAAGCAGATATCTACTATCTCACTTTTCAAGAACTTCGCGCAGTCGTACGCACAAATACACTGGATTACCAGATCATCAGCAAAGGCAAAGACGAGTACAAATTCTATGAAAAACTCACTCCCTCACGTGTTATCACGTCTGATGGTGAAATCATTGCAGGTGAGTACAAACGAGAAAATCTCCCAACCGAAGCACTTGTAGGCCTGGCTGTTTCTTCTGGAGTTATAGAGGGACGAGCGCGTGTCATCTTAAACATGGAAGATGCTGCTATAGAAGATGGAGATATATTAGTCACCTCCTTTACTGACCCTAGCTGGACACCATTGTTTGT
>JBEVTI010000058.1:0-36512 GCA_041156125.1 Candidatus Paraktedonobacter carboxidivorans
GAGCTATGCCTTCAAAACCAGCACTAGCAGCCCGATCCATCATGGATTCCTCCTGCAATTTACGAGTACCCAACTTTTCTAAAACAATATCTCCCGACACAGGCCACACTCCCAGATGAAAGCCGTACTATGCCTGGTGCAGCATAGGTACGATACGATCCCAAATGCTCACTGCCACCTCCGTTTTGGAGAGCAGCGGCAGGTCCTCTACTTCTCCATTGGTATGGAAGAGCAGAACCTTATTGGTATCTGAACCGAAGCCGCTATCAGCGCGGCTTACATCATTTGCCACGAGCAAATCCAGGTGTTTGGCGACCAGTTTGGCCCGCGCGTACGTGGCCAGGTCGTGTGTTTCGGCTGCGAAGCCTACACGCACCAGGGGTTGTCGTGAACCAGATTGCCCATCGAGTAGGACGGAGAGATCCCCTAGAATATCGGGATTGCGCACCAGATCGAGGGAAAACCCCTCACCCATCGGGTAAAGTTGCGCGCCTCCGTGGCTCTCTTTCTTGAGCTTTTGAGCTGCTACCTGCGCTGGACGATAATCAGCAACCGCCGCACTCATAATTAGCACATCCGCTCTTTCCACCGCCGCTATTACTGCGTCGCGCATTTGCGCCGCAGTCTCGATTTTTGTCACGCTTACTCCATAAGGAGTATCGAGAGCAACCGGGCCGGAGATAAGCGTGACGTGGGCGCCACGATCTCGTGCTTCGATTGCCAGGGCATAACCCATCTTGCCTGATGAACGGTTGCCAAGATAGCGTACCGGGTCGATTGGCTCCCGCGTGCCTCCAGCGGTAATAACCACACGACGTCCGGCCAGTTGACCATCGCGCGCGAGCGCGACGTTGATGGCACCCAGCAGAACTGCCGTCTCTGGCAACCTGCCAACGCCCACCTCGCCTGAGGCCAGGCGTCCAACTTCCGGCTCGATTATGGTCACTCCGCGTTCACGCAAAAGCGCCAGATTGGCTTGCGTGGCCGCGTGAGTATACATATGGTGGTGCATAGCCGGCGCGAGCAGAATTGGTGCTCTTGTCGCTAGCGCCACCGCCGTGAGCATATTATCCGCGCTCCCATGAGCCAATTTCGCGATGGTGTTCGCCGTCGCTGGCACAAATACCAGCAGATCGGCCTCCTCGCTCAACTCAATATGCAGTTCCGCGGCTCTCCCCGATGGCTCCCATAGATCGCTATAGACCGGTCGGTGGCTTAAAGTGGAAAATGTCAATGGGCGCACAAATTCCTCCGCGTGCTCCGACATGATCACATCCACCAATGCACCCGCCTGCTGGAGGCGACTGACCAGCTCGACCGCTTTATACGAGGCTATTCCGCCACAAACACCGACGATAATGCGCCTGTTTAGTAACACGGTCAACTTGCTCAAGCTTTCTATAAAGGCATTCTCCGTCGCATCAGATTATTGCTACAATAGCACAGAATGATACACACTCTCAAGTTTCGACGCCAGAAGTACCATGCCGCGCCAGAGGTACTGGATCTTGCCGCAGCCACGGTGCTCGCTTGCCAGATCCAGCCAATCTTTTCAGGCTGATTTTCTAACGACGTATGTCTTTACGCTTTAAGAAGTAAGCCGTCATCAAGATAAAGACTGCGCTCATGATTACAAGCGCGGCCCAGCAGAGCAGCAAGTGTAATGTAGCCTCTGACTGCTTAAACGTCGAGAAATGAGTGCCCTGATACGAAAAGTTCTCGCCAGTTTTTGAGCCATCGGGCAGGGTAAATTGGCTGTGCAAGCCAATCGACGAACCCATGGCAGCCATAGCCCAGCGCGCAGCCCAGAGCGAACCCAGGATCTGCATCACCGGGCTATCCAGCGAGAAGATGATCCCGGAGAAGATGACTTGTGGCACCAGTATGATGGGTATCATGCTGGTAGCGCGGTCGCTGTTTGGCGAGAGGGCGGAGATCATCAGACCCAATGTCAGACCGGCTAGCGCTGTCAGGAACATTGAAATGTAAATTTCAACGAAGACTGGCAGGAAAATGCCTTGCTCAAAAGGCGTCTTGGCGTTAACAACGACGACCAGCACCAGGCTCTGCAGCGCGCAGAGTACACCGAGCACGACGACCTTCGAGGCCAGGTAGGGCGGGATACCCAGGTTAACTGTGCGTTCACGTCGGTAGATCGGTTCCTCTTTGACGATTTCGCGTGTGCCGTTGACCACCCCGAACATCACTGCCGCGAAGGCCATGATGAAGAGGATCTTCTGCGCATCTCCACCGGAAGCTGGCTGGATAAATGACTGTAACGCTTCGTTCGGGGTACCGCCGTGCGTCTGAATAATCTGCTGTGCGCCAGGACTACCCCCGTTCAGGAAGTCAAGTACGTTCCGGCAATCTATCCCCTGGCCCTGTGCAGTATAGGTTCTGGGAATATGCGCCGCCGTATAGATTGACTGCGGACAGTTGACCACGCCAGTGGGACTGAACGTGCCACTCGCTGTGAGCAAAAAGAGAATGCCTGCAATGATTGGTGCCTGGAGCAAGAGAATGAGCAGGTTGCCTGTGTCGTTCTTGAGCAATTCGATATAGCGCTGCGAGAGTAGAGCAAACTGCTTCCACGGATTGCCACGCTTGGGCGGTACTATTTCGTTCGCCTGTTGAGCCTGCGCGGCGGCACGCCCGGCACCAGCCGGACCTTGATTGATTGGCGTAACTACGTATTGCTGGAACTCAGGGGAGGCTTTAAAGCGAGCCTCGGCCTCCGCTGGTATCTTGGGATTCGCTTCAGTGGGCTCCAGCGCGCTATAAATTTCGGCGAAGTCGGTCTTGCCGAAATATGTTTTGGCGTCGTTGGGCGGTCCAAAGAAAGCCAGGTGACCACCAGCCGCCAGAAAACAGATGTAATCGCACGAGTTGATATTATTGGTCGCGTGCGTAACCAGCACAATGGTATGACCCTTGTCAGCGAGATTACGCAGCAAGGTCATCATCTTGCGGTCCAGACCAGGATCAAGGCCCGAAGTCGGCTCATCCAGGAAGAAGACGCTGGGGTTGGCCAGCAATTCGAGTGCGATGGAGACGCGCTTGCGCTGACCACCTGAGAGCTTGCTGACCAGGAGGTGACGCCGACCTTTTAGATCAACGTCTTCCAGCACCTCTTCTATACGAGCCTTGATTTGCGCGTTGGTGAAGTCATCGGGCAGACGTAGCTTGGCCGCGTAATGCAGCGCGCGCTCAACAGTCAGGTCGCGGTGAATGATGTCGTCCTGCGGCACATAACCAAGCTGGGTGCTAAAAGCGGCCAGGTGCTTGTAGTAATCCTTGCCATTATAAAGCACGGTGCCTTGCTGCGCGGGGCGTAGACCGTTGAGGGCATCCATGAGCGTCGATTTTCCAGCGCCAGAACCACCTACCAGGGCGACAAACTTGCGCGGCGGAATAACGACAGAGATATCGCTGATCAGTACAACGTGGTTATTACCGGTCTTGCGCAGTTGCAACGCATCGATACGAATGCCGTCACTATCATCGTGCTGGGTCAGTTCGGTGCCGGTAAAGATCAGCCTGAACGGTCCAATGTGAATTTCGTCGCCGGGCTTGAGCATGTGATTGTTGACACGCCGGGCATTAACGTAAACATAGTTAGTGCTGCTCAAGTCAATGATGCGGTAATTGTTACCCACGCGCTCCATGCGAGCATGATGGGCTGAAACCTGCGGATGGTTGAGCACTACGTCGTTATCGGGCAGACGACCGAGCGTGATCACTGGCGCGCCCAGCGGGATCGGGCGAATGGCGGGCAGCGCTTCCTGAGCGGCGCCAGTGCCATCGTTAAAGGCCAGCGTGACCAGCGTACCATGCTCGTCGCCAATACGGATGACATCGCCACGCACCAGCGCCTTGCGAAACTGCTGGTCCCCAGCGATATGCTGGCCCTTATAGAACAGGCCGTTAAGGGTTCTGGCGCGCGAGGGATGTGGGTGAACCAGGATAAACTGGCCATTCTCCTGCACAAGTTGCGCGTGGAAACCCGATACCACCAGTTCATTGATCACAATATCGTTGGATGGCTCGCGCCCTATATTGATGACCTGTTTATTCAATGGATAGGTCTGCTTGTCTGCGTGGACGTTGCTGCTCACCTCAATCGAGGGAACGCTGCCAGAGGGACCGCTGGGAGCTCCCAATTGCACGCGCTGCGTCCCGGCCTCGTTCTGCTCTGTCGGATAAGATGCGGCAGCCGGGGACAGGTTTGGCGGCACATACGGTGTAGGCTGCGGATTCACCCTGTTAAGAATTGGCGCAGGCGCGGTAGAAGGCATTTGCTGCACGCTCGCCTGAAACTGGAAGGTGGTACCAGTGCCTAAGCCAATGGTATCCCGATCAGAAATAGGAAGCTGCTGTACATCGCGTGAATTCACTGTCAGCGTATTCTGTGGCGCTAGCTTCTCAATAAGCCACTGCGGCCCACTCTGCACAATACGCGCATGGTGACGTGACACTGAGGGATCAGATATTACGATATCATTGCTCGTTTCATCTCGCCCCATTGTCGTGATTGGCTTACTAATTGGCAGGGTCGTACCCGCCAGTGGACCAGTCAAGAATTTTAGCGAGCTGAGCACTGGGGACTTGTTTATCACATCCATAAGCCCTCCTAAAAAGACTACTAATATGGCAAGACAAACGCAAATTAGAGGTGTTCTGCTCAGATATTATCCGCGGTTGCCAGCCAGATCTATCAGATTTTGCCACAATGTCCTTGTGTACACCAAATCTTTTCCTGGCTATTACCTATATGTATGAACGTCTGGCCCGCCGCGTTTTTCCAGGCAATTATACTGTAGTGTTGAGTAAGTAGCAAGCGTTAAATAATTTTTTTACATCGACCTGACCCTGCTTCCATTTTCTCTGGTGCAAAAAAGAAAACAGGTGTATAATATCTGTCTGAACACTCGTTCTTATTCAAGAAGCTTAGCATACAACCTGGAGGTGCAGAAAGGATGCCCATTCGCCAACTCGCGCCAGATGTTGCCGCCAAGATTGCCGCTGGCGAGGTAGTTGAACGCCCGGCGTCGGTGGTCAAAGAATTGATCGAGAATAGTATCGATGCCGGGGCCACGCAGATTCGGGTGGAATTGCTGAATGGCGGACTCCAGTTGATCCGCGTGATTGACAATGGCTCTGGCATCCCTGTTGAGGAACTGGGCCTGGCCCTGGCCCGGCACGCGACCAGCAAAGTAGCCCTGATTGACGATCTGGAGCGTATCCGTTCGTTGGGCTTTCGGGGCGAGGCGCTGGCCAGCATTGCCGCGGTTGCCGATGTGACGCTGCTCAGTCGCCACCACACAGCCAGCCAGGCGGCGCAGATCCACGCGCAAAACGGCACATTGTCCAGCGTTAACACGGCTGCCTCAGCCACGGGCAGCACGCTGACCGTACGCAATCTCTTTAGCGCGGTACCAGCACGCCTGAAGTTTCTCAAGAGCCGCAATACCGAGGTCAGCCATTGCCTGCACCTGCTGGAACAGTACGCGCTGGCCTATCCCGGCATTCGTTTTAGCGTGAGCAGCGAGGGACGCCAACTCTTCGCGACTCTCGGCGACGGCCAGTTGAGCAGCGTGCTAGTGGAGATCTACGGCTTGCAGGTGGCCGAGCAGATGGTGCCAATCTCCAGCCTGGATGGCAAGGACAATGATCCCGAACGTCCAGTGGTGAGCGGATTTACTAGCCTGCCAACCTGTTATAAAAGTACACGCCAGCATATGTCCTTCTTTGTAAATCATCGCTGGGTACTTAGCCGCATGTTGAGCTACGCGGTTGAGGAAGCCTACCACTCGCTCTTGCTATCTGGACGCCATCCAATTGCGGTAGTAGATATCGCTATAGATCCCTCGCAGATTGATGTCAACGTCCATCCCGCGAAAACGGAGATCCGTTTCCTTAAAGAGCGCCGGGTCTACGCGGCGCTTCTGCGCGCGATTCGCGCCGCGGTGCTCTCTGAGGCTACTATCCCTGGCTGGAGCGGCCAGAACGCACGTGTCGAACAAGAGCCTGGCACGCCAGCACCCGCGCCCGCAGATGATGAGGCCGATTTCTTGCCCCTTGATACTCCCCAGCCTCCCCACCACGCGATACCCGCGCCCGCGGCTCACAAGCCGGTCCTACCACGCGACAATCCCTGGCTGACAGTCACCGAGGAGGAGACTGGCACAAGACCACCACTGATCTCGCGCCTCTGGCAAAGCCATGTGAACCCCAAAGACCATACCAGTAGTGGTCCTGCGCGCGACAAAGCGTTCCTGCCAGCCGCCGGCCTGGAGGATACTGACAGCCCACAGGCTCAGGCTGACGCCTCCTATATACCCACGTTGCCAGCACCTGTCCCGGCGCGTAAAATCGAGCTTGCCTCTACAGAGGATGACGCGCCCGCATCTGCCAGCAAAATCGCTGGCGCGCCCGTGGCCGCGGATAAGGCCGCGTCTGCTCTCTTACCTGAACAACTTTCTACGAGCGGCGAACCTCAAAAGGAGGAACAGATACACCTTTCGTCCATTGAGGCCAGTCTGCCAGTGCAACATGCACTGCTGGGAGAACAGGGACGCCTGCCAGCCCTGCGTGTGATCGGCCAGTTCGCGCAGAGCTATATTGTGACAGAGGGTCCAGACGGCCTCTATCTGATCGATCAGCACGCCGCGCACGAGCGCATTCTGCTCGAACGCATGGTCGCGGCCCTCCAAGCACGCGCTCCTCTCTCGCAGCTCCTGCTGACACCTATGCAGTTGCGTCTCGCGCCCGCCGAGTTGAGCGCAATCGAGGATCACCAGGCGCAGTTAGAGTACATTGGCTTTGAATTGGAGTTACAGGAAGGCGCGCTACTGATACGCGCGCTTCCCCAGGTGCTGGTGAAACAAATGAATGCGCGCTCATTGCAAGAGCTGCTGAAGGAACTGACCGCGCCTGACAGTCCGGGCCACGTTGAGACCTGGGAAGAGCATGCCCTGGCTAATCTGGCCTGTAAAGCCGCGATTAAGGCTAATTACTTCTTAACGGTTAGCGAGATGCGCGAAATGCTCACTCAACTCTCGCAGACAAAGGCACCTTATAGCTGCTGTCATGGCCGACCTACGACTGTGCAGTTCAGCCTGGGTGCGTTGGAACGTGAATTTGGGAGGCGCTAACTGTGTTTGCTGATATTCTCACCGCTGCCGCCAGTTGGAGCCACGAGCAGATCCTGACCTACGAGGTTCCCGCTGAACTGGAAGACGAAATTATGCCTGGCCAACTCGTCGCTGTTTATTATGGTGAGCGGCTGGTCGAAGGTATTATCTGGCGCGTTCACGAGGTCGCGCCAGAGGATCAGGAGGTGCGCCCCATCTCCACTCTGCTCGATACGCTACCCGCGCTTCTGCCACATCAACGCGCCCTGGCCCAGTGGCTGGCCGAGTATTATGTGACTCCCCTGGCGCACGCGGCCTTGATGATGCTGCCGCCCGGTCTGATGCAGCGCTCCAAAATGGTTCTGAAGCTTATCGATACCGAGACAGCCAACGAGTTCGCGGCGCGCGCGGGCGAGGAAAGCCGCTTTACGCGCCTGCGTGCGCTGATCGGTCTGCTCATAGGCGAGGGCACGCTGGATATCGCGCGTCTAAAGGAGATGCTGGGCGAGAAAAAAGCGCGCGAGGTCATCAAAGAGGCCCAGGAAAGTGGATTGATCGAGCGCGGCTCGGAATTGCACGCACCCAGAGCCCATGCTCGTCGCAAGCGCATTGTACGCTTGCTCCTGCGCGGAGCAGAGTTAGAAGCCTGGCGCCAGGAGGCACAAACCCGTTTGCGGCAAAGCTTACCCGCCGAGGCTGACCCGTTGCAGAGTGTGGAGGGTCTGGCCCAGCGTCCACGCCAGAAGAAGGCTGTGCTCGATCCCTGGGTGCTACCTGCCGTTGATGCCTCCCTGGCTCTGACGCCGCAGAACCAGGCTGGATTGGTGGCGCAGCGGCAAATCGCGGCTATCGAGTTGTTAGAACACGACCGCATCAGCGCGGCCAGCGGCTCCTACTGGACGCCTCATATGCTTTGCAAGGCCAGCAGCCTGACACCCGGCCAGTTACAGAGCCTGGAGCGCAACAACATTATCAAAATTGAAGAGGTCGAAGTGCAGCGCGATCCTCTGCTAGGCCGCGTTATCGCGCCCACGCAACCATTGCCACTCACCGCCGACCAGCGCGCTGCTCTCCAGCAGATCCTTGCCAGCGAGCGGCCTGTGCTTCTACATGGCGTGACCGGCAGCGGCAAAACCGAGGTCTACCTGCAGGCACTGGAAGCAGTGCTCGCGCGCGGACAGCGTGGTATTGTGCTTGTACCGGAAATCGCTCTGACCACGCAAGCTATACAACGTATCGCGGGACGCTTCCCTGGACGCGTGGCGATCATGCATGGTTCGCTGAGTGCCGGTGAGCGCTATGATGAGTGGCGGCGCATTCGCGAGGGACGTGTAGATGTGGTTATCGGTTCGCGTACAGCTCTTTTCGCGCCTGTGCCTGAGCTGGGGATACTGATTCTAGACGAAGAGCACGAGCCAGCCTACAAGCAAGGTGAGCGCGCTCCGACCTATCACGCTCGTACCTCAGCCCTGGCCCTGAGCTCTCTTCTGAATATCCCGCTTGTCCTTGGTAGCGCTACGCCCTCCACTGAAACCTATTTTCACGCTGAACGCGGTGAATATCAGCTGGTCGAGCTTCCTCAGCGTATTGGGGCGACCCTTCCACCTGTCGAGATCATCGATCTACGCAATGAACTGCTGATAGGCAACACGAGCATCCTGAGCCGGCGCTTACAAAATGCACTTACCGATATACTCAAGCGCAAACAGCAGGCTATTCTCTATCTAAACCGGCGCGGCGCGGCCAGTTGCGTGCTTTGCCGCGAGTGTGGTTATGTCGCGATGTGTGAGCAGTGCGATATTCCATTGACCTACCACGCCACCGAGCGCGTGTTGCTCTGCCATTACTGCAACAGCCAGCACCAGCCGCTGCACTTCTGCCCACAGTGCCACGGCAATAGCGTGCGCTACTTTGGTCTGGGCACGGAGAAGGTCGAGCAGACCATCGCGCGCACCTTTCCTGGCGTGCGTATCTTGCGCTGGGACCGCGATACCGCGAAGACGCGCCGCGCTCATGAACAACTGCTGGATCGCTTTGCCAATCGCGAGGCAGACATTCTGGTCGGCACGCAGATGATTGCTAAAGGACTGGATATACCTGGCGTCACGCTGGTCGGTGTGATCTCCGCCGATATCGCGTTAATGCTGCCTGACTTCTCAGCCTCCGAACGCGCTTTTACGCTGCTGACCCAGGTCGCAGGTCGCGCGGGGCGCGGCAGCGAGGCAGGGCGGGTCATTGTCCAGACCTTTAACCCGCAGCACTTCTGTATCGATGCCGCCTCGCGCCACAACTACCATGAATTTTATGCCGCCGAAATCGAGGCCCGCCGCCGTTATGGGTATCCGCCTTTTCGCCAGTTTGTCAAACTCACCTACAGCCACGAAAACCGCCTGCGAGCCCAGAATGAAGCCCTGCTCCTGCGCGAAACACTTGACCGCTGGATCGAACGCCTTAATATGGAAAGCACAGATATCGTTGGACCCGCTCCCGCCATTATGGAACGTCTGCAGGGCAAGTATCGCTGGCAAATGATCCTGCGCGGCCACAACTTGCAAACCCTCCTGCGCGTTCTCCAGGCCCCTGGCTGGCAGGTGGATATCGATCCGGTCAGCATTATGTAAAGACCGGCTGACACACGATCGCTGTATAATTCTGAGTCAAAACCGGTGGCCATAGCTTAAATTACTCTGTGTCTGGAGGATGCAAGATATCTATGAATATGGCAAAACCTCGCTCAACCTCGATGCTAGCGCTGTTATCTGGGATTTTTTCCAGACCCACCCTATGAACTGAGCTTAAGAACATAGCGCGCGTAGCTTATCGTTCTGTGAAGCCTGGACTGCATCTCTCTAAACACAGCTTGCTTGCTTGTTTTTCCGTTCAACATGCAGTATGCTTTATTTATATCAATACAGAGTAGTGCCCGTAGATGCCGTCAGTTATAGCCCGCTAGCAGTGTTTATAGACGTGTTTTGTGGTATAAGGAGCAAGAAGCCCGGCTTCTCTGAGAGGAAATCCGCGCAATGGCAAACACCAACACACTCGCCGCTTTCTGGCCCTGTCTGTTTATCGTCATCGCCTTATTTTATGGCTTCCGTCTCGCCATTTCCCTGTCAGGCATACGCCGTTACGATCTAGAAAGCGAGATCGGGCATAGCTTGATGGCCATTGGCATGGCACTCATGCTCGCGCCCCCTGCCTTCCAGACCCCTGAGCTGATCCGCTGGAACATCAGCCTGTTTACCCTCGCCTCGCTGTGGTTCGCCGGACGGCTCCTGGCCCATAGACCTCTGCTTACCATTCTGACGCGGCGCACAGATAGAGAGCGTGCCACTTTGAAAGCCGATGCTATCCATCTGTTCACATATATTGGGATGGCTTACATGTTTCTTGAGATAGCAAGTATGGCCTTGAGTATGACTCAGACCGCTATCTATCTTAATTGCAGCTTTTTTGTCGCCTTTGCCTTTTTGCTTTTGGCTTATGGACGAGAGATTAGCGGCGCTCTGCAAACAAACAATATCGATTGGCTCAAGCTGGGAGCAGATCTCGCGCACCTTTGTATGAATGGAGTAATGAGCTGGATGTTCATCGAAATGATCTCCATGAGTATGAGAATGGGCGCGCTCTGATCTTAATTAATATGGTATACTAGAGGTCCGAAACAGACAAGCACCATCCATAGATGCCAGGAGCCAGAAGTTATGCCCGATCAGGTCTCGCTTTTCGGCGAGGAGAATCTTCCGCCAGCGCGGCAAAGCGCTTCACATAAAGAATCGGCTACGCCTCCAACTACCTCTCCCAACGCGAGTGGAGGAGAGCCACTGGCCGCGCGCATGCGCCCGCGTACCCTGGATGAGATTATCGGACAGGAACATCTGCTGGCTCCCGGGCGTATGCTGCGCCGCAGCATTGAAGGCGACCATATTCCATCGATCATCCTCTGGGGACCCCCTGGTAGCGGCAAGACTACGCTGGCCGAGGTGATTGCCCGGCAGACACAGGCGCGTTTTGTGACGCTCAGCGCGGTTGTAGCGGGCGTGGCCGATCTGCGTAAGGTCGTAGAGGATGCGCGCAAGCTGGGACAATTTAGCAAACAGCGCACAATCATGTTCATTGATGAGATTCATCGCTTTAACAAAGCGCAACAGGATGCTGTCCTGCCACACGTCGAGCGCGGCACAGTCACCTTGATCGGCGCTACTACCGAGAATCCTAGCTTTGAGGTCAATAGCGCGTTACTCTCACGCTGTCGCGTTTTTCCACTTCAAGCCCTGAGCGACGAGCAGGTTATGCAAATCATCCAGAACGCTTTGAGCAATCGTGAGCGCGGCCTGGGCGCGCTGGCCTTGCATATAGATGAAGCAGTGCCGGGACAAATAGCGTTGATCGCTAATGGAGACGCGCGCACGGCCCTCAATATCCTGGAAATCGCAGCTCAGGCCGATCCCGGCACGCATATCACCACCGCGATCATCGAGGATATTGTTCAGCATCGCACCTTGCTCTATGACAAAAACGGCGAGCAGCATTACGACATTATCTCGGCTCTGCATAAAGCCCTCCGCGGCTCCGATCCTGACGCGGGCCTCTACTGGCTGGCGCGTATGCTGGAGGCCGGCGAAGATCCACTTTACATTGTGCGCCGGCTGATCCGCTTCGCTTCCGAAGACGTAGGTATGGCAGATTCTCAAGCATTACTCGTCTGCATGGCGGCGCAGCAAGCAGTCCATTTTGTAGGGTTGCCAGAAGCTAATCTCGCCCTCGCGCAAGCAGTTGTCCACCTCGCCACTGCCCCCAAAAGCAATGCCCTTTACACCGCGTATAGCAGCGTCCAGGAGGATGTCAAGCAGACACGCAACGATCCAGTCCCCCTCTGGCTCCGCAACGCACCTACACGCCTGATGCAAGACCTGGAGTACGGCAAAGACTATCAATATGCCCACGATCTCTATAAAGATATGCCAACCGAGGACCCCGAGCGTCCACCAGCTCCCAGGCTGCAAGAATACCTGCCTGAGAACCTCAAAGGCCGTCAGTATTACGAGCCCGGCACCCAGGGCAAAGAGGCCAGTATCAAAAGATGGCTGGAAAAGAGAAGAGAACCATAATGTTTCTCGCCTCTTTGCTATTTTATTGTGATGAGGCTACTACCCGTCTCTAAAACCGCATTATTACCCAGATCAGGCAGCAAATCAGCAGCATTGACAGGCGAAGACTGTATTTTGCGGCCAAATTATGATAAGCTACTCTTATGCAAGCGAGCGTGCTTAAAAAACATCGCGTAGAGCGTTTTTTTTAGTGAGCAAAGGGGTAGTCTTACGAGAGAGCTATTTGCATCGACACGTTTTGATACAAATTTCTGCCCTACACCTGACACACTGAGAAACCAGAAGACGCCTTGTGCGCGTCTGCTAGCAGTTGTCTCCGTTTCTACACGCAACGCATAGGCGGAGCCAGAATTCGGAGCCGCCTTCTCAGGCGGAATTGATCTGTCTCCGCGGAACACGAGACGACAGAGAAAGGGAGAGCCAATGTCGAGCAATGAGAGGGAGAGGTCATCTCAAAAGCCCTCAACGCGGACAACAACACGAAAAAACTCGAATCCAATGGCTATCAACACGGACCAGGGTGTACGCGATACACAATACGATGACGAATATTTGCTGGGAGAAGATGATCCATACGCTTCTAATCCGCCACGATCCCGTTCGAGTACGATTCGCTATAATCCGCAAGAGCAGGCGCCACGCCGCAGTAGCCGCGATGTGACCACTGAAACTCAGGTCAGACGACCCACTTCTAACAACAATGTTCCCCCGCGTAGTACTCAGAAACAACAGCCAGGCCAGACGATTGGCGCTGCTCCAACCCGCTCGCCACGCGCTACTACAGGCGCTTACGAAACACCGATGCCCATCAAACGCGACCGCCGTGGTGTCCACTGGCTTCTCTATGTAGGCCTGGGCATGCTAATTGCGCTGGCCCTCTGGATCTTAGGCATGAACGCGGTTACCTGGGGAACTAACGAATATAACACCATTGTTTACGGCAATCCACGCACCTTTCAGACAGACGCGATTGTGGGCCATAACGACAACGCGACCAATCCCAGTCACTTCATCGCACTCAACTTACATGGCCAGATAATTGTAGTTGAGTTTCCAGGGGGTAATCCCTCAAAAGCCATTGACTACACCGGACCAGATCTGATCGCACCTGGCGAAGACCTGCTGCCCGTTACGCTAACGTTTAGCGATTTCAACCACGATGGCAAGATAGATATGATCATCCATGTGGCGGACAAGATGTTCGTGTTTTATAACAATGGCACGAATTTCGCGAGCAATACCAGCACTCCCACTCCAGGCGCAACACCCTGAACAGAGCCAGGTACACAGTTCTTATAATAAGTTAGCCCGGATTTCGCGAAATCCGGGCTAAATGCTGCTCTGTGTCTTTCTTAACCAGTAATCCCCCCGTAATCCCCCCGCTTGTCAATGGAAAAGATTTGGCAGCATGAGTTGAAGCGCATAAACAATATGCCAGGTTAGCAGGCCCATAGTTACCAGAGCCAGGAGCACGTGGAATTTGCGCCAGTAGCGAATAACATAACGATAGAAGAGCTCGCGCTGCATGGCGCGCCTCACCTCTTCCAGTTCGCCCATCTGCTCCTGTGTGCCGGGCATGAGGGCACCGGGACGCAGCAGGCTGCTTTTTCTATCAGGAACCAGGCGAAACGAGCCTTCTTCCCGACTCAACTCCTGGGGCGTCGATTCAAGGGAGATATAGGCTAAATCCCAGGGTGTACGCAGAGCCTGGTCACGTCCGGCCAGCGTCTTTTTCTGGGACAACGGTGCCAGGGCACGACTGGTAGAGTGCGGCTTCGCGCCCGCGGAGAGGCCGCGAATATCCTGGGTGTTGTGGACGACGATAGCCCTGAGTTTGTCGGAGATTGTCTCAATACGATCCTCGCCCTGGGCGGTAAGAGCCTGATGTGCCTCTCCAGCAATCAGCCGGGGCATCAGACGATCCAACAGGCGCCCGACCAGGCCGCTAATCACCAACGCGACCATTCCATACAGCGCGTACGTGCCAGTGCGTGGATTAAACTCGCCAAACGAATGCATGGCGAGGAAAGCCAGCCCCATCAGCGCGCAGCACATATGCCAGCCAAGAGAGGCACGCAAACCACCCACAGAACGATGGCGATGCGAGCGCCTGCGCAGACTGAATAGTGTCGCGGCCAGCAACAGGAAGAGTGTGCCAATGCCGGCGTAAATCAAGCCTACCAGGCTATCGGGAGCCGCGTCAGAGCTAAAGGATGAGTACCAGGCAAAAAAACCTGCCCCCAGACTGATTACCATAAAAGTCACGAAGACGCGCCACCCACCATGCAGGGCACTGGCTCGGTACAACCACGAGTAGCCTGCTTCGCTACTCGCTTCCTCAAAATGCTCTTGCTTCTTCCCCATTTCCATCACTCTCCCCAACCTGAACGCAGCAGACGGACCTTGAGCCACATCATCATCGCGTCACGGTGCAGACCAACCGGGCAAGGGGCTACGCAAGCGCCGCATTGATAACAGGAGCGCGCAAACTGCGCGACCGGGCGCGAGATAGACCCACCCAGTGTCTCCCTATTGAGCACATCGATGGTCACTGACTCTCCCAGAGCGGGGCAGGCTAGCAGGCACTCGTTACAGCCAATGCAGGCATGCAACTCTTGAACTACCTGAGAGCCTGTTTTATGTAATCTTACACTTTGCTGACCTGCTTTTCTCTTAAACATGCTTTTTCCCCTTCACAGCAGGGTGCTTATCCGTATAATGCCAGAGGCTGCGCGAGGGATGAGGGTTGTTCTCTTCACCCGGCTTTCCCTGAGGCTGCATGCCGGGAGGCGCGATAAACTGCCGATCCGGCGCGCGGCTCATCTGTTCTCTCTCTGCTTCTTTGGGCTTGCTGGCCTGCTGTGGCTTACCAGCCTGCCCGCCTGGGGCTAATCTCGCTTCTGGATTGACCAGTGTCTTCTGTTCGGCGATGCGCCGCCGCCGCTCGTCCATCTGGCGCACTGGTGGACGCGGACCAGTGACCGAGCGCGAGCCAGTCTGTGTAGGGCGCACCAGCGGCTCCGTGGCTGGTCGCTGCAGATCCTCTGTGTTGCGCGCAGGTATCTCCGGCGCGCGCGGCCTCGATGTAGAAGAAGGAGTCGCATTCATCCATCCTATGTCAGTACTCCCCTGTGGCGTCACTGGTGGCGGTGCATTTACCCACGCCTCACTCTCCTCTGGACGCGCGTACCTCTCTCGGGGTGCCGCCGTGTTCACACGTATGGCCGTATCCATGGGCCGCGCTGTCTTCCCTGAGATTGTGGGGGGTACCGCGTTTAAACGTGCTGCTGTATCCCCATGCTGCGCCGCCATTCCCTGCGTCCTGGTATTTAGCGCGCTCATACTTCCCGACGTATCTCCACGCTGCGTTGCCGCTGCTGGCATGGTGGGAGGTACCGCGTTCATGCGTATCGCTGTATCTCCACGCTGAATGGCCGCTGCTGGCATGGTCGGAGGCACCGCGTTCATGCGTGCCGCCGTATCTTCGCGCCGCGTTGTCGCTGCTGGCATTGTAGGGGGTACCGCGTTCATGCGTGCCGATGTATCCCCGCGCTGCGTTGCTGACAGAGCCTTGAGTCGTACGGCGGTGTCATCTTTTTGGGACTCCGTTCTGGCCACAAGTGGAGACGGAGCGTTCGCAGTCTTTGGTGACGGTAGACGCTGCCCGGAACGGCGCTCACCCGTCATAATCCCAGGCATCGGTGGCAAGGGCGTTGGCAACTGGCCAGTCGTCAACATACGTTGCGCGGCATAAGTGCGCTTGCCAGAAAAATACTTGCGGGCATCAAATTCTCCGCGCAGCAGATCTCTGGTGATCTCGCGTACTGAGAGACCCTCGTCGATGATACGTTTAATAGCCAGGCTATCAGGCTGTGCCGACCCTAACGAAAGATAACCAACCAGCCGATCATCGACCAGCGAAAGCAGGCAATAGCTCCCTTTGCGCTTCTCTGTCAGAGGGGTCACACTCTCCTGCCAGGCCAGTGGATTGCCAACCGTCAGCATGGAGAGGTCGCCCAGGCGCGTCGCGTGCCAGGGAACACCGAAGTCTTCCAACTCGGCGGCACCGGTCATCGCGGCTGCGGCAGCGCGACCCTGCAGCACCGCGGCATGCCATTGCGGGCGCGGCGCGTATTTACCCGTCAGTGGATCGCGTAGAGCCGCTACATCACCTGCGGCATAGATATTACGCGCGCTGGTGCGCAACTGGTCGTCAACCAGAATGCCGCCGCGATCGTACTTCATTGGCAGATCGCAATTGCGCGCCAGGGTATTCACTGGCATGGTCCCTGTGCAAACCAGCACAAGCTGGCAGGGCAACATCTGCTGGCGAGTAGTCACAACACCCGCCACCGAGCCCACGCGTCCCACAATGCCCAGCGTCTCCGTCTCGGTGTATACCTTCGCGCCTGCCCTGCGTGTACCCTCCAGTATCATATCAGATGCTTGACGGTCTAGCATTCGCGGCATAAATGTCTCGCTACGAATGAGCCAGTGGACCTTGATGCCCCAGTAGAGTAAGCCCATCACTGTTTCAACTGCGTGCGGCCCTCCCCCAATCACCACAGCCTCCTCCACCTCATTGAGCCGGCGGCGCAAATCCAGATAATCATACAGGCGATGGAGCGTCAACACGCCATCGAAGTCCTGGCCAGGCATATCTGTTGGCAAGCCTGTAGGGCGACTTCCGGTGGCAAGAAGTAGCGCGCCATAGCCAAAGCCCTGACCATCCGACAGGCGTACATACCCCTCTTGAGCACGAATCTCCTCCGCGTAAGCATTTACAATATGAATGCACTGCTGACGCTCGGTGCCCGCGGGGTAAGCAAGCAACTGTTCGCGTGTCAACTTGCCTATCGCGAATTGTTTTAAAGCAGGAGTATTGATTGTGGGATGGCTCTGGCTCGTCACAATCACCACACTTTTATCGGGCTCCAAACGCCGCGCCTCGACCGCCGCCGTTAGCCCTGCGATACCGTTCCCTACAATCACAATATCCGCTTGATCAACTGTACCTACAGTGTTCTGTTTACTCATCAAAGCAGCTATTTTCTTAATCTACATCGAGAGCTATCAGAGCCTGATGAGCCCCCTCGACATAGTACACATCTGTATGAGCACGCTCGCTAAAATGACGCTGCAAATGCGCCAGCGAGGCCCGACACCCCTCACCGCACTGAAAATGCAGAAGCTGACCACTCATTGTCTGCAAGACAAAATCTTTCCCTGGTCCGACTGGTGCTTCAATCAAGCCTGCTGCATGGCTAACATTCCCGCCATGGTCCAGCGCGGGTCCAAGCAAAGCAATCCCCAGAATACTGGCAAGAGAGAGAGCTCCAACCAGAAGCATCACACAGGAAATTGCCAGGAAGCGTGGAACAAAGTTTGGCAGGAAAGGACTTCTGGCGTTTTTCAAAGCTCACCCCCTGGTTTGTACACCCAAGAACAGGTAGATATACACATCTGTACTTATGACATTGTATATCTATCTGTTTCTTTTTGCGGTCTCACAGCGAAAAACTAGCCAGAATGTCTTACTTTCGGGGAGGAAGGTTAAGATCCGCTCGCTCAAGGTTCTTTACGCCCAACAGCCGAGATCAGGTAAGCATAACCACAGGAATCTGGCTGATAGAAGTCAATTTTGGTGCGAGCCAGTAAGGCGTCGAAGGTCGCGCTATCGGTCAGACCTAGTTGCAGAATAAAGGGCTTGAAGTTGCCCATGTCCACGACGAAATCATGCAGAAAAGCCCGTGTGCCCGCGTGACTGTTGACCCCGTAGTCTAACGCATGGACAGAGTAAGATACATCGATCAGTCCAGCATCGACCAGGAAACCATAGAGGCGCGCGGCGGCTCCCCTGGTCGGAGAAGCGGGTGCAATGCTGCCTCCCAGGGCGCGCACACCAGCCATACCCAGAGCGGCAAGCTTATTAAAAGCCTGGCTAGAGGTAGTACCATGTTCATAATCCACAATATTCAGCCAACCGCCTATTTTGAGGACACGAAGCATCTCGTCAAGAATGCGTGACCACATGGCAGTCGAGATAAAAGAGGCCAGCGAGTGAACATGGACGATACCAAAGCTCTCGCTGGCAAAGGCGAGCTTCTGGGTAGTGCCAAATTGGTAGAAGGAGAGCGTAGTCAATCCGTCCTCCCTGGTTCGCTGCAGCGCTTCCTGAATCAAGCGCAGTGAGGTATCAATGCCCAGCACATGGAGATGCGGATACTCGCGCACCAGGCGGCGCGCCCACTCACCATTGCCACAACCAATATCCAGTACCTTTTGTGCCTTGCTCACATCTATCATCGGGGGTAACAGGCTTCCTAACGCATCTAACATGTATGGATGACCAAAAAAGACGCGCGCGACCTCCGAAGCAATCGTTTCCTGCCAGTACTCTGGCGCATTCTCTTCGCTGTGCTCCATCACACATTCCCTTTCACTAAATAGACACTCTCTACGTCAAAGATCCTCTCGTCACGGCATGGGTTTCTTGCCAAAGGATGAAAGCAGCATGCCAAATCCACAAAAATCAAGCTGGCGCAATTCCCGTTGAACTTCGCGCAGCAGGGGTTGCAGTATGTCTCTGCTACTAATGCCTGTTTGCTCGGCCAGGTAGAAAAGCATTTCCGGGCGCATAACGCTCCAGGCCAGGTAAGAGCGTCCCACGGGATTATTCCAGCCGCCGAGATCAACAGGATAGAGCTGATAGTCAATAGCAGTGAAAAACCATTGTGCCATGCGCCTTGGTCCAAGCGTTGAGCCAGTAAAGGGCGCTTGACCCTCCGGCTCCGTGCTCCGATGCATGCGGGCCAGGATCTGGCCAAGCAGGGTTAAGGCCCGATCTATCGCGGGCTGAGACGCAGGCCCCATCTCAAAATCTAGCAGATGAAGCCAGCCACCGGGTTTCAAGATGCGTGTGATCTCGCTCATTACTCCTGGCCATTGCTCGATGGTAAAAAAACTGGTGCCATTCTGAAGACGAATGAAATCGAAGGTATTCTCTGGAAAGGGTAAAGGACGCCTGCGATCCATCACCAGCAATCTAAGATCGTCCAGGCCAGCCTGCATGGCATTCTCTCGAGCGTGCTCGATAATCAGACGATTGATATCGATCCCATAGACCAGCTTCTCAGGATATTTCTTGCTAAAATCCATGCACCAGCTGCCTGGGCCGCAAATGAAATCCAGCGCTACCTGGACGTTTTGAAGGGGAATGACGGCGGGCAGTAGCTCACCTTTCATTTCGCGCAAAAAAAGTCTGTGCTGAAACTGGAGCGAGGACATCACCGCGCTCATATGCCCATCACCTATATCACGCATATCAAGGTATTCTAATGGAAAATCATCTCTCTGCGGGGCTATATGCATACGTGTAATCCCTTCCATATTACACTTTGTCGCCCAGGAAGGTATTTATGAGGTACTACCTACGCGCCTTCTTTGCACAGATTACTTGCTAGCCGCCGCTCTGTCAAGCACGCAGGATGATCAAGCCCCTTTGGGCTGCCAGAGAGACAGCCTCGGTGCGGTTGGTCGCGCCAAGCTTACCCATGATTGAACTGATATGAAATTTAGCGGTACGCTCGCTGATGACCAGGTGGGCGGCGATCTCTTTATTCGGCATTCCCTGAGCCAGCAGTTTGAGGACCTCCAACTCGCGTTCGGTAAGTGTTTCGTAAGCCGGCTGGTGAGTCGAGGAGAGACGCATGCTCTGATGCTGACCTATATGCCGCAAGAGCTTTGAGGCAATCACAGGCTGCAAAAGCGACCCTCCTTGCATGGTCACGCGGATCGCGTGAAACATATCTTCGCGCGGGGCCCCTTTGAGCAGATAGCCATTAGCGCCCGCCTCCAGAGCGGCGATAATGCGTTCATCGTTATCGAAAGCGGTAAAAACAATCACATGTGGACTACTCTGCAAGCCCTGCTTCTGCGTACTCGCGCCCTGGCGACGCAGGCGGCGGATAGTCTCAACCCCATCCATGATCGGCATCTCCAGATCGAGCAGCAGAATATCCGGTCGCAGTTCGAAAGCCAGGCGCAAGGCCTCATCGCCATTGGCTGCCTGTTCAGGCGTGCCTACAACCTCAAAGTCGGCTTGCGTCTCTAAAACGGCGCGCAAGCCTTCGCGCATAATTGGATGATCATCGGCCAGTAAAATGCGTATCATCGCCCCTCCCGTCTTTTTCCAGCGGCACACACACAACAAGACAGGTGCCAGAATCAGGGCTGCTATCGATACAGAGTGTACCACCTAGCAGCCGGACGCGTTCATTCATACCGATCAGGCCAAATTGCCCTATCTGCCCACTCATATGCGTAATAGTATTCAGAATCTCATCAACCTGAAAACCATGTCCGTCGTCATAGATTGAGAGGCAGAGTTCTTGCTCTTCCACGGAAAGAGTTATATTCACCTGTTCAGCCTGGGCATGCTTTCTGACATTCGCCAGCCCTTCCTGAGCTATGCGATACATAGCCGTTTCCAGGCGTGGGGATAAGAGAGGAAAGTCCGCTGGCGCGTAGTAGTAAGAGCTTGTAAGCCCATCAGTTTCAGCCTCGCGCGCCAGCTCGCGCAGTGCTTCAGGGAGAGTTCGATTGTGCAGGGGAGCGGCGCGCAAATCGATGACCGAGCGCCGCGCCTCCTCCAGATTTGCCCGCGCCAGGCTCAGGGCCCGGCGGATAGCCTCCTGCGCGCGCTCTGGACGCTGCTTCGCCAGGGCGTCAGCGGTCTCCAATTGCAGGGCAATGGCAGCCAGGCCTTGCGCCAGGGTATCGTGGATCTCGCGCGCCAGGCGATTGCGCTCCTCAATCGTAGCCAGGCGAGCCGCGGCCCGCGTATGATCCGCGGCCAGGCGCGCGCGCTGAATCGCCAGGCCAATCTGATCGCCGACGATATGCAAAAGTTGTAACTCTGCCTCGCTCAGTTCGCGCCAATCCTCGCTAGCCACATTCAACACGCCTAACCTTACTTCGCCCGCGTAAATCGGCACGCTGGCATGGAAGCGTAGACCCCAGGAGGTGGCATCTCCCTCGCTTTCAGCACTCTTTAAGCGACTGCAACGAAACACGTCAATGTTAGCGGCCCCTGCCATAGTGCCCGACAAGAACGTATCCAGGCAGAGACAGGAGCCAGTCATGCGCTCGTGATGCTCGCCCAGATAGGGAGGTAGCGCCAGGGATGCCGCTAGATAAGCATGCAACTCTTCATCGAGCAGCCAGACCCAGCCGGTCTGCAAGCCAAATAACTTTGTGACCTGGCCCAGCACTTCCTGGAGCATCTCCTGTACATCGACTTTGCGGTTCAACTGGCTGGCAATTGCGTACAAAACCGCCAGGTCGCGATTGCCTCGCAAAAACGGGGCTGCTTCGTCACTATACAGCACACGCTGCTCTCGCTGATCTAAAGATCCCTGTGCTTCTGTATCCATAGTTTTATTGTACAACAAAGCAGCAGGGCAGTGTAAAAGTTATGTTTGCGCTTTGCAAGACCTCTCCCCACCTCTGCTTTTCTCCAGAGTGGGGAGGCAAAAACTGTTTTGCCCTGATTTTTCAAAATCAGAGTTAGAGGCTCGCGGGCGTTAACCTCATAGGAATTACTACCTTTTCGGGCACAGGAATGTTTGCGCAGGCCTGCACGAAGGCTTCAAATAGCCTGGCAAAAGGCTCAACCTGGCTATAGATCTCTTCAGGGTGGCCCTGGATGGCCAGCAGGAAGCGATGTTCGGGCACTTCCAACAACTCAGCCAGACCATCCTCCGCGAGACCGCTGAGATAGACGCCTTTGCCTGGCTCTTTCACTGCCTGGTGATGCAAACTATTAACCTGCACCTGGCGCGTTCCCAACACTTGCTCCATGATACTTCCTTCTTCAACCTGGATCGCGTGGGTCAGAGCTGTGCGCGGCATATCGCGTCGGCAGTGCTCCAGCGCATTAAGCCGTTGAGTAGCAATATCCTGATAGAGAGTCCCTCCCAGTATCACATTCAGCAGTTGCATTCCCCGACATACACCCAGAATAGGAATGTCTTCTTGCAGCGCCCAATTCGCTACAGCAACTTCAAATTCATCAAGCTGTGGATCACCCTCATCTGTCGCCGGATGTCTTAACTCACCATATAGCTCAGGCTGCAAATCGATGCCCCCTGAGAATAAAATCCCGTCCAGGCGAGGCAACAAATCTTCCAAATGATGTAGATTTGTAAGCATTGGAATCAGAATCGGCAATCCACCAGCATTCTCCACCGCATGTACATATGTGCGATTGTTTCCGTAAATTGGGCGATTTGACCCTGAGCGAAACTCCGCCTGGCAGGGTATACCAATAACTGGACGCATTTTGATAACACTCCTTCAGATTAGTTCGGGATGAATGAATAAAAAAAACAAACGGAACGCTTTTTCTATGCGTTCCGTCTGAAATAATCGACCTTGATTATTCAAGCCCTTAAACGCATCGCACACTGCCAAAACCCGCTAAGCTCCAGCGCGTGCTGAAGTAGGGTAAGCATCAAATAATGCTTCATGGCATATATGCGATGTTTCATTCGGTCACTCACTTCTTACAGTTCTGCTATGACATTAGTATAGTTTTATAGTACACACACTTGTCAAGCCTTTCAAGCTGACCAGAACTTTTGGATCTGATAAATCATCTTCTATCTATTTCCAAAGAAGAACTGCCACCAGACTTGCCAGAATCCTTGAGAGGTGGATGTGCCTGTTCCTGGCTTGCTCGGGTTCTGATTCTGAGCATTTCCACCAGTTTCAATCATCACATGCTCACCTGAACGAGCATAGCCCAGGCGCTGGCGTGCCTCACTTTCGATCACATAAGGATCTTGATAATGAGAGGCCTGCCGCGCAAGCAGAGCGTGTTCCTTCGCCAGTTGCTGCGTTTGCTGTTGCTCCAATTGCAAGGTTTGCAGTAACTGATTGTTAGACCAGGCTTGAGCCAGCGAGCCAAGTAAAAAAGCCAGACAGACTAACCCTGTCACCCAGATCACTGTTTGCGTAAACAGCGAAATGCGCCGCGCGCGTACTCTCCCCGCCGTTTCCTCCATGCCAACCGCCGAGGTCACATATGGCGTCTTACTCTCTGGCCGCATTTGACCTGAAGTCGCTTCTGGCACCGATCTCCCCCTCCTCTGATAAGCTCTTCATCCGCGCAAGAATATGGCGCGCAAACTCGCTCTCCCTCGCGCTCTCCTTCATGCCCACCACCAGGCTATGCGTTTCTCTCACGCAGAATTTACTCAGCGTCTTCTATAATTGACGTTTCATAAACGCCGATAGTATCAATTTTAAAAAGTACTTTTCATACAAAATAAACACGCAAACACAGATATTTCATCCAGCATGCTTGCTTCTGTTTTCACTGTAGGAGTTCTATGAGTATATAAGTCAGCCCTGATTTTTCAAAATCAGGGCAAACCTCTTCAAAAGAGACGTTATTGGCGCATGGCACTCTCAGGTGACAAACCCTTCACCCTTGTTGGAGATAACAGGGGCGGACAGGCGGGGAGCAAGCGAGTGCGAGTGTCATTCGCGAACAAAGTCAAAAGATAAGGGGCGGGGAGGACACGCGCTCATGCTGCTTTGAACAAAGCAGGGATCACTCATAACTAGCCTTAACGCAGTAGAACCAGCAAGCCCATTAGATCAAAGCCGGCGAAGAATAAAGCCATGCTCAGACAGAATAGGACAATTTTGCGCTTGCGCATACACCAGAAATGGCTGATTTGGCTCAGAAGCGCGGGCCGTGTGGATGGCAGTGGATCGGTTTCAGGTAGGGAGCGCTTCACAGCTGTAGTGGAGAGGTAGCGTAAGCGCTCACTTACGCGAGCCGCGCGTTCACTGATGGCCTGCTCGAAAGAGGTATACCACTCTTCTTCCTGGGCGCGCTGGCGCGTCCACGATGGGTACACAGTAGCCATTGGCACTGTCGCGAAACGATTCTCTCTCAACTCGCCTTCTGCCGTCCATTGCATGCTAACCTCTGCCATGGGTCTTGTCATGAAACGATACTCTTCCAGTGACATACCGATGAGTATCTCTCGTTGACCCCTTCTGATAGCAGTCGGGTTCTCAATCACGCCGTTCATCATAGTTTTGTACCCTCCTGATATCTTATTCTTTCCTGCTCAAAGCATAGCGGAAAAATATCCCTATGCTATGGGTCAATTGACTCATCTTACCTGCCCCTGGCGTCTAAACACCTGTAATCGCTCGCAATAGACCACGCCAGACTCTGAAAGCACTTCTCCATAACAGGCTCGCCTCCAGATCACCATAGATCTGGTGCAGAGCGCGAAGCACTACATCTATCAACCACATTTCAGATCTCTCTCTATACTAGACTCACAACACGTATTCTTCTTAATCCAAAAGGAGCCTGTTTCATGTCGTTGCTCGAAATTCCCATCTTGCCAGACCAGGTCAGCACGACTCGCAATCCCGCGCGCTATCTTGCTGAGATCTGGCAGGCTCATTTCGCGGATATCCCACGCGCTAACCAGGTTGATATCGCTTACTGTCAGCCCTGGAAACGCCGCTTAGGCCTGATTCGACTTTCGCTCGATAGTACAAGCTCTTTTATTGGCATTAATGCTCTTCTACAGCTATCACAGATTCCTGAATGTGTCCTGATTATCACTATTGCCCACGAACTAACTCATTACGCTCATGGCTTTGGTTCGCCTCTGCCGCGCATCTACGAGCACCCGCATGCTCATAATGTAGTCAAACATGAGATGGAACGCCGGGGACTGAGCACCATGCTCGCTCTGTGCGATAATTGGATTGACGAAAATTGGTTCGCGTTCTATGAACAAGAACATCAAACTGGCTGGCTCAATCTGCCCGCAAGCAGCCGTTCAGCCCGTAGACAGCACCAGACTTGAGTGTAAAAAGATAAATCCTATGCAGTTCAGGTAGTTTCGTCGAAAATACCCTTGACTTGGAATGCTGCTTATGGTATAGTGATGCTAGCTCCTAAGGTATGTACCACACGATGTGGATTGTTTATCGGTTCCCAAACGTAAGTTGTTGTGGTGTATGCTTGTCTTAGGTTTACAGGCCAATGCCTCTTTCACTCATCAATCGAGCACTTTGTGCATCCACGTTTCCCAAAGGTGTTTCCCTGTAGGAATTACCTTTTGTAAATTATTCCCGCCTCACTTCAGGTTCATCAGAGAAAGGAGAAAGGGCGTGTTACCTCTTAACAAGACACTGCCTCGCCCTAGAACATCGTGAATATCGCCGAACTAGAAACTAAAACAATCTCGGAGCTACGCGACATCGCTCGCGACCTCGAACTCTCCGGCTACACCACCCTCAAGAAACAAGACCTCGTTTTCCGACTTCTCCAGGCCCATACCGAACAGCAAGGAAACATTTTCAGCGCTGGTGTGCTGGAAATTGTGGAGGATGGCTTCGGTTTTCTGCGCCAGGAACGCTTCCTGCCAGGTAATATGGATGTCTATGTCTCTCAATCACAGATCCGCCGCTTCGGGTTGCGCACAGGTGATATGGTCTCTGGACAGGTTCGCCCGCCGAAAGATAACGAGAAATACTACGGTCTGTTGCGGGTTGAAGCCATCAATGGTGTAGATCCCGAAGTCGCGAAACGCCGTCCCCACTTCGATGTCCTTACCCCGATCTTCCCCCGTGAGATGTTTAACCTGGAAACGGGTCCCCACAACATTTCTGGCCGCATTATCAACCTTGTCGCCCCCATCGGACGCGGACAACGCGGTTTGATCGTCTCGCCCCCTAAAGCTGGCAAAACAATGCTGTTGAAGTCGATCGCTAACTCGATTACGGAAAATTATAACGACGCACACTTGATGATCGCGCTGATTGGTGAGCGACCTGAAGAGGTGACCGATATGAAGCGTTCGGTGCGCGCGGAGGTGATCAGTTCAACATTCGATGAGCCGACCGAAGCCCATACGCGCGTGGCTGAAATGGTGCTTGAACGCGCGAAACGCCTGGTGGAAGGCGGACGCGATGTGGTGGTGCTACTGGATAGCATTACGCGCCTGAGCCGCGCCTATAACCTCGCGGTGCAACCTAGCGGACGCACACTTTCCGGTGGTCTCGATCCAAGCGCACTCTTCCCTCCCAAACGCTTCTTCGGCGCCGCCCGTAAAATCGAAGAAGGCGGCAGTCTGACTATTATCGCCACCGCCCTGGTGGATACCGGCAGCCGTATGGATGATGTGATCTACGAAGAATTTAAGGGTACCGGCAATATGGAGCTGGTCTTGAACCGCAAGCTCGCCGAACGCCGCGTCTTCCCTGCCATCGACATCTCGCTCTCCAGCACTCGCCGCGAAGAGCTCCTGCTCGACGACAAAACCCTGCGCGCAGTGGTTGTCATGCGTCGTATGTTCTCAACCCTGGCCGACCAGCGCGGTATGGAGGCCATGGAGGCCTTGCTCCAGCAAATGTCTAAAACTACAAACAATCTGGAATTCCTGGCCACGTTAAACAAAAGCATTCTCTAACCACTCCTATACTCTATCCGAGAGGCGATACAAGAGGCACTGCCCGCTTGTTTCGCCCCTCGGATAGATGATGAGTTTGGGTATTTCTCCAGGTCTTTCACCATCCTGACCAGTAGAGCCTGGAGCAAAGACGCGAGAATAAGCACTGATGCCTCTCCAGCATGCGACATACTCCAGGATATTTAGAGAAAGATTGGCCTTTCCTCAAGTGTCTGCCCTGGATTTCTACCCCTTCACTTGCGCAAATATAATGCAACTCTCCTCATAAACGAAAAGCAAGGAGGTCGTTCATGACCAGATTGCGTGCCACCCTGGTGACTCCTTTAAGTGGGCTTCTGGCCCTTTTCGGCCAGGCCAGCGCAAACGGACTAAGGGTGTGGGCAAGTTCGGCGGCTAATCTGCCCGCTCCCTGGACTGGTGTTGAACTTGATGTGCGAGATAGCGGGGCTGCTACGGGCGCTGCGCTCCTGGATCAACCCGAGGTGCTATTCGCAGGCTTTCGCTGTGGGACTCCTCTGTGCCCGGTGTCTGCGCGACTCTGGCAGTTGCGCAGATGAGGCTATGCTTGCGGCTGCCCGACAACTTACCTGCACAACTCTCTATGGTAAATTTCGCCTTGATCCTCTCAGCGGTCTGCAAGCAGGCTACCAGATTCTCATGGTCCAATAGCAACAGGGCCAGCGTCACGTCATCTGGCCACCAGAGCAGGCGGAAAGAAAACTGCTGCCACTGATGGCGAGGTGATATAATAAGCTTGTCTCAAGAATACCTCATAAGGTAGCATGCTCTCGCCAGAGGGCAGATAAAAAGCACAGCTGTCGAGCATTGCGGGTCAGCAGCATTCAATGCGGAATGAGGAGTATTTTCTATGTCAACTTCAACACCCACCAGATCAAATGAACCTGGCCAAACCTATATGAACTTTATCGGCGGAAACTGGCAGCACGCGCAAAGCGGCCAGACTTTCCCTAACTATAATCCCGCAACTGGCGAGCTGATCGGCTATTTTCCGCTCTCCGCCGAGGCCGAAGCTGAGGCGGCTGTTTCCGCGGCCAAAGCAGCGTTTGAGAGTTGGCGACTGGTTCCCGCTCCTAAACGCGGCGAGATCCTCTTCCGTGTGGGCGAGTTAATGCGCAAATACAAAGAGGATCTGGCACGCACAATGACGCAAGAGATGGGCAAGGTGCTCAAGGAAACGCGCGGCGATGTGCAAGAGGGCATCGATATGGCTTATTATATGGCTGGCGAGGGACGGCGGCTGTTTGGTTATAGCGTGCCGGTTGAACTGCCCAATAAAACGGGAGTAGCTATGCGCGATCCTGTGGGTGTGGTGGCCTGTATCACGCCCTGGAACTTTCCTATTGCTATTCCGACCTGGAAGATGTTTCCCGCGCTGGTAGCTGGCAATGCCGTTGTGCTTAAGCCAGCCAGCGATACTCCTCATAGCGCGCTACGCCTGGTTGAGATCCTGCACGAGGCTGGTATACCGCAGGGCGTGGTGAATATTATCTTTGGACCCGGCAAGACGGTTGGCGAGGCTCTGCTGCATCATCCCGATGTCTCTGTGATCTCTTTTACTGGCTCGACTGAGATGGGTCGCCACGTCGCAATTGAGGGCGCGCAAATGCTTAAGCGTGTCTCGCTGGAAATGGGCGGCAAAAACGCTGTGATTGTGCTCGAAGACGCTGACCTTGATCTCGCGGTCGAGGGTATCCTGTGGAGCGCCTATGGCACAACTGGTCAACGCTGCACTGCCTGTAGCCGCGTCATTGTCCACAAAGCGGTGCGTCAGCAGCTCCTTGAGCGACTGGTGCCGCGTATCGAGCAACTGCGCCTGGGCAATGGGCTTGATGAGAGCGTTGATGTTGGCCCGGTGATTAATGCCGCGCAACTTGAGAAGATTCATAGCTATATCGCTATCGGCCAGGATGAGGGCGCGACCCTCCTGACTGGCGGCGCAATTGTCAGTGAGGGTGAACTGGCGAGTGGCCATTTCTATCGTCCCACGCTCTTCGCCAATGTTACACCCGACATGCGCCTGGCTCAGGAGGAGATCTTTGGGCCGGTGCTTTCTGTCATCGAAGTTGACTCGTTCGAGGAAGCCATCAGAACGAATAACGCCACCAGATATGGGTTGTCTTCGGCCATCTACACACAGTCCAGCAACAATGTTGAACGCGCTAAACGCGACCTGACCACCGGCATCATCTACATCAATTCTGGCACTACAGGGGCTGAGATCCAGTTCCCCTTTGGAGGTACCCGCGGGACTGGCAACGGACACCGCGAGGCTGGCCTGGCCGGTTTAGATGTCTTCACCGAATGGAAAGTGGTCTACACCGACTACAGCGGCAAGCTGCAAAAAGCCCAGATCGACCAGTAATAACGTGATAGCCAACGGGCCTCGCCTGTCTCGCGGACCAGACCCGTTGGCTTGCTAGTAGGCTGAATTGGCCTTAGATTGTCCCTTATAGGGCTGAAAAAGCCTTTTGGATCGCCCTGAGCTCTGAGAAGTCGTCTATTATCTGCGCATAGGCGGACCAGGGGGACCAGGTTTCTTACTGCGATCCTGACGAAAAATGCGCACCATCACGATCAGTAGCAGGCAGCCACCCAGAGTAAACCAGAAGAAAGCATCTGCCCAGAGATGGGTGGAAGAATAGATAAATGCCTGTGCCGGCTGGGTGGGATCATAGAACACAGTCACACTCTGACCATCCTTGTAAGCCGATTCATCGTAGAAGCCGGCCAGCAACTGCTGGTGAGAAAGCGACATATCGAAAGGATAAAATTTAAAAGAGGTTCCCCTCTTTGTCCTAAAGGTGACGAAAGGATGGGACGGACAATTCCCGCTTTGGCATTGACTGCCCTCGTTATAGGTGCCTTTGACAGAAACACCCATCTGGACAGCAGTATCCGACTGGTTCCACATATAGAAACCCAGAGCCAGAGAGGCAAAAATCACAACAAATATCACTGTGCGCCCGAACATAAGGCCACTCCTTCCGTGAAGTGCCAGTTACACATCTTTATCCTGCTACATCAAGCGTGATCAGTCCCTCAAAGGAGAAGCTTAACCATCGCGCTGGCTAACCAGATAATCTCTATCATCTTTAATACAGTTCATAGAATAATAAGAATACAAAGTGCAAAGCAGGCAACAGGAAAAAAGCTCACCATTCCCGCCAGCAAGGTCGGCACCTCGCGTGCTGGACCTTAGAGCGTGACCCGGTTCCTACCCGCGGGCATGGTGAAGCGCAAGAAGCCATTCTGGGCCAGGCGCGTACAGATAACGGTTAACATGTAAAGCGCGAACAGCAGTGCTGCGTTGGTCAGTTCATAAAGAGCAAAAGCGCGCAGGCTCAGATGAGTGCCACCGCTGGCAAAGAGGCGCAGCAGCACCGGCCCCTGTTGAACTCCTAGAAATGTATAGATCGCCATGCCCGCGCCCAGCGAGATGACCAGATCGCTACCCAGGCAAAGCACAGCCAGGCGTGGTCCCAGCAGCCAGAAGCGTCGGCTCAGACGCTCGCGTTTGCTTAATTGCTTGATCCTGCTCGTGGTCCAGAAAGGAGCTAGCAGGAATTGTAAAAGCAGAAAGCCGACTGGAGCTACAATTAGAAGCCAGCCGGGGAAGAAAACGGGAGTAATCAGAGCACCCAGGCGACCCAGCGTGTAGAGAAGCAGACCTTCTAGCACGCCGCGCCGATAACTCGTTTTATCAAACATAGATCAGACCAGGCATCCATTGTTAGTGACAGCCGCAGTTTCCACCACCACAGGCACAGCTTCCGCTGTCAGAAGAAGCATCGAAATCGCTATAGGCACCATACTCACCGGACTTGCCCGCAAAAGCAAAGGTGGAGAGCAAGCGGCGAATCTTCTCACTGTGACATTTCGTGCATACCACGTCGTCAGCGTGCTGGTGACTGACCAGTAATTCAAATTTCGCTTTACAATCTGAGCAATAGTATTCATATAATGGCATAGAATCTACCTCCAATTTTCGCGGAACTACCACAGGATCTTTCTTATTGTAGTGTGCAGGGCAGCTAACGTCAAGTGTACTAGCTCACACTTTTCTCCCAGGAAAAGGCATAAACTGCCATCTACTTGTCCTATCTGGGATAATAGCTCTGCTAGAATTGCCTGCCAGGGTGGGCTGAGCGGGCTTTCTGTGCGCCTGAAGTATAATAATAATGACGCATGGCCTGTGTGGTGGCACCCAGGTATCCCCACAACCGCACGGTGTGGTCATTGCTGGCGCTGGCAAGCCATTGGCTATTGGGACTAAACACCACGTGATTAACGGAGTTGGTATGGCCCTGCAAGGTGTGCAGAGGCTGGCCGCTCTGCGGGTTCCACAGCCGCACGGTGTTGTCATAGCTGGCACTGGCAAGCCATTGGCTGTTGCGACTAAACGCCGCGTGCAAAACGACGTAGGTATGGCCCTGCAAGATGTGCAAAGGCTGGCCGCTCTGCGGGTTCCACAGCCGCACGGTGCCGTCATCGCTGGCACTGGCAAGCCATTGGCTGTTGGCACTAAACGCCACGTGAGTAACGGTGCCGGTATGGCCCTGCAAGGTGTGCAAAGGCTGGCCGCTCTGCGGGTTCCACAGCCGCACGGTGCCGTCATCGCTGGCACTGGCAAGCCATTGGCTGTTAGGACTAAATGATACGCGCCAAACAAGCTTGGTATGGCCCTGCAAGGTGTGCAAAGGCTGGCCTGTCTGCGGGTTCCACAGCCGCACGGTGCTGTCATGGCTGGCACTGACAAGCCATTGGCTGTTGGCACTAAACTCCACGTGAGTAACGGGGCCGGTATGGCCCTGCAAGGTGTGTAGAGGCTGGCCGCTCTGCGGGTTCCACAATCGCACGGTGTCGTCATCGCTGGCACTGGCAAGCCATTGGCTGTTGGCACTAAACTCCACGTGAGTAACTTCGGCGGTATGGCCCTGCAAGGTGTGCAGAGTCACGAGAGATTGGCTGATGACTGAGGAGGGAGCACGTTGAAAGATGGGACGTGAGCGGAAGGCTTTGATGGTTGTGCCAATGCCTCTGGCGACATCATGAAAGCCTTCGTAGCGGTTTGGCCAGCTCGTGATCGGTCTTGCATCTGTTGGTAGAAGTTGGATATGGCTGAAAGGAGCTTCTTCCCAATAGGTGGGATGCAAAAGAATGGGCACAACCAGGCAGGACCCTTCTCGATGCCTCTCTAACGCTCGCTGCATTTCCTCGCCATAACAATAATCCGAGTTGAGGAAATGAGGACTGATCAGCAGGAGCACGAGGTCAGCGGTGGAGAGATGAGCATCGATGGCTTTTTGAAAGTCTTCTCCAGGGAGGATTTCATGATCAGACCATGTGGTAAGGTGATACTGGCGTTTGAGACCGCTCAGATGAATTTCTAATTCCTCTCGCATGGCCTTGTCTTCGCGTGCATAGCAGTAAAAGACTTTGATTTCTTCTCTGGATATCTCTGGCATCTCGTCGCTTTTCACCTGCTTTTGGATGTATTTCTATTCTCGATATCATAGCATAGATCAAGGAAAATGACGAGTAGAAAAGCATATTCAGAGATCTATGCATGCCAAAGGGGGGTAGTTCTGGCCTTCATTATATGGGATAATAGGGGCATGTTTTTCTCAGGTATTCTCAGAGGAGCAAGAATGCGGGCCATGATGATGGCTTTGGATAAAGGATGAGATATGGCACTGACGATAGGTATTATTGGGCTTCCCCAGAGTGGGAAAACCACACTCTTCAATGCTCTGACGCGCGCGAATGCGCCGATTAGTGGTTACGCGACCAGCACGGTGCAAGCCAATGTGGCCATGGTGCAGGTGCCTGACGCGCGCTTGCAGCCATTGAGCGAGATTTTCCATCCCAAAAAGACTACGGCTACTACCGTTGAGTTTGTCGATGTGGCTGGCGTAGGTCAACATAGTCAGGAAAGCGACGAGAAGCGTCAGGGGCTGAGCGCGGAATTTCTGGGGCATATCCGCAATGCCGATGCGCTGGCGATCGTGCTGCGTACGTTCGAGGGCAATGTGCCCCACGTCTATAACACCATCGATTCCAATCGCGACCTGGATAGTCTCAATACGGAACTCGCGTTAACCGATCTAACCAGCATCGAGAGGCGGATTGAGCGCACCACCAAGGCGGCTAAGTCGGGCGATAAGAAATATGTGCAGGAGTTAGAAACGCTGCGCAAAATACAAGAGGCTTTGAATGAACTCAGGCTGGTCAGCAGTGTTGAACTGGATGCTCAGGAAAAGGCTGTGCTGAGCGAACTCTTTCTGCTGACCACCAAACCGCGTATGTACGTGCTAAATGTCAGCGAGGACGCGCTGGGGGATGCAAACTCACTGCTGGAAAGTAGCGCGGCTGGCCAGAGTGTAGACGCGAGCACGCTTACCAGCGAAATGCAAGGCATAGCCAGAATCGCGCAACGCGCCAGGGCTGAGGGCGCGGAAGTTGTGGCCGTTTCGGCACGCCTGGAGGCCGAGCTGGTCGAATTGCCAGAGGAAGACGCAGCCGAGTACCTTGCCTCGCTGGGTCTACCCAAACTCGGCACAGACCGCGTAATCCAGGTCGGCTATCGCCTGCTCAACCTGATCACTTTCCTGACAGCCGGCGAAGACGAAGTACGCGCCTGGACTGTCACCAGAGGCGCAAGAGCACCTGAGGCGGCGGGCAAAATCCACTCTGACATCGAACGCGGCTTCATCCGCGCTGAGGTCACCAGTTTTGACGATTTCATGGCCTGCGGAAGTTTCGCGGCTGCCTCCAAAAAGGGTCTGCAGCGCCTGGAAGGCAAAGAGTACGTGATCAAAGATGGCGATATCGCGCACTTCCGCTTTAATGTAGGCAAGTAAGAGAAGTAGTTGATAGGCTAGTTGAGACTCGACAGCTACTCTGTTACACTAGCACAGGCAAATAAACACAATACCTATCTCATTTCTAATCTGTGAGGTAAAAGATGAATCTGTACGAAGAGTTTCAGTGGCGAGGAATGCTCTACGATGGGACCGAGGGTGTACAGGAGGCGCTGGAGAAGCAGCATGTGACCGGTTACATTGGCTTCGATCCAACGGCAGCCAGCCTGCATGTAGGTTCACTGCTGCCAATTATGAGCCTGGTACGTATGCAACGCCATGGCCATACACCCATCGCCCTGGCCGGGGGTGGCACTGGTCTGATCGGCGATCCCAGCGGCAAGACAACCGAGCGCCAGCTTCTGACAAAGGAGAAGCTTGACGAAAATCTAGAGGGTATTCGCAGTCAACTCGCGCACTTTCTTGATTTTGAGAACAAGACTAATCCCGCTCTGCTGCTCAATAACGCGGACTGGCTGACCACGGTAGGCATGGTCGATTTCTTGCGCGATGTCGGCAAGCATTTTACAGTCAATTATATGCTGGCCAAAGAGTCGATCAAACAGCGCTATGAGCGAGGCGACGGCATTTCATTCACTGAATTTAGTTATATGCTGCTTCAATCCTACGACTTTCTGATGCTGCATGATAGCCATAATTGCATCCTGCAAATGGGCGGTAGCGATCAGTGGGGCAATATAGTAGCGGGTACTGAACTTATCCGCAAACTGCGCGGCACGAAGGGCTATGGCCTGGTCTGCCCCCTTGTGACAACCAGCGCTGGCGTCAAGTTCGGCAAGACAGAGGCTGGTACGGTCTGGCTTGATGCTAATCTGACCTCACCATTCCGCTTCTACCAGTTCTGGTTGAATACCGATGACCGCGATGTGGTGAAATACCTCAAGTTCTTTACGCTCCTGGAACAGTCCGAGATCGCTGAACTTGCGACCAGCCTGGAGGTCGCGCCAGAAAAGCGCGAGGCCCATCGTCGTCTGGGTGAAGTGGTGACACGCATGGTTCACGGTGAAGATCAGCTACAACGCGCCCTGCAAGCCACGCATGTGCTCTTTGGCGGCGAAATCGCCGGGCTGAGCGCGAGTGACATACTTGACATTTTCGCCGATGTGCCCTCGCATGATTTTTCCAGAAGCTCCTTTGGGGATGGCAGCCTGACCCTGACCGATGCCGTGGTAACCTGTGGAATTGCGTCCTCGAAAGGCGCGGCCCGTCGTCTGATCGAAAGCGGCGGCATCTATGTCAATAACCGCCGCGTCTCCGATGTGCAGGCAACGCTGGATCTCTCGACACTGATCGAAGGTCAGTACCTGATCTTGCGCAAAGGAGCCAGAGATTACCACCTGGCCCGCGCCCTCTAGCAATTTTTTAAGATAGAGATGGCAAGGGTCAGGGAGCCTGGCTGTGCCGGGTTCTCTGACCCTTGCCATCTCTATCTTAGCAGGATAGAGGGCTTGCGTTTGTTTGCGAAAAAAGGTTATGGGACGTAGGATTGTAGTATGCAATGATGTGCGCAGGTTAAACTGCTTCTACAGAAAAGAGGATTCTATGTCCGAAGCACACAGGGAGAATGGCGATAAGATTGCGCGTGGAGCATTGAGCATGGGCGCTGGAGTAGTGGTAGTGGATAATCAGCGAGTGCTGCTGGTGCGCAATCGCTATGGAGTGACCAGGGGGCGCTATCTGTTGCCGGCTGGCCGCGTCAGACCCGGCGAGATGCCGGATCGGGCAGCGGAGCGAGAGGCGTTGGAGGAGACGGGCTTGCGCGTGCAGGTTACGGGACTGCTGGGTCTGCGCGTCTGGAGCATGGAAAGCGGCGAACAGAACTACTTCTTGATGTTTCACGCCAGGCTCCTCTCTCCTGCCAGTGAACTACGCCCCGACCTGGCGGAGGTCAGTGACGCGCGATTCTTTTCGCGCGCCGAACTCAAGCAACTCGGCCCTGATGAAACCTGGATCGGCGCGCTCGCCATCGTCTATAAAGCTCTTGATACACCACCCGCCAGCCTCTGGTTAAACTCAGCCGACCTCTCTGTAGATTCTGGCGTTACCTCAGCCGAAGAAGAGTGGCGCTTCTGGGCCTGATCAGGACAAGGGTAAGGGTAGCAGACGAGCCTGAATTTGCGCGGGACCGGGAATGCCAGAGACGCCGGGGCGTTCGATGGACAACGAGGCCACGCAGTTCGCGAAATTAATAGCCTCGTAAAGATCATTGTGCTGGTAAAAATGGCTGAGAAAGGCCGCCGCGAAGACATCGCCTGCTCCAGTAGGATCGACCTCGTGGGCGGGATAAGCTGGGAAGCGTTTTGTCTTGCCATTTTCAAAGAGTGTCGCGCCCACGCGTCCGTCTGTCGCGATTAGCAGCGGCACACGCATACTCCAGGCCCCCAGCAGCGCGTCAGCCGCGCTGCGCTGGTTGCCAGCAAAGGGCAACAGGTCGTCGTGGCTGAGAATCAGGATATCGAGCAGAGGGAGCAGTGCCTCTGCCTGCTCCCAGGGAGTTGGCCAGACGCGGCCATCGGCATCCCAGCGCCGTAGCCAGCCCTGAGGAGTCGCAGCCAGCAGCGAGCCTGTAGGGTGTGGCAAAGCCTGAACCAGGGTCGGTGGAATCTCCTGGGCCAGTGGACCCAGCAGAAGAATCGGCGCGTTCAGCCAGGCGAGTGGAATATCCGCGAGATCTAGCAGAGAGGCGCGTCCACGCAGATATTGTGTGCGAAAGCCATCCTGATAGCTATTCTCAAAAGTCGTCGTGGCAGGAGCCGAGCAAGCGGCCAGCGCGATTTCTGGTAAAAGCGCGGGCAACTGGGAGAGCAGAACTTGATCCGCGCAGGTCACTACACCCGCGGCTAATCCCAGGTG
>JBEVTI010000059.1:0-35364 GCA_041156125.1 Candidatus Paraktedonobacter carboxidivorans
AACGTCTCTCTTTCCTGTACCGAGGAGGTCTTTGACCTTACCGGGGCGCAGCAGCTCGCCCGTGGGCTGCTGCCAACCGATCCGCCCAAGGGGTTGGATCTAGCGGGCTACCAACTGGTAGGACAGGTGCTCACGACGTTGCAAAGCGCCTCCATAGTGAGTGGGCTGGGACAGGTGAGTGTCGAGATGCAGGCTATCGGCAAGTGGGTCTATCGGTTTGATAATCAGAAGCAGCTAAAGATCAAGCAAACGCTGGTCGGATTGAGCAAGGCCGCCGCGCAGACCGTTTTCGCGACCTATCCGGGGGTGCTTGCGGCGAATATTGACATTTCGAGCGGTTCGACGCTGCCGAAAGATATAAATGCCATTATGTTGACTCTGGCCTCGGTGCCGGGCTTAGCGCCGGGCACACCGATCAGCAATGGCACGGGAACGCCATCTTTTGTAGTCACTCCGGCTAGCAGCCCGACGCCCTGTCCATCACAATCGCCGACTCCCCAACTGAGCGGCGGCAACTGTTAGCGGCACACGTGCGCGAGCAGAAGGAGAGATGAAGAGTAGCGTACGTGCCTATATGAGCGAGTGCGTGGAAAGTGGAGGTCAGGGGGAAGGCCAGTATAAAACTGCCTCCATTTTTCGCCGGAACCAGCCGGGTGGACCGGTTTAGGGAGGGATGAGGAGATGTGGATGAGCTTTATTAGAAGTGGCTCACCGAGCTGGTCTGAGGAAAGATTCTCAGCCCTGTGCTTATAGGAAAGGATGAAATAAGCGGAATGCTGTCTCTGGAAGGCAGGCAACTGGGTAACTATACCGTCACCCGGCGCATTCGTTCAGGTGGCATGGGCGCGGTCTACGAGGGGCGCCAGCGTACGGCCTTTGACCGGCGCGTAGCCATCAAGGTCATCCTGGGCACCTATGCTACTGATCCTGATATGCGCCGGCGTTTTGCTCGCGAGGCGAAGACAGTGGCACGCCTGCATCATCCGCATATTCTGCCGCTGATCGAGTTTGGCGACGAACAGGGTGTGCTATATCTGGTCATGCCCTTTATCGAGGGCGGTACCTTGACTGGCTATCTGCGGCGCCACTTGCCCGATGTCCACGAGGTCTCGACGATCTTTCTGCAAATCCTCGATGCCGTAGAGTATGCTCACGACGAGGGGCTGATTCACCGCGATATCAAGTCTTCCAATGTGCTGCTGGAATCGCGCCGCAATGGTCCGCCCTATGCATACCTGGCGGACTTTGGCCTGGTGCGTACAATTCAGCAGGCTGAATTGGAGTCGAGCTATGCTGGCACGCCGATTCCGCTTGAACAGGTGCCTGGCACGCCGCAATATATGGCTCCCGAACAGACGCTGGGTATTGTCACGCCCTCAACCGATATCTATGCTCTGGGGGTGTTGCTCTATCAGATGCTGACCGGCGAACTGCCCTATAACGATCCCAACGATATTGAAGTGATTAAGATGCAACTGTATGCGCCGGTACCTAATCCGTGCAATACCGATGCCTCGATTCCCGCGGAACTGGGCACACTGGTCGAACGGGCTATGGCTAAACGTCAGGAGCAGCGTTTCGCTAATGTCAGCGAGTTTCGCGAGGCATTTCTGGCCGCGCTTGATCGCCCGGTGGAGCGCGTCGAGGCCTCGCCTTTCGCGAATGACGAGACTGATTTTGCGTTTTATGAGCCTTCTCAACCTTCACCAGTTCCAGAGCCACCGCCGTTGCCACCTAAATCTCCGCGTCTGAGCCAGCATTTGCGCGTGCCACCTGAGCCAATCGAGTTTGCTGGCCCGCTCGCGCCAACGCCGCGCCGTCCACGTATCACTGGCGAGCCTGAAGAGGTGCCACCCGCGCGCCGTTCTCCCGTGACTGAGGATCAGAACGATGACACGCCGCGTCGCCCGCGCATCACTGGCGAGACCGCTGAGGCCGCGCGCCGTCCACGCCTGCCGGAGGCGCCGGATCTGCCAGTTCCCGCCAGGCGCCCGCGTACAACGGAAGAGCAGGGGGAGGCCCCGCTACACGCGCGTCGTCCACGTGCTGGTGTGGTCAAGGAAAGCGAGCAGGCCCGACCGGGTGGTTTGCGCGCCAGTCTTGCCGCGAATCAACTGGAGAAAGCAGTTTCACCCGTTCTCGCTCGTCCGCGCGTGAAAAGCGCAACGGCTCTGCCACCGCGGCGTCCAGTGCCGAAAAGCCAGAGTCACGGGAGCCGCCGGTTGAGCCTCGGCATTGTGGGGGGACTGCTTATCGCGCTACTTTTGCTCCTGCTTCTGCTGATGCCGCGTGTCTTTGGCTTGAGTATCTTTCCCGCCGGCTTTCCTGTCCTGGGCACGCCAGCGGTCGCCAGAATCTCTCTGACTGTCAAGACAGCCAGAGTGCATGATACCTTTCTGCTTAAGGCTTCACCTCAGACGCCGCAGGCGGATGCTGGCACCCAGGTCATGCCTGATCGAAATGCGAGCGGGAGCGCGAGTGGGCAGCGCACTGTGAGTACATCAGGGCTGCAAAGTAGCGATGGTGGGCGGGCCAGGGGTACACTCCATTTTGATAACAGTGGCCATAAGCAAGTTACTATTTCAAGCGGCTTTACCTTTATTACGAATAACAATATCCAGGTACGTCTGACTGCCAGTATTGTGATACCAGGGGGTACTGATGGACAGGATGGCGTTGTCGATGCTCCCGCGGAAGCGGTTGTGTCAGGCCAGACAGGCAATATTCAGGCAGGCGCGCTCAACTCGCCCTGTTGTGGGGGTCAGGTCATTGTCAGCAATCCTGTGGCCTTTAGTGGAGGCAGCGATGGCGGCGTAACTCACCTTGTGACACAGAATGACCTTACTGGTGTGAAAAATGAATTGACGCCTGGTTTGCGCCAACTGGCCACCCAGCAGTTGAATGGCGTGCTCCAGTCTGGTGATGTGCAGGCTAATCAGCCTGTTTATGCTGTCAATGTCACTTCTGACCAGCCGGTCGGCGCTGTTGCTACTCAGGTAACTGTGACTGTGAACGTGACCGCTACAGTTCTGGTCTATAACACCCATACAGCCAGCGACCTCGCTCGCCAACTGCTCGACAGCGAGGCCAGCCGGCCCTCCGTGCTGGGTCCCGGCTATCAGGAGCGTGGTTCGCTGACTATTTCCACACCGACAATTGAACAACAGGACAGTGCTGGCCAACTCTACCTGAGCATCAGCGCCAGTGGCCTCTGGTCCTACACGGTGACAACTCGCGATGAAAACCTCTGGCGGCAGAGCATTAAGGGTGGCTCCCTCGTCCTCGCTCAGCGCTACCTTTCCACGCAGCCCGGCATTATTGCTGTGCATATTGATCTCCCCTTTGGCACCGACCATCTGCCTACTGACGAAACGCAAATCCTCTTTGCGTTTAATTGAGCGGCAGCCAGAAGACAAAGCGCGGCCTGGTCCAGACATCTTGTGCGTCGTTGCTGTGTGTAGAGGGAGATATAGTGTGGTGTCCGCTTCTTTGCGAACTAGTGCAGCACCCAACTCGGTAGCGGTTCGCGTCTTTCCAACCATGCTGTGGGAATACTCTCTACGCCTGCATAAAGCACCACGATGCCGCCGACCATGGCGCAGGTCGTATTGACAGCTCCGAGGCCGCTGGCCGTTTGCCAGAGCGCCTCCTCGTAATCGTCCAGAAACTGACCCGCGCACCAGAGCACAAAGGGTATACTATCCTGCGCGGAGATGGGAGGGCCGCTACCCAGCATCGAAGCAACTGCCAGTGTGGAAGTGTTGGGGGCGATCTCGCTCGCTATGCGCAGGCGGTTGCTCATGGTACTCGCGGGTACAAAGCGTAACACGTGCTCGATGAACTCGGCGCAGGCCGGGCGTTGCTGAGTGGCGCGGTACTGCCAGGCCAGTGCGGCGGCTACCGCCACGGCGATTGTTCCAGCTATTGCTTCAGGATAAGTGACCGTGGCCGAGAGACGTGCCTGAGCGATCACGCGCCGCGGGTCACTGGCGAAGTAGGCGCCAAGGGGAGCTGCGCGTATAGCCGCGCCGTTGCCAAATGCATCCGGGTCGCTGACTGGCTCGTGTCGCGCAGACGCGCCAGCACTTCGCTTGATGGATGCCTTTCGCTGGCTTTGCCGCTGTGATTTGCCTTGTGCATTTATGCGAGCTTTCTGCTGGCTGTCGTCTGCCATGCCCGTGGCGTTTTGGTCGCTCTTATTTTCCGTTGATGTATCGTTCGGACTCTGCTTTGCCTGCGGAGCGCGTCCGCCAATGTTGTAATCGCGCTCCGCTTCGTAGTGAGCAAGCAGGCTTGCGCTTAATTGTTCCTGATCAATCGCGTGAGAGCGACGCAATGTTTCAACCAGCGAAAGCGTCATTTGCGTAGCATTTGTGTAGCTCCAGCTTCCCGTTTCAATTTCTGGCAGCACGCGCCCCGTCAAATAAGGGTTGTAGCGTTGAGAAGAAAATGAAAAAAAGAATTTTCCGAAAGCATCGCCTGTCGCTAGTCCTTCCAATGAAAGCAACGCTCGCCACAAGCGTGCTAACTCCTGTGCTCCAGACATACAACTTGCCTCGTTCTGTACATAAAAATCATATATTTTATTTCAACTATCATCATAACTTAAATTGTATCACATATGATCACTTTATATAAATGCAATATCCACAAATACAAAACAGATATACATTGATTTAGCAGCTTGCGGGAAAGATTGAACTTTCTTAGGTAGCCTATAATTCCACGCTTATAAATAGCTTCAATTAGATTACGAATATTTGTCGCTAGTGTTGCAAAGAGTAGTGAAAGAGCGCTTTTGGGGTGAGAAAAGCGCGAGATTCGCGCAACAAAACCATAACATTCCAGATAATCGAAAATAGCAAAAGTTCGCTGGGTAACTTGCGAGAAACTGTTTTCTTCTGGTAAACTAACGTTTGGTAGGTACAATGTTTGTATAGCGATATTTGCTGGCCGGGATAGACAAAGCCTGGCCAGATCAGACCGCACAAGCGTAAGAAACGTGATTTGCCTTGGGAAGGGGTAGCCAGCGTTGTTGTGCTAGAAGAGCACAGGGGCGAGGCTGCACCATTCTTTGCCATAAAGCAGCAGGCTGTGAAGATACACAGTAATTGAAGGTACAGACTATGGACATTGCCGTCTAAAAGTCATGTACCTACCTGGGAGAAGGAGAAATAACCGATGACTATGATGATGAGTAGGAAGGCTCTGGAAGATTATGGGTTGGTCAATCTGGGAAATATCAACTGGAATCTCTCACCAGCAGAGCTAACTGAGCAAGCTCTGGTCCGCAAAGAGGGCCTGCTGGCCGCGAATGGGGCCTTCGCTGCCACTACAGGGCCACATACTGGTCGTTCACCAAAAGATAAATATATTGTCACGCACGACAACTATGCTGAGAAGATCTGGTGGGGTGAGAACAATCACCCGATGAGCCATGAACATTTCGCTGTGGTACGCCAGAGTCTCGCGGCCTATTTACAGGGGCGTGATGTTTTTGTGCTTGACGCGGCTGCCGGGAGCGATCCCCACTATCGCATGCCTTTGCAAGTGATTACGGAACTTGCCTGGCACAATCTCTTCGCGCGCCAGCTCTTTTTGCGTTTTAACGAGAGCGATTTGACAAGCAGTAATCCCGGCTTTACTATTATGTGCGTGCCTAATTTTCACACAGACCCGCGCATCCATGGTACGCGTACGGAGACGGCGATCATCGTCGATTTCGAGGAACACCTGGTGCTGATTGCTGGCACGCACTATGCTGGTGAAATGAAGAAAGCAATCTTTACAGTGCTCAATTTTATTTTGCCGGCTGAAGGTGTGCTGCCTATGCACTGTTCGGCCAACATGGGACTCGCGGGCGATGTCGCGCTGTTCTTTGGTCTCTCAGGCACAGGTAAGACTACCCTTTCCGCCGATCCCAGTCGCCAGTTAATTGGCGATGACGAGCACGGCTGGGGTGATCACGGTGTTTTTAATTTCGAGGGCGGATGTTACGCGAAGTGTATCAACCTTTCACAAAAATATGAACCGCAGATCTGGAATGCTATGCGTTTTGGCGCGGTCTATGAGAATGTGGTGCTACACGAGAATCGCGAACCTGACTATGCGGATGATGCGCTGACCGAGAACACGCGCGCGGCCTATCCAGTTGATTTTATTGAGAACGTGGCAATTAATGGTATGGGCGATCATCCTCAGGCGGTGATTTTCCTGACCGCGGATACCTTTGGCGTGCTGCCGCCAATCGCGCAATTGACGACCCGGCAGGCGATGTACTATTTCCTGTCTGGCTACACGAGTAAGCTGGCTGGCACTGAAGCGGGCGTGACCACGCCTGAGGCGACTTTTAGCTCGTGCTTTGGCGCGGCCTTCCTGCCACGCCGTCCAGGTGAATACGCAAATCTGCTGCGCGAACGTATTGAGAAGCATCACGTGCGCTGCTATCTGATCAATACTGGCTGGAGCGGTGGTCCCTTTGGGGTTGGGGAGCGGATCAACATCAACTATACACGCTCGATGGTGCGCGCGGTAATTAGTGGTGAGATTGAAAAAGTTGAGATGACGCTCGATCCGCTGTTTGGACTGCGCATCCCCCTGGCCTGTCCCGATGTGCCCGGTTCGCTACTCCAGCCCCGTCAGTCCTGGGCTGACAAAGATGCTTTTGCTCGCTACGCGGCGGAACTTGCCGCGCGTTTTAAAGAGAATTTTCAGCAGTTTACCCTGGTTGATGAGGATGTGCGCAGCGCTGGCCCGCGTTGATCCCGCGCTATGCTGTGCCTCATACCGATCATCTGTGAAAACTGTGCTCTGAGCAAAGCGGATGTTGGGCAACGTTGCCCAACATCCGCTTTGCTTTGTCAGATGAGAAGAATGCGCGGCTGCTTTGCGCGGGACTTTACTCCGCGAAGAATGCGCGCAGGGTTTGAACTCTTTTGCTCTTTTCAGGGTTTCTCAAAAGTGGGGTTAGAGCGGGAGTGCAGAGGGTGGTAGCCTTCTGCCGGTGGGCGAGGTGTCCTTGCAAATCTCTCTTTGCAGGGTGGGCGGGCAGGGTAGAAAAGACTTTTGAGCAACCCTGTTGCTCTTTTGTCTTCTGCTTGTGAAACTGGCGGGCCTGTGAGATAATTTCGCGTGATCGTTTATCTATTTAAATGTATATTTAACCAGCGCCTAAGAGCGTGATTGAGGTATTTATTATGAGGCAAAGCGACGGTAGTGAAATCCTTGGCCCAAACGATCCGCGTAATCTTGTGATCGGCATCATCACTGTTTCCCCGAATGATGACCGCCAGAGCGTGATTAATGCGCTTGCATCTCAGGACAAACAGGGGCGTGATCAGATTGTGCTGGTCTTGCCAGCCCAGAATAAATCGTTTAAAAGCGCGGTGGATTTCGCTGGTTTGCACCAGTTAAGCAGTGAGCTTGAGGCAACAATTGTGCTGGTGGCGCCAGAAAAATCGAAGATAGAGAATTTTGCGCGCCGCGAGAGTTTTACCGTTTACCCTACCCTGGAGGAGTTGGTCCAGGAGGAGTTCCCGCCACTGGAGCCCGAGAGTCCGGCTGCAGCCACTGTAGAGCCATCCCCAGATGAGGAAATGGACCATACGATGATGTTCCCGCTGGAGATTCCCAGTCCGCCGGCACCAGCGCAGGCTGCATCTCAAACTCCGCCAGTTGCTGCGCCGCAGGTGCCTGTTCCAGAGCCAGACTCGCCGGGTAGCGATCTGGTAGAGGACGAAGAACCCACGCATCCCGCGCTGGCTGTACCTGTGCTGCCCACGCCGCCTATAGCGACCCCGCCTGTGGCGACCCCGCCTGTGCCGCTCCAGGAGGATGAGGTAGAAGACGAGGAGCAGACCAATCCCTCGCTGGCTGTGCCAGTGTTGCCTAACCCGCCAGGAAGCCCTGGCCCGATTTTCTCGCCAGTGCCGCGCAGTAATTTGCCGGCAGTCGTGCCGCCAAACACAGGCGCCCTGGTGCCTGTAAATCAGCAATTGCCAGTCTACTACGATCCAATTGAGCCGCCAGGGCACCGGCGCTCGTGGCGTGGCCTGATTATTACGGTCGTAACCATTCTCATTTTGCTTGGCCTTGCCGTGCTTTTCTACCGCCCTGTGCTGGACCTGTTCTTCCCACCAACCGCGATAGTCACGATTGTGCCCGGTAGCCAGCGGGTCCAGCGCACCTATCAGCTTACCGCTGTCCTGGGCTTGCCAGATCCCACGAAGAATCAGGTGGACGGACGCGAGCTCTATGCCACATCGCAGACGCAGTCGCAGACAGTCAAAGCGACAGGGCAGGGCCATACTGATGGCCAGCCGGCACGTGGTGGTTTGACCTTCTACAATACGTCATCTAATCAGCAAACTATCACAGCAGGCACGGTAGTTCTTGATGTTAATGGGCTTGCCGTAGTTAGCGATCAGACAGTCATGCTGCCCGCGCTTGATACCGCCACGGGCCTGAGCGGTATATTGGTAGACGCGCATACAGTTAACGAGGGTACCGCACAGAACATTCCGGCCTATGATTTCAATAGCCAGCTCTGCTGTGGCGGTACCGTGCTTGCCACAAATAAGCAGCCGTTTACTGGCGGTCAGGACGCACAGAATTTTACCTATGTGCTGCAGAGCGATATTAGCGGGGTTGTGCAGAGTCTGAATGCTACTTTGGCTCGCCAGGCCACCATGGCTTTGCAGGGTCAGCTTCACCAGAACGAAAGGCCAGCGGGCGCGCCCAGTTGTACTCCCCAATTCACTAGTGACCATCAGGCCGGTGATCATGCTAGCACGGTAGCAGTTAGCGTGACAACCAGTTGTGTAAGCGAAGTATATGATCTGCAAGCGGTACAGGTACTGGCGACACGTAATCTCAATCAGGATATTGCGAGCAGCCTCGGCCAGTCTTACGCTCCGGTGGGCAATACTGTCGTCCAGGTTGTGCGCTCTGTTCCTGACGCACACGGTAATGTGCAACTGACGACTAACGCGGCGGGTATCTGGGCCTATCAATTCACGCCTGCTCAGCGCGCGCACCTGGCCAGCTTGATTGCCGGCAAGAGCGCGCAGGAGGCGCGTTCAATTCTGTTAGGTCAGACAGGCGTTCAGGATGCGACGATTACGCTGACCGGCGTTGGAGTGACCAGTGTACCCACTGATCAGAAACGCATCACGATCAATGTCAACGAGGTGCAGGGCCTTCGCGCGTAGCAAACGTGCCCTTCCGCTCTCTCCATACTGTTGAGTCTATGAAGAAGAACCGCTCTGAACCAGCGTGCTGGTTCAGAGCGGTTCTTCTTCATAGACTCAACAACTTGAATTAGATGAACTGTGGTTCGGGCATCTGGCTGATGCACGAGGTATTGGGCTGGAAAGTCGGATTGTTCTCAAAGGCCGAGATGATCTGGTCTGAGCAGGCCGAACTGTAGAGCTGGCCATGACCCTGACCTGGGAATTGGACAAAGTAGCTATGGCTCAGGGTTTTGCCTGCTTCCTGTCCGTTGGCTGGTGGCGTGATAGGATCATATTCGCCAGTTGTGATCAGGGTAGGAATATTACTCGTTACCGGCTGTTTTTGTGTATCCGGCACCTTATTGACCTTCCAGAACTGGCAGATGTCGTACTCCTGCTGTTCGTCTTCCTGGCCAAAGACTTTAGCGAGATGTGGCTCTATGCCCTGCTCGGATTTGGGAATATCCTGCGCGGTCAGGAAAGGCCAGTCCTCGCTGCATTCGGCGGAATAGAACAGGCCCTGGCTAAAGGAGTCGTCGAAGACGAGTTCACCATAGAGCGTAGCCAACTCTGTATAGTTATGGGCTTTGATCTGGGAGATGATCAGGGGAATTGCCGGGATCAGCGAGGTTACATAGAACATGGTGAACATAAAACCGATCATATCGTCACCCGCGAAAGTGACGTGATATTGCTGATTGCTACCGGAATCCACGGTGTCGAATGTGATCGGCTTAGCATTAAGCTGATCAACCAGTGTATAGAAGGTGGTTTGCAAGTTGGGATATTTCACGTTACAGTTAGGATCTTTCAGGCAGCCCTGGAAAAGGACACCAAAGACGCGCTGGGCATCTGAAGTCAGATCAGAGCGATTGTGATTGGTTGGGTAGACCGAATCCAGCACTGTGGCGTGAACCACGGCAGGATAGAGGTGCATGGTCGTCAGGGCCAGGCGCGTACCGTAGGAGACGCCGTACAGGGTCATCTGTTGATAGCCTAGCGCGTGAATGATGTCGGCAACGTCAGCGGCATTTTGCAGGGTGTTAAAACCGTTGAGATCGATGCCTTGCCCGACCAGGCGATTATAGCATGCTTGCGCGGCCTGCTCGTACGAAGTGCCACCGCCGCGCGAGGCGTCCTGGTAGCTGATCAACTCTTTGCAATTGAGTGAAGGTGTAGAAAAACCAGTGCCGCGCTGGTCAAACATGACAACATTGTGGTCAAAGATGAACGATTGAATATTGCTGCTGGTAATCACCGAGGCCCAGCCAGGCAGGGAGGGACCGCCAGGACCACCATCCAGGCGAAGCACCGGGTTGGGATCGACGGCGTTGATATACTTTTGAGCTTTAAAGATCGCTATAGCCAGTTTGACCTGCTGACTGTTTTTCACGCTGCGGTTTTCTGGAACGGTCACATAGCCACAGCTTAATTGCTTATTCTGTAGCAGATTTGGATTTGCTTCAAAGGGGCAAGTTGCTTCCTGAAAGGCCAAGGTAGGTTTGCCTACAGAAGTGGTTGGCGCGGAAGTAATGGTTGGGACCGTGGCGAGTGGCGTTGCATTACCTCCCTGACGCGCGAGCGCACCTATGACAATGCCTAGAATAATTATCACCAGCAGAATCACGCTGCCAAGGGCTATCAGGCTAAATCTGTCGCGCGGCAAACGCGGGCGCGGCTCTCGCGGTGGCATCGGAGTCGGCTGTAGCTGGACCCCAGGACTCGGCGCAGGTGCCTGCTGAGGAGCTACATAGCCAGGCTGCGGGACGTAACCGGGTTGTGGAACATAACCAGGCTGCGGGACGTAGCCGGGCTGTGGAACATAACCAGGCTGCGGGACGTAACCGGGCTGCGAGGCATAGCCTGGTTGTGGAACATAGCCAGGCTGTGAGGCGTAACCAGGCTGTGAAAGGCTGGCCGGCACCCCGGGTTGGGGCGTAACTGGTACTGAAGAAGCTGCCCTCTCCATTTGTTGGACGTAACTCTGAGGCACGATATAGCCCTGATAGACGACATAACCCTGGGGCACAAGATAGCCCTGAGAAACAACGTAACCCGGCGGTACAACATAACCCTGCGGCACTCCTGGCTGAGGTGTGACTGGCACTGTGCCAGCCTGTCCTCCTTGAGAGATTTGCATGGCAGGCCGAGACGGAACCGGCGCGGGAGCCTGCTGCATGGCGGGCTGAGACGGAACCGGCGCGGGAGCCCCGGGGAGATCTGGTGGGATCTCGGCAGGCGGCGCTGATTCTATAGTCTCAGGTGAAAAGGGTGCATCAGAAGATGTTGAAAGCGTTTGATCACGCTGTTTTAACGTAAGATCATCTAACCCATGCTCCTCTAGAGGCTGGGCATTAGCGGATTCGTCATTGAATGGAGGTTCGTTTTGCATACGGTTTCTGCTTCTCCAGTCTGTTAGTATGCGATCATAGAGTCGAGTATATCAATGGATATGAGCGAGTGTCAAGCCATATAGCCCTGGAACAGAGCTATATAAACGTGCTTTTACCCCGTCTGTTCTATCCGTGGGATAACAGGGAGTGAGGCGAGAGACGAGTCGCGGTGCCGCTCTTGCCTCATTTTCTTACCTGAGAGTAAGGACTTTGCGACTTTGGCAGGTGACTTTTACAGCGCTCTATTCAGGCTACAAAATCTCGTTTAAGCAATCAGGGTAAGGCCATCATTGCGCAAAAAGAGCCAGAAACACATGCAGCGTTGTATTGGATTAGAGTCCAAAAGGATTGACAGGTACATCTATTCTGAAACCTGTTTTTCCTACCCAATCTTTCAATCGTGCAGAAGAAGCTGAAAAACCAGGAAAAATAGGCTATACTAGAAGAGGCTCATAGATCAACTTGTAGCGTAGCTACGTATGTCGTCTCATGCCCATTTGTAGGGTGATTCGATTTACAGTAAAATTGGTTCAGGAGTACACTGCATGTTAGAATGTCCAAATTGTCGGGAGAAATTCCGCGCAGGCACGCGTTTTTGCGGGTCTTGCGGAACACCTCTGGCTGACACGATATCTGCCGTTGTTGGTACCAATAACGGCGAGGTGGAGTCGCTGGCTAGTGGTCAGCGCACGCTAGATTTCCAGACTATGGATAGCCCGGAGGAGACCGTTGTGCTTAAAAAGCCCGCAGGTTTTTCCTGGCAATCTCAACAATTCGTTTTTACGCATACGGAGCAACCACAAGCAAGAGGCTATCTTTCTTCCGAAGTGGATGAGGCCACGGTGATCATAACAAAACCCGCGCTATGGCCTGATACTTCTCCCACTCCGGTAGTCTCTGTCGCACCGCTTTCTTTAGACACGTCTCATTATATAGCCCATACTCCACCTGGCGAGCCTGCTGCTGCTCTCGGCGTGCCAGGATCTTCCATTCATGCTGGTCTCACCGTAATCTCGGACCCGCCAGATGCAGTGACTGATGCAGCTATTACGTCCTGGCACGCGAAAAAATCAGGTGATCACGCCCCGTTCGCTATTCCTGCCAGACCAGGGCGTCTGTCCGCTAGTCCCACGATTTCTGATCAACTATCTGGGGACTCTGACGAGGTGGCGACCCAGACTGACCTTGCTCGGACACAGACCCTGGAAACGCCTGGTACTCGGATCTTGCCCGGCTTACTCGATGATCCAGACGGAGCGCTTATCGACTATAGCGCGTTTACTCTCACTATGACCGAGACCGCGCTTGATCCGCGCTCTGCGTTCGTTCCCGCGACTCCTGGCCTGCCGCAGGTGACGCTGGATGGGCCACTGGGCGAAACATTTATCTCTGCCGATTTGATGGCGGAGATCGAGGCCCTTACTTCTGCTACACCGCTTGCCTCTAATGGGGGCGCGCTTGCCTCAGAGATGGAAGCGGCAGTTTATCCGGTATCAGAGCAGGAGCCAGCGCTGATCGTGCTTGAACTGGCGGAGTTAACTGAGGAGGTTGAGATTGAGTCAGAGAAATTCTTTGCGCCCTTTCGCAAGCCCGGGGACGCGGCTGCGCACCTGCTCCAGCCCGCGGAACCCTATTTGCATTTAAAGCAAGATCTGGCCGCGCAGCGTATGGAGATTACTGCCGCGATGGATGAGCTTCTGCCATTGGTATACGATAATCATCGCGAAGAGAATCAAATGTTATTCGCGAGTATTCTCGCCCATCGTCCGCCATTGGATGACGAAGCCTGGGGGCACATGGCTTTTGTGCTGGGAGCTTATGGCAACTATATGTATCGCCACCCGTTGAGCTTAACCAAGAAGCTAGAGATCTGGCGGGCCCAACTCTGGGCAGTCTATTATGAGCGCAGCTATCGTCGTAAATACCTGGCTCAGCGCTGCCAGCAATTGATACACTACTTCCAGGGCTGCACGGAGATTGCTGTTTTCCTAACGATAGCCCTGCGTGATCTGGAGACGCTCTATCTCTATCTGGAGCCGGGGAGTTTGCGCAAATTGCAGGCGCTACTGCAAGCTTTGCAGGTCCCGCCAGTAGAATTGCTTCAGCGGGTCGAAGAACAGATGGTAGTGGCGGAGCAGGAGAAGGTCGAGCGTATGGCTAAACAGCCACTTCTGGCTCAGTCTGGGAGTGTTACTACAACGCCGGTGGACGTAGGCCAGCCTGCCAGACGGTCTGGCGTGAGCCAATCCGCGAATATGGGCAAGCCAGATGCGGCGGATACAAACAGGGTCGCGCCTCTAGCCAGCCACAGACCAGCGGTAAAACCGGCACAGGCTGCCGGGCGCAAACCGCAGCCTCAGCCAGCTTTAGCGAGTGCATGGGAGGAAGTGGCCCTCACGCTTGAGCCGGAAGCTCGCAAGTGGCTGGGTTTCTGGAGCGAAGAGCAGCGCCAGCAGTTTTTTGCCGACCTGCGTGCTGATCGTCTGGAACCCATCAACCAGCTCCTGCTCCAGACGCGCCAGCCGATTTTATCAGCCCTGCACGTGGAATTGCTCGCGGGAGCTAATCTGGAGTATCAACGGCCCCGTAAATCGGTTCAGATGCGTCTGGCGAGCCGTAACGGTCCCGATCACGATCGTTTCGCCGACGCCTTTCGGCTTTTATGCAGTCCCAGGTTGAAAGAGCAGCAGACAGCGCTACGTCTTTTTGAACAGAATATGCGCGAGAACATCAAGCAAGAATACGAGCAGGGAGCGCGTGAATGGGTGCTTTACGCGCGAGCGCGTATTCAGGGAGGCACTCGCGTGGCTCCTGACTGGGAACGCGCTTGCAAAAATGACGAAGCCTCATGGGAAGAGTGCTGGAATCTGGCCTGCTATCATCGCACGACGGGCGACCTGTCTGAAGCAATGCGTGTACTCGCGCCCGGGCTGAACGAACTGGACGCGCCGGTTTCACACCTGCGCCTGGCCATGCTCTGCGCGCTGACGCTTTTATTGGAACCGGGTCAGGCGGAGGCATCTGCCCTGCAAAACGCGCGCGATCTGCTCATTTATCACCTTGAGCGCTGGCCGCATCCGCTGAGTTGTCTGGCCTGGCTGGTGCTGAGTTACGAGGTGCCTGGGACTTTGCCGCCGTTTGCTCAATCCAGGCGGCTGAGTGCCTTTCAGGAACTGCTCGAATGCCCGGTGGATTGGCCAGAGCCGCGCACCGATCTGACAGAGCAGCAGTTGAAGGCGCTGGCGGATGGGCTGATGTACAAAACCCATTGTGAAGAGGCGTGGTTCCTCTGGCTCAATGATTACGCGGCCCGCCGTCCGCATAACTTTCCGGCCTGGCAGTGTCTCGCCGAGACCAGCGAGCGCATGGGGCGTTGGGCGCGGGCGGAACTGGCTTTGCAACACATCGCGGGCATTTATTATGATCTCGATTACATCTACGCTCAGGAAGGCGAGGAGGAAGTGCAGGCTGCCGCGGCACTGCGCCAGCATGTCGAGAAGCTGTTTGATTTCTATCGCCGCCACGAGATGCAGCGCCAGGCCTGGGATTCCTTTGAGTCCTGCTATGCCACTTTGAAGCATCTTGGCTTCTGGGATGAGCAGAAAGCGGCTAACCGCAAGCTGCTTACGCTGGTCAGGCCCTTTTTAGTAGAGTTCCAGCGTCGGGAAGCCCAGCGCCAGGAAGCTCAGCGTGTTGCCGATCTACAGGACGCGAAGTCGCGTTCGGAGCTCAGGCGCAGCGAGCTAAGCAATAATCCCACGCGCCCCCTGGAGCATTTCAAATCCGGCAGGCGTGTCGGCATTTTTGTGGATTATGAGAATATCGCGCGTTTCATTCCACGCGAGGAAGAGATGGAGCATATAGGCCAGATGCTGGTCAGCTATGCCGCGCAATTTGGCGAAGTGGTCTGCCGTTGGGCCTCGGCGAGTCCGCGCAATCTCTCCAACCTGACCGCGGTGCGTACAGGTCTGGAGGCAACTCAGTTCAAAGTGCGCTACCCGCGACGGGAATTGCAGTTCAGTGCCTCGCAAAAGGACCTTGCTGACTACGCGCTCCTGGAGTGCATCAGTACTGCCAGCCTCAATGATCATCTCGATGTCTACCTGGTGGTCAGCGGTGACCGCGATTACTATGAACGCATCTATAGCTTACTGGAGAGTGGCGGCACCGTACGTATTCTGGCTAGTGCTAGCAACCTCTCTGCCAGTTATCGCGAACTGGAACTGCAGCGCCAACGTAAACACGAGGCGGCAGAACACGAGGAGTCAGATTTCTTTATCGACGACCTTGACGAAGTGCTACACTCTTTGCTTCACGTTCCTCGTTAATGCGCTTTCCCGTTCGCGGGAGAATTGATAAAAATAAATGCGACCAGCCTATCCCATCTTTACCCAGGACCTCTTCCTGGGTAAAGATGGGATAGTTCCTGGCGGTAAAAAGAGTAGAGCATACAGAAGTAACAGTTTATAATTTGCTGAGGCTTCATATGCTCTTAAAAGAGTCGGTCAGGGCAAGCGGCCTCCCGTTTGCCTGCATTTTTGCTGGCAAGAGGAAAAGTTTCAGGCGACCTATTTTCTCTGCCATTCTTCCTTTCCATGACTTTCTCCTGTAATTTTGGGGAAAAAAGCTCAGATCGTCCCTCAAACGTTTATATCGATAAGTATATTTATTCAGCTTCCGCAATTGTGGGGAGAGGGAAAATCATCGGGACAAAAAGTTATAATCGCGCAGCAGGCGCGTTCTGGGCCTCAGTAAACAGACGTAGGAAGCGAAAGATGACTGTATATTGTTTATGGTAGAAAGGAATCGTCATGCATCCTCAACGAACCCGGTCCTTGGGATCATACTCAGGCATACTTTTGTCAGTGACAGGTATTCTGCTCATTCTAGTGCTAGCGGGTTGTAGCTCTCTTGATTCTCCTGCTACCTACTCCAGCACCCCTACTATTAGCGCCAATAACTCGACTACCCCTACCACAGGTGCCACAGCGACCAGTACAGATGCTACCACAGCTACAGCTACGCACGGTGGAACGACCGCAACCCCGACTCTCCAGGCGAGCGCGAGCCCGGTCCCATTTAGAGTGCTCAGTATTACAGCAGCCGCGAATAACAGCAATTTTAGCGGAACTTGCGGAACTTCTAAGACTATAACGATTACTGGCATCATCTACGCGCCAGCACACAATACTGGTGGCATGGTGACCTATGAATGGACGCGTAGCGACAACAGCACTGGCGCGCACCACACTATTACTTTTGCCACTGACGCAACCGCGCTGACGGTGACCTATACCTGGGCGCTTGGCGCGGATCTGGGTAATGGCACCACGCACTACTGGGTGGCCTTGAAGACCCTTACCCCGCAACTGATCAGTTCCTCGCATGCTAGCTTTACATTTAAATGCAAACGCCAGGTTACGGCTCTCCATGCCACTGCACTGCCGACTACTGGCTGTACTACTGTCGGCGGGGTTTTCTCTTTTAGCGCGACCATCACTGTCTCGCCTGGTCCTGGCAGCGTCACAATCAGCTATATCTGGAAACGCTCTGATGGCGCTTCTAGTGGATCAACCCTGACGGTTCCCGTCCCTCAAGATACGCTCACGGTTACTGTTCCAGATTCCTGGACGCTCACTGGCACTACGGCGACTCCCCTGGCTACTGGTACACACTGGGAAGAGGTCGTGGTTAGCTCTCCCAATGGTCTGACTTCAAACGAAGCCAAATTTACCATCACCACCTGTTAAAATAGACAAGTGCCTGGCACAATTGTCACACAGAAGAAGCTGGTCCACTTTTCAGCGGGTCAGCTTCTTCTGTGTGACAATTGTGCTGTTGATGTATGTTCTCTCTCGTGAGGGCAGATAGAGCTACTTAATGGGGTGCCGGGAGGTTAGACACCATGGAGAGAATCCAGAAAAGGTAGACGCCATACAGGGCTACTGCGCCTAGAATAGCTACACCTATCGGAATAAGTACGGCTGCGGAAGCTTTGCCTCCGCTCAGGCGATGGGTGCCCATGGTCATATAGATGAGCAAGATTACCTGATAGACACTCCCTGCCAGGGCAACGAGCGAACCAAGGCAAGGGATGAGAGAGGCTACAGTGCTGATCATGGCAATAGGTATAACGATCAGAGCGTAATTGTAGCAGAAGGGGAGAAAGCTTCCCTTGCCTCCAAAAGCTTTGGCGACTAAATGATAAATGCTCGCGCCGATGAAAAACGGGATAGGGACACACGCTATGCAGAAGATCGCGGCTACCAGGCCCACCAGCGGAAAGTACTGAGGGATCGCGGTAAAGTTGCTGCTGGCTGGCATAATGTTCTGGATAAGATAGAATTCTAGAAAAAGAATCCCCAGAATGGAGAGTGTTTCTACCAGGCCGAGAAACAGTAATTGTACCCAGATGATATTCCAGGCTGCTTTCCCCTGTTCTTGCATAAACGTCAGTGCTTTAGGGCGGCTAAAGACGCGCCAGTATTGTGCGGGCAACTGCCGAATAGCGGCTCCCAGAGGCAGTGGGCCGGTCTGCGGAATAAGAATATAGGGGGCTGGTGTGTTGTAGCCAGGCGGAGCATAGGAGTAAGGCGCATAGTAGCCAGGAGGCATGTAGTCTGAAGGTGAGCTATAATTAGTGGGAGGCATGTTGTAGAAATGAGGAGAAGTATAGGCAAATTGTGCCTCGGAAGCAGACCTTGATGGCGGAGAAGTGATCTCATCATTGGCGCGTTCAGGGAATGAGGGTCCAAATGATTCATAGATTTGCTGAGGTGAACTGCTTGCCTGTGGTCGCGAGGACTGCTCAGCAGGCGTTGAACCCTGCGTATAAGCAAGGGGATCATGCCAGTTAACTCCTGGGGAGGGTAGAGGCTGATCCGTGGGTAGGTGCTTCAGATTTGGGTCCTCAGGCATAGAATACTCTCTCTTTTCTGACGATTTTGCATAAAAAAAGCGACAAATAACAGCAAAATCTCTATGTGCATAATGATAGCGATAGCTCGTCGATTGCATTTAAATGATAAATCCAAACCTCCTGGTTGTCAAGACGAGGAGACCTGTTGGAAGCGCGGCACCGTCGTGGAGCAGGGCGCGCGAGAAACATACTCGACATGCGGGCCGAGATTCTGCTATGATAGGCGGCAGTAGCCGGCAAATAGTTTTGAGCAGATGGAAATGAAAGTGATGTAAGATGGAATTACGTGGCAAACGAGTCTTAATTATGGGCCTTGGCCTGCATGGTTCGGGTATTGCCTCCGCGCGCTACGCAGCTCAGCGGGGTGCGCAAGTGCGCGTGACCGATCTGCGTCCGGCGGAGGTATTGGCACCCAGTATCGCGTCTCTGGCGGGTTTGCCAATCGAGTATATTCTGGGTCAGCATCGCGACGAGGATTTTATCTGGGCTGAGATTGTGCTGCGCGTGCCGGGCGTCAAGCGCACCTCGCCCTATCTGCGCATCGCCCGCGAACACGGGGCGCGCATCGAGCAGGAAATAGCCCTCTTCTTCGCTGCCTGCCCTGGTCGTATTCTTGGTGTCACTGGTACACGCGGCAAAACTACCACCGCGACGCTACTCTACGAGATCGTCAAAGCCAGCGGCCAGCCTACGGTTCTGGGTGGCAACGTCTCTGGCGTCGAAACCCTCTCGCTCCTTCCGACTATCACGTCGCAGACACAGGTTGTGCTGGAATTGTCAAGCTGGCAGCTTGAGGCCCTGGAGCCGCACAAATTGAGTCCCGCCGTAGCTGTGATGACCAATATTTATCCTGACCACCTGGACACCTACGATGGCATGGAGGACTACGCGGCAGCCAAGGCTAACATTTTCCGTCACCAGCAGCCTGACGATCTGGCTGTCTTTAACTATGATAACGCGTGGACGCGCCGTATGGGCGAGTCAGCTCCAGCCAGGCATGTCTGGTTTACTAGCCTGGAGCGCGGCGGCAGCTTCCAGCGGGGCAGCGCTGAGCTTGTACCTTTTATCTTTCGTGAAACCGCGCTGCCTGGTAGCCACAATCTGGAAAATATCCTGCTAGCCACCACTACCGCGCGTCTGCTGGGCATGCCCGACGAAACCATTGCTCGCGTAGTGCGTGAGTTTCATGGTGTGCCCCATCGTCTGCAAGAGATAGCGCGCATCAACGGTGTGAGTTATATCAACGACACCACCAGCACCACGCCCGTCGCCAGCGAGGTCGCGTTGCGCGCCTTTGCTGCTCCCATTGTTCTCGTCGCCGGAGGCAACACCAAGCATTTGCCGCTGGCTGGCTGGCCAACTGCTATCCTGCGGCGCTGCCGCGACCTTATCCTGCTCTCTGGTAGCGGCACTGATGAACTTCTTCTCGCACTGGAGGCCGAAGCAACCGCTCAACATCTTCCTAATCCCTTGCGCGGCAGCTTTACAACCCTCCCAACCGCCCTGGACGCCGCCGTGGCCCTCGCCCAACCTGGCGATATCCTGCTCTTCTCGCCAGGTTTTACCAGCTTTGGCATGTTTTTAAATGAATTTGATCGAGGGGATAAGTTTGTTGCGTACGTGGAGGGCTTAAAGTAGCTACTATAATTGTGCTGCTTCACGTTGTAGCAATTCCCATAGCAGGGCCACGTGCTCGCGCTCCGTGGACAGTGAGCCGATAGAAACGCGGACCATCCAGTGTTGATCGAGAAGAGCCGGGGTAAGGTAGGCCTGCCCGGAGGCGTTGACACGGCTAACCCAGTCCTGCGTATGCTGATCAAGTTCCGTGGCTGAGAGTTCAGGCGGTTCATAGCGCACGCAAAGAGTTTGCAGGACCACGGGAGCAAGCACGCGCCAGTCTGGGGTTGCCTGGATTTGCGCGGCAAGCCACTGCGCGTTGGCGATATCGCGGCGCAGGCGGACCTGGAGTCCTGCTACCCCCTGTTCGCGAATCAGGCACCAGAGCTTGAGAGCGCGGAAGCGGCGTCCCAGAGGGATGCCCCAATCGCGCAGATTCTTGACCCTGTCATCAACTGCGCTTTGTAAATAGCTGGGATTGGTGCTCATGACGCGTACCAGATGTTCTGGCTCGCGTACATAGTAGAGCGAGCAGTCAAAGACCACGCCAAGCCATTTGTGGGCATTAAATACCAGCGAATCGGCCTGCTCAATGCCTTGCCACATCCAGCGGCATTCAGGCAGGATCATAGCCGAACCCGCCAGAGCTGCATCCACGTGGAGCCAGAGCTGATAGTGCTGCGCGAGTTGCGCGATTTCTGCCAGCGGATCGAGCGCGGTAGTTGTGGTCGTGCCGATTGTGGCTACGACCGCGCAGGGGACCAGTCCATTGTTCAGATCGGTCTCGATAGCGGCAGCGAGCGCGCCAGGCCGCATCGCGTAGCTCTCATCAGTGTCAATCATACGCACGTTGGCGCGGCCAAAGCCAGCGAGAAGAGCGGCTTTTTCGACCGAGCTATGGCTCTGCGTGGAGGCGTAGACTACCAGCGGCTTTTCCTCGCCCTGGAGACCGCCGCGCATCAGCGAGTAGTTGGAGGTCCGTTCCCGCGCACATAAGAGCGCGATTAGCGTGCTTGTCGAGGCGGTATCCTGAATAACCCCGCTCCAATTTTCCGTAAGGCCGACCATTTGACGCATCCAAGCGAGCACTACCTCTTCCAATTCACTCAGCGCCGGGCTAGCTTGCCAGGAAAGGCCAATCACCCCTAAGCCTGTGCTAAGATAATCACCCAGGATCGAAGAGAGCGTGGCGTTGGCAGGAAAATATCCGTAAAAATGTGGATGTTGCCAGTGCGAGAGGCCAGGTACAATAATTTGCTCCAGATCCTGGAAAATAGCCTCGAATGATGCAGAGGACTCAGGTGGCGCATCCGGCAACTGCGCGCGTATCGCGCCCGGCTCCACGCGAGCCATCACAGGAAAATCCGCGATTTTCAGATGATAATCGGCGATCCAATCGATAAGTTGATGGCCAAACTGGCGAAATTCTTCGGGGTCCATACGTCAACCAGTCCTCTCTTTGCTCGTAGATATGACTCTGCTTTACCAGGGTATCTCAGAAAAACGCTCTTGCATCGTATACTCCTCTATTCTTCTCTGTCAATATAAGCAAGCTCTGGTTCAGGGCAATGGCACAAAGTAGTGTTTGCGCTTTGCAGAGGGGGTGGCGGGACAGAAAGACTTTTCCATTGCCCTGTACCAGGGCAATGGAAAAGTGATCTAACCAGGACTTTCATCCTGATCGCAAAATCGGGTGCGATGTATAGAGGTTCTCTCACGTTCTGTTGAGTAAAGTTACTTTCTGTAGACATCGTTAATAAGCCAGTTCAACGGCGCTCAATAGAAAGGCAAAAGAGCATGCAATCTGCCAGAACACAGCCGCACGCTCATGTGCGGCCCTCAATCTGGGCCGGTCGCCTCTCTTTAGGCAGATTTGTACTGACCCTTTCGGTAAACAATAAGCAGGAACAGCGCGAAGCATCTGAGCAGATTAGCAATCGGTTAGCGGCTCTGCGCCAGGAGCTCGGTCTTTCGCGTGAAGAACTGGCCGAGCAACTCCAGATACATCCCTCGACGGTGATTGCACTTGAGAAGGGAAGCTATCTACCTGGTTTGCGTCTGGCTTTGCGCATAAGTACGCTGTTTGGATTGCCGATAGAGGCTATTTTCTTTTCCTCGGATACGCAGCAACCGACCGGGGAGCAACTTGCAAAAGAGGAGGAATGCGATGCAAGAGCATGAGTACATTTATGAGCATGGACTTGCGGAGATCCGGGGGTATAGTGGCGTGCAAGGGTTTGAGGCGCTGGAGGATCAAGCAGAGCAAGGATCTGAGTTGACTGATGCGCTGCATGATCAGGAACTGGTCAGCAGCGAGCAGGCCAGGCTGGCTGAAGAGCTTGCGGACCTACGAGATCAGCGCGCGACAGTGCGCCTGGGAAGAGGGCTGGCGCTGGCGCTTGTGCTGAGTTTTCTGGCCTGTCTGAGCGCGCTCTGGCTGTCGGGTACATTGATCAGTGCCCCCGATCAGGTTGTACCTGTGGGCTATCTGCAGATGCTAGCGGACAACCGTGTACTGGTTCTATGTGTGCCGTTTGCTTTGCTGGTGATCTGTTATGTTGCCCTGCGCTCGCTAACCAGAGAGATCATGGTGGGGCCTGTGAACAGATTGGATGAACGCCAGCAGACGCTGCGCTCTCAGGCGCAGGCCACGGCCTTCAAGATCATCAAATATGCTAGCGTGCTGATCCCTGTTGGATTTGTGCTGCCTCATCTCCCCTGGTTCAATCCGGGAACCCCAGTAGCCCCGGTAGGCGGAGTACCCCCGAACTTTCCTTTTGGGGGCGATGGCTATATTTATAGCGTCGATGGAAACCCGGTTGAATGGTTTCACCACGGGCATCACATTGATCAGATTACCTATGTTGTAAACTATGGATCTTTCCCGTCAGCCCCGCTGCTTCAACCGGCCAGTTCTCTAGAGGTTGCGCTCGCGGGCGGGCTGTTACTCGTCGGCCTGTTCTTGATGTTTACGGCGCTGCCTATGGCTGCCCTGGCCTGGAAAGGCAAGGCGTAGACCCTGGCGCTCTGGCAAAGAGCAGGATGAGCAAAGAAACGCGGCCTGATCACTCAGGCCGCGCTTCTTTTCCCTGGTAAGGAACACACACGCAGGTCAGGAGGGTGCGTTGCGCGAACAAGATGGGGGGACCAGAATTTATTCGCCTGGCGCGGGTTGGTTTCTAAGCCATAATGCAGATGGCTGCTACAAAAGCAACCTACCTCTATAACTAGCAACACTGCTAGCCATTGATTTTCTTGCCCAAGCCTGATCACTCTATGCTTTCAGGTAATTAGGCAAAAAACCCACTTATTAAAAGATTACTGAGAAAACGATTTCTTGTCAAGAGCGTTTTATGGGTAGAGCCACATTATCTGGTGGAGGAATTCGAGATCCCAAATAGCTGCCGCAAATAACGCAAATGCCAGAGAGGGCCGATGTATCGGGACAGGACCCGATACATCGGCCCTCTCTGGCACTTCAGTTAAAACAGTCACCCTTTCAAGTCATCCACCAGTTAATGGGGTCTTACCGTTTTATGCTGCTTTGACAAAATTAGCATAAAACGCTCTTGACCTCCCCGCTCCGACAAAGCTCTGGCAAAGGGTTTTGCCTGCGGCAGGCATGGATAACTTGTCTGAGGTTTGCCAGGTCAGGCACCGCACGAGCCTGACCTGGCAAACCTCAGACATAGAAGATTATTCTGACGTGTGTAGTGGCAGGCAGGTTTGGACGACAAAGGGCGAGCTTTGTGGTAGGGCGAGCAGGCGCGCGCGGGTGGAAGTAATGGCCAGTGTGCCCTGATCTGCCGCGAGCCAGCGGCGTCCAAGCTGTTCAGCTACGGCGGGCATAACTCCGCTGCCGCAGAAGCAATCGAGCACAAGTTGACCTGGCTCGGAGGAGGCAAGCAGGATGCGTTCGAGCAGCGCGGCGGGCTTTTGCGTTGCATAGCCATTGCGTTCGGGATCGCGCTGGTGCAGGTGGCTGATAGTACTCCATACATCGGAGGGAGTCATCAGGCTTTCGGAAGCATAGGTATAGATGCGTCCGTTAGTCTTGATGCTCCAGGAGACCTGGCCATCTTCATCCAGGTGTTTGCGCATATGGTTGCGCTTGTGATCGCCGCGTTTCTCGCTGATGCGCTCGCCGTGAAAGCAGTAACGCGCGGATTTGGTGTAGAAGAGAATGGTATCATGCTTGCGGGCATAGCGTCTGAAACTGCGTCCACCCGATTGATAGTGCCAGATAATCTCGTTCTGGAAGCCACTAGCCGCGACTCGTCCGCGTGTGAGTGAGCCAAAAATCTCATCAAGGATTACCCGCGTATAGTGAGTGACGCGCCAATCAAGGTGAACATAGAGGCTACCATCCTCAGCCAGAAGTTGATAGAGCAACTCCAGAGTGCTCGCCAGCCATTGCAGGTAAGCATCCAGGTCGCCGTGCCATTTATCGCTATAGGCCAGGAGTTCGCCCTGCTTGAAATCGCGCCCGGTCATAAACGGCGGATCGATATAGATCAGACTGACCTGGCCGGCGAACTCAGGCAGCAGAGCGGTCAGCACGTCCAGGCGTTCACCCTGGATCAGCCGATTGTGCCAGTCCATCTCAGTTCCTGGCAGCGTGGAGGCGCGCGCGGGATAGCTCGTGTCTGTCAGCAGGCGTGCCTGTGCATCCTGCTGGCTCTCATCTCTCGCCTGAGCCAGCATCTTTCCGCGCCACTGCAATTCAACCATCGCCAGTTTGCGACCTCTCTTCTCTAGTGCTCTCTATGCGCCGCGTTATGATAGAGGTTTTTGCTAGCGTCTGTCAAGAGTGGGTGAGCTATTTTTTTTCATCCCGATCCCGGAACTGTTGGACCCGTTGGCGCAAGGTAGAGGCTGCGCGGGCGGCGTTAAATGGAATCTGTTTATTAGCTACGGGATCGCTTTCGAGCGCTTCAAAGTTTCTGGCAAGCGCTAAAATCGTCTCTGGATCAGTAATCTTGCCCTGACGTACTGCATTGTACATATCCTCCAGAGCTTGCGTGTTCAGAGATGCTGTGCGGCCCTCAGGGGAGTTACTGCCTAAAAAAGCAGGCACAACAATCCCTTCATTGCCTGGTGTTTGTGCATGGTTGGCAGAGGTCTTGCTGGCGTGTTCCAGAACTTCTATAAATTTGCTTATCGTTGGGAAGCGCTCTTCGGGCGTCTTTGTGAGTGCTTTGAGCAGGATGGTTTCGATGGTCGCGGGTAAATCTGGTCGCGCTATGCGCAAAGAGGGTACAGGTGCATGCAGGTGCTGGCCATAGACCTCCAGGGCATTTCCCTGGAATGGTGGCTCTCCGCTCAGCCATTCATAGATGACAATGGCCAGGGCATACTGATCGCTGGCCAGGTGGGGTTTGCCCAGGATCTGTTCCGGGGCCATGTAATGGACAGTGCCTATCGTCTCCTGCGTATTCAGCGCGCGCGAACCCTGCACGGACAGCGCGATGCCAAAGTCAGCTACCTGCACAAGGCCGTTCTGGCCAATCAGCATATTTTGCGGCTTGATATCGCGATGGATAAAACGCTGCCCATGGGCGAATTGCAGCGCTTCCGCTACCTGGTGGGCGTAGTGGATAACCGTTTCTAGCGGTAAATTGCTGCCTCGCGGGTGGATATCTCGCAAACTCTTGCCGGGTGCGTATTCCATGACCAGAAAGGGCGTGTTTTCCTGAATTCCAAAATCAAGCAGGCGCACGATATTAGGATGAATAAGGTTGGCCAGGGTACGCGCCTCGCGGATAAAGTCCTCGCGTGCTTTGGCGTCTATTTGCTCGCTGGCAAGTACTTTGATCGCGGCATAGGTGTCCAGGTAGATATGCTTGCCCAGGTAGACTTTCGCGAAGCCACCTTTGCCCAGCATCTGGTCAGTCAGCCGGTAATTGCCAAATTGCTGCTGTGTATTGATTACCTCTGGCGGCGTGCTCGCACCCGGCAGTTGTGTGGGATCAGAACTGGCTGAGCGAGGCGCGAGATAAGGGACAGCCTGAGTTGGTGGGATTGACGGCTTCAACGAGTTAGCTGGTCCTGCCACCTCTGGCGAAACTTGAGACGTGGCTGGGGGATTTTGCTCATGTCCCTGGCTGCGTTGTGCTCTGTTCAGAAAGCGCTGTCTCCTCTCATCAGAGGGGGCTTGTGCGGGTGGATTAAGCGCTTGCTCTCTCAGCAAGGCAATTCTGAAGGCCTCCACCGAGGGATATACCCGCAAACGCCGCCGGCGAGCAAATTCCGCTGGACCATGTCCGAGAGCAGCAATAATGATGAGTTGCGCCTGCAAACTCCGACGCATGTTTACTAAACTATCAAATTCGGCTGGCTGGCGAAACGCCTTGCCCTGGTCTGGTAAAACAATGGCTATCTGCTTCCTGCCCAGTCGCTCCTGGGCGTTTATCGCAGCCCGAATCTCCTCTCGGCGGTCCTCAGCCTCAACATAGATAATGCCAATCTCTATGTTACGCGGATCGCCTGAACGCAGTAGGTCTGAGCCGTCAACCTGTCTCATCTTGCTTCCTCTTTAGTGGCCTGATTTTTGCTGTTCTAGCCCTGCAAATGCAATTGTACATCTTACGATCCTGGATGACTAGCCCCTACAGAACGTGTTTTTGAGACGCGCAGCAATCCATGCAGAGAGTGGGCAAGGGCGGGTTGCCTGGTCTTGACCAGGCAACCCGCCCTTGCCCACTCTCTAAAATTCTGCGAGGCGCTGCAGGTGCTTCTTTCTTAAGGAGCGTTTTGTAAACTACACGTACTTTCTGATCCAGGCGCAACTGCGCTGTAAGCGGTCTACGCGCTGTTTGGGGGAGCCATAGCCGGGTATATCGAGCAGGTGGTTGGCGGCGGGATAGAGGGCCATCTCGACCTGGTGCTGGCGGCGGCGTAGCAGGTTGAAGAGTTGTTGTGATTCGCTCGTTGGACAACGCAGATCGTCCGTAGAATGGATCAGCAGTAGTGGCGTTGTAATGGCATTAGCGAAAGTCATGGGCGAGCGCGCACGGCGCAGGGTCTCGGGATCTTGTTGCGCTTCTGGTGTACCAAAGATCAGCTCAAACCAGAGCCACTGGTCGGAGAGCGGGCCGCAGGTTAGCAGGGAGGTGATGGGATTGCGTGCCACGGCGGCTTTGAAGCGTTTGGACTGTGTGATGGCCCAGCAGGTCATATAGCCGCCGTAGCTCGCGCCTGTGATCGCCAGGCGCGCGCCATCCACTGGCTCTGTGGCGATCACGTGATCGAGGCCGAGCATCAGATCGCGGTAGTCGTCGCCGCCCCAGTCATTGATAATCTTGCGGCAGAATTCCTCGCCATAGCCCGCGCTGCCGCGTGGATTGACAGCCAGCACCGCGTAGCCCATGCCGGCCAGCACCTGAAAGTCATGCACGTAGCTCTCGGTCCAGGCCATAGTGGGACCACCGTGGACATCGAGCACCAGGGGCGCTTTTGTGCCGGCTGGCAGTGAGGGCAGGTAGAGCCAGCCCTCGATCTCCAGATTATCGAAGCTGAGCCAGTTGATTTTCTTGGGGCGAATCACCTGGCGTCCGCGCAGCAAGGTATCATTCACGCCAGTCAGGCGGCGGCGGTTCGCGCCATTGCCAGCCATGGTCCAGATATCGCCAGGGGTAAACCAGTCGGTGCGCAACGCGGCGATGGCGCGTCCGTTGGTGCTCAGATGCGGGCTGAGATAGCAGCCATTGCCGGTGGTCAGTGGCTCCTCGTGGTTCGTGTTGATGTACAGACGATTGATGTGAACCTGGCCGCGCGTCTGGACGGTCACCATCAGCGAGGTATTATCAGGGTACCAGCAGGGGCGGCTGATGCTGTTCAGATGCAGATTATCTACAAAGGCTTCGCTACTGGTCTGAGTCTGGGAAATCGTTGTCGCCGGGTGCGGCGAATTCTCCCCGCTGGCCTCGACGATCCAGGGCACAACATTGACCGTCTCATCCTGGCCGCTTGCATAGTAGAAGGCCAGCCAGTGGCTATCGGACGACCAGGCGGGCTGCATGGCCAATCCTTCGATCGGCGTCAAGCGGCGCATACGGCCAGAGGCCAGGTTGAGCACCCACAGGCTCGCGCTGACGCTTAGATCGGGAGCGCTACGTCGATTGCTACAGAGGGCGATCTCCTTGCCATCGGGCGACCAGCAAGCCTGCACATGATCGATAGCCTCAAAGGTCAGGCGCGCGGCTGCTTGCTCGTCCTCCAGACTGAGCAGCCAGAGATGTTCCTGGCGCCCATGTTTATAGCCTATACTGTCCCAGGTCTCATCGAGACGTGTCCAGACCTGCGCGATCGACTCATCCGCATGATTTTGCTCGTCATCCTCCATTTTCCAGGGACTTTGCAAAAGTAACGCGCGGCCATCGGGGCGCCAGGAGAAATCGGTCACGGCTTGCGCGAGAAAACTAATCTGGCGCGCCTCTCCGCCATTGAGGGGCAGAAGATAGACCTGCGTCGAGCCTGCACGGTCGCTCAGGAAGGCCAGCCAGCGGCCATCTGGCGACCAGCGCGGCGTAAACGAGTGGAACTCGCTGGCGGTCAACTGGCGTGGTTGCTGGAGTTTACCACTGGTGCCAGCTATCACCGGAACCAGCCAGATGTTGGAGCGTGTGGTATTGCTGCCAAGGTCGCTTTTCTGGATAGTATAAGCGATGAGCAGGCCATCGGGCGAAACCTGCGGCTCTCCGACCAGTTGAAGCTCTGCCAGGTCCTCCGCTGAAAGAAAGGGTCTGGTGAGAGCCGTGGAAATTGCTGCTGGCGGGGTCGAGTCCGGGATTTGCCCTGGCATAGGCTGAATGGGTGCCGGGCTACTGGCCAATGGGTCTGGCGCGGGCCTGGCAACGCCAGACGGCGCTGGTGAAGGTGGAATGATGAGCAAGGTATCTTCATTTTCAATGGAGGGGGGTATATGAGAAGATGCCTCTGTGGGCATCGCTGGCACCTGGATAGTTGTCGCGGCCTGAATGGGCATCGGGGCAGTAGGGTCGCCCAGTTCCTGAACTGGCTTCTGAGGGGCATGGGTGCTCTGGGCGTGCAAGGCGTGAGGATCAGCCAGAGTAATCTCCTCGTCGGCGGGAAACTGGTGCAGCGTCACATCGTCCGCAAGTGTCACGAAATTATCAGGCTCGGGCTGGGGAGACTGTGCTTGAATTTGTGGAGTAGGATCGGGTTGCGTTGTGTGGTCACTCATACGTCACATTTCTCCAATTTTATTTACATATATATCGTTAGCGGGCTTCAAGTCTTATTATCACTTTCAAAGTGTAGCATAAAGTTCCTATCCGAGGAAATAGCCCGGCCCAAACGTTCTTGAAGCACCAGGAAGGTGTACTTGTCAAAATCAGGATCAACGCTTGCTCTGTATGAGTCATCCCCAATTTTTCTGAAGCAGCACGAGCGCGTTGTCCTCCCCACCCCTTGTGTTTTGCAGAGGTTTGGCGGGGGCCGCAGCGCCTGCCAAACCTCTGTTTTTCTCCGGGGGCGGGGAGGCACAAGCTGTTTTGGCCTGATTTTGCAAAAGCAGGGACGACTCATAATACCTTTTTATGTCCAGCTTACAGACCTTTTTACAATTCGCCAGCCACATCATAGTGTTGCTTGCTTACCATTACGAGGCGCACACTACATGAGCGAAATTTCCCCGGGAGCTTTGTATCCAGAATATTCTTTCTTACGTGTAAGAACCAGTACAGATATAACGAACCATTTGTTCCTGTGCTAACCAAGCGATCATTTTCAAGCTGTAATCGTATTGCGGAGAAGCATAAGTGTTCTCGCGATGTTTCTTTGTGCATGCGTCACTAAGAAAGGATACTCCTATGTCATTTGCATCACTCGTTCTGGCGGCTACTCTAAGCCCCGGTGGCATTATTGCCTGGATTGCTATTGGCCTGCTGGCTGGCTGGCTGGCTGGCATCATCATGCCGGGCCGTGGTTTTGGTCTGATTGGAGACCTGGTAATCGGTCTTATCGGCGCTTTCCTCGGCGGTCTCGTAATGGATGTCCTGACTCCCAATGAGAACTTCGGTTTCTGGGGCAGCCTGCTCGTGGCGCTTATCGGTGCCTGTATCCTGGTTGCCATTCTACATGCTTTCACCAGGAATCGCGCCCCTGTTGTATAAAATAATACAATAAGCATATAAAGGGAGCGACTCTCTCGCGCATCATACGATGTGCGAGAGGGTCGCTCCCTTTGTAATTACGCCGGGATCATCACAGCGACACTTTGCCATTGCGTTGCTGACAGACCAGGAGCGGTCCGCAGAGTGAACAGCATCTGGCCAGGATTTTCTGGCAGAAGATCGCTACTGCTGTTTGTAAGCTGAATTGTAGCAACTCTTGTCCTATCCTCTAGCACAGCACGCATGGCCATTGAGATGTGCGATAATAGCAATTGCCAACTCTGTATGAGGCGGCTTCTGCCAGTTATTTCTGGACAAGGGCGAAAGAATGTCATTCCAAACAATTAAAGGGTTATACGTCGAATATCCAGACCTGGTCACTGTAGCACCTGATGATACGTTGAGTCACGCGGCAAATTTGCTGCGCCAGCATCAGTTTCATCATTTGCCTGTGGTGCGTGGGGGAGCGGGTGCGGCTAGCTGGCACTTGTTGGAAGCGCAGAGAGAGCCGCTTGTCTTTGAGGGTATGTTGACTGCGCAGGACATTGATATGGCGGTGGCGCTGGAGGGTGAAGGTGCTGGAGGCGGCACGCGCGATCCCTGGCAGAGCAGACGCGTCTTTGAAGTCATGCACCGTGCTCTGATTCGCGTAACACCAGCGACCAGCGTGGCTGCCGCGGCCATGCTCCTGGTGGAGCGTGGCCTGAACTGCTTGCCAGTTGTTCAGTACGAAGGGGCCAGGAAACAGGCTGGTCCTGAACAGGATGCGCAAACGCGCGCGCCACAGGGTAAGCAGGCTCAGCAAGATGAGCAGAATAAGCAGAGTGAGCAAGTAGAGCAGATTGAGCGCAGTATCCCTGTAGAGGACTGGCAGAAGGGCCGCCCTATGTTGGTAGGATTACTGACGCGCAGCGATCTGTTGACCGCCCTGGCGCGTTCTTTAGGGGTATTTGAGCCAGGGATGCAACTGACCATTCCTTTGCGCCACGGTAATATGCAGCCGCTGGCACGAGCGCTTGCGCTGGCGAGCGAATTACATATTCGCGTGAGTAGCGTGGTAGCCGCGCCATTGCAGGGATCTTTCCCCCGTTCAGCCACTCTGCGCCTGGGTACGATCAATCCCGCGCCTTTTCTCTTGCGTTTGCAGGAGGAGCAGATTGAATATGCTTTCGCGGACCAGGATGTGTGATGGCTCCAGGAAAAAAGAAGAGGAAACATATGGCAAACGCAGGAGAAGCGGCAACGTCGGCCAGAGCGCGCCTGATCTTTGACGCGAAAGAGTTGAGCTATGATTTCGGTGCCGATCATCCCCTTAAGCCTCAGCGTGTGGTCGCTTTGCTTGATCTGTTGGAGGAGAGTGGCCTGTGGGACCGCGCTGATCTACAGACCAGTTTACCTATACGCCATGCCACGCGCGCCGAACTGGAACTGGTTCACACGCCAGCCTATATTGACGCGGTGCGCGAATTAAGTAAAGAGATCCAGCCTGGTCTGGCCGAGTCGGATCGGCGTGAGCAACTGGAACTGGACTATGGCTTCGCCGAAGGGGATACGCCACCGCTGGTAGGGATGCACGAAGTAACCTCCCTGATCGTGGGTGGCTCGCTGGTGGGGTTGAGCGCGCTCATGGGCCTGCTAGAGGGTGGTAGCTTCGCCAGCGCGCAGGAACGGCCTCTGCACATCTTTCATCCAAGCGGTGGTTTGCATCATGCCTGGCCCGCGCGTGCCTCCGGTTTTTGTGTCTATAACGACGCGGCCATTGCCATTGCCCATGTTTTACGCTCCACTGAGGCCAGGGTCTTATACATCGATTTTGATGCTCACCATGGCGATGGCGTGCAGAAAGCCTTTTACGATGATCCGCGTGTAATGACGATTTCGCTGCATGAGACCGGACGTTATCTTTTCCCTGGCACTGGTGATGTGCTGGAGATGGGCGCGGGCCTGGGTCGTGGTTACTCGATTAATCTGCCGCTTCAGCCTTTTACTGAAGATGATTCTTATACCGAAGTCATGCAGTCAATTATTCCGCCTTTGCTGATCTCGTTCGCGCCTGACGTGCTGGTTACAGTCCATGGCTGCGATACTCATGCCTGGGACCAGTTGACACACCTCAGCCTGACCACGCGAGGTATTCAGGCGCAGATAAAGCTGGCTCACGAGCTCGCGCACACGTATTGCCAGGGACGCTGGCTGGCATTGGGTAGCGGCGGCTATGACGCCTATCGCGTGGTGCCTCGTGCCTGGGGCATGGTCTGGGCTGAAATGGCAGGGCAGGAGTTGCCTGCGCAACTACCTGCATCGTGGGTCGAGCGCTGGCGTTTGGCGTGGCTCAAGGTGGAAGAAGAAGAGGCAGAAGAGCGCCAGGCCATGGGCATACAGGCAGGCAGCGCTCATTTTCCGCTGACCTTCGCTGATCGGCGCGAGGATTTTCCCCAGCAGCCCAGGCGCTGGGAGATCAGTCATACCAACCGCCAGACAGCCGCGCTGGCGCGTCATCTCTTGCTCTCTTCCTCGCTGCGCCAGGCTTTTCGCACACCGCGCCATGTCTCACCACTGACTGGGCTGGTTGATCTGCTGCACTTGCGCGGCAGTGAGACTCCCTCGCGCAGCAAATTGCTGGAGACCGCGCGCGGCCCTCTGCTCCTGCGCGATTTTTGTCCGCCCTCGATGGTTGAACACCTGCGTGCCGACCAGGGATTACACGCTTTTGCTCGTCTGCCGGAGCGCGAATGGCAACTATTGTTAAATATTGCCCGCAGCCCGGATTGCGCGCTCACGCTTGCCCATACGCCAGGTGGTGAGATTGTCGGCCAGGTCACCATCGCGCCTGGCGATGAGTGGTGGGAGGGTCTAGATAACGTCTACGAGGTCGCCATTGAAGTCAGTGCCAACTGGCGTGGTCTGCGCCTGGCCAATCAATTACTGGCCTTCGCGCTGCAACTTGACGCCCTGGAGGATATGATCCTCTTCGCTGTGGGCCTCTCCTGGCATTGGGACACCGAAGGGTTGAGCATGAATATGTATCGCTACCGCGAACTCATCGCGCGCCTCTTCGCCAGTCAGGGTTTCGCCGAATATCCAACTAACGAGCCTAACGTGCGTATGGAAGCAGCCAACGTCTTTATGGCTCGTATCGGCAAGCGCGTTGACTCGCGCACTGCCAGCCGTTTCCTGAGTCGTGTTATGAGCACGCCGAATCTGACTGGATTGTAAATCGGGCTATCTCGTTCTTAGCTTGATTTGAAACTTCCATTTTGTTCTGTTCGTCCTAGCTTAGGGGAGAACAACTACAAAAATGAAGGGAATAGCTTATGCATGCTCTATCATCTCGTGTCATTCTGTCCATGTGGGGGACGGAATTCTTACCGGAGGACGATATTGACCAGCTCTTTGAGAAGCTGCGTAAATTGGAGCCACCGGGTGATATTGTCAAACAGGTCCTCGCTCGTGTCAAACGTCTGCCCGTGACCCCGGTTGTCCCTGTGGAGCAAAAAGCGCGTGTGTTGCCGCTGGTTGACCCGCTTCCACCCTTAGGCGATACGGCAGGCCAATTGTCCCATCTGGACCCGGACCAATCCTTAGCGAAAAAGCAGCGTGAGACCTCTGAGTAAGAGCGCTTTCCGAGCGTGCTCGGTTCCATTGGCCCAATCCATCAGCTTCTTGCTTAAAATCCGCTGAGAAAAAGCAAAGGTTTCTCAACTCTTCTTTAGTTTCTGCTTAGAGTGGTCTACAGCAGAGCTTATAAAGGTTGTAATTCATATCTGAGCAGGTTAACCTAGTGATATGAAATACAAAGAGGAGAGAACATCAATGCAACTACGCGAACGTATAAAAAATCAGCAACTAGAGGTCACAGATGGGGTTCTGGCTCAACAGACTCTGGCGGGAGATCAGATAGCTTTTGAAAAACTTGTACAACGCTATAGTGGCTCGTTGTTTAACTTCATCTGTCGTTTTTTAAATGATTATGATTCTGCTTCAGATATTCTTCAGCAAGTTTTTACACAGCTCTACATTTCCTTGCCCAATCTGCGCACTGGCGAACCCCTAAAAGCCTGGCTCTTCCGCGTAGCGCGTAACCGTTGTTTAGACGAGTTGCGTCGCAAACGTGTTGTCCATTTTTCAGAATTACAAGCTTCGAGCGAAGATGAGGATCTGTCGCCGCTGGCGATTATTCCCGACACCAGTCCTTTGCCGGAAGATGTGGCAGAGCACCATGATTTGCAGAATATACTGCAGCAAGCAATCAATGGTTTGCCGCCCAAATTTCGCGCGGTCGTCCTTCTGCGTTATGCCGGTCAGTTAAGCTTTTCAGAGATAGGTCAGTCTCTGGCGATGCCAGAAGCCACGGCCAAAACATACTTCCAGCGTGCCAAGCCTCTTCTGCGAGCAGCTCTCCAGAATCAGATGCAAACAGCTGCCGGGCATTAATCCAGGAGATTTAAAGTAGTAACAGATTTTTTTTGAGGCCATAAAACTTTACAGAGGTAGGCTACAAGCCTTGTCGAATGGGCGGTCTTTGAGTGTTTGCTGAAACTTCCCTCTTATCCTGTGCGTATTTTCAGTAAGAAAGTTATGCCAGTAGAATAAGAGGGAAGTCTTATGTTGTACATGTCATCAGACCTCGATCTGTCAGGTTTCCAGACAGAGGACGATATTGATTTAGTCTTTAGCCAGCTTTCCCAGATTGAACCATCTGGAGAACTCATCGCGCGTATCCTCACGAGTGTACGACATTTGCCAGGTCCACTGTGGCGGCAGGACAAGCAAGAAATACCGACAGACGCGAGAATAGACGCGCTGATCGTGCGCAATGAGAGACGCAGGCCCTCTTAGCGTATATCAAGAAGCGATCTGATCCGAGATCCGTCCATTATTGACGAGCCAGCGGATAAACTCCATACGGCGCAGATCGGCCAGTTCCTGGAGTTTTTCGCGCTCGGTATAATCCTGACGGAGTTTATTGAGGCGTTGCACCTCGCCGTCTACAAAGCCGCCTTTACGCAGAATTTCACGATCATCCTTGCGGTCCATAGCCATAGTAGTGCCTCCTTTTATAGCCACTA
>JBEVTI010000060.1:0-35203 GCA_041156125.1 Candidatus Paraktedonobacter carboxidivorans
GGTGTTTCTCCACTGGCTTGCCATTCATGGGCAGGAGTATCTCACAGAGAGAGGTTTGAGCTTTGGGGCAGAAGTCCAGCGCAAACGTATCGTACAAGGTGTTCAGAGTAAGGGGTAAAACCTTTAGAAGAAGAAAGGAGGGGTTATTAGCTTTGATATTGGAATGGTTGGCTAGCCATTAGTGAAAAGGAGGTGTGTCTATGAGTAGAAAGAAGCGTGTTTCGACAGTTCAGCCCTTGTTGCTAAGTGTCGCTGATGTGGCTGTGCGGTTGGGTGTATGCCGTCAAACGGTTTATAACCTCATTTATTATAAAGGGTTGCCCTCAATAATGCTTCGTGGTGTGCGGCGCGTTCACCCTGAGTCTTTGCATGAGTGGCTCAAGCAGCTTGAAAACTGCGTCAATTTCTGAGTTGCTGGCCGAGTCTTGCTGTTTATTGGCAAGGCTCTTTTTCATAAGGAGGTGTGTCTATGGGTGAGAAGAAGCGTCGAGGTCATAAAGAGGGATCAGTGTACTATGTTGAGGCTCGTGATCGTTGGGTAGCGGAAGTTTCAGTAGAGATAGGCAAGCGCAAAAAGGTCTATTGTAAGAGCAAGCAGGAAGCTCTACAGGAGAAGAATAGAATGTTGCGTGAGTTAGAGCAGGGGAATTTAGCAACAGGACCGCAACGAAAACTGAAAGAGTACCTGGAAGACTGGCTTGAAAATGTTCATAAGAGTAAGCTTCGCCTGGGTACTTATATCAATTATAAAAAGCTTATTGGGTACATAGTTACTGACCTGGGCGACATATGGTTACAGAAGCTCACGCCGCAGCGGGTTCAGGCGTTTTACTCAAAGAAGCTAGATGAGAAACTGTCGTCAAAGGTGGTGCATGAGATTCATGGTGTTTTGCATCTAGCATTGGATAATGCAGTTCGTTGGGGATTAGTGCCGCGCAATGTATGCGATCTGGTGACATCTCCACGTATTGTAAGCCGTGAAGTAGTGCCGCTGACAATGGAGCAAGCGCGTATCCTGATGAATCATGTACGGGGGCATCGTTTAGAAGTATTGTTAGCTATGGCGGTTGTTACTGGTATGCGGCGTGGTGAGTTGCTGGCCCTGCGTTGGTCAAATATTGATTTAGAGCGTGGTCGATTGCTGGTGCTGCATTCGGTGGATTTCATTGCGGGACATGGTTATGTTGAGGGTAAGCCGAAAACAGCGGCGGGTAAACGAACGGTGAGCCTTCCATCTTTTTTGCTCGATATGTTGAAACAGCATCGCGTTCAACAACTAGAACAGCGTGCTATTGTTGCTGATTGGGCGGAAAATGATTTGGTGTTTCCTAATCTCAGAGGCAGCTATCTGCATCCTAACCATATGGGTGAGTCATTTAGGGAGTTATTGAAAGAAGCAGGATTGCCACCTTTGCGCTTTCATGATCTGAGACATAGTGCTGCTACGATCTTGTTAGCCAGGGGCGTCAATATTAAGGTTGTATCGGAACTGCTTGGTCATAGTGATATTGTTATCACGTTGAGGACGTATGGCCATTTGCTGCCAGCGATGCAGGGTGATGCTGTAGATAGCTGGAAAGATGGCTTTGACGATGATGAGCAAGGTGGAGAAGGTGGCGGCGTTCCTGCTCTCAATTGATGTTTTGCTAGCAGTTTTGCTCTCAATTGTGGTTTTTGTGTGGTTGGTTTAATTGGTTATGTGCTATAAAGCGAGGCGAGAAGTGCGTTCATATGGACGCTTCTCGCCTCTGTGAAAGTCGGGGTGAGAGGATTTGAACCTCCGACCACTTCAACCCCATTGAAGTGCGCTACCGGGCTGCGCTACACCCCGTCCGATGCTGAGATCGTTGGCTGGTGAGCGATTTCTATCGCTCTTTGAATATCACGCATTATAACAGAAAAATTGACTGGTCGTCAAGCGTTTCAGGCGCGATTTTCCTGATAAAGCTCCTGCTTCTGCTACAAAGAGGGCTTTTCATTATCTGGCCAAAAGCGTTATAATCTGACGCAGCATACTGATGGGTGATCACTTTATAGTAAAGCAACGCTTGTTTTTCTCCTGGCTCAAACTGAGGAGCAAGCGAAGGTCTGATAAAGCACGAAGAAGGATTGAAAAAGAAGCCATGCTCACGCTACCATTGATGTTGTTTATTGTGTTGTTAGAGTTGTGCGTGGGGCAGTTCACGGTGATGTACTTGCTGGACTGGCGCCACTCGGTGAAGCGCAGTTTTCTCATTCTCTACGCTTTTATTTATCTTTTCCTGACTGGCCTGACTTATTTGTTTCAGCGAGGCTTCTCGACGCCGGAACTGCTGAACTCTTTTACATTGCTCGACCATACCTGGACTCCCTATCTGGCTCTGCCTGTTCTGCTTTTTTTGCTGCTACTACTACCCTATACACTTTTTCTATTGCTCGATAAAAAGGCCGGGATTGCTAACGATGGTAGTAAACCAGTTCAGGACACACCAAGCGAGGAACCGCGCGTCAATATACTTTATATCCTGCGTATGATCAGCGGTGGATTGGCTGTGCTGGCAGGTCTGAGCGCGCTTTTTGTGCTGGGCATGATTTATCGTCCCATGGGTGGTGCAGACCCTGGTGGCGCTCTGGCGGTTGCGGGCTTTTTTGCTTCTGCCCTGGCGCTGGGGGGCGTGATGACTGCCATGTGGTTGGGCCATTGGTACCTTGTCACGCCGGCTATGACCGAAAAACCATTGCTGTTCTCTACAACCCTTGTGCTTTTGGGAGTATTGCTGGAGGTGATCTTCTTCCTGGCCACGGGCGCCCACATTGTCCCGCTGCGGGCCAGCTCTCAGAGCACGCCAGCTATTATCGCCAGCGCGACCCCTCGCCCGGCCAGCGGCGCGACCCCGGCTGCCACTGTGACCACCAAGCCATCTGATGTACCGACCGTCACACCGCTGAGTCCTGACGCGATCGGCTGGCTACGCCTGCTGGTCGGCTTCGCTGTCCCTCTACTTCTCGGTAGCCTTGCCTGGAAACTGGTACGCGATCGCTCGTTTCAATCGGCGACCGGCATGCTTTACCTGATTGTTGTCTTTACTCTGGCTGGCGAGATTATGGCACGCGGACTCTTCCTCATCGGCTTACAGTAGGCTTTGGGAGTCTTTGCCTGCTGATCTTTGCCTGCCACCGATCTTATATTAAGTCAGCCTCGCCCGCTAGCACGCGGCAGCAAACGGGCAACACGAGCATATCCGTGTTGCTCGTTTGCTTTTATCCTCTAAAGAGGCGAGAGATGGGAGTCTGCTGAGTGAGATCTCGCTCAGTAGACTCCCATCTCTCGCCTCTGTTACTCCACGGGCAGGACTGCGCCTACAAAGCGCATTTACCGCAATGTCCCCACCACCAGGACACACTACCATGCATATAAGCAACCCCCAGAAGCTTATTTAGTGGGTAAAGTCACACAGAAGAAAACCCTGGTACAAGCTTTTGTACCGAAGGATGATAAATTTGTACAAATTTATCTTTTCTCGCTGTCCACGCAATCATAAGACAGGTATAAGACAAGTAGAAAAATTGACCATTGTCTTGCTCTTGTATACAGGTGGCATAGGCGCGATAAGCATGCCTCTTATACGGGGAAAACGGGGAATATAGCGCAAATTTTCCCGTCCTATGTCAATAGGACGGGTTTACTTGTCAGGTGCGTCGCGAAAGTCGGGATGTAGTCGTAGCATGCTCATAAGATAGGCATTTAGATTAGCGAAGGTGGGGAATAAGAAATGAAGGGACGGACATCGCAAAAAAAAGAGACGTGAGACGCGTGAAGATTTGGCGGAAGTAGCAAAGGAGATGATGAGAAGAGGCCCAATCTATACTTCCCCCAGTGAGATGAGAAAGAGTTATTTATAAGAGGAGACCGACATATGAGCATTGTAATTCCTGAGAGAGAGAAAGCTGAAGCATATATGATGGTGCAAACGATGATCCATACGCGGGAGAAGAGCGAGGAGAAACGGGAGCGCCAGCGGCGGACAATAAATAGTGGGCAGGTGCAGGGACGAAGCCGGGTAGCAGAGCGGGAGGAAGAGGTATTTGACGAATTGGTGCCGCTGGTGGAGGATGCACTTGGGACAGCGCGCACGCGCAAAAAGCTAAGCCCGCGAGTGGATGTGGAAGCTGAGCGTCTTCGAGCAAACGATCCATCACGTTTGTACCGCGACGAGGTTGGACACGCCGACCTGTTAACGTCGGAGGAAGTGAATTGTTTAGCTCAGTCGATAGAAAAGGGGCGAGTCGCGGCAACTCGTCCAGGCCTGCCAGGACACCGGGAACTGATCGAGGCAGGCAACCGGGCCAAGCAACGCCTGGTCGAAGCCAATCTGCGCCTGGTTATCCACGTCGCCAGGCGCTATAAGGGCTTTGAGATGGACCTGATGGACCTGATTCAGGAAGGCAATCTGGGGCTGATGCATGCCGCGGACAAGTACGATTATCGTAAAGGCTACAAGTTTAGTACCTATGCCATCTGGTGGATTCGCCAGGCGATCACCCGCGCGCTCACCGAGCAGGTGCAGATGATTCGTGTGCCCCTATATAAGATGGAGATGGTGAAGCGGCTGACCAGGGCGCGCCAGAGTCTGGAACAGGGTCTGGAGAAAGAGCCGAGCTTAGAAGACCTGGCCTCACAGATGGAAGTCGATGTAGAGCAGGTCACAGATTTGTTGATGATGATTCAAGCGCAAGATCCGTTAAGCCTGGATATCAGGCGACGCGTTGGCGATGACGAAATTCCCTTGAGCGATCTACTCGAAGATGATCAGCTCAACTCGCCCGAACGGATTGTGATTGCGCAAACATTGGAGGTGCTGATTCGGGAATTACTCAATGACCTGACATCCCGCGAGCGCTCGGTGATCCGCCTGCGCTATGGGCTGGATGATGGACATGAACATACACTCAATGAGGTGGGTCGTAAGCTTGGATTGAGCCATGAAGCCGTGCGCCAGATCGAGTATCGCGCACTCAAAAAGCTCGATCCATTGAGTCGCAAAAGAAAGTTGGAAGAATTTCTCGCATGAGTCACTTTGATGATGGGGACGAGAAAAACTCGTAGCAGGGTTTTCTCAGATTGAGCGGTCCCTGTTGTGCCAGGCAGTGGTCGCTTGTTTGTCCGCTTTCCTACCCCCCCGGTTACGCGGCATACAAAGCCTGCCAGACGGCTTCACCCGTCTGGCAGGTCTCTTTATATCGAACACCTCCGCTTTGCAAACAGCCCCTCTACGCGCTGCACTGCAAAATAATAATTTTACCCGTTTTAGAAAATACAGGCTAAATCCCAATAACTTCTTTTGTCTGATTACATCTTTTTTATCTGTTGACAAAATGTGCTCGCGCAACGTTATATAAAATATAATTACAGGGTCTATATCATCTCCTATCTATCTGATGGGCAGGTTTTAGCCAGCCTTTGTGCTAACATAGGAGGCCAGTCGAGCGATCTGGCCCGATTTTATAAAGGCGTTACCCCCTCTTGCCAGATGGCGTTATCATAGGTAGAAGGTATCGACGCAGACAAACTAAAGGATCTTTTGGGAATATATGCCACATCTGAACTTACTTTTGCTTTCACTATGGACATTGCTGCCCTCATTGAGTATCGTCCTGCTTGTGCTCGGGGGAGCGATCGCGTTTTTATTAACCTATCTTTTTACCTTTGGCGTGATCGTGCTGGCCCAGAAGGCGGGCTGGGTAGAGAAGCCAGTTGAGGGCAAGATTCATACAGTTACGCGGCCACGCATTGGCGGACTAGGGATCTACGCGGCCTTTGTCGTGGCTTCGCTTGTGCTCTACACACCATTTTTGCAGACACAAACAGCATCATGCGTGTCGGCTTGTATTGAATATATTTTCGGTCGGCCCTATCCCAAAGAACTGGTAATTTACGTACTCTTCCTGATCGCCTCCGCTCTCATAGTAGCGGTCCATGTCTATGACGATATACGTGGTCTGAAGCCGCTGCCTAAGATCATTGCTCAGACTGTCGCGGTGCTTATTCTGATGGGACCGGGCCTGCACTATTTTCATGGCGTGCTCTTCTTTGGTATCCACAACCCATTCCCCCATAGTCTGACTGCTTACAATCCTGCATATCCCTGGCAGGCACAGCCAGAGTTGACGTTGTTTATTCATACCAGTGGCAGCCAGCTTGAGCCTGCGGTCGAGTTACTGGCCATTCCAGCAGTGCTCTTCACGTGGTTCTGGATCGTGGGCATGATGAACTCGGTGAACTTTATTGACGGTCTGGACGGACTGGCCGCTGGTATTGTGGCGATCGCGGGCCTGTTTATTACGATTATCAGCTGGCAGCAGCAGCAATATACTGTGGCTATGCTCGCGGTGATCTTCACCGGCTCTGTGGCGGGCTTCTTGCCGCACAACTGGTATCCCGCGCGTGTGATCATGGGTGATAGTGGTTCGCAGTTCCTGGGCCTCTGCCTGGCCGTGCTGGCGGTAATCGGCGGTGCCAAGTTCGCCCTGTTGCTACTCGTTCTGGGCATTCCGATCCTTGATATTGCCTGGGTAATGGTCAACCGCATTCGACGTGGCCAGCATCCAATGCAGCGCGATATTCTGCCGCTCCAGGCGCGTAGAACACACCTGCACTATCGCCTGCTCTTCGGTGGTCTGACGGCCCGCCAGGTCTGCCTGGTCCTGTACGGCGTGACTGGCCTGCTCGGCGCGTTCGCCCTTTTCCTGGCCCCGGTTTACAAATTCCTGGGTATCGCCATGGTCATTGTTATTATGGCCCTCTTGCTCTGGTGGAGCACGCGTCTCCAGATCAAACGGGAACGGCGCGAACAGCAGACCCGCCAGGAGCAGGAGGCAGCGTCTCACACGGGACATTAGAGGAGAACAGGGTCACTTTTCCTTTAAACTGGCCATTTTCTCGTTGCTCAACACTGGTCGTTAGAGTCTAGGCGACTCTGACGACCAGTGTGCTGACATTGTCGCTGCCACCGGCCTGGAGAGCGGCTCGCAGGAGGGCGTTGCTGGCCAGCGCGGGTGAGCTGGCGTAGGTTTGCAGGATATCCGAGATCTGAGGATCACGCACCATTTCCCACAGGCCGTCCGAGCAGAGGAGCAGCAGATCGTTAGCTTGCACTGGAAGCACAAACCAGTCAACTGTGATATCTGTTTTGTCCCCCAACCCGCGATAGACCTTATTGCGATCAGGATGAGTATAGATCTCATCGGGAGTAATTGCGCCTGTTTCAACCATGCGAGCGACCAGCGAATGGTCGCGTGTAATCTGCGTCAGCCCAGCATTGGGACGATAGATGTAGGTTCGGCTATCGCCGACGTTGATAATGTAGGCTGCTTCGTCGAGCACCAGCACGGCTGTGACAGTTGTCCCCATGTCCGCGTTATTTTCCTGCCCGTACTGATAAATGACCTGGTTAGCCCAGTGGACGCCATCGATTAAGATATCGACGATCTGCTCGCCCGCGATCTCGTTACAGCCGACCAGGCCAGGAATGATTGTCTCCAGCATACTACGAATGGCTAGATGACTGGCTAGCCGACCCTGAGCATGGCCACCCATACCATCGGCGACGATATGCAGCTCAAAGGGTAGGAGGCGCTCATCGAAATTGCAGGTGCCATGCATGGTCAGTACGCTATCCTCATTGGGGCGCCCTTTGCGTTTGATCCCTCGATCCCAGGCAATACCGGGGGCGCTACTGACCGGGTGGAGCGACCAGTTGGAGGAGAAATCGCCTGAGGGCATAGACGGAAGCTTGCCCGGCGCTGCAGCCAGTTGCGCGAACTGGCGTGCCTGGGACTGGCTCGGCGTATCTAGCAATTGCTGCGTAGGCGTCTGAGTCGCGTTGCTGGCTAGCGGACGGGTAAGCAGCTGAGTCGAGGGTTCGGACAGCGAGCGTACCAGCGGAGCGCCAGAATTGTGTACCCAGGCCGCGCTCTGTCCTGGCGCTGGTTGAGGCTGAGGATTTTTTGCTGGACCAGCTCCGGGTGTCGGCAGGGACATGAATGGCGCGAGCCTGGGATTGAGCGGCGCGGTTCTGGCGTGTGTGACAGGTGTGTTGCCATTGGAGAGCGCTGAGGAAGAGAGCCAGCCAGCGGCCAGGATTTTCTGGGCGCTGCGCTGCTGCCAGGTGTAGCGGCCCAGTTTGTAGCTGGCTCCAAGCAGAAGCAGCCAGAGCACCAGCCACGTCAGGGTTTGCACGCCCAACGCGCCTAGTGAGAACAACGCGGCAGATCCGTGCAGTTCTATCAAGCGTCCGATGACGAGTAGGGTTTGCCAGAAGAGGACAGCCACCTGTGGAGGAACGCCGCCTGGGAGAAGCAGTAGCAACACAGCCAGGAGTAGCAGGCTACTCCAGATCAGATAGCGTACCCAACTGTAGGTCTCATAACTCAAACGCAATTGTGTGCGCAGTGAGATCGTCTGGTGGTTGAGATCTGGTAATTCTCCAGGATAGGAGAGGTGAGGTATCTTTGAAGACATCACAATTGAACCTCCTCAAAAGCGGTGATTCTCGCCTGTGTTCCCCGCTGAACTAGCACGCGCAGCCCGGCACGTCCGCTAGTTAGCGCGCTATCTGCTGTGCTGATCTGCCAGTTCGCGGGAGCGGGTTGACCAGTGGGCCAGGCCATGGCGAAGAGTTGAGTGCCTAGAGCGCGAAAACGAAAGGTATAGAGCGCACCAGCGCGGGCGGGAAATGATACACTCCGCAAAGGAATCTCCATACCATCCATCACGCGAGTGAGCGTGAGCGTTTGCCCATCGAGAGCCAGCGCGTAAAAATTACGCGCATCACTCCAACGCAGAGCCGCTCCTAGCATCGACGGCCCATACTGGCCGAGAGAAGCGTTGTAGATGATTTCGCTATTAGTCAGAACTGGCCCTAGCAGAGCATTACAATAGATGCGTTGCGCTGTAGCCTCAATCACGCCCATATGCGCGAAGATAACAAAGTTATGCCCATTCAGAGCATCGTCCTGCCAGGACTGGCCATCGGAAGCAACACCCCAGTAGTGCTGATCGGGTCGCTGGAATGTATCGCTGGCTCGCACGATCGACGCGAGATTGCTTGTCAACGCGGTTAGCCTGAGCGCGCCAGAGTTTACTGTTGGACCCGGTGTTAACGGCGCGTTCAGCGAAAGCGCCGCTCTCATCTGGGGAAAATAGAAAACTGACAGCCCATCGCCGATCAGCAAAAGCAGGAGCAAAGCCAGGCCATGCCGAAACAGATACGGGGCGAAAAGCCGGTAGCGGCGTAGCAAAGAACGACGCAGACTGGGCATACCAACTCCTTCGCAAATCTTTAGTAAGTCAAAGATTTCTGAGCACATTCATTTCAATGAACGTGGCGTTCTTAAGCAAACGCATATAACCTGGCACCTGGTGGCGTCAAACAATTTTGCAGGAAAAGATAGAAGACGGAGGCGTGCCAGATTGACCATGCATCCGTCTTCTGAATCCCCATCTGGTCTAAGACTGCTTCTTTATACATCAGGAGCGTCCATAACATCGTTATAGAGCCCGTAAACTAACATGTTTGCGGCGTGTTCGCCCACCTGGTTGGCCAGGCCATCCTGATAGGCGCCGATGCATTCCATGCGAGCGGTAATGAAGGCGTGGCGGGCATTGCCGGATGAAAGCCCGGTGAGACCGCGTCGCATTGCGACCAGTTGGGCTTCAATCTGCTGGCGCAGCCGAGCGATCTCGCTCTGATTGCTATCAACAATTTGCATTGCAGGTGGTCCTTCCAGCAGGTTGCCCCTCGTTGTCGATCCGCTGTATGGCTTTTTTACTGCCGCGCGAGTAAGTGGCTCAAACACCACCTTTGTCTACTCGCTTGGAGTGGAAAGCCAAAGTATCGCCATTGCTTGCGCCAGATCGATCATAAGTGACCCTGCCAGTGCTGTGTTCGGGAGTCCAATTCCGTCCTACAAGCGACCAACACCTACGAAGCCGGGTGGTTAACCCCTACGCGAGCGTTGCTACAAGGACTGAGAAGATACCCCGCCGGGGCCGGCGTATCTTCAACCTTCGCTCTGGAGTATAGTCGAAAAACTTTGTATGATATCCTACAAGTCTTCCTGATCTTCGCCTAAGATGTTTGTCAAAGCTTCATAAGCTTATGACATGGCCCGTGGCCGCGGTTCACTGGCATAAGAAAGTCTTATACCGGTCTTCTGATTTCTGCTTTCTTCTGCCGTTATTTCGCTGCTGGCCAGAACCAGGCTGCGCCTGCCGCTGGCCAGCGGTAGCAGAACGCTCAGATCGCTGAGGAGAATGTGCCATGAGCCGACAGTGGCGGTTGCTGCTTTTGGGGATGCGGGGGGAGATATTGCGAGGCTACAGTTAGCAGATCCTGAGTGCGAAACGGTTTGACCAGATAGCCACGGGCTCCTGCCAGGCGGCACTTTACACGGTCAAGCACACTATCACGCGAAGACAGAATAATCACGGCCATTTGATCAAACTGCGGGTGACTTTTGAGAAGGTGGAGCAGATCAAAACCATCAATGCGGGGGAGATTGATGTCTAAAAAAATCAGGTCTGGTGGTTGTTCCAATTCCGTCCTGAACGCGCGCAAAGCCTCGTAGCCATCGCGGAAGCTGAGGCATTGTACGCCTATGCGACTCATGCTTGTTTCAACAATCTTCCTTACCACGACTGAATCGTCGATAATAGCCACACAACTCATAGCCGTGTGTTCCTTCCTTCGGCCCGGTCCGTGTCCCGCGGAGAGGCCAAATAGGTCCGTTGCCCGGATTATGCCCGGACATTGGTACGCGTTGCACCATATAACAGAATAAACTCCGCTCAGATAGAATATTGCATGGCGAATGTGGTGAGACACTCGCCATGTCTCAGGAGTTCGCTGCCACCTAGCCTGTTACTCGAGGAGAAAGGAGATGAGAACCCGGCGACTGACTGAGCGACTTACCTGCTATGAGTATAGGCTGATATAGTTTGCCCCATCTCCCCTTTACCTTCCCACGGGCATCCAGGCCTTCCCCAGACGAAGTATAGAGCGCGCTCAGCCCTTTGCAACAGAATTGTCAGAGCAGGCTGCTCTGAATGGTCCTGCTGAAACGTGTTAACTATATACGGCTTGCTCTAGCAAACTTCATTTCGTATGAGAGAGGGAGAGAGGGTTGCCACCCTCTGCTGGCGGACAGATACGAGGGCTTTCCCGTAAAACCTCTTTTCTTTACCCTTGCCTGCCATCTCAGGTGACGAGCGAGGCAAGCAAAGAGTTGGAACACCCCTTACCTGTTGCTAGAACGGGGTGCTGGCGCGGAATATACATTGCCAGAGACAATGTAGTATGATGCTGGCATCATATCTTTATCACGAGGATCTTATCAATTCATGGAAACAACCAAGAGAGAAGATGCCAGTTCGCCTGACTCGTCAGAACCTGAGCAGAACAGCACCCAGGGATCGTTTCGTAGCGTGCTCAGAAATCGCTCTTTCGTTCTGCTCTGGCTAGCGCAACTTATCTCGCAGATCGGGTTTAACGCTGCTAATTACGGCGTGATTACCACTGTTACAACAATTACGGGATCTGCGATAATGGCGGGCATTGCCATTATTTGTTTTACCCTTCCGGCTGTTCCTTTTAGCCTGCTGGCCGGCGTTTATGTGGACTATCTGGATAAGCGCCTGGTTCTGTGGATGAGCAATGCTCTGCGCGCGGTCGCATCCTTGCTGATTGTACTGGCGTTGATCGTGAATCCGCACACCGTAATTTTCCTGTTTATTCTGACCTTCTTTATCTCGATGGTTACCCAGTTTTTTATGCCAGCAGAGTCCTCAGCCATTCCTCTACTGGTCGGCAGGACCAATCTGGTGCCAGCGCTTTCGCTCTTCAATATTACCTTGAGCATTGCCCAGGCTATTGGTTTTTTGCTCCTTGGTCGTTTGATCGAGAGCATTTTTTCACCTTTCACGCTCACGCTGGGCTTTGCTACTGTCAGAATTGATCCACACGAGATGTTATTTGCCGTGATCGCTGTCAGTTACCTGCTCTGCACGCTACTGGTCTTGTCTATTCCACGCACCAAACTACGGGCGCTGGCCCACAGTGAGCAGAGGCTGCCGCGTTCACCAGGTAAAGAGATGTGGAAGATTGTGCAGCGCGATGTCAAGGGGAGCTGGCAGTTTGTGCGCCGCGATAAGCAACTCTTTCTGGCTCTGCTACAGGTTTCATTTGTCGGTATTCTTCTGCTGGTGATTGGCGAACAGGCTGGCGTCTTTGTGCAGCGTACTCTGCATCTGCCGGTGGACGATCTGACCATCCTCTTCGCGCCCGCTGGCTTTGGCCTGGTGCTTGGCGGACTCCTGATGCCGTTGCTGGCGCGCTCCCTCAATAAAGCAGTGATTATTACTGTGGGTAGCCTGTGTACTGCCGTGAGCCTGATTCTCTTACCCGCCAGTCAGGTCGTGATTGGCCAGATACCTGTTTTACATAACTGGTCACTGTTTATCGTGGGTGTACTGGCTTTTGTGCTGGGCATCGCGCTGTCGATGGTGAATATTCCCGCTCAGACTCTTATGCAGGAACATGCTCCCGAAGAAGAACGCGCGCGTGTCCTTTCGTTCCAGTTTATGCTCTATAACGCGGGTTCTATCCCCGTCCTGCTCTTCGCTGGCGTGATCAGCGATACATTGGGCATCGATACTGTTATGTATGGACTGGGCGTGGCCGTCTTGCTCTTCCAATGGTGGACCTATAGCTATAATAAACGCCCCGCCCACCAAGCATAGCAGATATCTCTATGAGTCATCCTGATTTTGCAAAATCAGGGCAAAGCAGCTTTTGCTTCCCTACCCCCTAGAAAAGCAGAGACCTGGCTGGCGCGCAGCGTCCGCCAGGCCTCCGCAAAACAAAGCTGCTGTAGGGGTGGGCGGGTAAACCGTAGCCCATGATATAATGAAAGCCAGTAAGAAAGCCGACAGAAATCTCTAGAGTAGGTTCCGCGTACGCGGCAGACTATATGCGGCGCGGACTCTGTTTACGCGCGAGTGCCCGGACTATTCTGCAAGCTTCTCAACACGTCAGTTATATCATGATATACGCGCACCAAAACGCGCAAATTTTCGCACATATGTGCAGAGTATTTGCGCGTGTGGGCGCGCATATGGTAAGATGGGCAGCGAGCATCCTGGGAGACGTTGCTCAGGCTGAAGACGGCTGTTGATCCTATGCCGATGAGATCTCAAAGGAGAAAAGAGACATGACCCAGACGAAAGCCATTACCAGTGATCAGTATGCCCCTCGTAAAGAGGACAAGTTCACCTTCGGCCTCTGGACCGTAGGCAATCGGGGGGCAGACCCCTTTGGCGTCTTTGTGCGCCCGGAACTGCGTCCTACGCGTAGCGTCCAGAAGCTCTCTGAACTGGGAGCCTGGGGCATCAATTTGCACGATAACGACCTTGTGCCGTTTGATGCTACTCCTGCTGAGCGCGCGCAGATTGTACGCGATTTCAAGCAGGTGCTCAGCGATTACGGTATGGTAGTGCCCATGGCGACGACTGATCTTTTCAGGCATCCCGTTTTTAAAGACGGTGCATTCACGTCTGTTGATCCAAGCGTCCGAGCCTTTGCTCTGCAAAAAACTATGCGCGCGATCGATCTGGGAGTTGAGCTTGGCGCGAGCACCTATGTCTTCTGGGGTGGTCGTGAAGGTGCTGATACTGACGCCAGCAAAAATCCCATTGATTCCGTCAAACGCATGCGCGATGCCATCGATTTTCTGAGTGAATATGTCATCGACAATGGCTACAAGCTGCGCCTTGCCCTGGAGCCTAAACCTAATGAGCCGCGCTCAGATACCTATTTCCCGACCATTGGCCATATGCTGGCTTTCATCTATACACTCGCTCATCCTGAGATGGTTGGTCTTAACCCGGAAGTCGCCCATGAGCATATGCTGGGCTTAAACTTTGTGCATGGCGTCGCGCAGGCTTTAGAGGCTGGCAAGCTCTTTCATATTGACCTCAACGACCAGAAGGGGCCGCGCTATGACCAGGATTTGCGCTTTGGCAGTGAAAGCATTAAGAGCATGTTCTTCCTGGTCAAATTGCTAGAGGATCAGGGCTACACTGGCTCGCGCCACTTCGATGCTCACGCGTATCGCACCGAAGATGAGCAGGGCGTGTGGGATTTCGCTACTGGCTGTATGCGGACATATAATATTCTCAAAGAGAAGGCTCGCCGCTTCCACGCTGATCCTGAAATCCAGGCGTTATTGACGGAGATCAATAGCGGCAATGCCGAGCACGCGGCTCTCTTTAATGGTGGCTATAGCAAAGAGGCAGCCAGCAGGCTGCAAGCCATCGATTTCGATCCTAACGGTCTGGCCCGGCGTGGCTTCCAGTACGAGAAGCTGGATCAACTGGTTATCGAATTGCTCCTGGGTGTTAGATAGCTACTCTGCATGGGAAAACAAACAAGGGTGAGAATTGGCACAAATTCTCACCCTTGTTTGGAGGCAGTGCGCTGGCAGCACTTCCATCGGAGATTCACTCTCCACATGTTTACCGCACGGACAGAGGTACACAGGAAATTCCCTCCGAGCCGCCACCGGTCCCATCCCCATCCCCAGACTCGCCACACCATACCCACCTCATGACATGTGGAGAAGAGAAATAGAGTTTGCTTCTCTTATGCCGCCTGCGGCGGCATAAAGGATAAAAAATGTAATTGGGGACACCTCTATTACCTGTTCCCCAGACAGAGGGCCAGCGAAGTGGGCCCTGCACCTCGTACTGAATAGTTACTTATAGTTACTTTCATGAATCAGCCTTCATCTTATCTTTCTCGCTAGAAGGCTTTCTGGGATTACTGGCGGCTAATTCGTCTGGCTTAGTATTGGCAGCGTCGGGAGAAATGTTTAAAGCCCCTTGCTGGTTGCCGAGCATATCGCCAACGCCGGCCAGATCCTGTCCGCTTTGCCGGGCCACCTCAGGCTCTGGCTGCGCTTCCTGCTGAGCCTGCTCAGTCGAGGGTGGCGCGCTGAAAATACGCCTATCAGATTCATCAGTCGTGTCATTGACTCTTTTTCCCCCTGTTTGAAGCAGCGAGTCAAAAGGATTGAAGGGGTTGCCTGACCCCTCTGGATCGCCATTTTGCTGCTGATCGTCAACCTGCATGTGACTCTTGCCCTTTCCGCGCTCACGTGTGTTGCCGGCTGATGGCATGCCGCACGCCTCAGTTTTTCTCCAGAAAACATCCATGTCTTTTTGCATACGCGGATCACATACAAATGGTTTCACGTTATCGATGCATTTCTGTTATACAAACAGAGCAACTGACATCGATAAGACCCTGCAAAGGTCGCGGAACTGTGTAAGCGAAGCTAGCCTGAGTCTTTCAAGCTAGCTTCTGAAGTAGAGAGTCTGGAACTAGTGAGTGGGAGGATTGGGCTGGTTGGCCTGGCGGTTCCCGGCATTGCCCATCATACCACCCAGGTTGCCCATCTGGCTCTGAGCCTGCTGCTGCAGTTCGTTGAGCACATTGTTGATCGCCTGGTGGATCTGGTCTGTGTACTGCTGCCCGTTCGGGATGCGGTTCACTACGCCATCAACTGCTTTGGTAATTTTGTCTTCGGCCATCTTGCGGACTGAGTCCAATGAGAATCCTTGCTGCATTTATTTAAGTACCTTTCTGTGGTTTAAGCAATTAGTATCCTGCCAAACAAAGTTTGACGAGTTCCCCACTTGTGGTGGGGCAAGAAGAGGTTTGGCGGGGACACCCCTGTTACCTGCCTCCCAGACAGGTTGCCAGCCGAGGGCAACGGCCCTCGGCACTCCGCTTCTTTTACTCTCACTCGAACGATGACAGATTACTGGTGACAGCACTTTCGAGTAGCTCTCTGTCCTTCTTAATATAATCTTGCCGAAAAACTCAGCCGAATGTGTAAATTCGGCTGAGTTTTTCTTTTGTGAGGCGCTTTTCAATCGGGAGGGAGTTCCTGGAACATCATCTTGACATTAATGCCTCGCGCATTATTGACCAGACGCATCGCGATATAGATCACGATGCCCACGATCAGAAAGACCAGTCCCCAGCCGATGCCACTGGAGTTCGCCAGGCCCAGGTAGCCCGTGCCATTGTTATACCGGGGAATTATAAAATAGTATACATTGATGAGTATCCGAAATACAAGGGGGATTCTCTGACTCTCTGACTTTCAGGCTTTACAAGATCGGCGCGTAGATTTTCTATCTATAAACCGCTTAGCGTGGCTCCTCTGGCTGTTCATACCAGCGCGCGCGTTCGCCGACCAGCGCGCGCGTTTTCCATGTTAGCGTTTTTGCTTGAGCCTCAATAATCGCGAGTAGCGCCTCGATGAGCGTGGGAATCTGTGGCGCGAAAGACTGCGCGCGGGCAAAGTCCGCGGCTTTTCTCAGGTTAATCGTCAGTGTCTTATACAAGCCCCAATCAGCCGCGGTCAGGCGCGCGATATAGTCGGCGTTCAGTCCGCTGTCGTTATGCAGCACATCATGATCCAACACGAGAGCCATAGTATCGATCAGGTCTTTCTCGTTGACCTCAACGATCTGGAGCTTGGTCAGCAGGAGGTCGGAGAGTGGGAGCGTGCGGGGATCAAGCTGTAAGCGCGTACGAAAATCGAGATTGTGGCACATCTGCATGCGATCAACAAAGATATCGACCTGGCGCTCGTTGGCTGTATCCCAGAAGAGCAGGCGCTGATAGCCATGCAGCGCGTTAAAGGCCTGATTAGGACTATAGCCCAGGCGCGTAAAAAGCGCCTTTGTCTTCGTGCCCCATTTGCCCAGCGTCACGAAATCGAAATCTTTGTAGCTACGTTGCAGGCGTGTATCGACTTGAATAGAGGGACACTGAAAATAAATTGCCAGGCCACCCAGCAGGCGCAAAGGAAAACCATCCGCCTCGGCTGCCTCAAGTATACGGGTAGCCTCAGCTTTAATATCTGTGATAGGGATAGTGGTCTCGCTCATCTGGCTCGCGTCCGCGACATTCAGCCTCGCGCAGCCTGCCCGCGCAAAGGCTCGCGACCTGATGCGGCAAGAATGTCGCCTCCTTTCCTGAGTATAGATGAATTATACCTTATCAAAATGAATTGTACAGAGAACCCCCAAAAAAACTTGACAGCAGAGCTCTCTCATGCTAAAATCTAAATAGTTGACAAATAACAAATTAGTTGCGAAATGTCTCTACGCAAAATCTTTTCACAAGGGAGGCCACGAACATGAAGTTAGCAGAAGCATTGGTTTTACGCGCGGATGCGCAGAAGCGGCTGGGGCAACTGCGTGATCGTCTGCGTTTGAGCGCGCTGGTGCAAGAGGGCGAGCAGCCACCGGAAAACCCCCAGGAGTTGCTGGAGCAGTTGAACGTGCTCCTGGCACAACTGGAAGATTTGATCATCAAGATCAACCGGGCGAATATGCAGACCAGTTTAGGCGACGGGACTATTCTTACTGACGCCCTGGCCCGGCGCGATGTGCTCACGCACCGCTATAACAGCCTGAGCGGGCTGGTAGATACCGCCTCGAACCGTACTGACCGCTATGGACGCTCGGAGATCCGCAAGCTCTCCACCGTCGATGTCGCGGCTCTGCGTCAGCAAATGGACGATGTAGCGCGTATGCGTCGCGAACTGGACACGCAGATTCAGGCCACCAATTGGACCGCCGATCTGCCCGAATAACACAACTATACCGGGCATAAGCTGGTAACCGCGAGAAAGAGTAGCGGACATCAACCCTTCTGAAGCTTATAACTTCAATTTTAATGAACGCGAGGGGCGGCAACCATTTAATTGTAACGCCCAGCACTGTCACAAACGTACAGAGCAACGCGCATTGTGTACTACCATGATGTTGGACTCAATTGACCGGTGAGGGCGGGCAAGGGGAAGCTTGCCCGGTAGACAAAAAGAGGAGAATCTAGCGATCCTCCTCTTTTTGCTGGACTTTTGCTCCTCTGACTGTAAGCGAGAGAAGCGCTGCTTCTGGCCTCATATGATGTTTTTTTGCGTGGTGCGCCAGGATGAGCAGCGGTACACCGCTGTGAACTTACCCTCTAGAGCACCGCGCAGCGCTCGACATGGACCGAGTCGAATAATTCTGCCAGTGTGCAGGTAAGCTTATCCTCGATCAGCATGTCCATATTATGTGCTTTGACGAGCGGCTGAGTACCCTGCGCGAGTAGCGCAACGGTCACGAATGCCTCGTGTTGTTGAGCAACGCTGAGTTCAACATTCTTAATCCAGACAGTATCGAAGAGCGTCAGGAGTGCGAAGGCCGAGAGTTCTTCGATCAAGCACTCGCTAGCAGAAACGTCGTGCAGCATCAACTCGCTATGGTGTTTCGGACAAGTAATAGAGAAATCGATTGTGTATTGCTGTTGTTTAGCCATAACTTTGCCTCTCTCTTTAGAGCACTCGGTGTTGGAGGGCCTTCTCAGGCGCTCTCCCATAACATTCGTATAAGGCAAAGATAATCTGAAATGGCTGGCAAAACCACAGCAAGTAGGGGACGAATGGGAGGCGGTATCCAGGCAAATCTCCCGCAAAATTGTAGGGGGCAAATGGGGGGCAAATGTCCTGTCTTTGCTGTCCTTGATAAGCTTGCTTTTTCATAGTTGTTGCGCCAGGCGCGCGGAGGGGGGTATACTCAGCGCATTAAGAATCTGAGAGAGATTCGCCGCGGGCTTAGCGGTAGTAGAGATAGCCAGGTATTCAGTGGAGGCCTCTTCATCGGCGTGAAAAGGCTGCCAGGCGTCAGCCTGGGCGTTGTAAAGTTCTGGCCGGGCATCACTGGCCGCGCTGGGATTATCGGCTTGCTCTTGAGTCTCGCGCTCCTGCCAGCGCTGCGTGAGTCGCTGCAGCGCGGTCTCGCGTGGGCACTGACACTCGATGAAAACCGCGTTGGCTTCGTGCAGGATGGCCTCCTGAGCAGCGGCATGCCGCTGAGCGCGTTGGCCAAACGTTGCGTCGAGAATGGCTGAATGGCCCGCGGCTAATGCATCTGTTGCCTGATTGAGGATCTGCTGATAGACACGCGCGGTCCAGGCGGGAGTATAGAGACCCGCGCCATAAGCAGCGAGGCGCGTCTCGGAGGGGGCTAGCTGGGCGAGCTGCTTGCGTGTAATGTCCGAGGAGATCAGCTTCCAGCCCAATTCACTCTGCAGCGCATTGGCCTGAGTGCTTTTACCTGTACCCATCAGGCCACCAACCATCAGCAGCGTTGGGCGCGTGGGACCACTGGTGTAGTTAGCGGCGAGCGTGAAGAGCGCCTGTGCTTCCTGGCGCGCCGCCTCGCGCTGCGCGGCAGGCACTTCGGGCTGATCGAGTTGGAATGAGAGCACCTTGCCTCGCACACAGGCGCGATAACAGGCGTAGAACGGCAGAAGTTCGTAAAGCGCCCCATCGTTCGTCAGGCGAACATAGGCATCCACAAACGCGCGGCCCAGATCAGCGCGTCCAGTCGCGTCCAGTTCCATGATTAAGAAGGCGACCTCGGCGGCGACATCGCTATAGCGGAAGCGCTCGTTAAACTCAATGCAATCAATCACGCTGATCTCTGGGACATCGCCTGGCTTATCGAGAATATAGACATGCTGGAGACGTAAATCACCGTGGCAGTCGCGAATACGCTGCTCGCGCACGCGCGTGGTAAAGAGAGAGGCATACCCTTGACAGAACTGATAAATATAGCTTGAGATGCGCTCAAAAGTGGCCTGGTCTAGCGAGCGCCCGATATAAGGGCGCATTTGTGAGAAGTTTTCTTCCCAGTTGCCTCTGATGACGCGCAGAGAGCCGAAATCCGCGATATACCTGGTAGTGGGTACTGAGGAATGAAAGTGCGCGATTGGTTCGGCCACCGCAGCTAGCAAGGCAGGCGTAACGTTGCCCTCAGCGACGCGCGCCGCCAGCGTAGCCTCTTCTGGGAGACGTTGCATCACTACCGCGTAATCGATCACCTGGCCTGCGGCGAGTTTTGTGCCCGGCGTAGGGATCTGTCCCGGCGCGTATATAGGGCCAAATTGAAACCCCTGCTTAGCGCGAGCCAGCACAGGGGCTACGCCCAGATACACATGGGTGGCCAGGCGCGAATTAAGCACTACCTCTTGCTCGCAAAAATGACGACGTAAGGCAGGTGTAGAATAATCAAAGAAGCCGAAATCTCGTGCTTTTTTTAGTTTATAAGCGCGCTCGCCGGCTAGCAAAACCGCGGAAGCATGTGTCTGCAGCTGAAGAATGGTCTCGCTCTGGGAAAGAGTAGCCGGAAATGCCTGGGGTTGAGCCAACTGCTCCAGAAGTGTTGAGAATTCAGGAGAGACGTAGGTATCGATGGTGGGCGCTCCTTTCAGCAGTGCCGGGCATACTCGGTCCAAAAAAGTTTCTTTGAGTCAACTATAGAACAGTCCGACAAACTTAGCAAGATAATTGAGGGGTAAAAGGAGGACGCAGTGGGACGCAAGATGTCCCTGCTTTGCCCCACTTTCCTGAGGGTCTCTGGTAGATCAACAGTATTTTAGAGGTCGAGACAGAAGAAAGGTAAAAAATGACAGAGATTATCACTACACTTGAAGATGTGCGCTTGATTGCGGCTCTAGAGGCCAATCTGGAGGAGGAGATGATGAATTTTGGGCGCGTGCTGGCCGGGGCAGAGGTCTATAACGATGGAGAGATCGAGGGTTTTTATACAGGTAGAGGGCATTTAAATGGTATTTTGCGGACACATCTGCGGCATTCAGACCCGGAGTCTGTAAAGCAGAGCATTGACAGGGCATTAGCTTATTTTCGCGCCAAAAAAGTGGGCGAAATCGGCTGGTCGGTGGGCCAGGATTGTCAGCCAGCGCGGCTAGCAGCCTATCTGGAGCGCCTGGGCTTTAGCAAATTGGATGAAGAGAATGTCGGCATGGCGCTGGATATGGCGGCAATGCGTGTGGAAGAGGGCCACGTGGAGGGTCTGGAGATTCGGGAACTGCTAGAGCTTAAAGATTTAAACGTGCTGCGCAAAATGGAGATCGAAGGATTTGGCTCGTCTGAGGTCATGGCTGGCTACTATTGTGAGATGTATGAAAACGCTGGTTTCGGCCCTGGCTCACATTGGCGCCATCTTGGCGGCTGGTGGCGTGGAGAGGTGGTCGCGGCCACTTCGCTGCTCTTCCACGCTGGCGTAGCTGGCATCTATGGCGTTGCTACCGTGCCTCACGCGCGCCAGCGTGGTATCGCGCGCGCATTGGTGCTACGCGCCATCAGCATCGCCCGGCAGGCTGATTACCGCATTGCTATCCTTTCGCCCACAGATATGAGCGAGGGCATCTATCGTCGCCTGGGCTTCCGCGAATATACGCGCATTCGCCACTATACGCGCGAATTACCATCGTTATCTGCTACAGGTGGGCTTTAATAAACTCGAATGTAGCGCGAATAATTGCGCGGGAGCGTTAGTTGTCGTTGAACATAGCGCATGCGTGCATGCCAGAGGGATGGTTTATAAGTTTTGCCTTCTTTGGAACACAGAAAAAAGGAGAAATTCTTAGACTTAAACAAGGCAAAGAATGGCCATCAGCCCATAGTGAGGCGCTTGCTTACTGCTGAGTTTGGTTTGATGTAATACGCATTCTCGCGTCCTGATACGTGTTTAATATGGGACCGGTTGTAGGCAAGCGCGCTCAAGGTATAATCTCTCCCACCCTGGAGCACTTTTCTGCACCGGTCCTACCAGCATGCGCGGCTAAATCGCCGCGGGCGTCTCTTTGCTACTTTCGGCGATATAGATCAGATCGTCGTCAGTGGCCTGTTTTTTCTGGTCAGCCAGGACAATAAAGCGGCGATAGGCGGTTTTCAACTCGTGCGCGCTCAAGCGGTGTCCCAGTTCGCGCAGGCGTGCATCCAGGCCATGCCGCCCGGAGTGCTTGCCCAGCACCAGCCTGGTCTCGCTCCAACCGACCGATTGGGGCGTGATAAATTCATAGGTCTGGCGGTTCTTTAGCATACCATCCTGGTGAACGCCTGCATCGTGGGTGAAGGCATTTGCGCCGACAATCGCTTTATGTGGTTGCACGGGTATGCCTGTCAAGCGGCTGACCAGTTGGCTCGCTTTGACGAACTCCTGGGTATCGATATGGGTGGTGAGATGGGCAAACTTCTCAGGTCGCATATACAGGGCCATCACAACCTCTTCCATGGCAGCATTGCCCGCGCGTTCACCGATACCATTGATCGTGACCTCGATCTGGCGCACACCAGCTTCAATCGCGGCCAGCATATTGGCTGTGGCCATCCCCAGATCATTGTGACAGTGAGCGCTCAACGTGACTTCTGTGATGCCTGGCACGCGTTCACGCAGAGAGCGGAACATCTCAGCATACTCGTTGGGCATCATATAGCCTACCGTATCAGGCAGATCGATAATTGTTGCGCCGGCTTTGATGGCGGTTTCACAGACCTGGCAAAGGTAATCCAGTTCGCTACGAGTAGCATCTTCCGCGGAGAATTCAACGATAGGGCAGAGGTTACGCGCGTATGTAACCATCGATTTAACACGCTGTAAGGCCTCTTCCCGGCTGATATTAAGTTTATGCTTCAGGTGGATGTCAGAGGTTGCCAGAAAGACATGAATGATCGGCTGTTCAGCCTCGCGTACAGCTTCCCAGGCCGCGTCAATATCAGTCAGGATCGCGCGAGCCAGGCTGGCGACTGCGGGTCCGTGGACAGTGCGCGCAATCTCTTTGACCGCACTCTGATCGCTGGCTGAGGCCGCTGGGAAGCCAGCTTCGATGACATCTACATTGAGACGCACTAACTGATCTGCCACCTGGAGCTTCTCTTCGGTAGTCATAGTTGCTCCGGGGGACTGTTCGCCCTCGCGCAGGGTGGTATCAAAAATTCGCATAACCGCTGGATCTGCCATGGCTCGTAACTCCTTCTGGGGAGAGCAGGAAGCTTGTCGCCGCGCCACATTGCTCTCCGGGTGCGCCAGCAGCGCGTCTGTCACGTGGGCAAACGCGCCGCTCCGCTGGTTAGCTCTTCGGCTGGGTTGTCGCCGGCTTTTTCTCTTCCGCGCTTTCAGAGTTGCTGGCTATGGGATTTAACCAGGGCATCATCGCGCGCAATTGTTTGCCGACCGTCTCAATCTCGTGCTCGGCGTTTCTGCGGCGCATTGCCTTGAAGCTTGCCTGGCCAGCCTGATTCTCAAGAATCCAATTTTTCGCGAAGGTGCCGTCCTGGATTTCGCGCAGCACCTGGCGCATCTCGTTTTTCACGCGCTCATCGATAATACGCGGGCCGCTTGTGTAATCGCCAAACTCGGCGGTATTGCTGATCGAATAGCGCATATAGCTCATGCCGCCCTGGTACATCAGGTCAACAATTAGCTTGACTTCGTGCATGCATTCAAAGTAGGCTGACTCCGGCTCGTAGCCAGCCTCAACCAGCGTCTCAAAGCCAGCGCGGATTAGCGAGGTCAGGCCGCCGCAGAGCACGACCTGTTCGCCGAAGAGGTCAGTCTCGGTCTCTTCGCGGAAGGTTGTCTGGAGCACACCCGCGCGGGCAGTGCCGATACCATAGGCATAGGAGAGGGCCAGGGCATGGGCGTTGCCGGTGGCATCCTGATGAACCGCGATCAGAGCTGGCGTGCCGACGCCGTCCTGGTAAGTGCGGCGCACCATATGACCAGGCGCTTTGGGCGCAATCATCGCTACGTCGATATCATCTGGAGGGACGATCTGGCCGAAATGAATGCTAAAGCCATGGGCGGTCATCAACATTTTGCCAGGTGCCAGGCCGGGACGAATATCTTTCTCAAAGACAGCTCTGTGCAATTCGTCAGGGATCAAAATCATGATTACATCGGCCTGTTCAGCGGCCTCAGCGGGTGTCGCGACGCGCAGCCCGGCTGCTTCGGCCTTGGCGCGGCTCTTGCTACCAGCCGGCAGACCGACAACGACATCCACGCCGCTCTCCTGCAAATTCAACGAGTGGGCGTGGCCCTGGCTCCCATAGCCAATAACCGCCACACGTTTGCTCAGGATTAGTTCAAGGTTCGCGTCCGATTCGTAAAATACCTGTGCCATTTTTCTTTCTATCTCCCTATATGTTGTTAATAATCAAGGAGGAGCGTTACGCTCCGCGCTCTTCTGTGCCGCGTGGCAGAGCAATGCTACCGGTGCGCGCTACTTCGCGGATACCAAAGGGTTGGAGAAGATTGAGCAGCGCTTCCACCTGAGCAGTGGTGCCGCTCATTTCCAGGGTCGCGCTGGTCGCCGTGATCTCGACGACGAACGCCCCATGCTGGCGAGCAAGTTCGATGATTTTATTGGTATTTTGAGCATTGCTGGCCACTTTGATCAATGCCAGTTCGCGCTCCACAATTTGCGTGGATGAGAGATTGCTGACTTCTCGCACATTGATGACCTTGCGCAATTGCTCAACCAGTTGTCCGATGGCGACATCAGAGTCCATTGTCACGGCAGTGATACGTGTTACATCGGCTTGCTCGCTATGACGGATGGTCAACGACTGCATATTTGCGCGGCGGCGGCGCAGCAAGCCAACGACCCGGTCTACGGCTCCTGGCTGTTCGTCGATCAAAATAACCAGTGTATATGTGCGCGCAGTTTCTACGGGTACGCTTGATTGACCCGCCCGTTCCAGTGGCTTTTTCCGGGCTGTATCCGTACCTGAAGCGTCTGCTACTTGCGCGCCCGGCGTCTCGCTTGTCATATCCTGATTCTACCTTTCAAAAGGATCTTTGTTTTAAAGAGTGCAGGGTATCTTCTATATGAGTCATCCCTGATTTTGAAAAATCAGACCAAAACAGCTTTCGCCTCCCCGCCCCAGATGAAAGAAAAGGTTTGGCGAGCGCGCCGCGCCCGCCAAGCTTCTGCACAACAAAAGGGGTGAGGGACTACACGCGCTCGTACTGCTGCGAAAAAATCTGGGATCACTCATATATAGTGCATAATCCGCAAATCCGGCCAGATAAGGGGCGACTGTCCTTAGCCAGCTCGTTCTACTCTTCCATGATCATGTTTGTAATTGGCTGTCCCTGCGCAACCATCGGGTAGACATTGCTCTCGGCCTCGATCACGAAGTCGATAATCACTGTACCCTCGGTCTCCATGGCTTCGTGGACCGCCTGTGCCACATCCTCGCGCCTGGTGATGCGCATGCCCTTCAACCCGTATGCGTCGGCCAGTTTGACATAATCAGGGCCAGTCATGGGAGTTTCAGAGTAATTATGATTATGGAAGAATTCCTGCCATTGGCGCACCATACCCAGATAGCCATTATTCATGATTGCGACCTTGACAGCCACACCCTGCTGCTTGAGGGTAGCCAGTTCCTGGATATTCATCTGAATGCCGCCGTCGCCAGCTACTACCCAGACGGTCTCCTGCGGCAAGCCCATTTTCACGCCCATCGCTGCCGGGAGCGCGAAGCCCATGGTGCCCAGACCACCAGAGGTGATATGGCTATTTGGACGCGTCCAGGTATAGAAACGAGCGGTCCACATCTGGTGCTGGCCCACATCGGTGACTATAATCGCCTCGCCTTTAGTCTCCTCGCGAATCGCTTCCAGAATGCCGGTGGGATCGGGCAGGTCCTCGTTATGCAATACTTTGCCACGCTCGTTGTTGGCTCTCTCCCAACTGCGAATCTCCTCAAGCCACGCCTTGTGGTCACCCTGCGGCAGCGCCCCGGTCAGTGCGCTCAGAGCCTCTTTCGCGTCCGCCACGATTGGTACGGTGGCGGGTCGGACCTTGTGCATCTCCGAAGGATCGATGTCGATATGAATAATCTGCGCGTGGGGGGCGAAGCCCGAAACCTTGCCGGTGACGCGATCATCGAAGCGCATGCCAACGGCTATGAGTAGATCAGAAATGCCGATCGAATTGTTGACATGCGCGGGACCATGCATGCCAGGCATGCCGATCACGAGCGGATGCGTTTCAGGAATAGCACTCAGGCCAAGCAATGTTGTGATCACCGGGATATCGCTCTTCTCAGCGAAAGCTTGCAATTCCGCGTATGCCTGGGAGAGCACGACTCCGTGGCCAGCCAGAATCAGTGGGCGCTGGGAGCGTCCGATCAACTCAACAGCGCTAGCAATCTGCGTGGACTCGATCTCTGGCTTGCGGGTGGAGCGGAAATGCTCAAATGAATTTACCGAAGCACTGGGACGATAAAGCGTCTTGGCGAATTGGATATCCTTGGGAACATCGACCAGCACAGGACCAGGCCGACCACCCCGCGCCAGGCGGAAAGCCTCGTGGACAATATCCGCTAAATCCTCAACGCGCTGGACAATAAAGTTATGCTTGGTAATTGGCTGCGTAATGCCCAGAATATCAGTCTCCTGGAAACCATCGCGCCCTACCAGTGGCCACATTACCTGGCCGGTAATCGCCACAACTGGCGTCGAATCCATATAGGCTGTGGCCAGGCCAGTCACCAGGTTAGTCGCGCCGGGACCGCTGGTCGCGACGCATACACCAACTTTGCCAGTCGCGCGAGCATAGCCGTCAGCCGCGTGAGCAGCTGCCTGCTCGTGGCGTACCAGAACATGGTGGAGACTCGGATAAGAAGTCAACGAGTCATAGAAGGGCATAATCGTGCCACCAGGGTAACCATAGAGCAACTCAACGCCTTCGCGCATCAGAGCCTCACAAAGGATCTGACTGCCAGCCAGTTCGCGCGCTTCCTCGTTCTCAGGAGAATGATTTGCTTGAGTTGTCTGTTTGGCCCCTGTGGTCTGGGTCATAGGTACAGCTACTTGCATTGGGAACTCCTTAGGATGTAATAACCATAGAATTGTGTAATGAGAACAATAAAAAACGAGAGCCACCCGAATTAGGGAGGACCTCGTTAGGTTACCTGCTCTGGATAGGTTGCGCCGTTGCTTCCTGTTAGTCTCCCATCATCGTGCCAGGGACTAGCCCCTTAATAAGCCCTACCAGGTTTATAACCAACCCGGTAAGGCCGCTAAGGCTAAGCAGCCCGGTCAGGCCCAACAGGCCGATGAGGGTGACGAGGAGAAGATTGCCAAGGGCAATGAGCAGGACAAATAAAGAAACCGACGCTGAGACGCCGGTTTGGATCAGGAGAATGCTTGTTGCAGCATTTGCGGTCGCCCACATTCCGCGCATGGTCTGAGCGGATATACGAGTAGACTGACCAGGCATACGCTGGGTACACGAAGTACATTGGTTGCCAGCGGTCTTTGCTGGGTATTTAGTTGTACTTGTGATATTGGGCATCTCACAACTCCATAATGGCCAGATTTCTGTTTGCGAAAATCAAAACGGGGCTCAACAGCGACTTTGCTGGAGCGCACCGTACGTCATTTATCGCTTTTCTGAGGATACACCATCAATATGGCTTTGTCAACCCCGCAGTTTCACGTTTTGCAAGACCCCTCCCTGGAATATGAGAGAGACTTTTCTATTGCCCTGGGCTACAGCTAATCCTCTTGACGACTAGCCTAATTATCAGCTATACTAATCATAAGTCATACGTATGACTTGGGTAAATAGATCTTAAGCTCAGAGATAGAAAAGTACATCATGAAAATGCAGTCATACGTGTGATGCACACATAACATATCTTTAGTGGTAAATAAAAATGCATAGGATGTGCTTGCGTTGCTAGAGTAGACCCCTTGAGCGCCAGGGTGGAGAATAGCATGGGCGTCGGAGGGTATGCCAGCAGGCCAGGTAAGAGGGATATTTGTATGGTTGGAGAGAGAAAAGCGCGCCAGGAGACGCGGACCAGTTTTGATGTAGCGAAGCTGGCGGGAGTTTCGCAATCGACAGTCTCGCTGGTATTGAGCGGTAAAGCGGCGGGGCGCGTTTCGCAGAACACGCAAGAGGCGGTGCAGCGGGCTGCGCGCGAACTGGGGTATCAGCCGTGTATGGCTGCGCGCACCCTGCGCCTGGGGCGCACGCATGTCGTGGCTTTGCTTATTCCTGAGGTGAGTAATCCCTTTTTCGCGGCTATTTTGCAGGGTGCTGAGCAAGCGGCACGTGTGCGCGACTATACCGTGGTGCAGGTGAGCACAGGTAACGATGCCGATTGGCAGCAGCGCATTGTCCATGCTCTGGCGACGCGCGCGTTTGATGGCTTTATTCTGTGCGCGGTGGATCTGCCGAGTAGCGCGCATCTGGACCTGTTGCGTGGTAACGCTGTGATTGTCGATGGCAGTTCGCCCGATTTTCCTTCGCTCCCTTTGGATATAGAGGCAGGCGCGACAAAGGCCCTGGAGCATCTGCTGTCCCTGGGGCATCGGCGTATCGCGCACCTTGGCGCGCATATAGACGTGGAGACCTTCCGCGTGCGCCAGCGCGTCTACAAGCATGTGCTCAGCGCGGCGGGCCTGCCTGTGCGCGAGGAGTACACGTTGACAGCTGGTGTTGATCTGGACGAAGCCTGCCAGGCCGCACTGACACTCCTGCGTCTACCAGAGCCGCCAGGCGCGTTTTTCTGCGACGACGATTTAATGGCTGCCGGCGTTTACCAGGCAGCCCGGCAGATGCATCTACGCGTGCCTTTTGATCTCTCTATAGTGGGTTTCGCTGATAGCCTGGTCGCGCGTCTGCTTGATCCACCCCTGACCACAGTCAGCATTCCAGCGCTGGAGATCGGCCAGCGTGCCATGGAACTCTTGCTCACCTGTCTGACGACAGATGTAGCGCCCTTTAGCGCTACCATTCCCTTGAGTTTTGTAGTACGCGGCTCAACCGGTATAGCCCGCTAAGCCTGGTCTTGAGGAGGGCGGACAGAGTATCTCGACTCTCTGCCAGGATGGTGTTTACGTGTAGATTGTTCGGCACTACACCGATGTTTGTCAACTGCCTGGCTGAGTCAGATTGCTCCCTTGAGGTAAATATGACCTCACAGAAAGAAAGAAGGATAGTTTTGTGCGTCAGCGTGGATTGCTCTTTATCTTGATTGCTTCCTCGATGTTTGGTCTGGGCACTGTGCTGGCCAAACTATTGGGCGAGGCGTTTAATCCCTTTGTTGTCTCCTGGTTTTCGTTGTTCAGTGGAAGCATATGTGTCTGCGCGGTGCAGTTTGCGCGCCGTAAGCCTTTGCTGCCACAACTGACGCGAGCTGGCTGGATTGATCTTGTTTTGCTGGCGGGAATTGGCACGGCCATGCCGCTGATCTGCGTCGTCGAGGGCCTGGCTCAGACCAGCGCGATCACTGGCAACTTTCTGCTCCAGGCTCAGGGACCGGCGGCAATTATCCTGGCTATGCTCTTTCTCGGGGAGAAGATGACCTGGCGACAGGTCGCGGGCATTGCTCTGCTGATTGTTGGCAGTTTGCTGGTGATCTTACGCAGCCTGGATGGTTCAATGCAGATTCAAGGTGGGCAGGGTGATCTGCTGATCTTGCTGGCCGCAATCGGTCTGGGCTTCTCCTATATTCCCGGTAAACGGCTGAGTGGTCAGGGCGACCCGGTGCAAATTATTCTGCTGCGCCTGTTTGTCGGCTCGTTATGGATTTTGCCCTTTCTCCCCTTGCAAACAACTATTCTACTTGTTCCGCTGACTGTCTTGCTGGTCTGTATTCTGGCGCTTTATATTGTAACCAGCTTTGGCCTGGGTTATCTCTTCCAGCAAATGGGTCTTGGTCTACTGCAAGCCTGGGAGTCAGCCGCGCTGATGCAGACGCTGCCGCTCTTCGGTACAGTCTTCGCGCTACTCATTCTCCACGAGGCACTAACACCTCTGCAGCTTGTCGGTGGATGCGTCATCCTGTTAGGTGGATTGCTAGTTATGTGATACTTATTATTAAAGAGGCAAGGATCTGCGAAGCGGCGCAACACAGCGCTTCACAGATCCTTGCCTCTGCTTTTTGATCTGACGCGAGTTGCCAGAAAAAGCCTGTGCATTAAGAATAAGTAGCTGTATTGCTCTTGATGAGTTCGGCATATTTTGTGGAGCAAAGCATGGAAATGTGAGAAAAACCACAGGAAGGTCTGGTTATGACTCGTCTCTCTACGAAGCCAACGTTTGCATCTATTCAGGCTGAACTGGCCGACCCGGATTATAAAGTACGCAAAGTTGCCATTAAGAAGCTGATGCGCTACCAGAGGCCCTATGCCTTGGAGCCACTGCTGGGATTGCTGGGAGATGCGCGCGGGGATGTGCGCTCGAAGGTGGTGGAGGCTTTAGGGCGACTGGCTGATAAGCGGGCATTAGTACCATTGTTGGGCCTGCTCAACGATAAAAATATGAGTGTGCGTGCCAAAGTTGCTGGCGCGTTGGGTAATTTCGGCGAGCGCAGCGCGGTGCAGCCGCTGCATGACTTGTTCAACGATTCTCAACCGCTCGTGCGCCGCGCTGTGGCCAGATCCCTGGGCCGTTTGCGCGATCCAGGTTCGCTGCCGCTGCTGCTCGCCTATCTGGAGAAGGCTGATGACGCGGATATCCATTACGTGGTGCTCACGCTGGGTGATTTTGATATGCCATGTGTAATCGAGCCGTTGTTAGCCTTATGCGAGCATGCTCAATGGGTGCAGGGAACTGTCGCGAGCGCGCTAAGCAAATTAGGAGAGAGCGCGACTCCCACTCTGGTCGAGATTATGCTTGATCAGGAACGCACACCTATGGTGCGTAGTTGTGTGGCTCTAGCTTGCGGCATAAAGTGGCGTTCGGGAGTGGTGCAGCCACTCATTGCTGTGCTTGCGGATCGCGCTGCCACAGTTCGCCAGTTCGCTGCCCGGAGCCTGGGATCTTTGAAAAATCCCGCGGCCATCGAGCCGCTGACACGCATGCTACCCGATAGTGATGAGGGCGTATCCTGTGCAGTGATATACGCGCTTTTGCAATTAAATGCCACAACCGCTACCGATGCAGTGATTGCCTGCCTTGCGTCTCCTCATGAGTATGTGGTGTATACCGCGGCTAATGCGCTGAGGCAATTCAAGGCAACGAGCGCTGTGCCTGTGCTGCTGGACATCCTTTGCCGTAGCGAGGGTAATTTCAACTGGCCTCTTGCGCGTGCTTTATCCGAGTTGGGTAGCCCCGCGCTTGTGGACGAAATTCTGCGCCATTTGCCTGAGATCGGCCACATGCAGCTCAAATATGTGATCGCTATTCTATGCAGCTTTGCTGATAAACGTGCCGTAGAACCTCTGCTGACTTTACTTGCTGTTTATCCAGTAACTGATAGCCATGACTACCATCTCCAGGTGGAGCTTGTGAGTTTGCTTGGCAAACTTGGCGACGAGCGCGCATGTGAGCCACTGCGCCAGATGCTGTCTGTCCAGACAGAACGGGGAGTTTTGCGCGATACGCTCATTTCCGCCCTGAAGAAACTTGAGGCAGCACAGAGGCAAGCAACCATGCCTGGCTAATTGCTCATACTGCGTAACGATAGGACAATGTAAAAGGAGTATTTGCGCTTTGCAAAACCCTCTTTAGAGTGTAAGAGAGGTGCTGGCGAGTGGATCTGTGGCTCGCTCGCCAGTACCTCTCTCTTGTTCCTCCGGGTGGGTGGTCGGGGCAAAAAGACTTAACGACTTGCCAAATTGACACAGGCTGATATAATGGGGGAGCGGCCCGTATTGATTTTTGCTCAGTCATTCGCGTGAGTTTGCTGGGGAGCACTCTCAGGAACGTGGCGCAAGACGAGCAGGTTTTGAATGAAATGGCGAGAGCGTAAAGGTGAAACATGGAAGGCAATAAGATCACGTATCACCAGCAGGTCAGCTTTTGTGGCAAAGCTCGTTGCCGCCGCTGCCGCGAGGGCATTGGGCACGGCCCTTACTGGTATGCCTACCAGACAGTCAATGGACGCACGGTGCGTACGTACATTGGTAAAGAGGCACCCGCGGAGGTGCTGGCCGCGCAGGCTGATCCCGCGGCTTCCTCCCAGGAATTTTCCAACACTCTTCTACGCCTCTATGTGCTGGGCCAGTTTCGCCTGGAACAGCGCGTTGATACTTCAACTCCTTCTACCGCTCAGACTTCTGCCCGCGAGGCCGATCCTAATGCCACCCAGGTGCGTGCGCGTGGTTCAGCCCAGACGACAAATACGGCTGCGGTTGCGGCGCGCAACGCTGCTCGCGCGGCTGCCAGCGGCGCGGCCACCAGTATGCAGTGGGAGACTGTGACCGATGCTTCATTGCAACACCAGCGCGTACGCTCGCTCTTGAGTTGCCTGGTGAGTAGCCCTGGACGCAAGCTGGCTCGCGAGCAGGTGATGTTTACCCTCTGGCCCGAGCTGGATATGGAGACGGCCTCGCACCGTCTGGATCGAGCTGTTCATAGCCTGCGCCAGGCCTTTGAGCCAGGACGCAGCCGACCCGCAACCTCGAAGCTACTCTTGACCGAACACTCGACGTTGGCCCTGGCCGATCAGGCACAGTTCTGGGTGGACGCCGATGCCTTTGAAAACCTGATCGCGAAGGCGCGTCTGGTGCAGGAGAGCGATCCTGGCCAGGCTGAGCAACTGCTTGAAGAGGCCACGCAGCTTTATAGTGGCGATTTCCTGCCCGACGAAAATTCGATCGACTGGGTACAGAGCAGGCGCGAGTCCCTGCGCCGCGCCTGGATCAGCCTGCTGTTAGAACTGGCTGATCTGCGCATCGCTCGCGAGGCCATGCCTGGTGCAATCGATATTCTCGACCGCCTGCTGACCGTAGACGCGGCCAACGAGGCCGCGGTGCAGCGCCTGGTCACGCTCCTGGCGCAAATGGGCCGGCGCGGCGAGGCCATCCAGGCATACCAGCGCTTCGCCACCGTCCTCAAGCAGGATTATAAGATCGCACCCCTGCCTGAAACGCGCACGCTTTACGAAAACGTCCTGCACGGACGCGCAGTTCTTACACCTGCCCCTCTGCCGGCAAGCAATGGCAGTCCCACGCCCACCAAGAAAAACGGGGGCGCGCCCGCCGCGAAAGCCAGCGTGCCTTCCACTAATGGGACGCGACCCACTAATGGCGCGCTTCCTGGCGCTAGCCTGTACTCATCCGCGAGCATGCCCGCTGTCCTTCCCTCGCATATGTATATCGGGCGTACTCAGCAAAGTCCACTGGTTGGACGCGACGAAGAGATGGCGCGCCTGCAACATCTGCTGGACATTACCCAGCAAGCGCGCAACCTGAAGCTGGCCGGTCAGAAAAGATCAGCCCTGCTCACGCCAATGGATATTAACACGCCGCGCCGCCAGCAGTGTGTCATGCTGATGGGGGATGTAGGCATGGGCAAGACGCGTCTCGCGGAGGAGGCGGCTCGCGAAGCCAAGCGGCGCAACTGGGCCGTCGCCTGGTCCCGCGCCTATACCCAGGAGAGCAGCGTGCCCTATCGACTGTGGACCGAGACGCTGCGCAAGGCCATGAGCCAGGGCCTCTGGCAGCGCCAGGAGGTTACCAAACGTCCACTTATTTATCAGCCCCTGCGTTCGCTACTGCCTGAACTGGCCGACCTGCTGCCACCCGCCTTGCAGCAGATGCCGTCGTCGCCCGAACAGGAGCAACTGCGCCTCTGGGAATCCACGCGTGCCCTGCTCAACACAATCTGCGAGAATACCACCCTGCTGATCGTGCTCGACGACCTGCAATGGGCTGACGCCAGTAGCTGTGAACTGCTCACCTACCTGGTGCGCCAGATGCGCGGCATGCCGCTGATGTTCCTCTGCACCTGTCGCGACATCGAGTTGCCTAACAATCATCCCCTGCGCGGACTGCTCACCGACCTGCAACGCGAGCAGGCAGTCGAGCAGATTCCTGTGCGCCCGCTTGGTGACACCGAGATTAGCCAGCTGATCAGCCATCTGCCCGAGCCAGTCGTCAGAAGCGTCTCCACGCGCGCCTCCGGCAACCCCTTCTTCGCCGAAGAACTTGCCCGCGGTATCACCACCAACTCTATCGATATCACCCTCGATTCCGCCAACCCTGAGCAACTGCCTGACACCATCCAGGCCGTGCTCGATCTGCGCCTGGCGCGCATCAGCCCGGAATGCCAGCGCCTGCTGGAGCGCGGAGCCGTTCTGGGAGGCGCCTTCCTCTTCGAGACCATCCGCGACATGGCCAGCGGAGGAGCGCTCGCCGACGAAGACCTGATCCTCGATCTGATCGAAGAGAGCCTGCAAGCCGGCATGCTTACTGAAGAGGGCAGCGGCATGCGTATCACCTACCACTTCTGGCATCCCCTGCTGCTCAACTATCTCTACGAACGCCTCTCAGCCGCGCGCCGCGCCAGCCTGCACCGCAAAGCCGCGCAAGTCCTGCAAATCCTCTACGCCAACAACGAGGCCGAAGGTGCCGCCGCCATCGCCGACCACCTCGTCAAAGGCGGCGCCACCCCCGCCCTCACCGCCCGCTTCGCCGAACTGGCCGCCGAGCGTGCCTACTCGCTCTTTGCCTATCCTGACGCGGAGAAATATTATCGGCTGGCCCTGGAATATATGGGGAAACTGACAGCTGCTGCTTCGCAGGAGGAAAAGCTACATCACGCCGGTATTTTGGAGCGATTGGGAGAGTGTACGATGATTGTTGGCAAGTTTGAGGATGCACGAAAGTTCTACGAGCATGTTTTGGATATTCGTGATAAATGTGGCTTTGCTTCGGAGGAAGAAAAGAAATCTGAAATTCAAAGGAAAGCTGTACTATACTGTGAAATTGGTCAAATATGGCGTTATCTAGGGCAAAAAGAGAAGGCTAGGGAGAACTTTAAAAAAGGTGAAGAAATATTAAGTAACGCTGGAATAACCACAGGCTCAGCCTGGGCTAAGATTCGATATCAGGAAGGACATACTTTTTGGCTTCTTGAAGGTAATTTGATAGAGGCATTGGTTATGGCAAAAGAAGCATTACAGTTGTTTGAAGAAGTATCAGTCCAACAAAATAGATCCTTAAATAATGCATCTTTAACATCAGAACAATTTGTCGTGTTTAGGGAAAATAGGATTGACTTAGGGAAGACTTATAAACTTTTAGGGACAGTTGAAGGAGTATCTGGTCAAATTACAGATGCTTTAAAACACCTTAATACTGCCTTGGACATTTTTGAAGAATACGATCACCAGAGAGAGATAGCTATTGTATGTAGTAATCTTGGTGATCTCTATTTGAGAAAAGCAGAATACAACTCAGCCCAAGATGTATTTCATCGCGCTCTTATAATTGATGAGAAAATAGGTGATATTCCAAATATGTCTGTTGTATTGGGTAATCTAG
>JBEVTI010000061.1:0-34632 GCA_041156125.1 Candidatus Paraktedonobacter carboxidivorans
GTTAAGCGATCCTCATGTCGTGCGTATTTTCGACTATGGAGACGATAATGATCTGCATTATATCGTCATGGACTATATAGACGGGCAGAATCTGAAATATCACACACTGACACATGGGCCAATGGAGCCATTACGCGCGTTAGATTACGCGCAGCAGATTTGTGAAGGACTGGATACGGCATACAAGCACGGAGTGGTGCATCGTGATATTAAGCCACAGAATATCGTTATTAACAGTAAGGACGCTGTCAAAATTACTGATTTTGGTCTGGCCCGTAGTAGGGAAACGGTAACGCTGACCCAATCAAACGTGTTTATGGGAACGGCGTACTACATCCCGCCGGAGCAGGCTGAAAGCGGTCGTTCCGCGGATACACGCTCTGATCTTTACTCGGTCGCAGCCGTTTTGTTTGAAATGCTGACGGGGAATCCCCCCTTTGAAGGTGAGACGGCGGTTGATATTGTTGTTAAGCATATGAATGACAAAGTGCCGTCCATCTGCCGGGTGAGGCCAGAATTGCCACGCGAGTTGGATTTGTTTATGCAAAAGGCGATGGCGAAATCGCCGGCGGACCGTTATAGTACGCCGCGTGAATTTATCAGCGCTCTTGAGCAGCTCCAGCAACGTGTGCAAGCTTCTCTTTCTGAATTGCAAGATCTGAGGGAACGCCAGGGAGGGGCCGACGAACAGGGGCAGAGAGAGCAAGTTGGACACTTCAGGGTAACACCAGAGGAAGGTTTCAGCAAACCAACACCACCTCCTCCAAGGAAGCAGGCGCGTCTGCTGGTCGCATCTAACGGCCAGGCGATAGCACTGACTAGAGATCTCATGGTTGTCGGACGCCAGGACCCGGTGCTCGGCATTTTTCCAGAGATCAATCTGGCAGATAAAACAGTTGGGCGCCGCCATGCTTATTTACGCAATCAACATGGACAGTTCACTGTCGAGGACCTCAACGCGTTAAACAAAACCCGTTTAAATGGCGAGGTGCTCGCACCCTATGAAGAGCGCACGCTTAAAGATGGGGACGTTCTTCGTTTTGGAAGTGTTGAGGTACGCTTTGAATTGCGATAAATGGTCTCGTAGGGGAGTGCAATCTGGTACTCCGCTCCTACATCCAGGAGAAGGTGAACAAGATGAGAGTGGATCTCATGTTAGTAGTCATAGCCGATGGAACAGCACAGCAACCGTTTTACAATAATAAAATTGTAATCACGATCGCTGCGTTAGTTGTAGCGGCCATTATTCTGGGGGTGGCACTCATGCTCTTCCGTAGCAGTGGAAAGAAAAAGAAAGACAACGATAACAATGCCGCCGGGACGCCCGGATGGCAGCCTGGGCAACAGGGCGCCGGGCAGCAGTGGAATTCGCAAGGAGCAGGTATGTCTGGAGAGAATCAATGGGGTCAACAACAGGGTGGCTGGGCGGCTCAAACTCCCGCTCAACAACAGCAAGCCGGCTGGGGGCAGCCCGCTCAGCAAGATCCCTGGGCTCAACCGCAGCAGCAAGGCCAGCAGGCTAACTGGGGACAACCAGGCCAGGGCCAGCAGCCCGCCTGGGGCCAACAGCCCCAGCAAGCCGGGCAGCCAGATCAATGGGCTCAGCAGCAACAGGGCCAGCAGCCCGCCTGGGGCCAACAGCCCCAGCAGCCCGCGCAAGCAGATCCCTGGGCTCAGCAGCAACAGGGTCAGCAGCCTGCCTGGAACCAACCAGCTCAGCAACAGGGCCAGCAGCCCGCCTGGGGCCAACAGCCTCAGCAGGCCGCGCAGCCAGATCAATGGGCTCAGCAGCAACAGGGCCAGCAGCCCGCCGCCTGGGGCCAACAGCCTCAGCAGCCCGCGCAAGCAGATCCCTGGGCTCAGCAGCAACAGGGTCAGCAAGCTGCCTGGGGACAACAGCCTCAGCAGGCCGCGCAGCCAGATCCCTGGGCTCAGCAGCAACAGGGTCAGCAAGCCGCCTGGGGCCAACAGCCTCAGCAGGCCGCTCAGCCAGATCCCTGGGCTCAGCAGCAACAGGGCCAGCAAGCCGCCTGGGGCCAACCGGCTGGCCAGCCAGGAGGTTCGGGTGGCAACTGGGGGCAACCAGCTCAGGTAGCCCAGCAATCCCCGGTCCAGAACGCCTGGAATGCTCCCGCGCAGCAACCACCTGCCGCCGCTCCTGGTTGGGGTCAGCCACCGCAGCAGCAGGGTTTTGGCGGATCATCGTTTGATGCCCCCGATAGCGACCGTACGGTGCTCCGTGGCGGTGCTGGCGGTGCAGCGGCAGGCATGGCGATGGGCGGCGTAGCCGCCGGACGCATGGGTATGGTGCGTATCGAGGAAGGCAAAGAACCTGGCAGAGTCTATGAAGTGCGCAAAGACGCTCTCAGTATTGGCCGCAGCCGTGAAAGCGATATCTTCCTGGAAGATCTGGCTGTCTCGCGCCTGCACGCGTCAATCGTCAGCCAGGGCAACGGCAACTACGCTCTCAGGGATGAAGGGAGCGCGAATGGTACCAAGGTCAACGGTCAGCAGGTTAATAAATATCAGCCCTATCCGCTGCAGGATGGCGACAAAATCCAGTTGGGACAGACGGTCCTGGTTTTTGGTAGGCGTTAAAGCAATTGGCGGGAGCGCGTGGGATCAGATCTGGCCTCACCTGACAGGGAGTGAGTAGCTGGCAGCCAGGACATGCGCTCCAGATCTATAATCTGGCCGTTTTTCTCACAATTAGCCGAAAGTGCCGGTCTAGAGGGGTGGGCGCTTTTTCCTGTGCGCCAGATCAATTGACCTTTTCGGCTGTTCTATCTATAATACCCAAAGCGGTTACAGCTCTGTATAGGCTGTCTGATTACGTCCGCTTTGAAAATACTGCGATAGAATACGAGTAGACTATGCAACAAGATCCCCTGATCGGTGCAACACTTGGAAATTACAAAATCCTGGCCCCACTGGGCCAGGGAGGTATGGCTCGTGTCTATCGCGCCATCCAGGAGAATCTTGGCCGGGAGGTAGCCGTTAAGGTTCTTCCCCCCTGGTATGCCGCGGACCGCAGCTTTGTGGACCGCTTTAATCTCGAAGCCAAAATGGTCGCCGGACTTTCGCATCCTAATATTGTGACTATTCACGACTTCAGCGAACAAAACGGACATCTGTATATCGTCATGCAACTGGTTGATGGAGGTACGCTTAAACAATTGATCGACGCCCTGCCTGTCCGTCAGGGCGGAAGCAAATCGATGGATCTGAAAGAAGTCAATGCAATTTTTAAGCAGCTGGCCGACGCACTCTCTTTCGCGCATCGCAAAGGCATTATTCATCGAGACATCAAACCGGTCAATGTTTTGATGGACCAGGGCAGCCGCCCGATACTCTCCGACTTTGGTATCGCGAAAGTCATGGAGGGCACGAAAGAGTTGACCCGACCTGGCGCGGGCGTCGGCACACCAGAGTATATGTCTCCTGAACAATGCAAAGGCGAAAACGTGGATGCGCGGGCGGACATCTACGCTCTGGGCATTATGCTCTTTGAGTGTCTGACCGGGCGCACCCCTTTTCTTGGCGATAACTATACAGCCCTCGCCCATAGCCAGATTTATGACGACCCACCCGATCCGCGCCGCTTTAATCAGCAAATCCCAGCCGCTGTTTGCGATGTGATTCTGATTGCTTTGCAAAAAAAGCCTGAGTTTCGCTATCAACGCGCTACCTCTATGGCCGATGCCCTCGACCTGGCAGTCAAAGCGCCCGGCGTTAATCTCGATCCCAATGCCAGCGGGTTTTACCGCAATCCAGGCTCATCCCAGATTGTGTCGCGCAGCGTAGAACGCGTGCCAACTAACCCGCTGTATGCCTGTCCTCACTGCCAGCGCCCCAATTCTGCCGAGATGCGCTACTGCACAGGCTGCCGCTACCAGCTCAATCCCTGCTCAAACTGCCATTTCGAGAATCGCGTGCGCGACCGCTTCTGCACCAGATGTGGACAACCACTGACCGCGTTGCGTCTTAGTAGATAAACTCGTCAGGTTGGGGAGCCGTAATCAGATCAAGCGTCTTGCGCTGCTGCTCCTGGCGCTGATGCTGTAACAACGCGCGTTGCTCGTGGGAAAGCGCCAGAATTTTGTGAATGCGCTCAACGATCACACGTGGCTGTGTGGGCTTGGTCAGATACTCAACCGCTCCAGCCTCAAAGCCGTGGACCTGATCCTCAAGTTGCGTCAATGCCGTTAATACCAATACCGGAGGAGCAACCTGGCGGCGCGCACTCAACCAGTGCAAAACCTCCCAGCCATCGACCGGGCTCATCATCAGATCCAGCACTATCAAATGTGGACAAAACTCAGGAATTCCATTGATGGCCTCCTGACCGTCTGAGGCACCACGCACCTCAAAGCCCGAATGTTTGAGATAGACACATAAGACATGCTGAATATCCTCGTCATCCTCCACCACCAGAATACGGGTAGATGCCTCCCATCCACCAGGAACTCGCGCTTGCGAGAGATCAGCCTTATTCATCAATTACAACCTCCACAAAAACACCCAAAAGATCAAAACGTTGAGACTCTATCCGGGCGGGCTATGACGAGCTCTGTTCCAGGGGGAAGCGCACCTCAGCGCAGGTTCGCGGGGGCGTTTCCTCTGTGCGGCGCAGGGTAAATTGCCCACGCAAATCGCCGATCATATTGCGGATTAGAGAAAGACCCAGGCCCTCGCTGGTCTCTTCTTCTAAAGGTCCACTTGGACCCTTGCCGGTATCATAGACTTCCACAACAACCATGCCACGCTCCTCATATCCTCGCACGCTAATCTTGCCTTCGCTCATGCCTTTCATGCCATGCTTCATGGCATTGGAGACAATCTCGTTCAAGACCAGGGCCAGGATCGCCACGGCCCGCGAAGGTATCACAATCGCACATGGCTCTACTTCAAAGGTGATATGCGTTTCAGGCGGGCGCATATTGGCATTGGCCACGCCTACAATCTTGCGCGCGATCTCGTCTACACGCGCCTCACTTACGTCCTCATGCGAAAGCAGGTCATGCGTCGCGGCCAGGCCCTGGACGCGGTTGACGCTCTCGGCAAGAATATAGCGCACCTCCGCCGATTTGGTCCGCCGCCGTTGCAGCGAGAGAATGCCCGCTACGGTCGCCAGGTTATTTTTAACGCGATGATGCAATTCGCGCAACAGGACTGACTTTAGTTCCAGACCACGGCGCGTCTCCTCGTACAGGCGCGCGTTATCAATCGCGATCGCGGCTTCATTGGCGAAGGTGACAATCAACTGCATTTGCTCAGGACTCAGCAAATGACGATGGCTGCTATAGATACAGATGCAGCCCAGCACCTTGCGCTTAACCTGGAGGGGGACACAGAGCACAGAATGAATATCAGAAGAGACCATCGGGTCCTGGCGCAAAAAACATTTTTCATCGCTATACAGACAATCTATCGCGCGCGTTGGTAGACCTGTCTCCACAGCACGCCCGGCGCAGCACTGACCAACGGCGACATGGATGCCGCTGACATCCGCGCCATGCAAGCCGTAATGAGCCAGTACATCAAGATGCTTGTTGGTGGGATCAAGCTCGAAGATACACGAGCGTTCAGCGCCGCTCAACTGCACTGCCTGGGTCGTAATAATCTGCAGAACACGGTCAAGATCGAGCGTGGATGCAATGATACCCGTGACACGGTGAATAGTGGCAAGTTCATGGACCTTACGCCGCAACTGCTCGTCTGTCTGCTCGTAGAGGCGGCCATTTTCATTATTGATCGCGATAATTCCGGCCACGACCTCCAAAAAGTTTATCTCTTCCCCACTAAAATCACGCGGCTCCGTGCTTTGCACGCTGATCACACCTATCAGGCGCTCAACGTTGCCAAAGAAGATGATGGGCAATGCCACCAGGCCACGGTATTCCGGGCCATATGCCCGCGCCTCCGCAGCGAACGAGTTCTCCCCCAGAGCATCCTGGACAATCAACGGACGACCTTTGTCCGCGACCCAGCCACTATAGCCTTCACCCAGGCGCAAGATATAATGCATCCCCCCCAGAGGGCGAGGACCATTCGTCGCGCGCAAAGTCAGAATACGCTGTAACTCATCGTAGAAGAAAATGGAACACAGATCCACACCCAGTTCCTCAGCCACCTTCTGCGCCGTACTCTCTAAGGTCTGATCCTGATCAATCGCCGAATTGCTGATACTGTTGATACGCTGCAATGTCTGCAAACGCCGCTCCAGGTGCTCCCCCATCTCCCGACGCTCCTCTACCACGCTCTCTATCACGCTCTGGTAGCCTCTGGTCAAGGCTAGAAGAATGGCGGAATGTAATTGCAATAGCATAGAGAGGGACTGAAACTGAAATTGCGGCTCCTCGGCAAAGAGCAGTTGACATTCCCTGACCAGGGCATCTACACAAAGCTGCAAACCCTGCAAACGCGTCTCCAGCTTGCCGCCTTGCTCAGCCAACGCGCGGCCCGACTGCTCAAAATGCACTATATATTCAGAGTAATCACCACTCACAAATGCCTGCAGCAACAACCACGCATCACTGCCCTCTTCCGGTCCTGAGTACACACTCAGAGCGTCCTGGAGCGCGACACGCAGGCGCGAAATCTCGCGCGCCAGAATTGCTACCACCTCTACCTTCATAGTGTCTGCCTCCGCGAAATCGCGCTTTACCTGTTCATATACCACGCTATTTTCCCCTTCTAGCTATCGCCTAACTGAAGTTGAGTATAGCATACAGGCCGATAGCTGTCTATGCGGATGCCCTTTCCCTATAGCCCATTCATCCATTCATGCAAACCCATTGCCTATTTATTCGTTGAATCCAATGCGACGATTAAGCTGTCTGTCACTGTTCAAGTGATGAGTAAAGAAGTGGGATCGTTATGGGCGACAGCTCTTAACTTGCGGTCTGGGCATTACCTTGACTTTTCACTCTTTCGCCGCCGCCGTATATGATCCACTCTATGAGTCAGCCCGCGTGTTTGTGGAACTTGTGTGAGAAATATCAAGCCATTTGCTTGTTTTGCTTGATTTTACAAAATCAGAAACGACTCATAAGAGCACCAGGCTCTCTAGTATAAGAGGTTTATTTAATGAGATGCATGAATTGCGGATTGCCGCTATCACCCTCTCGGGCACTCCATAACTGTCCGCGCTGTGGAGCCCCCTTGAACGCTCTGCAAGGAACATCGCAGCAACAGCAGCAGTTTGAACAAGCAAGCCGGGAAGGGGGCATGGCAGGAGCAGGCCAGCAAAATCTCTGGGGGCAGGGGCTTGCCTCCGCTCCTGGTCCCCATAGTCCCTTTCCACAGCAAAACCAGGGCGGTTCAAATATAAACAGAGCAGGTGGCTCGGGCGATGGGCTACGACAGGCTTCCCCTGGACCCAGGCGCCTGTCTCCGCCTCCAAAGGCCAAGACGAACCCTCGCTTACTGTTTATTGTAGCAGGCCTCTGTGTATTCCTGGGAGCGATGATCCTGGGGCTGATCTATATTCTGGCCACGTCCAATACGGGAGGTTCTTCGCCCAACACAGCCAGTAACAATCAGAACAATACAAGCCTGACTGCGACGGCGCAAACAGGTGCTTCCAGTCCAACAGCAAGCTCTAGCGCCTCGCCAACTGGGACAGTCTATCCTGGCCAGCAATATGTCTATGGCGCGCAAATGGCTACGGGAGTCAATAAAACGCCGTTACAAGCCAAAAATCCTACCACGACCTTTAAAGTTGGCACAACTATGTACGTGGTCTTTAAACTCCATCCACCCAGCAAAGGTGGAGCTTTTTGTGTCTACTGGTACCAGTCAGGCAAGCAGGTCACCACACCGTATGCCTATGCTGTTAAAGCGGGCACCCACGGAAGTTACGCTTACGCTGCCTATGGACAGGCTGGCTCTGGCTACGTGGAATTATACTGGGCCAGTACCGTCAGTTGCAGCGATCAGATTCTCGCGCAACACGTTGATTTTACAGTCACGGCGTAGTGCATTTGCCTCAACTCAAAAAGGCTCGAGCGCGCAGACAGCAGGGACGGGACGCGCGCAGATCTGGCCACAGCAGGTCGCGCGCGCCTCTTGCTCATTGCAGCTCGGCTTAGAGTGATAGTGAACTGGCTGCATCGACCAGCAGTTCCGCGAGCGCCTCGCGCTCGCGCTCCCCTAGCGGTAGCAGCGGCGAACGCGGGCGACCACCATAGCCCGCTGTCAGCTCCAACGCAGCTTTCAGACCAGGCACGCTCCAGGTACTGGTGACCGCGGTATTCGCTGGTGTCAGGCGACCCTGTAGCATCCGTGCCTCAGCCATCTGGCCACGCTCGAACAGTGTCTGCACATGACACACCTGGAGCGGCAAGACGTTAGCTAGCGCTGCTACCGCGCCACGCGCGCCTACTGAGAGCGCTGGCAGTAAATAGCCGGCGCTGCCCGCGAAGACCGCGAAGTCGGACGGTACCCGCGCGACAATCTCAGCCAATTTAGCAAGATCGCCGGCACTATCCTTTAAAGCGACAATATTCGCGTGCTCCGCGAGAGCACAAATCGTGGTCGCGTTAAGATCCAGACCGGCAGCGCTGGCCGGCATGTTATAAATCACCACAGGGAGCGGGCTGGCGTCAGCAATCGCTCGGTAATGAGCCAGCAGGGCTGCTTCCTGCATGCAGCCTTTAAAATATGCTGGAGGCAGCACCAGGGCATAACTGGCTCCCGCTTGCTGCGCGGCTCGACAATTCGCTATGGTCGCGCGCGTCGATTGCTCGCCACAGCCGACAATCAAGATCGCCTGCGTTCCCACCTCCGCGCGCGCGGCCGCGATGACCTGGAGACGCTCATCCGCGTTTAGATGCACAGACTCACCATTGCTCCCCATTACTACATAGCCAGCAATCCCTGTACGAGCTAGATTGCGCAGATGCTGGCGATAAGTGACAAGGTCCAAATCCTCATTCTCAGCAAAAAAAGTCGGTACCGGGGGATAGATGCCTCCCGGCAGAGTAACTGATTCTGACATAGCTCAATAAACCCCTTGTAGCAAATCCGTTTGAGCCCTGGCGCCTGTCCTGGCGCTACTTTCTCCATGCACAGGGAGAGGCCTGCCAAAATTATAGCATTACCAGAGGTGGCAAAATTCACAAGCAGATTGTGACAAAAACCATACTGCTTCACACAAAAATAAGCTATAGTTGTCCCAGATTGAAAATTTCACACAAAAATCCAATTTCTCCTCGGATACAGGAAAAGTGGTTTGAGTTTTTATAACTATGCCCAGAAGATAAGTTCAAAATCGAAGGGGAAAGACGAAGATGAAAGCACATTTGTTACGAAAAATTGTTTTTACAGTAGCCAGCATGCTCTTGCTGATTCTATTCACTGCCTGCGCTGGAGTCGGCACAAACTCGACTGGCACAAGCTTCTCGATCACTGGCACCATTACTCAAGTTGACTCCGCCAACCATAGCGTGACCTTGAATGTCAGCGGACAGCAATACACAATTAATGGTCTGACTGATCAGGAAATTCAAGCCTTGCAGCAGCACCAGGGGCAGCTCTACACTATCCTGGTCACGAAAAATACCGATGGCACCTATACCATCACGACTGGCACAAATCCTACCCTGGCCACCAATCAGACTCCAGGTGTAAGTGAGACACCTGGCGCGAATGAGACGCCTGACGCGAATGAGACGCCTGGCGCGAATGAGACGCCCAATGCCACTGAAGCAGCTAACTCTACTGGCAGCATCACTGTCACGGGGCAGGCGCAAAATGTCGTCAATAATAGTAGCCTGACGATTACTCTGCCAGATGCCACAAGCTTGACCATCACGATTACCCAGGCAACCAAAATAGATAGTTCAGTAAGCAATGGTCAGATCGTGCAGGTAGACGCCGATGCTACCTCCAGTGGCTTTAATGCTAGTGGGATCAAACATCCTGACAATAGCGATGATGTCAATAAGTTTGAGTTTACGGGCAAAACTACCCGCGCGGTCGGCACTGACAACATCCTGTACGTAACCGTAGGTAATCACTCGTTCAACTATGCCATTGGCCAGGGGGCTAAACTTGACGACTTTAGCAATAGTGTTAGCAACATTAATAACGGCACACTGGTCAAAGTTAAGGTGCTTTTCAATGGCTCGAAGGGTACCATCACAGAGGTAAGCAACAAAAACAACTAACCTCACTTATGGCAAATAAAATAGCAGAGATTTGGCGGGCGCGCTGCGCCCGCCAAATCTCTACAACACACAAGGGTAGGGAGTGGACATGCTCCTGCTACCCTGCTCCGCGCTAGACGAGAACGGCGGCACTGCGGCTAGCGTAGAACAACCAGCACAAATGCCGCGACCAGCACAACGCATAGGACAAGAGCAATACTACCCCAGAGCAAGGCAGTGCGCCGCGCCGCAGCCGCGCGTAGATTTTGCACTCGCTTATTCTCGGCGGGACACCATTGTGAACGCCGACAATTTGGACAGAGCGGAAACAACTCGTAAGGATGATAGAGGCTATTTCCGCGCAGCGGATCACGCAATTCCTGGCTGGCAAAAACTGCCTGACAATGAATACAGCGCAGCAATAAATAGTCTGCCCAATCCTGCGCATGGCAATTGGGGCAGGTAGATGGGTGCCCATTCCCGCGCGCCGACCAACGATGGTAACAACGCTGGCACGTGTAAAAAGCGTCAACGCCCGCGATAGACGCGGCTCCCCGCAGCATACCGTCCCAATACAAGCTCTCCGCCTGCGCGGACGAGAGACGATATGTCACCCCTGACAGCACGATAGCCAGCATCGAGCCAGGCGTTTCGCGCAAATTAGGAAAAGCAAAACGCCCATGTCCGCTCGTACTGGCACCACTCTCTTTACGCGCCGCGCTTCCACCACTGGTCTCCCTGCGTGTGCCTCCACCCAGGCGCTGGGAATCATACTCTTTACGAGCCTCAGGATCACTCAAGATCTGGTAGGCCTGTAATATACCGCGCATACGCTCCTGCGCGTCCGTCCCCTGATAAACATCGGGATGATACTGAAATGCCAGCTTTTTAAACGCGGTTTTAATAGCGCTGGTACTGGCCTGTGAATCGACGCCCAGCGTGGCATAATAATCGTTTGATGTGTCCATGCAGTCAACCGCACCTATCTTTAATGGAGAAAAGGGAAGCTACCGCTGTTATAAACGATCCAGGTAGCCAAAAAGTTGTATTTAACACCATAGGATTTTTCCTGGCTTTCAAGGTACAATAGTTTGTAAAGACAGCCATCCAAATAGAGTATTTTTAATAAAAAGGTAGGTCGCTGATGTCAGATCAAAGCCAGAACAATCCGCTGCATGCAGAGGATAAAGCAGACGAGCATGAGCATGAGCACAATACACACAGTCACGCAGATGACGAGCGGGACCACGCTGAGCACGCGCATGAGCACGCGGAAGATCAAGAGCATACGCATGACCACGAGGATGCTCACGAGGATGCCCAGGGTGGTCATGGACATAAACATGGTAGCGTTGATGCAGACCTCTATGGCGATCGAGCAGGTTTGCGCGCGGTGCAAATCTCAACAGCCGGCATGCTGGTAGTTGCCTTAATTCAGTTGCTGATCGCTATCATTGGAGGAAGCGCTGGCCTGTTTGCGGACGCGCTCCACAATCTGGGCGATGTGCTGACTACCGTGGCGCTCTGGATCGCCTTTGTGGTTTCCAGACGGGCTGCTAACCGCAGATATACCTATGGCTATTATCGGGCAGAAGATCTGGCCGGGATCTTTATCGTGCTGGTGATTATTGCCAGCGCGGTCGCGGGTGCAGTCGAGTCATTTCTCAAGCTGAGCAGCGGCAATGTACCGACACAACTCTATCTGAGCATGGTCGCCGCGGCAATTGGCTGCATTGGCAACGAAGCCCTGGCACAGTATAAAATTTCTGTTGGCAAACGTATCAATAGCGTGCCACTGATAGCCGATGGACAGCACTCGCGCATTGACGGTCTGACCTCGCTCGCGGCCCTGCTGGGTCTGATCGGTGTCAGGCTCGGTTTCCCGCTCGCGGACCCCATCGCGGGCCTGCTGATCACTGTGGTCATCCTCAGCGTGGTCTACAGCACCACGCGCAGTGTGCTGCAACGCCTGCTGGACGCGGTTGATCCGCGTGTTGTCCCCAGTATCATCACAACAGCCAGCAGCGTCGCGGGAGTCACAGATGCCAACGGAGTACGCGCGCGCTGGATAGGGCGCACGCTGCATATCAGCATGAATATCGAGGTAGATCCGCAATTGACGCTGCTCGCCGCCCACGAGATCGCTGAGCAGGTGCGCCACAGCCTCTTTCACGAAATCCAGGGTGTCTCCGAGGTCATTATCCATACCGATCCCGACAGCCATGGCCAGGGCGACTATCATCAAACATTAGCCCACCACCAGCAGGCGGCACAACGGCCAGTTGTTGAACGTTAGCACAGGACAAAACTCCCGTCCCTGGCGACTTTGCTGCCGTATAATTTGGTAAGTGGCTGAGTTTGTCGGCGGCTTTGCTACCGACAAACTCAGCCACTTACCAAATTATACAGCGTGGGGTTGCTGCGCAAAAGGCTAGCGGGAGAGGAAAGCCAGCGCTCAGAGACTGGAGCGCAGGGACTCTAGCGCCTCCGCGACCTCGCGGCGCAGATGCTCGTCGCGCTCCATCTCAATTCGCACCTTCTCACACCCGTGAATGATGGTGGTATGATCGCGCCCGCCGAGCGCGGAACCAATCTGCAAAAGCGAGGCGTCGGTCTCTTCGCGCATCAGATACATGGCCACCTGGCGCGGCCAGACAATCTCGCGGTCTCGCTGTTTGCTCTGCATGCGCTCCAGTTCGATGTTATAGTAACGGCAAACGCCATCCAGCACGACTCTGGCTGTCAGCATGGTGCGCGAAATCGCGGGCCGGGCAATGCTATGCGCGTTGCCATAGACATTCTCCAGAGCCTGCACTGCCAGTTCCACGGAAAGAGCCGCGTCATGTAATGTCGCGTAGGCAATCACCCGGTTCAAGGCTCCCTCCAGTTCGCGCACACTGCTACAGGCGGGACGCGCGACGTATTCAATCACCGCGGCAGGCAGAGCAAAGCGCAACGACTCGGCTTTAGAGCGCAAAATAGCCATGCGATGCTCGTACTCGGGCGGCTGAATATCCGCCAGCAAACCCCATTCAAAACGGGAACGCAGACGATCCTGCAAACTGGGAATAGCTTTAGGAGGACGATCGCTGCTGACAATAATCTGCTTGTTGGCGCTGTGCAGGCTATTAAATGTATGAAAAAACTCTTCCTCTGTTGACTCTTTGCCGGCAATAAACTGAATATCATCCACCAGCAAAATATCGATCTGACGATATTTGGCGCGAAACTCCGCGGTTTTTTGAAAACGAATAGCATTTATAATTTCGTTGGTAAATTTCTCTGAGGTCACATACAGCACATTCAGCCCGGCTGCCTCACCAATATGCCCTATCGCGTGCATCAAGTGCGTCTTGCCCAGACCGACACCTCCGTAGAGAAAAAGCGGATTATAGACGTGGCCCGGATTCTCTGCTACAGCCAGGGAGGCGGCATGAGCCAGCTGGTTTGATTTACCAGTAATAAATGAACTGAACATATAGCGGGGATTGAGGACGCCCTCTCCGGCGAAAAAAAGGCCAGGTTGGATGCTCTGTCTCTCGTTGACACGCCCGGCATCCTCCTCCGAGTTGGCGGAAAGCGCGCCGCTGCGATGAGCTACCTGACGCGTCAACGCGGGCGGGGCCGAATTAGCAAACGACGCCTCCTGGGCATCCGCGCTGTTCATATCGGGCCGCAATGCCCCCAGACGTCCCTTAGAGAGACGATAGCCACGCTTGGGCGCGGGAAGGGGCGCGGGAGGTGGCAGAAGATTCGCTACCTCCTCATCGTTCTCTGGTAGCTCGTGCGCCACTACAAAACGTACATCTACCACGCTCCCTGTAATCTCCGTCAGAATAGAGCGAATGAGATCAGTATAACGCGCCTCCAGATGTGCCTTGGAAAACGTTGTAGACACACTGACAACCAGCACACCATCCTGAAAAGAGAGCGCGCTGGTTCCTTGAAACCAGGTCGTAAAAACGGCCACAGTAATTTTCGTGTGTAATCGTTCTAAGGTCGTTTGCCAGATTTGTTTTGCGTTCACGTAGCTGCCCTAACCTCTTCAAGAACCAGATATATCACAGCGTCACTTCAGGCGTGTCTCCTCCAGGGTCTACTGCTCTTCTCCCACCCGGAAAACCATACAAGCACTGTTTTTCCGCGCTGACGGAAAGGAAAGAGTCCCTGGCCCGATAGAATGAATAAAAAGCACTTTTTAGATCAGTTTAAGCAACAGGACCGGAAAATTCTCGACCTCAGGCAATGCTTTCTCCCACCCATTTTTGGAAAAGAGAATGCATCAGGCCGCAGGCAGCATTTCTGGTGTATGTAGAGGATAATGGTAGCACTAAATGTTGGCCCTGTAAAGCCTTTTCAAAAATCCAGGCGTTTCAGTTTCTCTCTCATCTGCCCCCTCTATTCAGCACTTAAACAGACAAATTGGCCTGGTACTTTGTGACGTACCAGCCATGCGGATAGTGACTCAGACCACTGACAAAAGCAAGCAAAAGCTATATAATAATAACGCTTCAAAGAGAGTACTAGTAAATCATAATCTGAATACCAGAAGGGGCTGGAATTCGTTATAGCTCATAGCTAATAGCCATGACTTCTTTACCCTGGCTCAGAACGGGCGGATTAATCACAAGTCGGCACAATGTCATGAAACCAGGCCGACTTACAGGAGTTTTTTTCATGAGGAGACCTCTTTCTCTGTTAGACGTAGTGCGGCGGCCTACAATGCGCACAATGGGGTCTGGTCGGCAAACTAGCCGGGCGAGTACGCATACGGGCCTTTTTCTGGCGGCAAGTATTTTTCTAGTCTGTCTCTTTTTAAACGCTTGCTCCAGCCCATTAAGTGGCGCAGCACCCACACCGACCTCTTCTACGCGTGTTCTGACACAAATAGCCTGGTGCGCGCAACCGTCCATGGTCTTCCGCGACGAGGGTGCCACCAGCACACCAGTCGCGACTGCTACAGCGACCGCTGCCAGCACGCCGGGCGCCACCAGCACACCGGGAGCCACCAGCACGCCGGGCACTACCAGCACACCGCAAACGGTGAGCAACTGGCCTCTGGTGAAAGCAGATCTCGGCTTTACTGTTTATTTGCCGGCGCAACTGCCCAATAACTCATGCCTGGTCAGCGCACAGGCGACTATTCACGATCCGATCTTTGGCGGGAGCTTCACTATTGGCTATCTATTGCCCGACCAGACATCGCTAAGTCTCTCTGAAGCGCCTCTTAAGTCGCAAAATACGTCGTTTCAATGTAATCCCACCGGCGGCACACCTACAACTGGCAAGACTACAGTTACAACGACGCCCGCAACAGCAAATGTCAGTCAGCTTTGTTCTGGAGCTAAAAACACAACAAACATTGTGCTCTCAGGGCCAGGCACAGCTCAGCATTTGCAGCAAATTTTTAATACCCTGCAACCAAATATTAACTGGATTCCCGTTTCCTAAGCCTGGCTTAACAAGGATGTGGACTTCTATCAGACGTAGTCTTGCATCTCGTCGCACTGCCAGTGAACGAGTAAGGAGCAGCCGCTATGCAACAAACATGTACTCAATGCGGAAGTCTGATACAGACGAGTAGCCAGTTTTGCACTAATTGTGGCGCGGCCAGGACGCCGGGACAGGTCCATCGCCAGTCCTGGGAAGCACCCGTCCCCACTCCATCACAGGTGCCACCCTGGGCTCAGACACCTGGTGGCATGTACCAATCACAACAGATGGTTAGTATGAATAGCCAGAACACAGATGGCTCGCTTGGCTTTGGCGGCTCAAATGATGCGCAGGCAAAAAATCTGCTGAAGATCGCGGGCTTCTCCATTTTAGGTGGGATAGTGCTCTTTATCGTTTGCATCGCGCTGGCAGTGGCCATCCCGGTCCCTGGTGTGCGAACCTTTTTTATAGTCGTTGCTATTTTGCTCATTGTGATCCCCTGGATCATTTACGTCCAGTTTCGGCGTATAATACGCCGAACAATTGGTGGTTTCTGGCGTTTCTTTTAAGAGAGGGCATGAGTGCAAACATGCTCGACGCTCAATGCGTACTTCTGATATAATGGCAACAGCTTTGCACACAATAACACACACATATGTCGTATACGTCATCAAGGGGAGGAATTTTCGTTATGGATAAATGTCCCTATTGTAATGCCGAAACTCGGCCTGGGGATAATTTCTGCCTCAACTGCGGCAATCGCCTGCCTGTCGGCGGCTCTCCGCAACCAGCACCTGGCGGCCTGGGCGACGCAACCTTAGCGGCTGATGAAAATTGGGTTCCACCTGTCGTTCAGGCTGAGTCCAATGGACACGATCTTACCTCGGGCGCTACTATCGCGGCTGAAGGCCCTTTTGCCTCGGCAATCGAGAATCCAGCTCGCATGACCCTGCGCACTGATAGCGGTGAGACGCTCCAGGAGTTTGTTCTGGATAAATCTGAATTCGCCATTGGGCGTGCTCCTAGCAGCGATATTCTCTTGTCTAAAGACAAACTGACCTCGCGCCGTCACGCGACTATTCGCTATGAGAATGGCTCTTACCTCCTCTCAGACGAGCGTAGCGCGAATGGTACTTTTGTAAATGGACAGCAATTGGAGGAGAAAGCTCCCTATAAGCTGCAAAATGGTGATCGCGTAGCTATTGGTGAGTATGAAATGCTCTTCCACTCCACTACGCCCAGCCAGGTAGATATAGAAAGTTTGCCTACTATGATGGTTAATATTGGCAGTGCCGAGACATATGCCACACGCGAAGATCCACAGAATACCTCGGCAACCAGCGATGAATTTGGCACGCGCCCGTGGAATCCCGCCGAAGCCAGCAAATCTGAAAGCGCCGCGGTCGCGGCTGCCGCTACTGCCGCGGTCGCTGAACCCATGGTGGCCGTTGCCTCTCCGGTGGCTCCAATCGTGGAGACGCCTCAGCCCATTGCCAGCACAAATATAGCCGTAGCGCCTACGCCTGTGACACCTCTGGAGCCCTCCAACGTGACGTTCTCGCGCTTGACCAGTCTGCCACAACCCCAGTTGCCCGACGTGGCTCCGCTGATGGCCGCGCTGGCCACGCTGGATGGACAGGTCTCTTCTCTCCAGGAACAACTTAACGCCACCCAGGAAGCCATGCGCAATCATGAGTTAGATATCGCGCAAACCACCAGTCAGTTACGCTCCGGTGTACGCCGCGTCTCTGAACGCATGGATGGTACTATTGCCGATGTGGCTCGTAGCCGCGAACAACTGGCCTGGGCGGAATTGCTCCAGTTGATGGAAGATGTTATGAACAATCCGCGCGATATTGAGTATGTCACTAAACTGGCTCGCAAAGCGCGCGAACTCAATAAGGTCTTCCAGATTCATCAGAATGTACTGAATACACTCGCGGAATGCACGAGCCTCCTGCGCAGCCTGATCGGTGAGGATCGCTCATAAAGCTAGCACAAAGGGTTCGCGCTTAGAACCAGAACGACAAGGGCATTCCCAGCACTGCCTGGGAATGCCCTTGTCCCTGCCCTGCATGCCAGGTGGGGACGGTCTCTCTAATGGATACATTTCATGCAAACACAACAATTTGATGCGATCGTGATCGGTGCGGGTCTGGGCGGGCTGCTAAGCGCGGCTCAATTACTACAAAGCGGCAAACGCGTACTCATCCTGGAACGCCTGCCCCATTGTGGGGGACGCTTTACCGCTAAAACATTCCAGGGCGCGCAGATCAGCACCGGGGCGGTCCATATGCTGCCCTTTGGCAGTAGCGGGGTGCTCTCACACACGCTGCAACGTCTGCGTATCCCCCATCGCATTTTCGATGCCGACGTTTTTGGCTCCTTCCATGTTCGCGGTAAACAGATTCGCTCGCGCGGCATTCTGGGAGTCTTTAAGGTCTTTGGTCCACGCCAGTTCTTCTGGTTTGCGCGCGTGGGCTGGCTGATGTTCTTTACATCTCTACCCGCTGCGGAGCGTAAGTTGCCCTTTGACACCTGGCTGGCTCGCCATATCAATCTCAAGCGTAATCCTGAACTGCTGGCTTTCTTCGCCAGTATCTCGCGCTTTGCTCTCAGCGTGGAACTTCACCAGTTGACGGCGGAAGAGGTGATTCGCACCACTAAACACATGTTTCGCTTTGGCGCTCCTGGCATTTTACAGGGCGGATGTGGCGCGTTGACCGGCGAACTGGAGCGCAAGGTACTTGAACTCGGCGCTGAACTGCGCTTGCGCGCCGATGCTTTGCAAATCCTCCAGGCAGAAGGCCAGGTCACAGGTGTGCGTGTACGCGACAAGGCCAGCGGTAGCGAAGAGGTGTGTTATGCTCCCCTGGTCGTCAGCGATATCGGACCACGTGCCACAGACGCGCTACTACAGAACCAACCAGTCAAACAGGCCCAGGTCTTAAAACAACAGAGCGAGCAACGCCAGGCACGCCAGGAGGAAGCTGAACCACAAATGGGTCAGCAACCGGAGGCGATCGGCCTGAAAGTTCACCTGCTCAGCGACGTTTCTCTTATCCCTCATAAAGGCATTATGTACTGCCTGGACACTCAGCGCATCGCTGGCATGGTCCAACCTACCAACTCGGACCCACACCTGGCTCCCGCTGGCAAACATCTGCTCATTAGCCACCAGGTCATGCAAAGCGCGAATGTCGAAACTGAAAAAGCTCTGGCTCTGGCAGATCTGCGCGTGCTCTTTGGCGCAGCTTTCGCACAACACTGCCACGTGCTGACCATGAGCGCCTATCGCGGCGAATGGCCGGTCAATCGTCTGGCTCAGGGCAGCGATATCGAGATAACTAGCGCGCTCCGCGGACTCTACCAGGTCGGTGACGCAGTCAAACCTGCTGGCTACCTGATGGTCGAGGGCGTAGCTCAAAGCGTTAACCAGTTCCTGGATTTACTTGATGCTCCAGAAGCAGGTCAGAGCGCGCAAACGTCCGGGCGCCACCCACGTCACGTTGTCGCCCCTCCCGCGCGTCTTAAAGCCCTGCGCTGGCTCTGGGAAGCCCCCGGCAATTCATAAACCAAGAGATCCGCTATATATGCGTATGTAGATCTCTTTGGAGCATAAGGGACGCCCATCCCTTCCCAGTCGCCAGACACGGGACATCCTGGGCTAAAGTAAAGGTTTTCATGAACATATCCACCCCTAGCTATTTAATCGAGGGCGGCCATCCGCTCCACGGCAACGCCAGGATCAGCGGCGCGAAAAACGCTGTCACCAAAATGGTCATCGCCACCTTGTTGACCACTGATCCCTGCACCCTACGCAATGTACCCCTCATCGGCGATCTGGACCTGACCCTTGCTCTTTGCCGCGATATGGGTTCCAGAGTGCATTTCGATGACCATACCCTCTCAATCCACACAACCGACATTAACAGCTCGACTGTCTCAAGCGAGGTCGGCGGGCTTAATCGCATGGCAATTCTCACGGTGGGACCCCTCCTCCATCGCCACGGCCAGGCTGATATCCCGATGCCTGGTGGAGATCGCATTGGCCTGCGCCCTATTGATTTTCATATTGAAGGATTAAAATCTATGGGGGCCGAGGTAATAGAGAAAAAGGGGCGCTATTATTTTCGCAACCCGCGTGGGCTGCATGGGGCGACGATCTCTCTGCCCTTTCCCAGCGTTATGGCCACCGAGAATTTCCTGATTACGGCTGCGCTGGCCAGGGGCGTGACGGTCATCGAAAACGCGGCCATGGAGCCTGAGATTACTGATCTGATCAAACTGCTGCAAAAAATGGGCGCGATTATCGAGATTAAAATTGATCGACGCATCGTGATTGAGGGCGTTGAACGCCTGCATGGGGCGAGCCATACCCTGCTCTCCGATCGCAACGAAGCCGTCTCGCTGGCGACCGCGACTTATCTGACCAGAGGCGATGTCTACCTGCAAGGCGCGCAACAGGATACCTTGCTGACCTTTCTGAATACGCTCTCTAAAATGCATCTACGCTTTGAAATAGACGATGAGGGCATCCGTTTCATTGGCGATGATCGTCCACCGCCAGCCATTGCGCTGGAGACCGACGTTCATCCTGGCTTTATGACCGACTGGCAGCAACCCTTTACCATCCTGCTGACCCAGGCCAATGGCATGTCAGTTGTTCACGAAACTATTTACGAGGATCGCTTTGGCTATACCAGCGCCCTGACGGGTATGGGCGCGCATATCGGCCTCTATACCAAGTGTCTGGGCGAAATCCCCTGTCGCTTCCGCGAAAAACAGTATGTCCATAGCTGCGTCGTACGCGGTCCCACACCTTTGCACGGCACGACTCTCTCTATCCCTGATATTCGGGCGGGCTGCTCCTATATCCTGGCAGCTCTCTGCGCCCAAGGCACATCCCAGGCCTTCGGCATCGAACATATCGAGCGCGGTTACGAGGATCTCCATGTGAAGTTACGCGGGCTCGGCGCTAAAATCGAGCGTATCGATGGAACTGTGCCGGACTAGCCAGGCGCGCCACGGTCCCCCTTCCCCTATGAGTAACGCCAGGATGCTCGGTCAGTGGCCGGACATCCTGGCGTTACTCATAAAATAAATCTTTGGGCGAGACCCTCGGGAGCGCCGAGTTATTCCCTTAAAATCTCAGCTAGACCAGCTCGCACGCACCTCGCGCAGTTGTTCGGGGGTGAGAATGCGGAAAAGTACAAGCAGGCTCTCCAGGTCATATTCCAGGCCCATGGTATACAATTCCTGGCGAATACGGCCAAGCGAGCTGATTTGTATGGTGGAAATCATACCGTAGCTAACGAGGCTGGCCGCGAGCAACTGATCGGGCGTAAGTAGCTTGAACATTAACAAAATCTCGCCAAGCTGATAGTTGAGATCGACCCCGCGCATCATACGCTGAACGTGTTGAGCCACCTGCAAGCGCTCCTGGGGTACAAGATGCCCCTCCAGGAGCACGCTGCCCAGCGAACGCGTGGCGCGCCCATTTAAGACCTGCGGCTGCGGAACTGGTGGTTGCGCGGCTGGATTCATCGGCGGCAGGCTTTTGACGATGTCCAACAATGTATCGTCAGTGGTCCTGACCTCTGGTCTGCGACTAATAGTCTGTTGCAGGCTGGCACGCACATGTTCGGGCAAGCCGACCTCTCCATCCAGACTCAAGGGGCCAGAGGCCTGACGATCTCCCTGGAAGTTCTGTGGAGATGCCTCACGCAGAGGCGATAAGGGGCTGAACTGCGCAGAACCTGACAGGCTGGCGGACTCCTCAACAGGCGCGGCTGCACGCAACTGCGCGCCAGAGCCAGCCAGGGTTGGGGCATCCGCCAGCGCTGCCTGCGTTTGCTGAGGCATTTGTTGGATTATCTGCGTGGGCTGCATAACGGTCATGGCCGGGCGAGCCTGCGTCTCGTTCACCTGCGGTAAAGTATTGCCCAGCAGACCCCGGCGGTGCGCGACTTCTTGCTCAAAGGGGATATCTTGAATGGGCGAGGCGCGTAACTGCACATTGCCAGCAGGCGCGTCCAGCACGCGAGATGGACCTGAATTGACGCGCTCGTGTGCCTCATCCATCCGAGCCGCCTGCATGATCTGCGAGCGAAACTCCTGAATCTCTTGCGGATCAATCGTCAGGCCAGGGCGAGCAGCGGGACTCTGAACATTTCCATGCATGACTGGATTTTGCGGACGCAGATCCTGAAACTCTGGCACCTCCTGCCCTGCGCCGGGGCGCGCAATCGGACCTGGACCCGCGGGCTGGCTTTCGCGCAACATACGCGTTAATTGATCCAGGCCCGATTCCTCGGCAACAGGAGAGGCGCTGTGCGCGGAAAAACCGGCATAATTTGTATAGGATTGCGCGGGAGCAGCCGCGGGAGGCGTTACAGGCGGCGCTTGATACACCATTTCGTCTCTTACATTCTGTGCTGGATACTCGGCCTCAGCGAAACGCTGGCTGGCTCGCGGACGCGGCTGAGCCTCCGGGCTTTGATACTGGGCGCTGTGTTGAGCCGTGCCAGCTGAACCATAAGGCGAGCCATTTGTTTCGGGAACTGCGGAGAAGCTCTGACTGCTCGGATAGAAGACCGCGCGAATCTTGTCAGTAAAGGTCGAGTGGCCCACGCGCGGCGTCTCAGCTGGTCGCGCGGGCGCGGGAGGCTGGGCATGCACCTCCGGGAGCTGCGGGCGCGGACTGCTCTGCGGGGGTTGCGCCTGCTGCGCGGCGGACGCGGCCTGCACCTGCGGCATTGGTGCCGACTGATACCTGGAGGACTGCTGCGCCGGCTGCATTGGCGCTGACTGGTGGATCGGAGATGCCTGACGCGGCGCTTGATAAACCGGGGAAGACTGTTGCAACGGCTGATAGACTGGCGATCCCTGGCGCGGCAGAGGCGGCAAACTCGGCTCCGCCGGGCGCGCGCTCTGATACGAAGCCTCCACGATACTCGCGGCTGGACGCGCCGGCGCGCTGGTCACGGTCGAGCCCGGCACACGCGCGCGCACGGCCTCTACCAATCTGACAGCCCCATCCGGGCCATCAACCTCCAGATCGGTCAAAACTGTCTCTACACGCTCATCGGGATCATCCGGGCCAAAGCCGCCCAGATTTGTACAGCGAAATGTAAAGACTTGCACGCCACGACCACGCCGCTGGGCGTCTAGAGCCACCCAGAACTCGCGGCGACCCGCCTGAGCTTGAGCAAGGTCAACCATCACCAGGCGAACGGGAAAACGCGCAATGGCATCGAATACCTCAACCGCGGTGCGCGCTGTATGAACTTCATAGCCAGCCTGCGCAAGCTCACTTGAGAGTAGCGTCGTTAGTTGTTGATCTCGTTCAAAAAGCAGAATGTGAGGCCCGCCACTATTAACATTCATACCTGCACTCCCTCTAGAGATTATTCGCTCTTTCGCTCGCAGCCACAGGGCCACAATAGATGCTTATAACCGGGATCAGCAATCCTCATCCTGGACACTCGACATCTCCTGCTCTACCCTGCTCCTCTATAGACAGTTGGCACAGCGAGTCAGGCTATGCTACTATCAATCTTGCCTTACCTTAATATCGGGCCTAAGTATAGCACGAACTTCCTGAGAATAACAGGAATCAGTACCATTGTGATAAAAAACGCTCGTACTAGCGCGTTTTTTTATTCGTCTTCCAGCTCGTCCTCGCTAAAATTCAGGTCCTGGTAGCGGCAAGATATTCAGATACTGTGCAAACTTGACCTTACTGATATACTCAGGTTATGGTAGCGCTGGCATTGCAACGAGTACGCGCAAACTCGCAAGTGTCCCGCAAAGTGTTGTGCCAGGCTCAGGCGCGCGTGAGCGAGAGAAAAGGTACCTCTTATGCAAGCAGAAATACAACGCCTGGATCACGGCTTTAAACGCTTCTTCCTCTGGTTCAACCTGGGCTGGATACTTGTCTCGCTGATTTCCTTTCTATTCTCAGCCATTGCCGCCTTTAGTAACCACCCTGAATATCTCCATAGCTGGCAGGGACTGGTCATTACTATCCTGGGACTCTACATACCTGGCGCGTTTGGCCTGTTGCTGCTGAGCACGCAAGGCAAAAATCTGCGCCAAGAGACGCGCTGGCCTCCTGCGGTATTCTTCGTTATCTGCTTCTGGGGCAGTTTATATCTGATTACTACTATTTTAAATCTGTTCGACAATGATTTTGTCTGGAGCTATTTTACTGTATTGGGCATCACTTATTCCTTTATGCACTACAAATGGGCAATCATTCCGATGATTATCATCTTTCTAAGCTATAGCTATTTTCTGGGCTTTTTCACCTGGCCGCTGCTCGATAGCAATTGGCCAGCGGTGCTGGGCAATGGCATTACATTTCTCTCGTTGACAATCATCTGCCTCTCCATCCAATATCTGATCAGCGAACGCCACGAACGCCGCCGCTTACACCTGCGCCTTACTCAGATGAACGACGAACTGGAGATTGCACATAGCCAGCTCGCCGCATCGGCCACACAGGAACAAGAGCTGGCAGTGCTACGCGAACGCACGCGGCTGGCGCGTGAGATGCACGATACGCTGGGGCACGCGCTGGTGCTGGTTTCAGTCAAGCTGGAAGCGGCTCAGAGATTGCGCGCGTTTGATCCACAGCGCTGCGATCAGGAGTTAGAGCTGACCAAAGAGATTGTGCGCTCCAGCATGAAAGAGTTACGCGCCTCTATCGCCAATCTGCGCTCACCCGCGCTGGAGCACGAATCGGCCAGTCGCGCGCTCAGCCGCTACGCTGGCGAGATGGCCCTGCGCGCGGATATATGCGTTACCTATGACCTGCATCCCCAGATCGAGGATCTGCCCGCCACAATCGCGGAGACGCTCTGGAAAGTCGGTATAGAGGCCCTGACGAATATCGAAAAACACGCCAGGGCCCACAATGTGCTGCTGCATATTAGTCGGCAAAATGAGCAGATCTTTCTGAAAATCAAGGATGATGGGATTGGTCTGCCTGCCCATCTCTGTGAAGAACAGCCAGGATATACACCCGGCTCCCAAAGCCTCGCCGGTCACTACGGTCTGAGAGGCATGTTAGAACGCGTGAAAAATGCTCAGGGAGAACTGCGCGTCCATGCAGCCGACGCGCAAGGCACCAGCATCGAGGTCACGCTACCCCTGCCCAAAACACTACCTCTTCTGCTGCCGATCACACCGGCCCTCCAGGAAAGCATTGCCGAGTAAAAAGCCTGGGCATCCACAATTTCTAAGAAAATACGCCAGGGCAAGCGCGTTTTCTCGCAGCAGATCATAAGCTTGTGTTCCTTCCAGCCCTCAATACCCTTGACATACGCTTATCTGAACTGGTATTCTAGCATTAGGCACGGATGTTTTAAGGCGGGTCTTTCTATCCAAACTCTTAACGTATTGTTCCAAATAAAAGGGGAACATATCTTCAGGAAACCTGCGAAAAAAGCATTGTGTATGTATCCAACAGTTGTCTCTTAACATAAATTAAAGGATGCAAGTTGCCGACAACAGGCATTGCAACAACTCATAACGGGCAGGAGATAGATCAAATTCACCAACAAATCTCTGCGACGTAGTAAAGGGCTGGTCTTACGCCTCGACGTGTCGAGCAAGAGCCAGCCCTTTAAGCTCAGAAGAGCTCCCTACGCGCAGCGCATGGACCGCGAGGTATCGTCGTTTACCATTCCGGTTGACTTTTCTAGTGCGTCCGTACAGCAGTTAGCGCCCTGATAGGCACAAATGCTAACAGCATAGAGAGAGAGGGTGACCCTATGGATCTGGTGAAGCGGTTAGAAGAATATAGAGACCGGGAGAAGGGGTTACAGTGGGAAGGAACGTTTGCCCAGTACTTTGAGATTGCGACCAAAAAGCCGCATGTGAGCCGACTATCTCACGAGCGCATTTATCATATGATCATGGACGCCGGAACTGAAACCACCCGGACCGGAGACCCTCACTACAATTTCTTCTCCCAGGAGATCTTTGGTATCGAGAAACCCCTGCAGCAAATTGTTGAGTACTTCCATTCCGCGGCCCAACGCCTGGAGGTACGCAAACGTATCCTGCTGTTGATGGGTCCGGTGGGCGGTGGTAAGTCCAGCATTGTTTATCTGTTGAAACGCGGTCTGGAAGCATATAGCCGCGCGGAAGAAGGCTCAGGCTATGCGATCAAAGACTGCCCGATGCACGAGGAGCCGCTCCACCTGATCCCCGCCGAACTCCGTGAGGAAGTTGAACGCGAATTTGGCCTCTACGTCGAGGGCGATCTCTGCCCGCACTGCCGCTATATGCTGGATACGCGCTACAAAGGCAAAATCGAGGAGATCCCTATCAGGCGCCTTGCCTTCAGTGAAAAATATCGCGTTGGAGTCGGCACATTCACGCCAAGCGACCCCAAATGCGTAACCGGCGATACGCTGGTGCTGACCGCCAGGGGGCTGCAAACCCTGGAAGATATCTATCTCCAGCTTCCACAGAAGCCACGCGAGGATGAGTTCGTTCCTTATGAGACAACGGTTCTGGGTATCAATGGTCCAGAAAAAGCCGCGCAGTTCTATTATGGGGGCTTCCAACCCATTTATGAGGTCGAGACCAGTTCTGGCTATACTATCCGTGGTACAGCCAATCATCCCCTCTTGACCCTGACACCTGACGGCGCGGCTGTCTGGACCAAAATCGGCGCTTTGCAGCCGGATAGTTGCGTGGCGCTGGCTCGTGGAAGCCAGGTCTTTGGCGCGAGCGGCGGCGAACTGCCCGCAAGCTCTGAGCCTCTGCCACGTCAGCCACGCGCTATGACACCTGAGCTGGCCCACTGGCTTGGTCTGCTGACTGCCGCGGGAAGCGTGACTCCATTTGAGACCTGCTTTGTCCATAGCTCGCCAGTTCAGATCCAACGCTTTGCGGATCTGACGCGCTCGCTTTTCGCTCTGGAGGCTGTGCCACACAGCACCGATGCAGCATACAACTCTTCTATCTCAATCAAGAGTAAGGCATTGAGCACCTGGCTGAGCGACAGGCTGGGTATCGCGAGCGAACCCGGCGCTAGCACAGTTCCCGCTATCGTGCTGAGCAGCAGCGAGGCTGAGATCCTGGCATTTCTGGAGGGTCTCACGCGCGGTGCAACCAGCCAGCAAGACGCCAGACAAGCTGCCACTACCTGGCAATACACGAGTAAATCCCGTCAACTGGCCCGCCAGGTGCATATCCTGCTCCTGAACCTGGGCGTGGTTGGCTCGCTCTGGACCCGGCAGGAAAATGGCGAGACGTTCTATAATGTGACTCTGAACGATGCTGAAGCGCTGAACCTGGTCGAGTCGCTCCCCGCCTTGCGCTCCAGGACATTTTCGTCCCTGAGCGGCAACGGTGAGCAGCAGTTCTCCTCCGGGCGCGCCGCTACTGCCCTGGCCACGAAACCAGTCCTGGCCTCCACGCAGCCAGCTATCCAGCTTAAGCAGGACTACCTCTGGCTCACAGTGCGCGCAATCCGCCCGGCAGGTATCGAGCCGGTCTATGACCTGCTTGTGCCCGCCACCCACTCTTTTGTGGCCGATGGCTTTGTGCAGCATAATAGCCAGGATATCAGCGAACTTGTCGGCGGTATCGACCTTTCGACGATCGGCGAGGTCGGCGTAGAAAGCGATCCACGTGCCTATCGCTTTGATGGCGAATTAAATATCGCCAATCGAGGCTTGATGGAGTTCGTGGAAATGCTGAAGTGCGATGAAAAGTTCCTGTACGTTCTGCTCACGCTCAGCCAGGAGCAGAATATCAAGACCGGGCGTTTCAGTATGATCTACGCCGATGAGGTGGTAATCAGCCATACCAATGAGCATGAGTATCAGTCGTTTGTCGGCAATAAGAAGTCAGAGGCCCTGCAGGACCGCATTATTCTGGTCAAAGTGCCGTATAACTTGCGCGTCTCCGACGAGATTAAGATTTACGAGAAGCTGCTCAAACAGAGCTCGCTGCAGAATGTGCATATCGCGCCGTATACCCTGCGCATCGCCAGTATCTTTGCTGTCTTGACCCGTCTTGAGCAATCCAAGAAGGCGGGCATGAGTACGATGAAGAAGCTCAAACTCTACGATGGCGAGGATATGGAGGACTTCAAGCAAAAGGATGTGCGCGAGTTACAGGAAGAAGCCCTGCGCGAAGGCATGGATGGCATTTCGCCGCGCTACGTCATCAACCGCCTCTCCAGCGCGCTGGTCAAGCAGAATACCACCTGCATCAATCCGATCGATGCACTGCGCGCCTTGCGCGATGGTCTCGATCAGCATACCAGCATCACGCGCGACGAGCGGGAGCGCTACCTGAACTTTATCAGCGAAGCGCGTAAAGAATACGATGAAATGGCGAAAAAAGAGGTCCAACGCGCCTTCGTCTACTCCTATGAAGAGTCAGCCCGCACGCTACTCAATAACTACCTGGATAATGTCGAATCCTACTGCAACAAAACGAAACTACGCGATCCCATCACCGACGAAGAGATGGAACCAGACGAGCAGCTTATGCGCTCAATTGAGGAGCAGATTGGTGTCTCCGAGACATCCAAAAAGTCCTTCCGCGAAGAGATCCTGATTCGCATCTCTTCGCTGGCCCGCAAAGGTCTGACTTTTGACTATACGAGCCACGAGCGTCTGAAAGAGGCTATTGAGAAAAAGCTCTTCGCCGACCTGCGCGACGTGGTGAAGATCACTACCTCCACGCGCACGCCGGATGCCGAGCAACTGCGCAAGATCAACGATGTCGTTGATCGCTTGATGTCCGAGCATGGCTATTGCCAGGTCTGCGCCAACGAGATCTTACGCTATACTGGCAGCCTGCTCAATCGCTAAACGTATGTGTAAGCGGAGGGGTACCCTCATGGGTGCCCCTTTCTGACCGGAGGGAGCTTGAGAGCGCGTTTCCTTGCGAAGGGCGCTCTCACCCATCCAATGGACAAAAGAGGGGTGCGCAATGTCAGTTTCGCAACACGACTGGTCGCTGCACCGTAAAGGGCAGATGGACCAGGAGCGCCATAAAGAGAAGATTAAAGAGGCTATCAAGAAGAACCTCAGCGATATAGTTAGCGAAGAGAACATTATTCTTTCGGATGGCAAGAAGATGGTACGCGTGCCCATCCGCTCGCTTGAAGAGTACCGCTTTCGCTACGATCCCGGACGCCAGCAGCACGCCGGTCAGGGCACTGGCAAAAGCAAGATCGGCGATGTCGTCGCCCAGGAACCACGTCCTGGCAAGGGCAAGAAAGGCGACGCTGGCAAAGACGCTGGCTACGACTACTACGAAGCTGAAATCACGATGGAGGAACTGGCGGCGATGATCTTTGAGGATCTCAGCCTGCCTAATCTCGAACAGAAACGCCAGCAAGAGATGGAGACCGAAGCTGTGCGCTTTACCGATGTGCGCAAAAAAGGCCCGCTGGCTAACCTCGACAAAAAGCGCACTATCCTGGAGAACATGAAACGCAACGCCGCTAAAGGCGAAGCGAAATTCAAGGATGTGAAAAACGAAGATCTGCGCTTCAAGGTCTGGGAACCCACTATTAAATACCAGTCAAACGCTGTTGTACTGGCGATGATGGACGTCTCAGGGTCGATGGGCGAATTCGAGAAATACATCGCGCGTAGCTTCTACTTCTGGATGGTGCGTTTCTTGCGCACAAAGTATAATAACGTGCAAATCGTGTTTATCAGCCACCATACGGAGGCCAGAGAGGTCACGGAGGAAGAGTTCTTCCACAAAGGTGAGAGCGGCGGCACGCAGGTTTCTTCGGCCTATGAACTGGCGCTGCAAATTATTCAGGAGCGCTATAAGCCGGAGGACTGGAACATCTATCCCTTCCACTTTTCAGATGGCGATAATCTGCCCTGGGATAATGATCGCTGCGTACACCTGGTGCATAAGCTGATGGAGCAGTGCAACATCTTTGGCTATGGCGAGATTCGCGAGGGTCATTACCGCTCACCAAGCACGCTGATGTCCGCCTACAACAAAATTAACGATAAGAAATTCATCTCCGTCACGATCTCGGATAAAAAAGAGGTCTATCCGGCCCTGCGTAAGTTCTTCGTGCAACGCGGGGACGCTGTACCCAGTAGCTAAGTCAGCAGCAGGGCGGTTCCGCGGGACAGGAGCCGCCCGTTCGCATACACGCACCCCGTCGCGGGTCGCGCTGAAAGAGGGTTCCTGATGGCAGAGAGCGATATCGAACGACTACGAGACGCGATAGATCACGCCTGGGAGGAGGCGCGTACGTTCGGGTTGGACCCGTTTCCCACTCATTTTGAACTGGTGCCCGCGAGTATTATGTATGAGTTTGCCTCGTACAGCCTGCCGGGCCGCTTCAGCCATTGGACGCACGGCAAGGCGTATCATCGCCAGAAAATGCAGTATGACTTTGGGCTGAGCAAGATCTATGAGATGGTGGTTAATACTAATCCCAGCTATGCCTTCCTGATGGATATGAACGACTTGTTGCAAAATACTTTTGTGGCCGCGCATGTCTTCGGGCATACCGACTTCTTTAAAAATAATGCCTACTTCCAACATACTTCGCGCCGGATGATTGACAAGGTGAGCATCCATGCTGAGCGCATTGCCAAGTATGAGTTTGACCATGGTAAATCTGAGGTCGAACACTTCCTGGACGCTGTGCTCTCGATTCAAGAGCATGTGGACTATAATCTGCTGATCCGCGAAGAAAAACCCCAGAAGTCCGATGAGCAAATACCCAGGTCGCCGGGGGCTTACGACGATCTCTGGAATATGGATGGGCAGAAAAAAGCTGCCGAGGAGCGCGAACGCCGACCTGGCAAAACGCCCAAATTTCCTGAGAAACCGCAGAAAGATATCCTGCTCTTCCTCTCCCAATACTCACCACATCTTGCAGCCTGGCAGCGCGATATTATTGAGATCGTGCGTAGCGAGATGCTCTACTTTGTACCACAGATGCAGACAAAGGTCATGAATGAGGGCTGGGCCAGCACCTGGCACGCGCGTATCATGCGCCGCCTGGGCGAAACCGGCGTGATCTCCGATTCACAGACAATCGAGTTCGCGCAACTGCATTCAGGCGTACTCTCGCCTTCGCGCACTTCGCTCAATCCGTATTACCTTGGCTATAAAATGTTTGAGGATATCGAGAGACGCTGGAATAATCCTACCCAGGAAGAGCAAGACCGCCTGGGACGCCAGCCGGACACAGGCCTGCAGAAAATCTTTGAGGTGCGCGAGATGGAGAACGATGTCTCCTTCCTGCGCAACTACCTGACGAAAGATCTGATCAAGGACCTGGACCTCTACCTGTATAAGAAAGAGGGCGACGAGTGGGTGATCGCTGAGAAGAACTGGGAGAAGGTGCGCGATGGCATTGTAGCCAGCATGAACAACTTCGGCTCACCCTACCTGGTCATAGAGAATGGCGACTATCGGGGCAACCGCGAACTCTACATTATCCATGCCTTCGAGGGACAGGAGATGGATATGAACTATGCTGAAAAGACCCTCCAGCACGTCTATCAGCTCTGGGGTCGCCCGATCCACCTGGAGACGGTCTACGACGGCAAGAAGATTCTGCTCTCCTACGATGGCGAACGCAATAGCAAGAGCACGCTGGAGAAATAGGAGCAACGCCACCCGGATCACAGATCATCAATTTGTTGAGAAAAAAGAGTTCAGTTGGTAACAGAGAGTGGTCCAGAATTTGCGCGGCGCAAATTCTGGACCACTCTCTGTTACCAACTGAACTTGATATTTCTGCATATTCATGTTATCTATTTTTATAGAAAAGAGAAAGAAAGAAAAATATGAACATTGCAGTTTTCGCCGATTTGCACGGCAGAGTCTTGCTGGCCTTTAAGCTATGCGCGCGCTGGCAGCAAGAGACGGGAGAGTCCATCGATCTGATTTTACAGGCGGGCGACCTGGGAGCTTACCCGGAACGCAGCCGCCTGGACCGTCCGACCATCAGGTACGCGGAGCGCGATCCTACCGAACTGGGCTTTATGGAACATTTTGTTGAGGCTGATCCAGAGGTGGCTGAGGTACTGGCTGAGACCACCTGCTCGATGATCTTTGTGCGCGGCAATCACGAGGATCACGTCTGGCTGGATGAACTTGAGCGCCAGAGCAACAAGGAAGCTATCTTCCCCGTTGATATCTATCAGCGCGTCTACAATCTGAAAACGGGCATGCCCTGGACCTTTGAACACCAGAACGAGCACATCACTGTCTTTGGCATTGGACGCATCGGTCCCCACACGGAAGAGGCCGACAGTTCGCAGGGCAAATACATCCAGCCCTACGAATCCAGGCGCGTCTACCAGCAACCGCCCGCGCCCGTCGATGTCCTGCTGACCCATCACTCGCGCACGGATTTTGTGATTCTGGAACGCGGCGTCAAAATCAAGGCCAGCACCGGTATGAAAGAGATCGAGCACATTCTTGATGAGGATCAACCACTCTATCACTTCTACGGTCACTACGGTGGTCCCCCACAGGTGCGCCTCGATACCAACGGCGTCACCCTCAGCGCCAAGCTAGCTGATCTGCACTGGGAACGCGGCACCCTGCTGCTCGAAGATGGCTCCATGGGCCTGCTGCGCTGGCACAACCGCGCAGAAAACTCATTTGAAGTCCTAAAAGCCTCCTGGCTCCAGGAGTATACCGCCTATAACTGGTAGAAGAGATTTGTCTGGGCATGCGTGCGAGGCTCACTGGCCAGCGGTCAACGACCCTCGCACGCATTCCCACTATTCTACCAGTATCTTTCTTCTTGCCAGGGATTGGCCTCGTTGTGGTAGCCGCGCTGTTCCCAGAAGCCGGGATGATCCTCGGCCATAAATTCCAGGCCATTCAGCCATTTGGCGCTCTTATACGCGTAGAGCTTGGGTACCAGCAGGCGCACCGGACCACCGTGATCGGGCTCCAGGTCCGCGCCGTCGTGCTTGAAGACAATCATTACATCGTCGTCGTCAAGAGAGGCCAGGGGCATGTTGGTGGTATAGCCTGTCCAGGAATGGGCTGTGACAAACTTCGCGCTCGGCAGGGGCCTGGCCCGCTGCAAGATCTCGCGAATGTGGATACCCTCCCAGGTATTGTCGTAACGACTCCAGGTGGTGACGCAGTGGAAGTCGCTGGTCAGCATGGTATGTGGCAACGCCAGAAACTCTTCCCAGCTCAGACTAAAGGGCTGCTCTACTTCGCCGGTGATATTCAACTGCCAGTTCGCCGGAAATTTCGGCGTGCGCTCGTAGCTCAATACTGGCCATTTCTTCGTCAGATATTGACCCGGCGGCAGCCGATCCAACCCATCTGGCCGCTTCTCTACTACTTGCTGTCCATCGTTCTTTTTGCCAAACAGACTCATAGTGTTCTTTCTCCTTGATAACGGATTAATTCTTCTTTTATGACACGTATAATACAAATACTTTTTTCACATTTTTTAGCTCTACAGAATTCATCTTCTACAGAATCATAATGCATCTCGGATTTTGCCAAAATCCGCCAAAACTGGCTATGCCTCCCTATCCCAGGGTGAGATGATGCGTTTTTGTGCGACAGGCCGGAGGCCTGCCGCACAAAAACGCATCTGAAAAAAGGGCGGGGCGCTTTGCCAAATTTTTGCAAGTGATGTGGGCCTGTCTGTCCACTAGTAAAAGAAACAGCATAGGCAAGCTGCCTATTCCCTCTACGCCTCTTCTTTGCGCTAAAACTCTTACTTATAGCATAGCTACCTCAGCCAACAAAGATTGGCCGACTATAGATACGAAGCCATATGCTACTGGCCCGGTTTGGTGAAAGATATGCACAGCAGGCAAGAGAACGTAGCATCTAACGTCCTTCCATCCGCGCTTGTTGATACTGTCTTTCAGAGGCACGCTTGAGACGCTGCAAGGAATCTTCTATGCTGGCAGCGCATAGTTTCGCGCCAAATGTTGCGAGCAACCAACCCCACCAACCTGGGGGGAAGATGAAGTCTCAGCCATATTGGACGCGACAGGTGGTCGCATCGATGGGAGTACATAAGATGTGCGGTTTCATTTGCAAGCCCAGCGGGAAAAAAGCATGCAGGCTGAGCTGATGTCTCGCGGGATTGACCTCTTCGACCTTGAAGATAAAGTGCAGGGTGCGGCCAAAGGCTTTTCCCGCGAAGGAGATGGTCTGGCCTGCGGTGGCTGGACCCTCCGGCTCGCTCCTCTCTACCTGGAGATCGGCTGAGAACCACTCGCAATAGCCCTGCCATTGTACAAGGTTTCCCCAGATCACCTCAACCGGTGCCGCGACAACTGCGGCTGGACAGACTGTCAGGCCCATTGCATGTTCCTCTCTTCCCTTGCAGGATCAAGCCGGGTGGCTGGTCCCTAGACATGCATATTTTCCAACTTGCTGAGAAACTGCACTACTCAGCCGCAGAACAGGCAGAGAGACGCTGTGATGGTGTGTGTAGTCGCGTTTACCAGACGAGCGTCCTTCCGCCTGCTCTTGTTTAGCCTACCAGGCGCAAAAAATACACTCCCTGCGCACCACCCGCGACCAGGTGCTCCCCATCGGGATGAAACGCGCAACAGGACAACTTCCCATCAACCGGAAATGTCAGCAGACACCGCCCGCTGGCCGCATCCCACACCTTGAGCGTGTTGTCCTCCGAGGCCGAGACTATCCTGCTCCCATCCGCGCTGTACCCACAACCAATGACCACGGAGCTATGCCCCCGCAGCGTCAACCGCTCCTCTCCGCTGGCCGCATCCCACACCTTGAGCGTGCCGTCATCCGAAGCTGAGACTATCCTGCTCCCATCCGCGCTGTACCCACACCCACTGACAGGGGAGCCATGCCCCCGCAGCGTCAACCGCTCCTCTCCGCTGGCCGCATCCCACACCTTGAGCGTGCCGTCATCCGAAGCTGAGACTATCCTGCTCCCATCCGCGCTGTACCCACACCCACTGACAGGGGAGCCATGCCCCCGCAGCGTCAACCGCTCCTCTCCGCTGGCCGCATCCCACACCTTGAGCGTGCCGTCATCCGAAGCTGAGACTAT
>JBEVTI010000062.1:0-32912 GCA_041156125.1 Candidatus Paraktedonobacter carboxidivorans
CCCGATCAATCGGCCCTCTCTGGCACTTAGGTTAAAACAGTCACCCTTTCAAGTCATCCACCAGTTAACGGGGTCTTACCACGAAACGATGCATGATTTACCATACCCTCTATCGCGCGTTGGAGTACTGTGAGGCAGGCGTCATTCCCGCATACGCCCAGAGCACGCCAGGGACGCTTGATAGCACGGTCATCTTTTATAAAATGCTCTCATTTACGGACTGAAGTACACCAGGCCACTCATCCAATGGTCAATGGCAGTAGAAGATGAACTGTTACAAGCAATTGAATGCTTTTGTGCATGATATGAGCGCGATATACCCCTTAGAATGTGCATGAAAAAACGGCTCTCCGTCGAGTTTAGTGATGAAGCTGGCTGGCTGTGGATAGCCCCAAATGCCGGCCACCCATGTTTCCCTCAAGCCAATGTTAGTGATCGTCCAGAGGTGCCCAGCCGAGAGCGAAAACGACATGTTGCGTATCCAAATCAGGACGGCGCACCAGCCCAGCGCGTTCAGCCGTTCGGATGGAGGCCATGTTCTTGGCCCTCGTGCAAGCAATGATAGGCCAGACGGGGAGATACTTTCGTGCCAGGGTCACGGCCATCTGGGCGAGTTCGGTGGCATATCCCTGTCCCCAGGCAGTGGGTGTGAACCGGTAGTACAGGTTCAGCACATCCCGATCACGCCAGACGAGACGACTGACGCCACCAAAGCCGAGGATCTGCTCCATCTGAGAGAGCAGAACCACCCAGTACCCGAAACCATTTGTTTCTCAGCGCTGTATCCAGTCTCGGAGCGTCTCCTCACTCGTTGCCAGGTCAGGATCGGGGTCAGCAGGGTTATAAAGGTTGGTCGCAGGATCACCATGCACGGCGCACATCGCCATGTTATCTCCTGGCTGCGGACGGCGCAGAACTAGTCGCGCCGTCGCAACCTCGTTAAAGATGGTCGCAAGATCAGCCGGTTCGAGAAGCTTGTTTCCTGTTATGTGAATGGGTAGATGGTGTCTCTGTGTGTTGTCGTTATCCATAGATCTCTCCCTTTGAAAGCACAAAAAGCGCTTATTGAGAGAGCCTGGTCTCAGTGGATCAAGCGGCAGTTTTGCGTTCCGCTGATCCACTGAGACCAGGCTCCAACTGGTCACGAGGAAGGTTGACGCTTCATGCTCCCAAATTGAAATGAGGTGGGGACGGACGATGGAGATGCCAAAGTTGGCCGCGACCAGGCTACTGATGGGCTCCCAGTCCAGGGCTTGCTGGCCAAACCCTACGTGATATCTCCTGAATATAAGTATATCATCTTTTATATATTGGACAGAGCATTTCTTCCCCGCTATACTTGCTCCAGCGGTCAATTGAGCAAGAGGAAAGAAGGAAGGAAGGAAATATGGTGCAACGGAAGCGTACAATTCTCATCACTGGTGGCAATAGCGGCATAGGACGAGCTATAGCGGAAAAGTTTGTCCGGGAAGAAGCACAGATTGCCATTCTGGGGCGCGACCAGGACAAGCTGCGCGCCACGGCTGAGGCTCTGGCTCCGCATGTGGCCTGGTACCAGACAGACGTAAGCCAGCGGCAACAGGTGCAGGCCACAGTAGCAACGATCGTTGAACAATGGGAGCAGATCGATGTCCTGGTAAACGCGGCTGGCTTTGTGCGTGGTGTGAGCACTGATATGCCGCTCGAAGAGGCGGAGCGCGAGTGGGACGCAGTGCTTGACACAAACTTGAAGGGCAGCTTTCTTATGAGCGCGGCAGTTGCTCCCCACCTGATACGACCGGGTGGGCGCATTATCTCTATCAGCTCGATAGGGGCCTTCACAGGCGGAAGTCGGTCAGGAGCGACCGCCTACGCGGCGGCCAAGGCAGGGCTGCTGGGCATGACCTATGGTCTCGCGCGCGAACTAAGTTCTCAGGGTATCACGGTCAACGCCGTTGCTCCAGGCTTCATTGCCGAGACAGGCTTTACCGGCGACTGGCCCGCGGAGCGCGTCCGTGGCATCATCGAGCAAACGCCGGTTGGGCGAGCGGGACATGTCAACGATGTGGCTGCGGCTGTCCACTATCTGGCCTCGCTAGAGGCATCCTTTGTCACAGGGGAAGTGCTTAACGTGAATGGCGGCTGGCTGTTTGGGCATTAAGAGAGCAACGGGAAGTGAGACGCAGGCAGATGGGGAGCGCGAGCGTACTCCCCATCTGCCTGCGTCTCACTTCACAGTGGACAGTATAATAAAAACAGGCAGAACTTATAGAATACTAGCTAGCAGAGGTCTTAATGAGAAGAATTACCCTTGAAGAGCATTTTACTACTCAGACGTTTCAGAAGTATTTGCGCGAACAGGGTGGGCAGAGCAGCGGTGCTGCGCCGGCACAGCCATCTCAGCTTATGGAGCGGCTACTTGAGGTCGGCAGTCAGCGCCTGCGGGGACTTGACGAGGCGGGCATAGATGTACAGGTGCTTTCGTTGAATGCACCGGGTCTGGAACTGGTGCCAGGGGCAGACGCAGTAGCGCTGGCCCGCGAGATCAATGACGAGTTGGCTGAGATGATTCGCCGGCATCCGACGCGCTTCGCTGGCTTCGCCGCATTGCCGACGCTTGATCCCCAGGCAGCGGCCAACGAGCTTGAGCGCGCAGTGCGGCAGCTGGGTCTGAAAGGCGCGATGCTGCACGGGCAGCCCGCGGGCGGTTATCTTGACGAGCAGCGCTACTGGGAAATCTTCGCCAGGGCTGAGGCGCTGGATGTGCCTCTCTACTTACACCCCACGGTCCCCGCGCCTGGCACAAGCGCGCTTTACACAGGCAGTCCAGAACTGCCTGGCCCGTTCTGGAGCTTTACGGTTGATGCCGCGACTCAGGCCTTGCGCCTGGTTGTCAGCGGGATTTTCGATCAATTTCCCAAACTGACCATCATTCTGGGGCATCTGGGAGAAACGCTACCCTATCTGCTGGGCAGACTCGATTCGCGCTGGCAGTTCTATACTGGCGCAAGGCGGGCGGGCGAGCTCCCTTCGCATTATATACGCAACAATTTCCTGGTCACGACCAGCGGAATTTTCTATGATCCAGCGCTGCTGTGCGCCGTCAGTGCCCTGGGAGCGGAGCGCGTCCTGTTCTCGGTCGATTTTCCCTACGAGCAGAATAAAGTCGGCGCAGACTGGCTGGACGCGGCCCCGCTCAGCGAAGAAGAGAGGCAGAAGATCGCCGCCCTCAACGCTGAACACTGGCTACACCTGTAGGCTTTAGCAACGCCACCAGGACATCCTCCTTGTTTTGCAGGTCGCCTGCGGTAACCTGCAAAACAAGGAGAAAAGGTTTTATGGGGGAACAGCCCCTATTAACTGTCCCCAGACAGATGACGATGACTTCTTATGGTAGAGACCATGCAAATACAAATGCCGCTAGATAAGTTGCTCTAGTGGCATTTGTATATTCGTAAATGCCTTATAGAAAACCGTGGCCACGTACACTGTTAGAAAACATGTTTTTCATCAGATGGAGTTATGAATAACTCTCGAATGTCTAGCCTGTTTTTCGGGGTGATGCATGGATGCATCACCCCCTAAGATACATTTTCTGTGGCATTTGTGGGGGACGTATGTCCCCTGTACCACGTCTAGGCCGCCACGGCTCTTGCTACGAATGCAAAGATAGGCATTCGGTTGCTCCGCATCGTCAGACCATTGGATTGCGTCGTATTGATGAAGCAGTGAAGGAGAAGATTGCCGAAACAGTGGCGCATCCTGAGTTTGTGCGGGCGAAAGTTGCGGAGGAGCGAAAAAAGCTTCAAGAGTCCAAGCCTGTGATTGACAGAGAGTCCATTCAAGCGACCCTTGCGGATATTGAACAGGAAATTCAAAACTTCATAGAGCTTGCCCATCAGGCAACAACGGCATCAATGGTCACAAGGTTAGCACAACAAATGAATGATTTGGAGAACCAGCAACGCAATGTAGAGAAGCTGCTCTTTGTCGTTGAGGACCAGGAGCAGGAATAGGCAGAGCTTGAAGCTGAGCTTGTGAAATTCGAGAAATGGGCAGAAGAGGTACGGCCCCGGCTTGCAGACCCCGATTATCTGAAAACAGCCTCGTATGATGAACTTCGTTTGGCCGTTCGGATTATCGGGATTAAGGTCACGGTTTTCCCAGGATCAATCAATTGGGAGCGCCATTTTGATGTTGATGTCACCGTGCCGGAGGTTATGAAAAAGCTGTTTTCTAACAGCGTATTGCCACGCAGAATGACTCCATCCATGTCTGTGAGATAATTTTTAATATCTTCCATCTGTTCTCTCAAGAATAAAGTGCCGCCAATCAATGGGCAGGTTCCGTTCCGCGCTCATTATATCATTGGATAGCTGGAGATGGATACTCGTTCTGGTTGTGATATACTAGCGTGAGAGAAGGAAAGGATGCTTCTCCTATTTTGGTTTGATTGCTTATCTATTGTCCCTTCCAATTAAGTAGCGCTCTGCGGAGCATAGGAGACTCTGAAAGCGTTCAGGAGGAAAGATGGGTATGACTGATGCATCTCCATTTATCAGGTCGCAGGAAGCTGACATACTTCAAGAAACCATTGTGATTGTTGAAGATGATCCTGCGAATGCTGAGGTGCTCACGCTTCTTTTGCAGTTAGATGGGCGCTACAAAACCCGGTCGTTTGGCCGGGCTAATGACGTTCTGAATAGCATCGATGAAATCAAATCGATAAACCCCGTCTTATTTGTGCTTGATTATAGTCTTCCGTATATGACTGGACTAGAACTCTATCATCGATTGCACGCTATTCAGGAGTTTGAGGAGATTCCGGCAATTCTTCTCACGGCCAAGACCATTCGTGATGACGAAAAAGAGTTGATAGCTCAGGATCATCTTTTTTTCGTACCCAAGCCCTACAGCATTGACCACTTGCTCGCGATCATTCAGCAAGCCACTTTTTGAAGCCGCGTTTAATAGAAACGAAAAACCCTATTCTCGCGTATTGAACAAATATGCAAGAATAGGGTTTTGTATTGGCGAAAAAGGGTCTGGACGGATAGGCGCAGTGGTGGATGGATGACAGAGCCAGCCAGGCTGTGGGAGAGCAAAAAACGGATACACATTATAGTGAGACAATTTCTCGGCTTTGCGCGCGCAGAGACAGGTAAAGGCAAGCTTGAAGTGCTGGGAATACAGCCTGCATGGAACCTGAGAGGGGAGATATTCGTGATCAAAGAAAAAGATGTGCGTGTTTTTCTTTGCTTGCTCCTCCAGAGTGCGCCCAAAGAATTGACGTTTCCGCTAAGGAATAGTTCAGTTTGGCGCAAGCAGAATGCTCATCTACCATTTTTGCAGCAGCTTTTTTCACAGAAGTCAGAGGAGAATCCATGATCAACCCATCAATAAACACTGGTTATTCACCCTGGCGTGAGATGTATATGCAGGAGCATAGCGTGCAATTTTCAGAGGCCGATACATCTCTGATCAATGCTGTGCTAGCGTTTATTGAGAATGGCAAGAGCACAGAGGACACCTGTGTTGTGATTGCCACTCAGTCGCACCGTGAGATGCTTGAACAACGCCTGACAAAGGGCGGACTAGATATAACGCAGCAAAATCGTTACCTCTCATTTGACGCAGCAACACTTCTAGCGCAATTTATGATTGACGGACAGCCATCAGCGGAGAAGTTCATGAGTATGCTAGGGTCGATTATCACGCGAGCGACAGCAGGCCAGGGCAAGGTGCGTATTTTTGAAGAAATGATCGCGCTCTTATTAGCAGAGGGGAAACGAACAGCAGCATTTATGCTAGAGAATCTCTGGGACAGGTTGAGCGGAACCCAGGTTTGCGCGCTTTTTTGCGCGCACACCCTGCGCCTCCCTAACGAGAGAGAGGTCGAGAGCGCCAATCTATCAAGCAGGAACTACACGCGTCTCTCCGAGGAAGAGCAGTTACAAACGCTGGCTTTGCTGCAGCAGAAGGCTGACTCATTGGAAGTAGAGATCGTCGAGCGGCAGAAGGTAGAGCAACGCCTGCGGGCGCTGGCAGCCATCGTAGAGTCGTCTGATGACGCCATTCTGAGCAAAGATCTGGAAGGAACCATCACCAGTTGGAACACTGGTGCGGAGCGTATCTACGGTCATACAGCCGATGAGATTGTGGGGCAATCGATAGCACTTATCTTCCCGGAGGATAAGCAGGATGAGTTTCGGCAGATTCTAGAGCGAATTCGCCAGGGAGAATGGCTAAGGCATTACGAAACGAAGGGTGTACACAAAAACGGTACTGTATTAACAGTATCTATTACCGTTTCCCCCATTAAGAATGAGTTTAGCGCGATTACAGGGGCATCAACTATTGCCCGTGATATTACAGAGCAGAGAAAGTTAGAGGCGAGATCCGATCAGCTCTTTACTTCTAACTTGATTGGGATTTTTGTGGTGGACCCAAATGGAAACATAATCGAAGCTAACGACGCATTTCTGAAGCTCGTCGAGTACACACGAGCTGAATGGGAAGCAGGAGCCATACCGAATGAATTGTTTACGGATTCGCCAGCAGAGTTTCTGGAGCTTATAGCAGCACAGCAAGTGCAAAAAATGAACGTTTCCGCGCCACGAGAAACGGTGGTATGGCGTAAAGGAAGAAAAGCACTCCCGGTAATTATGGCCATGACCTGTCTGGAGCAGAGCCAGAATTGCATTGGTTTCGTACTGGATATCAGTGAGAGCAAGGAACTGGATCAGCGTAGAGACGATTTTATCAGCATGGCCAGCCACGAGCTCAAAACGCCAGTAACCAGCCTCAAAGGCTTTCTTGGTCTTTTGCAACGCCAGGGAGGAAACCTGACAAATGAGAGAGCCCTGCATTATCTGGAGCGCATGGATGCTCAGATTGATAAATTGACCATCCTGATCAATGACTTGCTCGATATCTCTAAGATCCGGGCGGGTCATCTGACCTACCGAGAAGAGCGTTTCGAGATAGACGCGCTGGTTAAAGAGATCGTGGAGAATGTGCAGGAAACGACACAGACTCATCAGTTGCGTCTGGAAGGACAGGCGCAAGCTCAGATATGGGGGGATCGGGACCGCCTTGGGCAGGTACTGAACAACCTGCTCACCAATGCCATCAAATATTCTCCCCAGGCCGATACAGTAATGATACATATCGAAACCCAGGGAGAGCAGGTTGTGATAAATGTGAGAGATTTTGGTTTTGGTATTAGCAAAGAGCACCAGGGTAAGATTTTCGAGCGTTTTTACCAGGTGCCTGAGGAGGCACAGAAAACGTATCCAGGTTTGGGGATTGGCCTCTATATCTCCGAAGAAATTGTCAAGCGACATCGTGGGCGACTATGGGTTGAAAGCCAGAAAGGGCAAGGGGCAAACTTCTATCTGAGTCTGCCCCTGCTCATGGAAGAAAATGGCCTTGATGCCCGAGTAGCCAGATAAATAAGGATGATATCCACCATGATACGCCAGAGTGAAAATGAGCTACCAACCATTTTGATTATCGACGACGATTCAGATATTGTAGATTTCCTGCGCGACCTCCTGAAAATGGAAGGCTATGAGGTAATGGTTACAATCAAAGGAGATGAGGTAGAGCAGTTCCAAAGGCGCGAGCTACCAGACCTTATCTTGCTGGATGTCTTTCTCTCAGGCAAAGATGGACGCGAGATAGTCGCCTTTCTCAAGCAAAAAGAGGAGACCAGGCATATTCCGGTGATCATGTTTTCGGCCTATGCTCAGACTGAAGAGACTGCGCGCCAGGCGGGAGCAAATGATTTTGTATCCAAGCCATTTGATCTGGAAGTTTTTCTGACAAAAGTACGCAATCTCCTGGAGTGAGATAGGATATGGGAGGTATAATGCAAGCACATATACTGGTTATTGACGATGATACTACCGTACTGGAAATGATGCGGTACGCGATGGAAGGAGAGGGTTATCGTGTCACCACGTCTCCCTCTTATTTTGACGAACTCAAGGAGATCGAGGATCTTCAGCTTGACCTGATTATTCTTGATTTTAAAATTCGCGGCAGAAACACCAGCTGGACCTTTCTGCAAAAGGTACGTCTCCATCCGCCAACGGCGCAAATACCGATTTTCCTCTGTACCGCTGGTCTTTCAGATGTGCGTGAGCAAGAAGATATTCTCCGTGAGAAAGGGATTCCAGTCCTTTATAAGCCCTTTAGCCTGGCCGAATTATTCGACCTGATCCATACCTGTTTGATACCGCCAGCCTCTACTAGATAAACATTGTCGCAGACAGAGTCTGGCTTTTGTTAGCCAGGCTCTCCAGGCACGAGACGGAGACGCCAGAGCTTCTAGCTCAGGTGTCCAGCGCAATGGTAGTGATGCTCATAGGCGCCAACAAGTTGCGCAGAGCAGTGATACGCGAACATGACTAGAATTGTTGAGTTTGCCAAAGTAGAGCAAATTGGTTATACTTGCTCTGCCTTCTATACAGGTAGCCAGAAGTGCAGTGGGCACTTAGTCTACGCAGTGTACTGGCTCTTTTTTTCTTCTGATCTGCAAACGAAAAACTCTTGAAAGGATGGTCAGAAAGAAGGTCATAGATGGATATTTATTCTTCTCCTGATAATGGGTCCACCCCTGGGCAGGATAGCCATGCCCTGACGATGTTTGGCAGCAGCAATGGCAGCTTTGTCAATCAGCCAACGCATCATTTGATTCACCTGATAGAACTCGCCTCAGACGCCATTATTGTGCGCGATCCGGCAAGTAAGATTCTTTCCTGGAATCGGGGAGCCGAGTTTTTGTATGGATGGAGCGCGCAAGAGGCTTCTGGGAAAATCACTCACGATCTCTTACAAACTCAATTTCCAATTCCGCTCGCAGAGTTGAATAGCTTGCTAGAATCAGGAAAGCAGTGGGAAGGTGAGTTAATCCATACGCGCAAAGATGACAGAGAGGTGATTGTTGAGAGCCGTCAGGTGATTACTCGCAATGCCCAGCATGAGCCAGTGGCCATTTTAGAGATTAATCGCGATATTACGGAACGCAAGCAGCGCGAAAAAGAAAATCAAGAGCAGTACAGCGCCATTATCAGCATGGCCAACGAGGGTATCTGGCTGATTGATAGCCAGGAGCAGATTCTCTTTGCCAACGAACGCATGGGCCAGATGCTCGGTTATACAGTTCAGGAGCTTGTAGGCCACGTTGTTGCCGAGTTTGTTTTTCCAGAAAATGTATCCAACATTCAGGAGCATATTGAGAGCAATCTGCAAGGTCAGTTTGAGCAGTTTGATACGAGTTTGCGCTGTAAAGATGGTCGGCCTCTCTTTGTGCTCGCTTGCACAAGCCCGATCCGAGGTACTCACAACGAGATTACAGGCGCATTAGGGATGTTTACCGATGTCACTGAGCGCAAACAGGCTGAAGAAGCGCGTCTGCAAATGGCAGAGCTTGTCGAATCAGCAGACGTACCCATGATCAGCGAAACGCGTGAAGGTATCATAATCAGTTGGAATAGAGCCGCGGAACTGATGTACGGGTATACCGCGCAGGAGATGATAGGTCAGCCCATCACGCGGCTCTTTGTTGACAAGCGACAGGATGCATTTAGCGGGATCATGGAGCGGATTACGCAAGGAGAGCGGGTCGATCTCTATGAGACGGTAAGGCACAAAAAAGACGGAACGTTCCTGCCAGTTGCGGTGACGATCTCGCCAATTCGCGATCAAGAAGATCGGATCATTGGTGCTTCTGATATCGCGCATGATATCACTGAGCGCAAGCGTATCGAAGCTCAGGAGCATTTTTTCACCAGGGTCAGTAAAGTATTGTCGTCCACTCTCGATTACCAGGAGACACTGAGCAACATTTCCCGCTTAATCGTGCCACAACTGGCTGACTGGTTTGCTGTGGACATGATAAACGACCAGGGGCAGATTGAAGCAGTTGAGATCGCGCATAAAGACCCGGAGCAAGTGCGCTGGGCCCATAAATTACGCGAGCTGTATCCCATTGACCCCACGGGCTCCATCGGCGTGGCTCGTGTTATCAGCACAGGACAGGCAGAGCTCTATACGGATATTTCCGATGAGATGCTGGTGGCCAGTACGAAAAGCATGGAGGAGCTGGCCCTGGCGCGGCAGATCGGCTACTCATCGCTGATGCTTGTGCCCCTGGTAGCGCGCGGAAAGACCGTGGGGACAGTATCCTTTGTCGCGACTGAATCCGGCACCAAGTACGACGAGCGCGACCTGGCGCTGGCGGAAGAAGTTGGACGGCGCGCGGGCATGGCCCTGGATAACGCGCGCCTCTATCAAGAGGCCCGACAATCCAGCGAGCAGCTAGCCATTATTCTGCAAGGAGTCGCCGATGGTATCATTGTTTACGCGCCAGACAGCAGCCTGATTTTTGCCAATGAAGCTGCGGCACGGATGACTGGCTACGCTTCGGTGCAGATAATGCTGGCAACGCCACCGCTGGGTATGACCGACAAATTCAAGATTGTTGATGAGCAGGGCCAACCTCTTGCGCACGATCAGCTTACCCATCGACGAGTACTGGCTGGAGAACCGGAGGCTCAGGCCATTATTGGCTATAACAAGGCAGGCATAGAGCAGCCTGAGCACTGGTCACTTGTTAAGTCACGCCCGGTGCTTGACGAGGACGGAGAAGTGGCAATGGTCGTGACGATTACCCACGATATCACGGAACGTATGATAGCAGAGCGACGTAAAGACGAGTTTATAAGCATGGCAAGCCACGAACTAAAAACGCCCGTCACAAGCTTAAAAGGCTTTACCAACGTACTCCAGCGTCGCCTGACAAAACAGGAGGATACTCAGGGACTTTATTATCTGACGCGTATGAATGCTCAGTTTGACAAACTCACTACCCTGATTAACGACTTACTGGATATCTCGCGTATGCAATCTGGCAAACTGGCCTTTCGTCCGGAGGATCTTGATCTGGATACACTTATCGAGGAGACGGTAGAGAACATGCAGGCCGCCACTACGACCCATCAGTTGCTGATTGAGGGCAGCACTGGTGCGTGGGTGCATGGCGATAAAGAGCGCCTGGGGCAGGTCTACATCAATTTATTGACAAATGCCATCAAATACTCGCCCGAAGCTCAAAAAGTAGTCATCTGCCTGGAGCCGGATAGAGAGCAGAAGCGCGCGATCATCAGTATCAAGGATTTTGGCATTGGCATTGACCAGAGCTATCACGAGCAGATCTTTGAGCGCTTCTATCAAGTTACCGATCCCGAAGAGAGAACCTATCCAGGATTGGGCATCGGTCTTTATATCTCCAGTGAGATTGTCGTACGCCATCATGGTCAGATGTGGGTAAAAAGTGCTAAAGGAGAAGGGGCAACCTTTTTTGTCGCCTTGCCCGTGCTTGGTGCAAACGAAGAAGCAACTACACAGGCAGAAGAAAGGTAAAAGTGCCTTTATGCAAACAACCGCTAAAAAACTCCTGGTAGTAGATGACGAGCCAGATATTCTGGAATTTCTGCAGATTATCCTGGAAGATGAGGGGTATGAAGTAGTAATTTCGGAGAAAGGTGAGTATCTCGAACAGTTGCACAATGGCGGCCTTCCCCACCTGATCCTGGTGGATGTCTTGCTCTCAGGCAAGGATGGACGCGAGATTGTAAGATTTCTCAAGAGTCAAGCAGAGACAAAGCATATTCCTGTGATTATGTTTTCGGCGCATCCCAGCGCGGCAGAGACGGCTCGCCAGGCGGGGGCAGATGATTTTGTCGCGAAGCCATTTGACATCGATTTTTTATTAGCGAGAATTGCGCGGTACTTCTGAACGCCTGGCGGCTTTGCCCATGTCAGAACAGATGGAACGGGCAGGCATCGGTCGATGCCTGCCCGTTCCATCTGTTCTGAACATGCATAAACTTAGACATTAACACGGCTTTCGCGCTCCAACACGGTGAGCAGGAGGCGAATGCGAGTGTTCAGTTCAATCGCGAGATAGTCAAAAGCTCGGGAGCGGTCTTGCACAGGTGCCTGCGCGCTTAGAGGATCAGGGATGGTCCAGGTAATGGTATCAGCCGCGCCAGGGAAGATAGGGCATGTTTCCTTTTCGGCATCGCACAGGACAATCACATGATCAAAGGACTGAGCGCGCAGTTGATCCACATTTTTGGGAACGTACTGGCGCATATCAACGCCCAGGCGGCTGAGCGCGCGCACAGCCTCCGGGTCAACCTGGGCCGCGGGAGTGCTGCCCGCGCTAAACACCTCAACCTGTCCCTGGCTGAGGTGGCGCAGCAGCGTCTCAGCCATTGGTGAACGAGCGCTATTGTTGGTACACAAAAACAATACACGAGGAGGTTTGCCTGCAAAATTCCAATCTGATTTTACTGACTTTGCTGGCGTTGACGCCAGCGTCTCTGCTGGAAGCCCTTCAGCAGGCTGATCCGTTTCAAACGCATTCATGGTTCGTTACCTCTTTCATAGCGTGCTATCAATCATCAAAGAAGAATACGCTCTCCTCAGTTAGTATATGCTGACTAAAATCATTCCTGCAATTCATAATATTTATATGATATATAACTTGCGTGAATGTATATGAGTTATCTAATTTTGAAAAATCAGGCCAAAACAGCTTTTGCCTCCGCCCCAGAGAAGAGAAGAGGTTTAGCGGACGCTGAGCGCCCGCTAAACCTCTTCAAATCAAACAAAAGGAGTGAGCAGTACACGCGCTTGGGTAGAGCCACATTATCTAGTGGAGGAATTCGAGATCCAAAATAACTGCCGCAACTAACGCCAATGCCATAGAGGGCCGATTTATCGGGTCCTGTCCCGATTTATCGGCCCTCTATGGCACGTAAGTTAAAACAGTTACCATTCCGCTTATTCTTCACTGAAGAGAAGCAGGGCAAGAGCAAAGTCTTTCTGCCCCGCCCACCCGGAGAAAAAAGAGAGAGTTGCTTGCCAGCAACTCTCTCACACTCTGAGGAGGGATCTTGCAAAGCGAACACACGACTTTTTAAAGCTGCTTGATCTCTCACGCAATCAGTTGATTAGAATGGGTCGGTGGAGGGTGATCGGTCGGGTCGATTGCGCTCCAGTGTGCCCAGGGTCTCGTAGAGCCAGTGGATATAGGTTTTCTCAAAATCGATGGCGAAATGGACAATCAGCGCGAAATAGGGATCGGGATCTGCCTGGCTCTCGGAGGCGTAGGGATTAGGGCGTCGATTGTTCTGTGGATAGGTGCCTTGTACGGGAATATGCTGGGCGTTCTGGCGATATGCCAGCAGGCGCATCTCGTGGCTAGCGATACTGTCACGCAGATGGCGAGCAAGGTCGCCGGGTGCGGCAAAGGTGCCAAACAAGACTTTGAGCAGCAATTCATCGCGCAGTTGAAAGACCTCCGGGGCGCGGGCCTGCCATTGACGGAGGGCGACCTGGCCCTCTTGTGTGATCGAGTACACCTTGCGATCGGGTCGCGCCTCCTGTTCTTCGCGCGTCATCTCCACCCAACCGAGTTCTTTCATGCGCCGCAGTTCTTTATAGATCTGGCTCTGCGCGGCTCCCCACATAGCAGAGAGCGTATGATCGAATAAGCGCTTCAGATCGTAGCCGGATAGGGGTCCCCAGAAGGCCAGCAAGCCCAGGACGCCATAAGTGATCGGATATGCCTCTTGCTCCATGAATATATTTCCTCCGCTGGATATTTGTCTCTCCAGGCCGTTTTTTTCTCTATTATATGATAGGAGGCTAGATGCCATAGGGGCAAAGCTTCCGTAAAGGCATGACGCCAGTCTTTTGCTTAGAAAGCCCATCCCTGATTTGGTAAAATCAGGATAAACACTCTGCTTGTTTTGCAGGTCGGCGCAGGCGACCTGCAAAACAAGCAGAAAAGGTTTTATGGGGGCACAGTCCCCAGGCCCCCAGTCAGAGGACTGGCCGTCCTCTGCACTCCTGCTGTTTTGCCAGCACAGCAAGATCCAGAATAATTGGGGATGATTCATAACTAAACGCTGCGGCGGCAAAGCAGTCAGATGTAATACTATACTAAAGGCCAAGTCAGGTGAGAGCAGGAAAAATAAGATCAAGCGAGGAGGCTCTGATTCTATGAAGCAGAATAAATATGATGATCCCTCATTCTTTGCCAACTACAGTCAAATGGCTCGTTCTATTGGCGGGCTGGATGCTGCGGGAGAATGGCCAGCCTTACGCGCGTTGCTGCCCGGGTTACGCGAGAAAAGCGTGCTTGACCTTGGCTGCGGCTTTGGCTGGCATTGCCGTTACGCGCGCGAACAGTTGGCACGGTCGGTGGTGGGAATAGATCTCTCGGAGAAGATGATTGCGCGCGCCAGAGAGAGCACCAACGATGCCGCCATCGAGTATCGCCAGATGGCGATAGAGGATATCGACTTTCCTACTGAGGTCTTTGATGTGGTCTTAAGCTCACTGGCACTGCATTATATCGAGCACTTCGACCTCGTCTGCCGGAAAGTGCAGCACTGCCTGGTAGCAGGAGGCACATTCGTCATCTCAGTCGAGCACCCGATCTTTACCGCGCGAGCCGCGCAAGACTGGTATTACGGGCAGCATGGTGAGCGCTTACATTGGCCTGTCGATGATTACCAGGATCAGGGTCCGCGTCAGGCACGATTTTTGGAGCATGATGTTGTCAAATATCATCGGACAGTCGCTACCCAGCTAAACGCGCTAATTGAGGCTGGTTTCACCATTACGCGGCTTAGCGAACCTCAACCGCTGCAAGAAATGCTGGACCAGCATCCCGCAATGCGGGACGAGACGCGCCGCCCGATGTTTCTCTTGATCGCAGCAGTTAAGCATGAGCAATAGAGGCATTGAGCATGTTTGATTTTGAGCATCTCAAGCAGGAAGGCTCTTTATGAACTGCGAGTTCAGTATGATATAGATCAGCATCTACATAGATCTGCCGGGCAAGTCGAGTTATATTTCCAAAAATGTGCATGATTATATGCGCAATTATTTCACACAAGTGATTTAATAGGGGCGTGAGCGTTTCGGCGCCATACTACTTTATATACCAGAGCTTTAAAAGGAGACACTCAAAGGATGGGAACAGGTACTATTACCACCAAAGACGGAACCAGTCTTTATTATAAAGATTGGGGAGCAGGTCAGCCTGTGGTTTTCAGCCACGGCTGGCCGCTCAATGCCGATGCCTGGGACGAGCAGTTGTGCTTTGTGGCCTCGCATGGCTTTCGCGCCATCGCTCATGACCGTCGTGGGCATGGTCGATCCAGCCAGACCTGGGATGGGAACAACCTGGATACATACGCCGATGATCTCGCCGAACTCATCGAGACGCTAGATCTGCGGAACATCGTGCAGGTCGGCCACTCGACCGGCGGTGGCGAAGTGGCCCGCTACATCGGTCGCCACGGAACATCACGGGTTGCTAAGGCCGTACTGATTAGCGCGATCCCTCCGCTGATGCTCAAGACCGAGGCAAATCCAGGTGGATTGCCCATCGAGGTTTTTGACCAGCTCCGCGCTGGCATACTAACAGACCGCTCGCAGTTCTACAAGGATCTCAGCGCGCCCTTCTATAGTGCCAATAGAGCGGGTTCGCCAGTTTCGCAGGGTATACGAGATGCCTTCTGGATGTGGTCCATGCAGGTCGGTATCAGAGCAGCCTATGACTGTATCAAGGCTTTCTCTGAAACAGACCTTAACGAAGATCTCAAAAGATTCGACGTTCCGGCCCTGATTATCCATGGAGATGATGATCAGATCGTACCCATTGCCGACTCGTCCCTGCTCTCCTCAAAGATCATTAAAGATGTCACCCTGAAAGTCTACCCTGGAGCACCTCATGGACTGATGAGCACCCATCGCGATCAATTGCATGCCGACCTGCTGGCCTTTTTGCAATCGTAGAACAAGAAAAAAAACAACCATCCATCCATAGAGAGGGGAATACAATGGTCGCAGTATGGCCATTGTATTCCCCTCTCTATGGATGGAAGATTTGCCTGGCGAATGCGCTGCACAGGCCAAACCCCTGGCTTCTAAAAAGTGAAATATTCCCTTGTCAAAAGGGCTTTTCGCTGCTATATTCTTTATAGGTATGACTTGAAGTCATATGTCTTGAGAATATAGAGAGCTTGAAACAGGTGAGCTTGTTTCGAGAGAAGAAGGGGAAAAATAGCTATGAGACAGATTATTGCGCGGGCTGTGGAGATGCTTGATGCGCGCCCGGACGACGTTTACGCGATCCTTGCCGACTATCGCGAGGGGCATCCGCGCATTCTCCCGCCGAAAAATCTGTATGGGTTGCAGGTAGAGAAAGGTGGGCAGGGCGCGGGCACCCTTATACGCTTCAAAGCGCGTGTGCTCGGGGTTGAGCAGGCATTTTATCATCGCGTAAGCGAGCCGGAGCCAGGCAGAGTACTGGTTGAGCAGGATGTCATTGAGACGCCACAGCATCTGATCACTACATTCACCGTCACGCCCCAGGAGGAAGGGAAAAAAGCTCAGGTTGAGATTTGCACAAGCTTGCATGCCAGCCCTGGTCTCAAGGGCCTGGTCGAGTGCCTGCTTATTCCACTGGTGAACGGGCGGATCTATCGACAGGAGCTCAAGCTGCTGGAGGCTGTCGCGCAGGAGAGGGCCAGCAGTTCTCTGCAGAAGCAGGCCCGGTAATGAAGTATGCTATTGCCGCTTCTTCATCTTTGAGGCGAAGCGGCAATGCTTGTGCTCTGAGTCACTGCTATGAGCAGAGATCTGACGCTGGATTTACCAGGCGATCACCCTATTTTCTCCAAAGAAGCCGCCAGTTGGTCCATCGGCTGGGAGAGTGGCAAAAGCCACTGGTGCTTTGGCCCCCTGTTCGGGGGTCAGAAAACCGCTGTGCCCATTGAGATCCGTTGCGACATAGCCAGGGCTGACTGAATTGACCTTAATTGGCGTATTTCGTAACTCTTTTGCGAAGAAGACGGTGAGAGCGTTCAGAGTTGTTTTGGAGGCATTGTATGCCAGGGCGGGCGGCATACCCGCTGCGAAAGAGGCAGGATCACTGTTGATACCCAGGGAACCCATCTCGCTCGACAGGTTGACAACCCGCCCGGCCTCAGAGCGTCGCAGCAGGGGAAGCATGGCTTTGGTGACCGCAAAGACCCCGAAGACATTGGTCGCGAAGATCTTGTGCAAATCTGCAAACGCGAGTTCACTCGGTGGTATGCTTCCTTCTCTGGTCGAAATGCCAGCGTTATTCACCAGGACATCCAGTTTTCCGTATGTCTGGTCGATAAAGGCTGCCGCCGCATCGATATTAGCCTGATCGGTAACATCGAGAGGAACGAGGGTGGCATCAATGCCCTCGGCGCGTAATTTCTGTACTGTGGCCTCCCCGCGCGCTTGATCGCGTACGCCAGCGAGAATGGTGATGCCCAGTGTACCCAACTGGCGCGCGATTTCAAAGCCGATGCCCTTGTTTGCTCCTGTAATGAGCGCGATCGTTCTGATTTCTGACATGTGAATTTCCCTTCATTCAATAGCATGCATTGCCTCACCATGTGCAAACGACAACGTCCTTGCAGATGACTTTTGTGCTTTCCGCTCTTGCAACCTGCCGGACAGTGCTGTAAGATGATGCTGTAAACATTCTACCAGAGAATGTTTATCTTGTCAACATTGTTTTCAATGTTAACTTTGTATTGCCGGGTATATCCTGGAGAAGGAGGGGGATGGAGAGCCACATTGATCGTCAGAAACCAAAGTCCTATCACCATGGGGATCTCCGCAACGCCTTGATTCAGGCTGGATTGGAGCTTCTCGCAGAGAGCGGTGCTGAGGCGCTTGATCTGCGCAAAGTCGCGCGTCGGGCTGGTGTGAGCCATGCAGCACCCTATCGTCATTTTGCGGACAAGCAGGCATTGATCGCGGCTATCAACGAAGAGGGATTTCACTGGCTAGCTGAACGGATTCAAGCAACATTGCGCGAAGTGCCCGATGAGCCGTTTGAGCAATTGCTCGGGGTTGCGCTCAGCTATGTGCGTTTTGCTCAGGAGCATCCCTGGCTGATGCGCGAGATGTTCAGCGGTCTCACCATTGAGCGCGAGGCCTTTGTGAGCCTGCACACAGCTTCAAAAACCGTCTATCGGCTCTATGCCGAGGTAGTCAGGCGCGGTCAGGAGAGTGGGAAGATTATAGATGGTGATCCAGCCGCCCTGGCTGGTGTCCTGTGGTCGGTGCTACACGGACTGGCTATGTTGATCATCGAACATCAAATGCGCCCCTATGCTGATGGACCGGAAGGTACAGAGCGCGTCACGCGTTATACCATAGAGGTACTTTACAGAGGTTTTGCTCGCAAGTAGTGTTTTCCCCACTTGTGATGAAAGCGATGATAGGGGTGAGGACACTACTTGCAAGCAAAACAGATGCTACAACAAGAAGGAAATGGATCAATATCTATGCATTATGGGATTGTGGTTCCTAATATCGGAACGTTTGCTGACCCTTTCTGGTTGATCGAGCTGGCTTGTGAGGCTGAGAAGCAAGGCTGGGATGGTTTCTTTTTGTGGGATACTCTGCATTTTGCAGCGGAGGGTCAGCAGGTATGCGATCCATGGGTAGCGCTAGCCGCCATTGCTATGCGCACAACGCGTTTGCGCCTGGGAACGCTGGTGACTCCGCTGGCGCGGCGGCGACCCTGGAAGCTGGCGCGCGAGACGGTGACGCTTGACCAGCTTTCTCATGGGCGTCTCACCCTGGGCATTGGTCTGGGAGATATCACTGATAAAGGGTTTTCTGCTGTTGGCGAGACCCTCGATGCAAAGGTGCAGGCGCAAATTGTCGATGAAGGTCTGGAAGTGCTGACTGGACTCTGGAGTGGCCAGCCAGTTACCTATCATGGGCAGCATTATCAGGTAGAAGATCTGGCTTTTTTGCCAGGACCAGTGCAGTCCCCTCGTATTCCTATCTGGATAGGTGGCTACTGGCCAAGAAAAGGACCGCTGCGCCGAGCGGCACGCTGGGATGGGATCTATCCAGGCAAAATCAACCCTGATGGGACGCTGAGTGACCTCGCGCCTCTCGATGTTGTCGCATTAAAGGATACGATTACCCAATTTCGCTCAAGCGAGGAACCATTTGATATTGTGCTCGGTGGGAGAACGCCGGGCGATAATCCTGAACAGGCCAGCAAGCATCTCAAACCCCTGGTGGAGGCGGGCGCTACCTGGTGGGTAGAGCAATTGAACTCCCGCCGAGGAACGCCTGAAATGACCATGCAGCGGATTCAACAGGGTCCGCCCTCTCTACTCTGAGAAAAAGAACAAACATCTTACTTGTTTTGCAGGTTGTCTACAGCGACCTGCAAAACAAGTAAAAAAGGTTTTAAAGAGCACAGCGCTCTATTACCTGTCCCCCAGACAGGGTACACAGGCAGAGGACTGGCCGTCATCTGCACTCCTGCTGCTTACCGAGAGCAGCAAGCTCCGCGACAAAGTTTATTTGAGATCATCCGATCAGTATTAAACCTGAGCGAAACGGCGCAGGTCCTCGAACTCGTCCTGGCTCAGCCTGATCTGAGCGCCGGCGGCATTCTCCTCAAGGTGACTGACTGAAGAGGTGCCGGGGATGGGCAGGATGGTGGGTGAGCGTTGCAGCAGCCAGGCGAGGGCAATCTGACCGGGTTGCGCATGGTGGCGGCTGGCAAGCTGGTCCAGGACACCGCCTGGCCGCGCCAGTTCGCCAAGCGAGAGCGGATGCCAGGGAATAAAGCCGATGCCCTGGCGCGCGCAAATATCGATCAGTTGCGCGGATTGCTGGGCATCCATGCGCTCGGATTGTGGGCTTGCCAGATTATAGTGGTTCTGCACAGTCACAATGGATACAATCTTCTGAGCGCGCGCCAGTTCATCAATGGTGACGTTAGAAAGACCAACGTGGCGGATCTTGCCCTCGACCTTCATCTGCGCGAGCGCGCCCACCGAGTCCTCGAACGGAACATGCGGATCAGGGCGGTGGAACTGATACACATCAATATGATCAACGCGCAGGCGGCGCAGGCTGCCCTCTAGAGCCTCGCGCAAGTGCTGGGGGCGTCCATCCATCTGCCACTGGCCGGGTCCGCTGCGCAGCAAGCCACCCTTGGTAGCAATAACTAGCCCCTGTGGATAGGGGTAGAGCGCCTCCGCAATCAAGGACTCGCTGATATCTGGTCCGTAGGCATCGGCGGTATCAAGCAGATTAATACCCAGATCCCATGTGCGCTTTAAGACAGCAAGCGCGGCAGCCTTGTCCGCTGGCGGACCCCAGATGCCCTCGCCGGTGACGCGCATGGCCCCAAAGCCAAGGCGATAGACCGGTAGATCGCCGCCAAGCGCAAACGTGCCGCTGGCCGTCGCGGGTCGTTCATTTCTATTCTCCATCAGACACCTTTCTGTCTTCTGATCCCGGCAATCAGGTATAGTACGCTTATCTATGGATGGCTTACCGATGTGGATATCAGGTTTGCTTATCATTGCCAGGAGTACGCGGCCTGTATCCGCATAACATAGTGTACAGTTGAGAGCGCGCTCTAAGTCAAGGGTCTCCCCACTCACACGATCCAGTCGAGCATCACGCTCATGCCTTGACAGGACTTACTGCGCAAGATATATTATAGATAATAGTTAGTTGACAGGGTCAATGATTGACGGAGTTTACGATTAAGCAAGTGATGAGCGAGGAAGAGAAGAGAGTATATGTGATGGATGAGCAGCAGGCAGAGGGGGCACAGATAGAACAGGGCGCGCTCCAGCAGGCCACGGAGCAGCAACTGGAGGAAGATGTGCAGAAACTTTTCGCGAACTGGTTAGAGCATGGACCTGAGGACAAATATCGGGCCAGCGGGCTGCAAGAGGTGTTGCCACTGCCGATTATGTTGCTGCATCTGTATCGGGATCTGTTGCGCTTTTATGAGCGGCGGCTGGGCATGAGCCAGTCGCGGATTATGCTGCTGCATGAGCTGATGCATACGGGAGAGATCAGTCAGACAGAGTTGGCGCAGCGGCTGGGGATGGAGGCGGCGCTAATGACACGCTTCGCCAAACAGATGGAGGTTTCGGGCCTGATCAGTCGGCGCGTCGATCCTGAGGATAATCGCTTTACCCTGGTGCTGCTTACGCAGGCGGGTCAGCAGGTCTTTCAGCAGATGATGCTTTTTAGCCGCGAATTTGAGGCCCAACTTGTGGAGGGACTCAGTTCTGACGAGCAGACGGCTATTCGCCAGGCACTCACGCATATCCAGGAGAAGTTTCTAGAGATTAAGGAGTTATGAGCAGGCTGCTGGACTCCTCGGCGCCTATGGCGCTTCGCACTTGTTGTTTTGGTGTGTGGCGTGGTGTGAGCGGTAGGGCCGCTCACACCACGCCACACACCAAAACAGGTGAGCCGCTACGCGGCGAGTTCTTGTGAGATAGAGGGCCAGCCCGCAGGAGTAGCACCGTGCAAGACCAGCGGCGAGCTCTTGTGAGATAGAAAGCAGGAGATCATGAGCAAGACTACGCAAACAGTTATAGATAGGCGCAGGGAGGATTATGTCTCTCTGACCGGGCGGGCGCATTATGTAGATGACCATAGAGCGGCGGGACGGCCAGCGGCGCTGCATATGCTCGTGGTACGCAGTCCCTATGCTCACGCGCGGATCAGGGGGATTGATTTTGAGCAGGCGCGCAAGCAGGCGGGGATAGTGGCGGCATTCAGTGGCGAGGAACTGGTGGAAGGCATGCCGACGCTGGTGACAATCCCGGTGCCGGGTCTGCGCAAGCCTGAGCGTCGGCCTATGGCTGTGGGGCGCGCGCGCTATGTTGGTGATCCAGTGGCGGTGCTGCTCGCAGAGAGCCTGGCCGAGGCTGAGGACGCGCGCGAGCTGGTGGAGGTCGATTACGAGGTGCTACCGGTGAGCATTGATCCAGAGCAAGCGCTGGCGGCAGATGCACCGCTGCTCTACGAGGAATTCGGCTCTAATCTGGCCTTCAGGCAGCAAGCGCTGGGGGGAGATATTGAGACGGCCTTCGCGGGAGCCGAGCATATTACGCGGCTGCGCCTGACGAATCAGCGGCTCGCGCCCAGTTCGCTGGAGCCGCGTGCCTGCTACTTCGACTTTGACGCGGAGAGCGGCGAGTTGAGCGGCTGGATGTCGTCCCAGGCTATTTATCGGGCCAGGGAGACCCTGGCAAACTTTCTGGGTCTTGAGCAAAAGCGCATCAAGGTCTCCAACGCGAACGTAGGCGGCGCTTTTGGGGCGAAAAACGCGCTGCTGGGCGAGGAGATTATCGCGGCCCTGCTGGCCCGCAAATTTGCGCGGCCTGTCAAATGGATTGAGCAGCGCAGCGAGAATTTACAGGCCCAATCGCAGGGGCGCGGGATGATCAGTTATGTCGAGGCCGCAGTGCGCAATGATGGCGAACTGCTGGGCCTGCGCGTACGCACTATAGCTGATCTTGGCGCGTTTCTGACCTTTGCCACAGCCATGGTGCCGGCACGCATGGCGACGCTGCTGTCTGGACCCTACAAGCTGCCTGCGGTTGAGAGCGAGGTTGTCGCGGTTTTTACGAACAAGGCGACTACCGCGCCCTATCGAGGCGCGGGGCGACCAGAGGCGGCGTATATCCTGGAGCGCACAATGGATTGCGTGGCTCGCGAATTGGGGCTTGATCCCGTTGAGGTGCGGCGGCGCAATTTTATCGCGCCAGATGCCTTCCCCTATAACACAGTCACCGGGGTAGTCTATGACAGCGGCAATTACCAGGCCGCGTTTGAACGCTGTTTGAGCCTGGCCGACTATGCCGGCTGGCGCGCCAGACAGCGCGAGGAGAGCGAGCAAGGGGCCAGGTTGCTTGGCATTGGCCTGGCTACATTTACCGAACTCTCAGGGGATGCCGCGAGCCATCCGTCGAGCCAGGGACCGCGTGAGGCTGCCACGGTGCGTATTCGTAGCGATGGCAGTATTCTCGTGCAGAGCGGGATTTCGCACAATGGGCAGGGACACTTCACAGCGCTGGCGCAGATTGTCGCCAACAGTCTTAATCTGCCCGCCGCGCAGATCGAAGTGCAGATGAATGATAGCAGCCTGCCAGCTTATAGTGTTGGCACCTATGGCAGCCGGGTCACGCAGATCAGCGGGTCTGCCGTTTACCTGGCCGCAGAGGCAGTCAAGGGTAAAGCGCTGCACCTGGCAGGGCAGATCTTAGAGGTCGCTACGGCAGACCTGCAACTCGCGGATGGGCAGATCAGTGTACGCGGCTTCTCGGCGCGCGCGATCTCGTTGGGGGAACTCGCGCGCAGGGTTGAGGAGCAGCCAGAACTGATCGAGCACGAGCAGGCAAATCCGACCAATCAGGCGCCGATTGAAGGGCTGGCGGCGTGGCATGATTTTAGTTCACCTGGCGCTACATACTCTTCAGGTACCCATCTCGCGGTAGTCGAAATTGATCCTGAGACAGGCGAACTGGAAATCCTGCAATACGTGGCGGTGGACGACTGTGGGCGCGTGCTCAATCATTACCTGGTGGAAGATCAGCTGCATGGAGGGCTGGCGCAGGGCATCGGGCAGGCCTTGTACGAAGAGGTGCTCTACGACGAGGATGGGCAGTTGCTGAGCGGCACTCTGATGGACTACGCTTTGCCCAATGCAAGCATGCTGCCCCATTTCACAAGCGATTTAATCGAAACCCCCTCGCCGTATAATCCGCTGGGAGCCAAGGGCGCGGGCGAAGCGGGCTGCGTTGGCGCGCCACCAGCGGTAGTCAACGCCGCGCTAGACGCGCTCGCGCCGCTGGGTATCACCGTCCTTGATATGCCGCTCAAACCAGAGAAGCTCTGGACACTGATTCAGCAGGCCCGGCAAGGTAGCTTAGAGCAGACCGCAGATGCTGGCGCGGCCAATTTTTCAGCCACGAGCAGAAAGGGATAAAGACGATGCACATGCAAGCTATGGTGCTTGACGCATTTGGGGGCAAACTGCGAGCCGAGATCAGGCCGATTCCCACACCAGCCGCGGGCGAAGTTCTGGTGCGTGTCGTGGCCTGTGGCGCGGGTTTGACGCTGGAAAGCATTCGCCTGGGCCATCTCGGCGGCTCCACGCCGCGGATCATGGGCCACGAATATTCGGGAACGGTCGCGCAAGTGGGAAATGGGGTGGAAGGCTGGCAGGAGGGCGATCCAGTCACTGGCTCGTTCTATCTTTTTTGCGGTAACTGCGTGATGTGTGCCTCGGGTCGCGAGATGCTCTGTCTCAACAACAAGGGCAATATCGGGGCGAAGATCGATGGCGCATTCGCCGAATATGTGCTTGTACCGGCGCGCAACCTTGTACGCATTCCCGCCGGCGTTGTGCTGCGCGAAGCAGGCGTGATAGCCGACGCGGTAGCCACGCCCTACCATATCGCGCGCGAACGAGCGCATATTGTAGCGGGCCAGCGAGTCGCGATCATTGGAGCAGGCGGAGGCGTCGGCATTCATATGCTGCAGGTAGCGCGAGCCTTTGGGGCCTTTGTGATTGCCGTCGAGCGCGACGCGGAGAAGCTGGACCGGCTCCAGGAATTCACGCCAGACGCGCTGGTCGATGCCTCAGTGGACGATTGGCAGACAAGTCTTGAGCAGGCGGCGGGTGGACAACTCGATGTCTGTATTGACTTTGTGGGCGCGCCAGAAACGACCAGCAGAGGGATCGCGGCCCTGGGACGCGGCGGCAGCTTTGTGATCGCGGGGTCCATGCCGCACCTGCGCTCAGATAAAAGCGCCGTGATCTCAGCTGCGCCTATGTACCTGGTCAACAAAGAGCTAAGTATTGTAGGGACCCGTTACGCCACACGCGCCGAGATTGCCCGTTCATTGGAACTGGTGCGCGACGGCCTGGTCAAGCCAGTCATAGGCGCGTCATTCCCGCTAGAGCGGGCAGAAGAGGCGCTGGAAGCCATTCGCGGGAATCGCGTCTTCGGGCGTATTTTAATTGATTGTGTGGTTGAAACACAGGCATAGAGCTTTATGCATTGTGTGTAGCATCTGTGCGCGAAAGAGCCGTGGCCTGTTGCGTTGACGCGCAGGCAGAGAGAGTAAATGTAGGAATCCATGCATCACAACGTAAGTGTATTTTACAGTGCTCAAGGAGGAAGACATGACGGAACAATTCGACATCGTGATAGCTGGCGCGGGCCACAATAGTCTGATTACAGCGGGATATTTAGGCATGGCGGGCTACTCCTGCCTGTTGCTCGAAGCGCGCTCGATCATCGGGGGCGACACCATGACCGAGGAGTTGACGCTACCCGGTTTTCTGCACGACACCTGCTCGACCACGCACGCGATCTTCTTGCAGAGTCCAGTCTGGAGCAAGCAGGAGTTGCCGCTGGCCGAATATGGTCTGGAATATATCCACGCTGATCCCGCGTCACACGTGACATTTCCTGACGGCACGTATATTACGCAATGGCTGGATGTAGAGCGTACATGCGAGGAGATCGCGAAATTTTCGCGTAAAGATGCCGAGACCTATCGCAAAATGACGGCAGAATGGCGCGAAGTCTCGCCCATCTTCAACAAGATTCGCTACGCGCCAGCCGGGTGGAGTAAACCGCTGGCCGAAGAGTTGGCCGCGCATCCGCTAGGAGGGATCTGGCAGCGCAGGCAGGCGCTTTCAGCGTGGGAGATCATCAACGCCTCGTTCGAGGACTGGCACGTCAAATCCTGGCTGCTCTGGTTCGCGGAAGGCACCCTGCAGCCGGCTGAGCGTCCCGGCACGGGCACCCTGGCCTATTCTTTCGTGGGCGGACGCCAGCGCAACGGCTGGGCCATTCCCAGAGGAGGCTCCTGGAAGCTGCCCCAGGCGCTACGCAGGATTATCGAGAAGCAGGGTGGGACCATTCTGACGGACCAGCCGGTCAACAGGCTGCTTCTGGAGAATGGGCGCTGCGTCGGCGTCGAGACGGAGACGGGCGAGCAGTTTCGCGCGCGGCACGCAGTTGTCTCTTCAATTCACATCAAGCACCTGGTCGAGATGGCCCCGGCAGAGGCCTGGGGAGAGGCCTTTCTCTATGGGGTCGAGACCTATGCGGCGGGTCGCTCGATGTTTGTGACCCACTACGCGACCACGGAGCCGCCGAAGTTCAAGGTTGAGGGTGGCGGCAGTCTCTCGGTCGTTGGAGCCGGGATAGCGCAGACGCCGGAGCGTCAGTTGCGCATCGCAGAGCACTTCCAGCAGGGTACAGTTGGTATGGACGAGTCGGTCCTGCTTGTGCTATGTCCCTCGGTAGAAGATGCCAGCCGCGCGCCAGAGGGCAAGCATATGATCAAGGTCATCAGCGTGCAGCCCTACGAGTTGCGCGAGGGCGCGGAAGGGTGGGACAGCATCAAAGAGGAGGTAGCGGCGTGCGACCTGGCGGAACTGCGCAAATACGCGCCCAACCTGAGCGCTGACAAGATTCTGGCGACCACGATTCGTAGCCCACTCGACCTGGAGCGGGTTAATCGTCACAACTGGCATGGGAGTTGCCACGGCGGAGATATGAGTCCAGCGCAGGTCGAGAGCATGCGCCCGGTGCCAGGCTACGCGCAGCACCGCATGCCGATCCCCGGCCTCTACCAGACAGGCGCGACCACGCACCCCGGCGGCTCAGTCACTGGCGGTCCCGGACGCAACGCCGCGATGGTGCTGCTAAAGGATCTGGGCAAGGATTTTCACGAGGTGATCGGTTCATAATGTTCGGCACCTCGCGCGAGGCGCTGAACATTATGAGTTCTCTGATTTTGTAAAATCAGGCCAAAACCTGTTTTGGCCTCCCCGCCTCCGGGTTAATTGATGAGTTTTTTCGAGCAAGAGTGCAAAGCACTCTTGCTCGAAAAAACTCATGGGAAAAGATCCTCTGAAAACGCCCGCGCAAGCTCTAAAAGGAAGGGCTTGTCAGACGCACCGTCTACCCAACATCGCCACCAACCGTGGAATATGCGCTGACACCTCTCGGGGAAATGTTACGCGACACCCCTCTCATACCAGCCGCTCTGAGAAATTCTCAGCCGTGCAAATCGGCTTCTCAGACACTTGAAGTGGCTTGAAGACGCACCACCTTTTCCCACGATGCTGTTGAGCAAAGAAAATAGCCAGCAATGAACTGGCCCGGCAATTCAGGACGAGGCCCCCTTGTTGCGTTTCATCTCGCGCAAGAGAGCAGTATACCTATCCTGAACACGTTGGGTATCAGCATGCTCTATCCCCAGCGTCCGCTCATAGATCGCCAATGCACGCTCATACAGCGACTTCGCCTCCTGATTGTGCCGCTGTTGTTCAGCAAGCACAGCCAGCCACCACAGGCTCAGGGCTGTAGCGGGATGCTCCGATCCCAGTGCCTTTTCGCGAATGGTGAGCGCTCGTTGGAGTAATGGCTCTGCTTCCTCGTACCTACCCTGGCTCTCATACAAGCCCGCCAGATTGTTCAGGCTACTCGCTGTATCGGGATGGCTGGCTCCCAACTCCCGCTCATAAATCCCTAGCGCTCGCACATACAACGGCTCTGCCTGAGCATACTTCCCCTGCCTCTCATACAAGCCCGCCAGATTGTTCAGGCTCGTCGCTGTAGCGGGATGGCTGGCTCCCAACTCCCGCTCTCTGATCCCTAGCGCTCGCACATACAACGGCTCTGCCTGAGCATACTTCCCCTGAAGCTCCCACCAGCGCGCCATACTATCCAGGCTGGCCGCTGTTTGCGGGTGTTCTTTGCCCAGGTGTCGTTCGCGGAGCAGGAGTGCCTGCCGCACATATGGTTCTGCTTCTCGCGTGCGTTGACGCTGGAGGAGATAGCCTCCAACCCAGTAGCAGAGTCGCGCTTCCGCCGCGCCTATCCTCCCTGACGCGAGCCGGGCGCACTCCTGGGCGTGAGGAACGTACTGCTCGCAGAGTTGCCAATGCGCAAACTCAATGGACGGCAGGGCCTCATTGAGCAACAGCGTTATGTGTCGCACCCATGCCTGTTGCTCTGCCTCGCTCAGAGACTCGCGCAGGACTGCCTGGACCAGGCGGTGGACCGCCAGGGTCTGCTGGGCGGGATTGCGCCGCACCAGTGAATAGGTGCGCAAGATCGCGACCGCTTGATTGAGCGACTCACCCTTTGGCACAGGAGCGAGAGGCTGCTCTTGCCCCTCGACTTCTCCCGCTGGAAGTGGCGGCTGTTGCTTCTCGGCGTCTCCCGCTGGAGGCGGGGCCATCTGCAAGGCCCGCGCGAGCAATGCTTCGGGAATGTCATCGGGGGCGAGGAAGGCACAGGTGCGCAGCAGGTAGGCTGCCGTGGGATTGGCTGACTCGACCTTCTCAAAGGAGAGCGACCAGGTGGTTGCCACAGGCTCTGGATGGTCATCTGGCAGCATGCCACGGTGCGCCAGCAGGTGGGCGCGGCGCTCCTCATACTCCTGGAGATAACCGGACAGGCCGCATGCTGTCTCTTCGATGTAAGCGCCCGCCTGGTCCAGGGCCAGGGGCAGACCATCCAGGGCTGCGGTCAGGGCGCGAGCGAGAGATTGATCCTCTGGCGAGGCGGCATCTACGGGTGCGCCTGTTTCGACCAGGCCAGAGCGGCGTAGCAGCAGTAGCGCGCCCGTCTCCTGATCCAGCGTCTCCACCTCCAGACGGCGGGCCAGTTTGCCCATTACCTGGGCGCGGGTCGTCAGCACCAGGTGGCCGGGACACTCGCCTGGCAGAAAGCTCCACGCCAGCTTCAGATCATCGGCATTATCCAGGATCAGTAGCCAGTCGTTGCGGCTGCTCAACCAGGTCTTGACAGCATGGACAACGATCTGCTGGTCCTGAGCCTCTTGCTGGGGAAGGTGCAGCAGCCTGGCAAGCTCGCTGTAGGAGGCCGTCAGAGCCTCGGATGTCTCGGCACGCACCCACAGGATCGCGCGGTACTCCTGGCGGTAGCGGTAGGCATACTCGATGGCCAGTTGGCTCTTACCGATCCCACCAAGGCCGCTGATGGCCTGAGGCTGAGCGATGGCGGTCGGCTGCCTCAACTGGAGTTGGGTATGCAATTGTTCAAGCAGATCTTCGCGACCCGTGAAAAACGGATTGCGCGCAAAGGGCAGATGCCAGATGGCGGGCTGAGCGGGGGAGGGAGTGCCAGCGAGGGAGGAAAGGTCAGCGGGGGACTGGCGCAGAGTGCGCAGGATGGCGCGGATCTCCTGGGCGATCTCGGCAAAGCCGGCATCGGGATCGGGCCACTGGCTCAGCGGCAGGTGGGTACGGGGAAGCATCTGCATGTGAGCGAAGGGTGTGCCGCTCCAATCACAGGGGCGCACGAGAAGAGGGAGGACGTGGACTCCGTTCGCGTGCTGGCGCTGCATGATCTGGGGGAGTTCCACTCTATAGAGGTACTCGGAAGCTAGAAAAGCGGGGCTGACCAGGAGCAGGAGCAGCGAGGCCGAGCGCAGACGCTCAGCCGTGTCGGGCCGCCAGTCGCTGCCTGGCTCGGCCTGGCGTCTGTGCCAGGTGATGATCTCACCCTGGTTACGCAAGGCCGCGAGATGGGACGCTAGCTGATCCAGCCAGCGAGCATCGGCCTCGGCACACGAATAGAACACTTCCACGGGTGTAAGCGGCGTCTCCATACGGCTCGTATCATCCTCTCTGCATTGGGACTAGAATGTTCCAGCACAAGTATAGCGCGTTTGCTGGAAGGTCGCAAGTCTTTGGGGCTATTTTGCGCAGGACGAGGGAAAAGTCGCGTGGCAGCAAGGAAAAGCAGGCAGCAAAAAGCTAACGATCCGTAGGGTCGAGCGCACCTTGCCTGCTATGATTACAGGCAGCAAAATAAGCGGTTCACTGCACCCGAAGATGGTAAATTCAAAGCTGGATGGGCGGGAAATTTCCGCGAGCTTCAGGCCAGGAGAGAGGATTTTTGATGCTCACCAGGAATAGAAGCTGTCCAGACCAGGTGTTCCCAATGCCAGGGAAAGTTCACCTCCGTGATAGATCTCATATTCTTTGCAGTAGAGAAGGACGCGCCTGGTCGGAGTTTCTCGACCAGGCGCGTCCTTCTCTACTGCAAACAAGAAAAAACCTCGTTACTGATGAGGCAGTAGTTCCTGCAAGGCCCAGCTGTTGCCATCGGGATCGCTGAAGTAGGCATATTTCACGCCCCCCATATCGGCAACTTCACTCACGGCAACGCCACGGTCCGCGAGAGTTGCGCGGATCTGGTGGATGTCCGCTACGACCAAATGCAGCCCCTTGACCGTTCCAGGCCGCATTGCAGAAATTTCGCCCATGCCAGTCCCAATGACAATCGAACAGGCCGAGCCGGGCGGCGTAAGTTGGACGACTCTCATGCCGTTCCCAGGCTGGACATCATGGTCTGCGTGAAAGCCGACCTTTTCAACGTAAAATGCCATGGCGCGGTCAACATCAGAGACCGGCACTGGCACCAGTTCAAGTTTCATATCCATTTGTATTTTTGCTCCTTCGTTCTAAGTTAGCAGGTTTTTGTAAGAACATCACTATACTACCTCAGACACAAGGGTTACTGGTAGTGAAATATCAGATAAGGTGATGATCACGGGCGTAAAGAGCGGCCTGAGTGCGGTCTCGCAAGTCTAAACGGTTCAGGATATTGGAGATATGATTCTTGATCGTGCCCTCGCTGACCGTCTTCCCACGCCTGGCAATCTTGCTCTACATGCTTGGATTTACACTCTACAGCCTGTCTTTCTTATTACCTGTTTTCGTTGTTCGCATCGCAGAAGTGGGGGGAGCGCTCGGCATAATCTGGTTGGGATACGCAACGCTGGCAGATCTCAGGAAAATAACGACAGTCCAGCCAGCTCATCAGGTCGCGCGTCTTGAGAGGGGGTAACGCTCCGAGCGCTGCTGTTGGCGCATCCCGTCAGGCTCCATATGAGTTGAGCTGGCAAAGAGGGAGCGCCAGCAGGAGCAGATCAACCTTCTGGCATGCTGCGTCAGCCTGCTACCCTGGAAAGGATACTACGCTCACAAGTGTTGCCCTTTGCGACGCGCACTCAATGCTTAGCTCTGCCAATATTTGACAATTCGCCAACCCTCAGGTACACTTTCTGTATGTATACAAAATGCAGCGACTGCTCAGCCACCTTGCGCTGTGGCAGTATCAACGAGTATATCTCTCTACAAGTGCCCAGGCCGCGTAGGCGAACACGCCGGGCTTACGCGGCGGGAACAGGCGCTCCGTGATTTGTCTGCTTGGACCAAGCAAACAACGGAGTTTAACAGGTCTTCAGCCTGTACCTGGTTCTGCCTGCTTTGATGCTTCCCCGAACGTGTTCGCAAGGCGCAGGCACATCTCTTCTTGTGCTTAACGATCTCCTGCTTGCGATTGTGCCCCGCTCCGCGATGGGGAATGGTCTTGTTTTATTGAAGGAGCTTTTTATGACCATTGATGCAGCATTCACGCACTTTCCACTCCTCAGTACGAAGCGCTTACTGCTACGGCAAATCCAGCCAGAAGACGTGGAGGCGCTTTTCGCAACATTTTCTGACGAGGAAGCCATGCAGTTCTATGGGCATGAGCCTCATCGATCTTTGGAGGAAACCCGTCAAGCGCTTGAACAAACGCAGGTCCGTTACGCTCAGCGCAAAGCTATCCGCTGGGGCATCACGCTCAAAGGCGCGGATGATAGAGTGATTGGTTCGTGCAGTTTCCATTACTTCGATAGCGATTTTCACCGTGCTGAAACGGGCTATGAACTCAATCGCGCTTTCTGGAGGCAGGGCCTGATGGCCGAAGCTATGTCCGCCATTCTAACCTACGGGTTTACTGAACTGGGCCTGCATCGTGTTGAAGCAATCATCGATATAGCCAATGAGCCATCCAAAAAACTGTTACTGAAACTTGGCTTTACCTATGAAGGAAACCTGCGTCAGCGCTACGCTTGGCGCGACCGTTTTGAGGACGAGCATTACTTTGGTCTGCTTCAGGATGAATGGCACGGATCAGTCTAAGCCTTTCTCCCCGCAAAAGTGAGAGGCTTTTCCGCTTCATTCATGCACCAGAATGGCTGATTAACGCATATCGCCCCAGAGGGTTCTCCATACGCCAAGAACATGAGATCGGCTTAGGAAGCCGATCTCATGTTCTTGGCGTATGTAAAGAACGTTACCTTGCATTTCATCAGACTCACAAACAGAAAGCTCTTAAAATATATCCATAATGGACATATACTTCCTCCATGAAGACAAATAAGACAACGCTGACCCCCTTGACTCCAGCCGTGTTTTGCATTCTTCTAGCGCTCGCCAGTGGAGAAAAACATGGGTACGAGATCATGGGATCTGGCACGCTGTATGGATCAATCAAGCGCATGCTTGCCGATCAACTTATTGAGGAGGCAGGTGAACGATCTGAACCAACACACGAGGACGAACGCAGGAGATATTATCGTCTCACCGCTCTGGGCAGGCCTTCCACGCCGAGTCTCTCTCATTCATCTGCACACAACCGGCGCACCTGCCTCCTGCTGCGCGCGCGTTGAGGCAGCGGGCGAGTTAATGGGTTGGCTGCTCTAAGGCCACCATCAAGCGATGCAGAGTCGGCGTGGTGAGGGGTGAGGAGCGCAGTTGCGCCATGATCTCCCGTGCCATCTGACGTATCTCTTCAAGGTCGTCACCGAGATGAGCGTCGATCCCAAGCACCGAAAGACGCGTGCGTAGCAGAGATTGGAGGAGGATGACGGTCAGCCAGCGAGGGAACCAGAGAAAGAGCATGGTCAGATAGAAGGGCGTCAGGGGCGTGCCCAGCGCTCGCAGGGCCAGCAACCCTTCACGAATGGCCTGTACCAGCATCACAACGTTATGGCGCGACCGCGCAAGCTGCGCGCTCCCCCCTGTCATCATGACCGCTGCGATGATGCCCATATCCATGATCGCGTGGGTTCTCAGCCACATTTGCATGTCGGGATTCAGATGAACGGTGAAGCCT
>JBEVTI010000063.1:0-32133 GCA_041156125.1 Candidatus Paraktedonobacter carboxidivorans
ACGACAAACCTGATCTCGTTTCGTTTTGCGATTGTTCAAGTGCTTAAGTTAACGCCTATGGCGGACACCCCGAACCCTGGCGGAGGGGCTGGTCGCCCTCTGCACTCCCGCTGCCCGGTTTTATTCCCGATCTTGCAACAACCCTGGCAGCCCGGCAGGGCTTTTTCAACCGTAGGGGTAAAGCTTCCGTACAGGCATGTTATCAGCCTTTTGCGCAGAAACCCTACCCCAGATTTTAGGGGAAGTGGCTGAGTTTGCCGCAGACAAACTCAGCCACTTCCCCTAAAATCTCGTCTATTTTGACGCTTTATATGCTGCCAGATTAAAAGTGGCCAGGCGCTGGAGGTTATTGTAGATCCAGAGAGCCCCGCCCTGTGATGTACCTGTAATAGGATTAGGCTGGCCAGTAGAAGCGTATTGGGCCTGTGTGACCATATCGTCCAGTAAGCTCAGAGCAGGTGCTTGCAGGAGCTGGGCATCTGGCATATTCACCAGTTGGCGGACATCCTGATACATTTGCACCAAAGCTCGGCGCACATTATCGAGGTTTGCATTGATCGCGATAGCCAGCTGGTGCTGGTCTGCCGTCGTCTGAGGCGAGAGTAAAGCGCCATTAAGATGGGTTTGCACCAGATAGACATAGCCCGGTGGCGGCTCGCTCTGGTAAACATAACCAGGCGCGTATGCCTCGTGCGGCGCTGGACCAAGCAGGGCGATGTGCGCGAGCTGGGCATCGGCCAGAAATGGCGTCTTCTGTGGCACATCCGCATTAATATAAGAAGAACCGTCGAGATAATCCAGAATACGCACAACCTGATTGTGAATTGTGCTGGCATCTTTGTTGCGCCATGAACTGGTCAGCCCGTCCGACGCGGTCGCGACCGCCGAGGTGTCTCTGGCAAACCAGAAAGCCAGTCCCCCATGCAGGCCCCGTACAGCCAGCTCTGGAGACTCCACTAGCAGATGGCGCAAGTGATCAAGCATGCTAAAGTGCAATTTATCTGTTGGAGCTGGCGTCTGAGCAAGAGCCGCGTAATAACGCCATGTGCTCTGATCAAGCAGGGGATCGCTCGACGGGCGAGACGTGTCATCTTCGTTGATCAGAAAACGACTGGCGAACGTGAGAAGATTGGTATGCTGGCTATTACCTGTATAAAGCAAATGGACCTTGCCTTGCGCAACTGTCAGACGACCAATAAGCAGAGGGGTCTCTTCAGTCTGGCTGATATCGCCAAGCAACCAGGCATAATAACTCTTGCCTGGCGCTGGATCGGAGAGGTTGGTCAGATCTATTTGCAGTTCGTCGTTAATGCCCTGAGTAGTATTTTCGTTGATCTGCCCACTATTGAGGAAAAATGCGTGACCCGTCGCTAAACCGGCTCCCAAGGCAACAGGCGTCGTGGTTTTGCCATGTAAAAGCTGTATTGTACCAAGAGTGGTGCCCACAATGCAGAACAGCGAGATAATGGATATAACGATCAACAAGCTGCCCTGACGCCGCCTTTTCGCTAGCAAAGGGAGGTCGGGCTGGCCAAGACCAGGTGGGGCCGATAGATCCGCATCCTTGACCATGCCTGACAAATTTCCATCGGCTGCTGACTCTGCCTGGAGATGAGCAAAATGACGCAAACTCTCAGGCAACGGCATGTGCAGGGCTTCGACCAGGGCGCTGACCAGGAATGTAACGGTGGGGAAACGCGTCTGGGGATTTTTAGCCAGGCAGCGCAAAATCACCTGCGTCAACGCGGGCGATATGCCTGGATTCACCAGGTTAGGAGATGTAGGCAGTGCATTCACATGCTGCATCATCACAGCAATCGGGCGATTCCCTCGAAAAGGCTGCATACCTGTATAAAGTTCGTATAACAGGACACCCAATGCGTAGATATCGCTGGATTTAGTGGCTACACCCCCCTTAACCTGTTCCGGGGCGAGATAGAAAGGAATCTCATTGCTCTGCTTTCTAGCCACAAACTTTGTCTGCCTGAAATCGGTGATCAGTGGTGTACTCAGACGCCTGTGTCCGCCAGGAGTCTGGCTGAAAAGAATATTGGTTGGCTTGAGATTACCATGAATAATGCCATGCTGGTGAGCGCTGTCGATAGCCAGAGCCAGCGCCGAAAACAGCTGCACAACCTCGGTGGACACTGGCATCCTACCAGCGGCGGCAGTCGCCTTAATATAGTCAGCCAGAGTCTCCCCCTCAACATATTCAATAGCCATACAGATTAACGCGGAAGAGTTGGCAGCGGGTTTTGGAGAGAGAAGCTGGATATCGTAAATACGCGCGATATTGGGATGATGCAAAGCCGCAACTTGCTCCATATTATCCAGATAACTTGTTAGCGTATCAGCCATATCGAGCGTATCAGTATGATACAGTTTTAGAATTACTATACGCTGTGTACTACTATCATAGGCCCGCCAGGTTTCGCCAATATTATCCTGGTTTAAACGTTGTTGCAGTTCATAATGTCCTATGCGTTGCGCTTCTGTCTTCATAAGAAAGTATCCCTCTGGTATACACAACGGAGCCTGCTAGCATCAAAAGAGAACAAAGCTGACACCAGCTCTGTGAACGACATGATCAGTTGTTTGGAGCGTAATACCGAGTCCCCAGTTACCGCTCATACTCAGGACGTTGCTTGCTGCACTGAACTGGCCACCCCCGTCAGCATGCAACACAATAGAATCGGTTCCCATCGGCATATCTTGCATTGTAGTGTAAAGAGTGACCGTGACATGGTTCGCCGCTTTATGCACATGATTGTCCATAATCTGCGCATGAAATTGATTGGGGCCTGAGCGATCGGGCGCAATATCAAGTGTAACAGCAAAATCCCTGTCAAAGGTCTGGACCGTCGCATGGAAAGGACGAGAGATTGTTGGCGTTGCTTGCGGATGAGGGAGAGTCGCAGTCGTGCTTGGAGCGCTCGCGCCGCAAGCACTTATCAAGCTCGCGCCACACAGCAAGAAAAAGATATAGAGCCACTGCCTGTATTCCGCGACAGACCAATGACCTGCGCTATTTCCGAGCGTTTTTTTTCGCGCAAATATCGTACGCACTACCTCTGCTTCTATTAAAAAACCTGGAGAACAACCATCCCCACTCTAACCATTACGAACAAAGGTTACAAGGCTAACGCAAATATAGAGAAATACTCCGATCGTACTACCCATTTGTGAATAGAGCACAGGACCTGTGCAGTTAGTGATGCCCGATTTTGCAAAATCAGGCCAAAACAGTTTTTGCCTCCCCTTTTCGGAGAAAGGCAGAGGTTTGGCGGACGCTGCGCGCCCGCCAAACCTCTGCAAAAAAAAAGGGGTAGGGAGTAGCTACTTCGAACAAAGCTGGGATCACTCATACATACATAAAGGAATGCACGCCGCTACGCGGCTCCCTGTTGCCGCATAGCCTCGATCAAAACGTCCGCGACCTCCGGGCGTGAAAACTCGCGTGGAGGCTTCTGGCCTGCCTGGAGCATCTGGCGCACTTTAGTGCCACTCAAAGCGATATGCTGAGTGGAATCGTGCGGGCAGGTTTTGCTGGAGGCCATGGAGTCGCAGGAGCGGCAGAAGAAGGTGTGATCAAAGAACATCGGCGTAATGCCAAGTTTTGCTGGATCGAATTCAGCAAAGATATAGTGGGCATCATAAGTGCCATAGTAGTTGCCTACTCCAGCATGATCGCGCCCAACAATAAAGTGGGAACAACCGTAATTTTTGCGCATCAGCGCGTGGAAGATGGCCTCGCGGGGACCAGCGTAGCGCATAGAGGCAGGCAGGACGCCTAGAGCTACGCGCTCAGCAGGATAATAGTTCTCCAGCAACACTTCGTAACAACGCATACGCACAGCGGCGGGAATATCATCACCCTTGGTGTCGCCAACCAGCGGGTGCAGATAGAGTCCATCCACGGTCTCCAGCGCGCACTTTTGAATATACTCATGCGCTCGATGGACCGGGTTGCGCGTCTGGAAGGCAACGATGCGCTTCCAGCCGCGTTCGGCAAAGAGCGCTCGCGACTGCGTAGGCGTGTAGCGATAGCGCGCGAAGCTCTGCTCTTGCAGCGAGACTACGCGCACCGGTCCACCAAGCAAAACCTCGCCCTGCTGATAGAGCACACTGACCCCTGGATGCTGCTCATCCTCAGTGCGATAGACCTGACTGGCCTCCAGGCGTTTGTCATAGGTATAGATCTCCTCAACGGTCAGTACGGCCTGGAGAAGGCCCTGGGCATTGACCAAAGCAACCTCTGCGCCCTCTTTCAGTTGCGCGGCCTGCTCGGCCTGAACCGCCAGGGTGATAGGAATAGACCAGGGCAAACCATTACTCAGATGCATGGTGTTTACCACGCTCAAATAGTCGGCCTGGCCCATAAAGCCGCTTAAGGGACTATAAGCGCCGTGCGCCAGCATCTCCAGGTCAGCTAACTGGCGTGAGCCAACAACAAGCTCAGGCAATGCCTCCGCGCGTGCCAGCAGGGTCGCGCGCTCATCCTCACCCGCTAGATTAATAATCAGCGTTCCACCATGAGGAGCAAGCAATTGTGCTTCTGTCATGCTTCTAGGCACCCTTCCCATATGCATTGCCAGCCGCTAATAGCAGTGCTTCGTCTTGCTCGCTGGCAAGATAGCCCAGTTCAACCAGTTGCGCGAGAATACTGGCTACGCTCTCATCGATAGTCTGCTTATGTGTCTCAACCACCAGATCAGGCTTCTCCGGCTCTTCGTAGGGATCGTCCACACCAGTGAAATGTTGGATCTTGCCCTCATCTACAAGCTTATAAAGTCCCTTGACATCGCGCTCGCGACATACCTCCAGCGGACATTTGACATAGACCTCTACAAAGTTACCAATCTCCTGGCGCGCCCAGGCACGAGCCTCGCGATAAGGCGCGATAGCGGCGGAGATGCAGAGCACACCATTGCGCGTCAACAATTTGGCGACAAAGGCGATGCGCTTGATATTCGTATCGCGATCCTCGCGACTAAAGCCCAGACCCTTGCTCAGATGTGTACGCACCTCGTCTCCGTCCAACACCTCAACATTGCGTCCCTGCGTCAAAAAATGCCGGGTGAGCGCATCGGCCAGCGTACTTTTGCCCGCTCCTGATAATCCCGTAAACCAGATGGTAACTCCCTTATCTGCCATGCCGGATATTTCTCCTTGATATGATTTAACTAACAACCAGGAGTGAAGCCAGCGCCTGTGAGAAGCGCTGCTGTATCTGTAAAAGCGACCTGCTCCCGGCCATTAGAGAACGATTGCCAGTTATGCCAGAACATGCGCCTCATACAGACGCCATTCCGGATCCAGTTCGTATTGAGCCAGTATCTGCTCGCCGCTCAAGCCCTGGCGCAGCACGATACGCGAATTTTTACCGTCAACGAGCACCCAGCAATTGTGCCGAGCATCATAGCGGCAATCCTGGAGCCAGTCAGTACCCGCGTCCACCACCATCTCAATGTTAGCCTTTTCCCCCTTGATGCTGGCCAGCAACGCCTTTCCATGTACAGTATCCGCAACAGTGATATGCTGCTCATCCAGAACGCGTACAGCATGCGGATGGTCCAGACCCTCCAGAATGGTCTGCCATGTACCGCTGGCGCGATCTATCATGATGACTGTGCCTTGATGAAACAACGTTGCCAGGATGCGCCCGTCTGGCAATTCAGCAACTGAATTGACATGCGTAGTCTGTTTAAGCGTACCATACTTCTGCACGCGCTGGTCCGCGCTTTTGTCCAGTTCTCGCACCTCGCCAGTGGGTGTGCGAGCAAAACCATGCTCGGTTGCCCACCAGGTCCAGAGCACCTCACCAGCCAGGTTAAACTCTACCAGCAGATCCACACCTGTACTGGCGACCAGATAACCTCGGCGGCTGCGTGAGATCGAGTGCAAGGCGTTAAAAAGCGGCAAGCTGACTATGTCCTGCTGCACCTCGCCTGTCTGAGAATTGATCTCATGAATACTGCCAAAGCTCGTCACCAAAACCCCGTTCTCAGAATCCACCATACCAGCCGGCAGATCTAAACCCACGACCCTGCGCGTGCCATCCTCTTCAATAAAGCAGACAAGCCCTCCAAGCTCCTGCGTGGGCTTCTCAAAGCTCCCCAGAGCAGTTAGTGGGCAAGCCGTCTGCTCGCTCGATGCAGTCCAATGTTCTTTCAGGACTGAATGTTTCGTTGAAATACAACTGAGTAGCAACCTCATCTTTATAGCCTGGAGCCTTTCCCCTGAGTTAAACAGACCGCGATCCTTTACATAGCTTTTTTGAGCGCCTTTTTTGAGCGCAAAAATCCTCTGCTCACGCGGCCACAACCGCGCGAGACCTGGCGCTTCTCCGCGCTCTGACTTATCTGGAAAACAAGCATCTAGCCAGCACTGGCGCACCGACCTTGAGACTGCAGTGTCTCGCCTGCCATACCCTCTCGTCATGCTGACAGAGAGTTAGCGAATTTATAACATCATGTATTCATAACATCACGTTATAACATCTATACTCACCTGTTATATTGTTGACTAAGTGGATCAACAAAGATTTGAATACTCTTCTACTATACGGAGAGAACTGCTGGAGTGTCAATCTTTCTTTGTGCTTACGAGGAAATTGTTATGAATCCACCCATAATCCTCACCAATTGGCATGAAAAACGCTCTAGCTACATTGAAAGTCAAAAAATGTATGAGTCATCCCTGCTGTTGAAAAATCAGGCCAAAACAGCTTTTGCCTCTCCATCTACAGCGGTATACACAAAGATTGATCCCATGACAAAATGGAAGCATGCGAGCATACTCTTACGATTTACGACAGCGTATTCTGCACGCGGTCGATCAGGGAAAATCACGAGCAGCAATCATAAGGATACACTCTCCTACAAGTTTCCCGTTTTTCGCGGCACTGGAAAGTGCCATCAGACTGCCGGTTCTGGGCCGTCCCAGTTAGTCGAAAAAGTCAAGGAGTTGTTTGAGCGTTGACCATTGTAGGTTGTCGTGCCCAAAAACGACCAGGGAAACGTGGTTCCTCTCGACCAGATCCAGCAGGACGCGCGTGCTGGCAACGGCGGCAACTCCATCGACCTCCATTGGATCAACAAGCCGATCATAGGTAAAGACGGACTGCCCAGCAACAGCGTCAATAGCCAGAAGGACTTGACCGGTCGTGAGTCTAGACATGATTATCAGATAAACTCCCGGCGAGAAGTGTAGCATAGCATGTTTAGAGCAGCCGAAGAAAGAGCAAAACAATGCTATCAGCATATGCATCGTCATCACTATGCTCATAGCATAGATGCAAAAGTGTGAGTACCTCTCCAGAGCCTCCTCTGCTGCCACACGCAGGAGTTCGTCGAGCGTTTAAGGCGACGACAAGCTCCTGCTTTCATAGAGCGGGACCAGGATATTTATACCAGATCTGGCACCGGCCCCATGTGCCGACTCCAGATCTCTCTGGCCAGCGCTTTGGGATTGCGTTTGATGCCATAACGGGCGAAGTACTGGCAGATGCGCTCGATATCGCGGGCAAAAAGCGAAAACACATCCGAATTATGGTAGGGATCGACAGCCTGTGCGTAGTCGATCAGGGTGATTTTCCCTTCCCAATAGAGAATGTTATGCTCAGAAAGATCGCCGTGGATGCGCCCGTGGATCAGGGCCAGTTCGATATTGTGTAAAATGGTCTCAAAATGCTCCTGTGCCTCACTGGCTTCAAGCTGAACGCCTCCCAGTCTGGGCGCAGGATTGCTCTCATCGCCGATATATTCCATCAACACAGCATTGCCCACCTGCGCGTAAGGTCGAGGCACATCGGCTCCTTGCGCGTAGAGCAGGCTCTGGGTCTGATACTCATACTCGATCCAGGCAGCCACCTGAGCCGCGCGCCCGCGCTCGGTTTTGCGGGTAGCAGCGCTACCTCTGCGGCTGTTGCCATGTTCCGCCTGGCCCTGTTCGTCGCGCTGAATCCGGCTATAGCGGTAGACAGCATCATTGCGCAAGCTGCGGAACATGCGCGGGCGATAGATCTTCGCCGCCAGAAACTCCTGGCCTGTAGCGGGATGGGCGATACAGCAGAACACGGTCGCTTCCTTACCGCTACTGACTTCGTACACAACATCCATGATAAGTTTCTGATCATACAGCGGCGTGAGCGACGAGAGTATCCAGGGGGCATCGCGCCTTCCGGCCAGAAACGTTGGTTGAAACGACGCTTCCTGCCGCTGCTCAGCCTGTGGCTCACCATCGTATGCCTGCTGCTTGAGCCAGCGTTGCACCGCCGTACTGGCCTCAAAGCTGGCCTTCTTCTGGCCTTCTCCGGGCACACGCTGACGCCGGGGACGCGCCAGGGCTTGCTCGCGCGCGTTAGCTTTGATGCGCACAAACGTCGGGGCAGGCTCATCGCCATCGTGGTCAAAATCGTGGTCAAAATCGTGGTTCAAAACAATGCTCCTTAAAGATGCACAGTTGCTTTTTAATCCTGAAAAACGCACCTGGCCTGGCCCATCTGGCGCACAAATAGGCAGAAAATGGCCATGAACGTTGCTGAACGGTGCCAGGGGGCCAGATTCAGCACAAAAAATGTGGGAAAGCGAGCGTTTGTGTCAACGCTCAGATCAGTAGGGAGTCTCCAGGGGCGGAGCAAGAAGCGAGCCAGCATGGCCGCAGCAGAGAAGCGCCAGAAGCGCGGGAGAGATTGCGCAGTCAAGAAACATACGCGGGACAATAGCCAGCGTCAGATCAAAGAGAGCTACCTTGTCAGAAAGCGCCAGAAGCGCCTTCTCGCCAGGCAAGCCATTACGTTTCTCTTAGCGCGCAATTCCACGCCCTGTGGAGACACGGAAAAGGACATTCGCCATGTTAAGCACCTCCAATAATAAAGATTTGCTAACGAAAGTATAGCATGCCCATCTATAAGCCGCAAGAGGCAAATGAACCATCTCTGATTTGGCCAAATCAGGCCAAATCAGCTTTAGCCTCCCCCGCCAAACCTCTTCTCCGGGGGAGGCTATCCAAGACCCAACTCTTTGGCCTTGAGAGCTGCCTGTGTTCGATCGCGAGCGCCCAGCTTACTCAGGATAGTACTGATATGGTTCTTGACGGTCCCATGGGTAATATAGAGCATCTCGCTGATTTCTCTATTTGAGGCTCCCCTGGCAAGCAGGGTCAGGATTTCCAGTTCTCGCTCGGTAAGGCGCTCCCCGCCGACCAGTGGGAGCGTCGTATCAGGGGGGTGCTCTGCGGAGGGCACATGTTTAGCGGTAGAAGAGAAAAAGGCGGAAGAGAGTTTGCTCGCGACCGAAGGCTGGAGCAATAATTGTCCTCGCGCGCCCGCCCGGATCGTCACGAACAGATCCTCGGCAGTGGTATCTTTGAGCAAGTATCCCAGCGCACCCGCGCGAAATGCATCGCGCAACAGGGCATCATCATCAAAGGTAGTCAGCATAATGATGTGCAAGCCTGGCCACCGTTGCTGGCACTGCTGTGCTGTCTCGATGCCGTTCATACCAGGCATACGAATATCCATCAGAATCACGTCCGGCCAGATCTGCTGGCGCGCGTTTTGTTCGATCAGGGCAAGCGCCTCTTCGCCCGTGCCTGCCGTCCCTATCACTTCAATATCATTTTCCAGTTCCAGGAGGCGACGAAAGCTTTCCCGTAACAATGCCTGATCATCCACCACCAGCACGCGAATGCGTTGAACCATCTTTTCCCCCTTTACGTTTCTCGCAACGAAACGTGCTCATCTTTAGGGACGAGTGGGAGTGAAGGGCCAGGGCCTTCGCGCGACAAAGGCAGAATAATTTCCACTCGCCAGCCTCCACCTGGTTCTGGTCCCACACGCACGGTACCAGCAAGAAGGGCAACACGTTCTCGTACGCCTTGCAGGCCAAATCCCTGCACCTGGTTATGAATTGTCTCAGCCTGACTCGGGCCGCTATCCAGAACAGTGAGTTCGACAGACTGCTCATCTACCAGCAAACGAAAGAAAACTCTGCTCGTCCGGCTGTGTTTACGCACATTAGTCAGGGCCTCCTGGGCGCAACGGTAGAGTGCCATACGCACCTCCGTTGGTAAGCGCGTGCTCTCGCCCTCCAGATCCAGCACGACGGAAACGCCAGAGCAATGTTCTTCAAAAGAGACCACCAGTTGCTGCATCATCTCTCCCAGAGGAGTAAGCGCGTGCTGCTCCGGGCGCAATGCAGTTACGGCGTAGCGAACTTCCTGTATGCACTCTTTGCACACGCGGCGGGCTTCCCCTAATTCGCGAGCGAGATCGGGGTCCTGGCGCTCCTGCAACTTGAGGGCTGTTTCTAACTGCACCGAGAGTAAGCTGAGGTAGTGTCCCAGCGTATCATGAATCTCGCGGGCGATACGCGTGCGTTCCTGCGCAGCAGAGAGCACTTCTATTTCGCCAGCGAACTGTTGCAACTGTCCATGAGCGGTTTGCAGCGCAGCATTTGAGTGTTCTAAACGCGCGAGCAGCATATGGGTCTGCTTCTGGATCTGTAGCATCCGGCGCAAAGCGGCAGCGAACGCAAAGGAGAACAGTAGCGGTGAGGTCAGAGATGCCAGACTTAGCAGGTCGAGCGAACGTTGCGGCAGGAAGAGAAATGCAAGCATAGCCACCCAGAGGCCCAGTGAAGCAAACAGAGCGAAGCGAAACGAATGCAGGACCGCCAGCACTCCAACTGTGACCGCCACCAGCAACCAGTCCAGGCTCAAACCCAGGCTCGAAAGGCTCAGCACTGCCACGCAAATCAGCAACAGGAGGCCACTCAAGGCGAAGCGTTCGCATTCCGCCCTGTACCTCAGGAGTTGGCAGCAGCCCAGCCAGGCAAGGGTGGCCAGGGTGAATATGACCACCACGAGAGGCATGAGTGAGACAGTGCTTAGAAGAGTCGAGACATATCCCAGGGCAGCCGTGCCAAAGGCAACGACCATGAACAGACCAGGAAAAGGACGAGGAAGCTGGCTCCCCTCTTCAGCGAGTGAGACCACGAATACGTTGTCTGAGGAGTCCACTGTTCCACGCAGCCCGGCCAGATGTTCCGAGCCTTCCTGGAACATCCTTGAGACGCTGTCCGCTGACCGCAAGCCGGGCTGTGGCTCTGACTGTTTGAGCGCTACCATGAATATGACCTCCAGAGATAAAATGATCTCCCCATGAAATAAGCTCTTTTGAGGCTTATTTCATGGCTGCTGGTGCGAGCCAGCGCATGGATTACTGCTGGCAGTTGCTTTGCCTGCGCAATTGTATGCGATAGTATTGTATTCTGTCATCTCTCTGCGGTCATATGACCAGAGACAGGGAATTCCCTCATAGTGCTCTGTCAAACTTTGCTTGACGAAACCTCCCTCCACTCCTGGAAGACTCTGTTGGCGAATGCCACTAGAAGGAGAATAAGCTTAGCCATATGAGCGCAAAGAGTTTTTTCAACGGGCCGCGCCGTCAAGCTCAATTCTACTCCTTCTTTCATGCGCCAACAGAGTCCTGGAAGAGGGAGAAGGCCGGGGCACAACCCTTCTTACCTGTCCGGGGGACAGGATGCCAGTCAAAGGGCTTCGTCCTCGGCACTCCAGTTCTCTCGCATACCTCAACAGAGGCTTGGCAGAGTACTATCGGGGCTTCCCCAGTAAAAATGCCACGCTGCTCTAGTGCTCCTTTTGTTCATCCTCAGCTTGCGAACCACGGTGATCGGCCTTATTGCGTGAGCGCCGTTGCTGCTGGTAATATTGTTCCTTGGCTACCGATGGCGGCAGTGGAGTGGAGGCCATCTGATCCCCCAGAGCCTTCAGGGCATTTATCTCCTGGGCGAAACCGGGCGCTGCTGCCGGAGCCGCGGGCGCGTTACTCGCGACATGAGAGGCCGCTTGCTGCAAGACAGCACGCGCACCCGCCAGGTCTCCGCGGTTATTGCGCGCAATAGCCTCACGGCGCGCTCGGTCGGCCTCCTGTATGCTTTCTACCTGCACGACATCCGCGTCACGAACCTCCCCTTCCCAAGCGCTATCGCTAGCATACATAAAGTGGAGTTCCTGCCACGCGGTCTGCTGCTCGCTTTTCCCTTCCGACCAGAGCAGGCGCGCGCGCACTGTGCGTTTTTCTGAGCTCCATTGTGCCGGGAATTGTATACGAATCACAACATGTTGCTCCTCACCATACTGCAAATCACCGAGAGCAATCGAGTTGCGTGCCACATCTAGCCAGTACGCGCTAATCAACTCCATTTGCAAGCCGCTTTCCACCTCCACTTCAAGGCGTACCTGGCGAGCAGCGATACTTAACAATTCACCCAATTCGCCAATGAACGTATGCAAGATTTCATCCGGTTTGCGCAGATGATGGAACTGACCACCTCCCGCAACCGCCATGGGGCCGAGCAGCAATTCGTTATAGTCCTGACCAATGCCAAAAGTGCTGGTCGAGATGTGGGTATGTTCGCGTACACCTGCTGCCTCACTGGCGATACGTTCCGGGTCAATCACGCCAACATTGGCGATACCATCGGTCAGGAGAAAGCAGCGAGCCAGCAGGTCCTCAGGCTGGGAGGTAGTATCGTTAACAATCGAATTACAGCCAGTCAGCCAGCCCTCGTGCAGAGCAGTACTGGCTCGCGCTTCGACCTCCTCAAGAGCCTTTTTCACGCGACGTTTAAGCTCTGACGTTACCTGGGCAACGGACTGCACGACCTCTATTTGATTATCAAAAATCACTATAGCTACACTATCGCGCTCAGTCAGTTGATCAAGCACGGCCAGAACCGCGCTTTTGGCGATAGTAAGTTTCTCACCCTGCATAGAACCACTGCGATCAAGGACCAGCGCCAACCGCAGAGGCGCGCGCCCGGACTCTGACTCTTTTTGCGCGAGCGCTGGCCCAACCTGGACGTGGAAGTCAAGCGCGCACTCACACCCGCTTTTGCGGATCAACTTTCTCTCAGGACGTACATGTAAAATCAGAGAAGCGTTCTTTTTTTCATTACTATCATGACTCATATCAAAAGTCCTCCCTGCACTATATGCTGGTCTGTAGCTATGCAAAAATCCGGCTCTGCGAATTTTCCTGAGCATTTTCTCAACTCAGTGTTCTTGAACACAGTTTATTATGGCGCTCGCTAGAGAACCACGACTTTCCTGCGATGCTCGCTCACGCGAAGCTCTCAGAGGGTTTTACTTGCGAATTTTCTTACTTGTGAAATTCCTGAAAAGGCATGCCCGCCGCTTTATAGATACTCTCAAGCAGAGCACGCTGGCGTTCAGCGGCATCCCCTCTAATATGCAACTCAATACCAGGCGCCAGTTCCAGGCGCTGCCAGGTTTCCGCGACTGGCGCGGGCGGGTTCCCATATGTCTGTAAACGTTCCTGTATCCGTAGTCCAGCGGGCAAAGGTTGGGCTACAGCTGGTGCTTGAGATGACAATGATAACCTGGTCGCCTGGGCATTTTTCAGGAGAGTAGCAATATACGCTCGCGGCAGTTGAGGATGGTCCTCTGGCTCCAACTCCTTAGCTCGCTGCTCCTCTTCAACAAGCAAGGTACGTATCTCGGCCAATGAGAGACGGTCAAGCAACTGATGGATTTCCGCCAGCGGCCTGTGTTGATTTGAAAGCAAACGGATCAAACGCAGGCGCTGGAGATGTTCATCTCCATAGGTTGTCGCCTTTCCTCGTCCCTGTGGTCCTGGCAAGAGTCCTTCCGTGATATAATAGCGCACGGTTCGTACAGAGGTGTCTACCTGCTCAGCCAGTTCTTCAATTGAGAAGTGGGCAATGTCGTTTTCTTGCATGTTTTTATTATACACAGTATCAGTGCATCTGTCAATAGTCCTGAGTTCGTTGTAAAATTTGCTTGACGCTGGCAGTAAACAGGCGCTATACTTGTGCCTATGAAACGATTGCGTTCGGCGCTAGCATTTTTGCCAATCCTGGCATTGCTCTGCATGTTAACATTGGTAGCATGTGCCCCTGGCAATCTGGGTAGCGAAGAGATTGCCTTTGCGCGCGATGGTCACCTCTGGACGATTGATCCACACGGGGCGAATGCTTTTATGGCGGTAGCCCAGGGTGCGCCGGTGCTGGGCTATAGCCTCTCGCCGGATCATCAGCTTTTTGCCTTCCGCACGCTGGACAGCACCTTTGCTCAAACTCTCGCAGGCAAGCAATTAACAGCCAATCCGCTGACAGGCCTGACCGCTGATGCCCCTGGTACACTGAATACCGTGGGTATTGACGGAGGAACCCCTATTCCTCTCATCGTTTCTGGTTCCACCCTCAGTCAGAGTAATGCCTGGTGGACTCCTGATGGCACACACTTGCTTTATCGCGAAGGATTGAACCCGGCTGCCTGGTGGATTTCCCAAAATGATCAGCCTCTAGGCATCGCCCGCAAATCTCTGCCAGCCAGCTACTCCTTTCCATCAATCGATGCGCAGAGTTCTTTGTCTATAGAAAATACAGAACAGGGTATCTTTACGACAACTCTGGCAGGCACAAACCTGGCTTTCGTGCAACGTGGTCCTCTGGCAGGCCATCCCCTGCCGGCCAGCCTGGAGCGCATTCTCTGGCAACCGGCCCATACACATCCTGCTCTGCTTTATGCTATAATGCCAGAGTCCTCGATCAATGGAGAGGGCCAGTTTGCGCTGATATTACGCGCAGCGACTGGTGAGACCCGTCTGCTGGCTCACTGCGATTGTCGCCAGTTCGCCTGGGCTCCCGATGGCAATGCGATCCTCTATAGCACCTCTCAGGGCTATACAGTTCTCCAATTGCAAAGCGGGGCGAGCTTTCAATTCAACACCGAGCATGGCGCTGTGCCATACTGGTCACCTGATAGCCAGGCATTATTGCTCGATGGTGTCCATACGCTGACGCTTGTCCATGTCGCAACACAACAGATCCAGATATTGCTCAGCGATAATAACGCAGCAATTATGCTCGATGGGCCACTACCGGGCAGTCTCGCGGCTGTGCAACCTGTAGCAAATAGTCTATGGAATGCTGATGGCCGACGCTTTGTACTGGTGACACGCGGGCGTACGCAGTGGCAAGGCCAGCCGTTGGCCACTGGCAATGGATTGTACGCAGTCACGCTGAATAACCAGGACGAGCCGCAGGAAATGCCCTTCCTGGTAGATCACAACGGACACGATACACAACCGGGCTGGAGCTATGCAGATCCAAATACGTCTTTTCTTTTCTAATTCTCTCAGCAAATAATTGGTCTTTGTTCTACGCGCAGATATTGTGCATATCAAACAGGAGGGTTAAGCGGCATGAGCCAGAAACCAGGCAAGCAACAGCCAGTTTCCGAGTCAAAAAAATGGGCTGACGAGGATCATATGGATGAATATAGCGAGATGGAACAACTCGAAATGCTAGAAAGCTTACGCGAGGATATGGAAGAATTGGGGGTGACTACTTTGCAAGAAATCATTGAGCGCATTAATGAACTAAATAAGCGCCTGGACATCAGATAATTATTGCTCAGCAAGCAGGAGTTTTGCCCGGATGTGTGAAGTCCGGGCAAACCCTCACTTTATGAGCCGCCTAGATAGGCCTGACGTACAAGATCATTTGTCAGTAAATTAGGCGCGGTATCGCTGAGCACGATCTTGCCCGTCTGGATGACGTAACCACGATCGGCCAGACTGAGCGCCATCGAGGCGTTTTGCTCAACCAGAAAAACCGTCACACCCTCATCGCGCACGCGTTTGATAGTATCAAAAACGGTCTGAACAAGGATTGGTGAGAGGCCCATTGAAGGCTCATCCATACAAATCAAACGTGGCTGAGACATCAGCGCGCGCCCCATCGCCAGCATTTGCTGTTCGCCACCGGACATAGTACCAGCAATCTGCTTGAGGCGTTCTTTCAGGCGGGGGAAAATATCGCAGACACGCTCGAGGTCGCGTTTGATTTCCGCGCGATTATTACGTGTATATGCGCCCATTTCCAGATTTTCCAGCACCGACATACGCGAGAAGATGCGGCGTCCTTCGGGCACCAGAGCCATGCCTAACTTCACAATATCGCCCGCAAGTTCGCGTTCGATCTGCTTGTTCTCAAACGTCACCGTGCCATGGCGAGGATGAATAAGGCCAAAAATCGTCTTCATAGTCGTGGTTTTGCCTGCCGCATTTGCTCCAAGCAAACAGACAATCTCTCCGCGATTCACCTCAAGTGAAATGCTATGCAGCACCTGGCTTGGCCCATAGTAGGTATCAACATCTATCAGCTTTAACATAAGTACCCTCTCTTATGAGAAGAATGCCTCTCGTCTTTCCCGCAAACGCCGCTTTAGAGGTGCTAATCTATTCAGCAACCCCTGCCTCCTGGTCAGTACTGGTAGGTCGCCCAAGATAGGCCTCGATCACGCGCTCATCGCGCCTGACCTCGTCGGGCAGACCCTCGGCGATTTTGCGACCGTAGTCGAGCACTACGATCCGATCAGACATACCCATTGTCACTGCCAGTTTATGCTCAATCAACAGAATGGTCACACCCAGCTCATCACGCAAACGTCTGATGTACTTGACCGCATCCAAGGTTTCAGCCTCATTCATGCCAGCTGTGGGTTCATCCAACAGAAGCAGCCTGGGAGCGGCTGCCAGCGCGCGCGCGATCTCTACGCGACGTTTTTCCGCGTACGAGAGATTCAGGACATATTCGTCCTGGCGATCGACCAGTTCGGGACCAAAAAAGCCGAGTAATTCAAGGGAGCGTTCGCGAGCTGCTTGCTCCTCGCGGCGCACATGAGGAAAGCGAAAAAGCGCGCCCAGAATTGTGGCTTTCAGCCGCGTATGATAGCCGACCAGGACGTTTTCCAGCACTGTCATATTATTAAACAGGCGAATATTCTGGAAAGTGCGCGTGATACCATACTGAACAATACGATCCGGGCTGAGGCCAGACAGGCTATTTCCTCCCAGGAGAATTTCGCCCGAGGTCACGCGATAAATCCCGGTGATCAAATTAAAGACCGTGGTTTTACCCGCACCATTAGGGCCGATGATACTAATAATCTCGCCGGGCATAATACTCAAGTTGACATCCTGTACCGCGGACAGACCACCGAAATATTTTGTAACTTGTTTCAGCTCTAAAAGAGGACTCCCTCCGATTGCATCCTGCGGGTCAACACTCATATTTTACACCTCTCGGTAGGATCTGGTTCTGTTCGTCGCTACTAAATACTCGCTTCTTCTTCAAAGCCCGGAGCGCCGGGAAGCGCGCCTAGTGCGTCTGCAGCCCCTGACTCTTCGTCTCGCGCTACATGCAACTCGCGTTTCCTGCGCGCGCTGGGGATTAATCCCTCTGGTCGGAAGATCATAATTACGATCAGGACGATCCCAAAGATCAAATTACGAATGTTGCCAAAGGAGAAATTGGGGAAAATCGTCTGGATATGCGTATAAGTTGGATAAAGGAAGCTGGTCGGATCACCTCCCAGACCATCCAGACCTCTCAGCACTATGACATTGATGGCGTAGACGGCCAGTGCTCCTACGACCACACCGGGAATACTGCCGATGCCACCCAGGACCACCATAGATAGAAAGAGCACCGAGTCGGTAAAACTAAAGTTTGAAGAAGCCACCGCGCTCGCTTTAGCCGCGTAATAGGCTCCCGCAATGCCAGAGAAAAAGGCTCCCGCGCCGAAAGCAAACAGTTTTGTCCTGACCAGGTTAATCCCTGAAGAGGCTGCCGCGATCTCGTCCTCACGTATAGCAATCCAGGCGCGCCCCAGGCGGGAGTCGCGCAGGCGAACATTGGTAAAGATTACCAGGGCGACCAGCAACAGCATCAGGTAGTAGTAGGGCGTCGGCGTCGAAACATTCCACACCACTCCGAAAAAGGCAGGTGAATAAATTCCGCTCAGTCCATTCGTACCCCCAGTGTACTTATCCATATTCTGGACGATGATTGGAATAATTTCGCCAAAGCCGAGCGTAACGATTGCCAGGTAATCGCCGCGTAAGCGCAAGGTTGGCGCACCTAGCAGCACCCCCCATAGGGCCGCGATAAAAGCAGCCACCAGGATCATCGGCCAGAAGAGCCAGGGCCAGACATTGGGAGCAAATGCCAGCCCGGTAAGCACTGTCAGTTGCGGAGAGCCGATCATGGCCCAGGTGTAAGCTCCAAAGACGAAGAAAGCCACATAACCTAGATCAAGCAAACCTGCGAAGCCCACCACAATATTGAGGCCCAGAGCCAGAATAACATAGCGTCCCGCATCCCCATAAATTGCCAGACGACCCAGCGTCCCCGTGCCGAAAAAGAAGGGATCTAGCATCGGATAGAAAAGCAGGAAGGCCAGCAGGATCAGCAGGTAAAAATTGCGCGCCCCGCGGCTTCTCAAAGGGACATCATTGGGGACCAGATTGCGGATCTCTTCGCGCGCAGGCGAGGGGGAAAGGCGCCCGAAAACTCTGAACAAGCGCGGACCTGGGCTAGCTTGCTCGGTCATCTGAGCAGTCTGTCCATTGCCATTATTCCCGTTGAGCTTCAGTGTATAACGTAAAGCCAGCGTTCCACCCAGGCGTCCCAGGAAATAGCCTGCGAACGGCAGCAATACCGTACGCACAATTGCCCAGATCACAAGAAAGATGCCAAAGGTTCCATACGAATCCGTGAAGAAATAGATGAGATCAATCACCAGGGAGATCACAGCAAAAGCTGTACCAAACCAGAAGCCTCCCATAGTCGCTCGGGAGACTAACATCGCCTGCTGCTCACTATTTAGTGATCTAAGCCTCTCAGTTTGAGGCGCAGCTACCGTTGCTGGTCGAGTTCTGCGCCAGAGCAGAGTGATGAGAAAATAGAGGAGCCAGACCAGGACAGAGAACGATAATCCGATAAAAAGGTCGTCTGATATATCGATAAAAATGAGTGGTACAACGATGAAAACCAGCATGCTGAGCCATAATACGACGGGATTCTGTCTGCCACTATCGGCAGCTACTGCATAACCCATCAGGGTCGTCAATGCTGCATAGAACAACAAGAGGAAAATCGTGACTCCAATCAGCGTCGGAATATCGTAGCGAGAACCGAGAGAGCTATTGCGTACAAAAAAACCGATCAGAACCTGATTGGTCGCTACTTCACCATTCCAGATGAAATTAAAGACCAGCAGTGGGACCAGTAGGGCAATGACCCATTTTACCAGAAGCAGACGTGTATCGCGCGCAGATGGCAGCAGCGTTCTCGACATCAAGGTAGCCATAGTTGCAATTACCTCTAAACTTTATCAGAGATGCGCTGGCCTAACAGGCCAGTAGGCCGGAAGACCAGGATCAGAATAAGCACAGCGAACACAATAGCATCTTGCCATGCGACACCACCATGTGGCAGGCCAAACGGAATGTTCTTGTCGGGAATATACGTAACCAGCGCGCGAATCAGGCCGATCACGATTCCACCCAGCATCGCACCTCCCAGGTTCCCGATGCCTCCCAGAACCGCCGCGGTGAAAGCAAACAGCCCCAATTCGAAGCCGATATTGAAAATAGTAACACCTTCATACATCATGAAAATAAAGGCGGCTGCACCAGCCAGGCCGGCGCCAATAAAAAAGGTAATCGCAATGATCCGGTCTACATTGACGCCCATCAGCGCGGCGGCTTCACGATCCTGCGCCACCGAACGCATAGCCCGGCCAATACGTGTACGCGTGACCATCCACTGCAAAGCGACCATCAAAACGACGGCTACAGCGATCACCAGGATCTGGATATTTGTAATATCCAGGCCCTGACAGGTGCCAGCGTCTGTAGAGCCAAGGCAGTAATGGATTCTAGCAAGAACATCGGGAGAGGTAGCATTTGCAGGGCCGATGATGAATTTGCCAACATCTTCGAGAATCAACGAGACGCCAATTGCTGAAATAAGCGGAGCCAGGCGCGGCGCATTACGTAAAGGGCGATAGGCAATACGCTCAATCAACACTCCCAGCACTGCGCAGACAAGCACTGCTATCAAGCAAGTCGCCAGCAGAACGCCGACGAGGGGCCAGCCTGAAAGAACCCCCGTTACGTGAAACACGCCCTGAAGCAGGCCAATCGTAACAAGGGTTCCAATCATGAAAATATCGCCGTGGGCAAAATTAATGAGTTCAATAATCCCATAGACCATCGTGTAGCCCAACGAGACCAGCGAGTAGATGGCACCAGTTGCAAGCCCCGCCACCAGAAGCTGTAAAAAAAGTGACATAGAATATGCACCTCGCCTTCGCAAGCAAACAGATAGAGAAAGCGTGCCTCACGAGTTAACCTGCAAGTCCCTGCTTAATAAAGCGGGGAGACCTGACAAAGAAGAGAGGAAGAGGGCCGGGTCCCGGCGGGTTACCTTTGACAGGTAAATCGCCCGAACCCGGAAAAGTCTGGCAGAAGCAGATCTTGAAAGAGTGGAAACCCTCTCAGATTATGCTCACTGCACGGCGACTACCGACTCCGATACCAGATCAGCTTTGCCGTTGACCGGCGCTACCTTATAAAGGGTGAAGACCTTGTTAGTGGTATCACCATTCGCGTCAAAGGTAGTATGGCCGGTAACGCCATCGTAAGCGATGCTCTTTATCGCACTGACCACAGCAGCACGGAAAGCGCTTCCGCCACTCGTATCGTTCGCGTCCTTAGCGGCCGGAGTGCTGGCCAGGGCTTTCTTGATCGCCTGGATCAGAATATTCATGGCATCAAAGGCCGCAGCGCTGTAGGGTCCTAGATTGCCATACTTGGCTTTGTAATCCTTGACGAATTGCGCAGCCGCGGGGATTTTAGTTGGATCAGGAGATGCAATAGTCACATAGAACTGACCGCCGTTGCTGACAATCTGGTTATAGAAGTTCTGGTCGCCGGTCATGCCATCGCCACCGCCGTAGACCGTCTTCTGCAAGCCAGGGATTGTCATCATCTGCTTCTGAATAACCTGACCACCTGTGGAGTAGTTTCCACCAAAGTAGAGCGCATCGGGCTTCTTCGCCGCAGCGGCAGTTAACAGATTGGTGTAATCGGTTGTGCTCTTCACACTGTGGCTCTGACCATCAATCACCGTCCCACCCAGCTTCGTCCATTCCTGTACGAAGTACTTGGCAAGGCCAGCACCGTAGGTCTCCGTGTCGTCAATGACATACGCTGTCTTGAGATGAAGCGAGTTGAAGAGGTAGTCCGCCATAGCCGGCCCCTGATGGTCGTCAGTAGCAGCCAGACGGAAATAGGTGACATTTCCTGTAGGACGAACTTTAGGTACCAGATCGGTGGCCCCGGTACAACCAACATCGGCACCACGCTTGGTGAGGCAGGGGTTGGTGTTAGCAGGACTAATCAACGCGATATTGCCATTGTTGGCAACTGGCATCTCGTCCAGAGCCACGCTACTGTTGAGAGGGCCAACGATACCAGCCACCTGGGGATCGCCCAGCAATGCCTGGACGTTCGCAGCTCCCGTTGGTCCATCGTGTGTGCCTGAGGCACCCACATCGTCTTTTTTGACAAACTGTAGTGTCGCGTTAGGAATGGTATGTTTGGCATTAGCCTGATCAACAGCCAGGATCGCGCCATTCATGGTGGAAGTACCGATATCGATGTCACCACCACTAATCGGCAATTCGGTCGCTACCTTGATAACGGTAGTGGTCGGCGTGGTAGTACTAGTACCCGTACCACAGGCCGCGAGCATAGCTAACACAATGGAAAAGCCCATTGCCAGCGAGCAAATACGTAACCAGCTCCTCTTCATGGGTTAAACAGCCTCCTTAAACAGAACCAAATAAAAGCCCAGGTTTGGGAAGGATTGAAAAGAGAAAAGCCCCTCCCCCGTTGCCGAGAGAAAGCAATCCCTCCATGCGAATATATACGTCGGAAATTCTCAAAAACTCACAGGCAAATTTGTAATTCTTGGCAGTATTCCATACTTTCAAAAGATTGATTGCCGAAAAGCGCAAGACCTCTAACAAAAGCAGAGCGCTTACATGCGAAAGACAGCACAGAATAAAGCAGAAATACAATCGACTAACCATGATTTGGTCCGTAAAGATAAGATAGCCTGGCATGGCAGGTACTATAGCATATGAAGTTAGAGGTGTCAAACTTTCTTTCGCGTATAAATTTTTTATTCAAAATGGAATGCAAGCTGTTCTAGAGCGGTCTGACCGACTCTTGTCATGTCCATAAATAATCACATAATAGGCAGAAGACCCGTTGTAGACTACAAAAAGGCACTTTTGTTCTCTGCAAGATACAAGCTACAGGGGATAGAGATGCTTATCTATCATCTCCTGCGAATGCTAGCATAGCGCATATTTTATGTATTTTTATAAAGATTACTTACGCCTACTATGTCTGACCGTTGGAGTCAAGGGCTACAGCTTCTTTGTAGGAAAATTCACCCAAAAGGGACTAGCATTCTTTCCCATTTGGAATTATAATAATGACCTTGAATCCACGAAAAATCGACACCAATAAACGCATATTCGCGAACAGTCGCAGATAAACGTGTGCAAAGGATCAGTAACTGCTCGGAGAGGGGCAACATCATGATAACGACTACCTCGATTGCACGAGGAAAGTACCATATCTGGACAGTTGGCTGTCAGATGAATCAGGCAGACTCGCAGCGCATCCAGGCGCTTCTAGATGAAATGGGTTGGGAAGAGACGAGCATGGAGCGAGCAAACCTGGTGATACTTAACACATGCAGTGTGCGTAAGGCGCCCGAGGAAAAAGCCCATAATCAACTGGCGCAATTGAAACATGCCAAAGAAAAGCGCGATGATCTGCTGGTAGCGTTAATGGGCTGTATGATCGGCAATCAGAAAACGATCGATGAACTAAGCAAGCGTTATCCACATGTTGACCTGTTTATGAAAGTAGAGCAGGCGGATATTCTGCCACGTTTCCTGGAAGAGCGCTGGACTCCTATCTCTGGTGCTGGTTGCCTGGATGTGGATTTCTTGCCTCCCGGCGTGGAGGCTCTCCCGGTTGAAGCAGTCCAGCCTACTATCGCGGCCTTCAACCTGCCTCTGACGGGCAAACGCACAGTTCTACCCATGGCGATTACCCCCAGGCCGGGAGAGCGCATAGCTCATTATCCCACGCATGTCGAGCAGACTGAGACCAGCCCGACAGCCTGGTTGCCTGTGGTACTTGGGTGCAATAAGGTCTGCACGTACTGTATTGTCCCCTATCGACGCGGGCGCGAACGTAGCCGACCGGTAGATGAACTGGTCATCGAAGCCAGAACGCTGGTAGCAAAGGGGGCTAAAGAATTGACCTTGCTGGGTCAGACCATTGAGGCCTATGGTCTGGATCTGCCCGGCAAACCCGACCTGGCCTTGCTGATGGAAAACTTGAGCGAGATCGCCGGGCTGGAGCGTATTCGCTTTATGACATCCTATCCACGACATATGACTGACAGCATGATTGAGCATATGGCGCGCTTGCCTAAAGTCTGCGAACATCTCAATATTCCTGTGCAGTCAGGCGATGATGCCTGCCTGACGCGTATGAAACGTGGGTATACCCTGAGCGAATATCGCGAACGTATCAAGCGGGTGCGCGAACTCTGGCCAGATATCTCACTCTCGACCGATATTATCGTTGGTTTCTGTGGCGAAACTGAGGAAGAGTTTCAGCATACCCTGGAGTTGCTGAAGGAAATTCGCTTCGATGTGGTACACGTGGCGGCTTACTCGGTGCGTCCAGGGACTGTCGCAGCCCGTTGGGAGGATGATATTCCGCACGCGGAAAAAATGCGCCGCTTACACGCGCTGGAGGCAGTACAAGCAGAGATCGCGTTTGAACTGAATCAAGCGCGGGTCGGTAAAGTTGAAGAGGTATTAGTTGAAAAAACCAACACCAGCCATGGACGGCAGCAATGGCAGGGACGCAATCGCGCCAATAAACTGGTGTTCTTTCCACAACCAGGCACAGAACAACAGGCGGATGGCAATGATGACACTCCGCGCCAGATTCAACCAGGAGACCTGATTCAGGTACATATTGAAAAGACAACCTCCTGGTCCTTGCAAGGTTGCGCCATTACGTTATAATATGCGGGTTAATGTCAGCGGTACGGGTACAGTACGCGAGACAGGGATTGAAAAGGGATTGAAAGAGGAGAGATTCATGGCACAAGCACAATCGGCTGAAGAAAAAGCTCGACTGAAAAAGCAGTGGACCGATCTTGCAATCAAACAGGCTGGAACCAGTCAATGGGAAGAGGCTGTGCTCACAAACAAGAACATTTTACAACTGTTCCCCAGTGAGTCAGAGGCCTATAACCGCCTGGGAAAAGCCCATAGCGAGTTAGGCCAGTATGTGGAGGCCCGTGACGCCTACTCGCGAACGCTCGTCTATAGTCCCAAGAACACTATCGCCAAAAAAAACCTGGATCGGCTGGCGCTTCTCCAGGAAAGCTCGACCGAAATCCACCAGGGTAGCGGGCACATTGATCCTCAGCTTTTCATTGAAGAGACAGGAAAAACCGGGGTCACAGAGTTACTCAACCTGGCTATAGCCAGCACACTGGCGCGCGTCGCGGTGGGTGACAAAGTGCAATTGCACCAGATTGGCCACTCGCTTCTTGTGCGCAATAGCGCGAATGAAGACATCGGGCAAGTTGAGCCACGCCTGGCTAATCGTTTGATTAACTATATGGAAGGTGGCAATCGCTACGCCGCGGCTGTCCTGGCTATGGAACATGGTCAGGTGCGTCTGATCATTCGTGAAGAGTATCAGCATCCTCGCATGTTTGGCAAAGTCAGCTTCCCCTCCCAGGGCGGTGGAGATACTATTCGTGCGTACATTAAGGATAGTATGCTACGGCGCGACCATGAGGATGAAGATGAGCTGGTTGGAGATGATGAGTATTACGATGGTGGAGATGAGACCGAAGAGATGAATGAAATTGATTTTGACGATTCGGCAGAAATCGAAGAATAAATTAGAAAGGAAGTATCGCATGAACAAAACTAAACGCGTTGCCTGGCATAAACATCTAGCCAAAGCGAAGAAAGCGGCTGAGAAACGCAAGGCGCAAAAAAGTAGTAGCACGCCTGCTACAACAGCGCGGCGATAATCGCCGCGCTTCCCTTTTAGGTCAGCCCGTCTGATCCCGATACCCTGCGAGAGCAAAATACATGAGCGGTTCTCCATCCCCAATATCCTCGGCTTCGGTCCGCAATATCATGACCCTGCTCATCTCACGTGAAGCTCATCTGGCAGCTGGAGGTGAGGGTCTGGACAGGCGGGTCACCTGGGCTATGCGTATGCGCGCACGCCTGCCAGCGTTTGAAAGTGTGAGAGGAGGCGAGCTTGCCCTGCTGGGGCTGGCTCAATTGCGCAGACTTGACGAGACGCTGCCCCAGTTGCTCAAGAGTTTGCATCGTGAGCGGGTAGCAGCGGTTGCCGTGGCGGCACCTTCGCTCGAAGCGCTGGGCATGGAAGCCATCAACAGCGCTGATCAACTGCACCTACCCCTGTTGCTTCTCCCGACGAATGCGCCGCTTGAGGAGATTGAGCGCGATGTGATTACATTCGTGGTAAGTTTCCGCGGCGAGATCGAACGCCAGGCCAGCGAGATTTCACATCAGTTGATGCAGTTAAGCATCCAGGGAGTTGGCATTGAGGGCGTCTGCAAACATCTGGCCAGAGTTTGTGGCAAATGGGTCGTTTTGCAGGATGCAAATCAAGAAATTCTTTTGCAGGCTGCGCCGCCTGATCTGGAAAATCATACCCCGCCTGGCCTCTTAAGCGATGATGCGCTGCAAAAGCAGAATATGTCACGGGTAACGCTACCCATTCAAATTCCACACGAGGTCGTCGGTTATTTATCATTAATTGGTGACACCGGTAATTTTGATCATCTGGAACGTCTGATTATGGGCCAGGTCGCCCCTATTCTCTCGTTAGAATTCGCCCGCGAGCGCGAACGCAGTAGAGTCGAGAGTCGCTACCAGAGCGAAGCTTTTATGGACGTAGTACAGGGCAATTATCAACAAGCCGAGGAAATGCAGGTGCGAGCGCGTCTGCTTGGACATGATCTGAGTGTTCCTCAAGCAGTGGTGCTTTTCGAAATCACGCTCGAGGAGACAACTTTTACCGCGAGCGGTCCACACGCTCAATGGAGCAAACGCTTGCGCGAAGAACTATTACGCACATGGCCTACCGCCTGGGTTATCCATGAACCGCGCCGGGTGATGGCGTTGCTACCAAACGCTAAAGCTGGCGCAAACTATGAACAAGAGGATGACACTCCTGATGAGCAGGCTATCCTCAGTAGCCTGGAACGCACACAGGTCCGTCTCCAACCTCAAAATACACGCAATAAGCTCTCCTATTCAGGCGGTATTGGACAAATCGCCAGAAATGTTCAGGCTATCCCGCAATCCTGGCGTGAAGCCCAGCAGGCACTGGAAATTGGCCGCAGGCTCTTCGGTGAGGGCAAACTCCACTCGTTCTCGCGCCTGGGTATCTATCGCCTGCTCTTCCCTCTCTATGGTGAACAAACGCTACTTGACTTCTACCACGAAACACTTGGGCCTTTGCTTGACGCGGACAATCGCGGCAATCAGGCCCTGCTGGAAACACTGGAGGGCTTCTTCCGCTGCAATGGCAACCTGAGCGAGACCGCCCGTGTGATGCACTTGCACCGCAATTCATTGCTCTACCGCCTGAGCCGCATAGAAGAACTGCTGGGTCACTCACTGGAGGATGCGGAACTACGTCTCTCGCTCCAAATTGCTCTCAAAATACGAGTTCTCCTGGAAAGATAAAAGACTACAGATAAAGGAGTACCCTGGATTGAATGAACCAGTTTCTTTACGCCGCGTGCTTAAGTTCCGTACTGTTATTTCGACGAGTACAGGCCTGGCCTATGCGGCTATTAGCTTGCTCAGTTGTGTTCAACTGGCCTCCGTTCTAGGTGGCGATTCGGGGTGGATTGCTATTTTAAGTGCTGGTCTGCTAGCCATTCTGGCCGCGCTCTGTTTCTCTGAATTGAATGCCCTCTACCCTACAGCCGCTGCTGTGCGCCTCTACATGAATGAGGCTTTTAATGAGAATTTTTCTCTCATCATCACCTTTGGCTACTTGATCACGATTATCGCGGTCATCGCAGCCGATAGCTATGTCGTAGGCAGCGCTATTTCGTACGCCTTCAACCTGCCGAACTGGGCTTCGCTGATCTGGCTGCTTGTGCTGCTGGGTCTCGCGACAGGAGCAAACCTGCGCGGGATTAAAATCGCGGGCCTTTTGCAGGACATCACAACATATGCCCTGCTCGTTTTTATTAGCGCTATTTCTCTGATCTCGCTCGCTCAACATGGCTTTCAGCTGCGTTCTCCCTTTGACGCCATTAACCATCCGCTTGACCTGGCGCTGGCAATTGCCACGGGAGTCTTTATTTTCTCCGGCTTCGAGTGGGTCACGCCGCTCTCCGAGGAGATTAATGATATCGGTCAGATCCCACGCGGTATGTTTATCTCCATCGGTCTGCTGGGAATTTCATATGCACTCTTTACGGTGGCCTCCAGCCATCTGTTGAATGTTCACGATCCGAAGATATACAATTCGCCGGTACCACAAATGCTGCTGGCACAGACCGCGCTGGGACAGGTGGGCATCTGGCTGATGCTGATCGCAACGCTATTTACGGCGGTGATGACCTTCAATGGCGGTTTCGCGACTGCTTCGCGCTTTCTCTACGCGGCTGCGCGCGAAGATGTGTTGCCGCCAATCTTCGCGCGCATCAGTGTTTCATTCGCGGTACCCTATGTGGCCCTGTTTTTCCTGGCTATCACATCAGCCGCGATCGCTATCTTGATCTTCTTCACTAATCTATTCAGTGTGCTTATCCTGCTTGGCGCAGTGCTGGAGGCGCTGATTTATACCATCGCAGGGCTATGCGTGATCCGTTTGCGCCAGCGCAAGCCAGAGGCAAGGCGTTCATTTCGCATTCGCGGCGGTCTACTCTTGCCTATATTGACGGTGATCATTTTCGGTGTGCTGGGTCTGCTGGCTGGACTTGCTCCTGGCACGCCTGGTGTTATGTTGGGTCTGCCATTGATCATTTGCGTGGGTATGATGGGCCTGTCAGCCCTATATGTCTTCCTGGTCATTCCCAGATTACGCGCCGCAGCGGCCACGCGTCAGGCCACGCGCAGGCGGCGTCCGCAACGCCAACCATCCAGCACAGAAACCGGTTAAGAGAGGCTGTTCTCCCGACTATAAAAGTGTAGAGGCAAAGACCAGGCATTGTTCTGGTCTTTGCCTCTACACTTTCGTTGCCCATAAATTTCCCGGCTCTCCACGTCTTAGTCTTAGAGATCTTAGCATCATGGAGGATAGAGCATGCATAATAAAAAGCACTCATTATCAGGAAAGTTGAACAGATCACTAAAGATCAGTATCTATGCGCTACTGCTTGCCCTGACCTGTTTGCTGCTCAGTCCGCTGACAGCGCTGGCCTGTGGCGGCATGTTTAGCGCGGACGCTTACACAGAGCAGAGCGCTGAACGGCTAATCTTTGCAGTTGATCCGGGTAAAGTGACCCTTTACGAGCAGATTCACTATACAGGCTCGCCTAAAGATTTCGCGTGGGTACTACCTGTCCCGGCTATTCCTAAAGTTGATACTACGTCTATCAACCTTTTTCAAGAACTGGACCGAGACACAGACCCCCGCCTCTATCAAGCCAGCGCTGCCAGTTGTGGTGGTTATGGCACCACTAGCGCGCCCGCGCCAGTGACTGGCGGAGTCAATGTCTACAGTAGCGGAGCTGTTGGTCCCTATAGCTATAATGTCATCAGTTCAAGCGATTCCCAGGCGCTCACAAACTGGCTGACCGCGCATAATTACAAAATCCCAGCCGAATCGCGCGCGGAAATGCAGCCTTATATTGCCGCTCATATGCTTTTTCTAGCTATGCGCCTCCAGAGCAATACAAGCACACATGATATGCTGCCGATAAAAATTACATATGCCACCAACCAGTCTACCATCAGCATTCCCCTACGTATGGCAACCCCGATGGGGAAAGAAAATTTAGGTATTTTGCTCTGGATCTTTGCGCAGGGCCGTTTTGTGCCACAAAATTATCAGTCACTACAACTAAATTACAATCAACTGGCTAATAACCTTTATAGCCAATCCGCTTATGCAGACCTGGTTAGCCAGGCGGTACATAAAGCGAATGGGCACGGATTTGTCACCGAATATGCGCAGCCAACCAGTAATCTCTCTACAAACGATCATGAACTGGCAACGTTAACGCAAGCCTATCGCTACCTCACGCGTATGTATACCAGCATCGCGCCTGCGCAAATCAACCTTGACCCGGCCTTTGTGGCCGGGTCAGGCTTACCCGATGTTTCAGCGGTCCACGAGGTTGCCAATCCGGCGAATTCACAGCCGCTCTCTTGTCCACCATCGGGCGGGGTCATCGTGGGCGCTTTTTTAAGTGGGGTCCTGGTAATAGCCCTGGGAGTGATCCTCTTTGTCGTGCTAAAAAGGCGTAGAAAGGCGCGCGCAGGCTAGACAGAGATAATCTCACCGCCCGCAGCGCGCCCAAGGCGGTCGCGAATAGCCAGGCCAAGATCGTGCAAGGGGAAAGTACGGCAGAGAATCACCTGCACATGAGCCTCTTCTAAAGCGCGTAGACTGGCGAAGAGGCTTGCGGCAATCTGGGCGGGTTGCGCAGGGTCTCCTAGCGAGTATATCAAGGCGCTACTCTGCTGTTGGAAAGCTGGCAGATCCGCGTCGGCTACCAGCAAGCCTACACGTTCCCCGCGTGCCGTGCGCGCCGCAAGTTCCTTGAGCATAGCAGCGCGCATAGCTTCTGCGCTACCATCGAAAAGAAGTAGAGGAACAGTTGGGGCATAATGTATAGTAAGTTGGCCGGGAGCCTTCTGGGCCTGTGTTTCTGACAAAGGCTTATGCTGATCGAGGATATGCACTTCTGGCAAAACAGCCCGTAAAGCCTCTATGCTAACACCACCGGGCCGTAAGATAGTTGGAATCTCTATACTAAGGTCCAGAATGGTTGATTCGACCCCAACCTTGCAAGGCCCGCCATCGAGGATCAACGGCACGCGCCCGTCAAGGTCCGCCAGCGCATGTGCAGCGGTGGTCGGGCTGATATGCATAAAGCGATTGGCGCTAGGTGCTGCAATGGGTGAACCAAGGGCGCGAATCAGCGCGAGAGCCACAGGATGCCCTGGCATACGCACAGCTACTGTTTCCATGCCAGCGGTCACGATCCGTGGTACCTGTGGTCCACGCGGCAAAATCAGGGTCAGTGGACCTGGCCAGAAGACCTGGGTAAGTCGCCAGATGGCTACTGGCAGTGAGGAGGTCAACGCGTCCAGTGCAGCAAGCTCGGCGATATGGATAATTAACGGGTCGCTCAAAGGACGTCCTTTGGCGGCAAAGATGCCCTCCAGGGCAGCCGGTTGTAGGGCATCAGCCCCCAGACCATAAACGGTCTCGGTAGGAAAAACAACCAGTTCTCCCTGGCGCAACAGGTGTGCTGCCCGCTCAATTACTTCACCCATAGGTGCTACGGGATCGATTTGCACAACATCCGTTATTCTCTGCTTTACCATACCTATCTCAAGCTTTCTGGATCTCAATTCTTTGTCTTACTGATGCTTGTGCCATCATCCTTGAATCTGCCGGCTTTGTCAAGGTTGGGAAGCTACTGCCATGATTTTACTCTGGCTTGGACTGATGCATTAAAGTATCTCAAGCCAATTATGCGTGACAGAGTACAGAGTTTTTGCGTTTAATAAAGTGATACACTGATTACAAAACTTAGAGGATGCGATAGAAGATTTGATTATGTATAATCGCGATATTCACCATCTCAGAGAATTCCGTCTGCGCCGCCTGGCTGCGTGGGTTTGCCTGGCCTTCTCATTACTGATTATCACTGGCGTGGTTATCTATAGTCTCCAGGCAGGCATCATTCCAGGCTTTAGCAATGGCCAGACCGAACTCCCCGCTGTACCAGGTTTTTCGCAAAATACGAATGCACCCTGCTCTACAGCGCGCTCCGTAGGGGATAGCACTATCTATATTAGTTCAAACCGTATAAAACGCAACTTTATCCTTCGCTTACCTCCTACCTATGGTCAGCAGCCGTTACCTCTGGTTATCAATTATCATGGCTACGATAGCAGTGCGGCGAAATTTGAGAGTTACACGAATATGAGTGTTGAGGCAGATAAAGCTGGATTTATTGTTGTTTTCCCCCAGGGGGCGCTCGACAATAATGTCCCTCAACCCAAACCCAGTTGGAACGCAGGCATTGGCGCTGGTGGTCCAACTGGCCTGACTGACGATGTACAATTTACCCGAGATATGCTCAGCTATTTACAGAGGAATTATTGTGTTGATACTCATCGGATCTATGTGGCTGGCTATTCCATTGGAGGCAGTATGGCCTATCGCATTGCCTGCACTCTGAGCAAACAGATTGCTGCTTTCGCGACTGTTGAGGGAGCATTCTACCATATTCCCCCTAACGGCTGCCAGGCCACGCGCCCTATACCTCTGCTGGAGATTCACAGCCTGGTTGATCGATTTGCCCCTTACAATGGTGACACCGCAAAAAAACTCATCGGGGTGCCAGATTTTCTCAATCTCTGGTTCGCTATCAACCAGTGTAATGCTAACGCGAACCAGACCATCTTCAAGAAAGCTGATGTAACCGCGTATAAATGGTCTCAATGCGCTAACGGGACGGTGATTGAACACTATAAGATTACAGATGGTGGCCATGTCTGGGCCGGCTCGCCCATTAATATGCCTTCGCTTGGTTACACTACACACACTATTGACGCCAATGTTGTGATCTGGAATTTCTTTAGCGGGTTTAAAAGCTAGCGTCTTATATGAGTAGTCCCAGATTTTGCAAGATCAGGCTAAAGCAGCTTGTGCCTCCCCACCCCTATTTTAAAGAGCTTTGACAGGCGCACAGCATCCGTCAAAGCTCTTTAAAATAGGGCGTACACGCGCTCTTGCTGCTTCAAAAAAATCTGGGACCACTCATGAAAACAAGCAGAAGCCAGTGGGAACATGCCCCACTGGCTTCTGCTTGTTTTGCTTCTGTTGTTCTGAACACCACACTGATTGAC
>JBEVTI010000064.1:0-31075 GCA_041156125.1 Candidatus Paraktedonobacter carboxidivorans
TCGTCCGGGTCCCGGTCTCCACCAACCGGTCGCGCCCAATGTTACCTGGTGATAGAGCATCACATTATCGCCAATTACCGCCGTCTCGCCGATCACCACGCCCGCGCCGTGATCGATAAAGAAGCGTTTGCCAATGCGCGCGCCAGGATGAATCTCGATTCCGCCGGTCAGGAAGCGCGCGAATTGCGAAAGGATTCTGGGAATGAGTGGAATATGCGCTAGATAGAGTGCGTGAGCAATGCGATGATAGAACAGGGCCCAGAAGCTCTGGTAGATCAGCGCCTCAAAGATATTTTTGCAGGCTGGATCTTTCTCCATAATCACATCGAGGGCATCCGGCCAGATCGTTCTGTGGCGCGGCGTCCTGCCAGGGGCCTGAATAAAGACGCCGGGTGGAAGTGCTGGTAAATGCTCGAGTTCATCTTCCCCACGCGAACTCTGGCTAGTTTCATCAGGAATGCGTTGTGACATCGTATAAGTGCTACTTTACTCCCCTGAGATACACATAGAGCATCAAAAAGATCCTCTGCCTGAAAGTGTATGGTAGTAGAATAAAGCTTGTCAAGAAAATTGACAAATTCGCTCTTGACAAGTCGCAAGAGGTCGGCTATACTAACGCCGTTCCATCAAAGAACGTGGTGACCGTAGCTCAATCGGCAGAGCTCTGGATTGTGGCTCCAGCGGTTGTGGGTTCAAGCCCCATCGGTCACCCTTATTATTTCCCCGCTTCACAGACTGCCTTTGCTGTCTACGCCTCTGCAGAACGCTAGCGATCTGCTTGGTCTCCAAGTATTTTGCTTCCTCAGAGCCTTTTGCCAGTTCCCACAAAGCAGTTGCTCGCCTTGATTCAGGAGCGCTATCAGATACAGATGGAAGCTTGCCGCATCGAGAACGTTAAGATAGCCGATACATCTTCTCGCGCGCGCAAAAAGCAAAAGCTGTAGCCGCTGCAACGTATTTTTTGCGTTCAGATAAATCTATTGCTATAGATAACCATATAACAGATAACAACAACGGTCACAATTGTGAGATAGATAATATGCAGGATGATATTTGTTCTACGTACAGCGGTATCCTTCCCGTATTCTTCCATTTTCTCCATCATCAGGGCTACGATCATGCATAGCAGACAGATAGCGAAGAAAATATAGTAGATGTAGCTCAGACTGACCACGTAACCGATTGCCGGGAGCTCGCTATTGACCGCTAAGAGGAGTACCGCGCTGGTTAAGAGCGCCGTGACCGTCAGGACCAGGCGGTCGCCCAGGTGTTTGGTGGAGATGAAGAGTGAGGCGTAGACGAGCAAAAAGAGCAAGACCAGGGCCAGTAGATGGCTGATTAGATAGGGGATAACCTTGCGCTGGATAGTGATAGTCATCTCCAGTCCTGAGTACTCCGTTCGTACCTGTGTGTTGAACAAGAGTGGATTGCCCAGAGTTGAGCGATTTGTGAAGGTATCGCTGGCATACTGGGTCGAACGGTACGTCCAGGAACTGAGCAACTGGAAAGCTACCTTCGCGTCGTCCATGGTCGTATGCTGCTCCAATTGCAAGCCCTGGGTATCAATCACGTAGACGAGTTGATCACCCGTCAGCAGCGTGTTCTGAAAGCTGATAATGAGTTGCTGCTGATCGAAGGGATAATCATGGTAGTCGTAATCAGCCTTGAAATCGCCCGTGACATGATAGAGGCGATATTGAAGGCCATTAATTGTCTGACTGGTGACAGGCGTGGACGGATCGAACATTACGGAACTGGCATTAGTAAACGAGATATTCGTTGCATTGGCGCTGCCAATATAGCGCATCCAGAGGTAGAAGTCCGCGGTAAACGTTGAATCGGTCACATTGATGTTACTGACCTCCTTCAGATCGATTCCGGCGTAGACGACGCTCTGTTTCCAGTAGTACTGCTTGCCTACCTGGATAATATTCCCGGCGTGCTCCTCGCTGGCCAGATTAACCAGGGCCGGGTTGCTGATCGAGACCATTTGAATGGGGGCGGAGAGAAACTGACCATGCGAGAATTGTCCAAAGCGGATCGGGATGGCGACGCCATTGTGGGCATTATCGAAGTAGAGTGGACCGTCCAGGCCCACTACACCCGCCTGTGGTGAGGTCATGGACCCCAGTTGTTCTGCGATGCTCATTCTATCGTCGCTCAGGCTGGCCGACGTGTTTTTGAGCGTCGCGGCCTGCAGTGCCGCCACAGCTACCTGCGCGGCTTCGTAGTACTTGGCGGCATGCCACCCTGGAACCTTGCCATATGTTTGTTGATAGAGCGTAGAGAAGTTTTGTACAGCGGCAGGAGCGCTATCGTAGAGTAACGGCGAGGAGGCATAGAGACCATCGGTGAAGTAGCCTGGTTGGCTGCGTTCCTCGGGATACGAGGAGAACGAGGCGGCGAAGCTATCGCTACCAGGACTATCCGTGCTCATCATTGGAGCTATGATACCATGTTGCCGCAAGGCCACAATCACCTGGCGCGCGTATGTATCAAGCATGGCGAGAAAGATGATACCTGGTTTAGGGTTATGTGCCAGCGTGTTCACAATGGCATCCAATGTTTTCTGGCGTTGCGCGGGGTTCTGGGCAAGAGCGAGTGTCTGTACAGTGCCTCCATCGCCTGTGAAGGTGCTCGCGAAGCTCTGCGCTGTGGGCATGCCGTAGGTTGCATCATCTGTGTAGACAATGCTGGCGTTGCGGAAGCCAAGGATCTGGAAAGCATAGGTGGCGGATGTGCTGGCTTCCTGTGTGGTGGTTGTGCCGAGACGGAAGAAGAAGGGATTATTGCTCGTTATGGCATCGTTGGAGACCGAGGCGCTGATGACGGGCAGGTGCGCATTCCTGTAGATCTGGTTGCTTGGCACCGCGATGCCGCTGTAGAGCGGACCAAGCATCAGCAGTGCCGGACTTGCAATCACCTGGTGCGCGACCTTCTGAGCTGTGGCGACATCGTCCTTGTCGTTGAAAACTAGGAGATCAAGCGTATGCCCATTCACTCCACCAGCTCGATTCACAGAGTCGAGATAGAGCTGCACTCCCTGGAGCGCTTCCTGACCCGGTGCTGCCTGTGAACCGCTGAGCGAAGTGCTTATCGCCAGGGTGTACGCCGCTTTGCTTGTGCTTTGCAACTTGCTGACGCTATAAGTGCCGACGAACCCGACGACAAGCACAAGCGCGAGGAGGATAAACAGGAGCAGGTAACGCCGCCCTGGAGGACGACCCCGCCTGGCTGGAGGATGTACTCGTGGCAGCAAGCTTTGCGCATGAAGCACTCCTGGTTCTGGCTCCTGGCTCATACTTTTTCTCCTTATGAAGATATCTTTCATTCGGGAATGCTTGATCCACAGATGCATGCGCCCAGGAGCCAGATCTCTCAACTCCAGACGAGGTTTGCTAACCTTGCTGAAATCTTTCCTGTATCCGGTCTAAAGTAGCTTAAGGCAGCAAGAAAACAGGACCTTGTCTCCCGAACCAAAAGTGCTCTCTGTTTTGACCTTGAGATCAGAAAATGCCTGTGGAAGTGCGTGGCAAACTTGCTACCCCATACGCCCTTTTTGCTATCGGGTGAGAGAGAGGTTCCGCTGGGATACCTCGCCAGCAGCCTGCGCTCTACTACTACAAGGCAATCACCAAAATCGTCACAGGATGCCTCAGGCTTGAGCCATGAGGAGGAATAAGGCGTTCCTTGTTTCTGGCAGGGGTTGGGTCTCTCCTGCCTCCTGTTTCTTCTTGCCTTGCGGGAGAACGGTTTGGATGGGACCGCTCAAATCCCACCGCTTGCGCTGGCAAAAATACTAATAGACGCTATCCTCCACTTTTATATGCCTATCATGCAGGCTCTTTGATCTCATATTTAAATATATTACTATGTAAAATCTATATTGTCAACTTGTATAACAATATAGATGATTATAAATATAGAGAGAATTGTGTATTAATTCTCTCTATTGCATGTAGTGCTTGTGTGGTAGAGCCACAGTATCTGGTAGAGGAATGTGAGATCCCAAATAGCTGCCGCAACGAACGCCAATGCCAGAGAGGGCCGATTGATCGGGTCCTGTCCCGATCAATCGGCCCTCTCTGGCACTTCAGTTAAAGCAGTCACCCTTTCAAGTCATCAACCAGTTAACGGGGTCTTACCGCTTGTGTTGTGTGGCTACTAATTTGAGCATCTGGATGCGTGGCAAAAAAATTCCAGTTGTTTTTGGCATAGCAGTCCTCGTCGCCCTTTTATTGGGACTGACAAGGCGCTATCCCGTGCCAGAAGTGCAGGTTTCTTCAGCATACAACGGTTTTATGTCAGAGGAGTTGGAGAAGGGACCTGCTCTAAAAGTCGTATAATCTCCTGGGAAGGTGGGGGCAGATGCAGGGTCTCGCAGAGCCAGGCGGCACGTTCCAGGCGGGCCTGAGTGCTTAGTTCATGACCACAGTTGTCATACCAGGCAATGCGCTTTGGCTCGCTTGCCAGCTCGAAATAGCGCTGCGCATCTTTTTCTAGCACAGCCGTATCGGCGCGCGCAAACTGAAAGAAGAGATGCGCTGGCGCGGCCTGAGTGATATAGTGTCGTGCATCGAGGGGAGCCATGGCGTCCATATACTGCGCGAAAAGCTCCGGGGGAATCGTCGCGCGTGCTTGCGCCAGGGGGGGCACAGAACTTGTGCGCGCCATCTCAGACATGGCGTACCAGCCAGCTAGCAAAACAAAGGCGCTGATCCGACGCTCAATCCCCGTGAGCACGCCGCCGAAGGTCGCACCATAGCTGTGACCAACGTAGCCAAGCTTTTGCTGCGTGAGATTGCCGACCTCCAGCAATACATCAACTCCGCGACGCACATCAGCGATCCACTGGAATTCCATCTGCGGCTGCGTCCTTTGCGGTCCAAGCGAGTCCGCGCGGCGCAGTGGAGCATCCAGGCATAGCGCAGCAAAGCCGAGGCGTGCCAGCACCAGAGCCTCATCTACAAACTCGCTCCGGTCTCCCTGGCCCCAATGGCCAAAAATCAAGCCGGCCTGTGGCAGCTGCTCTAAAGGCAGAATCAGGTAAGCCGGCACCTGCCCTCCGTGGGGGCTTGCGTAGGTAAGATCGCGCACAAGTGCCCCGCTTTGTATCTGCTCGTTCTCAACATGTAGAGCAAGTGGGGCCTGCTGATCATAGGCAAAAGAGGCTGGATCAAGCATATGTTTTCTCCTGAGATTGAGCGACTAAGATGCGGAAAAGAAGCCCGCTATCTGGAAAAGTTTTCTGAAAATCCGCGGGTGCCTGCCAGGTCGCGGCTTGAGAGAGTCCAGCCACACACGCGGTCAGCGCGGCCACAAGTTGATCTGGATCATCACGCGCAATTTCGCCTGTGGCCTGGCCTTCAATAATTAACTGCTTCAGAACAGCCCGGTATGTTCGACTCTGTTCGCGCGCGAGCTGGCGCAGATGCTCACGCGCTTCCTCGTGAGCTAACACCTGCGACCCAGTCCCATTGGCTGGCCTGGCTTGCTCGGCTGACTCGCCGAGCATCTGTTGCACGAGCAAAATAAATTCAGGATGCTCGCGCACGCCGTCAGTGATTTGGGTGAGCAGTAAGCGCAGGCGCTCTCCCGGCGTACCTGGCATCTCCAGCCCCTCTGTCAGCACCCTGAGGCTCTTGTTCAAGGCGCTTTCGACAAGCTCAAAGAGCAGAGCCTCTTTGCTGACAAAGTAGCGATAGACCAGCCCGTAACTTACCTCAGCAGCGCAGGCTACCTCAGCCATAGTAGCCTCTGTACCTTTGCGCGCGAAAACGCCAAGCGCAGCCGCGAGAATTCTGCTCCGCTGCTCCTGACGAATACGTTGATTAGCATCTTCTGTGCGAGGCATGGCTAACTTCCTTTTGATTGACAGAATCAGTCATCCATCAACAAAAGTATAGAAGATTCTTAACTTTGTGTCAAGTCTTTGAAGTCATACCAAAGAAATTCTTATAGCCATAAATTGTTATACTAGCACGTATCGGGCGGCAAACCCTTCCTCACGCATAACCTGTCGAGCAGCTTCAAGAATAGCATGCTTCATCTCAGGACATCAGACGCTGGAAGAATCCTTCCGTCGCGCGGCGGCGGCTCTGGCAGCCGCGCTTCTGCGCTCTTTGAGCAGGACCTGGTGTTCCGCGCGCCATTGAGCGAGTTCTGTCGGCAGCAGGGTCAGGATCATACGCCGATCAAAGACAGGATATGATTTATTGTCGCCGCCCCTACGAAAGCTGCGCAGTTCCAGAATAGGTAGCCGCTCCTCATCGGTCCAGCGTTTACGTTCCGCGAACGTACATAATAAGAGGGTTTCCAGTTCCCAGGGTGGGACAGCCAGTTCGCGCTTGAACAGCTCGAAAAAGAGGGCGCGCAGGGGTGGATCAGCGCTCAGGCGTTCTTGCGCGCGCGCGACCAGGTTAGCTTTGCTTTCACGCGTAGTCGTAGGTAAGGCAAGATAGGTGAGAAAAGCCGCCAGGTGTTCGCGGGTGAAGAGCTCTCCCCAGGCAGGCGGCAGCACCACTGTTTCCGCGAGCAGCGGCAGTTCTGGAGTCGTGCCCTCTGCGCGCCAGCGGGTCAGTTCGCTTTTCCAGGGAGGGATGAGCGCGGCGCGCCGCTCGGCTTCACGCTCAATCTCGCGCTCTTTTGCCTGCGCCACAAGCGTTGACCAGAGAGTGACAATCTCGCCTGCCACCGTTTGCGCGTCCTCGGCCAATAGCCACGCGAGCGTAACCTGGCGTTTGGAGAGCCAGGTAATTGCCGCCACATGGCCCTCAGCTTGCGCGTCGGCGATATAGGGAGCGGCCAGGATGGGCAATTGTTGCTGAAAGCGCGCCATAACCTCGCCGCTTTCGCGTATATCTGCCTGCTTCGTCTGAATACGTACCAGGGCTAGCTGACGCCCTTCAGGCTCTACCAAAATATATGGCTGCTTCTGCTTTTTGCACCAGGTACGGAAAGCGTCAGTCACAACGTATGATGAAGCGGGAGTAAGCACAAGGTAGCCCTGCTGGCTGGCCAGGACAGCTCGTTCCTCTTCGCGTCTCTGGCGTTGCTCTTTACTCTCAAAACGCCCATATGCCAGGGATGACGCCTTGAGTTCTGCGGTCAGAGCGGTAGGATCGGCCTCTGCCAGCCACACAGCCAGCTCGCTTAATCCCTGCTGGCCAGTTTGCGGTCGGGAGTTACTGTCCAGTTCAGCCAGGCTGACGCGTGCCTGGTAGGCCATCTCTACAATGATCTCAAATTGACCGAGCGGCAGGTCCAGCAAGCGCTGGCGTAAAGCGGCAATATTCTGGCAGCTAAAGATGCCTTCCGCAGGCTCCAGGTAGCCCTCGACCTCCCACCAGGAGGTATACGTGGCATAAGAGATCTGCGATCCCCAGGATTGTACATGATAAGCGAGCAGCAAGCAGAGATCGTCGCGCTCCTCGTCCAGATACTCCTCGCCGATCAAGTTTTCAAACCATTGAGCCAGTAACGCGGCTATGCGCTCATCACTTTGCCGCAAGAGCGCGGTCCGGCATTCTTGTAGCAGAGCTTCAGTTTCTGCTTTCATCGCTTTTCTCCCATCTGAATGAGACCTATTTTACGCACTTCTTGTGCTTTTGACAAGAGATATGAGGGGTGACGACGGGTCTCTGTGGGGGCGGCATTAGCACAAGATAATTGTGCTATAATGAGGGCCAGGGGGAATCCACAGGGTGTTATTAGCGGTGGGTTCCCTTTTAAGCGTCTTTGTCCCGCTATGCTCTATAGCAAGGAAAGAGAGGATCTGCATGCAATGGGCTGTTGCCTCTGCTGCGTTTCTGGCCTCGGCGGTGGAATTTGTTGAGGCTTTTACGATTGTCCTGGTTGTAGGTGTGACCATGAACTGGCGTAGTTCATTGGTTGGCGCATTTGCCGCTGCCGCCACACTCGCGCTGATCATCGCGACCCTGGGTGTTGCTATCGTTCAATTTGTGCCAATTGATATTCTACGCCTGGTGGTTGGTATAATTCTAATTCTTTTTGGCTTAAAATGGTTAAAAAAGGCTATTTTGCGCTATAGCGGTATGAAAGCGCTGCACGATGAAGAGGCTATCTATGAGGAGCACCTTGCCGAGATTAGAGCGCGGGGAGAGCAGCCTGAGGTTCGTGTAATGCCCTTTGGTGTAGCCTTATCCTATAAAGCGGTTTTGTTGGAAGGCTTAGAAGTAGCCTTTATCGTGATTACATTTGGCACTAGCGCCGCGAACGCCGTGGTCTCGAAGTCTACAGGTATCGCTTCGGCAGCTCTTGGGGCCGCGATCGCAGGCGTGTTGGTCATTCTCGCGGGTGTGCTGGTGAAAGCTCCGCTGACAAAGGTGCCTGAAAACACCCTCAAGTTTGTCGTGGGAGTTATGCTGACTAGCTTTGGCACCTTCTGGGCTGGCGAGGGCTTTGGGGTCAACTGGCCATACGCAGACGTGTTTATCCTGGTGCTGGCAACTCTCTATCTCCTGTCCTCCTTTGTGTTGGTGCTCTGGCTCAAGCAAGTCAAGCAGCGTCGCGAACTCCAGGCAGGCGCGGAGAATGCGGCTGTAACCGTGCAGAAATAGAGGGATGATATGCAAGCAATTAAAGCAGTTTACTATTTTATTGTTGGCGATATGGTCATTCTCATCGGTATACTGATCATCACAGCCCTCCTGGCCCTCTTCAGATTCGTCCCGGCTCTATCCCCACTGGTGGCTGTGTCGGGCGTGCTGCTGGTCGTGAGTGTGCTGGGTGTGCTGCTGGGTTCGCTGAGCCGCGAGATCAGGCCCAAACGCTAGCTCTCAAACCGCACAACATAAAATGCAGGAGTGTGGTAGGCGTCCTGCGCCTACCACACTCCTGCATTTTATGTTGTGCGGTTACTAGCTTGTGACAGAGTGACGATCGGCCAGCGACATTTCAGGTTTATGCTCTCTGTAGTTTACGAATACCAGAACCATGCTCAATATCAAACTTTTTCCTCATGTATATCCCAATCGACAAAAGCAAATATCAGGTTTTAAAGGAGCAAATATCATGCAAATCACACTCACACGTCTTAATAAGGTATATCGTGATGAAGTCCCCGCGCTCAATGACGCGACGTATCAGTTTCTTTTTGTGGGCTACTGGTTCTGGGGCAATCTCTTGCCTGGCATTGGCCTGCCTACTTTGAGCGACACTATTCTGACACCCATTGGGGCTATAACCCATTGGGGCTATATATGTAGCGGCTTTTTCAATAGTCAGAGACGCGAAAGTATCTGCAATCCCGGCCTCCAGAGGGCCACAGCCGAGCAGGCTCTCGCCAGTATAGTCCTGTTAATCGGGCTAGCCTTCCTGGCAACACTGGTACTTCTTGCCCTACTTACGCTGCAAAAACGCAAAGCATAGACCATGGTGATACACTATGACAGAAGTTTGGCTGTTTTACGCCAGCTGCGCCAGACCTTGCCGACGCCTGTGCTCATGCTCACCGCGCGGTGAGGAGGCAGATCGCGTGCGTGGTCTTGAACTGGGAGCCGATGATTATCTAACCAGGCCTTTTAGTACACGTGAATTGCTTGCCCGCGTGCATGCACAATTGCGCCGTACACAAATGTTTCAGCGGATTATGCAGCATGTAACCTGGCGACCCAGGCCCAGGGCCAGGCGTGTCTTAAGTGTACCTATCTGGAGAGCCTGGTTGGAAAGTCTGGAGCTGGTCGCAGCCGTGAGTTTTAGCTTACTGCTTGTCGTATTTGAGGTTATAGTAATCTCTCTAACTCGTTTGATACTTTTACAAGCGTTTTTGCAACTCTGGGACTGATCTTACCTGGCTTGTGTATGCTATGTATGATAGTGTTGCCCTTCGCGCTGGTCTCCTACCTGATCATGCGTCGGACTACGCGTCGTCTGCGCGCTCTTGCCATGGCCACGGGTGTTTTGCGTGGCGGCGCATATAGCAGACGCGTGCATGTAGAGGGCGAAGACGAGTTAGGGCTTTTACAGGCCGATTTCAATGCCATGGCCAAGACCGTGCAGGATCTGCAAAAATAGCGTGATACTGTTCACACGCTTCTCCAGGAGCAGCGCGAACTGGTCGTGGTAGTCTCACACGAACTGCATGCATCTATGGCCACCTTGCGTAGTTATCTGGAGAGCACGCTCGCGCATTGGAATGAGCGCGAGCAGCACGCTGTCCGCGCCGACTTGCGAGTCATGTAAAAGGAAGTTGTGCATTTACAGGGCATGGTAGACAAGCTTTTTGCCCTGGCGCGCGCTGAGGTAGACCTACTTGCCCTGCGGCGCGTATCTCTTGATCTGGGCAAACTCGTGCTTCATGTAGTAGCTGTGATTACGCCTCTGGCCTGGCGCATGCATAGAGTCGAGATTGTCAGGGCCTGACCTGCCAGCCGCGCTGGTTGATCCAGGACGCCTGGAGCAGGTATTACATAACCTCTTGCACAATGCTGTGCGCCACACTCCGCCAGGCGGGATTGTCGCTGTGATTGTTGAGTACAAAGAGCAGTTGCTTTCCCTGCGAGTTAGTGATACTGGTGAAGGTATCGCGCCTGAGAAACTTTCCCACATCTGGGAACGTTTTTATCAGGGAGAGCAACTTATACAAGAGAGTGGGGCCAGTTTGGGCCTGACTCTGATCAAGGAATGGATTGAAGTTATGGGCGGGAGCGTAGCAGTGGAGAGCGTAGTAGGGCAGGGAAGTTGTTTTACTTTGCGGATACCTTACGCTGGCTCTTGTCCGACTGGATAATACAAAAACGCACTCTTCATAAATCAACCGGAATGCCGTCCGCTTGCTCTGGCACAGCACGCAGGCTAACAGCCAGAACACTGTTGTAGATCCTACCTGGCAAAGCGGTGGCAAGTGAAAGCTGTTTTGGGCGCAACGCAGCTTGCGAGGCCAGAATATTTTCACTCGCCTGACTAAAAGAGGTGCAGTCAGCTTTGGTATTCCCAAGACTTCTAGAGAAAGGAAGTACTTCCATGTCTCAGTTGGAAACCGCAGCCCGCGAATTAACGGAGGTGCATCAGCTTGCTCGTCTGCAAGTAGGTCTTCAGCGTATTCTGCCTCGTAATGCTTTTTATGCTCATAAATTCTTACAAGAACATACTACTCTGAAACTTGAAAGCTTCGCGGACTTCCGCCGTCTCCCTTTTACTAGCAAACGCGACCTTATCGCTGATCAGCTCATGCATCCTCCTTTTGGTGGGAATCTGACCTATCCTGTAGGCAACTATGTGCGTTTGCATCAGACCTCCAGCACCACGGGTCATCCTTTAAAGATTCTGGATACCCAGGAGACCTGGGATTGGTGGGCGGATTGTTGGAACACAGTCTATGAGGCCGCGGGCGTGACGCGTGACGATATTGTCTATCTGGCCTTTGATTTTGGCCCGTCTATTGGTTTCTGGGCTGCCTACGAAGGGGCCAGGAGCCTGGGAACATTAACTGTGCCTGGCGGTGGCCTGGACTCTGTGCAGCGTTTGCGCGCTATGCAGGAGGTAGGAGCAACCGTGCTGGTCAGCACGCCTAGCTATGCTCTGCACCTGGCGGAAGTGGCTCGGCAGCACAATATTAATCTCAGCCATCTGGGGATTCGCGTCACCATCCATACCGGTGAGCCAGGTGCCTCGATACCGGCCACGCGCCAGCGTATCGAACAGGCCTGGAGTGCCCAGACCTACGATCACGCTGGTATGACCGAGATAGGCGCGTTCGGTTTTTCTTGCTCTGAGAGGCAGGGCATCCACGTCAACGAAGGCGAATTTATCGCCGAGGTTCTCAATCCCACCAACGGCGAACAGGTCAGGTCAGGCGAAATTGGCGAACTGGTCCTGACTAACCTGGGACGCTGGGGATATCCCGCGCTACGCTACCGTACAGGCAATCTGGTGCGCAACGGCGGCTACTCCTGCCCCTGTGGGCGCAGCTACCTCCTGCTACCGGGCGGAGTTCTGGGGCGCGCGGATGACATGCTTGTCGTCCGTGGCGTCAACGTCTATCCCTCAGCTTTAGCCGACATTCTGCACAGTTTCCCGGAGGTGCAGGAGTATCGGATCATCATCACCCGCGCTGGCAACATGGATGAGATCGCCCTGCGCGTGGAGTGCCCGCCAGAACTGCTCAGCAGCCTGGTCGAAGAACTACATATCGCGCTTAACCTGCATATACCTGTTGAAAGCGTCAGTCCTGGCAGCTTGCCGCGTTTTGAAATGAAAGCTGAACGCATCGAAGACCGGCGTTCACATAACTAAGGCGGGGCCACAGTCACGCGGCAGATATATAAGTGATCTCTGCTTTTTTGCAGAGTTTTGGCAAGCGCGCAGTGCCCGCCAAAACTCTGCAAAAAAGCAGAGATCACTTATACCAATTCTCAGCTATTAAAGTTGTCGCGCCACTGCACGAGTTTCGTGATTGCCTGGTAGTCCCATGGTTCCCCCATGCCCAGGATCAGGTGTGTCGCGCCAGCCTGCACGTAGGCGGTGCGGGTCTCATCGCTATCGCCGCCCTGAGTGCCACAGCCGCGCTCGATTGCATGGGGATCGCGCCCGACTTCGCGGCACCAGTTGTCAAGCACTTCCATTTTATGTTTGATCGCCTCAGGGTTGCCGAAGCCATGCCACATATCGGCGTAGCGGGCAGTGATTTTCAGCGTCACTTTTTCGCCACCACCGCCAATCATGATAGGAATTTTGTGCAGCGGCTGCGGCACATCGACTTCCCAGCGATGTTTAATTATTTTCAGCGACTCCTCTAACGCGGCCAGGCGGCTGGCGGGTGTGCCGAAATCGTAGCCATATTCGCTATAGTCGCGCTCGAACCAGCCAGCACCTAAACCAAGAATTAAGCGCCCCTGGCTGATGTGATCAACGGTCTTGGCCATATTTGAGAGTAGAGCTGGATTACGATAGGTATTGCATGTTACCAGCAGACCAATCTCGGCGCGCTGTGTAAGCGTGGCCATAGCGGTGAGCAGCGTCCAGCCCTCAAAATGTGGCCCGGACGATGGCCCGTAAAGTGGGAAGAAGTGATCCCAGGTCCAGATAGAATCAACGCCAGCTTCTTCGCATTTCTGCACTGCCTCCGCGAAGGACTGGTAGTTTGTATGCTGTGGGTGCAATTGTACACCGACACGCGCAACTTGTGCATGTTGTGCTTGAGCCATAAAAAAAAGTGTTCCTTTCTCCATTGCCTATGATCGTTTATCATGGCCTTTCTTATTCTAAACAAGCGGGCGGCCCCATCGCAAGTCAGCCAGAGAAAGCAATTTTCCTATCTTCTATAGCCCTTTGGCGAGTGTTCTTTTTGGCTAACTTCTTCTATGAATTATAATGGTCAGAGAAGTTAATAGGCTTGCCAGGGCAATGGAAAAGTCTTGCTACCCCGTCTACCTACCCGGAGGAACAAGGGAGAGTATGAACAAGCCGCGGCTCGCTCACACTCTGAGGAGGGGTCTTGCAAAGCGCAAACACTCCTTTTATATTGCCCTGGAGGCTTACGTTCTTCGTGGGCTAACGATAACGTTTCCAATATACTGGAGAGGAAACGTGTTGCAAACAAAAAAGGATGGCAATCAGATGCAGAGTCAGATAATTGCTCCAAGCAATCCGGTGCGCTGGGGAGTGCTCAGTGTGGCGAATATTGCCATCAAGCGCGTCATTCCCGCGCTAGTTGCTTCTGAGAGCGAGCAACTGGTGGCGGTCGCCAGTCGCAACTTGCAGCGCGCGCGCGAGCATTTTTCTCAGCAACCAGCTGTGCGGCTCTACAACGATTATCAGAGTTTGATAGATGATCCTGAGATCGAGGCGATTTATAATCCTCTACCAAACAGCCTGCACGCGCGCTGGACCATCAAGGCGCTGCTGGCGGGCAAGCATGTGCTATGCGAGAAGCCGCTGGCCGTAACGGCTGAAGAGGGCGCGCTGATGATCGAGGCGGCGCGCAGCAGCGGCAAGCTGCTCATGGAGGCATTTATGTATCGTTTCCATCCACAGATCATCTGGTCTTTAGAGCAGATTCGCTCTGGACGCCTGGGCGAGGTGAGAATGGTGCGCGCCTCCTTCTTTTTCAATATTCTCTTGCCCCTGCGCGCCAACGACATTCGCCTGCAACCCCAGCTGGCGGGCGGCTCGCTGATGGACGTGGGCTGCTACCCGGTCAATTTCTGTCGCGCGGTCTACGGACGCCCGCCCACAGCGGTCGCTGCCCGCGTTTACGCGGCTGAGCCTGGCGCGGTAGAGCATACTACCAGCGCGGTCCTGGATTTTAGTAATGGGCGTTTTGGAGAGGTTTCATCCTCCTTTGGTCTGCCCACCCAGCAAAGCGCCGAAGTTATCGGCGAGCATGGTTCGCTGAGCATTCCCTTGCCCTTCGTCACCGGCGCACAGGAGACGGAAGTGATCCTGAGCCTGGAGGGCCAGACTATCCACCAGAAGATTCAGCATGCCGATCCCTATCGCCTTGAGATAGAGCACTTCGGTGCCTGCGTGCGCACAGGTGCGCAGCCAGCCTTCAGCCTTGACGAAACCCTGGAGAACCTGGCCACCGTCGAAGCCATTTATCAGTCAGCCAGCCATCCCTGGCCCCCACAATCAACCGCGCCACTTTCTTATAGTCGCGAGTCTGACACACAAGCTATGGCGCAGGATAATTAGTGATTAGTGGGCGAGAAACGAATCGAGGCGCAGCCAGGTGCCAATGAAATACACGATGAATGTGCATGCGTAAAACTGCAAGCTCCAGAGTAGCGTCTTATTGCGCGTTTTCAGGGCATAAAGTACACCGGCCAGCACCGCCAGAATACTGGCGCGACCACAGGAGACGAGTTCGATATACGAAGAGTGCGAGAGAAAGACGAGCAGGCCCAGGCTAGCAGCCCAGACCAGCGTAAACTGTTTGCAGCGCAGATGGGCAAGATCCCAGGCCAGAAAGCCCAGGCTACCCAGCGTTGGCAGGAGGATCAGCAGAACAAGCAGCCAGAACTTGCGCGGTGTATACCAGTAGTGAAAAATGCCCGCGAACGGCACATGCTCAAATGGCGGGGTAAAGGTCAGGCCCGTGTGACCAAAAAGCAGGGCCAGGGCAGCAAAGAAAATGACCAGGGGTAGCACGCCCAGAGCAAGCAGGGTAAATGTCTCTCCCCAGCGGCGGTGCGCGAGCGCCGAGATAGCCAGCAAGAGGGGAAAGAGTACCGCCGTCTCACGCGAAAGCGCGGCCAGGCCCAGCCAGAGCGCAGCCTGCACATAACGCTGCCCATCCAATTGCCAGACGCCCAGGCAGAGCAATACACAGGTAAAAGGCTCAGTAGTATCAAAGGTCAGGCCCACAGCCAATCCATAGTAAAGGCCAAGAGCCAGGCTAAACCACGGCGAAAGGTCGCGCTTGACAAGCAGCCGCGCGACAAGCTCAACGCTACCAACGATTGCAAGCAGGTTAATCAGCAAGAGCATATAGGGCACAAGCGCTGCCTGGTCCAGGCTCAGCACCCAGGCCAGCAGCGGATAGAGCAGATGCTGATAGCGGTAGGGCGCGTTATCCAGGTAAGGAGCAGCCCCCAGAGGATTGCGCGCCAGCTGATAATAGAACTGTCCATCGTAACCCCACGTGCCTGACGCGATATGCGAGCCCCAGACAGTGCCCAGGTGAACAAAATCGAAGGCGCTATAGTGGCGAACCACCACGAAAAAGGCAAGTAAAAGGAGATAGATCAGCCCAACTAGCAGAGCCGGTTGGGAGAGAGGATAGTGCGAGCGAAAGAATGAGCCTTGAGCGGCCAATTCAGGCTCACCTGGCGCGAGTCTCGTATGCTTTTTTATCACAAATTCTTTCTGGGAAGCCTTCCTTGCTAATTCTGGTTCTCTTTTTACAGGTCGCCTATTCTCCCCCTCAGGCGCACCAGTCTTGTCTCCAGGCCCTCTTAGCCAGTAGAGAGCAGTCAAGTTACCTTATCGACAATTATACCTCAGTAGTAATACTGAATGCAATCTATTAGCCTGTTTTCTACGGATCTTGCTGTGACTAACACCATAATTTGGTTGAGGGGTTCTTTGGAGAAAAAAGACGCTGAAATGTGAATTGTACATAAAAGTTCGGCTCTCCCCCGCAAATGGTGTTACTCACTTGCTACCATTGCTCCAAGCAAAGAGGATCGTGCAAAATAGCATAGTACAAGAAACGAAAGCCACTACGCATTTATTGCGCATCTGCGTTGCCCTTGCGCGAAAAATAAGCTGAGGAATGAGGAAGGAGACCATGAAATGAGAAGGATCGTCCTCATTTTATGGTGATTGGTGGAGGGATCGCAGATCAAGAGGAATAAAAGGAGGATTTCCAATGAAATACAGCGATAAAGCGTTTGACCACTATTTGTCTCTTGATGCAACATCTTTTGATCTGCTTGAGCGATTTGATCTCCGACAACGGGAGATATGGATTGATACCTATAGCAGCAAATATGTCTTGTCGTTAGAACTTTGCTTCGGTACTGGAAGGAGTGATGATCAGCGCCGACTTCGTCTGATCTTTGATGATGTGCAGCAACTCCAACTGAAGGCGAGTGGGGGCTATCCGACGCTCCCACTGGTCATTCGCTCTTTGCACAATGACCAATGGGAGTATCTTCGATACCATGTCAGTGACCGTGAAGAAGAAATCCTCTCATTTTACAGTCGAGGTTTTGCAGCACAACTGGTGGAAGAAAAGACACAACAACTCTGAATCTTTTTCCACCAGGGAGAAGAAAGTTCCATAGCAGATCTGATTTTGCCTATGTTGGGCCTTCCACTTCTCAAGCGGAGATTTAGTTAGGGCAGAGTTGCCATAAAACTTTTTATCATTTTGCGGTGTGCCGCAGACGCACCGCAAAACACATCAGACCACCGTATCAGGTTAGGGTATGGCTCTTTCCAACTTAGCGGCAGGCCCGCAAGCTCCATGATTTTGAGCGCGTTACAGGTTGGGCAGGGACCATCGTGCAGCTTGTAGTCAAAGATCATTTGTCCGTTCTGAACCTCTTCGCGAAAGTGGTAGTTTTCGAGCATAGGCAGAGAAGTAGCTAGCCTGGCCAGTTCCAGATCATGTGTAGAGATTGCGCGCACGCAGTTTTGTTCCATCAGGGTATAGATGTAGGCTGTGCTACCGATCAGGCGTTCCTCGTTGTTAGTGCCCTTATAAATTTCGTCGATCAGGAAGAAGATCGACAAAGCAGGCTGACCCTGGAGCTCCTCCAGCAGCCCTTGCAGACGGCGCACCTCGGCATAGAAATACGAATAGCCATCGGCCAGGGAATCGCTGACCTTGATGCAGGCATAGATCTTAAAAAGCGACGCGCGCATGCTACTAGCATTAACCGGTGCGCCAGCGTAGACCAGGCAGAGATTGATGCCTAATGCGCGCAAAAACGTGCTCTTGCCAGCCATATTGGAGCCAGTGATCTAGATGATTTCATTGTCTACTTGTAGCGTAAAATCGTTGGCCACCTTCTGTAAGGCCATTGCTATAAATAGATAAGATAAAAGTTTGAGTCCAAAGAAGAAAGCTGGCGAGAAGGCTCATCGCCAGATTCGCTAGATATTACGCGTCTGTGAAAACGATTTTCTGCACAGCTTTCGCCAGGACGGGTGCATCAACGGTAGCCAGATTGCTGAGAAAGATAATAGTTATATCATCATCGATATAGCGACCAATATAGGCGCGAAAGCCATCAATCACTCCGTCATGCCAGATCAAGCGATGATTGGGTACTGGCGATTGGGCGATAAACCAGCCATAGCCATAGTTTGAACCTGCAAACAGACTTCCATTGGTATACGAGGTGAAAGCCTCGTTGCGGGTCTGCTGGCTTACCAGCAGATTGGTATAGAGCGCCTGGTCCCAGTCATAGAGATCGCCCACAGACGAGTAGAGCAGGCCAGAGCCAAAGAGAAACGACCACTGCGGCCCCATATTCCAGCCAAGTTGTTCAGCGCTGGCTTGCCAGCTATTATAGCCATTAGCATCGATAGACTGCGCGTAGAAGTAGCCAGAGTCAAAGCCGGACTCATCCATGTGCAGGGGATTCAGGATGTGTTGCTGCACAAAATCGCTGTAAGGCTGACCTGAGACCACCTGGACCACATAGGCCAGAATCTGGTAACACACGCTGCAATAGTCGAACTCGGCTCCTGGCGTAAAGTTCAGGGGAGCGTTATCGAAACTGGCGATCCAGGCCGCGGGAGAAGCGCCAGAGAGGTGCGGGGTATCAAGTTCAGGAATGCCCGATGTATGGGTGAGAACCTCGTGCAGAGTTATCGCTTGCCAGGGTTCTGGACAGGGACGCACATAGGTGCAGATGAGCTTATGTACATCCAGCTTGCCCTCTTGCTGCAGAAGCAGGATCGACATAGCGGTAAATTCCTTGGTAACCGAGCCAAGGTAGAAACGGGTCAGTGGTGTGTTAGGCGTGTTAGTGCGCCAATTAGCCATGCTATAGCCCTTGACCAGCAGCACCCGTGTACCCTTCGAGACCAGAACGGAGCCGCTGAACTGATTTTGCGCCACCAATCCTGTAAACAGGTCATCGACATCGGTGGTAATCTGCTCCCCTGGAGGGCTGGGCACAGGTGAAGCGATCCTGATATTGGGCGCGCGCCTGGCAACTGCCGTTGGTGTCTTGCTGATTTGAGAAACGCGTCGTGTAGACGGGATGCCATCCTGCCCCTGCATACTGCAACTCATGAGCGCAAAGGCCAGCACCGGAAGTAGCCCCAGTATCATGCGTGCGGATACAACAGCTTCAGTCGTCGGGTGTATTCTTCGTAAATAATGCACTGGTTAGACCCCCATTGCTCTTATCTCAGGCTAGAATAGAGCAGGTTAAATCGATGAAGCCAGACATATAAGTATGATTGAGGTATTATTAATTGGCCCCATTAATCTACAACTTCTCACCTTGATAAATGTAACACCGTTATCTTCTGATTAGGATCATAGGGTGGGGAGTCTATAATATAACGAATCTGTAAGTCAGTTCTATTTTGAGCTAGCGGAAACGGTAGCGGGGGACGGGCATCTGACAAATAACTCTCAGGTCGAGGAAGGGATCTTAGAATTCAGGCAGGCGGGCTTGCATTTGTGTTACACTGAAGGAGCGATTGAATTGCAGCCCAGGCTGCGAGTGTTTTTTCTCACACATCCAGGAGAGAAGCTTTCCTATGGTTCAAAGTATTGACGAAATATCCCCTTCGAGTGCTGTTGGTCGGCCAGTGCGGCGGCGGGATGGCTTTGCTAAGTTGACCGGGCACACACGTTACGCGGGCGATATGCTGGTAACTGATATGCTCCACGCGCGGCTGGTCTTAAGTCCTTATGCTCACGCGCGCATTGTAAAGATCGAGAGCGCGGCTGCTCTGGAAGTGCCAGGTGTAAAGTTTGTTTATACCGCCGAGACGCTTGGCATTGCCGATTACGACAGCGCGGCGCGTGTCAAGTCACCCCTGGCCCGGCAAGAGGTTCTATGGAGTGGTCAGCCTGTCGCGCTTGTGCTGGCGGAAAGTGAAGCAGCCGCGGAAGATGGCGTACAGGCAGTCGAGGTAGACTACGAGCCATTGCCAGCGGTAACAGACATGCTGCAAGCCATGCAGCCAGACGCGCCACTGACGCGCGTGGTCCAGGCCGAAGTAAAGTCTGCCATACCCGGTGGCGGTGCCCACGCCTCAGTCAGCGAGGACGACAAAGAGGAGAAAGCCGCGGAAGTAGAGCAGCTTTCGGCCAATGTCAGCACAAAGGGCCGTCTGCACATGGGCGATATCGCTCAGGGTTGGCGCGAGGCCGAAGTCGTTGTTGAACGCACATTTGAGACAAGCTTTGTGCATCAGTCGTATCTAGAGCCGCAGTCGATTCTTGTCGCGTATGACCGCAGCAGTCGTCATTTGACCATCTGGCCCAGTTCGCAGGGACTCTTTTTTGTGCGCGCGGATGTTGCCGCGGCCTTGCACATCCCGGAGCGCCAGATCACAGTGGAATCCACCCCGATTGGCGGCGCTTTTGGCGGCAAGTTTGGTCTGATTGAGCCACTTGTAGCCGCGGCTGCATACACCTCGCGTCGTTCTGTACGCCTGGTGTATACCCGTTCTGAGGACCTCGCCGCAGCCAATCCCGCGCCCGGTTCATCGATAACGCTCAAACTGGGCGCGCAGAAGGACGGCACGCTTGTCGCGCTGGAAGGCAGGGCAATCTTTGATAGCGGTGCCTACGCGGGCGCGTCTCCCATGCTGGGTGGAGTCATCCTTGGCAGCACCTATCGTTGTCCCAACGTCAATTTGCGCTGTTACGAAGTGCTGACCAACAAGGCTGGCGTAGGTGCCTATCGCGCCCCCAACGCGCCCCAGGCGACCTTCGCTCTGGAAGCACTGGTTGATGAACTCTGCGTAAAGTTAGAGATGGACCCCCTGGCCTTCCGTTTGCTGAACGGTCTGAAAGAGGGCGATCCCACGCTTGATCACAAGACCTGGCGGCGCATTGGTCTGCTGGAATGCCTGGAGAAGGCGCGAGCGCATCCTCTCTGGGCTGAGCGTAGCGGCGAGATAAGCTTGCCAGCCGAACTTGCCGGCTGGAAAGTCGGCATTGGTCTGGCGGCTGGTGGCTGGCCAGGCGGCACCGAGCCAGCGGCGGCAGCCTGTCGTCTGGAGACCGATGGCAGCATGACCATGATCGTAGGCCACGTAGATATCAGCGGCTCTGACACCTCGCTGGCCCTGATCGCGGCTCAGGGTCTGGGCATTGCGCCCGACAAGATCAACCTTGTTCACGCCAATACCGATACCATGCCCTATAGCGGTGGTACTGGCGGCAGCAAGACCACCTACAGCATGGGAGCGGCGGTCCTGGCTGCGGCTCGCGACGCGCGCGAGCAGATCCTCTCGACTGCTGGTGAGATGTTAGAGGCCGCGCCGAGCGACCTTGAGATAGATGGCGACAAAGTAGTTGTACGCGGCGCGCCTGGCAAGAGCATCGCGCTGACCCGCATTGCCTCTGCCTCGATGCGCTTTGCCGGACAGTACGAGCCGATCTATGGTCGAGGCCGCTCCGCCAATCGCGTCAGTTCGCCTATGTACACCGTTCACATGGCCAAAGTGGCCGTCGATCCCGCCACGGGCGAGGTGCGCTTGCTCGCTTATGTCGCGATCCAGGATGTTGGTCTCGCCATCAATCCCGCGCTCGTCGAGGGTCAGATTCACGGCGGCGTCACTCAGGGTCTCGGCTGGGCGCTTTTCGAGAACGTGATCTACGACGACAGCGGCCAGTTGTTGACCTCCAACCTGATGGATTACGCGCTACCACATAGCTATGATGTGCCAAACATCCAGGTCGAACTGATTGAAGTCCCTTCAGACCTGGGTCCCTTTGGAGCCAAAGGCGTCGGTGAGCCTCCCGTCGTGCCAGTTGGCGCGACCATCGCCAATGCCATCCATCACGCCGTTGGCGCGCGCGTGACCCATATGCCCATCACACCAGAGCGGCTCTTCCAGGCCCTGCCATAAGCAGGGAGAGAGTTTTCCTGTTGAGGAAGACGAGCAGAAGAGGCAAAGCTGCACAGCTTTGCCTCTTCTGCTCGTCTTCCTCAACAAAACAAGAATTGCTAGGCGCGTTTGAGTAGCTCATCGTGCTCGGTTTCGTAAGGAATGATCTTCCCTTCGGGCATAAGCAAGAGCGTATCCGGGCGCAGGGCACGTACAAACTCAACATCATGGGTTACAGCTATAATCGTGCCATCGTAGTGGCCTAGAGATTCGCCAATGATATTGCGCGAAAGCACATCCAGATGCGAAGTCGGCTCGTCGAGCACCAGCAGGTTAGGGCCATCGAGCACCATCTTGGCCAGGGCCAGGCGCGTCTTCTCACCACCGCTCAGCGTATCAATCTGCTGAAAGACACGTTCACCGTTGAAGAGAAAGCGTCCAAGCACGCCGCGCACACGTTTGGTATCCTCTGGTAAGACAGCAGTGGCCTCATTTAGCACAGTGTTCTCGTAATCAAGACCCTCGTTCTCCTGCGCGTAATAGCCCAGGCGCACGCGGTTATCGATAGTCACCTTGCCAGTGTTTAGCGGTACCTGGCTGAGCAGTACGCGCAGCAGCGTCGTCTTGCCCACGCCATTCAGTCCCACCAGCACCAGACGCTGCCCGCGTTCTACCTCAAAATTGATCCCACGGAACAGTTCGCGGGTACCATAGCTCTTGCTGAGATTTTCGGCCTTGACCACAAGCTGCGCGCTAGGATAGCGTATGGGAAAGTCGATCTTCATCTTGCGACTGTTCTGAGGAATCTGCGGAGCGCTATCTACCAGGTCGGCGATACGTTTGTCTACCGCGATACGCTGACTGACGCGCGTAGCGCCATAGCCGCGCAGTTTCTCAGAGGTTTTACGCAGACGTGCAATTTCGCGTTCCTGCTGAGCTTTCGTCTTCTCCATCAGGGCCAGGGCATCGCCAGTCAGGGTCAGATAATTGGTGTAGGTGCCGCGATACTCCTCGATTTTATGCGTAAACTCGTTCAAGCGCAGCACTTTATTGATGCTTTTATCCAGCAGATCCAGATCGTGCGAAATGATCAAGAGCGCGCCGCGATAGCGTTCGAGAAACTCCATCAGCCAGCCAGTGGCCTCGACATCCAGGAAGTTCGTGGGTTCGTCGAGTAAGAGGAGATCGGGAGCCTGAAAGAGCAGGCGCACCAGGGCCAGCTTGGTTTTTTGTCCGCCGCTGAGCGTCTGCACATCGCGCTCCAGGGTTACGCCGCCGATATTCAGACCCGCGATCAATTGCTCAGAGCGAGCATCAGCCTCGTAATAGCCCAGGCGATCAAGCGCGTCCTGGGCTTCCTCAAAGCGCTGGAGTAGTTCTTCCAGATCCTCGCTGTTCTCAGCAAGTCGGGCGCTCAATGCCTCATAATCGCGCGCCGCCTGGTCGAGACCGGTGCTGCTAAAAATGAAATCGCGCACCGTGGTACCTTCGGCGACAGACGTATCGTGCGCCACATCCTGCGACAGATAGCCAAAGCTACGCGGGTGCGCGATCTTGCCTCGATCGCTCTGCTGGAGGCCCGCGATGATTTTCAATAAAGAGCTTTTTCCCGCTCCATTCACGCCGATTAACCCGGCCTTCTCGCCAGGAGCGACTGTAAACGAGATATCATCCAGAATAGTGCGCGCTCCATAGGCCATTGAGATATGATTGACCTGTAACATTTGTCGTTAACCTCTTCTTTTCAGGCACATGCAGTTTTTCATGCATAATTTTATTGCTGTGATAAGATTTTTTCACACAGGAAAGGCCGGGTAAACAGAGAGAGCGGTTTGCTGGCCAGTCAGGGCCAGATCTCATGTTACTGGTAGCAGAGAGTGTCGCAGCCATCGGTGGACAGACGGGCTTGAGACAATACAGCCCGGCGACACACGCCAACTGGAGGGTTAAGAAGAGTGCAGAAGATGCAAGGGATAAAACCAGAGTCAGCTCACCATCGATGAGCGGAGGCATCATTTAAGCCATTTCTTGACCCGCGTAAGCCCGGCGTAATTGCCTACGCGGGAATAGCAACTGTAAGTTGGTCTATTTCCATTTTGCTTACCAGATTCCTGTTGTACACTGTTATTTTTACTAACAACGTCTTCCTCTAGAAGATATCACATTCATAATCCACAGGTCAAGCTTTCTGAGAAAAGCACCAGAGCGTTTTAAAAGTTTTTTGCCCCGCCCACCTACCCGGCAGAGAAATGAGAGAGTGGCGGATCAGGAAGCCACGGCTTCCTGATCCGCCACTCTCTCATTTCTCTGTAAAGAGTAAAAAAGTGAGGTGTGGGAGGATTGCAAGCGCAGTCATGCTCGCAATCCTCCCACACCTCACTTCTGCTAATCTGTCGCGCGCTAGGGAATGATTTTCACTGTTGTGCCGATAGGTGCCCAGTGGTAGAGCCAGGCTGCGGCGTTCAGAGGCATCGAGACGCAGCCGTGCGAGCCTTGTTGCCAGCCATAGGTGGGATCGTAATGTTCGCCATTTGTGCCAGCGCCATAGACGGTGTGCCACCAGGAATCGTGTAGATAATAGCCGCCATATCTCCACTCCATCGCGTACTTGATATGTGTTGGTGGGTACCAGTAGGCCGAAGTGCGAGGATAAGGCGCGTGGAAAATAGCCGGGCTGAGTTTCGAGAAGATATGGTAGGTTCCCAGCGGCGTAGGCAACGAGGGACGCCCAGTCAAGACTGCCGAGCTGAAGACGCGCCTACCGTTCTGGTAAGCGGTTAGCCATTGTTCCGAGACGCTCACGACAATGACCTTGCCCCAGTATTGTCTATCAATAGTGCCAGAGGACACATTTGCGCTTACAGCATGAGCACTGGCGCTGGTGGGAGTACCAAACGGGCTGAAAATCAGGAGCAGCCCCAGGAATAAAAGTAACAAACCAGGATAACAGAATGTTCTGGTGATTTTTCTCATGTACAACCTCCTTGAGTGGTAGAACAGTTCCTGTTTCAACTATAAGCGGGTGTTTGACAGATACATGCTGATATAGCACAGAGCAGGCGAGAGAGCAGTTCAAGGGGGAGGATTATATGCTATGATGCTTTAAAGCAGGCAGCCTATTTTTAGAGGAGACCGATCCTATGTCCTTGATCCCTGATCTCAGCTCGTATCGACGCTACTTTCCCGCGCTCAGTCAGACCATCAACGGTCGCCCGGCCATCTATTTTGACAATCCAGGTGGCACACAGGTCGCGCAGCAGGTCATTGATGGCATCGTGGGGTACTTACAGAAAGCCAATGCCAATACCCATGGTGCCTTCCTGACCAGCCAGCGTACCGATGAGATAGTTGCCGCAGCTCGTCAGGGTATGGCTGATCTCTTGCACGCCGCCAGTCCCGGCGAGATCGTTTTTGGTCCGAATATGACCACTCTGACCTTTGCCTTCAGTCGGGCCATCGGCAAAACTCTTCAGCCGGGCGATGAGATTGTCGTAACGGTACTCGATCACGACGCGAATGTCGCTCCCTGGCTGGCCCTGCAGGAACGCGGCGTGGTGGTGCGAACCGTGGATGTTCACCCTGAGGATGTGACGCTGGATATGGAGGATATGCGCGCGAAAATTAACGCGCGCACAAAGCTGGTCGCGGTCGGCTATGCCTCTAACGCTGTTGGTACCATCAACGATGTCGCTACAGTTGTGCGCTGGGCTCACGAAGTGGGGGCGCTGAGCTGGATCGATGCAGTGCAGTTCGCCCCCCATGGACCAATTGATGTGCAGGCACTGGAGACGGATTTTCTGGTTTGCTCCTCCTACAAATTCTTCGGTCCCCACCTGGGCATTCTTTACGGCAAAGAGCAGCACCTGGCGCACTTCCCCGCGTACAAAGTGCGCCCGGCTCCGACGAGCGCGCCGGATCGTTGGGAGACGGGCACCCAGAATCACGAATGCCTGGCCGGACTTGTCGGCGTAATCGACTACCTGCAACTGCTGGGCAGAGAGCAGAGCGACCTCTATAGCGCAGCCTTCCCGGCATACAGCGGACGCCAGCGCGACCTCAAGATTGCCATGCAGGCTATGGTCGATTATGAACGCGGCCTTGCCGCCCGCTTGCTCGCCGGTCTGCGCGAGATCAAGGGCGTCACCATCTACGGCATCACGGATAACGCTCGGCTGAACTGGCGCGTACCCACCGTAACCTGTAACCTCGCTGGCCATACGCCGTCCGCAGCCGCGGCCCACCTGGGCAAGCACGGCATCTTTGCCTGGGACGGCAATTACTACGCCCTCGGCATCATGGAACGGCTCGATCTGGAGCAAAGCGGCGGTGGCCTCCGCCTCGGCATGGCCCACTACAACACAGCCGAAGAAATCAACGCAGTTCTGAACAGCCTGGAACTTTTAGCAGTGTAGTAAAAGCCTGACGATTACGCCGAGCCAGGCATAACGCCGCGTTATACCTCGCTCGGCGTAATCGTAAACTTGCTCCATTCGCCGATCAGTATCTGGCCGTGGACGGAGGAGCTTTTGCCATTTTCGATGGCTTTTTCGGTCATCAGACCCAGCGCGATCACAAAGCCATTGAGTTTGAGCGGGACATTGCTATAGTGTGCCACTTCGCAGCCATCGACGCTATAGACGATCTCATCCTTGCCGCGCTGATAGCTGATCTGATAACGATGGAGCTGACCGGGCTTTGTCTCCACAGGCAATTCATCGAAATCGCAAAAATACTTTGGTTTATCGTTCAGCAGCGTATCGGGCAGCGCGGGCACGCCAGGAAAAGGGAGAATGGCATAGACAGCAGTGATAATGTCATTGCAGACAAAGAAGTCCAGTGCCGCGCCAGTGCTGAAATCGAGCAGATTCACCGAGATAAAGCCATCGTAGAGATCTCTGGGGGCTGTCCCTGAGCAGCGCGCCCTTTGCTCCCATGCAAAGGTAAGTGAACCATTTTCAGGAGCAGTAAATGTTCTGGTCGAAAAAAACATATTTTTCGCATTATCCAGAATTTGCACCTGGTCATGAGAACGGCTGAGCTTCGCGCTTACACGCAGACGCTCACCCTCTACAACCACTGACGCGTTTGGTTCGCGATAATACCAGAATGTCCCATCAGCCTGGGGGAAGCCGCCATACTGCCAGGCGCGTTCGACTCCAGTGATGATGCTATGGTAATTGGCATAGGTGATAATCTCGCCTGTGGCTTTATCACCGGGAGATGATGGCACAGATGTCTCACTCATATACTTTTCCTTCGTAAACGTGATAAAACTTGTACTTTAAGAAGATTGTAAGCGTTGGCACCACATTGAGCAAGTTTTATAGCCAAAAACTGGTCGCGTGACAGGCCTGTGCCTCTTAGAACAGAGGGAGAGTAAGCGTTACGGCAAAAATGAGTGCCCTGTTTTGTTAACAAGAAGTCTTCCATTTCGTATAATTAGCATAGGGGAGAAAGATCCTTAAAGGAAACACCTCTTTCCTCTGAAATAGAAAAGTCTGGCGATTTTGGGTGAATGTCAGTCCCTCACATGGGATTACCAGGCAATGCAGTTGCTGGCGCCTTCTTAACAGAACAGGCTAAGCTATAGCAAACCTGTCGAAGCCAAACGAGAACGTGCCAGGAAAGGAAAAGCATGTGGCTAAGCAACCATCAGAAGAGTTCAACGCTGAGAATGATGCGCAAGGTGCTGACGATACGCTCGTGATCTTGCCTGAGGAGGAGAGCGAGGATGAACCCCTGGTTCTCCTGCCTGAGGATACAGAGCTTCCCGTCCCGCAGAACAAGCTGGTAAAACTGCCAGATGAGAAAAATGCGCAGAAGAAGATCGCGGACAGAACGGTGAAAACGGGCTGGAAAAAGCGCAATAGCCCACCAGACTGGCGTAAGCTCGGTATAGATTCGCTCACTAAGATGCCAGCCAATATCGCATTGGTACGCAGCTTTATGCAAGCGATCAACTGGAAGCAGGCTCAGGAAGAAGTTCTGGAGGGTCTGGGAAATACAGTCGTGATTGTAGGCCAGGCCAATACAGGCAAAAGCACGCTTTTCAACCATTTGAAAGGCAAGCCGATTTCAGAAGTATCGCCGCAGGCCGGGACCACCAAGAGTCTGATTCGCACCGATTTTGGTCCATTCACCCTGGTTGATACGCCTGGACACCTGCCCGACGTGATGGAGATGGGCATTGAGCAGTCCAGCCTGGTGGTCTTTATGATAGATGGTGAGAAGGGTTTGCGCCCGGATGATCGCAATCTGTTGATGACCATTCGCGAGTTGGAGAAGCCGACCATTGTGGTCGTCAATAAAATTGACTCGCTCAAGAACACGCAGGCCGGGGATGATCTGGCCAATAACATAGCCATGCGCCTGGGCGTGACAGGCGTGATACCGATCTCAGCGCGCAATGGCACCAATATAGCCGAGGAACTGGTGCCGGCCATGATCACGGCCAGTCCTGAGGCCGCGCTAGTCATCGGGCGCGAACTGCCAGCCTTTCGGCGTCAGGCCGCGCAGCGTATCATCCGTAACGCCACCCTGATTAGCCTGGCCGCGGGCCTGGAGCCAATTCCGCTGATCGATATTCCTATCCTGATCGGCACTCAGGTGCGGCTTGTCCTGCGCCTGGCCGCGCTCTACGGCGAGCCAATCGATTCCTCTGAGGCGCTCAAAAATGTGCGTGAGCTGGTAGTGACGATGATTGGTGGTTTGGGCCTGCGTTATCTCGCTGAACAGGCCGCGAAAGCCGTGCCCTTCGGTGGCGATATCATCGCCGGAGCGATCGCGGGCGCGGCCACGTGGTCAATTGGCGAAGTAGCTCTGGAATACTATGAAGGTGGCAAACGCCTGAGCGTCGGGCGTCTGCGTACCCTGACCAACTCGTTTTACAAGCGTTTTCGCAAACAGGAGGGTATCAATTACCTGCGCAAGCACGTCATTGAAGAGGAAAGTAAGCCGCTTATGCTTGAGGCCGAGAGACCAGGCAACGATAAGAGGGATTTGAGGTAGAAGATTATGGCTTTTCCATACGCCCAGTATGAGACCCTGGCCACGCAGTTGACTGTCTACTATCCCAAAGGACAGGCAGAACTGGCGGGCCAGCTTGCGCGGGAGGTAGAGCAGGCAGGTAAGCTGCTGGGGGATCTGCTGAGCCTATCGACGCCAGCACTGGAGATTCTAGTGGTGGCGTCAGCGGACTGGAAGGATGTGCCGCTAGAGGACGATGACGAGACAGAGCCGCCCATAACCATGCTGCCTTACTGGACAGACACGACCGCGACACCGACGCTGGTGGTGCCTGAACAGATGGATGAGATTATGGGCGAAGCCTCGCCACAGAAACGTTCGCTGCTGCTTTATCACGAGTTGGCCCACGCCTTTCTGGAGCACGATCCGCGGCCCTGGCCTGCTGATAGCCCGCTCTGGGCTGACGAATGGCCGCTCCAGTTCGCGGCCTTCTGGCTGTTCAAACAGATCCACGGACCCATTGAGGATATTACAGCGGACCTTCACCAGCAGTTTGCCGAAAGCTTTGAGGCAGAGGCGGACGGCAAAACGCCGGTGACGGTGCGTGGCTTCGATTGGTACGAAGATACTGCTCCCGAGGACTACCTTGAGTTTGTCCTTTTACTTGAAAATTTCGCGACCGACCTGCTCGCGCGTTATAACGCGACTATTCTGCCACGTTTTCTGGCACGCTATCGCTATGAGACGCCTCTGTTGAGTGACGATGTGACAAAGATGCTGGCGGAAGTGCTGGGTGAGGGTGGTGAGGAATGGTTAGAGGAGCTGATTTATTTCTAGCTCCTGCTTCTTCGTTTGTGTGGAGAAAAGTAAAGAGGTAGCGTTTCTATGTTTCAGAAGGTGGCCATTGTTGGCCTGGGATTAATAGGTGGCTCGCTGGGCCTGGCACTGCGCCAGGCCCATATGGCTGAGCAGGTAACTGGCTACGACCTTGGGCGCGGTGTGTGTGAGCAGGCGCGCAGGGTCGGAGCCATAGATCAGGTGCAGACAGCGCTGGCCGATGTGCTGCGCGGGGCCGAGTTGATTGTGCTGGCCACGCCAGTGGGCGCGATGCGCGCGTTGCTCCAGAATATCGCGACCCTGGCCTCGCCCGGCGCGGTGATTACCGATGTGGCGAGCACCAAAAGCCAGGTCGTGAGCTGGGCGGAAGAACTTTTGCCTGAGACTCTGGCCTTTGTCGGCGGTCATCCTATGGCTGGCAAGGAGATCAGTGGTGTTGAAGCTGCCGATGCGCATCTCTTCCGTAACCGCATCTACTGCCTGACGCCAACCGCGCAAACCGCGCCCGCGGCCTTGCACAAGGTTCTGGCGCTGGTCGAAACGCTTGGCGCGCGCCCGCGCTTCCTGGAGCCAGCCGAGCATGACAGCCAGGTCGCCCTGGTCAGCCATCTCCCCTTCATTGCCTCCACGGCCCTGATGTCCACCGTGGTTCAGCAGAGCAATTGGGGAGACGCCTCCCTGCTTGCCTCCTCCGGTTTCCGCGATAGCACCCGCCTGGCCGCTGGCAGCCCCGAGATGTACCGCGACATCTGCCTGACCAATCACGATGCCCTCGTGTCCTCGCTTGACGACTATATCGCCACCCTGCAGACGCTACGCGAGCATATCGCGCACAGCGATCCCCGGCTCAACGAACTGTTCGCCAGTTCCCAGGAGGCCCGCCAGCAATGGCAAGCCAGTTCCAGACCCGCTAAGCAGGAGGAATAAGCGCGAGTACGTGTGCCAACCTCTTGTTCTTCATTCGCCCAGTGCGCGGTTTTTGGCCAGGCAGAGTTTAAGGATTGCCAGGTTTTCCCTGTCGTATCATAGCCTTTGCCTGTACTGCCTTATTGCGGAGGGCGCAGGATCACGCGCATCTCTGCTTGCTCGTCGATGACCAGTAGAGAGCCGTCCAGGCCCTCGACGCGCGCCTGTCCGTTGTAGAATGGCTCGACTGCCGTGAAGCGTTGCTGATAGAGTGGCTGGCCGCTCTGATTGATATGGTGCCATCCTTGCTCGTCGCGGGCGCGCGCGTAGCGTTTGTGGAACACGTCAAGGTCCAGGAACCATCTGCCGTGAACCATCTTTCCTTCGCGGTTCACATGGGTATGCAGTCCATCTTCGCGCTGCACGGCCGCTATGCCGTCGCGATAATCGCCCGCGTAGCGGTAGCGTTCTGGATAGGCGTCACTGCCATCAAGCTGGAGATGCAGATAGTCATGCTTGAACAGACGCGCGGGACAGCGCCCTTCCTGGAAATTGCCGCACCAGGCGTAGCGCGCAGCATAAAGCGCCTGGCCTGCTGGCAGAATATGATACCAGCCATCCGGCGCGTGGACCGCGGCGCGCTCCTCGTAAAAGCCGAAGGTGCGTGTATAGCGTGCCCGGTAGAGCGCTTGCCCGCTCAGATTAATATGATAGGCTCCTGACTCATCGCGCACTGCCGCCAGCCCTGGTGGATGAAAGGCGAGATACGTGTAAAAATAGGACATAGGGAAAACGAGCAAAAACAGCAAAAATAGTTCTTTCCGTATTAGAGCCAATAAGATCCCGGCGAAATTGTGCATTAGCATAC
>JBEVTI010000065.1:0-30956 GCA_041156125.1 Candidatus Paraktedonobacter carboxidivorans
AGCCAATTTAACAGGAACGCGAAGAAAGGGAAAAAATAAATAACGACGTAGGCGTCAACCATTTTGCCATTAATAAATGAAAGAGCAAACCCACATATAGTCACAGCCCAAATAAGTGAGCGCCAAACAGCATATTGTCCGATCAATATCTCGCGGTGAAAATACTGTCTTTTTCTAAATAGGAGAACACTTATTATAATCATTGAAACAAATGTTCTAATCGTAAGGCTTTGTAACGTAGCATCGAAATTTGACAGGTTTATCGACTTACTTTTTGCAAGCAAAATATTGTATTTTAACAGCGCCCATGTTATAATGTAACCAGGAGGTTGCATATGAATACCGATCGTATCGAAAAAACGCTTATCCTCCACGCACCCCAATCACGTGTGTGGCAAGCCCTAGTGAATGCCGATCAGTTCGGTGCATGGTTTGGCATGGCCTTACAAGGGCAGTTCGTCCCAAATGCACAGATCCGTGGTAACCTGACCAATCCTGAGTATACACATCTGACAATAGATATGCGTGTGGAAGAGATCGTCCCTGAACACTTTTTTTCTTATCGATGGCACCCATTCGCCATCGAGCCGGAAGTGGATTATGGCAACGAACCCATGACGCTCGTCGCCTTCCACCTTACCCCTGTGGGTAATGACACGCAGTTGACGATCACCGAATCTGGCTTCGACCAAATTCCCGCCGAACGTCGTGCCACAGCCTTTCGTATGAACAACAATGGCTGGTCTGAACAACTTACGAACCTCGAACGCTATGTCACAACTCAATGAAGGGCCATCTTCCATCTTTGCTGCGCTAGGTGATAGCACGCGGCTTGCCTTGGTCGAGCGGCTAAGCAACGAAGGGCCACAGTCCATTACCCAGCTTACCCTCGGCGTGGTCATCACCCGTCAGGCCATCACCAAACATCTCCTGGTTCTTGCGTCGGCTGGAATCGTCAGTGATAGAAGGCGGGGGCGTGAACGCATCTGGACGATTGAGGAGGAGCGGCTCGAAGAGGCTAGACACTACCTCGAACATGTTTCGCGGCAGTGGGATGACGCCTTGGGACGATTGAAAGCCTTCGTCGAAGCAGATCCCGAAGATGAACGAAAGTAGTTCTCGTGAGAAGGTAAAAAAAGCATGACACGCATTACCACTGACAACAACCTCGTCACCCACATCAACGTCTTCACCGTTGCCCCAGAGAACCAGCAACAGCTGGTTGATCTGTTCATCGAAGCAACCAAAAGCACTATCAGGAAGTTACCTGGTTACATCTCAAACAATTATCACAAAAGTCTGGATGGAACCAAAGTAACCACCTATGCCCAGTGGCGTAGTCAAGCAGATTTCGAGGCGATGTTGCAGAGTCCTGAAACTGCTCCCGAGATCGGAGCCCTCTCACAGCTTGTCACGAGTTTCGAGCCCCATCTCTATGAGGTCGTCTTTGTTGATGGAATCGGCTGAGTTGATTGACAAAATGGATCTAACCCACTTTTGCTGATTCCACTCGCTCGCTTACTTGATATGCTGCATTGATTGGAATATCCTTCTTCATGAGTAGATGTGTTCATGAAGAAGGATGGTCCGAACAAGATGGAAGTGAAAAGTGCTGAAAGCTTGCCGTTCTCCAGGATTTTAGCGACTGAATGCACGTTATGCCTCGAACAGCCACTTATCTGTCAGCGGATTGTAGACTTCGATGGTTGACGAGACGGTACCATTAGAGTCAGCGCCACCGATGACATAGATAAGCCCATCCAGTCTCAGCATCGCAGCCAGTGAGCCTCTGGGGATAGGCAGAAGCGTAATCGCTCGCCAAACGGGTAGAGCCACATTATGATACCGTTGGCGAATGGTTTTCCACGCTCAGAATGATCTGCCCTTCATGCTCAGGGTGAGCACGCATTTGGCATTCGCCAACAGTATCATTATCTGGTGGAGGAATGTGAGATCCCAAATAGCTGCCGCAACTAACGCAAATCCCAGAGAGGGCCGATAAATCGGGACAGGACCCGATACATCGGCCCTCTCTGGCACTTCAGTTAAAACAAAGTCATCCACCAGTTAACGGGGTCTTACCCCAAACGTTCACGGCAGGATTATAAGCCTCTATCACTTGCCGCGGAACATTATTACTGTTATAGCCGCCGATGGCGTAGACTTGCCCAGCGGATGCTAGCACACTTGCTAGCGCGAAACGAGGCATACTCATCTGCGCGGTTTTTACTGTCCAGCTATTACTTTTGATGTTATGGACTTCTATATTCGCGAGGGTTGCATTATTGCGATTGATAGAGATATTACTGCCAAAGCCACCAAAGATATAGATTTGCCCATCAAGCCCCAACACGGCTGCTGGCTCGAAACGGGAGTATGACATTGGCATGAGCCGGGTCCATGCATTTGTCGAGATGTTGTAAGTTTCTGCGCTTGCGAGGAACTCGCCAGTAACGTTATAGAAACTGTACCGAAAACTACACGGTGATTGCGCCAGGCTGGCGTGGACCCCGGCTTTTCCTGAAGGATATGCCTCCGAGCCACAAATCTGGTGGTATACTGTTATCTTAATTACTGATAATACATTGCCAGTAAGCTGTTGCTAATCTCAGATTAGCAATTCTGCCAGGAAGCAACCTTTGGTACACTTGCTTAACTACAGGTGAGATGCAACGAAGACAAGGTTTTGCTACATATCTAATTTTTTGGCACCATAACCAGTAACTAACAATATATCTTTTGCCTGTGCTTTTAAGCTCTAGAGAAAGAGCCAGAAAGAGTTAATGGAGAACGTTTGCAATGGCAATCAAGAAAAGTGAGCTTTATAGTTCGCTGTGGAAGAGCTGTGATGAGCTGCGCGGTGGGATGGATGCTTCACAGTATAAGGATTATATCCTCGTCCTTCTCTTTATGAAATATGTCTCTGACAAGGCCGCCAGTACGCGCAAGGCGCTGATCGAGGTGCCTGAGGGCGGTGGCTTTGCCGATATGGTTGCCCTCAAAGGCACGAAGGATATCGGCGATAAGATCAATCAGATTATCGCGAAACTCGCTGGGGCCAATGATCTGACGGGCATCATTACTGTGGCTGACTTTAATGATCCAGATAAGCTGGGCAAGGGTAAGGAGATGCAGGAACGGCTCACGAAGCTGGTGGCGATCTTTGAGAATCCTGCCCTGAATTTCAGCAAGAACCGCGCGGAAGGCGACGATCTGTTGGGAGATGCCTATGAGTATCTGATGCGCCACTTCGCGACCGAGTCCGGCAAGAGTAAGGGTCAGTTCTATACGCCCTCTGAGGTTTCGCGGATTATCGCGAAAGTCATTGGGATCAATCAGGCCAGCAGCCAGGAGCAGACGCTCTATGATCCAACCTGTGGCTCTGGCTCGTTGCTGCTCAAGGCGGCGGATGAGTCAAGGGTTGGCATCACGATCTATGGTCAGGAGATGGATAACGCGACGAGGTCGCTGGCCAGGATGAATATGATCCTGCACAACAATCCTGACGCGCTCATCTGGCAGGATAATTCGCTCTCCAATCCCTATTTTAAAGAGGCGAACGGCAGCCTGACGACCTTTGATTTTGTGGTGGCTAATCCGCCCTTTTCCAGCAAGGCGTGGAGCACCGGCTTTGATCCGGCTAAGGATCTCTACGAACGTTTTAAGGATGGGGTTCCACCGCAAAAAAATGGCGATTATGCTTTTCTGCTGCATATTGTCCGTTCGCTCAAAAGCGCTGGCAAGGGCGCGATCATTCTGCCACATGGCGTGCTCTTTCGGGGCAATGCCGAGGCTGAGATCCGCAAGAAAATCATTCGCAAAGGCTATATCAAGGGCATCATTGGTCTGCCGCCCAATCTGTTCTATGGCACTGGCATCCCGGCCTGTATCATTGTGCTGGACAAAGAGAACGCGGTCAGCCGCACTGGTATCTTTATGCTCGATGCCAGCAAGGGTTTTATGAAGGATGGCAATAAGAACCGTTTGCGCCACCAGGATATGCATAAGATCGTTGATGTCTTTACAAAGCAGCTCGAGCTGCCAAAATATGCGCGCATGGTCAGCGTGGCCGAAATCGAGGCTAACGATTACAACCTGAATATTCCGCGCTATATTGATAGTAGCGAGGCCGAAGATTTGCATGATATCGCGGCCCATCTGCTCGGTGGTATTCCCGACGCTGATATTGAGGCCCTGGAGGACTACTGGCAGGTTTTTCCTTCGCTCAAGCAGCAACTCTTCGCGACCAGTGAGCGTCCAGGCTACAGCCAGCTCAAGGCGGATGCCGCGCTGCTCAAGCTGACGATCTCTGCGAACCCTGAATTTGCTGCTTATACACGCACGATCACTGAGCTTTTCGCGCAATGGCAAACGAAGAATCTACCCCTTTTGCGGGGTATCGCGCTGGATAGCCAGCCAAAACAGCTGATCGACGCGCTCTCTGAGGATATGCTGCGGAGCTTTACGGCGGTCAGACTGCTCGATAAATACGCTGTCTATCAGCACCTGATGAGCTACTGGAGCGAGACAATGCAGGATGATGCGTACCTGATTGTCCAGGATGGCTGGCAGGCCAGCAGCGATCTCATCCCCGCGCAACTGCTGATCAGCCGCTATTTCTCCACCGAGCAGCAGGCCATCGAGAAGCTTGAGGCGAATAGAGATGAGCTGACGCGCAAGCTGGAAGAGCTGGACGAGGAGCACGGCGGCGAGGGCGGTCTGCTGGAAGAGGCGAAAAACGAGAAGGGCAAAATCACCCGCGCCAGCATTAAAGCGCGCCTGAAGGATATCTTTGCCGAAGCTGATACCGAGGACGAGCACGCTATGTTGGAGACCTATCTCGACCTGCTCGACCAGGAGGCAGAGGCAAACAGCAAGGTCAAAACCGCCCAGAAACTCCTCGAGGCCAGAGTCGCAGCTAAATACAAGACGCTGAACGAGGATGAGGTGAAGACACTGGTCGTGGATGATAAGTGGCTGGCAACCCTGGCCACCGCTGTGCAGGGCGAACTCAACCGCGTCTCCCAACGCCTGACTGGCCGCGTCAAGCAACTGGCCGAGCGTTATGGCACGCCGCTGGCGAGGCTGACTGAAGATGTTGATGTTTTGAGTAGTAAGGTGGATGAGCACCTGAAACGGATGGGATTTGTATGGTGATAATAGCGCGAGAGGCTAAGCTGAAGCCAGGATATAAGCTGACTGAGGTGGGGGTAATACCGGAGGAGTGGGATTTAAAGACCTTTGATGAAGTCATGACTGGTTTCACAAGTGGTGCAACTCCTTCAAGGAAATATCCCGAATTTTATAAAGGCGATATACGTTGGATTACAAGTGGAGAGCTGAATTACAATATCATTATGGACACGATTGAAAGGGTTTCAGTAGAAGCTATCTCTAAAACAAATCTTAAGTTGATTCCAAAAGGGACGTTTTTAATAGCTATTACGGGAATGGAAGCCGAAGGAACCAGAGGTAGTTGCGGAATTGTTGGAGCGGAGGCAACTACTAATCAGCACTGTATGGCTCTTTATCCAACAAAAGAACTGTCTACAAATTACCTCTTTCATTACTATGTTTTCCGAGGAAAATCTCTTGCATTACAATATTGTCAGGGAACAAAACAGCAAGATTATACAGGCAAAATTGTCAAATTACTACCGATTTTGCTCCCGCCTACCATAAAGGAACAACAAGCCATCGCCGCCGCCCTCAGCGACGTAGATGCCCTGCTCACATCGCTGGACCGCCTCATCGCTAAAAAGCGCGACATCAAGCAGGCAACGATGCAGCAGTTGCTCACAGGAAAGGTGAGGTTACCTGGATTTAGTAGGTCACTAAAGCCGATCCACAAGCATACTGAAGTGGGGATAATACCAGAGGATTGGAAAGTAACAAAGCTTGGAGCGGTTGCAGATGTAAAGACTGGTCCCTTTGGTTCTACTCTCCATGAAAAAGATTATGTCAATGATGGAACGCCGATTATAACCGTTGAACATTTGAGTGAGCAAGGTGTTATTTATGAGAACTTACCAATGGTTTCCGACATTGATAGAAAAAGGTTAAATGCCTACTCCCTTTTAAAAGGGGATATAGTATTTAGCCGGGTAGGATCAGTTGACCGAAATTCCTTGATTAAAGAAGAAGAGAATGGTTGGCTTTTTTCAGGTCGGTTATTGAGAATAAGATCAAAAACATCAGAAGTTGATTCTTCCTTTTTGAGTTATTATTTTCATCAAGAACCAACAAAACAAAGAATAAGATCTGTAGCAGTCGGACAAACCATGGCTTCCCTCAATACTCAAATATTAAAAAATATTGATATTACCTTTCCGCCTATCAAAGCTGAACAAGCCGCCATCGCCACCGTCCTCACCGACATGGACACTGAAATTGTTGCATTGGAGCAAAAGCGTGAGAAGACTCGCGCTTTGAAGCAAGGGATGATGCAGGAACTGCTCACCGGAAGGATCAGATTAGTATGAGCAAAATTGACCAGGTCGAACGTGTTACGCAGAATCGGGTGGTCCGCCTCCTCCGCGATCAATTACACTACGAATACCTGGGCAACTGGGAAAAACGGCTTAACAGCAGCAATATCGAAGAAGCCCGCTTGCGCGACTTCCTGAAGAGCAAAATGGACTACAGCGACGAGCTTATCAACCGCGCGCTCCATAAACTCAAGAGCGTGGCTGGAGACCAGGCCAGGAGCCTCTACGAGATCAATAAAGATGTCTATGATCTGCTGCGCTATGGCGTCAAGGTCAAATTGGGCTCAGGCGAACATTACGAGACCGTCTGGCTGATCGACTGGCAAAACCGGGCGAACAATGCTTTTGCTTGCGCCGAAGAGGTCACTGTGCAGGGTCCAAACGGCAAACGGCCAGACATTGTGCTCTATGTCAACGGCCTCGCGCTGGCCGTGCTGGAGTTGAAGCGGGCGACAGTCAACATGACCGAGGGCATTCGCCAGAATCTAGACAATCAGCAAGCGGAATATATCCAGCCCTTCTTCACCACCGTGCAGTTTGTCATGGCGGGCAACGATACGCAGGGCCTGTACTATGGCACCACTGAAACCCCGGAGAAGCAGTACGGTTGCTGGAAAGAAGAGAGCGGCATCGAGAATCTGCTGGACCGGCATCTGACACAGATGTGTTCGCGCGAGCGGTTACTGGAGATCATTCACGACTTTATCATCTTCGATCATGGCACCAAGAAGATCTGCCGTCCACACCAATATTTTGGCGTGCTCGCGGCGCAGAAGCGCATCAGCACACGCGAAGGCGGCATCATGTGGCACTCGCAGGGCAGCGGCAAAAGTCTGACCATGGTCTGGCTGGCCAAGTGGATGCGCGAGAACGTCAGGGACGCGCGCGTCCTGATCATCACCGATCGCACAGAACTTGACGAGCAGATTGAGGGCATCTTTCTGGGCGTCGAGGAACAGATAGTGCGCACAAAAAGTGGCAAAGACCTCGTCAGCAAACTCGCCACTGCCGCACCCTGGCTGATCTGCTCGCTGATCCACAAATTCGGCCAGCAAGGTAAAAAGGGCCAGAGCGCGAAAGAGGGCAGCGGCGAAGAGGGCGACGTGGACGCCTTTATCGCGGAAGTTAAGAGCAATCTACCGCCCAACTTCAAAGCGCTGGGCAATATCTTTGTCTTTGTTGACGAATGTCACCGCACCCAATCGGGCAAGCTGCGCCAGGCCATGAAAGAGATCATCCTGCCCAACGCCATGTACATCGGCTTCACCGGCACGCCCCTGCTGAAAACCGACAAGCAGACCAGCACCGCCATCTTTGGCACCTTCATCCACACCTATAAATTTGACGAGGCAGTCGAGGACAAAGTCGTGCTAGACCTGCGCTACGAGGCCCGCGATATCAACCAGTACATTGGCTCGCAGAAGAAAATCGATGACTGGTTCGAGAAGAGGACCAGCGGGCTGACCGCTACAGCGCGGGCGCGCCTCAAGAAAAAATGGGGCACCATGCAGCATGTGCTCAGCTCAGAGGAACGGCTCAAGCGCATCGTCTTTGACATTCTCTCCGATATGAACGACAAACCGCGCCTGGCAGACAAACGCGGCAACGCCCTGCTGGTTGTGGACAGCATCTACCAGGCATGCAAAATCTATGAACTGTTCAGCGCGGCAGATTTTCACGAGTGCGCCATTGTCACCTCGTACAAACCCTCAAGAAGCGAGATCAAGGGCGAGAGCAGCGGAGAGGGCAAGACCGAAAAGCGGCGGCAGTTCGACATTTACACAAAGATGCTCAACGGCAAAACAACCGCAGCCTTTGAGACAGAGGTCAAGGAAAAATTCGTCAAAAACCCGGGACAGATGCGGCTCTTAATCGTCGTGGACAAGCTGCTGACCGGTTTTGACGCGCCCAAGGCCACCTATCTCTATATCGACAAGCAGATGCACAACCATGGCCTGTTTCAGGCAATCTGCCGCGTCAACCGCCTGGACAGCGACGACAAAGAGTACGGCTATATCATCGATTACCAGGACCTCTTCAAAAGCCTGGAGAAATCCGTGCGTGACTACACCTCCGAAGCATTGGGAGGCTACGAGAAAAAGGATGTCGAGGGTCTGCTGGGCAATCGCATCGACAAAGGCCGCGAGCGACTGGAAATGGCGCGCGAGCAGATAAAAGCCCTCTGCGAGCCAGTTGCTCCATCCAATGCCACAGAGGATTATATCTGCTATTTTTGCGGCGACTCGGCGGATAAAGCTGCACTCAATGAGAACGAGCCCAGGCGCGTCGCATTGTACAAATTCACAGCCCTACTGGCCCGCGCCTACGCCAACCTCGCCAACGACATGAGCGCGGCTGGTTACAGCGAGTCACAGAGCAAGCAGATCAAGGACGAAGTGGAGTACTATACAAAGGTCAGTGCCGCGCTCAAGATGGCCAGCGGCGATTATCCCGACCTCAAGCTGTATGAACCGGCCATGCGCCTCCTGCTCGACAACTATGTGCGGGCCGACGACAGCCAGAAGATCTCCGCCTTCGACGACATCTCGCTGATCCCACTGATTGTCGAGCGCGGCAGAGCTGGTCTGAACGATCTACCAGAGGAGATAAAGGGTAGCCAGAGCGCGATGGCCGAAGCAATCGAAAACAATCTGCGCCGCCTGATCATTGAAGAGATGCCAGCGAACCCCATGTACTACGAAAAGATGTCCGAGGTGCTTGATGCACTGATTCAAGAGCGGCGGCAAAAGGTCAAAGCATACGAACAATACCTCACAGAGATCGTTGAGCTGACCCAAAGGGTGCGTAATCCGGCCAGCGGCGACAGCTACCCGCCAGCGCTAAATACTCGCGCTAAACGGGCGTTGTATACTAACCTGGGAGACGACGAGAAGCGCGCTCTCGCCGTAGATGCTACAATACGAAAGGTCAAAAAAGATAACTGGCGTGGCAACATGGTCAAGGAAAAGGCCATTCTCTATGGAATTGAGGATGTGTTGAAAGACAACGACCTGGCGCGACACATTTTTGAAATAGTAAAGAACCAGGATGAGTACTGAGAAACACCAGATCACCGTTGACGGTCTTATTGTTGATATCGTGCGTAAGGACATCAAAAACCTTCACCTTGGCGTGTATCCGCCAGCCGGTCGTATCCGGGTAGCCGCGCCCCTGCGCGTCAACGACGAGGCAGTCCGCCTCTTCACCATCTCCAGATTGGCCTGGATCAAACGTCAACAAGCCAGATTCGAGCAACAGGAGCGCCAATCCGCGCGCGAGTTTGTTTCAGGCGAGAGCCATTACTATCAAGGCAGGCGTTACCTGCTCAACGTCGTGTACCGCGCAGGCACACCAACAGCGGCCATACGCAACAACAAAACGCTGGACCTCTTTGTGCGTCCCGGCAGCGACAGCGCCGAGCGCGAGCGCGTCCTGCTCACCTGGTACCGCCGCCGCCTCAAAGAAGAGATAGCGCCCCTGCTCGCGAAATGGGAAGCCATCATCGGTGTACAGGTCGCGGAATGGAGCGTAAAGCAGATGAAAACGAAATGGGGTACCTGCACCATCAAGGCCCGACGCATCTGGCTCAACCTCGAACTGAGCAAAAAACCAGTTCATTGCCTGGAGTATATCATCGTCCATGAACTGGTCCACCTGCTCGAACGCCACCACAATGAAAGGTTTATGGCATATATGAACCGCTTCATGCCCCTGTGGCAGCACTACCGCGAAGAACTCAATAGGGAGCCCCTGGGACATGAAACCTGGGAATACTAAAATAAGCATAGCATCTGTTGCCAATGTATCACTCGGAAACGTTTCCTCGATAGCCCAGCTTTCCTCGGGTGACGATGAGGATCACCACAGCCAGGGCGGCAAAGCCGAGCAGGGTGAGCGAAGAAGCAAGACCGTCGCTATAGTTGGGCGGAAAGAGGAGAGGCCTGGGGAATGAGTCAATGGCCGAGTGGATCAGCAGCGCAATAAGCAAACTTCCCCTGGTATGGTTGAAAGCCCAGGTCATGAGAATTGTAACTGCAATGATGCCCACCAGGAATTCTCCAAAAGGAATGCCGACGCCGAGGAAGCCGGTTCCAACTCCATTATAGCCTGGCACCAGGAATAAGGGAAAGTGCCAGCAGCCCCAGAACAGCCCAAGGATGATGCTGCCCATAAAGGGTCCGTAGCGCTCTTGCAGACGTGGCAGGGCAAAGCCGCGCCATCCCGGTTCCTCGGCGAGAGGACTGATGAACATTCCCACGATGAGAAGCCCCACATAGAGTAAGAGAGTGAGGGGAAGCATAGAGAGACGAAACGCAGCCAGAGCACCGGGGACGGTGACGAATATGCCCAACAAAAGGAGGGTGGGAAAACCAAGGATGGCAAACACATACCACTGGACACCGACCCGCCAGAGGATGAAACGACGCAACAATTGGCGCAGGCCAGCTTTGCCCGACATGATCGCTGTGCAAAGAAAACCTGATCCGATGGGTCCGAAAGCGCCCCCCAGTATGCCAACATTAGCGTTAGGCGGGCCAGGCAGATGAAAAGGCAGGAGTCGCAGACCATCTTGAGAAAGGACCAGGGGCAGCCAGCCAAGCCAGCTCAAGAGATAGGCGATGAAAAAGTAAGAGAACAGCGGATAACGCCTCAGTAAGGCTACGAGGACTCCAGACTTTGGCGCTGCCTGAGAAACAACGGGCGGTAGTATGCTCATATGTTAGAATCCTTTCAACATGCGATGTGCTTGTATTTTGCAGGCTCTCCAGCGCAGCAGAGGAAGGGAAGGTCTGCCCTTCCTCTAAAAATCAGGTCGATAGTCAGCAGACGACAGCAAGATAGCACAAGAGTTCTACCAATTAAGCATGCTCATCATACTGGCCGGCTATTGTGGCAGAAGAGGAGGATGCTCGCCCGTAGCCCAGGCGACCACGTGTCAGCGCGATCAGCACCAGTACCGCAACTCCAACACCGATAAGTAAATCCGCTATGGCATTCCTCTGGAACCATTGCAGCGTAAAGAGACCGCTTGCAGCGACCGCACTGCTGAAGGCATCCAGAGTTGCATGCAGCAGAATTGCTATGAGCAGACTTCCTCGCGTATGGTTGAAGACCCAGGTGATCACGATAGCGATCAGTATCGTTGAAAGGAGAAACTCACCGATCGCCAGTCCACCAGAATTCACTGCCCAGTTCGTCAGGAAGAGAGGCAGATGCCAACCTCCCCACAGGAGTCCAAGCATGAGGCTTCCCAGCAGTGGACCATAGCGCTCTTGCAGGCGAGGCAGCGCAAAGCCACGCCAGCCGGGTTCCTCTGCCAGTCCGCTGGTGAGGATTTCCACGATCAGCAGAAGCGGGAAGAACAAAGCGAGTTGAGGAAAAGCAGAGAAGTGGAGAGCCGCCACAGATCCTGGCCGTGTAAAGAAACTCAGGATGAGGATGGCAGGGACCCCAAGCAGGGCGAACAGATACCATTGCCAGCCGACCCGCCAGAGGATGATGCGACGCAGCAGGCGCTGGACGCCTGGCCTGCCTTCTACGGCTGCCGTCATCAAAAATCCTGACAAGAGTGGACCCAGATATGCTCCGGGAAGCACAGCCGCCTGGGAAAGGGTAACAGGCAGCAAACCTAGCCCACTCTGAGAAAACACATAGGGTAACCATGCCAGCCAGCTAAAACCATAGGCCATCACAAAGTAGCAGATCAGCGGGTAGCGCTGCATGAACGAGCGCAGGCTCCCAGGAGCAGAAACAACAGGATGAGTAGACGACGAGATGTTCATAGTATAACTCCTTGTTTTTGCAAGCTCGAAGTGATGTTGCTCGCTTTCAGCAGGTCATCACCTCGACCAGACTTCTTTAACTCAAACTAGATTGCTTTAATAAGCTTTCTTAGCAAACGCGACGAGGGCCGCGAGCAAGGGTAGCAATGCCGTGACGAGACAGACGAGATACTCTTTGAGTGGAAAGCTGCCTGTCAGATAGGCATCCAGACTACACCAGTAGTGCCAGAGGCTCCAATTCAGACCAGCAGGCAGGAGCGCGGGTAACAGCGCGAGAGCGAGCGTTATGAGCAGCGAGAAGATCACCGGGCGCACGCTGTCGGGCAAGATGATAGAGAAGAAGAGTGAGAGTCCTAATGGGAATAATGCCGCCAGCCAGAGAAGCCCCGTTGCGACGAGCAGATGCAGCAGATCCTGTGGATAGCCTAAAGCGCTACAGACCAGAGCAACGACTATACTACTCATGATACTCACAGCCAGTAGCAAGCCCGTGCTCACCCCATATTTTGTAAGCAGAATACGTTCGCGGCTAACCGGTTTAATGAGCAGAAAGAAGATGGTACCACTACTCACCTCACTGGCAATCAGCCCGCCGCCCAGGATAGCCGCGAAGGTCCCTAGAACGAGCGGCCCATTCGTCGCGAACCAGTGCTCCCAGACAAATGCATTAAAGTTCGTCATGAAAAGCCCTTGCACCATATTCTGGAACACGGCAGGAACACTGCCATTCGCTACCACGGTCCTGTCAAGCGCATAACCTGGAATATTCCCAGCTACTCCCAGGAAGGCCAGCAAGGCGAAGATGAGCAGTTTCCAACGTGCTGCCAGCAACTCTTTCATTTTCATGCTCCATCTCCTCGCATATATTCAAGCAAAAGATCTTCGAGGCCAACCGGGACCACCTCAAGATCACGCAGAGGATAAGGGCGAGCCTGAATGGTCCGGGTAAGCTCATGGACATCTCCGGCGAGATGCAGGCGCACCATACGTCCTTCCTGTTCAAGCTTGCGTACGCCAGGCAGGTGGCGCAGAGCCGTCATCTCCTCTGCTGGTGGTTGTTCACTATAGATCAGGCGCAGCATCTTCTGCATTTCACGAAGATGGTCAAGCTCGTCGCACAGCACAATGCTGCCAGCGTGAAGGACAGCCACCTGGTCAGCAATAGCCTCAATCTCTGAAAGAATATGCGAGGAGAAAAAGATCGTCTTGCCCGCAGCTGCCACCTCCCCAACAAGGGTCGTCAGGAACACCTGACGCGCGAGCGGGTCCAGACCCGTCGTCGGCTCATCCAGGATCAACAGGTCGGGATCGTTGCCCAGCGCCAGGCAAAGAGCAAGCTGTGATTTCATGCCCCTGGAGAAGTGCTTGACCCGTTTGTGCAAGGGCAACTCAAAAAGATGGATGTATTGATCAACCATACCCTGGTTCCAGTGCCGCTGCATCTCACGAGAGAGGTTACACAACTGGGAGACGCTTAAGAAGTCGTAGAGGCTATTCTTCTCGCTAACATAGCCGACACGCATGTGTATCTCCCTCTGCTGGCTGGCCACATCATAGCCCAGCACTCGCGCGCTGCCGCTGTCAGATGGTCGGAACCCAAGTAGCGTCTTGATAGTAGTCGTTTTGCCGGACCCATTGGCTCCTAAAAATCCGAAGATCGAACCAGCAGGAACCTCCAGGTTCAGTCCATTAAGGACCGGATGCGTCCCATAGGTGACGGTCAGGCTGGCGATCTCAATGGCTGTCGCGCTAGAGAGCGTCTGAGACCGAGCATTCTCACTCTGCGTGCCTAACGCATGCTCATTCATAGCTTGTCTCCTTTCCGCTGCAATTCAGGAAAGAACTGCTGGACGGCTTGCTCAAAATGGGCCTGCAACTCTTCTACGCTAACTCCTAGTTTACTAGCATCATGTATCACTGCGCGCAGACGCTCTATTAGAGCCTCTTGCTGCTGCACCCGAATGCTCTCTCTGGCCTCGCCAAGTACCACAGTCCCTTTGCCAGCTCGACTTTCAATGAAGCCCATCCGCTGAAGCTCGTTGTAGGCCTTGACGATAGTATTAGGGGCAACCGATAACTCGCTCGCCAATTCACGCACCGATGGCAATGTATCCCCAGGCAAGAGTGTGCCGACTTCCAGGGCATGCTGAATCTGTTCTATCAACTGCACATAGATAGGGACGCCGCTATGGATATTGACCTGTAACCAGATTGACACGTTCTTATCCTTATCCATCAATGTATCATAATATTGATACATTGATGGAATGATACAGCAAAAAACTGAGCTTGTCAAGGGATCAAAACATTATCGTCTGCGAGGCAAGCCGTTCACGTTGTCACAAACCTGCCCGCTCAACCCTCTTTCTATGTGAGTATCAATCTGGCGAGGATCGCAAGCATGCTTCTCCCGCCATTGAAAAGCGACAAAAACATACGTTGCCTGCTTGTAAAGAGCAGGCAGAGAAAGAAATGAGAGGTTTTGTTCTATGAAGGTCTTAGTCCTGCCCAAACCAATTGAAGGCGGCGCGCGCGAGGAAATGCTCCAGCACGCGCCAGCAGAAATTCAAGCCGTCTGGGAACTCTACAAGCAAGGCGTGGTCCGCGAATTCTACACCCGCGCAAATGAACCAAACAGAGTGGTCTTGATGATAGAAAGCGCAAGTATAGAAGCGGCGCGAGACACACTTGCCACACTATCTTTCGCGCAATTGCACCTGCTCGACTTTGATCTAATCCCACTGGCCCCCTTCTTTGGTCTGGAACGTTTGCCCATTCCAAAGAGTTAAAACGAGCAAAGAAGGTGGAGATCCATTCAATGGCTACTTTTCTATCGCTTCAGAATTCACGCAACTGGCATCAGACGAACAGATCGCGAAGACGGTTCAGGCGCTAGAGGCGCGTGGTCTGCGGGCCGTTGTCTTTGAAAATGGTAAGGAGGCGAGAAAGCACGCGCTTGACCTGATTCCATCAGGAGCAGAGGTCTATAACTCACCCTCGCGTACGCTTGAGATGATTGGGCTGACAGAGGATATCGAACATCCCACGCGCTTCCAATCCGTGCGCGCAGTTGCATACGCTTGATCGAGTCACGCAGCGAGACGAGATGCGCAGGCTGGGAGCCAGCCCTGATGTCCTGGTAGGAAGCGTGCATGCCATCACCGAGCAAGGAGAGGTCTTAATAGCCTCAGCAGTCGGCAGCCAGTTGGGTCCGGCTGCCTCCGGCGCAGGCGCGGTGATCTGGATCGTCGGCACGCAAAAGCTCGTACACACTCTGGAAGATGGGTTTCGCCGAGTTCGGGAATACAGCTATCATTTAGCTTGAGACGAAACGCTCTCAGAGGGCAAAGCGTCGTGCGGGCGGGGCTGAGCAAGCCAGTATTTTCGTCTAAACCTTGCGCATCTCAGGGCTGGACGATGATCTTCAGGAATAGCTCAGCTCTGGATACCAGTCAGTACCGCGCCCCTGGGGTGTGAAATCGAAGAGATTCCACTGGGGGTCGATGGTATCGGTGTGGCGCGTGTCCTGGCCGGGTTCGGTCGGCGCTTCAAGAAGTTCGGAGCCCCAGAAGTGGCGGATCACGTTACCCTCACGCTTGAAGACGTTGAGCATGGGCATTTGCGCTCCCTGCGCGTCCTCGCCGAAGTAGTCGCGGTTGTAGGTGGTGTTTTCTGAGGACAACAAGCGCAGTCCCCGCCAGCCGCGCTGTTGCGCGTGGGCCAGGATACGAGGTAATGGGGCTTTAGCGACGATCACGAAAGTGAGGCGGCGAGCGATGTGTTGGGCAGATCCGTCCAGGGCGTCGAGCATCGAAGTGCAATGCGGGCATGGCAGATCTTCATCAAGCGCGCGTGGAAACATAAAGTTGTAGACCGCGAGGGTGTCATGGCCTCCCGCGAACAGTTCCGAGAACCTGACGCTGCTCGGGGTGCCATCAGGTCCTGCCTGCTGAAAGACGTAATCTTGCGAGACGATCCCGCCAGGTGGCAAAGCGCGGCGGGCCTCGGCCACTACCTCGGTCGCGCGCCGCAGCTCGATCTCACGCTCTAACAGCTGAGCGCGCGCCGCCCGGTACTCAGGGGACTCACCTGGAAATGCAATGCTCATACTCACTCCTCTTGTAGACTCTTCTCCCGCGTGAAGACACATGCGGGAACAGGCTCCACTGGCCGCGTGACTTGCTATGACAAAGTTATCATACTTCGGCAAAGCAGCGGGACACACGTGCCACAGTGGAGGTGCGGTTATCTCCTCGTCAGCTTTTTGCTATATCCTTCCTCAAGGCGGGAACTGTTTGCCGCTTGCTTGATCGCGATCCGCTTGAGGCTACTGAAACTAGCATAACATACGGAACAGCAAAAAACTTCTCCTAGTTTGCTCTTCCATCCCTGGCTTTTCGGCAGGAGGAAACGCGGTTTATGCTCTCCTTCCACCGTAGGCAAAGCCCTTTTTCCAGAGGTTTGTGGAGACTATCTTAGAATGGCGGTCCCTGCTAAGCTGAATGCTTTTGAGCGCTGTTTGTGCTACAGTGGAGCGGAGAAGATAAGTGAAGGCCATGGGAGGAAAGATGACCATTTCCCTGACGAACGATCAACTGCGCCTGCTACGCCTGCACGCGCAGAGGTTGGCACAAGCGCACCCGGCTCCCAGGACTTCTGTGGCTCAGTTGGTCAAGGAACTCGGTGGGTTTCAGGCCCAGGACCCTCGCGCTGCCACCCTGGCAGTCCGCGTGCGCAGTGCTGAACTGCTCGCGGCTGATGTTGAGTATGCGCGTATACAGGAGCGCTCAGTCGTGCGTACGTGGGGACCGCGTGGAACCCTGCATCTGCTGGCGACTGAAGATCTCAGTTGGCTTCTACCGCTGCTCGGCCCGGTATGTGTGGCTCTTAGTCAGCGCCGGCGCGCGCAACTGGGTCTCGACGAGGACACCTGTACGCGAGGCATCCAGCTCATTCGCCAGGTGCTCGCCAGCCAGGGACCCCTGACCCGTGACGAACTCGTTGAGCAGTTGGCATCTCACGGTCTCCAGTTGGTCGGTCAGGCCAGGCCCCATCTGCTGAGCCGCGCCGCCCTGGAGGGGGTGATTTGCTTTGGGCCTGACCAGGGTAGTGAGCCAACCTATGTGCTGCTGAACGATTGGGTGCAGCAAGAAAACAGCAACCACCCGCTGACGGAAGTCGCGGCCCATGCCGAACTGACACGCCGCTACCTGGGCGCCTATGGTCCCGCGACACCGCAGGACCAGGTCAGCTGGTCAGGCATGCCGATGAGTCAAACGCGCAGCGCCTGGCAACACCTGGCCGAGCAACTCCTGGAGGTAGAGGTCGCGGGTTCTCCCGCCTGGATGCTCAAGACAGACACCGCCCGGCTGAATGAACCGCCAGCTTCAACGCCACTGGTGTACCTCCTACCGAGCTTTGATACCTACTTGCTGGGCTACCAGAAGCGAGACCTGATTGTGTCGCCCCAGAATGCAAAGCGGATTAATGCCGGGGGCGGATTACTGCACCCGACGCTGCTGGCGGATGGTCAGGCCGTAGGAACGTGGAAGAGCACGCGACAGAAGCAGCAGTTGGAAGTGCAGATAGAACCGTTTGCCCCTCTCGCGCCGGCAGTGTCCGCAGGCGTGGCAGCCGAAGTCAGCGACCTTGCGCGCTTTCTCGAAACGCCCAGCGTATCGCGTATCATAGCTCCCGTGTAAATATTTCCCTCCACGCATTTGAGAAGGGTGCAGGGTCTCTTCCTATACTCATGCGCTGAAATAGCTTCTACAAAGACAAGAATATGGCATGTATCTGTAGAGAACGCTTATAATCTTGTTGTAGCTAGCAACACGCTTCCCTGGCAATATATCTATTTTGAGAATGGAGGGAGTATGACGAATATTCCCGATGATGAGAATAACAACAAACCGGCAGTTCCACCTCAGCCAGAGGCATCTCTGGCTGGCAATGAGGTAGCGAAAAGCGCCAGGCAGGGCCTCGCTCGGCGCCATTTTCTGCGCAGATCGATATTTGTGGTTGGTGGCGTGTCCATTGTAATCGGCGGGGCAGGCGCGCTCTATATGCTCTATCCAAGTCTGGCAGGACAATTTGGTAGCACGCTGGATCTTGGTCCTAAAGCGTCCTTTCCAGCGGCCACGCCTGAGACGTTTACGCTCAATCGCGCCGGGGTCTTTTATCAGGAATCTGCCAGAGCGTTTATCATTCACCTCGCCAGAGATACGCCCTATCTTTTGACAGGCAACGCGCTTGAAAAGCAGTTGGCCGACGAATGGTTTACACGCGACAGCGATGGCTCGTCCTGGCTGGCACTCTATCAACGCTGTACGCATCTGGCAGCGAAGGTAGCTTTCCGCAATGACTGTCTTAGCTGCAAATGTCCCTCGCATGGAGCGCATTTTCATTGCGATGGAGAGTACCTGGACGGCCCGGCTCCCAGAAACATGGATCGGTTCCCACTCTCCTTCAAAGGTGAAAATATTCTTGTCGATACAAGCCAGCTTCTCCATCTGCCAGGGACTGGCTCCCAGCCAGGGCCAAACAGCATGCCACGCCTGTTACCAATTCCTCAAACCCCCTGCATGTACTAACCTGCGCAAACGAGAAGGGCCTGGTTTATTTGCTCCTCTCTGAGAAGTGTATACTCATAACTGCATTCGGCCACCTTTTTTTGTCTTTCTCCCGCTGAGAGAGTGCAAGCTGGTAGTTGCCCTCAGAGCAATAGTGCAGTATACTGGAGGATAGATCAAACAGAGAGGGTAGAGGGGGTAGAGAGGGTCAGTATGAGTAGAGATGAAAGCATTCCACAGTGTAGTGCTCTGCCTGATATCCCCGCGCCTCCTAAAAAGCTGCTCTGCCTCTATGCAATAAAGGATGCCCGCTTTTTCCGCGAACTCCAGAGCCACCTGTATATCTGGGTACGCCAACAAAAAATTGTCTGGCTGGAGGTCAGCGCGGGAGATGCGGCTGAGGAAGTCATGCAACGCCATCTGTGCCAGGCTGATCTGATCTTCCTGCTCAGTAGCGCCTATCTTATCGCGACCGATACCAGCTACCAGGCCATGCAAGCTGCCCTGGAGGAACGGACCAGCCGCCAGGTGCCAGTTATTCCTATCCTGGCTCGCCCATTTGCCTGGAGAGAAACGCCCTACGCGGCCCTCGAGGTCTTACCCGACGATGAGCGGCCCATCTCACTGTGGCCCGATCGGGATGAGGCGTACCAGCACATCTGTCAGCGCCTGGCGCAACTCCTGCAACTGCACGCGGCCCTGAGCAATCCATGCGCCTCCACATCCGTTCCCGCCACCATGGCAAGTTCCGCTCCCGACTTCCAGGCGCGTACACTCGACGCCGACTATGTAGCTCGTCCCCAGGTCTTTGAGCGTCTCAAGCGCTCCCTGCTCCATCCAGATACAGCCCACCCGACCGCGATTACGACCGCCCTGCATGGCGCGGGCGGCTTTGGAAAAACGACACTGGCCCTTGTGCTGGTTCATGACCCGGAAGTGCGAGCTGCCTTTCCCGATGGCATCTTCTGGATTGAACTGGGCGAGCAACCACCCGGCTCGCTGACCCTCTTCAATCGCCTCCTGCCGGTCCTGGGAGATCAAGCCACGGAGGCCGGAACTTTAGAGGAAGCCCGTATACGCTGGCAAAGGGTCCTGGCTGCCAAGACATGTCTGCTGGTTATCGATGATGTCTGGCAGGCCGCGCATCTCACACCCTTGCTGGAGGGTGGACCACGCTCGCGCCGTCTGGTGACGACGCGCAACGATCACGTATTGCCCCAAAGCGCGCAACGCATGGTAGTGGACGCCATGTCCGAGCAGGAGGCCATCGCGGTGCTGACGCAGGGATTGGCCATTGAGGGCAGCCAGGACTCCACCTGGCTTCCTCTGGCACAGCTTGTTATGCACCTGGGCTGCTGGCCCCTGCTGCTGAGCGTGGCGCGCGGCCTGCTGGCCACTCAACTGCGCTATGGCCGTCCCTTGCCCGAGGCGTTGGAGGTGATCTGGCAAACCTACCAGGGCCAGCGCGGCATTTCTATTGGGGCCGAGGTCGCGACTGGCTTTCGTGAAACGGTGGAGAGCAGCCTACGCGCCAGTTTTCGCCAGTTGCAAGCCGTGATGGCTGCCTCTTATCAGCCCGTAGAGCGCTACGGGGAACTGGCCATCTTCCCGGAGGATACCGATATTCCTATCGCGGCCCTGCGCCTTTTCTGGCAGGCCACGGCTGGCTTGAAAGCGTGGGAGACGGATGATCTGTGCATGCAACTGGCGGGCCTCGCGCTGGTCGTGAATTGTGACCTGCAGACAGGCACAATCCGTCTGCACGACGTAACCCGGCAGTTTCTGATCGAGCGGGCAGGGACAAGCCTGCCCCTGTGGCAGGGACAGTTTCTGGACGCGGTACGCCAGGGACTGGGTATCCAGCGCTGGGCGGAGGTTGCCCCCGCTAACACCTATCTCTGGCAACACCTTGTCTTCCATCTGTGCCAGGCCGAACGCTGGGAAGAACTGGCAAAGACCCTGACCGACCTGGGCTACCTGGCAAACAAGGTGCTCTTCCAGGGCGTCTCCGCGCTGGAAGCTGATCTCAAAATGGCCAGCATGGCCTCAGCCACTCACATTCCGCAACCTGACGCTGCGCGTTTTGCCTCCCTACATCACCACCTGGTACGTCTGAGCCATCAATTACGCCAGTTGAGTACGTTAGCCGAAATCGGTAGTGTGCTGCTGAGCTATCTGGGACCGCACGAGCCTTTTGTGCGGCAGGCCCCACTGCTTGAACATGATCTGCCGCGCCCGCATCTCACTGCCTGGTATCCTCTGCCCGAAGGAGCCTCACGCGCCCTACTGCGCACCCTGGTCGGCCATGCCGCCATAGTCACCAGTTGCGCACTGAGCGCCGATGGACGCCTGGTCGTCTCCTCCTCCCAGGATGGCACGCTCAAGCTGTGGAACAAGGATCTTGGAGCCGAGCGTCTCACCTTGCGCGGTCACTCCTCTGCGGTGACTGATTGCGCCTTGAGCGCCGATGGACGCCTGGTAGCCTCCGCCTCCCAGGATGGCACGCTCAAGCTGTGGAACGCCGCTACTGGGGCCGAGCGTCTCACCTTGCGCGGTCACTCCGCCGGGGTGACTAGCTGCGCCTTGAGCGCCGATGGACGCCTGGTAGCCTCCGCCTGCTCCGATCACACGCTCAAGCTGTGGGATGCCACCACTGGAGCCGAGCGCCACACCCTGCGTGGCCACTCCTCCTCAGTGATTGGCTGCGCCTTGAGCGCCGATGGACGCCTGGTAGCCTCCGCCTCCCAGGATCACACGCTCAAGCTGTGGGATGCCGCCACTGGGGCCGAGCGTCACACCCTGCGCGGCCATGCCGCCATAGTCACCGGCTGCGCACTGAGTGCCGATGGACGCCTGGTCGTCTCTTCCTCCCAGGATGGCACGCTCAAGCTGTGGGATGCCGCCAGCGGGGTCGAGCGTCACACTCTGCGCGGCCATTCCTCTGCGGTAACTGATTGCGCCTTGAGCGCTGATGGACGCCTGATCGTCTCCGCCTCCTCCGATCACACGCTTAAACTGTGGGACGCCGCCAGCGGAGTCGAGCGTCAGACCCTGCGCGGACATTCCTTCACAGTGACTGGCTGCGCCCTGAGTGCTGATGGACGCCTGATCGCCTCCGCCTCCCAGGATGGCACGCTCAAGCTGTGGGACGAGGTTCTCGCAGCTCAGCGTCTCACCTTGCGCAACTACTCAGACACGGCGCGGGGCTGCGCGCTGAGCACCGATAGACGCCTGATCGTCTCCGCCTCCTGGGATGGCACGCTCAAGCTGTGGAACGCCGCCACTGGAGCCGAGCGCCACACTTTGCGTGGCCATTCCTCCAGGGTGACCGGTTGCGCCTTGAGTGCCGATGGTAACCTGATCGTCTCCTCATCCTATGACAAGACGCTCAAGCTGTGGGACGCCGCCACTGGAACTGAGCTTCTCACCCTGCGCGGCCATTCCGCCATAGTGACTGACTGCGCCTTGAGCGCCGATGGACGCCTGGTTGTCTCCGCCTCCTGGGATGGCACGCTCAAGCTGTGGGACACCGCCACTGGAGCCGAGCGCCTCACTCTGCGCGGCCATTCCTCCGGAGTGACCGGTTGCGCCTTGAGCGCCGATGGCAGCCTGATCGTCTCCTCATCATATGACAAGACGCTCAAGCTGTGGGACGCTGCCACTGGAGCCGAGCGTCACACTCTACGCGGCCATTCCTTCACAGTGTATGGTTGCGCCTTGAGTGCCGATGGACGCCTGGTCGTCTCCGCCTCCTCTGACCACACGCTCAAGCTGTGGGATGCCAGCACTGGAGCCGAGCTTCTCACCCTGCCTGGTCACTGCTCCTCGGTGACTGGCTGCGCACTGAGCGCCGATGGACGCCTGATCGTTTCCGCCTCCTGGGATGGCACGCTCAAGCTGTGGGACGCTGCCAGCGGTGCCGAGCTTCTCACCCTGCACGGCTACTCCTCCGAGGTGAATGGCTGCGCACTGAGTGCCGATGGACGCCTGATTATCTCCGCCTCCTGGGATGGCACGCTCAAGTTGTGGGATGTTGCCAGCGGTGCCGAGCGCCTCGCACTGCGCGATCATCCCTCCTTTGGAACTGGCTGCGCACTGAGTGCCGATGGACGCCTGATCATCTCTGCCTCCTGGGATCAGACCCTCAAGCTGTGGGACGAGGCCAACGGAGCCGAGCGTCACGCCCTGCGCTGCCCTTGCTCCTGGGTGACCGGTTGCGTGCTGAGCGCCGATGGACATCTGATCGTCTCCACCTCCCAGGATGGTACGCTCAAGCTGTGGAATGTCGTTAGCGGTGCCGAGCGCCACACCCTGCGCGGCCATCTCGCCGGGGTGACTGGCTGCGCACTGAGCACCGATGGACACCTGATCGTCTCCGCCTCCCAGGATGGCACGCTTAAACTGTGGGATGCCGTTAGCGGTGCCGAGCGTCAGACTCTGCGTGGCCATGCCAACTCGGTGAATGGCTGCGCACTGAGTGCCGATGGACGCCTGATCGTCTCTGCCTCCTCCGATCACACACTCAAGCTGTGGGATGCCGCCAGTGGCCTGTGTCTCCTGACCTTTCCTGCCGATGGCGCGCTGTATGGCTGCGCGTTTCATCCTGATGGGCGACATCTCGTGGCGTGTGGGACGCATGGGCTGTACTGGCTGCGCCTGATATGGTGAGTCTTTTGCCCCACCCATCCGCCTTGAGACAGGAACAGGGTTTCTCACAAGTCGTCTGGCGCTCTTGTAAACGTTTCCCTTGGAGGGTCCAGGGAGTGTGGAAAGATGGGTGGTGGGCGGGCGGGGGAAAGGACTTGTGAGAAACCCTGGAGACAGGAACACAAACTCTTGACAACGTCTGACGGCCTCCGTATACTTTACTCTATGGTTAATGATTCAGCAGAAAGACTGACAACTGTATTTATGGCACTCGCCGATCCCACGCGCCGTGCCATCTTAGAGCGCCTGGCGCAGGGTGAGGCTTCGGGCACAGAACTGGCGCAGCCCTTCTCGATCTCCGTGCCAGCGATCTCTAAACACTTACGAGTGTTGGAACATGCTGATCTGATCTTGCACCGCAAGGACGGGCGCACGCATCGCTTCCGCCTGGCTGCGCGTCCTATGCGCGAGGCTGCTGACTGGCTTGAACACTACCGGCAGTTCTGGGAAGCACAATTCGACGAACTTCAAACTTATTTGCTAGCCACAGCGGAAGAGGAGCAAAACACTGATGATCCCTCCAGCATCTCATAATAGCACAACCCTCGTGCTACGCCGCACATTCACGGCCACGCGCCCACGGGTGTTCCGCGCCTGGATCTCTCCCGTGGCGTTGGAGCGCTGGTTGAGACCCGCGGGCATGAGCTTGACTGTACGCTCACTCGAAGCGTGTGTTGGCGGCTCCTTCCGTTTCGAGGCAGAGGATGGCAGTTACATTGTCGGCACCTACTTGCAGGTCGCTCCGCCCGAAAAATTGGTCTTTACCTGGTTAAGAGAAAGCGCGGATAGCAGAGAAACCATCATCACTGTGGACTTTCTCGACCAGGGCCCGCTGACGGAAATCGTCCTGACCCACACTGGATTGAGCACTACAGAGCAACACATACTGCTTGCAAATGGCTGGTCCTCGCTACTCAATGCCCTGGCCTCCCTTCTCTCCGCCACTCATCTTGACACCTGAAATGTCCCGCACGCCCGCGCATCCTGGAGCCAGGACCGAACATAATGGTCTGCAGAGAGGCATACTCTTGACACTGCCTCTCTTCTCTCTTATACTTAAATAACAGGTTAAGTATATTCATGTAAGATCTGCAACCTTTCATTTTGGCAAAATGCTTAACCTGTTATTTAAGCATTTCCGCATAGCAAGACTCAGATAAGCAATGACATGGTATTACAAGAGCAATTCAGCAACTGTTCTGGATCAAGAAACTGTGGGACAAAGATACCTTATCTGGCGGCTTTGCCGCTGCATCGTTCGGTAAGTGGCTGAGTTTGTCGGCGGCTCTGCCGCTGACAAACTCAGCCACTTACCTTAAAATCTGGGTGGGGTTTCTGCACAAAAGGCTGGCGGCATGCCTGTACGGTATCTCTGCCCCTACAGAAGAAAAGGCTTTTTCCTTCACCTGGTTGGATCGATATAACCAAATAAGGCTATATACAGAGTAATGGAAAGAGCGTACCGTGTGCTTGTGTTATAGTGAGGAAGATAAATCATAAGTACGCAAGAAGAAGGATCGTCAGGTATGCAAACATGGTCTGGGCAAGACCCCAGTGGGATATCAGCAGGCACGCGCAAATTGCTCACCCGCATGCTCATCATTTTTTCGTTGGCCGGCCTGGTCATCGGCTTTGCCGTGGGAGGCCTGACTGGAATTCACCCTGCGCCAACTCAAACCGCAAAGAATATCACTAAAACAGTTATCTCTACAAGAGCGCCTGCCACTGCTACAGTGCCTCCAACAGCTATAGCTGATAATGTCCCGCTCGATCTGCCTGACGTTACAAAATATACCATCTCAGAAGTAAATAATGGCACAACCAACTATACATTTTCAGCACAACCAGTCTATAAAAATTCACGTAAACCAGTAAGTGCAACCGATATCACCTGTCGCCTCTGGCTCACACAAAGCCTGGATCAAACAAATAGTGCAATGAAAGCTAATAATTACGCGCTACTCAGAAATGTTGGCAATCTCACCCAGTCATTTCCTCAAGAGGTAGGCAGTTCACTGGCCTATGTTACTCCCAGTACACAGGTGCAGTTTTGTAGCGCCAACGGACCCACGACCTGGACATATACTCTGGCAAACAGCGTGCAACCTGGAAGCTACTACCTTTACGTTCTGGTTGACTGGAAAGGCATACATTTTAACTGGAGCGCCCGGCAGATTCAGGTAATTGCTTAAGCCCCTTGAGAGTCTTTGCTGACTGTGCGCGCCACGCAGCAAGCTCTAAAAACCTCCCTCCCCGCGAGGAGTTCGCGGAACCTGGAGTTCCTGCGGAAATTCACCAGACCCTGCTTGCCCCAAAATTGAGACTGTTCAGAATGATCCTTTCCTGGTATACTCGTGGCAATCAGGCTAGAAAAGCGTCAGGAGTGCAGAGGATCGACAGTCCTCTGACCGTGTACGCTTGGGGCACAGGTAATAGATGAGTTATGCCTGATTTTACAAAATCAGACATAACTCATCTATAATCTAAACACAGAGCATAACAGATTCGGGCCAAAGTGGTTAAAGAAGTGTCCTGGGAGGAAGAAAGAATCATATGCAGACACAACCTGGAGGTAGCCAGTTCGGAGCGGCGCGCGCGCGCCTCAGTGCAACCACCTTTTACACACTCCTCTGTTTTTCGCTCGCGGGCCTGCTCACAGGCTTCGCTTTTGGCGGTTTTGCGAGTCATCTCTTGCGCGGCTCAAGCGCCAACCTCGACGCGCCTGGCAGCAGCGCGCCAACGCTCACCAGGCGCAGTCCTGCTTCCGCGCAGACACAGGCACCGGAAAATATCTTCATCGGCCAGCCCGCCATCGCCTCGACTGATTACACCAGCGCGGCCATTGCTGACGGCACAACAAGCTATCAGTTTGCGGCGCAGATCGTGAATAAAGCGGATCAGACGCCGCTCACAGCCACCGATGTGGTATGCCGCCTCTGGTTGACCAACGATCTCCAGGCCACGACGGCAGGTCTGAGCGCAAACAACTATGCCTTGCCCAAAAATCCCTCCCTGTTCAAGCAGCCATTTCCCAGCGAGGTTCAGGACGCGCTCGCTTTTACAGGACCCAATATTCAAACTCAGACCTGCGCGACCAGCGGCAAGACCCGCTGGACCTACACGCTTGCCACAGCGCTGCAGAGCGGAACCTACTATCTCGCGGTGCTGGCCGATTGGAAGGGTATCCACTATAACTGGTACATGGTCGCTGTCACCATACGCAATCAGAACAAGCCTGACGCCCAGAGTTCTAAGTCCCCCTAAGCGCCAGGGTGATGCAAAAGTATATGAGTCTTTTGCATCGTCCTGCCCTGAGTGCAAAGTCACCGGAGCTTTTCGGCTGGCTGATGGACCATTCCTCAAGAAGGCGGGAGCAGCAATTCGCTTGCTTGATCACGATCAGCTTGAGGATACTAACCAGCATATGAGCCTGGCACGCTACATGCCGCGCAAAATACCCAGCATCAACCCGCCAAAGCGCTGGCTGGCTTCATCGGCAACACTCAGTACCTCTTCGTGACTGACGTTTTCGTCTTCCACACCGGTCGCCATATTGGTAAGCAAGCTGATACCCAGCACTCGCATGCCCATATGGCGCGCGACCACTACCTCTGGCGCGGTTGACATACCTACGGCATCAGCGCCTGCTGTGCGCAGGAAGCGCAGTTCCGCGCTGCTCTCAAAACTGGGACCACTGACCATGGCGTAAATACCCTCGTGCAACTTCAGATCCGCGATGGCGCCGCCAACCTCGCGAGCAAGGTAGCGCAGATGGGCATCATAGGCTTTAGCCAGGGGCGGAAAGCGTGGGCCAAGGCGTTCGTCGTTGGGACCCAGCAAGGGATTTGCCCCGGCCAGGCCAGGCAAGTTAAGATGGTCGGCAATCAACATAAAATCACCTGGCCGATAGGTTGGATTGATGGCTCCAGCGGCGTTACTTACCAAGAGCGTATGCGCTCCCAGCGCGCTCATTACGCGCACCGGGAAGGTCAGCACCTGGGGCGCGTAGCCCTCGTACAAATGAAAGCGACCCTGCATCACCACCACTGGTACACCGGAAAGCGTGCCCAGGAGCAAGCGCCCGACATGCCCTGGTACCGTCGAGCGCGCGAAATGGGGTATCTCTTCATAGGCAATAGCAGTCACGTCGAGTATCTCGTTCGCCAGACCCCCCAGACCAGAACCCAGAATTAACGCTACCGCGGGCCGCAACGGCGTGCGCGCGCGAACCAGCGCTACGGCTTCCATAACTTGATCATAGAGCGGCATAGCACCCTCCCTTTATAGCCTGGTCGCAACCTGGCTATAGACCTGCGTGGTCGAAATATGAGCGTGGCCCAGCATTTCCTGCACCGAACGCAATTCCATGCCTTCGCGCAGCATCAGAACGGCAAAGGAGTGCCGCAAGCGATGCGGCGTGATATCGGTGATCCCGGCGCGGCGCGCATAGCCTTTGATGATCAGCCAGAAGCCCTGACGCGTGAGACGTTCGCCATGATGGTTCAAAAATAAGGCCTGCTCGTCAGGATGGCGCAAGACCAACTGGGGGCGCACATTCTCCAGGTAATAGCGCGTGGTCTCGACCACAACTGCCGAGAGCGAGAGCGTGCGCTCGCGTTTGCTACGTCCGCGCCTACCGGGACAGAGGACGGTTGCCTGAGTCAGATTCAGATCGGGCAAATCAAGCGAGACCAGTTCACTGACGCGCATACCTGTGGCGTAGAGTAAATGAAACATAGCCAGATCACGCCGCCCTCCTGGCTGCTCTATGGCGATCTGCTGGAAAAGTCCGGTGATCTGCTCAGGTGTCAGCGCGTGCGGCGGCTCCTTCTGAATACGCGGCGCCTCCAGGCTCTCCAGTGGATCAGCGACGAGCAGACCAGAGGCACGTAGATAGCGGAAAAAAGCTTTGAGCGCAGCCAATTTGCGCGCAATGGTCGTAGGCCGATAGGCCTGGTGTTCGCGCATCTCTAATAGATAAGCAGCAATATGTTCGCGCGTGACCCCCTGCCAGTTCTGCACTCCCTGGCGAACAAGATAGGCGCTGGCCTGGGTCAGGTCATTGCGGTAAGCAACCACAGTGTTCTGGTTGACCACTCCCTCAGAGGTGCCATCAGGGGCAGTATCCTCAATAGAAAGCGAGGTCAAAAACTCATCAACAACTTCTTGCAACATATATTATTGTCCTCTTGCGGGAAGCCACAAAGAGTCTGGGGATACAAAATAAATTGGCCTCTGCGCTTCCTGATTTCTTATGTTACACGCTAATAAATAGTGACTACAAAAACGAGCGATTGAGGGCCACGATGTTCTTTTGCGCGTTTCCGCCGCTCCAACGCTCGCGGTCCAGATAACACTACGCGACCGCAAACAAGTTAGCGCAGAAACCGGGGAACACTCTCAAGGCATTTATTCTACACTACAAACGTTGCAAAGACAATGCTAGCATAGTCTTTTAACCTGGCCCTCTCCTCTTCCCAGACCGAGGAGCTTTGTTTTACGCACAACGAGCAGGAAGAATGAAAAGATGTTGATTAAAACTCAAGAATAAATTAGCAATCTTTGGCCAGCATAGGTAAATGCTGTTCTACAACTTTTAAATTCTCTTTCTATACTTTTTTAATATCCTTTTAATGGCAATTTTGGTAAAGAAAGCTGTATATTTATAAATATTTATTATGCTATCCGTCCAGGCGCTTTTTAGGGCCAGTTTCTTCGGTGCCAGCAATCTGTCTCGGAAACGCTGAGCTGGCAGAGGTATGGGAGCATAGAAAAGAGAACATTATGAAATGTACTCAATGTGAATGGAAAAATCCCGCAACGGTGAAGTTTTGTCGCAAATGCGGGGCGCCGCTGCCTGGTGCTTTTTCAAGAGATTTGATTGCCTTTCCGACATCTGGCGCACTCATAAGTGAGTATACAGATTACGACGAATCCCTTTCTTATCCCCAACCCAAACGTCGGAGAATCCACCCTCTTATCTGGATTATCCTGATCGGGCTGTTGCTCATAGGAGGGGGCGCTACCTGGTGGGTTATCAATACAACGCAACCCTCACACGGCGTCACTCAAACGCTTCAGGCCTACTGTAGTGCGCTGCAAATTCCAGATTATCACCGCGCCTATCAGCAATGGTCGAGCAGCACACAGATGAGCGAGGCCGATTTTACCTATACACAGCAAAGTAAAGCCAGGACAAAAGGCTGTGATATTGGAGCTATTTCTATTACAAACTCATCCGCGCAAGTCAGCATGACTCTTTTCTTTGCAGATGGCAGTTCCGCGCTAGATCAGATTACCCTGGTGCAGGAAGGTGGGGTGTGGAAGATTAAAAGCCAATCCTTGAGTTGACGCGCCTGCAGCCTTTTACTCGGAAACCCCTCCCTAGCGTTTGGTAAGTGGCTGAGTTTGTAGGCGGCAGAGCTGCCTACAAACTCAGCCACTTACCAAACGCTGCAGCGGCAAAGCTGCCTGCAACTCCCTTTTGTTCCTCCGGGTGGGCGCGGCAAAAAGATTTTTCCATTGACCTGAGCAAGAACAAGCACGAAAACAAACCTCATAATAAAAGTGCTATAATAAGACACAATATTCGGCCTCGCATAAAAAAACATCAACGCGGGCGGTACCAGACGGCCATCACTTCCCGTAGAAGATAAGGAGTTGTTTTAGATGGGTAAATTGTCGAACTTGTTTACGCAGGTACGCAAAGCGCGCAGCGGCAAGGGCATTGGCTTTGTAGGTAAGAACACACTGGCAGCAAAGCCGCGAGCTGCGGCGCTACTGGTGGAATTAAATAAAGCAGACGCGGGCAACGCGGAGGCGGCAGTAAAAGCTGGCGCGGATGGGTTGATTTTTGTCTGGAAGGGTGACGAAAATACTGAAGTGTTGGGTAAAGCCGTCGCGGCAGCGCATGTAGCTGGAGAAGATGTTCTCGCTGGCCTGTACATCAGAAGCGGTTGGGAAAAATTGGAGCGCGCAGACTTCGAGAAGTTCAAAGAGTCAGGGCTGAGCTTTGTGATACTGCCACTGAACGCTCCGGCGCGCTTGCTGGCCCTGGAAATCAAGGACATGGAGGCAATCGTCTCAGTACCTATGCGCTCGGGTGAACTGTATCCTGTCTTCATTCGCAATCTCTCGGCCTTTGATAGCGTGACGGCGGTTCACCTGGATTTTGATCTGAATAGCGAGATCGGCGACCTTTCTATCGAAGACGTGCTGCACTACCGCGCAGTGCGCGAAGCAATTCACGCGCCCGCGCTGGTCAACGTCAAGGGCGTCCCTGGCGAGGACGATGCCTATGCACTGCTGGCTCTGGGTATCCAGGCGGTCGTGCTGATGGAGAGCAAAGACACAGCTACCACCAGTCAGCAAATTCGTGACCTGCACGATTTACTGGAAAAAGTTCA
>JBEVTI010000066.1:0-30898 GCA_041156125.1 Candidatus Paraktedonobacter carboxidivorans
CTTCTCGACGACAAACCTGATCTCGTTTCGTTTTGCGATTGTTCAAGTGCTTAAGTTAACGCCTATGGCGGACACCCCGAAAAAGATGTTTTGCCCTTTGTTGCGGCGGCGAGAGTAATCTTGCAACAGCCCTGTTTTGCATAGCCAGGGCTATTGATTCTCCCAGCGTTTCGTAGTACCATTGATCTCAGGACGTTTCACGTGGTAGTAAGTGCTATAAGGACGGTGGTTTTGCATATACAAACACAGGCATATCCTGATGTGCTAAGCTCTCTCAGCGAATATATGGAATATGTATTTCGTGAAGTGCGGTGGGAGATTGGCATTCCCCAACAAACGCTTTTTGCATGGACCCCTGCCAGGCGCGCCGTTCTCTGGCAAGATAGCGCAATCCTCGCGCGTCTTCCAGGATATGCTGTCAGCAAGCTAGCCTTGAACCTCTTGCGCATGGAGTCCTGAAGATCTCTGGCTGAACCGTCAAATATGGATCTTAGTATGTTGAGCAATTGGCTCAACGAATGACGTGGTTCTGGGAACAAAGCAATCAAGATGAACTTGCTACTACACTGTTGTTCAGAAGATGTTCATAGTAGATTACAGGAGAAGTGGCTAGAATGTTACAAGCGCAGCGAATAAAAACAGTTGTTTTAGCGCCAGGACGCGTCATTTTTGAGCGGCGGGATGCCGATGCTTACCAGTTAGAAACCAGTGTTCTGGAGGCGGAGCCTCCCCTGGAGGGAGAGGAGCCAGTTGAGTCGGCGCGGGAAGTTCAGGAAACAGACCTTCACATGCTGGCGGAAACTGTGCTGGAGATGACGCCAGCGCTAGCGGGCAGGTTCTCCTGTGAGCGACCGGTAGAAGCTGTGCCAGGGCACGAGGTTGCTGAGCAGGTGAGAACTGAGCAGGTCCAATTTCGTCAGGCAGTGCTAGAGGTAGATAATGCTGACGATTTTTGGGCCGGGGTAGTTGGTGGACAGGTTGCCGTAGTACAAGAGCAGTGGCCATTGACTGGTGAGCTAATTTTTGAACTCTTCGAGGACGCGCTCTACGATCAGGAATTTAGCGAGACCTGGTTGGTAGGCTATCTCCTGGGCTTGAGCGATGCTTTACTCAAGCATCGGAAGTCTTATCCACGCGAATATGCCGCGCAACTCAAGCCCCTGCTATCCTGGAAAAAGCCATAATGAGCCATGCCCTGCTTTGAAACGTCATGTGCTGACAGCGTATGACGTTTCAAAGCAGGGCATGATCCTTCATTGCATCCAGCGGGCCAGGGTCCAGCCCAGGTGTGCGTGACTATTTACCAGGCGAATCAGGCCATGGTTGTCGGCGTGCCAATCAATGACGCTAATGGTCGCGGGATCGAGAAAGATGCGCAACGCGGCTGAAACAGGCATATCGAGGGCAGTCGCGAGCAGTGCCTTGATTGGTCCCACATGCGAGACCAGCGCGATTGTTTGCCCAGCGTGCCTCTGCGCCAGTTGCTCAACGTATGTCCGCACGCGTTGCTGCAGGGTCGCGAAGCTCTCTCCACCGGGAGGGGCAAGCGTAGAGTCGTGTTCCCAGGCTCGCAGGAGGCGTTGCTCCTCTTCTCCTTGCGCAAGTACCTCAGCCCGGCTCAAGCCTTCCCACGCGCCAAAATCGTTTTCGCGTAGTTCGGGAGCGATTTGTATCTCTAATTGCAGGGCTGCCGCGATGGGCGTCGCAGTCGCGATCGCGCGCTGTAGCGGACTACTATAGATTGTCGTGATGGGAAGCACAGCCAGCGCTGTGGCAAGTTGCGCGGCCTGGCGTGTACCGGTCTCGTTTAAAGCATCGTCGCGCGCGCCGATATAGCGGAATTCACGATTAGCTCGCGTTTCCCCATGGCGTATGAGAAAAAGACGCGTTGTAGACATGGCGCATCCTCCTGGTGTTCTCCATCAGCGGCTCTGATCTCTGCCGCGTATTGGTGCGGTATTATAGGATAGCTTTAATGCCCTGGACAATTTCCAGCCAGGCCTCATCCTCGCAGTGCCATTTACTGACGGGCTTCAGATTGGTTGGCAATGCCTTGAGTTTGTGAAAAGGCGTCTCTTCCCAGTCAACGGGTCTGATAATCAGCGGAATTACTCTGGCTTCGCCCTTCTCCTGACGTTTCATCGCTATCTCCATTTTGTCGCTATAGCAATAGTCAGAGGCGATGAAGTCAGCGCTAATGAGCATCAGAATGATGGGCGCGGAAGCCAGGCGTCTATCGACCTGTTGGTTCAGATCATCGCCTGCCTGAATATCGCGATCATGCCAGACGATTGCGCGCTCAGCTCGCCCCAGCACAGCCATGTGTTTGAGGAAACTTTGTTTCAGATCTTCATCTGTTTGGGAGTATAACAAACAAATTTCGACCGGGGCGGGTTTGCTGGTGGGTGGTGTGGACAGAGTAGCCAGGGACCGGCCACACTGGCTACAGAAGCGTGCATTGTCCCTGTTCTCTTGCCGACAATGTGAGCAAACAATCGCGACCTGTTTTGTCATATCCTGATTCTCATCCTTGTTCTGTAGATGCCTACCTGCTGCTCTAATCAGTCGTGTGATTCTAGCACTGGTTTGATATAGAGTAACATGCTTTATGACTCTAAGCAAGTTCGCATAACAAAAGATGGCAAGCAGCAAATAAGCAATTCGCAGCAAGAGAGGGCCTGGATCGGCGCATTGTGCCGATCCAGGCCCTCTCTTGCTGCGAATTGCTTATTTAGCCTACGCTACCTGACATTTCTAGTTGGATCAGGCGGTTGAGTTCGACTGCGTACTCCATGGGTAGTTCTTTGGTGATAGGCTCGATAAAGCCGTTGACGATCAGGGAGTAAGCTTCGGACTCGTCGAGACCGCGGCTCATCAGGTAGAAGAGCTGGTCCTCGCCAACTTTGGAGACGGTAGCCTCGTGACCGATCTCGGTCTCGTTGTTCTCCACGCGGATCGTTGGATAAGTATCTGTGCGAGCCTCTTCGTCGAGCAGAAGCGCGTCGCAGCGCACGTTCGACTTTGTGTGGTGCGCGTTCGAGTTGATGCGTATGAGGCCGCGATACGAGGCACGCCCTGTACCCTTCGAGACCGACTTGGAGAGGATCTGCGAGGTTGTGTGCGGGGCAAGGTGCGTGATCTTCGCGCCGGCATCCTGGTGCATACCATTGCTCGCGAAGGCTACTGAAAGCACATCGCCGCGCGCACCTGGCTCCATCAGCAGGACGGCGGGATACTTCATAGTCACCTTTGAACCCAGGTTGCCGTCTACCCATTCCATCGTCGCGTCGCGATAGGCCGCGGCGCGCTTCGTCACCAGGTTATAAACGTTCTTCGACCAGTTCTGAATGGTCGTGTAACGCACGCGGGCACCCTCTTGCACCTTGATTTCGACCACCGCGCTATGCAGGCTGTCCTCGCTATAGCTTGGGGCTGTGCAACCCTCGACATAATGTATATAGGAACCAGGAGCCGCGATAATCAGTGTACGCTCGAACTGGCCCATATTCTTGGCGTTAATACGGAAGTACGCCTGTAGTGGAATTTCCACGCGCACATTTTCCGGCACATACACAAAGCTACCACCACTCCAGACCGCGCTATTAAGCGAGGCAAACTTATTATCGGACGGTGGGATAATCGTGCCGAAGTGCTCTTTAATCAGATCAGGATAGAGGCGCAGAGCGGTATCCATGTCAGTAAAGATTACACCCAACTTTTCCAGATCTTCGCGCACTTTATGGTAGACCGCCTCGCTCTCGTATTGCGCGGTCACGCCGGCCAGATAGCTCTGCTCGGCCTGAGGAATGCCCAGGCGATCAAATGTTTCTTTGATCTCGCTAGGAATATCATCCCAGGTCTTGCCCTGCTCCCGGACTGGCTTAATGTAATAAAAAATGTTGCTAAAATCGATGCCCGACAGATCAGCACCCCAGGTAGGCATGGGGCGTTTCTCAAAGAGATCCAGGCTCTTGAGGCGGAATTTAAGCATCCACTCAGGCTCACCCTTCATCTCAGAGATCTGCTCGACAATTTTGCGCGTCAGCCCTTTTTCGGACTTAAACGCATAGTTCTCGGCCACATGGAAGCCGGCACTATACTCCTGGTCGAATACCTGACTCATCAGCGATACTCCATTTTCTTGCTTCTATCTATCGGGGAGAGCAGGCGCGAGGTTCTCGACCTCCTCACCCCTGCCACGCACGTGTATTTCTTCCAGCTGCGAGAAACCGGCGGGCAACCCCGTGTCTCCAGGCCTCAAATGGGGCCCGGTTTTTTTACGTTAATTCTTAGTTGCTGACTCGGATTTACTTGTATTATATGGTTTTTGCTCATAACTGTCAAGGGAGGGCAGGGCTATTTTGTCTTTTGCCTCCCCATCCGGGAGAAAAGCAGAGGTTTGGCAGGCGCGTCGCGCCTGCCAAACCTCTGCTTTTCTCCCGGATGGGGTAGTAGACAACACGCTTGTGCTGTTTAGAATCTATGCCTGTGGTGCCGCCACGCTTTCGTGTGTGCCTTGCGCCTCCGCAAGCTGCTTGTCAGCCTCGGACGGCAGCAGTTTTTTGAGAGGAGAAGTCCTACCGGCCAGCCAGAGCGTGAGACCGAACCAGGCAAGCGCGAGGTAGAGCAGAGCGCCCAGGAATGGGCCGAGGAAAGCGAGATGCAGCAAGAACTGGCCACCCAGATTGAGTAACGCGGCGGCAATCACCAGCAGCAGCGAAGAACGCGGGCGCACACCGGCGAGCAGGAAGACCAATGCGGCAAGCAGACAACCAGGTGCTAACGGGGCTCCCGAGAGAAAGATCAGCCCTAACACTCCGAGTCCCGCGACCGAAGGCAAGCCAATTTTTGCCAGTATATCATTGACGCTCAACGATGGAACCTGCTGAGAAGGCACGGTCGGCGCGGAACCTGTCGAGCAGGGGCTGCCACCGCCAAAGGGATTCGCAAGCGTGTTGCAGGCACTTGAACCAACATTGGTAACAGAAGATGTAGAGGTATTGACGCCATTCTGCACCGTATTATAGCCGCCTTGCAGCACCGAGCCAAGATTTGGGAACTGAGCGAATAGTTTCGCCATCCAGGGGAGGATGAACAGGTTCACAGCAAAGGCCCCGGCCATCAGGATCAAAGCGCCCAGCAGAAAGATGATAATGCCATATTGTCCTATCATGCCGATGCGTAGAATATGACGAGCGAAGAGCGCTAGCATGCCCACCACAAGCGCGAAGACCCCGACTATCACAAGCCAGACACTCGTGCCCCAGGTCGCTCCCAGTGGATCAGGTTGGAGCGTAGCCATCAGCCAGCCCACCGTAGCGCAGATCCCTCCAATACAAATGATAATTCCGGTACCCTGGGACGCGAGTTGAGAAATCTTGTTGAGAAATGCCTCAACCTTTTCGGCGACTGCCTTCAGCCACTGAAAGCCTTTTGCAAGTGCATCTTCTGTCTTTCCAATATTTAACTGTTTTGCCATCATTTCCCCTTTTACGGATAATTTGCTCTCAAGATGGATTTTCTTATTATAAGTATCTGCATATGAGAGCTAATACTCTTCATTTTTTGCTTATCATAATACATAAAACAGGCTACAAATGACCTCTCATTACTTTTTCAAATATCTGACTTAGATATTTGAAAAGAAGACTATGATGACTCAGACCGTTTTGGTGATCTTGTTCCTAACAAACGGGACTTGTCGGTTTTTTAGGGGAGAATCTCTTCTTCTTATTTAGATCGTTGCGGAAGAAGACAAGCAGCAAGAGTATTATGAGTCCATCCCTGATTTTGCAAAATCAGGCCAAAACAGGTTTTGCCTCCCCGCCCCCGCCAAACCTCTGCAAAACACAAGGGGTGGGGAGGACAACGCGCTCGTGCTGCTTCAGAAAAATTGGATACCGTTGGCGCACGCTTCTTCTGGACTCCTCGGCGCCTCTGGCACCTCGCACCTGTTCTTTCTGGTGTGGCTGGTGAGCGGCCTGGCCGCTCACCAGCCACACCAGAAAGAACAGGTGCGAGGTGCCGCGCAGCGGCTCATAAAAGGAGTTCGCCAACGGTATCAAATTGGGGATGACTCATAAATTTCCTTCAGGGTGGGGCAAAAGTCTTTTGCATAGCTCAGGAGAGCGCAAAAAAAATGCTTGACAGATCGCAAGGGAAATTGGTATGATAAGAAAGGATTTGGGCCAACGAAGCATCTTCGTTGATATGCGCCCATAGCTCAGTGGATAGAGCGTCCGCCTTCTGTGCGCCACGAGGCGTAGAGCATGAATGCTGAAAGTACCTTGAAAAGCGTATCCTGAGCCAGCCCTGAGTAAGCGGGGCTGATCCCGAACCTCGATGCGTATTTTCCCCGCCAGGAAGATAGGTGTTAAGCGAGGTAAGGGGTGAGTGATCATATGGTCAGCGTAAGCGAATGTCCGTTGAGGCGTCGTTAGATGTAACCAGTTTGTCGCGAGATAAATTGGAGTGAACGAAGTAAGGTGGCTCCAGAAGACCCCACCCAAAGGGCTCGTATTATGAGCTTGAAGCCGCGAACTTACTATTCAAAGGCAATCGTTCACAAGCTATTCAGAGATGAGCAGTGATCGGCGTATAGGGCAGACCTGAGTGATCGCGATGACGCATGCTTTATGAACGTGGGAACCATTGTTTACTAGCAAATGCTGTCGGGCAGGTAAGCCATGGGACGGAGCTTCCGTAGTAGTCGGAGCATGGGAAAGCCATGCACAGGGCGAAGGGGAGCAGTTGTGGATGCAAGGCTAAATAACTGTGCGAGATGTCCCTGAAGAGGAGTTGGGAATGCAAATCGCCAAAGTTCAGGCAAGCCTTGCGAGGAAAGCACTTTACCAACCGAATACACGTTTTGCTGATCTGTTTAATCTGGTCATTCATCCTCATTGGTTGTGGATTGCGACTGAAAGCGTCCTGAGCAGCCAGGGGGCGTCCGTGGCTGGCGTGGATGGTCTGACCCGCGAGGATATCAAGGGTTCCGCCCATCTCTTTGCCGAGCAGCTTGCCTTTGATCTAAAGGCAGGAAGCTATCAGCCGCAGCCAGTCAAATGGTCTGTTACGCTGAGAGCCGATGGTCAACAGCAGCCAGGCGGTAACGCGACTTTGCGCGATTGCATCGTGCAGGAGGCCTGCCGCATGGTCCTGGAACCCATTATGGAGAGCCATTTTCTGAATTGCTCAACCGGTGCGCGTCCAGTACGACATAAGATGGATGCTATCTCGCTGGTGGCAGGTTTCGCGCGTGACGATGCCAGGATGTGGTGGGCTATGCGTGGAGAAATTGCTACTTGCTTTGAGGCAATTCCCCACAGCCGACTCCAGGGTGTGCTCAAGCAATATATCCAGGATAAGAAACTGCTCGCTCTGCTTGCGACTCTGCTACACGCCGGTGTGGCCAGGCGTGGCAAAGTGGTAATGTCCGCGAACGGCGTTCTGTCAGGCGGTTTGCTGCTTCCATTGCTGGTGAATGTATACTTACATGAACTGGATAAGCTCTGGTGGAGTCGTTATGGTAGCTTGAGTGAAGCCGAGCAGACGCAGCGGCGTCAGCAGGGTCTGGGCAATGTGCAGTTTGTGCGCCACCTTGATAGCTTTGTGGTCTTAACTAACGGCGACAAGGCTTTTGCGCAAGAACTCTCTACTGAGTTTACGCAATCTGTGCATGAACTGGGCCTTACTCTCGATATAACCAGAACTGCTGTCGTGCATTTCAATGATGGCTTTGATTTTCTTGGTTTTCGCTTGCAAAGAGTGGAGAGTGAGCTTCCTCAGAAAAGCGTCATTCTGGTCAAGCCTGTGCCAGAGAATATCACGCGTTTAAAAGACGCTCTACGGGCCTTGACCGGGCGCGCCTCTACCGGCGATGATCCCGCGCATAAACTGCGCGCGATCAATGCTCTGGCGAGATCGTGGGCTGACTATTATTGCTATGCGAATGCCTCTGATGAGTTTGGAGATCTTTGCCGCTTCATTCATATGCGCGTCTACTACTGGTTAAAGGCCAGGCACTCTAATCTCAGTGCTCGGGAAAGCGTGAAGAAACATGTGCTTCAGACCTATCTGACGCATTACACACCGACACGTAAAACCTGGGGCATTGCTGGCGTGAAGCTGGTGCCAATCGATACTATCGAGCACAAACGCTACTCTATTCACTGGCCAGAGGAGCGTAATCCATATCTGCAGTATAGTCTGGCGCATCTGCGCGTAACGGATGAGGTGCCATTACCTGATCCAACGCATAGCTGGCGTGGACATGCTGAGCCAGATGCTTATGCCGTGGCCAGGCTGGAACGACTAGATCAGATTGGACATCGCTGCGAGGAATGCGCAAGCACAGAGGGAGTTCTCCAGACTTATCGGAGCGCTCCACCACGCGAGCATGGCAAACACAGAGCGGACAATTTGCGCGTTCTCTGCGAAGGTTGTTACAGCAAAACGTATTCGGGCGGTAGAAAAAGCTGACCAGTACCGTAAGGCATCTACAATGGAGAGCCGTGTGAAGGGAAACTTTCATGCACGGTTCGGAGGGGGATGGCCAACCATCTACCCTACAAGCGGTAGGTCGCAGGTTCGAACCCTGCTGGGCGCATAAAAATTGACGACAGACTTGGAGTGGCTGGTAACATGCCAGTCGCTCCGGGCCTGTCGTCAATTTTTATGCTCCCACGATGAATTGCAGCCCGTTATAGATGCTATTCATGTTAGGTGTGCCCAGACCAGTGGTGAAATCCCAGCCGGGTGTGGCGGGATAGTAGAGGTTGTTGCCTTTTTGAATATCGAAGAAGGGATTAGTGCTGGCATATTGCCTGGCCAGAGTGTAGAGCACAGCCGGGCCAGCGACATAGTAGCCAGTGCTTTGCACCAGCCCCTGCTGAACCAGCGCGTAGCCAGCGGCCCAGATAGGTGAGGCAGCGCTGGTGCCGCCAGAGTAATACCACTGTCCGCTGATATAGACCGAGTCGTAGTAAGCGCTCGCGGCAACATCTGGAATCTGACGGTAGCCGTTGGAGTACTGATTCTGGATACCTGCATAGCCCTGCTGCCAGGTCGGGCGGGCGAAGACTGAGCTGAGTCCGCCGCCCGAACCCCATTGGTTCTGGCAGGAGGGATGTTTATGGGGATCTTCGTCCCAGGCAATTTCGCGTGTGCGGTTGCCCTGATTATCGATATAGAGGAACGTTCCGCCAACGCCAATAACATTGGGATCGGAACCTGGAAAACCAACGTTGAGCGTGTTAGGATAATCTCGGCTATCGTACGCGCCACAGTCACCGGAGGCTGCGAAGACATTTATATGCTCAACAGTTGTCAGTGTTTGCAGGGTGCTGTCGATGCTTTTGAGCATATTATAGGTCAGATAGCCCTCTGTATCCCCCCAACTGACGCTTACCACGACCGGTTGCGTGTGGCTACTGTAGTCGTCACTGATCTTATCAAAGATGTCCTGGAACTTTTGCCAGAAGCGGTTATAGTCGTTGCCAGAGTCGGTCTGATAGACCACTATATTGGCGTCTGGAGCCAGGCCGGCCACCATTTCGATATCCAGGTCCGCCTCTTCATCCGCGAAGTGCGGGGGAGTGTTATCTACGTTAACAACACTGAGCTTGCCACGATAGCCTACGCAATTGAGGTAGAATTGCACATCGCGCCTGGAATAAGCAGCAAACTCTGGCAGGATAATTGTCATCCCCTTACCAGTCCAGCCCTTTTTATAAAGAGATGTTAAGCCGTATGCCTGACTGACCTGTGGGGGGGTGAGAACATCAAAATCGTTGACGCAGGTGGCATTGTTCGCCTGATTTTTAAGTGGATAGAGATTGATGGAGGAGGTCGGGCTTTTATATTTGCTAAAACTATCCAGGCCGCTAGCGCCCTGGATATATTGCGCCAGCGATCTCGGTAAGAGAATAGCCGGTGAAGGGAAATAGAACATCGCCCCCTGGTAGGTGTGATAGATAAAATGCGTATGCAGTTGTGTGGCCAGCACGCCAGATAGGGCGTCAATTGTCATACTGGTATGCAATTTATGGAGATGAAGTGTAATACCTGGACCTCCAAAGAATTGCTGTATCTGCTGATATTCCTGATCGGTTATACCCACTTGATTGGCCAGTGTAGGGACATCAATGCTCTGACCAGCGCGTATTCTGGGGTTTGCAGCGAACTGATGCAAGACCGTCGCGTTGAGCTTAAACGAGATAACCACATGCATTGGCGTGCTACTGGTCAGTGAACCCAGGTCTATTGACAGGAGAGCCTGTGGCGGTAGACCAAGATCGAGCGGTACGGGGGCGTTAGAAACTGTTGGCGAGATTGGTGGCACGCGTGTAGGTAACTGCTTCGGGCGGGGAATGCTACTCAAAGGGGAGCAGGCAGTGAGACCAAGCAGGAAGCACAGCCAGAGCAGGCTAAGGCGTCGGTAGCGAATGTGATGCATGCGTATGAGTCCCTCCGTTGCGGACAGAATAGAGAGTCCAAAGAGATGAGTTACCTGTGCCCCAAATAAACATCGGTATATTGCTAATCTTCACCTTAACATAAGAAGAAGAATTTTGCCAGTCTTCTAGAGAAAATCGGCCAGAGATACATTCTTTCTTGAAGTGTGTTATAATGTGCCAACGTTGTATGGTGCCTGGTGCTCGAAGTGGAAAATCGCTTGGCAGACCGCGCGCTACACAGGGTATCCCTTTTCGCTTTGGCGAGAGGACTGTGCTCTACCAAAGAGGTGGAAAAGGGAGGAGAGATAGGGCTTTATTTTAAGTCCAGGAAAAGAGAGAGATATGGCATACGTGGATCAGGTTTTGTATTGTCGCGACTGTAATCAAGAGTTCACATTTACTGTGGGTGAACAAGAGTTTTTTGCTAGCCGGGGTTTGACAAATGCCCCGACGCGCTGTCCTTCTTGCCGCACGGCTCACAAGCAGGCTGGCGGAGGGCGCAGCGGAGGACGCTCCTTTGGTGGCGGATCGCGTGAGCGTGAGCCACGCCAGATGCATGACGTGACTTGTGCGAGCTGTGGCAATCAGGCACAGGTACCGTTCTTACCCAGAGGTGATAAACCCGTCTACTGCGGAGACTGCTATCAGTTGCAGAGCGCTAACCGCCGCACTTCCCACTAGTGGCGGCGCTGAGAATAATCCAAAGAAGCAGAGCACATATGGATGATAAAGTTGTCCATATGTGCTCTGCTTCTTTTTCTCATAAACTGGCCTTTTTGGCCATGCTGGTGTAACTCCCGTAAGAAATCTTATGTGAAAGCGTGAGTCTTATTGCGGTGCCTGCTAGTTGGCGGCTACGGCCTGTCCATACTGCGACAACGTGGAAGTGTGGAGCGCAGAGTTCCCAGTCTGGAGTGTTTAGCTTTGGGCAGACACCACAGGGGCAAAACTCTCGCGCCTGGCGGCTTTGTCGCCGCATCGTTTGGTAAGTGGCTGAGATGTCCGGCCTACAAGATAGTAGCAGCAGTATCTTTATGCTATACTTCTGAGCGAGTTGCCAGGGAGGAATAGTTATTGGGAAAAAGGAAAGACTACTATATTTTGAGGTAACTTATGCCATTTGTGAATGAGAGTCTCTCGAATGAAAAGCCCTTGCGCGTGGCGCTTGTAGGGTATGGTCTGGCGGGCGCAGTATTTCACGCGCCTCTGCTGGCCAGTACACCTGGCATGATAGTGGCCGCGATTGTCACAAATGATCCTGAACGGCGTATTCAGGCACTGCGCGATTTTCCCAAGGTGACACTTTATGCGACGGTTGAGGAGTTGTGGCGCAACGCAACCCGTTACGATCTGGTGGTGATCGCGACTCCCAACCGCCTGCATGTGCCGCTGGGTATTGCCGCGCTGGGGGCTGGCTTGCCCGTGGTGATTGATAAGCCTGTAGCGCCCTCGGTTGAGGAGGCGCAAAAGTTGATCGATGCCAGCCAAAAGGCTGGCAAACTGCTAACTGTTTTCCAGAATCGACGCTGGGATAACGATTTTCGCACGATCCGCTCCCTGTTGGATGCTGATCTGGATCTGCTGGGAACCGTCACGCGTTTTGAGTCGCGTTTTGAGCGCTACCGGCCTATTCCTCGCCACGATGCCTGGCGTGAACTGGGCGGAGCCGATGAGGCTGGCGGTTTACTCTACGATCTGGGCAGTCATCTAATTGATCAGGCGCTAGTTTTATTTGGTAATCCGAGCAGGGTCTACGCGGAAATTGAGCGCCGCCGCGTTGGTGTGCAGGTGGATGACGATACATTTGTCGCGCTACAGTTCGCCAGCGGCGTACGCGCTCATTTGTGGATGAGTTCTGTAATGCGTATTCCGGGTCCGCGCATGCGTATCTCTGGTCTGCGAGGAACGTATGAGAAGTGGGGTCTGGACCCCCAGGAGAACTCACTGCGCGACGGACTGCGTCCTGGTCATCCCGATTGGGGCAGAGAGCCGCGCGACAAATGGGGACATCTCTCGACCGACATAAGCGGTATACACATTGATGGTCCTATTGAGATGTTGCCGGGCGCCTATGAGCAGTTCTATACCTTCCTGCGCGTGGCTCTGGTAATGGGAGGACCGCCGCCGGTAGACCCGCTGGAGGCGCTTGATACTTTACGTGTAATCGAAGCCGCTCAGGAAAGCGCCAGACATGGCGCTGTTGTCGATTTTACCTGAACTATTGTATATTTATAGAGGATCGTATGCAGGAAGAGCAACAGCTAAGTTCAGCGTTAGAAAAAGAGCAGCAGCAACGCTCGTTCTTTACGAGAAGGCAGGCGGCAAGAAAGCGGCACGCGTGGTGGTTTGTTCTCTCGCTGGTGGCGGCTTTCCTGCTCTTATGTAGCTTGCTGGTGGCGCAGTTGCTCGCTGGTGCCTCGCTAGCTGCTCGCACAGGCAACTCGCTGCAGGACCTGGCTGCCTATGTAAACCCTTTTATCGGTACAATGGCCTCGGCGCAAAATCTTCCGCTGGGCAGCGGTTTTGATAGCGGTAATGTCTTTCCAGGCGCGCTAGTACCGCACGGTATGGTGCAATGGAGCCCGGATACAACCACTGGTCCGGGTGGCTATCGCTATAATCAATCTGTGTTCAACGGTTTTAGTCTGACCCATTTTAGTGGGCGTGGTTGCTCAGCCTATCAAGATTTTCCCTTCTTGCCCTACGTTGGCTCGCTGTCCCCTGATCTGCCCTTCGCCTTTGCCAACTATGCAACACCTTTCTCGCATCTCCAGGAGATGGCCATGCCGGGCTATTATAGCGTTTATCTGCCTAAAGAGAATGTTAAGGTTGAGCTAACGGCTACTCTGCGCAGCGGTTTTGGGCGTTTCACCTATCCAGCCAGTCCTCAAGCTAGCATGTTTATTAATGCTGGTGGGAGCGCGAACGGAGATACTGCCTCAGGGACCGGTATGCAGATTATTGGCAATCATGAAGTCACCGGTGAAGCCAGCAGTGGCCATTTCTGTCATGGCAGCGCTAATACCTATACCCTCTACTTTGCGGTGCAATTTGACCAGCCATTTAGATCTCAAGGTACCTGGCAGGGCACTAGCCTGCAAGAGGGTTCGCTCCAGAGTTCAGGCAGCCAGTCGGGGGCCTACCTGCAGTTTGACACAACGCATAACCGTGTTGTACAGGCCAGGGTGGGTCTCTCGTTTGTTAGCGTAAATAACGCGCTACTCAATCTTCAAGAGGAGAGCCCAACCTGGAACTTTAACACGGTGCGAGCACAGGCCCGCGCAGCCTGGGATAGCAAACTCGGCTTGATTCAGGTTCAGGGCGGCAGCATGGCTGAGGAGCAGACTTTTTATACCGCGCTTTATCATACATTTATTCACCCGAACGTCTTTAGCGATGTTAACGGCGAGTATATTGGCTTCGATAAAAAGATTCACCAGGCTCAAGGATATACTCAATACGAGAATTTTCCTGGCTGGGATATGTATCGCTCGCTGATACCTCTCCAGGCTATACTGGAGCCACAAGTTGTGGGGAATATGTTGCAATCGCTGATCGCAGATGCTCAGCAGGGTGGTGGTGGACTACCGCGTTGGGAAGTGGCCAATAGCAATTCCTGTGGCATGGTGGGCGACTCAATGGACGTGGTAATCGCGACAAGTTACGCGCTGGGAGTGCGGAATTTTGATACGCAGGGCGCGCTGTATGCGATGCAACAGGGTGCTGCGGATGGGGCTACCAAGTCTGCGTCTTGTATCCAGCGCGAGGGTCTGAAGGACTACCTGAGCAAAGGTTATGTTACAACCAGTATCTCTGCGTCTGGCGCGGTAACGTTAGAGTATGCTCTGGACGATTATGCCATTGGCCAGTTCGCCACTGCGCTGGGCAATCTTAAGACCGCGCAACGCTACCTTAAGCGCGCGCAGAACTGGCAGAAGCTCTTTGACGCGGATACCGGCTATATGGTTCCGCGTACCTCTGACGGTACATTTCTCCAGGACTTCGCGCCGCAGAATACTACAGGCTTTGCTGAATCCTCCAGCGCGACCTACACCTGGATGGTGCCGCAGGATCTGCGCGGTCTAATAGACAAGATGGGCGGCAATCAGCAAGCAGTCACGCGCCTGGATCGCTTTTTTCAGAAGCTGAATGACGGCCCCGCGAGTCTGTATGCCTTTATGGGCAATGAACCGGGCTTTGGTGTTCCCTGGGTCTACGATTTCGCGGGCCGGCCCGATCGTCTGCAGGGCCTGATCAGGCGCATCCAAACGCAACTTTTTGATACCACCCCTGGTGGATTGCCAGGCAATGATGATGGTGGGGCCATGTCCTCCTGGTATATCTTCTCAGCCCTGGGCTTCTATCCAGAGATTCCCGGTGTGGCAGGCTTTGCGCTGGGTAGCCCACTCTTTTCTTTCGCCCGGCTGCACCTGGCGGGCGGAGCGGTTCTCGACATTACGGGTCGGGGCGCGACGGACCAGCATCCCTATGTACAAAGCCTGAGCGTCAATCAACGGGCGTGGAACAATCCCTGGCTACCCTGGAGCAGTATGCAGAATGGCGGCTCGCTTGCATTTGAACTCGATTCGCAGATCAACCTGACCTGGTACGCGCCTATTCAGGTGCCGTAGTTATAATGAGATGTATGCATCTCAATTGCTTGATGCATACATCTCAATTGCTTTTGGAAGAAGACAAGCAATACCGGGGCGCGCTGCTGCTTGCCTTTGTCAGCAAAGGGCGGGTGGGTGGGAAAGGTGAGCGGTGGCGCTTATTCGCCAACAAAATCATTGAAGCAAGCGGCCAGAGTAAAAAAGCAAATAATCAAGTGGGGAAGGTTTCGATGCCAGGTAACGGCAGAGCAGATCAACAGTTATTGCCTGTCGTGATCGAGCTAAGCTGGCATGCTGCCCGATCCAACTCCTCCATCTCCTGCCCCGGGGGTCTAATCTTGATTAGCGTTGTGGAACTCCGAGCGACAATAAACGCATGAAAGTGGCTGTACCAAATAACATGGCGGGTCGTATTTAGCATGTCCTTCCTTTCCGCTCTGCCGCTACCTGACAAGCTAATTATACCTTTTTTTTCTGCTATCTGTAAAGACATATGAGCCGTTTAAAGGCTTTTTTTTCTGTAAAACTCTCCTTTTGGTTCAGAAGTCTGATAATTCAGTTCTGGCTCAGCCTTAAGCAAGGCAAATAAAAATTGCCATTGCTTTGATTTTATTTGCCATAAAACTTGACAAATTTATATAGTGATGGTAGTATTTCTTTTGTAGCAGTAAGAATTACCAGAGGGTTAACGAAAAACTGCAAGCTGGAGCAAAATCCGCGCAGAGATTCAGTAGCGCAGAGAGAGCAAGGAGAGAGTGAGTAATGCATCCGATTATTACACGAGACCCGGTGAGTGGTAACGAATTGATCGTTACGCGACTGGAGTGCCCGCAGAGTGGGATTGTGATTGAGGGACAATTTAGTCTGGGTTGGATCGGACGGCTCAGCCGCGAGCAGCTTGATTTTGTAGAACTGCTGGTCAAGAACCGTGGCAATATCCAGAAGCTGGCTGCCGATCTTGACATTGCGTATAACACGGCGCGTAGCCGACTGGATGAGATTGTCACGGCGCTCGGTGGGACCCCAGAGAATGATCATCACGCGGACCGTCGCCAGGTGCTGGATCGGTTAGCCGCCAATGAGATCAGTGTAGGCGAAGCTATGCGCTTGCTAAAAGGATAGGAGAGCGAGATGACAGTCACGCGAGAAGAGCGATCTCGGATACTCAGCATGGTCGAAGCCGGCCAGGTCAGCGCTGAAGACGCCGGGCAATTGTTCGATGCGCTGCTGGCAGAGCCAGCGCAGTCCCCGCCCAGGCCCTTGAATCGCACTATGCGCATCTGGATCACCGACATGACGACACGTAGTCGTAAGGTCAACATGACCGCAACATTGCCAGTGAATGCGCTCAGGATCAGCCTGCAAGCGCTGGGTGGTCTGGTGCCACAGTTGCGCGATGGACGAGTGGAGGAAATTGTGAGTTTCCTGGAAAGCGGCATTACCGGGCGAGTGATTGATTTACAGGATCTTGAAGATGGTAAACGTATTGAGATTTTTATTGAACAGCAAGTCAATCAACACTGAATAAGGGAGATTTCTATGCAACAGACATTTCCGGTTGAAGAAGAGGCACGCATCTACCTGTCCGGGATGAAGGGCGACCTCAAGGTTCAGGGCTGGGATAAACGGGAAATCAGCCTGAGTTGGGACGATCACGGCGGCGACCTGCGCCAGGAGGGCAATCTGCTGACGCTTATAAACAGTGCCAGCGATGTGCAGATTATGGTGCCCTACGATGTCGAGATTCGCGTTGATGGCCTGAAGGGCGATGTATCAGCGCGAAATATCAGGCGCATCGAATTAAAGGACGTGGATGGCGATGTCGAGCTGCGCGATATAGGCGGTAATGCCAATCTGGAGTACATCGGGGAAGCGATCTCTTTGACAGATATCGCGAAGGATCTGAAAGTTCAGCAGGCATCTTCTCTGCGAGCGAAGCGCAAGCTCGGTGGCAGTGCCCAATTGCGCGACATACGGCTGGTGGAGATTGACGCGGTCTGGTCTGACCTGGAGCTGCGCCAGGTAAATATGGCCACGATTAATAGTGTGGGTAGCGACCTGTCAGTTAGCGGTGTGGCCGAATCTTTGCGCTGCGGTAATGTGGGTGGCGATTGCCAGATTAGCGATAGCGCCAGCGCCGATGTCAGTCTGGGCAATATAGGCGGCAGTTTGCGACTTGATGGAGCCGCTAAAGTTTATATTGGCAATGCAGGTAGTGATGTCGAGGTGCATGAGGTGCGGGGGAATATCCACGTGGGAAATATCGGGGGTGATGGGACCATCGGCGGTGTAGCTGGAGATCTGACGGTAGGCCAGATCGGCTCCGATGCGCGTTTGACTGATCTGAATGGTTCCATTCGCGTGGGTGGTATCGGTGGAGATCTGGAATTGCAGGCCAGCTTCGCGCCAGGCAGCAAGGCGCGTCTGCATGTGGGGGGCGACGCCATGCTCAATCTACCTGTACCAGCCAATCTGTCTTTGCAGGCTACCGTTGGCGGGAGTATTAACAGCTCAACTCTTCACTTCGATCGCCATGGCAATCTGGTGCGTCTGGTCTATGGTGAGGGGCTGGCTCAGGTCAGTCTGAGCGTGGGCGGTGATCTACATCTACGCGGCGGCGATACGCCGCGTGTGAACAGCTCAAGCATGCCATGGGGCGAATTTAGCCAGGAAATGGCCGATCTTGGGGAGGGTATGGCCCAATTGGGACGCGATCTCAGCGCCGAGTTTATGGACATTTTCGGCGAGATGAGCCACACAACTTTCTCCTGGACAGATAAAATTGGGCACAAAGCTGAGGAGCAGATGCGCCGCGCTCGCCAGAAGGCTGAGCACCACGCGCGCAAGGCTGAGCAACGTGCCCGCGATGCGCAGGGACGTACCCACCGGCGCGCAGAGCGCGATAGACGGCGCGAGGGACCCTTCTATGTCCGTGTTAACGAACGCGAGTGGCAGATGAATCCTGAGCGTCTCAACGATCTGATCAATCGTGCCCACGAGGCGGCTATGGATGGCGTTGCTGGCGCTCTGGAGGCCGTTGAACGCGCCGTCGCTAATCTAAGCGTGCAGCACCCACAGTCTCCTGGCCAGCAGCCACCTGCGCCACCAACGCCGCCAACACCGCCAACAGGCATGTCTATGCCGCCCATGCCACCTGCGCCGCCTATGGGCATGCCCATGCCGCCCATGCCCATGCCGCCAGCACCGACACCAGGCAGCTCGTTTCCCCCTCCACCGCCGCTGCCACCCTATCCTGTCACCCCTACCGTCCCTGTCACGCCGGTCAACACACCTCAGCCTGCAGCGGCTGTCGAGGATGACAAAGCCGCGACAGAACCAGACTTGGAAGCAGAGCGCGAGGCTATCCTGCGTATGATAGCCGAGGGCCGCATTTCTCCTGAAGAGGGCGATATGTTGCTGGAAGGTCTGGGCAACTGAACTCTGTCCCCTGGATGAACCTCAAAATATGACCTGCAGAGGTAGAGAGATGGTCCGCATCGACGCGCTGTGCCGATGCGGACCATCTCTCTACCTCTGCAGGCTATAAAGGTTCGCGGAGATAGTGCAAGACTTTATAGAACAGGGATTACATTGCTATATTTATAAAAAAGGCAACGTACCAAAAAATTGGGGTGTACAACGTTTTTTAATGAGATGCAGCTATCAATTGGGTAGTATGGGTATTAAAAGAAAATTGGACTTACGTATACAAAGCACGGGGTGTGCGTGCTACAATGGAGAGACGAGGAGGCATTGTGCTCATCTCAGGCGCACCTGATGGGTCGCGGGAAGATTTCATGCTGGAAGGAGCAGGATTCAAGTATGCCATCGCAAGGGTATGTACGTTTCCCAACGTTATGTCAGGATAGTATTGTATTTGTAGCAGAGGACGATCTCTGGCAGGTGGCTGGCGCGGGTGGAAGGGCGGAACGTTTGACAGCTGGTGTAGGTGAGGTAAGAAGCCCGCGTTTTTCGCCTGATGGGGAATGGCTGGCATTTCTGGGCAGGGAGGAGGGGCCAAACGAAGTCTATCTTATGTCTACGCGGGGGAGTGAGGCACGGCGTTTGACATTCCAGGGAGTTTCAAATGTCGTGGGCTGGTTGCCTGATGGTGGGAGCATTCTCTTTGCCAGTGCCGCCAGCAGCGCGCATAGTCGCGAGGACATGCTCTATGCTATCAGTCCTCAGGGAGGAGAGGCGCGTCAACTCTCGGTGGGTATGGCTAACGCGATTTCATATGGGCCGCAAGGTGGTGTGGTGATTGGGAGGAATATCGGCGAGCCAGCTCGTTGGAAGCGTTATCGCGGGGGTACGGCGGGCTATCTCTGGTGCGATGTGAACGGGAGCGGCGAATTTCAGCGCTTGCTTCGTCTGACGGGGAACATGGCCAGCCCCTGTTGGGTAGGCGAGCGCATTTATTTTCTTTCGGACCACGAGGGAGTTGGCAATGTCTATTCCTGTACGCCATCAGGGGAGGATGTGCAGAGGCATACATGGCACGACGATTTCTATGCGCGCAACCTGACCGGGGATGGACGGCGCATGGTCTATCACGCTGGAGCCGATCTGTATCTTTTCGATCCTGAGAGCGCTCAAGCGCGCCGGGTAGATATTAACCTGCCCAGCGCGCGTACACAGTTGAGTCGGAAATTTGTGCCAGCGACCAGGTACCTCCAGGAGTACGCGCTCCATCCTGAAGGTTACTCTACGGCCATGGTGGTACGTGGCAAGACCTACTCTATGGGCAACTGGGAGGGACCAGTCTTGCAGTATGGAGAGCCTGATGGCGTGCGCTATCGCTTGTTGTCATGGCTCAAGGATGGCAAACGTATGGTAGCTGTGCAGGATGCTGGTGGTCTTGAGCGACTGGTGATTTTCTCGCCTGACGAACGAGATGAGCGACGCGTGCTGGGAGAGGTAGAGTTTGGGCACGCACTGAGTCTTGTCGTTTCACCAACCGAGGATATAGTCGCGATCTCTAATCAGCGCCATGAATTGATCGTGATCGAACTGGAGAGCGGGCAGCAGAAGCAGATCGATCGCAGCGACCATATGCCTATTCAGGGCATTGCCTGGTCACCAGACGGGAACTGGCTGGCATATGGCTTCGCGATTACTGCGCAGCGCATAGCCATCAAGCTCTTTGGGGGCGAAGAATCCACCACACATGTGGTGACTAAGCCAATCTTGCGCGATGTCTATCCCGCGTTTGATCCTGAGGGCAAATATCTCTACTTTATCGGCCAGCGTGTCTTCAATCCTGTGCCCGATAATCTGGAGTTTGGCTGGAACTTCCCGCGCGGTGAGAAGCCCTATGCGCTGCTGTTACGGCGCGATTTGCGCTCGCCTTTTGTCGCCGCTCCCAGGGTGCCGAGTGCCAGAGAAGAGAAGAGTGAAGAGGTCAAGAACGGTGAAGATAACGGCTCTAAAGAGGAGAAAACTAACGAAGGCGGATCAGGGAGGTCAATCGTAATTGACCTGGAGGGGATTGAGAAGCGGATTGTGCCTTTCCCTGTGCCTGAAGGCAAGTATGGCCAGGTGCGAGGTATCAAGGGTAAAGTCTTATTGCTCTCGTTCCCGCTAACCGGCGGCATTCAGGAGGAGCGCGGTTACGAGCCTGCTGGTCAGTTGGGCAAATACGATTTTGAGACGCTCAAATACGAGGTCCTGGCTGATGGCATCAATAACTTTGAGGTCGCGCGCGATGGCAAGATGATGATCTATCGCGCGCGCCAGCGTCTACGCGTTTTTAAGGCTGGCGAGAAGCCGGGCAAGAGCGATAATGGAGATCGTCCCAACCGCGAGACAGGCTGGCTGGACCTTAATCGGGTCAAGGTCTCGGTCTTGCCGGGAGAGGAGTGGAAGCAGATGTTCGCGGAAGCCTGGCGTTTGCAGCGCGATTACTTCTGGGCCGAGGATATGTCGGGCGTGGATTGGCAGGCGGTCTACGCGCGCTATGCTCCGCTGGTGGAGCGCGTTGGCTCGCGGGCCGAGCTTTCCGATCTTTTCTGGGAGATGCACGGTGAACTGGGCACCTCGCATGCATATGAGTTGGGTGGCGAGTACCGTAAGGGACCCAACTATGGCCAGGGTTATCTCGGTGTGGACTGGCTCTATGATGTCGAACACGATCGCTATCGGATCGAGCGTATCATCGATGGCGATCCCGCGGAGAGCCGGGAGACCTCGGCGCTGAATGCTCCAGGGCTAAATGTACGCGTGGGTGATGCCGTGCTGGCGGTAAATAGCCAGCGCGTCGGGCGCGCGCGTAGTCCTCAGGAACTCCTGGTCAACCAGGCGGGCTGTGAGGTTCAACTCACCATTGAGGGTGGGGAGAGCGGCGAGGTGAGCACGATTATCGTCAAGGCGCTGAGCAGCGAGCAGGCGGCGCGCTATCGTGAATGGGTTGAGCGCAATCGCCAGCGAGTTCACGAGGTCTCGCAGGGGCGTGTAGGCTACATCCACATTCCCAATATGGTGCAGAGCGGTTACGCGGAGTTTCATCGCGGCTTCCTGGCTGAATATGACGCGCCAGCTCTGCTGATCGATGTGCGCTGGAATGGAGGCGGCAATGTCTCAGGCTTGTTACTTAACAAGCTGGCGCGGCGTCGGTTGGGCTACGATTTTCTGCGCTGGGATTCGCCACTGTCCTATCCCAATGCCTCCCCACGCGGTCCAATGGTGGCGCTGGCAGATGAACACGCTGGCTCGGATGGCGATATCTTCTGCCACAGTTTCAAGCTGATGGGTCTGGGACCCTTGATCGGTAAGCGCACCTGGGGAGGCGTGATTGGCTACATGCGCAATCATCAACTGGTCGATGGCACCATGATCACTGAACCAGAATGCTCATTCTGGTTTAAGGATGTGGGCTGGAGCGTTGAAAACTATGGTACCGATCCTGACATCGAGGTTGATATCGCGCCTCAGGATTACGCGCGCGGCCTCGATCCCCAACTCGATCTGGCGATTGCGGAAGCGCTTAAACAACTGGAGCGCGTAGAATATCTTGAACCCAATCCTGGCCAACGACCCTACCTGGGCCGCTAAGTACCCTTTTTAGCAGACTCAGACATATCCAGGAATGCTTCTGAGCCTGCTAAAAAGCTCAGCTACTATCACATAAAATGGCTACCCCTCTTGCCTCCATAGCCAATAGATGCTTATCTATAGGATGATTAGCATCTATCGTGGCTATACATCACAAGACCGGGTTCATTTCAGTATCCTCAAGCGGATCGTGAGCAAGCAAGCGTCAGGCCGCTCTCGCCTTGAGGAAGGGCAGATCAGAAAGCCGAAAAGGTCAAGTGACTTTGCGCTAAGGAGGCGAATATATGCGACAATCAGACAAAGTAGACAATTGGACGGATCTTGGAGCGTCTGCTACTGGCTCCAGGCTTCTTGCCCCGGAAACCACACTTTCGTTTGTGGTGCCAGTCATGAACGAAGAAGGAAATGTCCGAGCTCTTTATGATCGACTGGCGTTGAAGATGCGGCAGTTGGGTATGCGCTATGAAGTGATTTTCATCGATGATGGGAGTACGGATCGCACCTTTTTTGAACTGCGACGGCTCTATCAGGAGCACCCTGAGACGATCGAAATTATCCGTTTCCGCAGGAATTTTGGCAAGACACCAGCACTGGTGGCTGGTTTTAGTTGTTGCCGGGGTGACGTGGTCTTTACCATGGACGGTGATTTGCAGGATGATCCAGATGAAATTCCTCGTTTCCTGGAGAAACTTGACGAGGGCTACGATCTGGTCACAGGTTGGAAGTTTCCACGCCTGGACCCCCTTACCAAGACGTTTCCTTCGCGTATTTTTAATGGTCTGGTGGGTCGCGTGACCGGCTTGCCCCTGCATGATATCAACTGTGGCTTTAAAGCTTATCGTCGGGAGATTTTTGCAGATATCCATTTAAAGCTCTATGGAGATTTTCACCGCTTTATTCCAACAATCGCGCACTGGCGAGGTTTTCGGGTGGCTGAGATCAAGGTACGCCATCATCCACGTACGTCGGGCATCTCCAAGTTTGGGGGCAGGCGCTTTGTGCGGGGTCTGATCGACCTGCTGACGATTCAGTTTCTAACCTCTTCGCTGCATACACCGCTGCGCCTCTTTAGCCGCATGGGCGGCTGGACCTTCCTGCTGGGTGTGCTGGTAGATCTCTTTGTCGTGATGCGTAGCTTTTTCTTGCATGTGCCAATTCACGATCAGCCGTTGCTCTTTGTTGGCATCATCTTCTTGATTTTTGGTTTCCTGTTCCTGCTGATTGGCCTGCTAGCGGAGATGATTCGTTATTATGCATTCGAGCCTGGCGAAGAGTATAGCGTCAAAGAGAGCATCATGCGGCGTGAACCCATGGCAATCTCAGGTCCGCTTTCCACGCCGCCCGTTGTCACCACTGGCAGCTTGTCCCAACCACCTCCGCGCCGGGTAGAACAAGAGCCAATCTCTGTAGCAGCCTTCTCGGCTGAGTCGCTGGTGCCAGACTGGGGCGAGGTCATTCAGCCCGGCTGGAACAAGCAGGCTACTGGCAAGCAGGTAGCCATGCCTAAAAACATCCCCCCACGCCGGCCAAATATCGTACCCCTGCAATAAAATGAGTAGTTACCTGAAGCTAGAGCAGAGGTTTTTTGGGGGCAAAGGCGTGGAGTCCGTCTGTCCGAAAAAAACCTCTGCAAAAAAACTAACGAGTTTGCCTTGATTTTCCGAAAAATGCTGGTATATAGAGCAGCAATAAGATGGGTAAAAGCACATCAGCAATGAGACTGTAAACCAGAGTCGTTGTGCTGTATTGGCCAATAGTGAGTGTATATGTGAGGTTGGCAAGCATCGGCACCCAGCAGGCCCACCAGGCCCAGCGAGCGAGTCGTCGAAACGGGATGGCTACAATCATCAGAAAGAGCAAGCCGAAAACAAGTTCATGGACCGCGTATGTTATCTCTAGCGTGGTAATATAGCGCGTGATCCCTGGCGACGACTGCTGCGCGCTGTTCCAGCTTATGCCTGCAATGGTGCTGAACGTGGTCAGATGATCAGAGGGCAGGCCGTTTCTGCCATCTGCCAGAAGGTCTGAAAGCGACCCAAACAGAAACAATGCACCCAGTAGTAGCAGCAGAAGCCACGCCACCCGCAGATAGCGAGCTAGTGAGGACAACGAGCGCGCTCGGGTGACTTGCTTTGCAGACTCGCTTTGAGCCTGATCTTCTGGAATGTTCTCATCTGCTTGACGGTTCATTGTAAATCCCTTTCTTAATATGCAATGTTATAGGATGATAACTTTTCTCGCTTTTGAGAGAGCGAGAGATGAGGTAAGTATATTCCTGTCGAGGCTACCTGGCATCCGTCTGGAAGCGCGCTTTCTCCCCCTCTTGAGTCCTGTTTTTCTCAGTGTGGGTGGGCGGGGGAAAAGACTCTAAGAAACCCTGGCCGCAGGTATGGCCTATGTTGACAATTCTTCCTTTGATCGAGTATACTCGTTTCACAAGTATATACGATGTTATACGCCGAGAAGAGTAGATCTCTGGCAAGACTGATAGAGAAGAGAGGCCAGTGGCTGGAAGCCTTTCGCAGTAGTCAGGATTGAATGTCGCTCGGAGACAATGCAGAAGAAAGCCGCGCCTGAGCGTGGTGAGTAGATCGAGCACGGGTTAGCCCGTTATAGCGAGGCCTTGATAAACCTGGCAGAGAGCAACGCGCCTGAATGCGGGAGCGGGACTGGCAGGTCGTCAGGGTAACAAGTGTACCGGCATAGCAATGGGCCGGTAAATTGAGGTGGTACCGCGAAATGTTCGACCCTTTCGTCCTCATGTAGGGATGAAGGGTTTTTTTATTGGTCACATAGTCAGATATGTATGGGTCGAAGGCTATGCATCACCAGCGTCGGCACCATCTGCATGAAAGGGGAGCGCGGCGCGCATGAAAGGGACGATAGGCATGAGTCTATCCAAACGTTATGAGCCGGGCAACGCGGAACCAGCTCTGCGCGACCTCTGGCAAAGCACAGGCATTTATGATTTTCAGCCCACTGATCAGCGGCCCATCTATGCTATTGATACCCCGCCACCAACTGTGTCAGGCAAACTGCACCTTGGCCACACCTATTCGTACAGTCAGGCAGATTTTATTGCCCGTTTCTGGCGTATGAACGGCTATAACGTCTTTTATCCCATGGGCTATGACGATAACGGCTTGCCTACCGAGAAGCTTCTGGAAAAGCTCGCCGGGATTACTGCCGCGCAGGTGGGACGCGCGGCCTTTATTGAGAAATGCCTGGAGGTAAGTGAGCAGGCCGAGCAGGATTACCAGCAACTCTGGCAGCGCCTGGGCCTTTCGATTGACTGGCGCTACAGCTATCGCACCATTGACGAGCAGGCGCGTAAGATCTCGCAGTGGTCGTTTCTGGATCTCTACAAAAAGGGTCTGGTCTACCGGCGTGAGGCTCCCACCATCTGGTGTCCTGAATGTCAGACCGCCATTGCTCAGGCCGAACTCAACGACTTGGAGCGCGCAAGTGAATTTGTGACCCTGGCTTTCACTCTGGAGGACGGCACGACCCTGCCCATAGCCACAACGCGACCAGAGTTGCTGCCCGCCTGTGTAGCTGTGTTTGTGCATCCCGCTGACGCGCGTTATGCCGCCTTGATTGGTTCGCGCGTGCAGGTACCTTTGCTCGCTTTGAGTGTGCCTCTGCTGGCCGATCGGAAGGCTGATCCCGCCAGGGGCACGGGCGCGGTCATGTGTTGCACCTTTGGCGATGTGACCGATGTAGAATGGTGGTATACCCACAAGTTGCCGCTTAAGCAGATCATCGCGCGCGATGGACGCTTGAACGAGAACGCGGGCCAATGCGCTGGCCTGACCAGCGCTGAGGCGCGCAAAGAGATCGTGAGAGAACTGGAGGCGCGCGGACTGCTGCTGAAACGCGAGCCTGTAGCTCAATCCGTGCGCGTTCACGAGCGTTGCGATACACCTGTTGAATACCTGGTGGCGTGGCAGTGGTTTATTCGCGTGCTCGACTTCAAGCCACAACTGCTGGAGCAGGGTGAGCGCATCGCCTGGCAGCCCGCGCACATGCATGCTCGCTATCGTGAATGGGTGGAGAATCTTGCCTGGGACTGGTGTATCTCGCGTCAGCGCTACTTTGGGGTGACTTTCCCGCTCTGGTACTGTCGCCAATGTGGAGAGATCATGCTCGCGGATGAGGAGCAGTTGCCGCTTGATCCCACCACGCGGCAGCCCACGCGCGCCTGCGCCTGTGGTGGCACGGACTTTGCGCCGGAAGAGGATGTGATGGATACCTGGGCTACCTCATCGATGTCACCGCAGATCGTGGGACGCTGGTTTGCTGAGCGTGAACTATACGCGCGGGTGTCGCCCTTTGCGCTGCGTCCACAGGCCCACGAGATCATTCGCACCTGGGCTTTTTATACCATCGTCAAATCCTTTCACCACTTTGGCACGCTGCCGTGGAACAACGTGGCTATCTCTGGCTGGGGACTCGCCAGCGCGGGTGGCGAGAAGATCAGCAAGAGTCGCGGTGGCGGTCCCATGGCCCCTCTGGCCATGATCGAGCATTATTCCGCCGACGCAGTGCGCTACTGGGCAGCCTCTACCAGCTTTGGTAAGGACGCTGTCATCAGCGAGGAGAAGATCAAAAATGGCAGTAAACTGATTACCAAGCTCTGGAATGTCGCGCGTTTCAGCGAACGCTTCCTGGAGGGTTACCAACCGGGACAGACAGCCTATGAACTGACGCCCACTGATCGCTGGCTACTGGCGCGCCTGGCCAGCTTAAATGAGCGCGTGAGCGGCCTGATGCGCGCCTATGAATATGCCACGGCCAAAAGCGAGATAGAGACCTTCTTCTGGCACGACCTTGCCGATAACTACCTGGAAATGTGCAAAGAACGGCTCTATAGCGAGATTGGCCTGCTGCACGAGGGCGCGTGCTATACGCTCTATCATACCCTGCTGACCATACTCAAGCTGTTCGCGCCTTTCCTGCCCTATGTGACCGAAGAGATCTATTGTGGCCTCTTTGCCACGCAAGAGGGGGCGCTTTCAATCCATCTTACGCACTGGCCACAAGCTGATCCTGCCTGGACCAATCAGCAGGCCGAGGCCGCGGGCGAAATCCTGCTAGCTGTAGCCACAGCAGTGCGGCGCTATAAAAGTGAGGCCGGCATCTCGCTGGGCACTGAATTCCCGCGCCTGCTGATCTCCACATGCGAGATCCAGCAGACATTGCTACTCGAAGCGGCAGGCATGGACATCCTGAGTGTCACCCGAGCCAGAGAACTGCGCGTAGGTGCCAATATCGCGCTCAACGGAGCACGCGTCATCGCCCACCACGAGGGTGTCATGCAGATCGCCCTTTGTTGAAGAAGACGAGCTATGCCTGATTTGTTCGAAGCAGCGCGAACACGTCCACTACCCGCCTTTTGTGTTTTGCAGAGGTTTGGCGCGCTGCACGCGCCAAACCTCTGCTTTTCTCTGGGGTGGAGAGGCAAAAACTGTTTTGCCCTGATTTTGCAAAATCAGGGATGCTTATAAAGGGAACTTTTGGCTGAACCATAACGTTGATAGCGATGAATATCCTGCACGAATACTAAAAAAGGTGAAAAAGTATCCGTGGGAACTGGCGTAGATAAAAGTAGAAAATATGCCAGAAGATAAGGAGGCATCGCCATGTGGCAAAAACTGAATAAGCGTCTTTTTAATGTACAGCGCAGAAAAATTACTTTTGCCTTAGTGGGCATCGGTCTCATCAGCCTCTTACTGGTCGCCTGTGGAGCCTTGAGTACCACGTCGAGTGGTGGAACCACGGCTGCGACTAACGGGGACCCCAGTGGCAGCAACAGCGTACAGAATCCCGCGGTCCACCAGGACCAATCCACGTCTGCCAGTAAGAGCGGCGCTCAATCCGGGCCCCAATACCTGGTGAAAACCCTGCAGGTAACGATGGAGGTGCAGACTCCCATGCAGTCTGCCAGCGATCTTCAGCAGTGGGTGGCCTTCACTGATCCGCAATCTACCTCAGATGGCAGCGATTATGAGAGCGCGGGGAATGGCCAGTATACAGTAACGCTAACCTTCCTGGTCGATCTCGCGCACTATACCCAGGTCAAGGAATATCTGCGCCAGTATGCTGGCCAGAAAGGCCATACGCTGGACAGCCTGAAAGAGACGGTTCAGGATGTCACCAGCGATTATGTCGATAGTCAGTCTACCCTGACCAATTTGCGGGCCGAGCAGCAGCGTTTGCTGGGTTTTATGAATCAGGCTCAGAACGTGAATGAGGCAGTCAATGTAGAGCAGCAATTGGCGCAGGTAGAGGGCCAGATCAACCAGATTGAAGCGCACCTCAACGCGCTCAAGGGGCAGACAACCTTCTACACTGTCACAGTTGTGGTGCAGCCAGTGGGGACCGTAGCGCCACCGCCGCCGCCGCCGAGTCCCTGGAGCATAGTACCAGTCTGGCAAGGTGCCTGGTCAGGGGTTGCTGCAGTCTGGCAAGTGCTGGCCTCTATGCTGGTCTGGTTGCTGGCCTTTAGCATCTACATCATCCCGGCTGGTATTCTAATCTGGCTGATTCGCAAGCAACCCTGGAGGACGCGCGTCCTGCCGCCGCTCAAGCCGGCTCTGGCCTCCGCGAATCTGGCCCGACCCTCTGTAGAACTGACCGAGCCGCCCAGGCCGCTGGCTGCGTCTCCTGATCTTGCTGCGCCGGTTGATACTCAGCCTGAATATCCTGAATAGGCGCTCTATGAGTAAGATCTGCTTTGTAAAAGCAGGCTAAAACAGCTTTTGCCTCCTCACCCTGGGAAAAGAAGAGGTTTGCCACAGGTCAACCTCTTTTTCCATGAGTTTTTGAGCGAGGGTGCAAAGCATCCCCGCTCAAAAACTCATCAATTCATATGGAGCGAGGAGACAGGCGAAAAATGTTTTGGCCTGCTTTTACAAAATCAAGCATGACACATGCTTTACGCCACCTCTTCCGCCTGCTTGGCCTGCACAGGCTGTTTAATCATCTCCGCCGCCTTCTCAGCGATCATAATCGTTGGAGCATTAGTATTGCCGCCGATAACATTGGGCATGATCGATGCATCGATCACGCGCAGTCCCTCCACACCACGCACGCGCAGTTGGGTATCGACGACAGCCAGAGCATCCTGGCCCATTTTACAGGTGCCAGCGGGATGATAAATAGTCTCAGCCGTCTGGCGCATAACCTCGATAATCTCGCTATCGCTCTTTTTCCAGGTGCTCGGCTCGTTTTCCTCACCCAGGAAATTCGCGAAAGCTCTGGTGTGAGCCAGCTCGTGAGAAAGCTTTATACCAGCCAGTAGCGTCTGAATGTCCTCCGCATCTTCAAAGTAGTTGGCATGGATCTCCGCGTGGGCAAGTGGATCGCTGGAGCGCAGGCGAATGCGTCCCCTGCTTCTGGGATGTAGAAGCGTGGGAGCGATGGTAAAGCCATGACCGGGAGCCGGTTCAGCGCCGTGATTTTTAAAGAAAGTGGGCGCGAAGTGGAACTGAATATCAGGCAGAGTCAGATCCGGGCGAGTTTTCACAAAGCCACCAGCCTCCGCGATAGTAGAGGTAAATGGTCCTTTCTTAAAGAACAGATAGGCAAGCTGGTTGCTCAGCTTTTCCGCGGTGAATAGACTGACCGGTTTAGTCGAAAAGTAAGCTGCGCCCGCGACCACGTGATCCTGTAGATTCTCACCCACGCCTGGCAGATCGACAAGCACATCAATACCAACAGCTCGCAGATGCTCGGCGGGTCCGATCCCGGAGAGCAACAGGATCTGCGGAGAATTGACCGCGCCTCCACAGATCAGAATTTCGCGGTTCGCGCGCACGGTCTCAAGCTGACCATTGACCGTATAGGCCACTCCGACAGCGCGGCCATTTTCGATCAGCACCCGCGTGACCTGCGTGCGCGGGCGTACAGTCAGATTGGTCCTGGCCAGCGCTGGCTGCAAATAAGCGTTAACCGTGCTCCAACGCGCGCCATTTTTCTGCGTGGTCTGGTAGACGCCCGCGCCCTCATTGTGCGCCCCGTTAAAGTCATCGTTCGCGGGGATGCCCGCTTCCACGCATGCTTCGACAAAGGCACGTGAGAGTGGATTGACATAGCGTTGATCGGCAACATTCAATGGACCGCCCACGCCGTGATACTCGCTGGGACCGCGCTCCTGGTTTTCAGCCTTTTTAAAATAGGGCAGCACATCGCTATAGCCCCAGCCCTCGTTGCCCGCCTCGCGCCAGGCGTCGTAGTCGTGGTGGTGGCCGCGTACATAGAGCATAGCATTAATCGAACTGGAACCACCCAGCACTTTGCCGCGTGGCCAGTACATCTTGCGTTCGCCCATCGCGGGTTCCGCTTCGGTGTAGTATTCCCAATCATAAGGAGTTCTGAACAGTTTGGGGAATGCAGCGGGTACATGGATCTCTAGCTTCTTGTCATCGCCGCCAACTTCAAGTAAAAGGACATTTGTTTGTGGGTCAGCGCTCAGGCGATTAGCCAGTACACAACCGGCTGAACCAGCGCCCACAATAATATAGTCGTACATAATCGCGCACCTCTTTGTGAAATATCGGGTACAACGTTATACGGACGAGTTTTGCAAATACTGCTAAGCAAGTTAGCAGTCTATGCTTTATAGTATAAGCAATTCATGAGATATGTGCAATCGTATCAGCGTTGTGTATCAGGGTTTCTCACAAGTCTTTTCCGCCGCCCGCCCACCCTGAGAAAAACAGGGAGTGTGGAAAGATGGGCACCGCGGTGCCCATCTTTCCACACTCCCTGGACCCT
>JBEVTI010000067.1:0-27810 GCA_041156125.1 Candidatus Paraktedonobacter carboxidivorans
CTCAGGCATCGCAAAACCGTTCTTTGCCAATCTATCGCCCATGCGGGCTTACGTCTTTCGTTCTTTCACGCGAGGTCAATAACAGTAAAATAATATCGGCCATATTAAGATGGATAGCTATTTCGTTTTCCCACTCTTCTCCAGCACTAATATCAATGTCTGCCCATAATTTGATAAAGCCTTGCCGAACCAATGGAGATAAATATGAAATTAGTCGATGTAAATCATCCTGATCCTCACGCGCATAGCAACAGAAAATTTCTAAAGGCATGAATGTTCACCTCGGCTATTTGATCTAACAATCTATTTATCATTTGTATGTAATGTCTATTAATTATAAGCTCTTTCTCTTAATATGGCAATAAACCTGGCTAATAGCTTGATAAACCTGCTAAATCTGGCCTGGTCAGTGTTTTCAGGGCAACACAAAGCTATCCATCTGATAGCTGGTCGCCGTCCAAGTACTGTTCTGGGGATCGCTGGTTGGGACGAAGCGCAGGCTGAGCGTTACCGAGGTTTTGCCTCTGGTCAGTGCGGCTGGTAGGGGGAAGTCTTCGTCGCGCCAGCAGCGTGGATGGCCGTCGAAGCCCCGGCCTGGTGAGACTCCAGCATCGTACCAGGTGCCGGCGAACTGGCCGTCGAGAAAGACATCGGCCCGTTGATTGGCTACGCAGGAATTGAAGGTACGGCGCAGAAAGGCGCCCACGTTCTGAGGATTGAGCGCCAGTGTAAAACTGGCGCTACCCGTCAGAGAGGAGACACTGGCGGTGCTTAGTGAACTCCGGGCTGTCTCTTCGTAGGCCGCGGTAAGCGCAGAGAAATGTTCATAGGAGGCGCTATAGAGATGGCTGGCGCGACTTTGCGCGCGGCTTGGCCAGAGCGTATCGCTGACTTGCGCGCTCTCGCTCGGCGTGCCGTACCAGAAGAGGGAGGCGCGATAGGGTAGCGTAGAGAGATCGCTTCCTCCATGTTCCAGGCGGACCAGGAGGTGGCGATTATAGGGGATGCTGTCGCTGATCAGATAGCGATAGAGCGCGGCCCCGTCGTGATCCGTGCCGGGGGGATTATTGCTGCTGCTGGGCAGACCGCCGAGGGGCAGTGAGACCTGCTGACCATTGTGCCAGTAGTCGCCGCCCAGCCCCCATTCCTCGGTGCCTGTGACCGCGATCTGCGGCGTCTGGCTGTCGTCGAGATAGATATGCGGGTCGCCCTCTAGCGTTGGACCCGGCGTGGTGAAATTGATCACCGTGCCCACCAGCTTCCCACTGCCTTTGACATCCAGCAGGGTCAGATCCTGGCCCGCGCGCGGATGTGGGATAGAGACGTAGTTCGCGTGAAAGGTGCCCCACCAGTTTGTTGGATCGAGAAATGGCTCGTAACGAACCTGCCAGACGATATTGCTCAGCGCTTGCGGCGAGGAGAGGACGATGCGTGCGCTACGGCTAAAGGGCATTGGCCAGTAGAGATTGAAGTTCATAAAAGAGTGGCCATCGCCCCCGATATTCGTAAGCCAGCTCTGGACCAGGGGACGATTGGCAGGCTGATAGACGCCAGCGCCGTCCCCAGCCAGAAACTTGACTGGCGTGTTCACAGAGGGCTGCGTTTCACCGTCCCAATAGATGCGCAGGCTCGCGTTGCCGAAGGGGATCATTTCTGAGACAGGCACGCGAAAGCTCAATGCGCGCACCTGGCCTGGTCCCGTCAGCATGGTTATGTCTGTATGTATATCAGCGGGCAGGCTAAGCTGGCCCTGCTGACTTGCCAGGGTGGATGCCACAGGAGAGCCGACGCAGCGCAGGAGGGCCAGCACATCGCTGGGAGCGGCCTGGGGATGCCAACTCTGGATGGGCGTGCCGTATGGCAGCTTGCGATAGAGCGCGTAGAAATTAGCGCTATTGCTTTGTGCGCTCCACTGCAAACTCTGCTGGAAGGGCAGAGCGGTCATCAGCAGACTGCTGCCCTGGCTCTCCTGGGGATTGAACGAGAGGGGTAAAGGAAAGGCCTGCGCGATACCGCTGGTGGGCTGAGCCTGACCCAGATCGCCAGCCCCAATGGTCAGCGGCGCCTGAGCATCGAGCGCGAGTTGCCAGGGTGAGCCGTATGCCTCCTGCATGCGCAGAAATGTCACGATGCCCGGACCGGTCTGGTCGAAGAGGACATGGTGCTGATCGGGCAGTACGCGCAAAATATGCGTGCTATCCGCGTTGCTGCCCGCCAGATCAGCCGTAGACGCGCTCTCGACGCGATCGCCCAATTCCAGGTAAGATAGCTTATCCCAATGCCGATAGGCATCCAGGCCCAGATAAAGCGGTGGAATGTTCCCGCTGGCGACATGCTGAGTGTCCTGAAACAGCGGGCAAGGCGTAGGCGTGTAGTTGCTGCTTAAGGAGCGTGCCGGAGTATCAGCCCATAGGAGCAGCATCAGCAGTAGCGCCAGGCCAGCGAGGCGCAAATAACGGTGGCGCGTAGCATTTATCATTTTATCCTCTGGCTCTGAAATTGTGCCTGGCCAGGCTACCGTTCAGCCAAGAACACTGCAGCATGCAGCGTTAGCGCTGGCAAATTGCTCGCGCGATGGCCGCTCTACATGCCTGGTGAGAGGCAGGAAAGCGGCCATGATAGCCTGCACGAATATTGTATACTAACGCGAGAAATCAGGTACCCGCTTTAACCGCGTACAGCCCGGTTTGCGAGACAAAGATGTTATAGGTTGCGCCATCGGCGACCTGGAAGACCGCGTTACCATACTGAGCCTGGACAAAGCCCGAATACCAGTTACTACCCTGTGTATGCTGGAAGAAGCCATCATCTCCGCCATTGAGCGTCACGACCGTATGCTTCGCGTTCGCCTCCAGATTGGGATCGTCATAGCGTCCTTCCATACGGGTCAACTTGTAGCCAGAGTGCAGACCAACGACATTGAGCCAGTCGCTAAACTTGATGATATCACCCTGCACCATCCATTCATTGCCCAGCACCTGGTAGACATTATCAGAACCCGGGTGCCCATTCTGGTCGAAGAGGGTTAATTCAACGCTCATCGTCGGGGTATCAGTATTAGAGATCTTAACTGCCCTTACCTGGGCAACCTCGATGTTCCCGGTCAGGCCCAGGTAGTTCTGAATGAGAAAGGTCATCCATAGTAGAGAGATGGCGACGAACAGCAGGAGAATTCCGCCAACACCATGTTGCCAGCGCAGGCGGCGGTGGCGCGGCAAACGCCCTTGCTGGCGGTACATCTCTTTCTCTTCTTCGCTTCTAAGCTTATAGAGCTTTTCCCCGCGGATCAAGCTATGAGCAGCGTACAGGAACAGTAGAAAACCGCAGACCGCGATAAGCAACAGGATAATTTGTGGTAACCCGAACTGAAATGGAATATTCATAGCTTCTCCTTGGCGCGCAAGCGACAACGAATCCATTTAACCTCGCCTCGACCCTTGCCCCTTTAACGCATCTTGATCTTACACGAGCAACGCGGCGATGGAGTTTTGCGCTACCTTACATCGCTCATTATAAATGATATAACGAGAAAAATCAGCATCTTGCGGGCCAGATCCGTCTTCCAGGTGAAAAGGTTTGTCAGAGGGAGCAAAAATAAACGGGTCGCGACTCAATCATCTCCAAATTGCTAGATGGACCTATCTTCTTTTGGGGATAATTGAGTCAGACAACAATGGCGCTGTCAGCTTTGCGAGAGAGAGGACCTCTAATCAAGAAGCTTGTTCAGGTTTACGACTTTCCAGGCTGGCCTGAATGCTTGTAGACACCTCGGTTGCACCTGTTCGTGCTTCTTGATGCGCGCGTTGCAGCCAAGGGGGTGCCATGGTGCGATGCTGGCGCGCAGCCAGGCCACAAAGGAGCAGCCCGCTAGAACCAACAACGAGGATGACCACCAGGCCAGCTTCCGGCCCAAAAGCTCCGCCTGTCCACACCTGGGGACCTGTGACAGATGCATGGAAGAGTCCAGACGTGGTCCCTCCTGAGATTTGCGTGCCGAAGATGGGTCCCTCAAAAAAGTTCCAGCCAAGATGTAGTCCAGTCACCCACCACAGGCTACGCGTCAGCATATAGATGGCTGCTATCGTGATTCCTGCGGTAAGCGTAATCGCCAGTGTACTGACCAGGGTCGCATTTGGATTCGCCAGGTGTGCAGCACCAAAGATAAGAGCATTACCTGTTTATATCAGCAATTCGTTTTCTTTATCTACCCTCAGTATGCGTCCTAAATGCACAGAAAATATCTCCATTCTCTCCCTTTTGTGTTTGTAGCGGGGATACTGTCTGACATACTTTTGTAACATGTGCGTGATAGAGTGAGAGGTCATCAACATATATATGGCCTCGTTGCCTGCCGTACGTGCGGACAAGATAGGGCTAAATTGTCAGGATCTTGCTCAGCTCGCTCGTCCTCTGGGGCGGGATCTAGCCATGTTCGCCTGCGACTTTTGCGAAGGTCGCAGGCACTTTCTCGCGCCCACTCGACGATCGCCAGGTTGGTGTGTTATCATGCGCAGCAAGCGAAAAAGAACCTGTTTTGGAAGGGTAAGCTGCGCAGTGTATCTAAAACGTTTAGAAATGTTAGGCTTTAAGAGCTTTGCGAATAAAACGCACCTGGAGTTCAGTACGGGTATCACAGCGGTTGTTGGTCCCAATGGCGCGGGCAAGTCGAACGTCGCGGATAGCGTGCGCTGGGTGCTGGGTGAGCAGAGCATGCGCCAGTTGCGCGGCAAGAAAAGCGACGATATTATCTTCGCGGGCGGTCAGGGGCGGGCCGGATTGGGCCTGGCCGAGGTCTCGCTGACCATTGACAATAGCACCGGTTGGGTGCCTTCGGACTACAGCGAGATCACCGTCACCCGGCGTTCCTATCGTTCCGGTGAGAATGAGTATTTAATTAATAAGCAGAAAGTGCGCCTGAAAGATGTATTGCTGCTCTTAGCGCAGGCGCGCATTGGCCACGATTCATATACGGTGGTAGGCCAGGGTTTGATTGATGCGGCCCTCAGCCTGCGCGCGGAAGAGAGGCGTGGCCTATTCGAGGACGCTGCGGGTATTCGGCCTTACCAGGTGCAGCGCGGCGAAGCGGAGAATCGTCTGCGTCAGACCGAGCAGAATCTGGAGCGCCTGCGCGATATTGTCAGAGAGATCGAGCCGCGTTTGGAACCATTAGCGGAGCAGGCGCGGCGTGCGCTTGAGTTTAAGCAACTTAGCGGTGAATTGCAGCAGGTGTTATTGACATGGTACGCGCTGCAATGGCGGCGTCTGCGCACAGTGCGTGAGCGGGCGGAGGCGGCGGAGCGGGAGCAGACACGGCATGTGCAGCACAAAGAGCAGGGGGTACGCGAGGTTGAGGAGCGCAGGCAGCTTGTGCGTGGACGCCGCCAGCAACTCCAGGCCAGGATTGTTGAAGCACGTGACGTATTGAGCGAGGCTATCGATGTAGTCAAGCGCATCGAGCGGGATCTGGCGGTCAACCAGGAGCGTATAGCAGGCCTTGAGCACCAGCGGAGCGAGCAGCAACAAGAAGAGAGGCGCCTGCGCGAACGGCTTATCGCGCTGAGGCAGCAGGCGATCGACCTGGAGGAGCAGTGTGATCTTGCTGATGAGGCGCTTGACGATGATGCCGCGGCCCTGGCCCGCAGTGAGAGCGACCTGGCAAAAGCGCAGAAAGAGTTTGATCTTGATCAGCGCCGTCTGCGTGCCGCGCAGAACGATCTTGTCCAGGTGCAGGCGCGCCTCGGAGCCAGCCAGTCTGACATGGGACGCCAGCAGAAGCACCTTGGTGAGCGCAACCGTCTGCTAGCCGCGCGCCGTGACACTATCGCCCAGGCCCAACAGTCCATGCGCACCCTCGAGACCCGCCTTGTCGATGAGAAGGCTCAACTGGCCACTGCGCGCAACGAAGAACAGCAGATCGCCCAGCAGAAGCAAGCCATCGCCCGCGCAATCGCCGACGCTCAGCAGGAGATGGAGCGTCTCAAATCCTCGCTGGCCGAAGCCGAGCGTCAGCGGCGCGCTGTCGTTGATCGACTGAACATGCTCAAAAACTGGCGGCAGAGTCTGAGCGGATATAGTGATGGTGTACGTGCCCTCCTGCGCGCACCTCAGGGTAAATTGCAGGGATTGCTTGGACCCATTCCGCAACTGGGCATCGCGCGCGCAGGCCAGGAGTTGGCGCTGGAGGCTGCTTTTGGTCCCTACTTGCAGGCGGTCGTGGTTGAAACGCTGGCTCAGGCTCGCGCCTGCCTCGACTATCTCCAGAGCGTGAAGGGCGGCAAAGCCATGGTGGTCTGGTTGGAACGTTCCCGCACGCTACGGGATCTTGCTGAGACCCTGCCAACCCACGCGGAGGTCGAATTGGAGCGCCTGCTCGCTGCTCACGGAGAACTGCGCGAGCGTGTCAGCGGTCTGGCCTGGCGCGCCATCCAGTGTGAAGAGCGCTATAAACCGCTATTTCGCACCATGTTGCGCGGCGTCCTGCTCGTTGATGAACTGGAGACCGCGCGGCATCTCTACGAATTGCTCAGCCAGGCTAACGACGGCAATCTATCCGCCGAGCGCCTGGTCACGCGGGCAGGTGAAGTGTTGCATCTTGACGGCTGGCTGACTGGCGGCACTGGCAAGGATGGTGGGCAGCAGGGCCTGCTCGCCTACGAACGCGAGTTGCGCGAACTGCCGCGCCAGTTGGATGAGCATGTGGCTTTAATCGCGCAGATCAACGACCTGCTCAGCGAAGCACAGCGCGCCCAAGAGGGACGACGGGCCGAACAGAACGCAGTCGAGAAAGAGTTGCAAAAGAATGCCGCGCACGTCACTGAATTCAATCGCGCCGTCACAATTACTCAGCGCGAGCAGGATCGTTTGCGCAGCGAATTGCAGGGCGCGGTCTCCATTGAACAGCAACTGATCGCCGAGATTGCTGGCCTGGAGCAGGAGATCGAGGCTGCCAGAGAGCGTGTGCAAACCCACGAGAAATCGCAGCGCGAACTGAGCGGGCTGGTCGAAGATTTGCAACAGGAGGTTGAGGAGCGCACCATCGTCTTCCGCCGCCAGCAGGACGAACTGGGAAAGGCGCGCACCGCGCTCGCCGTCAAGCGCCAGGAAGCCAGGGCCCTGCGCCAGCAACTGGCCGCGCAGCAGAGCCAGGCCCAGGAATTGCGTATCCAGATCGAACAGCGCGCCGCGCGCATCAAAGAATCTGAGGAGCGCTACCTCGCCCTGCAGCAAACCGTCGCGCAGCACCAGAGCGAAGGCGTGCAGGCCCAGGAGCGCGTGCAGGCCCAGGCCGGCATCTTACGCACAGCTGAGGAGGACGCCAGTGGCCTGGATCAGCAGATGAGCGAATTGGAGCAGGAGAGTCTGCACCTGCGTCAGCAGATGGCAGAATTAGAGGTCGGCTATCGCAAGTGTTTGCTAGATAGCCAGAAAGCGCGCGATGCCGTCGAGAGCTTGCTGGAGCAATTAAACGAGGAAATGGGCATCACTGATCCGCGCGAACTGGCCAGCTATGCCAGCGCGGAAATCAGCACGCCCGAACCGATACATGCAGCCGGTGGCCAGCCACTGGCGGAACGCCAGGAGAGCAGCAGCGAGAACGCGCTTTCCGAAGAGGAAGAGACGGAACTGCGTAAGCTACGCAGGCGCGTTGATGCACTGCGTGGCAAGCTCAAAACGCTAGGGGGCAGCGATCCCGATGCACCCCAGCAATACGAAGAGACGCGTACGCGTTACGAATTTATGACTACGCAAATAAACGATATGGAGCAGGCCGCGCTGCAACTGCGCACCATCATCGTCCAACTCGATGTCACTATGGCGCGCCAGTTCGAGATTACCTTCCAGGCCATCAACGCGCGTTTCCGCGAAAACTTCGTCACCCTCTTCAAAGGTGGAAGCGCGCGCCTGGAACTCATCGCAGCCAGAAGCGACGAAGAGAACAGCAATGGCGATTCCGCGGTCACCAGCTCTAAGGGCGATCTCAGCAGCCCCAAAGGCATGCCAGCAGGCATCGAAGTCATCGTTCAGCCACCCGGCAAGAAAGTCCAGGACCTCTCCCTGCTCTCTGGTGGCGAGCGCGCCATGGTCTCAGCGGCTCTGCTTTTCTCCCTCTTGGAGATCAATCCACCGCCCTTTTGCCTGCTCGACGAGGTAGATGCGGCGCTCGACGAATCGAACGTCAACCGCTTTTGCGACATCTTACGGCGCCTGGCTCAGCGCACACAATTTATTGTTATCACGCATAACCGTATCACCATGACCTCTGCGCAAGCCATCTACGGCGTCTCTATGGGTGGAGACAGCGTCTCGCGTCTGCTCTCCCTCAGACTAGAAGAGGCCCACGCAGTTGCAGGCGATCGATAGAAGCGCGTCGTTCTTCCGCGCAGTTGGTGCAATACTCATCTTGTACCAACTGCGCGGAAGAACCTGAGTCTGGCTCTCCATCGACTCTGGAGAAACTGGATGGATGAGGAGCATATTTTTTCAAACAAGCGCTACAAAGGGTTTCCTTCTGTATTCAAGAGGCTAATCAGCGTGACAAACAGGTAACTCCATTTCTCGGTGCGCTGACAGTCATTCTCGCAGCCGCAGCCATCGCATGTCTGGTTGCTGGCTTGAGAGCCAGACGTGCTCAGAAGCAATGCGTATAGACCAGGAAATATGAGAATCTCTCCCAACTGTTTCTTGTGGCGCAAAACCCATGTACAATCTACACTGCTGCGGGCCCACAGCAGTGTTTAGCGTAGGGGATCTGGCTCAACTGTATTCGAGCGTGGACGCACCAGCAGCACAGGGCAGGGAGCATGATCTACCACAAAGCGGGCAGTATGCCCAGGCGACTTCGGCCCCAGGCGTGGCCCGCCTCCATTGGGTGAGCGGGAGCAGATCACTATCAGATCGGCCTGCCACTCCAGAGCAGCCTGGACGATTGCGCGTTCTGGCCGGCCAGTGCGCCGCAGCATCTCTGCCCCGCCAAGAGCGTGACTCGCCTCATCCAGAATCTCCTGGGCCATCGCGCCTTCCACCTGCTGTATCTGTTCGCGCCTGGGTCGAGGAGAATGTAGCGGACGCAAGTGGCGCTCGCGTTGCTGCTCCATCTGTATCTCAGGCTCGGTATCTGTCACATACAAAACAGCGATCGTACGCGCCTCAGCCTTGAGCAGCGTGCCAATTGCTCCACTCACCTGCTCCAGATTCGTGCCATCGACACAACATAGGGTACGCATCATTTCCTCCTATTGTAACAAAAATCAGAGATTTACAGTGCTCACCGTCAGTAGCAAAATGGGCACGATGACTCCCACCATGTTGCTACCAGCGGCACGAGCCAGGATGTGTATCGTTTCCCTCTTATTGTAACAAAAGCCAGATCGTTCCCGCACCTGCGAGCAGCATCAGGGGAGTTACGACAATGCCCACCTTAAAGTAATCCACGCCGGAAACTTCCAGATTCTTGCGGCGCAGGATGAGCAGCCAGAGCACAGTAGCCAGCGACCCCACTGTCGTCACGTTCGGTCCCAGATCACAGCCAAAGATTGTAGCTGCGATAAAGCCCTGTTGGACTGCGAGCGAGGCATGGTGGACGCTATGCAAGGCGGAGGTTAGCACCACAGCCATCGGCACGTTATTAATCAGATTAGTCCCCACCACAGCGCCAGCAGTTCCTACCAGAACCGCTCCCAGACTGGTCCCGCCAGAAAGAGTTAGCAAGAACTGTCCGAATTGAGTAGTGATTCCAGTGCTTTCAAGCGCCTGCACCAGAATAAACATACCCGCGATAAAACCGAAGATGGACCAGGAGATCTGCTTCCTGGTCTCCTGAAGCGTGCTCTGTTGCCAGTACCACGCCCCGCAGAGTAGAGCGAGCGCTCCCGCCATAGCGACCAGGGAGAGCGGCAGACGCAGAGCCGCGGCAAGCACATAACAGATCGCGACCAGTCCCAGCACCAGGCACGTATAGCGGAAGTAGCTCTGGTGTGACACAACCTCTGAGGCTGGTGGCAGACGCTTACTCTCAAATTGTCCACGAATCTGTCTGCGGTAGAGCCAGAAAAACACGCCAATATTAATGCCAATCACCACCAGGCTCGGCAAGAACAGCAAACGCAAGAATGTCCAGAGATCGAGAGGCAACGCAGCCAGAACGATAATGTTGATGGGATTACTTACCGGCAGCAAAAAAGAAGCAGTATCAGCAATGAAAGTGCAGGCAAATAAATAGGGCAGGACAGGCAGCCTCAGACGTGTAGTGAGACTGTACAGAATAGGAGTCAGAATCAGAGCGGTCGCGTCATTGGAGAGAAATAGCGAGATCAAGCTACCCAGTAGAAACGTATTCAAGAAGAGCCTGCGTCGGCTACCTTTGGCAAGTTGGGCAGTTACAATAGCCAGCCAATCGAAAAAGCCAGCAGTTTCCGCGAGCGCCGAGAGACCCATCATACCTAGAAAAAAGAAAAACGTATTCCAGTCCTGCGTCAGCGTAACCAAGGCAGATTGCGGGCTGATCAGCCCAAGGAGCAGGAGTAGGCCCGCGCCCCCCAGTGCGATTAGAGCTTCATTAATCTTCCATGGACGTACCATCACGCCCACAAGCACCACTCCTGTGATGAATGCGATAAGCAACGTCTTGATGCCATCTGGGACCGAAAAGAAAAGCAACATGCTGACACCCTGGTTTCTAGGCGATTTCATCATTCCTTGTCGCATCATGCATGAAGTGGAGGGAATGTTTTAGCTGATAAATTGTCCCACAAAATCAGCGACTTTTTTGCGATAGCCTGGTACGTCGGCAGCGTAGGACAGGCCGTGGCCAGCTTTGGGGACGATAAACTGCTCTTTGTAGACCGGGCAGGCTTCGTAGAGCGGTTCCAGCATGCGTACTGGCACAAATGTGTCGTCCGCGCCATGGATAAAGAGCACTGGCTTGCTGGCCTTGCGGACCTGGCGGAGTGCGGAGGCTTCGCCGAAGGAATAGCCAGCGCGGATCTTACAGATCAGGCTGACCAGGTAGACCAGTGGCACTGGTGGCAGTTTGTAAAGGCGGCGGCATTGGTAAGAGAGAATGGCTTTGACAGAGGTGTAGGCGCTATCCGAGATGATACACTTGACCTGCTCTGGTAACCTCTCGCCACTAGTCATCAGCATACTCGCGCCACCCATCGAAATGCCGTGCAGGACAATCTGCGCGTCCGAGCCGACTTTTTGCAGGAGAAAATGCAGCCATTTCAGGTAATCGAGGCGGTCAGGCCAGCCGAAGCCGATATACTTGCCCTCGCTGGCTCCATGCCCGCGTCCATCTGTCATTAGCACATTATAGCCCAGTCTCTCGTGATACATCTTCGCGAATGCACCCATATCGGTTCTCGCGCTTCCCGCGTAGCCGTGGGCGAGGAGTGCTGTTTTCATCGTCGGCTCAGGCGCGGCGAGATAATAGCCGCGCAAAAGCAGCCCATCGTACGACTTTATCTCGACTTCCTCGAAATTATGCTGATCCAACCAGGATACGTCAAACGTCACAAGTTCGGTGGACTGGTTGTGTACCAGATCCGGGCTGGCCGCAAGAAATGTCTTAGGACGGCGCGCAATAACTAAGTTGTAGAAATAGAGACTTGCTATCACCAGCACAAGCACAAAAAGCAGCAGGACACAGAGAAAGATAAGGGCTACTACTAGCATACATTACAACCTTTGTTTAAAGTAAAAAATGGACGTACAGACTATGGTAGGGTTTTATATTACATCAGCCTGACGGCCTTTGACAAGTGGTTGGAGAAAGTGCGAGGTGCGGCCTATACCCTGGTCACGTATAGCTTTCATAATGCCTGTTATCTCTATTTTTTTTGCTATAGGTTGAGATTGGCAAGCAGGATGAGTATGGCGAGAGTGGTCAATAGTTTTTGCCTTGAGGGGATGTGAAAAGGGTTGCCATTCTGCTCTATATTTTATAAGGGGGGACATGTGGGTTGAACCTGCTGTGACCTCCAGGACTTGCCAGATTTTGATCTGGAGTGTATGGAAAGGTTTTTTTGATGTATAAGAAATTTCTAGTCGGCATCGCCCTGTTGGCGATTCTGTCCACAGTTCTAGCTGCCTGTAGTATTCACGATACGGCAGCGATTAGCGGCACAGCCATCCATATGGGGAATGCGAATTTTACCCAGAGTAGTGTCAACGTTAAAAAGGGCGACTCCGTTACCTTTGTAGATGATGTAGCGGTAGAGCATATTATTACAAATGGCACGTGGAAAAATGGCGTGGCCGCTGCCAGCAAAGAAAACGGGGCGCTCAGCTATAACCAGACCTTTAACGGGAATGATAGCAATGCGCTTGGTCCCTTTACTACTAGCGGCACATTCCATTACTATTGTACGCTTCACCCTGGTATGAATCTGACCATTGTTGTCAGCTAGAACGATTTTCTAATCACGGAACGAGCAGAAGAGGCAAGCGTATAACAGAGCTATACGCTTGCCTCTTCTGCTCGTTCCGTGATTGCTAAGAACCTCACCTTACAGCAGAAAATAGAGATTCCTCCCAATGGGCAGTTGTAGGAAGAAGGCATTATACTGAGGCAAATCGAGTTAATTTGGACAGAAACGAGTCGAAAACAACATGTCATTGCGCTCATTTGTGCTGGTGAGAACTATCTCTGCTCGCCAGAAGGCCCTTCCTTCTCCATTCTGGCGAGGGCATCGTGGGTTGCTTCGCCTGCTCGGTATTGTAGGGTTGCTGGTTGCCGCGTTTGGCGCACAGGCATGCTATCAGCAGCAAACGGGCATGATCGTGGGCAGGCCACTCGCGTCTCACGAGACGCATCTACACACGGTCGTTTTCAGCAGTCGCCCTGGTGTCGTTTATCTGGGAACCCACTTTGGCCTCTTCACCAGTCACGACAGTGGGCAAACATGGCCACAGAGGCAGGGGAGTTTGAACGCCATGATGATTACAGCCGTCGCGGTAAGTCCAACCAATCCTGATCTGCTGGCCGTATTATCTGTGCCTAACGGAGGTAGCGGCGGCAAGCAGGGCATCTGGGTCAGTGCCGATGGCGGATCGCACTGGCATTGTACTTTGCCAGCACGACTCCCAGGCTCAGCCTATCCTTACGCCATTCAGAGCGCTTCAGGTTCGGGGGGTCACTTCTATGTCTTCTTTCCCTTTGCCGGTTGGTTCGAAACTCGCGACCTCGGCTCCCACTGGTCCTCGCTCACGGATAGCTTGACCTCAACCATGCAGACCTCTACGCTACTGATCGATCCGACCAACCCGGCGCACTTGCTGATGGGAGGCGAGGCGGGACTATTTGAGACAGCCAGTGACGGGAAGACATGGCAACAACTCACCCAGGTGCAAGGCTCGATTATCGCCCTGGTTGGTATGCGAGGGAGCAGCGGTCCGGCGACCACCGTTTTCTGTGCCACGGACCGGGGACTCTATCGGGGCGTGGTCCGCGCAGGTCAACTGGCGTGGAGCGCTCTCTCCCCACCTCCTGCGGTCCCTCCAACCCGCCTGACCATCAGCGCTGACGGCTCAGCCCTTTACGCGCTTTTTGGCTCGAACCTCTGGTTCTCAGCAGACCAGGGCACCACCTGGGTCCAGCGCGGCCATTTTGCGCGCAGTGACCTGGTAGCTCTCAGCCTCGATCCTGTTCATCCACACAATCTGCTGGCCGGCTTTTTCTGGCCTGGCCTGGTCCTGCTGAGTACAGATCAAGGCGGTTCCTGGCACACCCTGACAGACTGATGAGCTCTTACAGATCCATAAGATCTTGCAGGGAAAATAGAGAGAACTTCTGTTAAAGAGAAGTTGGTGATGAGATCGTGTATGCGCAAGATCCAGGCGTGTGAGCGTTTATTGGTGGAGAAACCTGCTCGTGGGTAGTACTTTTATGAGGGAGAGAGGCCGATGGAGATGCCAGGCAGAGTGAAGCGTGTTATACTAGTTGAAGTACCCCTCAAGCGGGTTGAAGAAAGACCCTGGCTGGCGCCGCTCCCCACAGAGGAAAGCATACTCCCGGTTTCTGAAAAGGTCAGGTGGAAATGCACTAAGTACAATTACAAAGATTGCGGTATAATAACGTAAGCAGTTCCGTAAAAGTACTATGATAGTACCTGGAGTTCGGCAAAATAGCAAAAAAAGCGCTAGCAATTTAAATAGATAAAGGTGGTTTCGCTTTATGCGTTCTCAAGCGTGGAATTTATTTCGCGGGCGCCTGGTTCTTGGCTTCAAGTTTGGCTCGGTAGCCCTTTTATTCATTGGCAGTGTTTTGATTGTGGCCTGCGGTAGTGTTAGTGACAATGCCGGTCTGGGTTCGCCTGCGCCCACATTGACGATTAATTTGAGTCGGACATTTGCCTCTCCAACCCCGCCGCTCGCGCCGTATTTATGTGCGGCCTGGGCCACTCAGAGCTCTCCTACTTATTATCAGAACTCGGTTGTGATGGTTTATGCAAAGTATGTAAAGAGTGTGAATGGTAATCCTATGGGCATGGGTAATGCGCATGCTCAGGCCACAGTGCTCTGGCCAGCAGGAGCGCCAACTATGATAGATGTGACTACTACCTCTGATGGCCTGGCAGTCTTTCAGGTGCCTTTACAGCCCAGCGCTGTGGGCCGTATGACGCTTGTGGAGGTGAATTTCACTTCGCAAGACGGTCAGCATACGTGCAACGTAAGTGGTGTCCAGGATGCGTTTTTTACTGCCATCTATGCTTCGCCGACTCCATCGTCGTCACCCTCGCCAACGGATACGCCGAGCACAAACCCTTCGCCAACTGGTACGCCCTCGACCGGTAATCCTACAGTCAATCCAACTACTGGCAATGGAGGTTGAGCAAGCGCAGGCATGAGTTCGCCTGTATTCTGCAAAATCTATTCAAAGCTTGCTTTTCATCCTCTCAGGTGGTTTACCTGATCTAACGCGGCTCGACGGCAAAGTGGAATGCACCTCTTGAGTGCGACCTGTGTTCGCGCTCAATCTCTGTTTGCTTCTCTCTCTCAGAGGTAGCTTTGCGCGTGCGACGGGTCTGGAAATTTAGAACATTTATTCTGTGTATTTGGGTTATTCCAGGGGCACTTGCAAAGTTCACAGGAATTTTGCATAATTGCAGTAGAGAGAGTTTGCTAGTTCCAAAAAATCTCGCGTTTTCAAACGCTCTATTTTCAAACACTTATTTCTGATACCTGCATTGCAAAGCCTGCCCAGCAGGTGTGCGTGTTAGCTGGCGCTAGCAGGCAGGGAGATCGAGGGAGCGAGCCGATGCTATCATCAGATGAGATGGGTTATGACAGCAGTGAATCAATCATGCGCGCTTCGCGGGCTGCGAGCAGGCGTGAAATTCTGAAAAGCAAGCGAACACGAAATACCGAGATGCTGCCGAGTATCAACGACGAGGATGCCTACGGGAAATCTCCTCGTTCGCAGGTGACGCATCAGCGTGAAGAGAATCTGCGCTTGCGCCACGAGCTTGAAGAGTTGCAGGGGCAACTGAGCGAGTACCAGGACAGCATCAACGTTCTGGATGAGGAAATCGAGACGATCCATCGCGATCATCGTCAGGAGATCGAGCAACATCAGCAGCACTTGCGCGAGATGTTGGAAGAGCGCAACCAGATGCAGGAGGTCAATCAGCACTGGGAGCAACGCTACCAGGAACTTTACCATGCTTTTCAAGACGCCGTAGAGGAAGAAGCTAATAAGCTGGTCCAGGAGGCGGCTCAAACTCTGATTCTCGCGCCAGAGCACACACCAGCATTGCTGAGCGATGTGGTAAAGACGCTAGAAACGCAGATGAAACAAACCGAGGACCAGCGCACCGCGGAATTGCTGGCTATTATGCGCCAGGCTCAATATAAGTCGGAATTGTTGGAGCAAGAGGTCGCGCGTGAACGTAATGAGTTGGCGAGCGAGCGCGAACATTTGCTTCTCTTGCGTGGAAGCATCTCTCAGCAGGCCCAGCAACGCTATCAAGTCGAAAGTGCGCGCCTGCGCGCACGCTGGACACTAGGCCTGACGTTCACTTCAATACTTATGTTGTGTGTACTGGCCACGCTGGAAACGGTTTTTATAAGCTTTGGCTTGCCATTAATGCTCGATATCTTTGGTGCGCTGGCGATTTGTATGGTCTTGACCTATATAGTTGCGAATCTGTATACGAGTGGGCGCATCAATATTCAGGCCAAAGCCAAAGCAACTGGCGGAGCAGCAGGCGCGAGCAAAAAAGTTCCAGCTAAAGCTTCAGCCCGACGCGCGCAAGCGAAGAGATAGAGAGGTTCGCGACCAGGAAAAATAGTGTGCGCAATTAGCGCGAGTGAGGCAGTCCAGCTAGCAAGAAAACAGGCCAGGAGGAAACAACGTTGTCTCCCTCTGGCCTGTTCTATTTGCATAGCACCGCGTGTCTTAGCGATCGTAATTGCGCTCGTTGCGCTCGTTACGCTCGTTACGCTCGCCGTGCTCATTGCGCTCATTGCGCTCATTGCGCTCATTGCGCTCGCCGTGCTCGCTGTGCTCATTGCGCTCGCCGTGCTCGCTGTGCTCGTTATCTGACCAGCGAAGCTGAGAAGAGTTGTCAAGCTCGCGCGCGTCCGCCAGGGGGCGGTTCGCGGGCTGACCAGGCTTGCCCTGCTGCTGACCTTTGTTAGCAAGATCGTTCTGCCGGGCTTTCGCTTTAGCGGCCTGATTTTTCTCTTCTTGATGCGACATAATGGGTAATCCTCCTCAATAGAGTTGTTTGCTATTTGGTACTTCCAAATAAGGAAGCCATCAATCAGTGCTTCCTTGTCCTATAATAAGTGGCCAGAAAAATGATAAATAGACACATATGATATGTTTGGCAGAAACCTGCGCGAGCAGCAAAGAGGCTGATGGGTCCGTTCCCACCAGCCTCTTTCTCAGGTATATCGCGTAATGCTAGCGATCGTTCTCACGTCTGGTCTTATAATCAGCATCGGCAGCTTTGGCCTGCGTGGCGTCTTTCGCCTCGCGGGTCTTGTTCTTCAGCTCTTCGCCCATTTTGTTTCCCTGTTTCTGGGTTTTCTCGCTGATCTCTTCTGCTTTGCCTTTAAGTTTATCGCTAGGATCGCGATGCTCGGAATGTTTTTCTTCGTGCGACATATCAGGTAATCCTCCTTATAGAGCAATTTACTTGGAATTTCCAAATAAGGAAGTTAAGAATGCTTCCTACTTTCAGAATAGATAGCACTGCAAACTACTTTCTTCTATATTTGCCTCTGAGGAAAAGGACCCTCGACACCTGCGGTGAACTGCTTGCTTCTCAGGAAGGAGTGCTTTGATCTGGGTAGCGACCTATTGTTGACGCCGAGTGGGATGCTTGGTTAGCCTCAGTCGAACCAGCATCCCACTCGGCGTCAACAAAACTTTTGCGAGATGTTACATACGTCGAGCAATCCCTTTAAAGCGGCCTTAGCCGATCAGTTGTTCCATCTGGGTGAGGTGATCCTCGAAGAGCTTAAGAGCGAGGCGGATGGGTTCGGGTGTGGTCATATCGACACCAGCTTTTTTGAGCAGTTCGATGCTATACGCGGAAGAGCCAGAGCGCAAGAAGTTCAGGTAGCGTTCTACGGCAGGCAGACCTTCATGGATAATCTGCTGGACCAGTGCAGAGGCAGCGGAGATGCCAGTGGCGTACTGATAGACATAGAAGTTGTAGTAGAAGTGAGGGATACGTGCCCATTCGATGTCGATCAGTTCGTCAATAGTAGTTTCGCCGCCGTAGTATTTAGCATTCAGATTGTGATAGATAGCGCTCAAAATATCCGCAGTCAGAGGTTGACTTTCCTGCACGCGCTGATGAATGATTTGTTCAAACTCGGCGAACATAGTCTGGCGGAACAGGGTGCTACGCAAGCTTTCAAGAGAGTGATTGAGGATAGCCAGGCGCAACGCTTTGTCCGTAGTTGTTTTGAGCAAGTGTTGAGTCAGCAGGCCTTCGTTCAGCGTCGAGGCTACTTCGGCCACGAAAATGGTGTAGTCACCATACTGGAAAGGTTGAGTGTTGCGTGTAAAGAACGAGTGCATCGAGTGTCCCAGTTCGTGAGCCAGCGTATACATGCTGTCGCGTTTATTCTGAAAATTGAGCAGGATAAACGGCTGGGTCGCGTATGCGCCGCCGCTATATGCGCCTCCGCGTTTGCCAGGCGTCTCATAGACATCGATCCAGCGGTTTGTAAACGCGCCTGTCAGAATGTTGACATAATTCTCACCCAGAGGAGCCAGGGCAGCGATAACGGTATCACGAGCCTGTTCATAGTTAATCTCATCTGCGGTCTCTTCAACGATTGGCACGTAGAGATCGTACATATGCAGATCATCAAGTTGTAAGCGATTTTTGCGCAGTTTCAGATAACGATTGAGCAGGGGAATGTGTTCAGTAACGGTTGCCACGAGATTATCATAGACGCTGACCGGGATATTATTGCGGAAGAGTGCGCGTTCGCGAGTCGAGGAGAAGTTACGCTGGCGGGTGTGGAAGAGTCCGCCTTTGACCTGAGAGGCCAGAGTAGTAGCGATAGTATTGCGCTGTTTCAAGAATGTCCGATGCAGGCCCTCGAAAGCCTCCTGGCGCACGCGTCGGTCGGTATCGCGGATATAGACCAGGAAGTTGCCCTTGGTCAGATCAACCTTATGTCCCTCGGCATCGGTAATTTTTGGCAATTGCAGATCTGCGTTATCGATCATCGAAAAGATCGAGTCGGGAGCCTCGCTGATTTCGCCTGCGGCAGCCAGGATTGCCTCGACCTCAGCCGAGCGAATATGTGGCCGATTGCGGCTCAGGTCGTGAAGTTGATGGTCATAGAGATGTAGTTCCGGGTAGTCCTGTACGAACTGATCCTGTTGTTGCTGAGGCAGGGCCAGAATTTCCGGCTCAATAAAAGAGATAGCTGTAGTAGCATGTACATATAACTGCATGGCCTGGTCGTACATACCCTGATAGGTACTATTTGTGGTATCCTCATCTTTACGCATAGAAGTATAGGTAAAGAGTTTTTCGAGTTTTTCAAGCACAGTATCGCGTGTCTGGAGCACCTCAAAGAGAGCTTTTCCGCTTTCTGACAATTTGCCCTTTAGAGCAGCCAGTTCGGGAATTTGTCTGGAGAGAGCCTCGTAGTCGTGCCTCCATGCATCATCGGTGGTAAAAATACTTTCCAGATTCCAGGTATATTCTTTAGCAATCTCATTCCGTTTGGTTTGTGTTTGCAAGGCAATCCTCCTCTAACAAAATCTCAGCCTGTACGTGTTGGTTGCGCTAGCCGATTAATCATCATGGCACAAGGCAACGTTAGGCCAGTATTGTGCCGTTTTCAGTGGTTGTATCTGATGCATATTGTATCACACAGCAGTTACTAGATCACGACTGAGAATGAAGATACGAGTACCTTGGCACGTGTACTTTATTAAGTTACCTATTTATAGACCATAGTCATTATCTCTGGCTTTTTTATCCATATCAAGCAACGCGTTGTGGAGGAGTTGGATAGCAGTTTTGCGCTCGCGTTGCAACTGGCGCACACTGATACCAATACGATCGGCCAGGATTTCATTCTTCATATGCTCTTTCAGATAGCGGTAATTGAGGATGTTAAATAGCTGCCAGTCAGTGTTGGTGTCGCTATGCAGGCTGCTGGTAGGAACCAGTCGGTCGCGTGCATTTTGCAAAATTTTGCGCACATAGATGGCTTTTTCATTGATGGTAAGCTGATGATGAATGTGTTGTGTATATGAAGTAAAGAGGTAGAGATGAGTTAACTCGGATTCTGCGAGTTGCTGAGTGTCACGATAGTTTTCAAGGATACTCTCTAAGATTTCGGGAGTGATATCAATCAGCTGGATACTGCAAGTATCGCGAACGAACTGGCGTAATAAAGCGCTTTCGCTGAGTTCTGGGAGGCGGCGCTGGCCGACATTTTCCCAGCGTACCTCTTCTTTTAGTGCTTCACGCTCAGATGCTTCGAGGGAGTGCTCCCAGATATCTATGAAATGAGGAAGAAGATCGTCATAGATCTCAGCAGAGAGCTGGCGGAGATTATCCTGACGATTCTGTGTTTTTGCGCGGAAGAAGAGGAAACAGGTGCGCTGTAAAAAAAATGGATGGCAGCCGGCCAGACGTAAGATATGTTTTGCTTCTTCATCGGTAAAGGGAAGATCGACGCTCAGCGCTGGTTGTGTGATCAATTGACAAGCTTCCTCTTCTGTAAAGGATCTTAAGCGATACGGGAGGAAGATATTGAAGAAGGGAGAGCCCTCCACATATGCGTGGCAGCATTGATCAAGTGTTGCGATCGAGGAAGTGATGTAGGAAACCCTGCCCATATTAGCTTGTGCTCTCATAAAAGCAAAGAATTTCGGGCCGAAATCTTGATTACGGGTGATTTTCTGAAAACCATCCAGCAGCAACACAGGATAGAATCCCTGGTCCTGGAGTTTTTCCAGCAATCTCCAGAAACATTCTTCCCCGCTGTATTTGCCAAGTTTGTTCAATTCTGCTAGTTGGTCAGGCGTAATGCGGTCAGTGACTTGCGAGAGCATTTGCTCGCAGATCTTAGTAAAGAATTCCGCAACTATGCACGAGAGATATTCGCCCATATCAAGAAATACAAGAATGTGTTTTGTAAGATTATAGATTTCAGCAAACTCTTGTTGCTTTTCCAGGAGTGAGAGGCAATAGAGGAGTGACGACTTGCCGATGCGTCTGTTCCCGATGACCGAAACGCAACGGTGTGCGCTAATCTCGTTGTAGAGATAATCCAGGTCATCATGGCGCCCATAGAACTTGTGAGAGTCGCGAATAGTCATGGTTGAACTGTAAGGATTGGGTGTAGTCATCGCGGAAACTCCTGACTATGCCCTGGTTGAAGCATATGTAGCTCGTACCGAGGGGCTGTGTGAATGAAACATCCCAGGGTAAATGATAACAACATTGGTTAGCATAATCATCTTATGTTTTTCCCGTTGTAGCGTATCAGAAATGCTCTGGCTAACAGCGACACAGTACAAGGATAAATACAAAACAAGCATATCTTTGTTCTGAATTTTAACCTTCACAGCTAATCTGAAAAGAGAAAATTGAGCCAAAAAGATGCCATGATAGATATAGTCCTTTTATTTATTTATGTTACAGAAGCATACATTACTTCTATTAGTATCTGTTTACTTTGTCCTGAAAATGCAAATAATGGCACATTTTTGGCTATTTTTGTTAGCCAGATGAGATGTACTAAACATATCATTCTATTATGCTCATTGAGCATTCCTAACCGGATCTCTCTACTTGAAAAGAGCAGCGTAGCATAATGAAAGGCGCTTTATGTTATTTATTTCTTTTAATCCGACCATTCTTATTTTGGAATGCTGTATTGTATTCCTGGCTTTTGTCGTTCGTGGCTTTTGTGGCTTTGGGGCTGGCCTTTTTATGACCCCTTTGCTGACGTTTTTTCTTGACCTCAAACATGCAGTCGTAATTTCCGTTTTGCTCCAGTTAGTAGGTGGGGGATGTCTCACTGCTGGGACTATCAAAGCTAGCGATCGCAACGTCCTGTGTCTGATCATGATACCCAGTTGCTTGGCCAGTATCCTGGGAGTTTACGTGCTTACGGTTTTCAATTTGACACTGCTCTTGCTGATTTTGGGAGCGGTCACATTCATTTTCTCTGTGCGTATGTTTATCCTTCCTTTAAAACAATATATGAACAAGATAGAATGCTCATCATTTTCCACCCATACGCTTATTGGGGCAGCCAGTGGTTTACTTCATGGCCTGTATGGAGCTGGTGGAGTACCTATTGTGCTCTTTCTCAGTAATAAGATTCCAGTAAAAAGCGCATTACGAGCCACATTACTTATTTATTTCCTGATATTGGATATATTACTTGCCTTCGTCTATCTTCTTTTCCCAATTTTTTTTGCTGGTAAAGTTCTATTGGATCTGAAGACGCTGGGATTGGAAATGCTCTTGCTCATTCCTACATTTGGCGGGGCCTGGATAGGGTATTTGCTGCAACAACGAGTCTCAGAAATTGTCTTTCGCCGAAGCGTCGCGTTTATTTTGATCCTGACATCGCTTTTGCTTATGCAAAAAGGCCTGGGTAAATGAGGAGGCAAATAAGAAAGGTGTTTTGCATCCTCCCCATCGTGAATGAGGCAATAATAGCACAAAATTGGCACAAATGTTTCTAGGCAAATGCCTCGTAAAGAGGTAAACTTATAAATATAGTAAAAAAATTATTCCAGCATTGAAAGGTATATAACGATCTCAAAAGCTCTGATAAGAGAATGGTAGATGGCCGAAAGATTGCAAATTAGCAATGCCTTGAAGGCAATACCGACTAATCCATTTCTAAAATGTGAACTCGTCCCTGGTCGTGATCCCGAAGAGGTGGCTTTGGAAGCTGCTCTATTTGACTTTTCGACCACAGGTTACGAGATGGGAGCACGTGTTGTCTCAATACCTGCTCAGAGGACGTTTGCTACGCACGTTCATCCTTACGCACACCATTTTATTTACGTGTTGCAGGGGACGGGCATCATTCTCTATGACGGTCAAACGTATATACTCAAGCCAGGGGATACTTGCCTGGTTCGCAAAGGAATAGAGCATAAACTTGGAGCAGGAGAGGAAGATTTATTAGCCATAATTGTAAACACTCCCACCTATGATCATGATGATCCTCGACATGTTTCTTATTTAGAAGAGGAAATACTGGAGAGTGTCCCTCTTGAAAATGATGTTTTTGGAGACGTTTACAGAGAAGGTATTTAATCCTCGAAAGAGGAAACTGTGGACAATACCAAAATCTAACATAAAAGGGAGAGTCTCTCATGGCTACATTTCAGCACCAATCCCTGGACTTGGATCTACAATTATTACAGAATTTGCTCAAGCAAGGCTTGGGCGTAATTAAAAATGTGTGGTCTTACGAGACCGACGATTGGGTAACAAGCGTTCATGCAGGAGACATCGATGGTGATGGTGATTTTGAGGTGGTTATTGGTTCACAAGACGGAACAGTTCAGGTTCTGACAAATAGAGGTAAACTCAAATGGTTATATCAGGAGGAGGATCGAGAGTGGGATGCACGTGTTGGCAGTATTTACTGCGTAGACAATGTCAAAGCGTTAGATGATACGCGCGTTGTTGTAGGTCTGCGCAATGGTCAGGTTGTATCGTTGACCGAAATAGGAAAAAAGCATTGGAATGAGAACTATGAAGCCGATCAGGTCATTCGCCGTGTATGTGTGGCAGATATCGATCAGGATGGCAAAGCAGAAGTGCTTGCGGGATCTGAAGATTTTTGTATTCATGTACTGAACTGCGAAACAGGAGAATTGCGCTGGAAGTTCCCGACTAGAGGCTGGATTCGTTCTGTTTTTCCATTTGACGTCGATGGAGATGGTGAAATCGAAGTTCTGGCAGCTTCGGGAGATAAACATATTTATATTGTGGATCACAAAGGCAATCTCAAAAAAAAATACTGGATAGGCAGTAAGGTTCATACCCTTTACGCAACTGATCTGGATGCTGACGGGAAGGTGGAGATTCTTTTTGGTTCGGATGCGAAAGATCTCTGCATTATGACACCCGATGGGACGATCAAGAAGATTTTCGATCCAACAAATCGCATTCACTCAATTAGCGCTGTAGACCTTAACAAAGATGGTGCCTATGAAATAGTTGCCTGTTCGGAAGACGAGCATATTTATATCCTGGATTTCCAGGGAAACTTGCTTTGGAAACATTTTCTGGGTGAGCGTCTCTTTTCGCTATACGCGGTCGACTTGAATCGCGATGGGATTATTGAAATCCTGGCGGGTGCGGAAGATAACAACGTCTGGGCACTGGCGGTGGAACTCCAAGAAGGATTATTAGAGCGGATCAAAGACGTTCATCGTCGCCTGGGTTCTCCTCATTCGTCCACGCTCAATTTTTCAGTCACCGAACGAGAACTTTTGCACGACCTGGTCGATGAGCCTGAACTGATCGATCTGCAAATGATCGCTATGAGTAGAGAGAAGGCGCTGACCATCGAAGATCCTTTCTCAGCTCTGGCGGCGTTGCTATATCTCAAACACCAGTATGTTCAGACGCTCTGGGAACTTGACGATCTTGGGCATGTACGCTTTGTTAGGGTTGACAAAAACTTGCATAAACCGGAAAAAGAGCTGATCATAGGGACAGATGAAGGAGAAGTAATCGTTCTCACAAGTAAAGGTAAAAGGCTCTCGTCCTATTCTGTAAAAGAAAGGATACGTTCACTAGAAATCGGTGATATTGATGGGGATGGTGAAAATGAAGTGTTGATAGGTAGTGCAAGTGGTGATGTCTACGCGTTGGGTTTAACACTATTGAGAGAAAAGCTGCAAAAACAGTTTCTCGATAACTGGATAGAAAGTATTGCGATCCTTCACCCACCGCATACCAGTAGTCTCGAGGTGGTTCTGGGTACCCGGCAGACCAAAGAAATTCAAATATACCAGGGTGACTTTGATAAGGCATGCAAATGTTTCACCATTCCTCAAGGGGTGCAGAGCCTCTACACATACGATATCAATGATGATGGCACTGAGGAGATTCTAGCTGGATTTCTTGATAGAGGAGTATACGCTTATACATGCGAAGGGGATTATATCTGGCAATATGATACAAAGGATCGCATCAAAGCCATCTTTGTATATGACATTGATCATGATGGTAAAGTCGAGATTCTCGTCGGCTCTGAAGATCGCAATATCCATGTCCTGGACAACCAGGGAAATCTGCTCTGGCGCTATGATACACAGCATCGTGTACTTGCACTTGCCATATTGGATGTGGATCGAGATGGCGAGGTTAAGATCTTTGTGGGTTCTGGCAATGGCCAGCTTTCTGTTTTGAATAGCAGAGGTGATCTCCTCTGGCGTTTCCAGGCGAACGATCGCATTCGCTCAATTCTCATAGAAGACATCAATAAAGACGGACTGATGGAACTGGTAATTGGCACGGAAGATCGCCTGTATATGTTGCAACTCCTCGATCAGCGACAGTTGGAAGAAGAGATTGAAAAGCGCTGGCAAGATCTGCTCACACAACAGTCATCTGAAGAGATTCTACAGCGGATGATGATGCACCATGTTGCTCATCTGCGCGCTTTTGTGCTCAATCGTCAGACAGCAGGCGTAGTGCCTCCCCAACTTTCATTTCTGCAGGAGCTACGCGAAGATTCCTCACTTGAAGTGAGACGAGCTTTGGGCGGCGCTGCATCTTTGTTCAGTCGCATTGATCGCGCCGAGGTGCGCTTGATTCTTGACACGCTCGCCTCAGATCGCAGACGAGGGGTTCGTCTGATTCTGGTGAATTGTCTCTCGGAGGTCTGCCAGCATAATCCTAAGCTTGGTTTTGAATACCTGGAACGTCTCACCAGGAGCGTTGATCTCTGGGTGCGCCACTCTGTGGTACGCCAGCTTGATCATCTGGTACCCATGTTCCCTGTGCGCGTCTTTGAACTGTTGATGCAGATGATCTTGGAGGATAAAGAACTCTGGGTGCGCCAGGAGTCAGCTCGTGTGCTAGCCCATTACCTGGATATTCATACCTTAGCCCTGTTGCGCGCCATGCGCTGGCTGCTGGTTAAAAATGTAGATACCCCACTTTTGGAGTTAATAATGCACTGCGCCAATAATTTCACCGTAAAAGCGGTTTTCCAGGCTTTTATAAATCTTACGAAGGAATTATCAGGAGAAAATGTACTACAGCAATTAGAGCAGATAATAGCGGTCCTGTCTGGAGAAGCGCGCCAGTTTAAATATGGTATACTGATGTTCCAGATGTATCAAGAGTTTTACCATCTTCATAGTGCTCGTTCAATTGATGAGATAGCATGCTACATTTGCAACCCACGAGACTGGCATGTTCCAGAGGATGTTGAACAAACAGACGAAGAAAAAACAGAAAGGACCGCTTTTAGCCAGACGCTCCAGGTGCTTCATCATCTCAATACTATTACTCGTACTCTCAGAGTCTACCTGCGTCGAGAGGGCCTGGGAGAGCGTATCTCCAGTCTACTAGAAGCTGATCAGGAGATTGAAAAACATTCGCTTGAAATGAGCACCATCGGTTATCCAGGGTACACAAACACTTTCTCGGATTATGCCATTATGCGGCTTTTGCTGTTGCGCTGGCGTGAGATTGTTCACGCCGAACTCTCACTGATTCGTGGCCGGGCTGAATTGTTGCCTGAACTGGGTACACATCTGATGGTTCTTGAGGAAACCATTGTCATACCGTTAAGCATAAAAAATACTGGACTCAGCTCAGCAGAGAATGTCATCGTGCTTTTGTTGACCTTGCCAAATGAAAAAAGTTTTACGCTTGTGGGGTCGAACCAGCAGTCTTTTACGACGATTTCTGCCAGCAAACCTGTTCAGGCCGAATTTACCCTCAAACCCCATACAGCATCGCTGCGCCTGATCTTTCATATTACTTATGACGACTCAGAGGGAAAAGGGAAAATCTGTCCTTACGGAGACCGGCTGGATCTGGTGGCACGCGAAAACCGGAGTGCGCGCCTGCATAATCCCTATTATACAGGCACCGCAATCCAAGACCTGACTATGTTTTTCGGGCGCGAGAAGGAGATTGCACTCCTACAGGAAGACTTCGTGCATTCAACTGCTCCAGTGGTTGTAGTGCTCTATGGTCAGCGTCGTTCAGGTAAGTCCAGCCTGATCTATAAACTCCTTCTGTCGAATTTGCTCGACCCGCATATCCCGGCGCGTATCGATATGCAACATATAACCCTCAATTTTACCATCGAAAAATTCTTCCGTGATGTGGCTTATAGCATTCACCGTGAGGTTGCGAAACGTGGCTATACTCAAGCGTTTCCTAATATCGGGCTGTTTAAAGATGATGCAACCTTTGCTTTCGACCGTTTCCTGGATGAAGTGGAGATATGGTTGGGTAGACGCAAGCTTATACTGCTCATTGATGAGTTTGAGGTGCTAGACGAGCAGGCCGAGACCCATCAGGTGGACCAGCATCTGTTTGACCATCTGCGCAGCTTGGTCCAGGATCGCTGCTGCCTGAATCTTCTGCTGGCAGGCACACAGAGGCTTGAAGGGTTAACCTCGGCTTACTGGTCGGTCTTTTTTAATTTAGCCAGTCACCGCAGGCTGGCTAATCTAACTCCTGAGGCCGCGCGCCAACTCATGATCGATCCAATGAAAGGGCTGCTAGAATTTGATCATTTCGCTATTGAGAAGATTCGCGCTCTTACGGGCGACCAACCATACTTGATTCAGTTGTTCTGTCACGCGCTGGTGCAGCATTGCCAGACGTCCGCGAAGGATTACATTACCATCAATGATGTCAATATGGTTCTGAAAGAAGTAGAACAATCAGGGCGCCTGTATTTCAACTGGATCTGGGACCAGGCTTCTGAGCGAGAACGAATCATCCTGGCAATTATCGCGCAATCCAGTAGTGACGGCGGGCAGCTTGTATCGCTTAATGACATTGAAAGAATTTTTCGAGAATATCACATAACTTATACTCATGAAGAATTGCAGTCCAGCTTGCACAATCTGCGCGCTGGGGATGTCATAATTGAAGGACCGAACGAGCACCGCTATAAAATAGCAGTTGATCTGACGCGCTCCTGGCTATATAAAAACAAAACGCTACAGAAAGTAATTTTTGCTCAGGAGTAAATAAAGATAATTCAGGCAAAGAAGCATAAAAAGTCGATGTACCCAATGAGCATCGCTATAAAATTGTTGTGGGTCTAACTCATTCCTGGCTGCATGAAACTAAGCCTCTTCAA
>JBEVTI010000068.1:0-27290 GCA_041156125.1 Candidatus Paraktedonobacter carboxidivorans
TCCACCAGGACCAGCGATCAAACGTTGTACCTGGTCCTGACTTTTACCACAAAACGAGCAGCGATACGTCGCCCGTATATTCTTTGAGTTTGCCACGTCCGTCACCTTTGTTTGTGGGGCGCTCATCTAAGCGCCCACCACTATACTGATTACAATTCCCGAGCGATTACTTCATCCCTACGCGAACTTTATCTTGACCCTGAGCGACCCACTAGAACGGGGGCCAGCGTCGGTGTAGTACGCCAGGAGGCGCGGCAGGCTATTCGCTTACCTGCTCCGCCTCTGCTTCGGTCTCTACTAGCTGCGCCTCAATCTCGACGATCTTGATCTCCGGCTCTCCCTCATCCTCATCCTCATCAGCTTCAACGATCTCGCCCTCCAGTTCGCCCGCCTCCATAGCCGCGGCCAGGGCTGCAGCGCTGCTTGCTTCGATCTCCTCAATCTCCTCGTCCTCCTCGATCTCTTCATCTGGATCAGGATCTGTGGTCAGTTCGACCAGGCGCGTGATAGCCTTCTCACGCAGCAAACTACTGGCAATGCTTCTGATCTGCTCGTTGTTCTGCGGCAGAGGCTGGCCGATCTGCGCATAGAAGCGGAAGATCGCCTCAAGTTCCTCTGGCGAGGTCTGGATGTTCTCCTGCTTTACTACCGCGTCAAGTACCAGTTGCTGGCGCACGCGCTTTTCAGCTTCTGGCTTAAGGCTCTCCTCGTACTCTGCCTCGGTCTGCTTGCTCAACATCAGATACTGATCCATTGACATGTGCTGCTGCTCCAGCATATGGCTCATCTGATGTATCATCTCATGCTGCTCATCGTGGACCAGCACAGAATGAACCGTCATCTGAGCTTGCTCGATCACTGCGCTAAGCACCTCTTCACGCAGCTTATCGCGGACCTCGCGCTTCCTGGTTTCCAGCAAGCGATCGCTGATAGCTTTGCGGTAATCCTCAATAGTCTGTTGCTCATCGTTGCTGGCCTGGATCGCGAAGGCATCGTCAAGTTCTGGCGTTTCCTTGAACTCAATCTTATGCAATTTTACTTCGTAATCCGAGGTTTTTCCGGCATACTTCGCGTTATTATAGTCCTCAGGAATTGTGGCGCTAAAGGTCTTATCCTCGCCCTTCTGCAAGCCCACAATCTGCTCATCCAGGCCCTTGAAAAGGCCGTGGCGCTCATCTGTCAGTTCAAAGGGGTTATCTTTCAAATCTGAAACCGTTTGATCTTCAACAGAGAGCTTTAGATCCATAGTAACCCTGTCACCAATCTGAGCCGGACGCTCAACCTCATGCCAGCTTGTCTGCCGCTGGCGCGCCTCCTCCAACTCCTTCTCTACTTCCTCAGAGGTTACATCCGCGGATGGACGCTCGAAATGGAGACCTTTATAATCTCCCAGTTCAACCTCGGGTAGAATAGGAACTTTGATGCTAAAGTGGTAGGGTTGACCCATCTCCAGGACTGGAGCCTCCAGATCGGGCTGTGTTAGAGGAACGAGGTTATGCTCCTTGAGAGCATCGCGATAGGTCTCATTCATCAGAGTGTCGAGACCTTCCTGGTAAATATACTCTTTACCAAGCTTGCGCTCCAGAAGGGAACGCGGGGCTTTCCCGCGCCGGAAGCCCTGAACATCAACTTTTTGTACCAGTTTGCGATACGCCTTGTCAGAAGCCTTTTCCAGCTCCTCCCAGGAGAAATCTACATTCAATACTGCCTCACTGGTGGGCAGTGTTTCAACCGAAACCTTCACATGTCCTCCAACAAACAAGTGTGATCGTTTGCTCTCTCTATCAGGGCATCGTTGAGAAGCGCGGCCCTGCGCACACACTTCTATTCTTCATTATACCGAACGGCAAGATTAATTGGAATCTCTCTATAACAAGAACTACACCGCAGTGAAGCGTTCTAGTCCACTGAAGAAATGGGCGGTGAGAGACTCGAACTCTCACGACTTTAGGTCAGCAGATCCTAAGTCTGCCCTGTCTACCAATTTCAGCAACCGCCCATAGTCTGAAATAAGAGAAAATGAACCCTCACCTCAGGATGATACATCACGCTACTTATGACTGTCAAGGCATTTTTCACGTAACGCCGTTTGGGCTATATGCGCTTCTCTGGTCCGCGAGTGTATCCTCGTAGCTGTTTGCAAGAGACTTCAGGAGAATGGTAGAATGGATCTATATATTGACCGTTTGCTGCGCCTGCCAGTTCCGCTGCTCAAGAAGACCAGCGCATTCTGCCAGGATTACTCCTTTCCGCTGCAATGAAAGTAAGCGCCAGTTTTCTTTAGCAGGTAAGCAGGCTATCACCAGTAAGCTGAAGTGTGCTTATGTAATGAAGAAGGAAGCTGTTGAGCAGGTCGGAACAAGAGGACTGTTTATGCAATACAAACTCACTCCCTCGTCAACCACTACCGAGATGGTACAGCCGGAGGCCTATATTAATCGTGAATTGAGTTGGATCGAATTCAATCGACGCGTGTTTAAGGAAGCGCTCGATCCACGCCATCCTTTGCTGGAACGTGTGAAGTTTCTTGCCATTTTTGATACGAATCTTGATGAGTTTATTATGATTCGCCTGGCTGGTCTAAAAGATCAATTAGTGGCGCAGGTGACATCGCTCAGCCCCGATGGCCTGACTGGCGCGCAACAGCTAGAAGCGGTGCGCGAGGCCCTGACGCCGCTTTTACGGGAAACACACCGCTTCTGGCGCCATGAACTTATACCAATGCTGGCTGCGGAACAAATCTATATTCTGGATTACGAGCAACTTGACGCTGTGCAGCGTATCGCGATGCAGACCTACTTTGAAAATGAGATTTTCCCGGTTCTGACGCCCCTGGCCGTTGATCCGGGCCACCCCTTCCCCCATATTTCCAACCGCAGCCTGAATCTGGCGGTGATGATTACAGATCCTCTGCACCATGAGCGTCCGGCGCGTGTGAAGGTGCCCCCAACACTCCCTCGTCTGATTCCTGTGCCTCTGGCCGATAATCCCGATGGGAAATTGGCGTTTGTCTGGATTGAACAGGTAATCGCTGCCCATCTAAATATGCTTTTTCCTGGCTTTGATGTCTGGGAGTCGTATCCGTTCCGGGTTCTGCGCGATGCTGATATTGAATTGCGCGAGGACGACTCGTCAGACCTGCTGGAAAGTATCGAGCAGAGCCTGCGTGATCGCCGCTTTGGCTCGGTGGTGGACCTGGCTGTTAATCCCTCTATGCCTCAGCGTATTCGTAATCTACTGCTGGAAAAGCTGGAGATTACTGCGTCTGACCTGACTGTAATCGATGGGACGCTGGGCATGGGTGACCTGATGGAGCTACAGAAGGTGGACCGGCCCAATCTGAAATATCCGAGCTTCACGCCAACTATCGTGCCAGCGCTGCGCAAGAACCAGGATATTTTTCAGGCCATTCGCCAGCACGACCGCTTGCTGCACCATCCCTACGAAAGCTTCGATGTGGTGATGGAGTTCTTGCGTGCCGCCGCTCATGATCCTGACGTACTGGCGATCAAACAAACGCTCTATCGCGTGGGTAGCAGACCCTTGATCGTCGATCTGCTCCAGGAGGCTGTGGAGAATGGCACACAGGTCGCTGTACTGGTGGAATTAAAGGCGCGCTTCGATGAAGAGAATAACATAGAATGGGCGCGGGCGCTGGAGCACTCCGGTGTACATGTGGCCTACGGTCTGATTGGCCTGAAAACGCACGCCAAGGTTAGCCTGGTTGTCCGTCGCGAGGCCGATGGTCTACGTCGTTATGTGCATCTGAGCACAGGCAACTACAATGATGGGACCGCGCGCATTTACGAGGATATAGGCCTGTTTACCTGTCGGCCAGATATATGCGCGGATGTGTCCGCCCTGTTTAATCTGCTGACTGGCTATTCACGCCAGAGTTTGTACCGCAAGCTGCTGGTCGCTCCCCTGGGCTTACGCACTGGCATGATCGAACGCATCGAACGCGAGATCGCCGCTCAGCAAAAATCTGGCAATGGTCAGATTATCTTTAAAAGCAATGCCCTGGTTGATCCCAGAATCATCGCAGCTCTCTACCGCGCCTCACAGGCCGGTGTACAGATCGACCTGATTATCCGCGGCATCTGCTGCCTGCGCCCCGGTATTCCCGGCCTGAGCGAGACTATTCGCGTGCGCAGTATCGTCGGTCGCTTCCTGGAACACAGTCGGATCTATTACTTTGCTAATGGTGGAGACGAAGAGATGCTGCTGGGTAGTGCTGATATGATGCAGCGCAACCTGGATGGGCGTGTCGAAACGCTGTTCCCTATCGAAGATGCACTTCTGCGCAATGCTCTGCTTGAAAATCTGCTCAAACGCGTACTCAGCGATACAGTTAACGCGCGCGAGTTGCTGAGCAATGGCAACTATGTGCGCGTGCTTCCTGATCCCGGCGAGCCGCCTTTTGACTCTCAGGCGTGGTTTATCAGCCACCCGGTACTCAACTTCGAGGAAGGCTCCGACAACTCAATTATCAGCCCATTACCGTCTGGTGCATAGTGTATAAAAGCGCGAGGGTCTGTGCGGAATAGAATTGCACAGACCCTCGCGCTTTTATTTAAAACGAGATAAATGTTACACCTGAGCCAGGTGCAAACTCGACGTAGGTAACTTGGTCGGGGTTTGCACCCCAATTCATGTTGCTGGCAATGACATGTCCATTGTCAAGAATCCTTTCGACAACCGCGACATGACCCATGCCATAGGCTCCCTGCACCCACGGCTGGAGATCGATGATTGCCCCTGGTGAGGGTCTGCTGGAGACGCGCCAGTAAAACTCATGGGCGCGATCCCTCCACTGCCAGGCATTCGACTGACTAACCCATGGCACATAGATACCGTGGAGCGCGTGGTACCGCTGATTTGCCCACCAGGTACATTGCCCATAAGGGAAAAAGTTGCCACTGCCCTTAACTGGTCGATGGCTGGACTGATCGGGAATGCAGACTGCTTCTCCAGTGTAAATAGTATAAGGGCTGGTAAGATGGTTATACGTAGCCAGGTCGTGCCAATCCATCTGATAATGCGTAGCAATCACGCTGAGCGTATCGCCTTGCTGCGTTGTATATACTCCATCGCTATCCGAACAGGACGACTGGGCAAATGCTCCTCTGATGACACCTCCCCAAACGTGCCCAAACAATAGTAGCGCCAGTATTAGCAACACACACCCATGCCCCAGCATAAGGCTGATCACACGATGCCGCTGCACAAAGCGCCAGATACTCTGATACTTCTGCATAAGCAAACGAATTTCTCCTTTACTAACAGCGACCCATCGGGGCAGGTCGCTATCCGTGCAAAGAAATAAATCAATCCAGCCGTAGCCATTCGTGTATCAACGTGTATTGTCCGCTTGCTTGCAAAGGAGATGTAGGAGAAAAGGGCTATGATCCGTCAAATCTTAACCATTGGCAAGCCAGGAAAGAGCGTAAGCCAGAGGACCAATCCCATTTTCAGGCAGGCCAGGCCAAAAGTGTTGACTTCTCCCAAACGATATGCTATTATGCCGCCTGTAGATACGATCTATACCCGCCAAGGTAGCTCAGTTGGTAGAGCACAGCACTGAAAATGCTGGTGTCGTCGGTTCGATTCCGTCCCTTGGCACTTTTTATTTTTGGTCATAAAAAGAAGCCGCCTAATGAAATGAAGAAAAGCCACCTGGCTTTCAATGACTGGTAATCTTTCTTCTGAACAAAGACCAATGACAAACCCTATAGAACGTAACCGACCTATAGTATAATGGAACCGATATATGGGGGTAGATGTTTCACTTTATAGGGAGAAAACTCATGGCAATCCAACACGATGAGTACCAGAAAAGGATGAGCCTGGAGCAATTCTTTGCCTTTGTAGAAAGCGATCCTGATCATCGCTATGAATTAATCGACAGCTATCCTTACATGATGACTGGAGGGTCGCCCGATCACTCAATTATATGCAATAATCTTGGAAGAATTCTTGGAAATCTACTGAGAAAACAGCCCTGCATCGTTTATAATTCAGATGTCTACGTGCAACTCTCTCAGGAGAATTCCTGCGTTTGCCCGGATGTTTCAGTTAGTTGTTATCGACGCGATCGACGCGCAACGAAAGCCATACAGTACCCCTCCCTCGTCGTTGAAGTCCTCTCATCTAGCACAAAAATACGCGATCGAGGACTAAAGGCAGAGCTTTATCAAAACATAGCAACGGTGCAAGAGATTCTGCTGGTTGATACCCAGGTCATGAGGATGCAACTTTATCGACGTGAAACAGACTACTGGACTATGCGCAACTTCACTCACGATCATACTATAGAACTCACCAGCCTGAACGTGCAATTCTCGCTTGTTGAGGCCTATGAGAAGACAACTTTTGATGAAAATTTCCTTGAAGAAGAATTAAAAATCTGGCAGCGAAAATATAGCAACCATGCAGAAACTTTCGGCCCTCGAAACTTCTTTTTTCTCTATAGAAACACTCCTCGCCATATCTAATCAAAGAAAGTTTTGCGGCACTAGTGGAAGAGTAAAAGTCTGGTGGGGCAAACACAAGTAACCATTTATTTAGGGGAGGAGTTCTTCCATTGAGTACTGAAGAGCTTTTGCTGGCCGAACGAGGTCTTCTAAAAGACCCCAGGTATTATCTTGCGTGTGGCGAACTAAAAAGTGGCAATGATCCCGCGGGCGGAGACGAGCCATCTCAAAGACTGTAAAACACATCTCATAGAAATAATTACGTACCAGTTGAATTACATGCTGATTTGGTAGCTGCTCTTTAAGGCTCTGTAATCTTGCCAGTACTTTCTGAAATTCGGCCTGTGCGTTAAAAACCTCTTCAATGTATTGGAAATCTTTACTACGCCCCAGACGATGATAGAGAGCTTCTATCTCTGCTCGCTTAGTTTTATTTTCAACTGTACACGAAAGCATACGTTGACGCAAAGCCGTAATATCTGTATGCTCATTGCCCAGAAAAACCAGTTCAAGCGCGTAGGTGCGAGTATAGTCATAACGATTGCAATAAGGCGGCGAGGTAAGAACAACATCAATGCTCTGATCCTCTAAAGTGGGCAATATTTCTAAACAATAGCCAAGAGTCATTTGAGGCGTATTATACTGACGCATGCTCGCAGGTTCATCTCTAAATAGTGTCCCTTCCCCCAGGTCGTGTACTAGCTGCGCCAGTTTTTCTCTTAAAGCTTCGGTGAAGGTATAAATTTTTGCTTTTCTAAATTCTTTGCCCTTCTTACCCTGGCTACGACCCGAACGCACATCCCAACGCAGATATTGCTCATCTTTCCGCGTATAACTGATATCTTCAAGCACACAAAAGCATGCAAAAAGAGCCAGTTTGCGTACATATTCATTTGTAATATACTTCTGGCAATACGCCAGGTAGCCAACCAGGGCGTTTTCTGTGGCTTGAGGAAACGCTCCCTGGGAAATTGCTACATGTTCCAGACTATAGGCCGGATCATAGTATTGCACAAAGTCATCGACCTGGTTAATTGTATTCACGGCGTCAGTAAATTGCTGCCTGTCAACTTGCAGGGCAGCTATACGGGCAGCGAAGATATGCGAACCTACAGGAAGCACATCTATGCCCCTGGCGTGCCAGCCAAGGGATGCGGCTGAAAATAAGGCTGCACCTGATCCAGCAAAAGGATCGAGTAGAGTGCCAACCTGAGAATGGACCTCCGTGAGAAGGTAGGAGATTAGCTTTGAGCTAAAGCCTTCTTTGTAGCGAAACCAACGATAGAAAGGCTGATTCTTATCATCCTGGGAACTTACTAATTTACGGCCCAGATTGCTATTCAAGCTTATCTTGTCCTGAAAATGCTGGAGAAGCCGGGCATAGGTACCTTCTTGATTTGAGGAATGAGCAGACTCTGGGGCTAAAGTTGCTAATTCTTCTTGGAAATCTGGCTGTTCTGCCCATAAATTTAGTGGTAATGCCATTGCTTATCCTCTCTGGCCGTTTGATGGTATTTGATCTCCATCTATTATAATACGGAACAGATCTGATACCTAATCACCAGGACCAGCGCTATGATAGAGGTTTTCCCCGAAAGCTGTTGTACATATCTCTTATATGCCGTGCTGACTCTTAATATACAGCAACCTACCGCATATATGTCTCTAATGCTTCCTCTAAATCCTCTATCAAAAATGGTTTGGGCATGAGCATGTCTATGTCGAGGCGCTCGGTTTCGTCGAGGTTGTCCATGGCGGACATAAGGACGAGGATGTGGCGCTGGCGTACGTGAGGTTGAGCAGCCAGCGAGACACAGAGGTCTTTACCGCTGAAAGTAGGCATCATAAGGTCAAGAAAGACCAGGTAGTTGCCTGGGCCTTGTAGCAGGCGTAGCGCTTCCTGACCGTTGCGCGTGAGCAGCGGTGTATAACCTTCGCTTTCAAGTAGATCAACCATCATATCGCGAATAATGGGGTCGTCGTCAACGACCAGTATGCGCTGGGGGCGAATCCATGGATCAGGCGCTTTCCGGCGCTGAATGTGACTCTGGGTCATCTTTTTCTCTCATTCAAGTCTGGATAAAGCATGCACTTTAATCCACTTCCAGTTCCATATCTTCTTGCTCGCGCATACCAACTGGCTGAGGTACATGCATCAGGTAAAAACTAAAGACTGAGCCAAGGCTGGGAGCACTACGGTCAAGCCAGAGGCGACCCCCCATGGCTTCGATAAAGCTGCGACAAATGTACAGCCCAAGCCCTGTTCCGCGCACAGGCGTGGTTAACGAGCGAGGAGCGCGTACAAATTTCTCAAAGATCTTCTCGACATCCTCAGGTACTATGCCTTCGCCCTGGTCGCAGACATCTATACGCACAACTTGAGGATCGGCTCCGCTGGCCAGGATGCTATAGTCAGCTTGATCTTCCATCTGGGATAGGAGCAACAGGCGCGCTCTGATTTCAGTGCGTCCACGAGGCGGCGAATATTTAACTGCATTGTCCAGCAAATTGGTAATCACCTGGCGCAGGTGGAGCGCATCAGCATTGACCCAGAGCTGCGGCGAGATGTTGACGGCAATCGGCTGCTCCAGGTTGACATTGAGCATGGTGGTGGCTGTTTGCGTGGCGGCCAGCAATTGCGAAGGCACCAGTTCCAGTTCAAATTTGTCCATACCCACCAGGCGCGCTGCCCTGGTCATATTATCAACCAGATCCTTGAGCTGCTGAGTTGAGCCTACGATCTTGGTAGCATATTTCAAGGCCTGCTCTGGATTGATACGCCCGTTCTCCCCCTGCTTGCGCAGAAGCGAAGAATAGCCGCTAATCGCGCTAAGGGGCGTGCGTAGTTCGTGCGAGGCTGTGACAATGAACTCGTCTTTGATCTTGTCCATACGCTGAAGTTCGGCGTTGGCTTCCTGAATCTGCTCAAACAACTGGGCGTTACGAATGGCATTGCCCGCCTGGGCCGAAATGGCCATCAGGACGCTGATCTCCTCTGGCTGGAAATTGCGGTTCTGCTGGGATGTATGAATCGCCAGGATACCTACCATATCCGTCTGATAACGGCGCACCGGGATGACCAGCATCTTCTGCTTGCTTGTCTCACGCAAGAAAATCGCGCCACTTTCCCTGCTGGTCTGAGCAATCGCCTCGATGCTTGTCTCATCCAGATAGAAAAAGGGTTCCGCTACCATTGGTTCAAGCAACGAACCCATGAAAGGCAGACGGATCATTTTGATCAGTTCCTCGTGATCATCGCGCCCACTGGAAGGCGCGCGATCATAGGCATTCCATTTGCCGGTGCGATCAAAGATGGCCTGGGCCACCAGTTCATTCTCTTCTGGCATCAGTTGAAAGAATGAGCACATCTCGGCCTGGACCAGGCTGGCAACCGTCTCGACAAATTTGTGCAGCAGTTCTTTGACATTCAGAACTGTGCTGATGCCCTGCAACGCGCTGATGGTGACTGCTAATGCCTCTTCACGGCGCTTGGACTGCTTGAGGGCCAGACGCGGACGCTCGTAAAGCTTGGCGTTCTCAATCGCGACTGTGATGGTCTGCACCATGGTTTCCAGCACGAGTATCTCCAGAGCGCTATATGCCTGGGGACGCTGGCTGGCGAGGCTGAATGAGCCGACGACGCGATTAAACATCTTCATAGGAATAAGCAGGAATGTCTCGGCGCCCGTTTGATCCCCCCATGTACCCGAGAGCAACTCTACATGGGCCAGGGCCTCCTGACGCTGCTCGTTGTTGTCAAGCGCTAGCAGCAGCGTACGTTTCTCTTTTTGCATCATCTGCGACCAGTCCGGGCGTTCAGCTGGCGTGGCTATCGCGGGGCGTTCAGTTAATCCCTCAACACGCCGACCATGGTTGACGGCAAAAATATCGTAGAGCTTTTGCGTATCACGATCGTAAAGCGTCAAGAGCAGCGATGAGGCATCAACGGTATTGAGTACAAAACGGTAAATCTCTTCAACCAGGTCGGAGAGGCGCAGGGTGTTGGGAAAAGTCGAGCCAATCTGCTGTAAATGCTTGATGTGATCCCTCGTACGCATCTGCAAACGCATCAGCCGATCGTTTTGCAGATAAAGGCTAATGCGTTCGGCCTGCTGCTGAAGAATTTCACGCTGCTGCGTGGGCAAGGCTGCGCTGGAGTCTATCTGGTAAAGTACTACAACACCGAGCACTTGATTCTGCGGATGCCTGCGATCGATATCGCCATAGACCAGTTCCGGCTCTTTAAGCGGCAACGTCACATACCAACTGGGGGTAAATGGTTCCTCGATTGGCGGCTGATGCGCGCCGCTACGCAGGCTCTGGTACTGCTGATGGCTAAGCTGGTAGATCTGACGATGGCTCCAGGTAGCGCCGATCAGATCATTGCCCAGCGGATAGGACTGACCCGCTGGAAACAGAGCCGTCTCACGCGTGGAGCTTACAACTGCGAAGCGCCCCTCTTCGCTCGGACTTTTCGGTACCTCAGGCAAGAGCGCGGACTGCTTATCAGCCAGTTTCATGGAATTGCGACGTAACATGTGCCGCGCGCGCGCGTTCCCGGACTCCAGGCATAACTCATCCACTCGATCACCGGGCAAAAGACGGCGCATATGCAAACGTACAACCATCTGGTTAATGCTCTCATCGTAAAGCGCAATGCAAACGCCATAAGCGGATACGGCTTTAAGCATATCCTGCAAAAGTCCTTTGAGAAGCTTCAGGGGATAATTCTCTTCGCTGGTCGGTTTCGGATCTCCCCAGATGGCGTTAGACATTTGGATTTCCTTCTGATTTGCACCTTGAGTAAAATGGTCGGGTCTCTCGCTACCTTCTGCGCTCTGGCGCTGTTCTATTATTGCCTCAGAGCAGCGCAGAAGCTTCACAATCTCACTGCTTGTATCTGTCTTTGCTCAAGACCACACAATCTGGGTGGAGACAGATAGTACGATGATACACGAATAGATATATTGCATGTAGTCTGCATATTCTTTAGGATATCATAGGCTCTCTCTCTATTCAACCTATAACCCAACTATTTTAGGGCTTTTTGAGAGCTTCGATGTGGCCATGTACGCATTTGACAAGCGCCACGTGGCAGGGCTATCATTAGTGATGATACCACCAAAACGGAGTCGCTGCGATGCATGGCTGTGTTTAATCGGTACACGTTTTCGAGAAGCATCCTGCCTTGTAGAGAGAAGGAGAAACCTCATGGCTAAATCCACAGACAACGGTACTGTGTTTCATACTCATCAGTTGCCCAATGGCCTGCAAATTGTTGGCCAACCGATGCCAGATTTTGAGTCAGTGGCGGTCTCGTACTATGTACGTACGGGCTCGCGCGATGAGCCTGATCCAACGATTGCGGGCGTTTCACATTTTCTGGAACATATGGTTTTTAAAGGCACAAAAACCCTCGATTGGCAGGAGATTACGCTCGAATTTAACAAAATTGGCGCGGAACTCAACGCTTTTACGTCGCACGAGTCTACTGTCTACTATGCGCGTGTACTTGGCGAGTATCTGGACCGCGCGCTTGAGTTGCTCAGCGATATGATGTATCCTCGCCTGGCTGAAAGCGATTTCGAGACCGAAAAAGAGGTCATCATCAACGAGATTGCACGTTCGGAAGATCAGCCATATAATCTGGCTTTTCGGCGCATGATGCAGGTCTATTTCGCTATGCATCCGCTGGGTCATGACGTGCTCGGTTCGCGCGAGAGCATCGTTGATCTCAAGATCGAGCAGATGCGCAACTACTGGCAACAGCGCTACGCGGCCAATAACTTGATCCTGTCAGTGGCTGGCAATTTCGATTGGGAGCATGTGGTAGAGATGGCGGAAAAGCATTGCAGCGCATGGCGTAGGGGTGATGCCAGCCGCCACGTTGACGCGTATCAGCCGGATCAGCCAGTCAATGAGATTATTGTGGACTCCAAGTTGAAACAGCAGATCATGATCATTGCTATGCCTGCTGTCGATGTCAAAGATCCCGATTACTACGCCGCCAGCCTGGGCGGCAGTATCCTGGGCGATGGCGATGGTTCGCGCCTCTATTGGAATGTTCACCAGAAGGGCCTGGCGGAATCGGCCAGCGCGGGCATCTGGGCCATGGAGGGCACGGGCATTATGATGATGGAAGCAAACTCAACCCCCGAAGAGGCTCCACGCGTGTTGCAACTTCTGAACGAGGAGCTAAACAGTCTGCTAGAAGATGGTATTTATGAAGATGAGTTGCGCCGGGCCAAAGATAAATGGATCAGTAATATGGTTCTGAGCAGCGAATCGACCTTCTCGCGTATGCGCTCTATCGCTAATGATTGGGTAATCGAAGGTCGCCTGATCAGCATCGAGGAAGAAATCGAGCGCATCGAGAAGGTGACTGTCGAGGATGTTATGCGCGCGCTCAAACGCTTCCCACTGCGCGAAAAACAGGTGCTGGTGACTCTTGGCCCGCTGAGCGAGGCAGAGTTACTGGCTTCTTAATAGAGAAAATAAGCTGAACTTATGTGCCATGTCTGATGGCGCAAAATCTGGCAAGACCATGCTTTTTTAGCCCTTTACCCCCTTTGAGCAAGAAGAGAGGGCCTGCATTCCCGCAACGCGGCGCTGCAGGCCCTCTCTTCTTGCTCAAACGAGATGAGGCGCTTTACATAGAGCGAGCTGGCAGCATGCAAAGGATTTATCTGCAAGACAGCAATGCCTCCTCTAAAGCGAAAAATCAGGTTTAGATTGAAAAAATACTCGATTTAGTTTAACTCTGACGTTCTTTTTCAGCAGAAACGGTCATACTTCTTTCCTGCTATCTGTCCAAAGGAGGTCGTTTGTGCGTAGAAATATTCGTCGCAACATGTCAGGCCTGAGCATACTTCTCGTTTTGCTACTGGCGAGCTGGTGGATTATTCCAGGCCACTTCTTTAACTCGGCCAGCGCCAGTACGGATCAGGCCCTTAAGCCCTTGAGCGTAGGCGGCGTTCCGGCACTGTTGAGCAAAAGTCAGCAGCAAGGGGCTGACCAGAGCACACGTATTTTGCATATGAGTGTAGGCCTGGCACCGCGCAATCAGAGCCAGTTGGCAACTCTCTTAAAGGCCCTCTATACTCCATCCTCGCCAGAGTATCATCAGTTCTTGAGCGTCGCTGATTATACCCTGCAATTCGGTCCCTCGGCGACTGAACAGCAAACAGTGGTAGATTACTTAACCCAGCAGGGCTTTACGATTACCCAGACCTATCCTAATCACCTGCTGGTCGATTTCAGTGGCACGGAGACGCTGGCTGAGCGTGTCTTCAGTGTGACGATCAAGCAGTTTAAGGCCCCGGATGGCCGACTCTTTTTCGCCAATACGGCGGCGCCGAAACTTCCGACGTTTCTGGCCACAAGCATTAGCTCGCTGAGCGGGTTGGACAATGCCAATCAGTTTTATCATCCACCTGTCGTATCCCACAATAAGCCTCGCCTTTCCCCCAAAGCTAGCGCAAATTGTCCCAGCGCGAGTAGCAGCGCTTTAATCCCCAGCCAGCTTGCTACGGCTTATAACTATAATGGTCTGCACAGCGTGGGCCTCCAGGGCGAGGGCCAGACCGTTGGCGTTTTTGAACTGGACGGCTACTCCCAGAGCGATGTTCAGACCTATGCACAGTGCTTTGGCGGTAGCGGCGTACCACTACAAAATGTGGCAGTGGATGGCTTTAACGGCCAGCCTGGCGCTGGCGCGGTTGAAGTTGAGCTGGATATTGAGTTGTTGTTAAGCCAGGCTCCTCATCTGGCGAAGGTTCTGGTCTACGAGGCCCCAAACACCACGCAGGGCTATAATGATGAATTCGCGCGCATCGTCAGTGATCGCACGCCCGTGGTCAGCGTGAGTTGGGGCGACTGCGAAAAAAACATGGGCCAGCAGGAGTTGCAGCAAGAGAATACTTTCTTCCAGGAAGCCGCAGCACAGGGTCAGAGCATTCTGGTAGCCGCTGGGGATAGCGGGAGCGCGAGTTGCTTCCAACTTCTCCAGGGCGGTAGCACAGACTTCTCGCTCAATGCCGATGATCCAGCCTCGCAGCCCTTTGTCACTGGTGTCGGCGGCACCCATCTTACTCTCAATAGCGGCAATGGCTATCAGACGGAGGCGGTCTGGAACGGTGGCTTACTCGGTGGCGCGGGCGGTGGTGGTCTCAGTCAGTTCTGGAAAATGCCTGCCTGGCAGAGCGGACCTGGCGTAAAAAATTCGTACTCTAATGGTATGCGCGAATTGCCTGATGTCTCACTGGATGCCGATCCGGCAACTGGCTATCCTATTTACTGCACAGCCGGCTCATCGTGCAGTGGTAGCGGTGGCATCGGCGGCATTGGCAGTAGTAGCGGCTGGCTCACTGTTGGCGGCACCTCTGCCGCTGCTCCAATGTGGGCCGCGATGGTCGTACTGGCAAACGAGCTGGCAGCCAAAGCTGGCAAGGGTCCGCTGGGCTTCTTGAATCCAGCCATCTATAAGCTGGCCAGCCAGAGCAGTAGCTATAGCCGCGACTTCCATGATATTACCCAGACTGGCAATAATGACGAAATAGGCATCAACGGCGGAGCCTATCCTGTTACTACGGCCTATGACCAGGCTACCGGCTGGGGCTCGCTGAATGCCGCTAAACTGGTCTCTGACATGGTCGCGCTGGCCAAATAAAAGCGCTCTTACCCTGTTTTTTACTGGTATGTTTGCTTTGTTGGAGAAAGGCAGAGGTTTGGCGGGCGCTGAGCGCCCGCCAAACCTCTGCCTTTCTCCAACAAAGCAAACAGCCTGCCGACTTGTCTTTTTAGCTGGTCTATGGTACACTTTTAATGGAAGAATAGAACTTATTTTTAAGACATATGCAATTTCAACACCGGCTTTTACTTCTGTAGACGCAGACAGAAGTGGAGATAAATAAAACAACAAAGAGACACATTTAGAGCGCTACATGTTTTTAGTGTAGTGAGGAGGTTTTTATTACCTTGACAACAGAAAAAATTCGACTTATCCCTCTGGGCGGCCTGGGGGAAGTCGGAAAGAACATGATGGTTTTGGAGTATGGTAACGACATTATCATTATTGATGCCGGGTCAATGTTCCCCGACGAAGAAATGTTTGGTGTGGATCTGGTTATCCCCGATACATCCTACTTAAGCGATAAAAAGCAGAACATTCGTGGCATCTTTATCAGCCACGGCCACGAAGACCATATCGGCAGCCTACCTTATATTCTACCGATGCTCGATTTCCCACCTATCTACTCGACGCGCTTAACGCAAGGCTTGATCAGTGTCAAATTGAAGGAGCATCGGCAACTTGATAAAGTTGCTCTGAACGTCGTAGTGCCTGGAGATCGCGTCAAGGTGGGAGGGTGCGAGGTTGAGATAGTTCGCATCAACCACAGTATCCCCGACGCAGTAGCTCTGGCCATTCATACGCCGCTGGGTACCGTGGTCCATACTGGTGATTACAAGTTTGACCATACACCAGTCAATGGGCAACCCGCCGATTTCGGCACGCTGGCTCGCCTGGGCAATGATGGTGTGCTGGTCGCGATGGCCGATAGCACACGTATCGAGTCGCCGGGCTATACTCCTTCTGAGCGGGTAATCAATGATTCATTTGATAAGCTGTTCGCCAACGCGCCAGGCAGGATCATCCTGGCTACCTTTGCCTCCTTGCTCTCGCGGGTTCAGCAGGTAATCGACACCGCCGAGCGCTACGAACGGCGTGTGGCACTGGTTGGACGCAGCATGATCAATAATGTGCAGATGGCGATCGAGCTGGGCTATGTGCATGTGCCTCAAGGCATTTTGATCCGGGCCGAGGATATCAAGCAGTTTCAGCCAGAGCAAGTAGCAATCATCTGCACAGGCAGCCAGGGCGAGCCTACCTCGGCCCTGACGCGTATAGCTAACCAGGACCACCGCCTGATCCGCATCCAGCCGGGAGACACAGTGATTCTCTCAGCTACACCAGTACCTGGTAATGAGCGCATGGTGAACCGCACAATCAACAATCTCTTCCGCCAGGGCGCGGAGGTCTTTTATCAGGCTATCGCTAATGTGCATGTTTCCGGGCATGCTGCTCAGGAAGAACAGAAGCTTATGCTAAGCCTGTTGCGGCCCAAGTTCTTTCTACCCGTTCATGGAGAGTATCGGCAACTGGTGCTGCACGCCAAGCTGGCCTATTCGCTGGGCATTCCCGCGCAGCATCTGCTGGTAGCTGAGGATGGCGATGTCATCGAGTTGACACAAAACGAGTTCAAGGTGGTCGAACATACTACCTGTGGCAACGTGTTTGTTGACGGTCTGGGCGTCGGCGATATCGGACAAATCGTGTTGCGCGATCGCCAGGTGCTGGCCCAGGATGGGATTCTGATGGTTGTGCTGACTGTCGATAAAGAGACTGGTCAACCTCTGGCAGGACCCGACATCGTTTCACGCGGCTTCGTGTATATGCGCGACTCTGAGGGACTGCTGGAAAGCGCGCGCGAGCGTGTACTGGATTCGTTTGCTAACCTCAATGGCCACGCCTCTGACTGGTCCTTTGTCAAAGACAAGATTCGCCATACGCTCAGCGAATATCTCTATGATCAGACTCATCGCCGACCCATGATTTTACCCGTGGTGATGGAGGTCTAAGCTCCAGATCCCTTGGAGAAGGAAGGTTGACGCCACAGCATCAACTCCCTTTCTCCAAAAGGGTCTGAAAAAAGCATGATCATGTGTTTCTCCTGCAAGATGCGCGAATTTGCCTCTTGCGCATTATGGAACACTTGCGCTATCATAAGGGGTGTCTTTATGTGTCTTTTTGCAAAAAGAGGAAACCTCGTATGGCAGGCAACGGGCAGAGAAAAGAACAATCAAAGGCGGCGCGTCTGGCCCCTGGTGTAGAGTCTGGGAAGGCTTCACGTGTAAGCAAAGCAGCCGGCAACATCGGCTCCAGCAGTGTACGCGTGGAGTCGCGTCCGGCTTCGTCCGGCGTTCGCTCGCGCTCCGCAGCCGGTGGTAGTAGCAAAGCTACAAGCAGAAAGGTCGCTCCAGCCGTTCCCACGAGCCGCAAAGGGGCAGCTATGCCCGCGGACTCGCGCGTGATCAAACAGGTGCGCGAGAAGTGGGACGCTATGCAGCCGCATGAGCAGCAGCGCCTGTTCAGCATCATATTGCTGATGCTCGCGCTTTTTTTGCTGCTTGCTCTGACCATTTGGCGCAATCAACCCCTCTTCAAGCCACTGGCAGATTTTTTCACCAGTCTGTTTGGCTGGGCTAAATTTCCACTCTGCCTGGGCCTGATCGCGTTCGCTATCGCCCATCTGATCGAGGGAGCGCGCAATATTCGCTTTATCCGTTGGTCGCTGGTATTGGGTCTGGCGGGCATGCTTGTGCTACTAATGATAGAGAGTTCCCTGCTATTCATCGACCACACCGCTGGCGGCATGCTTGGTGGTCTGCTCGCATTTCCTTTGCAAAACTGGGGCTTCGGCGCGCATGTGCTGGTGCTGGGTCTGTTTGTCCTGCTGACGCTCTTTACTTTTAGAATCACGGTGGGCCAGCTGGTCAGCACGTGTCACAACCTGTACAGGATCTTTCTTGACCCACGCGAGGACTCGGCCAGCGAGACCTCTGCCAGTGTTTCACCTTTTCTGGGACAACGCCCGCGTTACAGTCGTTATGTCAATGATCAAAATAGCGAGAAGCCGACCCCCGGCAAGCGCTCAGTGGCTCAAGACGACGAGTTCGCTGATGATGATGAGTTTGATGACGAAGAGACTGTGATCGACTTTGAAGATGATTTTGCAGGGAGAGAAGAGCAAGATCCGCGCGATGATGTTAACCAGCATATACAGGAGGTCGGGCGGGTCAAGAAGGGTGCGCGTCCTGCCCAGCCAATGAATCAGAGCGAACATCAGGCGGCGGTGAAGGGTGCGAAACAACAGGCGCTGCCGTTTCCTGAATCCCAACAGGTCAAAGTCTCGCAGTTGGAAAAAATGGAACCGCTGGCCCCCAATCCGCTGCGCTCTCAGAGCTCGCAGACTGGTCAGCAACCCGCCGTAGCTGGTGCTGCTTCACCCTGGAAACAGCCAGACAGCTCGCTGCTCAATAGCCCGGAGGATGTGAAGGTGCAGATCATGGGCGAGGATACCACAGCGCTGGCCAAGACTATCCAGGATACCCTGCGCAGCTTCCGCGTTGAGGCCGAGGTGCGCCCTGAGGACATCAGCATCGGTCCCACTGTAATTCGCTTTGGCATTCGTCCCACCGGTAAACCACTGATGCAAGAGGACGAGCGGGGTCGTCCGGTGCCGGTCAAGGACTCTGCGGGCAGTATCGTCTACGAAACACGCACGCGGGTTAGTCGCATTATGGCTCTACAAAACGATCTCGCCCTTGTCCTTGAATCGAAAACTATTCGCATGGAGGCCCCGGTTCCCGGTCGCCCTTACGTCGGTGTGGAAATTCCCAACAAAAATAGCCGCCTGGTCACCCTGCGCGAGATTCTGGAGAGCAAAGAATTTCAGACCGCGAAGACCAAATCTAAATTGACTGTCGCCCTGGGCAAGGACGTAGCTGGCGCGGTACGGGTCAGCGATCTCGCGAAGATGCCGCATCTACTAATCGCCGGCGCGACGGGCGCGGGCAAGAGTGTATGCATTAACACAATTATCTCAAGCATCATCACCCAGGCTACACCTGATGATGTGCGTATGCTGATGGTCGATCCTAAAATGGTTGAGCTTTCGATGTATAATGGCATCCCGCATCTGCTTTCGCCTGTTGTGATCGATGTGGAAAAGGTTGTCGGCCTGCTCAAGATCGCGATTGTTGAGATGGAACGACGCTATCGCCTCTTTTCGCAGTTGGGCGTGCGCAACCTGGACGGCTACCGCAAGCTGCGCGCGGAACGCAGCCAGCGCGGCGATCAGACCCTGAGCAACCTGCCAGCGATCGTGATTATTATTGACGAACTGGCCGATCTAATGATGGCCGCGCCTGACGAGGTGGAGGGTCTGATCTGTCGCCTGGCCCAGTTAGCGCGCGCGACCGGTATTCACCTGGTCGTGGCCACACAGCGCCCTTCGGTAGATGTAATTACCGGTCTGATCAAAGCCAATATACCTACGCGTATCTCCTTTATGGTTAGCTCGGCGGTGGACTCACGTACGATCATTGATATGGGTGGCGCGGAACGCCTGCTGGGACGCGGCGATATGCTCTACCTGCCAGCGGACGCGGGTAAGCCGGAGCGCATCCAGGGGGCCTTTGTCGCCGATGAAGAGGCCGAGCGACTGGTGCAGTACTGGCGTCAGCAGGCCGCGCAGCACTCCGCCGCTGCCAGTGGACCGAGCCAGGCTGCCGTTGTCGAGCCTGGCTGGGAGGTTAGCGAACTGCCGTCTGACGAGTTTGAACTGGAGGACGAGATGCTTGAGCAGGCCGAGCAAGTTGTGCAAGAATATGAGCGCGCCTCCATTTCGCTTTTGCAGCGCCGCCTGAAAATTGGCTACTCGCGAGCCGCTCGCCTGATCGACCTGCTTGAAGAGCGCGGCGTGATCAGTCGCGCCGAACCTGGCGGCAAAGCGCGCGAGGTCCTGGAGCAGCGCGGCCCCTCTCCACGCTACAGCGGCGGCGGTGGCGAGGGTCGCACGATGGCCGATGAAGCCGCTGATATCATGGAAGAAGAAAGACTGCGCGTAGAGGCCCTCAAAAAGCAGGCAGAGCGCGAGCAGAGCAAGAACGCGGAAGCTTGAACGCTTCCGCGTTCTTGCTCTGCTGTCGTGATGGATGGCGCAGGATACTACCAGAGACTGTGTCCTGCGCCATCCATCATGACAGATAATTCTCTTTGATGCTCCTGACATGATGCAGCTCATGGCCAGTTACGATATAAATAGCACTGCGCACACTGAGCTTGTAGCCGTTTGACAGGCCAGCTCGCTCCAACGCCTCTGCTTTAAAGCTGCGGAAGAGCGCGAGGCTTGCTATACGCACAGCGGTCAGTTCGGCCAGAATATCTCCAATACTGCGCTCATTGGCCCCTGAGGCGACAACATAACCATCCTGCTCAAATCCATGCAGCTCTGTAAAATCATTCCTGGCAAAACGTAGGGCGCGATAGGCAAAGACGCGCTCCGTATCGCTGATATGCACCAGAATCTCTTTAATTGTCCACTCACCTTCGGCGCATGGAGTGGATAGCTTCTCTTTGGAGAGCGAGTCCACAAGCACTTTGAGGGCCTGCAAATTGTCCTGGAGATGGCGCAAAACCAGCCCATCATCAGGTACCAGATGGACATATTCAAGCGCATATGGGGCGTATTCCCATAGCTGGGGCTTCTGAATCTCTTGCATTAAGTCTCCTTGTGCTTGTATCTGGAAATTGCTGCTATCATTCTTCCTCCTCTTCTTCCAGCTCGCGTATAATTTTCTGATCCTGCTTACTGCTCAGATCTAGCCTGGCAAAGAGGTCGGGACGACGGGCGCGGGTACGACGGATGGCCTCTTTGCGCCGCCAGCGCGTGATGTTGGCGTGATGGCCGGAGAGTAGCATTGCGGGCACGGGCCAGCCGCGAAACTCTGGCGGACGTGTATAATGGGGATATTCGAGCAGGTTGTTGCTATGCGATTCTTCCAGAGTGGACTCCGCGCCGCCCAGCACGCCGGGAATGAGCCGGCTGGTAGCATCAACGATGATCATCGCAGCCAGTTCTCCTCCGGTCAGCACATAATCCCCTAGAGAGATTTCATCAGTGATCAGGTGCTGGTGGACGCGCTCATCGATGCCTTCGTAATGGCCACAGATCAACGTCAGGCATGGCTCCTGGGAAAGTTCGCGGGCAATCTGTTGCGTAAATGGACGCCCCTGTGGAGACATCAAAATAATTGGACCACGCTGGTAAACCGCCTCTACTGCCGCGAAGATCGGTTCAGGCTTCATGACCATGCCCGCGCCCCCACCATAGGGATAATCATCGACAATATGGTGTTTATCGGTAGTTACCGAGCGAATATTATGCAGCCCAATGCTCAACAAACCCTGCTCCTGCGCCCGCTTGAGAATACTCTCGGAGAAAGGCCCCTGAAACATCTCTGGAAAGAGCGTAAAAATATCAACATGCATGCCAGCATCCTTCACCTCAAGAAAAAGGTGACAAATTTTAATTCTGTGTTACAATAGCACTATCTTTGCTGGGCTGGCAAGTAGTTTTGCTGGCAAAGCCCAATCTCTAACGGAGACTTCGATGTCCTGGTCCCAACAACGCCATTCCGAGGATCTGTATGAGCAAATAGTGATTCTCGTGGGCAGTGCCGTACAACTGCTGCGCGGCCAGGCCGGGGTGTTTGTGCTCGCGAACGCGGCGTTTGACCCCCAGAGCAGTTCAGAGTATACTCTTTACCAGTTAAGCGAAACCGGGGCCACGTCGTTTTTGAGCAGCATGCGTGAGCGCACTCTGCCAGGGCCGGCTCGCCCGCTGGTAATTGACACTCTCTCGCTCGCGCTAAACGCACAGGCAAGCAATGCCCTGACCGAAGATGCGCAGGGGGCAAAGGTGCCGCGTGGTGTAGAGCGGCGCTCGTTCTTTGTGTCTGACGCAGCTGGTGCGCTGGGTGTCTTACATTGCCTCTGCCTCGCGGGCATGCAGACACGCCCACAACTGGCGGAGGAGGATCAGCAGATCGTGCTCGCGCAGTTAGCAGCGGGTTTGCGCGCGAGCCTGCGAGCACAATCTTTAGTTAAAGAGCAGCAGCGCCTGGCCGCGATCTTTCACCAGAGCGCCGAAGGGATTCTTTCGGTAGACGCTGCTCTGCGCATCCTTGACTTCAATCCCGCGATGGAACGCCTGACTGGCTGGCGCGAACATGAAGTAATCGGGCGTTTTTATGTCGAGGTGTTGCGACCAAGAGATCGTCAGGGCTATGACCTGGGACTGCAAGGCTCGCCCATTTTGCAAGCCTTCGCAGGCCAACGTGTGGCGGATCGCGAGATGATCATTGCAACGCGCGATGGCCAGCAATTGATGGTCTCAGTCAATGCTTCGTGCATCTATTCGACCCATGGCGAACCGACGATCGGCATTCTCACCGTCCGCGATATCACGCGCGAACTTGAGCAAGAAGAGCAACGCTCGACCTTCATTTCGGTGATCTCGCACGAACTCCAGACGCCGATCGCGATTATTAAGGGCTATGCTTCGACTCTGGCTCGCTCAGACGCGGTCCTGCACCCGGAGGCTTTGCATACGCGCTTGAAGGCTATCGAGGAAGAGGCGGACCGTCTGAACAAACTGGTCGGCAATTTGCTTTACGCCTCGCGTATTCAGGCTGGTGGCCTGCAAATGGATGTCACTCCATTGGATCTCGCGCCGCTAATTGAGCGCGTAGCTGAACGCCTGCGCGTGAAGAACGCTGAGGCTACCATCACTCTGGATTTGCCCGCCCGCCTGCCCACGGTGATGGCAGACCGCGAACGCATCACGGAGGTCTTGCAAAATTTGCTCGATAATGCTATCAAATATTCACCTGGCAAAGCGCAGATTACGGTGAGTTGCCAGACCACAGGCGATGAAGTAATCGTCAGGATTAACGATCAGGGCATGGGCATCTCTCTGCGCGAGCAAGCTGAGATCTTTGAACGCTTCCAGCGCGCTAGCAATAGCAAAAGCAGCGTAATTCAGGGCGCTGGCCTTGGCCTGTATATCTGCCGCGCGATTGTCGAGGCACATGGTGGCCGCATCTGGGTGGCAAGCACTCTACACAGCGGCTCTACATTTTCGTTTAGTTTACTTCGTGAGGAAAAAGCACAGTTACCAATGGTGGTTTTTTAATGCAAAAAGAAAGCTTTGAGGCGCGCGATATGACAATTCTCATCGTAGATGATGAGCCGCGCATCCGCGATTTCGTCCGCATGAATCTGGAGTTGGAACACTACAGTGTAGAGGAAGCCAGCCATGGGATTGAGGCGCTGGAGAAGCTGCGTAACGCGCTGCCAGATCTTATCGTGCTCGATGTCTCAATGCCAGAAATGGAGGGTTTTGAGGCGCTACGCCATATCCGCGAAGTTTCAACTGTGCCAGTGATTATGCTGACGGTACGCCAGAGCGAGTCCGATAAGATCCGCGGCCTGGATCTGGGCGCGGATGACTATCTGGCCAAACCATTTAGCCCTCCTGAACTACTTTCGCGTATCCGTGCCCTGCTGCGCCGCTCGCTGATGGCGCCACCGACGCGCAAGACGAGAAGCGTTGTGGATGACGACCTGACTATCGATTTCTCACGCCACGAGGTCATGGTGCGCGGTGCAAAGGTTGTGCTTCGTCCGACAGAATACCGTCTGCTTTACCACCTGGTCAGCAACGCCGGACGCCTGTTAACTCACGAGACGTTGCTCGCAAAAGTCTGGGGACACGAGTATCGCGACGAAGCGCATTATCTGCGCCTGTATATCACATATCTGCGCCAGAAGCTGGAGAAAGATCCGGCCCATCCCAAATATATTCTGACGGAGCGTGGCCTCGGCTACCGCTTTAAAGAGTTGGAGGAGCAGGTATGAGCAGGCGCGTGCTCCTGATTATCTGTCTCGCTTGTCTCCTGCTCGCGTCCTGTAATTCCTCAAGCAGTGCCAGTACACAGCAGCAGATGGCGCTTCTTCAGCAGCCAGGCAGCGATCTCCCTTCGCCGACCGCTCAAGATCTCTCTACGCTTCTGCAAACTGAGCAAATGCTATGGATGACGCCGCCTCAGGCCAGCGATCTCTATACTCTGACCCGGCAGCTAAAAACGCACAAAAACGGCGTACCCACGCGCCCCAACAAAAGCACGCCTCTTAATGAGCATGTGGGTCAAGAGGATAGCTTCTGGATTCAGAACCAGAGCAATGACGCCTACACTCAGATTCACGCGCGCCTGGTAATGATTACCCCGCACGCTTATCTCTATGTCGAAGATGGCCAGCCCTTTAACCAGACCGCGCTGCAGATTTCAGCTAGCGCTTTTGAGCAGCAAATCTATCCCAGCGAACACACTAACATAGGCAGCGAGTGGACCCCTGGTATCGATGGAGACACGCACATTACAATTTTGAACGCGATTGGCCTGGGCAAGGACACCAGCGGCTATTTTTCAGTTCAAGATGAGTATCCGAGCAGCGTCAATCCCTACAGCAACCAGCGCGAAATGTTCTATATTAATCTCGATGGAGTCATCCCTGGCAACCCGGACTATAACAGCGTGATGGCAAATGAACTCCAGCAACTGATTGGGTGGAACGAGCATGCGCTGGCATCTAATTGGGTCAATCAGGGCCTGGCCCTGCTGGCTCAGCACATGAATGGCTATTCCGTCAATGGCATCGATCAGGCCTTCCTCAAAGCACCCGATACGCAGTTGACTGACTGGTCCAGTGATCCAGGCAGGGACATAGAACACGCTGGCGCAAGCTACCTCTTTATGGATTACTTTGCCGAACACTATGGCGGCTACGCGATCCTCAAAGAACTGCTGCAAGATCCGGCAGCGCCGCCAGCCAACTTTGACGACGTACTGGCCAGGCATCATTTCGCTGAACATTTTAGTGACGTTTTCAGCCAATGGCTGCTAGCAAATACCGTCGCAGATCCAAGTATCGACGGCGGACAATATGGCTACACGACTATTCATATACCTGGTGTGACTCCTCAGCAGATCATTACCTCTTATCCATTCAACGCTGCTGGACAGGTAGAGCAATATGCCGCGCAGTACTATGATCTACATACGAGCGGTAACAAAGCAGCCACTCTCAACATCCATCTGACAGGCGCGCCGACTATCCGGCTGGTGGGCAACAATCCCCCTGGCGCGGACGCGGAGTGGTGGGGCAATCGCGCTGGCAATATGGATAGCACCCTGACGCATAGCTTTGACCTGAGCAGCCTGAAAGGCCGGCACGCAACCCTCCAGTTCGCCACCTGGTTCGACCTGCGGCAGAGCCATGATTACGCTTATGTTGAGGTTTCTAATGACGATGGGACCAACTGGACAATCCTGAAAGGGAACTTTACTACCAGCATTAATCCCACTGGACTTAATTGGGGCAATGGCTACACAGGAGTTAGCGGCGCTAGCAGCAGCGACGCCCAGCCTGCCTGGCTACAAGAACAAATCGATCTGACACCTTACGCGGGGCAAAAAATTCTGCTACGTTTTGAAGAGATTACTGATAACTCGCCGAATACGCAGGGCTTCGCGCTTGACCAGATCAGGATTCCTGAACTGCACTTCGAGGATGCCATTAGCGGCAACAGCGGATGGGCTAGTAGAGGTTTTGTGCGTACCAACAACATTTTGCCGGAACATTTCCTGGTACAGGCCATTCTCTACACTGGCTCAAGCTTCACAATCCAGGCCATAAATGTAGATCTGGCCTCCGCGCAGGGAGATCTCAAGATTGAGCATTTTGGTGGTCCCATCACGCGAGTGATGCTGATCGTCTCGGCTTACGCCCTGGACACCACACTTCAAGCACATTATCAAATTACTATACGCGCGTAATGACGCTTCTTGCGAAAAACGCGAACCGGGCCGTTGTTATCAGGAGCGATGTGAAAAATTGCTCCTCATGAGGAGGAAATCTGTGAATAAAAAAGAACGCGTCGATGCCGCGCTGCGCGGCGATCCAGTGGATCGTGTACCCGTTAGTGTCTGGGGTCATGACTACACGCGCGAGTGGAGCGCTCAGGGCCTGGCCGAAGCCACGGTCGAAAACTTCACACGCTACGATTGGGATTATGTCAAAGTAAATCCACGCTCTAGCTATCATGTCGAAGGCTGGAAAGTCAAAGTGCGGCCCTCAGGTGACAAAAACAAGGGGCCAATTTTTGCAGACACGCCGATCAAAAACGCCTCCGACTGGAAGCGCTTGCGCCAATTGGAGCCAGACCAGGGCGTGCTGAGCGAACAGTTAAAGGCACTCCAGTTGATCAATCATTCGGTAGGCTATGACGCATACTTTGTGCAAACGATCTACTCGCCCCTGGCCATTGCGGCCTGCCTGGCTGGCAACCAGAACGAGCCAGTGCTCCAGACGATTCGCGAAGACCGCGGGGCATTGCATTCGGCACTGCACGTTATTACCGAGACCTTCACCACTTTTGCCACTGCCTGTCTGGAATACGGCGCGAGCGGTATCTTCTACGCCACCAACGGCTGGGCCTCGCAGAGCCTGCTCACGCCTGATCAGTACCGTGAATTCGGCGAACAATACGACCTGGAATTCCTTGACGCTATCAAGCGTGCCAGGATCAATGTTCTACATAACTGCGGCACACACATCTACTTTGATCAGCTTGCCTCTTACCCTATTCATGTCTTGAACTGGGCAGCGACTGAAGAAGGCAATCCCAGCTTGCTGGATGGACATAAACGTTCGGGCAAAGCCGTGATGGGTGGCATCAGCCAGCACAGTGTTTTGCTCAACGGCTCGCCCTCACAGGTGCGCGACGAGATTGGTCTGGTGCTTGAACAGACCGGAGGACTCAGCTTGCTCCTGGCCCCCGGTTGCGCCATTTCCCCGGCAACGCCCACAAAAAATCTGGATGCAGTACACCTGGCCGCGCATGGAAAGTAGCCTGGTATGGATAAGATTCTACCAATGGGACTACAGATGTTGTATAGTGTAAAAAACACAGGTAGGGACGCGGTAATTCGCCCTGTTGTTGTTCCGGTCACCGAGATGTAATGGTGGTGGGAGAGGAAGGCTTTTTGCAAGTTATGGAACGATATCGAACAATACGAGCGTACTCCGCAGGCGGGGTCGTCTTTCGGCTTGTTCCGATAACCTTTGCCGGG
>JBEVTI010000069.1:0-26009 GCA_041156125.1 Candidatus Paraktedonobacter carboxidivorans
AGCGCGAGTTGCTGCTCAACTGGCAAGATCACGTGGGCGTGACCGTCTATAATCATCGATTTGCTCCTTCCCCTGATCAGGGGATATGGCCGTCATATGATGCGCAATACGTTCACGCAGTTCTTGCAAGAGCTGAATGCGCTCATCCAGTTCCGCGAGCTTTCGCTGATACCGTTCGATGGCATCTGCGCAAAGCGGCGCACCCTGTTCTGTTTGCATGGCACAAGGAGCGAGCAGTTGAATGTCTGTGAGCGAGAACCCCAGATGCAACAGTTGGCGAATGCGCTGCACCTGCTCAACGGCTTCTTGAGGATAGCTCCGATAGCCATTTTCCTGCCGCAGCGCGTGCAGCACGCCCATCTGTTCATAATAGCGAAGCGAACGGATGCTTGCCCCGGTGCGTTTCGCAAGTTCTCCAACATGCATAACTGTTTCTCCTTCTGGACGGATCATACACCCTGACATTAATGTCAGAGTCAAGAGGTTTCTGATCGAATCTTACCATTTCTGACGGACTTGCCAGGGAGAGAAGGTATGGGTTGTGAATTGCTGGACACCAGAACGATTAGCGATCCTCTTTACGACCTTTGACCAGGTCCAGATCGAGATGGGGTGCTAAATTTCTATCTGATTCTGACAAGAAGAGTGGCCCGCGAGCCCGACTCAAATGGCGGCGTTCTTGCAGGTAGGTAGCGTAGAGTGTGCCTGTATCTATTGAGTAAGGTACCATGCGTTCCATCATATTTTTGGTCGTTTCCGCTTTCACACGAATTTGGCGGCGTGATGGGTCAATATCACTAGTGGAAAGCGCACACAGCTCTTCGCGACGAAGTCCTGCATCGTAAGCAAAGGCAAGCATCACTCTGTTTCGCAATCCTTCCTCCTTCGTCGCTTCTAGCACAGCGAGCCACTGCTGCTCGTTCGGAATCCAGGGAAGTTTGCAGTAGCGTAGAATGAGTCCTCTCTCACAAGCACCGCCAAAGCTCTTTCCTTGTGTGTAGCGGCCCCTTCCAACAGGGTTATCTAAACGGACACCCTCTTCGATGAGATAGTCGTACCACAAACGAATGGCCGTTAAACGTTGTTGCAGGGTTGCATTGGCTAACCCAAAGCCAGCATCGAGACGCGAATATTGGCTCCGCGCGGATTGGGGCGGGAAGTCATATCACGGACATAGAAAGAGAGAACCTCTCTCGTAGCAGTCTCAACCTCAGCCTCCTGGCGCTGGCAGAAGGCAAGGTAATCATTGCGAAGTCCGGGAATACGGCGGGCATACCAGCGATCTTTGGCAAACTCCTCTTCAATCACTGCTGGAAGCGCGAGAGCTCCCGTCCCATCAACTCCTGTGAAGTGGAGCGGTTCCATCGCTATTTTCCTCCCAGAGGTGAGCTGAGGCACACCTGTTCCTGCGTTTGCTCCCATGCAGTCCGAAGAGTTGAGAGCGAAGGATGCACGTAGGTTTGATACATTTGCTGAAAGGAAGCATGGCACGCTCGTTCTTGAAGATATTCTGGCTGCCATCCTAATTCGGCAAGTTTCGTGAGCATCGAATGATGCAAGACATGCGGGGTCACGTCCAAATCCGTTTTTTGCCGTAATCTTCGAAAGAGCGAATTAACATCGGCGTAGGTCAGCGCTTGGCCTGTGTGCTGGCCGTAGAGTTTAATGAAGAGATCGTTCGTTTCTACTTCTGCCGTGTGTGCTCGCCCGACGTACGCAACAATCTCATCTATCAAATCGGAAGAGACATCGATGGTCCGAGGCGCAGGAAGGGTTTTAATTTCTGCCCCATTCGGAAGTTCTCCACGGTCACGAACATGGATACGATTCTCTGCCACATCAACATCTTCCACAAACAGCGAGAGCGCCTCTCCTATGCGCATAGCTGTCTCGTACAAGAGCCGTACCAGGAGTCTATCTCGCTCGTTCGCACAGGCGTTGAGCAAGTCAGCAACCTGATCCTTCGTGATGGTCTTGGGGCGTTGCCGCTTTGCTTCTTTTTGTTTGAGAATATTTTTTGTGACAGGTGATCCCTTCGTGAGATGATAAAGAAATCCCTTGTATCGTCTGGCACGAGTTGGCAAGGATGTAGTGATTTTCTCCTGCACATTGGTCGAGACCTCTTCCATCCTCCAATGGTAATCGTAAAAGCCTCTGATCACCGTCAGGGCATGATTGAGGGTGCGATTGAATCTGGCTTGTTCTACTGGATGTACAGGAAATACCTTGAGGGAGCCAGGGGGTGAGGGGGCGACTCAACAGATCATCGAGAAAGAGCGTGCGGAGAGCGTTCACAGGCACCTCCGTCAACGCCGCTAAAAAACGCGAGAGTGCTGAACGGGAGGGCAACTGGTCTCGCTCAAACAGGGCCATGAATGGGACTGCAAACAGTTGGAGACGTTGGTAGAACACCGCCAGGGTGCGTTCCCCGCTGATCGCATAGCCGAAGAGCACCGCCAGAAAATCGATCACCTCGTAGCGGCCAAATCGGTTCCGTACAAAACGCACCTGCTCGTTGAGCTTGTTGAGAATACCATGCTTCTGAAGATAGCTACTGACCATCACGATTTCCCCAAACCAAGCTGGGGTTAAGGGGTTGGACTCTGAAGTCGCCTGGATTTTCACCGACGTGTCGGCGATACTAGTCATACTTGGACCTCCTTCCTGAGAACTGTTGTGTTCGTTCTCTTCAAGGAATCACATTTCTCCGTCGGTCAGCTACCGGTCACACCGCGTTGCGCATCGCGTGGGAATATCGTATCCCCACAGCCCCTATCAATACTGAAAGTGTAACATATAAACAGCCTATTGTCAACAATGTTGACAATAGGCACCTGTTCAGACTCGACCTGAGGAGTTCGGCTGAGTGAGGAGAGCGAGGCATGCGAAGAAAGGATTGAGTCCTTGAGCCATCCAGGGGTCACTAGATTAGCCGGGGCAAAACTCACTCTAAGGCTTCTTCATGCGATATACACCTGTATTTGCGTAAATAAAGAGGAGGGGACCAATTTTCATAGAAATTTGCCACTAAAGTAGTTTCATTTCTCTATAAAAACCTGAACTGTTCAGAAAAAACAAACCTGGGAGTGATGTCTGCGTTATGCTGTGAATCGTTCTGAGGGCTGGGGTGAGCAAGCCGTAAACCGAATTTGTACCCCCTTGAACTCTAGGATTCTTTGTTTAGGAGAGATGGGTACGCTAGGGTGGCTTGAACAGAACGCTTCTCCGTCAGGCTCTCAATTTCCAGCTTCTGACAGTTTGTTTGACGGCTACTTATACGATTTATACAGAGAGGGTCCCTTGAGCAAGCCTCTCACGAAGGTTGGCCAGCAGTAGCGCTAATCTAGTGACCTTACCATTTGGAAGACCGCCACGCGCTGCTTCCCATCTTCCTCTCCTTGCTCGACCTGCGCTCAAGGTGTTGGCGAAATAGAGTGATAAGTGTCCCTATTGTCAATAACATTGACAATCCAACTATTTCTAAGTATGATTAATAAGGTTAATGGTGATTTGCCATTCTTGAAAGTGTTCTTGTTTAGACTAGATAAACTCAGCTATCCTCTGGGTTGCAGAGGATAGCTTGATGGGATACTGTTGCTGTAATAACAAAACCCAGGAGCAGGATCCCAGCGAACCTTAACACATTGATCGAGTTTCGTCACGAGGTCTACCAAAGCTTCAAGCAAGCCAAAGACGCGCTGTTCAACCTGGCAGATGCATTAGCTAACGGAGATCGCGCCCAATCGTTGCCGGAATTGTCGTTGTCGCCATCCTTTGAGCGGACATAGGCCAGCGTCTATAAAGCGTTGAAAGATGGGATCATCGATACCCAAGCACTGCAAAAGGCATTCATCGCGCATATGCCACCAAGTCTCTTGAGAGCGTTGATCGCGGTGGATAGCACGAACCAGCGAGGATTGTAGCGTGCAATACGTGCATAATTTGCCAGAAAGCGCGAAACCGGTGACGTATGGGTGGCGTTGCCGGAGAAACCGAGCGGCGGCACCCACGTACTCTCTCAACGTCGCGTTGCAACCTCGACTACCGTTGTGCAGATGGCCGCCGAGCAGTTGTCGGCCCTGGCGCTTTGCTTGCCCAAAGAGACGACCGCGTTGCTGGATCGGGGCTATGACTCGACGTGGTTGTGGTGCAAATTGAGTCAATTGCCTCTCCAGGGGAGCTTGGTCCGTTTGAAAAGCAACCGCTGCTTTTATCGGCCCGCGCCTCCCCCAACAGGCAAACGTGGAGTGCCTCGCAAACGGGGGACAAGCTGCAACCGAATGATCCGGCTTCCCAGTTTGATCCCGGCGGAGAGGCTAAGACGCTTGATCCTGCTGGCAAGCTCGTACGGGTCCGCATCTAGCGACAGATGAGGCTGAGGGATGCGGACTGGTTGGCGCTAACAAGTATGAAGCAAAATGTAAATCTTAGAATGAAACAAAACTGCCTTAACCTTGGTGAAAGCACTTCGTTCGTAGTAGTTTTGCCCTTTGTTTCATATTCAGAAAAAGAAGAGCCATGATCAAAGAAGCTCATCTTTCACCAGAAGTGAGATAAACTCATGAAACTGGTGGATTCTGGCAGAATCTTGGCAATTAGCTAGCGGCAAAGCGGGCAACACCAGACAAATTTTTGCAATCAATAGTTCTTACTTGAAGAACCTTCTCTATAGGCTCATTCAGGTGATCTCATGCCTTGTTCATATATCTCTGCTCTCTGCTGAGCAAGAGATGACTGATTTCAGGGAAGAAGAAGAGAAGGCCTATCTTCAAGTCCCAGAGGCACAATGCTCGTGTCTGATAATACAAGGAGGATAAACATGATGTTTCGTCATCGTAAGATGCAACTCTTCTGTGTGCTCAGTGTACTCCTCACCGTCATAGCGCTTAGCGTTATCCAGGGAGTATACACCCCAACAGCACATGCAGCGACGAACCAGTTCCACGGGGTGAACTGGGCCAACCCGAACGACAACTTCATTACCGGTGACCTGGTCCCGGTTGGTCTCTCAACATCGGATAGTTACTCGACCACATATACGAAGGCGACCGCAATCCTGAAGGGGTTCCAGGGCCTGGGTGCCAACACGGTGCGGCTGCCGTTCAACGCGGCGACTGTATCGGACCCGTGGTGGGGTAGCTACACGGCGGCCTGGGACGCAGCGGCAGCGCTGGGCATGAATGTGGTCGTCGCGCCGTGGCTCCAGAACGGGGTCATCGGCAACACCACATCCTTCTACAATATGTGGAATGTGGTGATTAACAAGTATAGCGGAAACAGCCACTTCTACTTCGACATCATGAACGAGCCGTGGGGCTACAGCGCCTCCGACGAGGACAACGTCGCAGCAGCCTGGGTCGCAAACTACTCCAGCCTTTCCAAGAGCCATATTCTGGTTCCTGGTGCTTACTCGGACCAGAACTTGTGTACGGTGGGTGCTGACTCCCGCCTGAACGGCACGCTGCTGTCGATCCACGATTACACTCTGGGCGGAGAGACCCACCCTACTGAGGCTGGCTGGATCACATCTATCAACAATAACATCTGCGGGTACGCCAGTCGGGCGGTGTTCACGGAGTTTGGTGTGCCGATGAACACTGGCGTGAATTACGACGGCCCCAAGGACGGCACCAACGATGTCTCGTACCTCTATGCGATCACAGACAACGCGCGCAGCCTGGGTATAGGCACGATCATCTGGGTGGGCGTCAAGCAAGCCACTCAGACGTCAGGCCCTGGCCCCTGTGAGAATGCTTCCTGCGCGATCACATCGCTACAAGGGAGTGGTACGAACCTCTCGCTGAGCATCAACAACCAGTCTGGCGTTGACCGGCTCCAGTACGGCTGGGGTCAGACCAACAACGCTGGCGGCGGAAGTGGCGGTACTGGTGGTACGACTGCGGTCCTGCGGGGTACAGGCTCTAACCGATGCCTGGACGTGCCTGGGCAGGCCACTGCCAATGGCACACTGCTGGACATCTGGGACTGCAACGGCGGCAGCAACCAGCAATGGACAGCTCTCTCCAATGGCGAGTTGCAGGTGTACGGCAACAAGTGCCTCGACGTGCCAGGGGGTGCCACAGCGGCGGGCACGAAGGTGGAGATCTGGGACTGCAACGGTGGCAACAATCAGCAGTGGACCCTCAACTCCAACGGCACCGTCGTCGGAGTTGGGTCTGGCCTCTGCCTCGACGTGGTCAGCGCTGGCACCGCCAACGGCACCGCAGTGGACATCTGGACCTGCAACGGTGGCAGCAACCAGCAGTGGACTCGCAGCTAACCCCTTAATCCAACGGCGAAAGCTAGTCAAAGAGCGGGTGCCGCGAACGCGGTACCCGCTCTGTCATGTATATAGTGGAATGAATCTCTGGAATTTACTGCAATTATGGGGACTACGGCGAAACGTGTGAATTCCAAAATTTTGCGGCTCTTCCGCGCTTTTGATGAAGAACGGATGTTTGTTGACAGGGAGAGAGGAATACGGTAGCATGGGAAGCAGATTGAAGGATCGGCCATCTGTAGCCAAGAACCGTCAAAAACCTCCAAAAATCCACTTCATGACCGCCCTCTCTCGATTCATCAACATTGCGGAAGATCCCAGTGAGATCATCACAGTTGAGAGAGGCAAGCCCGACTTCGACGGCCAGGTGGTAAATAGGCCGAAGGTTCGGACAAATCAGCCCCAATGATCGGAAATCGGGATCAAGGTTCGGACAAGCCATGAACAACCTCGCTTGTATCGCTCTAGAAGCCGAAGGTTCGAGGCAGCGGATGGAAATCTGTTCTGCATCTTCTCCACTGAGAAATACTTTGTTTTCGTGGAATGAGGAAGACAAGTGGAAGTCGTGTCGAACCTTCGCACCAAATAATTTGGGCTGAAGGTTCGGACAAGAGGCCCTCGACCCAGCATTTGCGTCCGAACTTTCAGCCTATTTACCAACTCGGCGTGGTCACCCGCATCACCCTGGATATACAGCCAGCCTACGAGATGAAACAGCAGGTGTTTGAGGGACTCAACTGAAAGGCGCTCTTCGACCACTTCGATGAGATTACTTCGTGCGGCTACAGCGTCAGCATCTTTACCCGCTGGGGCCAGATGAACGATCAGGTCTGGGTCAAGAGTTGGATGGATGAACCTGATCGGGTGGGGAGTGACCTCTTAGGCGCGATTGCCGCAACGGTTGATCGGCACCCGATCGTTAGGCTCGATCCAACCCCTTGTACCCCGCAATTGGGGCGGCCTGGTCTCTGGTCCAACCGCTTACCCCATTTCCGCCTGGACGACACGCCCAGCAGCGGCCAGGAAATCCAGTCGGAGTATCTCATCCCCAGGCGACACGCCCTCATGGTGCTAGAAACTCTGCGCTCCCTCGCAGAGAAGATACGACCCCTCCTGCTGGTGAGCGAGATTCGCCGGGTAGCTGCAGATCGGCTGTGGATGAGCATGAACTACGAAGAAGACTGCGTGGGCATCCACTTCACCTGGAAACGTGAGCCAGAGGCGGTCCGGGAGATAGTCATCCTGATCGAGGACGCCCAGGCCCCGTTCGAGGCCCGCCCGCATTGGGGCAAGGTCTTCCATGCGGATGCAGCAGCCATCGCTCCGCTCTACCCACGCCATGCCGACTTTGTCCGTCTTGTTGAGCGGCTCGACCCACGCGGCGCGTTTCGCAACGCCTGGTTCAAGGCCCGCATGCTTGGCGACCAGGAAAGAAGGACCACAAGCGGCCTGTGAGGAGGAGTATGACGCGCAAAAAGAGCCTTCAAGGCGGGATAACACCATTAGAATCAACTTGCATACAGATAGAGTTCCCCAGGCTGCAAGAGATGGCAGCGCTGAAACGGGGTCAGACAATCGAGTTCATCAAACAACAGGCCAGGGCGGACACGATTGCTGGCGAAGAGATCATTATGCATACCGATCAGGACACGGGGCGCGAGACGTTGGGCTAACTGCACGGCTTCATTGGGCCAGAGATTACCGATGAAGCCCTGTTCTTCGCGGAAGTAGTCGCGTCCATTGATCGGGAGAAGCGCGAGATCCAGAGGCACACCAGTCAGAGCTGCGAGCAATTCGGGGATTACCAGCGTATCGCCCGCGTGATAGAGGGTCACACCATTGCACTGGATAAGATATCCCATCCAGCGGGCGTGTTGCTGGTCATCAACCTCATAGTGATAATGCGCGGCAGGCACCGCTGTATAGGTAAGATCGTCGGTTTCGACTTGCTGGCCTATGCCGGGCACGCGAATCCGCTGAGGATCGATGCCTGCCTTCAGGGCGATCTCCCTGCCCTGAAGTGAAGTGACGAGGATCGCCCGGGTTGAAGCGCTGAAAAGCGGCACCAGCGTCTCTGGATCGATGTGGTCCTCGTGCTCGTGGGTGGTGAATACCCACTGCACATTTGTGAGATCTGCTGGATCGAGCGGAGGTGGAAAGCGTCTGGTCGGACCACCCTGACAGGCAATGGCATCAGACAGATAGGGGTCAATGCATCCAATAGTTGATCCTCCCTTGAAGATAAAGCCTGCCTGCCCCAATGACCAGAGGGCAAGCTGACCCGGAGGAACAACAAGATGATTGATCTGATGCACAAGCGCGCTGTTTGCTCTTAACATGGACCTTCCTTCTGATTTGACACGGATTATGCTTCGCCTTTGGCCGGAGCCTGGCGATACTGCCAGTCTTCGGCGAAGAGATTAAAAAAGACATCCTGGGGCGGATGTTCGGCAATAAAAGCTTCGTTGAGTTTGATTCCCAGGCCAGGACCGCTGGGCAGTGGGAAACATCCGTCAGTCGCATCTACTTCTGGTAATCCCTCTGCTGCTCCCTTGACCCATGCATCGGCGAAGTCATTGAAGTGCTCCAGGATCTTGAAGTTGGGCGTACAGGTCGCCAGATGGAGCGCGGCTGCGGTTGAGACGGGTCCACCTACGTTGTGCGGAGCAATGAGCATGTAATAGGCGTCAGCCCAGGCTGCCAGCTTTTTCGTCGCCAGAATGCCACCATAGTGGGTGATATCCGGCTGAATAATATCAGCCGCTTGCAGTTCAAAAACTTCCCGGAACTCGTAGGGTGTGTGAAGCCGCTCGCCCGTGGCGATCGGAATACCAAGCTGGGCGCTGGCCTCGCTCACCTTCTGCAGGACACGTATGTTCTCCGGGGGCACAGGCTCTTCAAACCAGCCGGGGGCGTAGGGAGCCAGCTCACGCATCATGGCCAGCGCGGTAGAAGCATTGAAACGTCCATGCATTTCAACCAGAACCTCAATATCAGGACCGACCGCGTCGCGGACCGCTTCGATGAGCGCGACGGAATGGAGTTTCTCCTTGCGATCCAGAGCATAGAAGCCCGCTCCAAAGGGATCGACTTTGAGGGCGCGATAGCCACGTGTACGTACCTTCTGAGCCGCTGCATGAAAGGCTTCTGGGCTACGTTCGACGGTATACCAGCCATTGGCATAAGCCGGGATACGCTCCCGCACCGCGCCTCCCAGCAACTGATAGACAGGTACATTCAAGGCCTGTCCCATGATGTCCCAGCAAGCCATCTCGATGACAGCGATGGCCGACTGAGAAATCTCGCTGGGGCGTGCAAAATCGTTGCGGAGCATACGGTGGACCAGATCTTCAATCTTGAAAGGATCTGAGCCCAGAATATGCTGACGTCCCGCTTCGCGCAAGTATCCCTGGAGCGCGTCAGTATGATTGATCATGCGGACCTCGCCTACGCCCTGAAGACCCTCGTCGGTCTCAACCACCACGAACGTGAGATTGCGCCAGGGGGTGCCCAGGACCAGGGGCCGGATAGCACTGATTCGCATAACTTCTCCTCTTCTCTGCTCAACTACACAGTTTTATCTGGTCCGCAGTACGATCTTCGTCGCTCTGGCCGTACCCTTGACCAGTTCGGCAAAAGCAGCCGGTCCCTCGGCCAGCGGGCGTTCTTCCAGCCAATCAGCCTCTGGCCGAAGCTGGCCTGCTTTCAACATGGCCACAGCACTGCCAAAATCACGGTGGGTATAGGCAAAACAGCCGGTAACAGTCACTTCTTGCCGAATAAGATAGTTCGCGGCCAGCGGCGATTCTTCATCATGGAGGCCAATAAAGACGACGCGGCCACCAGGGACCACAGCCTCGACAGCCTGAGCACGCGTGGCGGTTGCGCCGACGGCGTCAATCACTGCCATTGCGCCGCCGCGACAGATCTGCTGGACGCTTTGTACGACATTGCCTGTGCGTGCGTTCAGGGTCGCGCTTGCTCCCCATTGCTGGGCAATCGCCAGGCGTGCGGGGAGCATATCGCTCACAACGATGTCTGTGATACCGAGCGAACGGGCGTAGGCCAGGCAAAAGAGGCCGATGGGGCCAGCTCCGAGGATGAGCAGGCTGTCTCCCGAGACGATATGAGCGAGTGTGACGGCGCGGATCGCGCAAGCCAGCGGCTCTGCCAGAGAAGCAGCGGTATCCGAGAGATTCTCCGGCACGGGCCAGCATTGAGCGGCAGGAACGGCTACATAGGAGGCAAAAGCGCCTGGACGGTGCGCGCCGACAAGCTGGCGCTGGCGACAGAGGTTGGTATAACCCGCCCGACACCGATCACAGGCACCACAGACGATCAGCGGATTGAAGGTCACACGCATCCCTACCTGGCCTGCGGTGCCGTCAGCGAAAATCGTTTGCTCGTCTGTTTGCCGAATACGACCAGAAGCTTCATGTCCCATAATCAATGGTGGATGGCGCAGGCTATTCTGGCCAAGATATCCGCTCAGTTCAGAACCGCAGATGCCGACAGCGCTGGTCTCGATCAGCACTTCACAGGGAGCAGGTTCGGGGAGCGAGACAGCGCGTAGCTGCATATTCTCTGGTCCCAACCAGACCAGGGCTTTCATCTCCGTATCGGTCAACATTTCTTTATCTCCTGGAGGTCATGATTCAGCTACCATTGGTTGCTGAGGTTCAGTCGCGGCGGCGCTGGCCGCGAGATCATCGAGCAGTCGCTGCTCGACATGGATGAGATGGTGATACATAGCCTGGCGTGCGGCCTCGGCATCGCGCTGTTTGAGCGCCTGGATAATAGCGCGGTGATCTTCAATGACCTGATGAGCGATCCCTGGCAACACAGCGGTACGTGTCCGACTGGCGAGGCTCAGATGGCTGATGCTGGCCATGATCCTGCTGAGAATAGGGCTAGCGGCAGCTTCGGTAATGATTTCGTGTAATTCCAGATCAGCCTGGAAATACAGTTCCACATTGGTCAATCCAAGCTGTGACTTTTCCAGGCAATGTTCCAGGCGTGTGATCTCTTCATCGGTGATACGCTGCGCCGCCAGGCCACAGATGCCGACCTCTACCACCTGGCGCGCCTCAAAAAGCGAGAGGTAGGTTGAATCAGCCAGGGCAAAGACAAAATCAAGATGCTCGACCAGGCGTTTGGGTTCGAGAGAGGAGATGTATGTGCCAGAACCCTGCCGTATCTCCACCACATGCATAATCGAGAGCGCTCTCAAGGCCTCCCGCAGCGAGGGACGACTCACATGGAGTTGTTCTGCCATCTCCCGCTCCGAGGGCAGGCGATCACCCGGTTGGAGTTTCCTGGCCTTGAGGAGAGCAAGCAACTTGCTCACAATGCTTTCGGAAAGAGCATTTTTGGGAGATATTTCAAACACTGACTTCTCCTCTCTCAATCGTCTTTCAAGGTTGACAAACTGATCGGTTATAGGCTACAGTAATTGGTAATATAACTTTACCAATTACTGTAGCCTATAACCGATCAGTTTGTCAACCTGTTTTCAGGAAAGGAGCAAGGCTATGCGAGAATCACGGGTAGGAGTAGGCGTGATTGGCCTGGGGGGGATCAGTAACAGTGTCCACTTGCCAGGTTTGAAGCGTTGCGAGCAGGCAGAGATCGTCGCTCTGTGTGATACGAACACCGGGCTGCTCCAGCAGGTCGCGCAGGAGTATGAGGTTTCGCATACTTTCACGGAGTACGAGCGTCTGCTCCAGCATTCGGCTGTGGATGCCGTGGTCATAGCGACACCCACTCTGTTGCACGCGCCTATCGCACGTGCGGCCATCGCGGCGGGGAAGCATGTGCTGGTTGAAAAACAGCTTGGTATGACCTACGCTGAGACAGTAGAAATGCATGACGCGGCAGTCGCAGCCGGGGTGCGCCATATGACCGCATTCACCTATCGCTTTGTGCCTGCTATGCGCTATCTCAAGCATTTGGTGGGTCAGGGGTTGATCGGTCTGCCACGTCAGGTGCGTGTGGCACGTTTGCAGGATTTTCCAGAAACCTCACTTGGCTGGCGTCAGCAGCGTCACCTGGCGGGCTCTGGTGAGGTGGGAGATATGGGGGCACACCGCATCGATTTCTGCCAAAATGTGATAGGCCCAATTGCTCGTGTCGTTGGTCTGACACGCACCTTTGCTCCTGTGCGCCCAACTCCTGACGGACAACTATTCCCCGCTGATGTTGAGGATGCCTCTGTTTTTCTGGCCGAATTTGCCTCTGGTGTGGGTGTTGAGCAGGGCACAATGGCCTCATTTGATCTGAGCAAGGTCGCCAAAGGACGCGGAACAGGCGGATATGGCCTGGATGAATTTGAAGTGTACGGAACTGAAGGAACGCTCATCTATCATCTCCATCGTCCTCATGAGGTTCTCGTCGGTGATCCTGCTGGCACTCTGGAGGCGCGGGAGGTACCACGCGAGTTCCTGGTCTATCCCAATTCGCCACGCGATCCTTTTATCGGCGAACCAACCACAACTTTCCGCTATGACCAGGATTTTGCTTTTATTCAGGCTATTCTTACGGGAAGCAATGATATTCCCACCTTCTACGATGGGATGCGCTGCCAGGCGGTGATAGACTCTGTCTTGCAATCGGCGCAGGAGCGGCGTTGGGTCGATGTGCCAGACGTGCCGCCCGTTACCCGGCCAATCGCCGCTGCCAGACCGTAGGTATCACAAAGGAGTAGGGTGAATGATGCTAGATATGTTTAAGCTGGATGGTCGGCTCGCGCTTATCACAGGAGGAACGCGAGGACTCGGCCTGGCCATGGCTCAGGCTCTGGCGGAGGCTGGAGCTGATCTCGTGATCACAAGCAGGGATCAGGAGAAGGTACAGCGTAGCGCAGAAGCTCTAGCTGCTATGACTGGACGTCGTGTCCTTGGTCTGGCGGTCGATGTCACCGATGCCCGGCAGATCGACCAGATGGTTGAGGCCGCTATCGCAACTTTCGGGCGCATCGATATCCTGGTCAACAATGCCGGTATCAATATTCGTAAGCCAGCCGAGACCTTTGACGAAGCAAGTTGGGATCTGGTGCAACAGACCAATCTCAAGGCACCTTTTCTCTGCGCACGAGCCGTGGCTCCGCATATGAAGAGACAGGGCACGGGCAGGATCATTAATATCGCCTCCATGCTCGCGCAGGTCGCCTTGCCTGAGCGCAGCGCCTATGCCTCCAGCAAAGGTGGCCTGCTTCAACTGACCAAAGTTCTGGCCCTGGAATGGGCCAGACATGGGATTACCGTCAACGCTCTCTGTCCTGGTCCCATAGCGACGGAACTCAATGCGCCAGTTATCAATGATCCGCAGGCCAGCCAGTTCTTTCTCAACCACATTCCGCTGGGGCGCTGGGGCCAACCAGAGGAGCTGGCCGGGGCGATCGTCTTCCTGTCCTCGGACGCCTCAAGCTTCATGACTGGCGCTGCCCTGACCATTGACGGTGGCTGGACAGCCGAGTAAGAAAGGAAAGATCCTATGCGGATAGGTCTTACAGCATATGGCACTGTTTTTAGCATGGGCCTGTCTCCCCAGGCCGGGCGTCCCCGCATCAGGCCGATCCAGCTCTTAGAGCGTGCGCTGACCTGCGGATTGATGGGAGTTGAGCTCCCGGCAGCCCTTCTGGAAGGGGAGGATATCGATGCTGTAGCACGTTACGCTCAGGAACATCGGCTCTTCTTGAATCTGGCCGCGGGCGGATACGACCCTGAAAAGCTGGCGGAAACGCTTGAACTGGGAGCGCGCCTGCATGTAGAAACGGTGCGTACAGTGGTAGGGGGCGCGCAAATCGGTGGGGATCGCAGGATGATTGCGCACCGTTGGAGCACGTTTTTAGAAGAAGTGCTGGAAGGATTGCACGCGGCCACCCTGGTGGCCGAACGTGTCGGGGTGAATCTCGCCATCGAAAATCATCAAGACCTGGCTTCAGAAGAGCTTCTCTGGCTATGTGAGGCCATCAACTCACCCCGTTTTGGGATTACGCTGGACACGGGTAATCCGCTGGCTACGGCTGAAGAACCCCTGGATTTTGCCAGGCGCATCGGGCCACATCTCAAAAACGTCCATCTCAAAGACTACTGGATCTTTCCTACGGATGAAGGCTATCGCCTGGCGCGCAGTCCCATCGGTCAAGGAGTCATCGACTTCCTGCAGCTTTTTGCCCTTGTTGAAGAATTTTGCCCAGACGTCACCATGTCCCTTGAAATGGGAGCCTTAGAGGCTCGTCATATCCGGGTGCTAGCCGACGATTACTGGCCCGCGTATCCACCGCGTTCAGCGGCTCAACTTGCGCACACCCTACTCTTCGTTTATACTCATGCAAGACGATCCGAGAACTGGCAAACGCCCTTTGAACGCCATGAGCCAGCCGAGGCTATTATGGCCTATGAGGAGCAACAGCTTATGGAAAGCCTGGCCTATCTCAAGCCATGGACACAGGCGTAAAAAGCGCGAGCCAATCATCAAGTGAATCAGATCAGAAACCGTTGATCGCTTGCAAAAAATCAAGGCAGAAAATAAGCATGCAACGTATTTATCTTGTTGGGGCGGGAGTCATCGCAGGTTCCCACGCCGCCGCCATCCAGCGCCTGCCTGACCCGGAACAGGTGAAGTTAGCGGTCGCAGACCCCAATCCTCAAGCCCTGGCAGCTTTTGTCAGGGAATATCCTCAGGCACAGGCCTTCGAGGATATTCAACCCATGCTGGATGAAGCGGCCAATGAGCATGATATCGTTATTATCACGACTCCGCCCTTCGCGCATGAAGAACTGACCTGTGCCGCGCTGGCTACGGGCCGACATGTGCTGTGTGAAAAGCCCCTCGCACTCAAGCAAGAGCAGGCGCGGCATATGCTGGCGGTGGCTCACGCTCATCAACGCTTGCTTGGTTGCTGTAGCGTCAGGTGTCTCAACTGGCCGCCAGCCGAGGAGGCACGCCGTCTCTTGCAGGAACAGACCCTGGGCCAGCTCTATCATGTGCGCTTTCTCAATCTAGAACAGCGCAATCGGCCAGGGATCGAATTTCAGCCCCAGACAAACTGGTTTCTCGACCAGGCCAGAAGCGGCGGTGGAACTTTAATGGATCGCGCCCCCTACGAATTTACTGTGCTCAATGACCTCTTACAACCCAGGCGCGTGGAAGTGCTCAATGCCTGGCTGGCCAATCCCGCTACTGCCCTGCATCTTCCTCCACAGACCATTGTTGACGTCGAGCAACATGCCGGAGCCACGCTCCGCTACACGCTTGCCGATGGCGCAAACGTGATTATGAACTATGAACGCGCCTCTGGAACTCATAGCAACGAGCAGTCTGTCATCGAATTGACCGGCGTTAACGGTTCCGTACGCTGGAGCTGGCCGTTGTCTAGAGGTCGCGCCCTCCTGACGCACACGTATGACCGGGACGGCGCAAGCGAGAGCAGAACCATCGCGTTCCCCCCGGCAGCAGAGGCACTGCGCTTCGGAGAAAAACCGCTCGTATATTTCTATCAATGCATACACAATCAACCATCAGCAGCAGTAGTGAATGAGCAAGCACTCTTCAATTTTTCCTGTATTCGTGCTATTTATGACTGCGCAGCATCGGGACTGGCCCAGGTTGTAGAGAAGCAATCCATTTCGTAGTAGGGAGTTTTTTGGCAAAAAAGTTAGGAGAACAAAGGGATATGTGTCATTTGACTCATTTTCATGCCGGAACTGTGGGGATGGAACTCCCCACGGGATTGCAAATGGAAGATAAGTTTGGCCGCTGCTCCCAAACTTCCTTCCGAATTAGTGCCATTTGTCAAGCATTCTGACAAATGGCAGCAGTTACTTCAAACTCTAGGAAGTTCTGACAAACTAGACTTAAGTGGTCGGAATCTGGAAGGTATCGATCCCAGTGGTCTTCGTTTACGGGGAATCAACTTACGTTCTGCTAATTTACGTTCCGCTAATCTCAATGATACAGATCTCACTCAAGCCAATCTGAGAGACGCCGACCTACGCGAGGCTGATCTGAGCCAGGCTAATTTGCTTGAGGCTGATGTAAGCAATGCGAAATTGGATAGTCGCTATTCGATAGCAGCGATGGGTCCAGTGATAAGTAGTATAGTAAGTGGTATGTCGGGCTCTCCTGTAATGATACCTGGCGGACTAATAGCTGGGGTGCTAGGTACCTTCTCTTCGGAAAAATCGACTTTTCTTCGTGCATTTTTAGATGAATATGCCAAAGCTGAGGACCAAGGCGTAACGGAAAAAAGAATTCTCGCTGAAACGAATACTCTTCGCATCCGAATCATTGAAGATCCTCTTTCCGCCCAAAATTTGGCTTTGATCATTTCTACACTGACAGAATTGACTACCAAATATTGGCTAATTGCCCAAAGACGGTTTGCCGATCTCATCGAATACACCCAAACGCACAATGGACGATTTGCAGAAGAAGCTCAGATAGTGATAACACGTATCAGCTACAATTCGCCTTTCAATATGGACTGGAAAGTGGATTTGAGTGCTCCTAGTGTTGCAGAAGCGCTTGTCACCACCATTGATGGCATTACGCAACGGTTAGAACGGCTAGAAAAAGCGCAACTAGAAAACCAGGCTAAAGTCCAGGAGATCAGAGAAGCAGAGCAAAAAACTGAGTTGGAGAAGCAGATGGCTCTGCTTGAGCAAGAGAAACAAAGACTTGAGCTTGAACAGCGTCGTCTAGAAGTGCTTGAAAAACAGCTAGAAGTCCAAAAGAAAGGCATTGAGTATGCTCTGGAGATTGCCAGTAAGGTGGTAGACACCCTGCATCCAGGTGCTGATTCAGCAACGCGAGCGATGGAAATTCAGGCGCTTCTCCCCAATCTCATTCAACTCCAGAATGGGAAAGGACTTGAGTTGGCTTTACCTCCTCCGCCAAAGAGTGACGAGTAGCTTTTGAGAACATATGACTTGAGGTAGGAGGATACAATGGCAAGACCGCTCGATGGCATTGGGCTTCTAGCTTACTGTCGTAGACAAGGTTTCTCGCGAGAAACACAAGAGCTACTTGCGAGAAACACAAGAGCTACTTGCGCACATCCGATCTTCTCCACCAAGCCGCACTCCAGGAGCACGGCGAGGCAATATGCCTGTCTGGTATCCCTCAAAAAAGATGCAATGTATCATCAAGGCAGAGAGCCACAAGGTCGAATTTGCCTTTTTACTTCAAGCCGAGCATTCTGATGAGGTCCTGGAGATGTGGGACCAACCGCCAGCTATTCAGCTTGAGTACAAGGACAAACGCAACTGCGTCCAGCGACCGATGCATACTGCTGATTACTTCGTCTTTGGCGTAAAAGAATGCGGATGGATCGAGTGTAAGCCGCTGCAAGAGTTAGTAAAACAAGCAGAGTCACGCCCCAATCGGTATGTCCTTGAGGATGGGAATACTTGGCGATGCCCTCCCGGCGAGGCATTTGCTGCAAAATTTGGATTAACGTACCGGGTTTGGACATCGGATCAGATTAACTGGGCTGCTCAAGAGAATTGGTTGTATTTGGAAGATTACTACTCTGATTTGGAGCGTTTAGTGGCACCGGAGGCGGCTTTAGAACTCCTCTACCGACAGATTGAGAACCATCCAGGCATGATGTTATCGGCACTTCGCATGGCTACATCAGAGCTTCCGACTGATCTCATTAACATTGCGATTGCCCGGCATGATCTCTATGTGGATTTAGCTACCTACCGCTTGTCAGAGCCCTGGCGCACACCAGTGTTTCGTAATCGACAAACGGCACGAGCTTATGTAAAGCCACAGGCGAAAGAAGAGACAGGTGCTCACGCAATTGCCACAGAGAGTGCTTCCAGCCTTACTCCAGAAGGTCAAGCACTCCTGGAACAGGCACGAGATGTCGATCTGGTGACTGCCGTTTTTCGCAATCGTGTGATCAACCCAGATCAATATGATGACGATGAACAGGTGCAGGTCAACGCGTGTGCAACGACTATCCCCGTGCGGACGAAACGTCGGAGGCGTCAGTGGTACCGAGATGCGGAAAGCCAATATGGAAGCGGCTTCATTGGTTTGCTTCCCCATTTCGCCCGTTCTGGCAGGAAACGAGATGCCGGTTCCGAGTCGAATCAACTTGCTATGCCAATGAACTGCGTCGCCGCCCTCGCTGTGGTGACAAATGGCACATGGATGAGGTCTTCCTCACCATCCGTGGCGAGAGACACTACCTGTGGCGAGCGGTGGACCAGGACGGCAACGTGCTCGACATCCTTGTCCAGAGTCGGCGCAACAAAAAAGCTGCCAAAAGATTTTTTCGTAAGCTCCTCAAAGAGCTATTCTACGTCCCGCGAGTAATCGTTACCGATAAACTGAAGAGTTATGGGGCAGCGAAGCGCGAAATCTTGCCTGGCGTGGAGCATCGGCAGCACAAAGGATTGAATAATCGGGCAGTATGGCCAAATTCACCTGCTCCTCCCATGGCCCCCCCATAAATATCGCCATTGATCACGATGCCCAGGCCAAGGCCACGGCCAATCGCAACCGTGAGAAAATGCTGATAGTCCTGCCCGCACCCAAAGAGGTTTTCATAGCAAGCGATACAACTAACGTTGTTTCTAATCACGACGGGAAGTTGCAAAAGCGCGGCTAAGGGAGAAGCTAAGACGAAATGATGCCATCCCAGTTGCCATGAATCAATACAGATCCCATGTTCACTATCAATAAAGCCAGAGATCGCGCATCCCAAACCGATCAAACGCTCGCGAGGAATACCCGCCTGCGCGATCAATGCTTCCACTTTCTCAGCGATCAATGGGATAGACTGCTCATGCCTCTCAAGCAACGTCATGTGCCAGTGAGCAGAAGAGATAATTATGCCATGCAGATTCACCACCACACCAACGGTCTCATACTCGCGGATCATCAAACCGATCGCATATCCACCGGCGGGATGGATTTCCAGCAAGGTTGGTCGCCGACCACGAGATGAGTTCGCCGTGCCCTTCTCCACAAGAAGCTGACTCTCGAGCAGATCATTGGTCAAGTTCAGGACGGTAGCCGCACTGAGTCCTGATAGCTCACCAAGACGAGGACGCGAAATCGGCGCATTGAGACGAATAAAATTGAGTAAACGATTCTGGTTGAGATCGCGCATCCCTTTATGATCGGTTGCAGACGTTCCAAGGCTCATAGTTTATCCATACCCTCGCAAAAATGACTTATTTTATTTCATGGTTAAAATAAGTCATAAAAGGTGCTTGTCAAGATGCCCTTTCTGACATTCTATCATAACTCGCCAGGGGAGAGGGACCAGGTGAGCATCATTTGCACCTCTGCCAACCGGCTTCCCCGCGGCTGAGCACCTTCTGGTAGAGAATACCGCGATGTTCGGACACTACGCCAATCACGGTAAGCATGCGATAGCCAGGCACGAGTTGCTCATCTTCATCGAGAACTTCCATCAGATAGGGCATTTCTTGCGCATAGGGTTTGCAAAGATTCGAGCCATCGGCGATTAACCACACTTCTTGCGTCTCGCTCTTCTGCAATTGCCCAACCCCCATCTGCCGTAACTGCTCCGTCAGATGCTCGGCAGCCAACTCCGAGCGCCTGGTGCTTTCCCCTTTGGCCATGCGCAACACTCGTTGCTCCCATTCTTGCTCCGGCTCAGTTCTGGCGAGGATGAGGCTGTCCGCTATCCAATTACATTGCCACCCGCGATGATCACGCCAGACCATTTCTAGCAACGTTTGCCACGTTCTGCGCTCCCCGATCAAGGAGGTGAAAGTATGAACGCCTGGTGTGAGTGAGAAAATGGTCTCTGGCTCAGGAAGCCAATCCATGCTTGCAAAAACCCGAGCAAGAATGCTCCGGCTCTGGAAGCATCCCGCTCTCGAAGCGAGATAAGCTCACTCACACCAGGCGTATGAGTCAGCCCAACTGCTTTGCCATTCAATGCTTCCCCCCTTTCTGGGTTACCCTTCTTCTCTCTTGATGCTAGCACGCCCCAAGATTTATGATGGAATGTCAGAAAAAACCACCCCTTGACAAAAACTTTTTTTGTGTTTATTTTAATTACTAAATAAATAAATATTTGACGCTTCTTGCTACCTGGGTAAACCTATGCAGGGGTTGTCTTTCTCCAGGCTGGTGAACTGCATTCCCAAAGAAGCGCGCCGGTTTGAAAGGAGATTATGGCTCGTAGAAAGGCCTGGCTTTGGTAAGGCATCAGTTGCGTGTGTAGATAGATGACCTGATCCGAAACATGGCTGACAAATATACCGCTATTCATTGGTATATTTGTCGAGAAACAGGTTTCTTAGCCGTCTTTTCCAAAAAAATGTCGCTCCACCGACAAATATTGTAAACATGGTTGACAAATTGCTTTTTTGTATGTTACACTTTAAGCATTAACAGGGATGTTGATGTGAGTGGACAGGCTATTGCCATTTTTCTCCATTTTTTACTCATATTGAGAAAAATGGGATAAACCATTATATCCTCGCCCCTCTGTCGACTGACTAGCACCCTTCACTTTTCCTTTTACCGAGGCATTTCCAGTACACGCTTACATTTCCTAAAGAAAGGAGGTGCACAGAATTTTCCTTAGGAAACACATTTCATGAGCGAAAATGTTGATGGGAAGTTCCCCGTCATTATTAGGGAGAACAAACGATGCAAGGAAAGCACAGCATTTTGTTACGTAGCAGTATCATCGTTTTGCTATTGGCAATGTTGACAACTGCCCTCTGGGATATCAGTGGGAGAAACGTTACCCCGGCTCATGCGGAAAACAATGGAGTTGCGACAACGCCATTCATGGGATGGAGTACCTGGAGCTTTGACGGAGGCTATCCAACCCAGGCCAACGTTGAGGCACAAGCCAATGTCGAAGCGAGCAAGTTAAAAGCATTCGGCTACAACTATATCCTGCTCGATGACCACTACTATCTCAATCCTGGTACAACCGTGGACCAGTTTGGACGCTGGCAAATCAATTCAGCGCAATTCCCCAATGGAATCGCCGCCGTTGCCAGTTATGTGCATAGCCTGGGCCTCAAATTTGGCATCTATGTGACGCCGGGTATTCCAGTGGCTGCCGTCAACCAGAACACCCCCATCCAGAACACGAGTTTTCATGCCAGGGACGCGGCCAATACCAGCAAGTTTCAGAACAACTACGGCGGTTTCGGCAACGTCATGTACTACCTCAATTACAGTACCGCCTCGCAGGATTTTCTCAATTCCTGGGCCGATTTGTACGCCTCCTGGGGGGTTGATTTCCTCAAGATCGACGCGGTCGGCGATTGGAATCAGCAGGATGTCCAGGAGTGGTCCGTGGCGTTGCAGCAGAGTGGACGCCCAATCGTTTTCGATCTCTCGAATACGTTGGATCGCAATAACATCAATTTCTGGCGCCAGTACTCCAATGCGTGGCGCATCGAAGGGGATGTCCAGTGTTATTCCGCTTGCTCAACCCTGGTTGATTGGAACACCGTTTCCACGCGTTTCAATGATGCACCCGCCTGGGCACCTCTGGCCGCTCCAGGAGGCTGGAATGATCTGGACTCCCTCAATGTTGCCGATGGGGCGAAGGATGGTCTCACCAACGATGAACGGCAAACCTATATGACGCTGTGGTCGATTGAGGCCGCTCCGCTGTATGCCGGTGACGATCTGACCACGATGGACAGTTATGGACTCTCCTTACTGACCAATAGTGAAGTCATTGCGGTAGACCAGGCAGGCAAAGCTGCCGTGCCGGTGTCGCAGTCCAGTCAGCAGCAAGTCTGGTACACCAAGAATAGCAATGGCAGCTATACCGTGGCGCTGTTCAACCTGGGTGGCTCGTCCGCCAACGTGACGGCCAACTGGAGCAGTCTGGGCTTCAGTGGGTCAGCCTCGGTGCGCGATCTGTGGAGTCATAGCAATCTGGGAAGCTTTACCAACAGCTTCAGCGCGTCGCTCAATACGCATGCCTCGCGTTTGCTGACGGTCACGCCTGGTGGCAGTGGTGGTACTCCCACGCCCACGCCCACAACTGGCGGCGGAAGCACCGGGGTTCTGCGGGGTACGGGCTCGAACCGCTGCCTGGATGTGCCGAACAACGCCACCGCCAATGGCACGTTGCTGGACATCTGGGATTGCAATGGCGGCGCGAACCAGAAGTGGACCTTGCTCTCCAACGGCGAGTTGCAGGTGTACGGCAACAAGTGCCTGGACGTGCCAGGGGGAGCCACAGCGGCGGGCACGAAGGTGGAGATCTGGGACTGCAACGGCGGCTCCAACCAGCAGTGGACCCTCAACTCTAACGGCACGGTCGTCGGTCGTGGGTCCGGTCTCTGCCTTGACGTAGTGGGGGCAGGCACCGCCAATGGCACGGCTGTGGACATCTGGACCTGCAACGGCGGCACGAACCAGCAGTGGACCCGGCAATAACCTCCTCATCCAGGAGGAGAAGCTAGTCACGCAGGGGCAGCAGTCATTCAATGGCCCTCTGATGGTAACACCAACCAGCAGTGGCAAGTGATCGTCGTCTAGAAGCCTGGAAAGTAACGCGGCGACTTTTCAAAAAGACTTGAAGAGTCGCCGTCTCCCCAAATGTTATGTTCCAGTGCTTAAAGACACTCTGAATGAACAGAGTGTTACGCAAAAGAATGTCTGAGGCCTCTTCCTGATTGTGGGATTTGTGCTCTTCCAGACCATTCTGAAAGCAAGGAGAATGCTAATGCAAAGCAAAGGACGCTTTAAACGCCTGGCTATTCCTCTTATTCTTGTGCTCATCTGTGCTACCGCATTGGGCATTACTGTGCAAACGGCTAGCGCGGCGAGAGCCGCGAGTGCAGCGTCGGGACTGCACGTGGTTGGAAATCTCATTGAGTCTGGCAGTGGTCAGGTGCTGAACCCCCATGGCGTTGACCGTATGGGAACTGAATACTCCTGTCCCTCTGGCAATACGTTCGATGGACCCGTTGACCAGAACTCTATCAATGCTATGCTGAGCTGGGACGTAAACATTGTGCGTCTGCCGCTCAACGAGGATTGCTGGCTTGGTATTAATGGCTATCCTGGTGGTGGTCTCTCAGCCTCGACGTATCGCCAGAATTATGCCAATTATGTGAATCTGCTCAATCAGAATGGGATCATTGTGATTGTGGATTTGCACTGGACGAATTCTGGTGGCAACCAGGCAACCGGCCAACAACCCATGCCCGACCTGGATCACGCTCCTGCCTTCTGGACCTCGGTGGCCAACACGTTCAAGAGCAACTCTTCGGTGATCTTCGATCTGTTTAACGAGCCCTTTGGGGTTAGCTGGTCCTGCTGGAAAAATGGCAGCACCAGCCCGAACAGTGGCGCGTGTAATAGCACGAATTTTGCGGTGGCCGGCATGCAAACCCTGGTCAATACCGTGCGCAATACCGGAGCCACAAACATTCTGATGCTGGGTGGTCTGGCGTATTCTAATGACCTGACCGGCTGGCTGGCCAACGAGCCGAGCGATCCCGACCATAATCTGGTGGCTTCGACTCACATCTACAATTTCAACGCCTGTAGCAATACCAGTTGCTGGAACTCGCAGATTGCCCCGGTGGCGGCCAGCGTGCCAGTCATTGCTGGGGAACTTGGCGAGAACGATTGCGCTTCCAGCTTTATCAGTGGCCTGATGACCTGGCTCGATCAACATAGTATTAGTTATCTGGCCTGGACCTGGACGCCTGATAGCTGTTCTGGGACACCCGCGCTGATTAGCAACTATAACGGCACTGCTACCAACTACGGCCAGGGGTACAAAAACCATCTGCTCTCGTTTGGCAGTGGTGGTACTCCCACGCCCACGCCCACAACTGGCGGCGGAAGCACCGGGGTTCTGCGGGGTTCGGGCTCGAACCGCTGCCTGGATGTGCCGAACAACGCCACCGCCAATGGCACGTTGCTGGACATCTGGGATTGCAATGGCGGCGCGAACCAGAAGTGGACCTTGCTCTCCAACGGCGAGTTGCAGGTGTACGGCAACAAGTGCCTGGACGTGCCAGGGGGAGCCACAGCGGCGGGCACGAAGGTGGAGATCTGGGACTGCAACGGCGGCTCCAACCAGCAGTGGACCCTCAACTCTAACGGCACGGTCGTCGGTCGTGGGTCCGGTCTCTGCCTTGACGTGGTGGGTGCAGGCACCGCCAATGGCACGGCTGTGGACATCTGGACCTGCAACGGCGGCAGCAACCAGAAGTGGACCCGGCAATAACCTCCTCATCCAGGAGGAGAAGCCAGTCAGCAGGGAACCAATGGCCCTCTGATGGTAACACCAACCAGCAGTAGCAAGTGATCGCCGTCTAAACTCACATCTATCTGCTCTCTGATGAGCAATAGAGGGACTGATTTCAGGGAAGAAGATAGAACGTATCTTCAAGTTACAAAGGCACAATGCTCGTGTCTGATACTACAAGGAGGATGAACATGACGTTTCGTCATCGCAGGATGCAACTCTTCTGTGTGCTCGGTGTGTTAATCACCATCATAACGCTTGCCGTTACCCAGTTAGGAAACCCATCAACTGCACATGCAGCGACCAACCAGTTCCACGGGGTGAACTGGGCGGACCCGAACGACAACTTCGGAACCGGCAACCTGGTCCCGGTCGGTCTGTCAACATCGGACAGTTACTCGACCACCTACACGAAGGCGACCGCGATCCTCAAGGGGTTCCAGAGCCTGGGGGCCAACACAGTGCGGATGCCGTTCAACGCGGCTACCGTGTCGGGATCGTGGTGGGGTAGCTACACGGCGGCCTGGGACGCGGCCTCAGCGCTGGGCATGAACGTGGTTGTGGCACCCTGGCTCCAGAACGGGGTCATCGGCAACACCACGTCCTTCTACAATATGTGGAATGTGGTGCTTAACAAGTACAGCGGAAACAGCCACTTCTACTTCGACATTATGAACGAGCCGTGGGGCTACAGCGCCTCCAATGAGGACAACGTCGCGGCAGCCTGGGTCGCGAACTACCCCAACCTCAACAGAGGCCATATTCTGGTTCCTGGCGCGTATTCGGACCAGAACCTATGTACGGTGGGTGCTGACTCCCGGCTGAACGGCACGCTGCTGTCGATCCACATGTATACCCTTGGCGGGGAAACGCACCCTACCGAGGCGGACTGGGTTACTAGCTTTGAGAACAACGTGTGCGGCTACGCCAGCCGGTCTGTGCTGACCGAGTTCGGCAACCCGATGAATACCGGCGTGAACTACGACGGCCCCAGGGACGGCACCAACAATGTCTCTTACTTGTACGCACTCACCGACACCGTGCGCAACCTGGGCATGGGTTCGATCCTGTGGGTCGGTGTCAAGCAGGCCACCCAGACCCAGGGTCCTGGTCCGTGCTTTAATGCATCGTGTGCGATCACGTCGCTGAACGGTAGCGGCACCAACCTCTCGTTGAGCATCACCAACCAGTCCGGCCTCGACCGGCTCCAGTACGGTTGGGGCCAGACCAACAACGCTGGCGGTGGTAGCGGCGGTGGCGGCGGGAGCACCGGGGTCCTGCGGGGTACGGGTTCGAACCGCTGCCTGGACGTGCCAGGAGCGGCTACAGCCAATGGAACGTTGCTGGACATCTGGGACTGCAACGGCGGTAGCAACCAACAGTGGACTTTGCTCTCTAACGGTGAGCTACAGGTGTACGGCAACAAGTGCCTCGACGTGCCAGGGGGAGCCACAGCGGCGGGCACAAAGGTGGAGATCTGGGACTGCA
>JBEVTI010000070.1:0-25165 GCA_041156125.1 Candidatus Paraktedonobacter carboxidivorans
TTCGTGATGGCTACCACGATCATCTGGGCGACCTTCGCTCTCTGGCGTGGCTTGCGCGCTCGGAAACTCACGGCGGGATAGAACAAGCCGGTTCCCCAGGCCACCGTGAGCGTCTTTCACTCCAGCCGTCCAGAACGACAGATAACTGTTGAGATGCGTTACCCAGGAGCATATGAAAGTATTTTTCGCGTAATTCGTCCCAGACGTGTTCCACCGGATGCAGTTCAGGACTGTAAGCAGTTTGAGGAATGAGGCGAATATTCTCAGGGATGACCAAATCTTTGGCGTGGTGCCAGAGAGGAGGTTTCTCTCGCAAGGACTTATTTTCAAAATATATTCCTTCCCACCATTCCACATGCAACATTTTCTATTCTATCACGGAACGCAAATTGGTCTGAGACCAGGCGAGCCTGATGCGCGCGACTTCCAGCGGTAGATGCAGGCTTTCGGCGCTTTGCAAGGCCTGGGAGAAGCAGCGTTCGGCCTCGGGCATGTTATCCCGTGTAGCACACAATTGAGCGTAAAGGCGTTCAGCCTGCAAGAGAAGGAGTGTACGCCGATGGGCGCGGGCCGTGGCCAGAGCAAGCGTGAGATAGTCCTCTGCCTCGTGCAGAGCGCCGCGCTGTAAATGGGTTTCGGCTAACCAGAGTTGCAGGCGCGTTTTGAGATGCCAGGAACCGCGCTCCGTGAGCAGGCTCAGCGCCTCAGCGAAGCCGCGCAGGGCTGCATCGAGATGACCCTGCCCCCGCTCTGCCAGAGCCAGGCCAGCGAGATTGCCCGCCTGGCGTTCGAGGTTAGCCAGTTCGCGCGCGAGAGCCAGGCTATGCTGGAAAGCCGCAGCCGCGCTTTGCCATTCGCCAAGATAAAGATGGATCTCTCCACGTGTACTGGAAAGATGCATCAGTGCGCCAAAAAGCTCGTAGCGTTCCGCAACCTTCTGTCCTGCCTCCAGGGCTTGCCAGGACTGCTCAAGCTCGCCTAGCATCAGGCTATGATAGGCAAAGTTGTTGCGCGCCAAGGCGAAGAGGTAATGGTAATGCGCGAGTTCAGCGGTTTCAGCGGCCTCCCGGTAGCGTTCCAGCGCCTGAGCTATTTCTCCGCGCTGCGCGGCAACATTGCCAAGTTCAAAAAGCGTGGCGCAGAGCTCGCTGGTGGCCTCTATCAGGCGTTGCGCGGCCACAGCTTCCTGGAGATGCTGTTCCGCCGACGAGAGATCGCTGCCCTCCATGGCGAGAGAAGCACCAAGCAGGCGGTGTCCCCGCGCGAGCAGCATGGCAGACTGCGCGTGGTCCGTAGGCAAAGCCAGGGCAAGTCCAGCTCTGGTTGTCTCTTGTGCCGTCTGAAAGTCATTGGCCACCAGGGCGAGTTCACCAATTTCAAAGTGCGCCATGGCCCTGGCAGCCGGGTCAGCGAGCCTTTCCGCCTGCGAAAGATGCTGACGATACCAGTTCATGGCCGGCTCAAGCTGGCCCAGCGAGCGATACACCTGGCCCAGAGCAGAGGTCAGACGCAGCAGTTCACGCGGAGTCGCGGTCGGAGCAAGTAGATCGTGCAGGTGCTGCAGAAAAGTGGCTGTCTGCGCGTTAGCGTTCTCGCGCACCAGCTCGTCGAGCACGAGCAGTCCATAGCGACGCGCGCGCTCATGATCAGCGCCCGCCACGGCATGTAAAGCCACCTGGCGCGCGGGAAAGTGTTCCCGCAGAGCAGGACATTGCTCCATAATGCTTGCCAACTGGTGATGCATATCCTGACGGCGCAAGCGGCTCAAGGAAGAGAGCAGGGTTTCATAGATCAGGCGATGCGAGAGCATAAAAAGCTCATGCCCGGCCTCTACGACCAGCCCGCGTGTCTCCAGTTCTTCCAGTGTTGTCAGCAATTCAGCCTGGTATACGCCGGGAAAATTGCTGAGCAGATCAAAAGGCAGGGGCAAATTGGCGACTGCCAGCACATCAAGCACTTTGCGAGCCTGCGGCGAGAGATTGGCCAGGCGCCAGGTTACCAGATCATGAACTGTTTCAGGGAGAGTAAAGCTAGCCCGCCAGCGCCGCCAGCGGCCTATATCCAGGCGTTGACCCTGACCAGCTGGGATGAGAATATGCTCGGTCTGCAATTGCGCGATGATTTCGCCCAGAATAAATGGGCTACCACCTGAGCGCTCAAAGAGCCACTCTGCGAAGGCTGTGGCGGCCCAGATATCGGCAGCGGTATCAATAGCAAGCTGAGCGAGCAATTCCCTCACATTCTCGCTGTTCAACGGCTCTAAGGCAAACAGATGCACAGCGCCATGGCGACGACTCAGAATGATCAGACGCTGTAGAGAGGGGATTGCCTCGACGCGCTGAACCGTGCCCACTAAAAAGACAGGCAGATGGCGCAGGCGAGTTGCCAGGAAACTGAAAAGCTGCAGCGTCGGACTATTGGCCCACTGCAAATCATCGATAGCCAGCAACACAGACGTGCCGCGTGCCAGCGTCTGCAGGGCTTGCAGCACACTCCAGAGAAAGTGCTTATGGGGAGCCTCGACCTCAGGTGCATCGGCTAGCAAGTCGCTTAGATCGCCAGGGTCCGCAGATTGAAAGGCTTCCAGGAAGGGGCCGTAGGAGAGCAGATCGTCGAAGGGCAAGCAAGAACCCTGTAAGATAATCCAGGGCGGCTGATTCCCCACAAGCGCGGCACTTAATTCGCGCAGCAGACGGCTGCGCCCGGAACCGTCTTCACCCTGTAGAAGCACTGCGCCACCACGACCCGCGCGCGCCTCCTGACCAAGCTTGAGCAGTCTGCTCAACAGTGCCTCGCGTCCCACCAGGGGCATACCCTCGGCCTGACGTTGCGCCAGGCGGGAACTGGGAGACCGCGCGGATGAAGCGCGCTGGGTGGCCAGGATATTCGCCAGCAAGGCCTGCGTCTCAGGCGTCGGCACAATCCCCAACTCGTGGCGTAAAGCTGCCTCAAAATCATAGTAATGGCGTAAGGCCTGCCCTACCGCTCCCGTGCGCAAATACAACTCGATCAAGTGCTGCTGCGTCTCTTCCGCCAAGGTTCAAGCTGAATAATCCGCTGCGTATACATAATCGCCCGTTGCCACTCCTGGCGTTCTTGCGCACACGCAGCCAGGGTACGCAGCACACCGAGATACATACTTGCCAATGTATCGGCCTCAAAACGCTGCCATTCCTCAAATAAAGGGGCATCGGCCACCGTAAAGCCCTGGAGAAAGGGTCCCTGGTAGAGTTTGAGCGCGGCCAGTAAGGCCTCTTCAGTACCCTCGGCCACGAGCTGACGAAACGCGGCAACATCGCAAACCAGAGCAGCGGGATGGAGCGCGATCTGTTCGCTAGCGCCAAGCAAGATTTCGTTGCTGCCCTGAGCATGAAAAGCCTGGCGCATATGATAGAGGCTGGAGCGCAACGAGTGGCGCGCATTGCCTTCCAGGGTCTCGCTCCACAAAAGACCTGCCAGGTAATCACGAGTAGAAGGCCGTCCACTGGCGGCAAGATAATAGAGCAACGCGCGCGCCTTCTGGTGATGAAGTCTCAGAGGCTGATCGGCAATACGTATTTCAGGAGCGCCGAACAGACGCACCGTCAGTTGATCTTGTCTCTCTCCCATGAGCAACCTCATTGCACAACAGTGTTGCAGTTGAGCGATCTATTCATCGTGAGATCCGTGCTCCATCATACCATATGCAACCAGAACCAGAGAGGCAGATGTTAACGTTGATACTCAAGCAAGGCCTTCAAGAGGGCAGCATTGGGAACATTACAGATCAATTTATGGTACCAATCTGAGGTTCTACCTTCTTTTCTGATAACGATCAACGCAGGACCGACCTCAGCCTTCTCAACCAGGGCCCAGGGCAATGCTTCCTGAGCATCCCGGAAACCTGCTTGACTGAAGAACAGGGTATCGGCAGGTGTACTGCCAAAAGCGATCTCCTCGCCACCGTTATACCGAGCAATCACGTGGGGTAGGTGGTAAGAGACATAGCCGCGCTCAACCCTATCGCAAAGGTCGGCGCGAGCATGCTGTGACATATCTTTAGAAAGCTTACACTTCTTTGTTCCTGCCTTGACTACAATCTCATCGATATCTCCGATGCCTTCGCCTTCGCTCTGGGCAGTGCCGCGTAAAACAGACTCGATGGTCTCCCAGCGATAGGCGGTAGCAACACGTCCCAGAAAAGTAATAAAGCCTGCTGCATAGAGCACAATCTGATCCTGGCGATGAATAATACGGGCCCGGAACAGCGGCACATAGATTGTTAAAAACAGTAGCAGCAACAATAATAAATAGAAGCTCCAGGACAAAATAGTCAGGGGAAGCGCGAGTGTCGCAAGACCAACCAGAAATGTCACGAAAATAGCGACCGGGATTGGGTATGTTTCAAATTTGCGCGGATAAACGGCTACGCATTCTCCCATGTGCTGAGTCTCGGCGATCTGCTGAAGCTGCGCGGGAACCTTAAGACGGGCCTCAAATTGCTTTTGCATAGACAACCATCCCTGGTAAAATAGTAGAACTCTGTCCCCATGAGTATAACAGTTTTATATTGGAAGATCACTATGCCTCGCAGCAGACTTGCTGTTAGACGCTATTTATCTTTACCGGGTTTAGTCAGAAGCTCTAGCAAGGTAAAATTCGCCAAAGCCTCCTCACGCGTCTGGCCGCAGGCATCGAGGGAGGGCTGAAAGAGACTACAGATAGGCGGGCGTTCGGGTTTGCCGAAGAGAGCGCAGCGATTATCGTCGGTCAGGTGAAGGCAGCGCACCCCTGCTGGTTTCCCGCGCGGCATGCCGGGAATGGGCGACGAGATAGAGACGGCGATACAGCACGCGCCGCATCCGATTCTACATTCCATACACGTACCCCTTCTTGAAATTAGCTGGAAGATGGACCATCTGAGCAAAAAAAACGCGTCCTGAGGAAAATGCGCGCGCACCCATGAGCAGAAAAAGCTCTGTTTATGAAGAACAAGGAGGAGTATCCGCGAGATAGCGTTTGCCAAACGCGTAAATTGCCTCCAGAACATTGACCAGGGCCTCACCCTTCTCAGTCAAATGATACTCGACGCGCGGGGGAATCTCCGGGTAGGCGTGGCGCAAGACAATCTTGGCCTCCTCCAGCATCTTCAGACGCTGCGAAAGCGTCTTGGGGCTGACATTACCCAGCACATCCAGCAATTCGCCAAAACGCCGTGTACCAGACATTAGATTATGGATGATCTTTAACGTCCACGTGTCGCCTATCAGGCGTAACGCACGCTCCATAACCTCAACATCTTCCCCACAAGCCTCAGGCACTCCTGACCCTGGGATGTCTGTCGCTTTAGAAATGATCTGATGATCTTGTGTACTCATGAATATAGTATAGCATAAAATTGCCACTCTTGCAGTGCCTTCCTTTGCCCTTCTTGCAGCTTTTTTCTCTATCTCCTATGAGAAAGCAAAGAGGGCTGACCGGCAAAGCCGATCAGCCCTCTTTGCTTTCTCATAGGAGATAGAGTTATTGAGCCAGGGGAGTCGCACTGGTTGGCGGTTGAATATTTACTGGCTGATTGAACTTGCTGAAGGTCACCTGGGCCTTCATTTCAATAGGCAACGCGCCGGTCGCGCCAATGCTCTGACCAGTAAAGTGCTCAAGCGCAGTTGCATCAACCTGGGTAACGATATCGACTTTGACCAGGTGGACATAGGAGGTGGAAGTATCGATCCACAGGTCAAGCGTAGCCTTTTTGATCTGGTTTAAGCCACTTTGAGAATCCGCAGGGGCCAGACCATTGAGTTCAGAGCTGATACTCTTCAATGTCTGCTGATCGATAGTCACAGTCAGGTGATCCAGGCTCTCACCATTGACTGTCTCCTGCCCATGATCTGTCAATTGAGCATTCTGCAGCGCACTCATAATCTGCCCCAGGCGCGTAGCGAGGCTCTGGGAGAAAAAGCTTTGTTCGGCATCTTTAACATTAGACTTATCCACCGAGTACCAGGGGCCACCCTTGGACTGGACATAGATATTCTGTCCGCTACTGATCAACCCGAGCAATGGGCCGTTGGATGACAGTTGGATCGAGACCTTATCAGGAGAGGTCGCGTCTCCCTGACCTGTGACTGGATATGTCAGACCATTTGTCGAGCTATTGCTCTGAACCGTTGTGACTGTTTGCAAATCAAAATGCACTGAACTCAACTTGCCCATAGCCGAGGCACTGCTTAGCAGTGTCTGTCCCGGAGACGCTGCCGTCCCAGGCACGCTACAGGCCGCCAGTAAAAGAAGCAGAGTTATCATACCTGCGAAGAAAAGAGGTTTTTTATATGTATGTGACATTTTTCAAGCTTCCTTTCAGAAAAAGCAGTGTTAGAATCTTTCTCACTGCTTTCTATTACGTTTGAGGAGGCGTAAACGTACACTATTGTCTGTCAAACTTCGTTTGACGGAACCTCTCCCAATCAGAAGCGAGATGCAGATGGATGGCGAGCGCGGGTGCGCTCGCCATCCATCTGCACTGATTCAAGAGGACGAGCGCGCTCTATGCCTCGTCCCTTAGAGCCTTGAGCCTTGCCTGGGGTGGAAAGTTCCAAAGCATTCTGGCTGGCTTTACAAACTCAGGGATGCCCTTTTTCACCTGCATCGGTGGTCATAGCAGGTATTTGATGGTGCTCATGGGCGTGCTCATGCTCATCCTGCTTCTTCATCTTCATCCTGCAATACAGGCCAGATTCCGCGCAGCAATTTCCCTCGTGGGCATAGCTCTCAAATTGAATCGCCGTGTGGCCAATGCTATATTTCTCACGCAGCATATTCTCTAACGATGTGAGAATCAATGTGCTCTGGCTGGGCGGTAGATCCGCGATCTGAGTGTGGCAAGAGAGGGCATACATCCCGCTGGTAATACACCAGACATGCAAATCATGAACATCCAGCACCCCATTGATACGCATCATATCGCGCACCAGAGAAGAGAGATTGATATCTCTGGGTACAGCCTCCAGGAGAATATCGACGGTCTCGCGCAGGATACGCCAGGAGCCAAAAGCGATGAGAACCGCGATACCAACGGAGAGCAGAGGGTCAACTGGCTTCCAGTCTGTCAGCAAGATGACCAGGCCAGCCACAACCACAGCAATGCTCGCTGCGATATCGCCGAAGACATGCAGAGCAGCTGCGCGCACATTGAGATTCTCTTTCTCTTTTTGCAGCCCAAAGCCAATATAGAGATTGAGCACAATCCCTACGCCCGCGGACACAAACAGAGGCAGTGGTTGCACAGGCTCAGGATGCTGGAAGCGTTGCACAGCCTCCCAGAGAATCCAACAGGTGATCAGCAGCAGCGTCAGCGCATTGACCAGCGCGGCCAGAATACCAACTCGGTGATAGCCAAAGGTATTATGTGCGTTAGGCAACCGTTCAGCCTGGGCGGTAGCAAACCAGGCCAGACCAAGGGCGAAGATGTCGGTCAGCACATGGCCCGCGTCCGAAAGCAGAGCCAGCGAATTGGCCAGCAAACCGCCAGTCACCTCAGCCGCAAGAATAAAGAGCGTCAAAAAAAAGGCCACGCGCAGCGTCTTCCTGGCCATGCCGTGAGTATGATCGTGGCTATGGGTAGCGTGGGCATCGATTGCGCTCATGCTAAAACCTCCTCTGAGGTTTGCGATGTTGCTGGCAACAACTCCCTGGCATGCTCCAAACCAGGTGCAAGCACCTGGCTGATATGCTCATCTATCAGACGATAGTAAACGACGCGCCCAACTTTGCGCATACTTACTATATGCTGATTACGTAAGACGCGCAGTTGATGGGAGATCGTCGTATCATCCCGTCCCAGGCCCGCCGCCAGATCGCACACGCACAATTCACCTTCTGGCGCGTTAAGCAGTGCATATACTACCTGGAGCCGCGTTGGATCGGAGAGCATAGCAAACAGAGACGCGACCCGCCTGGCCGTATCAATCTGTAGCAATGTTCGTCGCACAGTCCGCGCATGCTCAGGGTGAACGCAACGCTGCTGACAGACATCCATAAATTCTGTTGGCTCCGTAGCCGAGGGCCGTAACTTTGCCATATTGAAACCTCATCTCGATAATAGCTGTATGGTTGTACAGCTATTCTTATTATAGCGCAAACGAGGTAAGCAAGCAAGCTGAGCATGGTTAGACCGAATTCCTATTATTGATCAGCTTGTTCTAGAGTGGATTCTGGCATATGCTAAGAGAGAGAACCGGGTTCCATCTCGACCGTTTGCGCTTGCGCGCCGCTGGACGAAAGACAGTTAGTTACATACGGCGGTTTTGCTAGACATCAAAGGAGTATTGCATGGCACAGACACATCCCTTACGCTTAGGCTATAAAGCGTCCGCTGAACAATTCGGCCCCCGGACATTGCTTGATTTCGCGGTCGAAGCTGAAGCATGCGGTTTTGATAGCGTGTGGATTAGCGACCATTTCCAACCCTGGCGACATACCAATGGGCACGCCCCACAGGCTTTCGCCTGGTTAGGCGCGCTGGGTGAGCGCACTAAACGCGTGCTGCTGGGTACCAGCGTATTAACGCCAACGTTTCGCTATAATCCTGCTATTGTCGCTCAGGCGTTTGGTACATTGGGTGTATTAAATCCTGGGCGTATGATTCTGGGCGTTGGCTCTGGCGAGTCGCTGAATGAGATTGCTGTGACCGGCGGGGAATGGCCCGCGGCCAAAGAGCGTCTGGCGCGCCTGCGTGAGTCAGTTGAGTTGATCCGCCAGCTATGGGCTGAGGAACTGGTCACATTTGACGGCCAGTATTATCAGACGCTCAATGCGACGATTTACGATAAACCCGACCAGCCTATTCCCATCTATATTAGCGCGGGCGGGCCGGTCGCCGCGAAGTATGCGGGGCGCGCCAGCGATGGCTTTATCTGTACCTCTGGCAAGGGCGACGCGCTCTATCGCGAGCAATTGCTGCCAGCCGTAGCCGAGGGCGCGACAGCAGCCGGACGCGATCCTGAGCAGATCGAGAAGACGATTGAGGTCAAGGTCTCTTTCGATACAGATCGCAACCGCGCTCTGCAAGATACACGCATCTGGGCCGCGCTGGCTCTACCAGCTGAGGACAAGGTTGATATTCACGATGCTCGCGAAATGGAGGCGAAAGCCCTGACCGTGGCCGATCAGGCCCATAAACGCTGGCTGGTCTCTAGCGATCCAGAGGAACACGTTGAGCAAATCCGCCCCTATATCGAACTGGGCTTTACTCATCTGATCTTCCATGCCCCAGGTGACGACCAGTCACGCTTCTTGCAGCTTTATTCCAAAGAGATTCTCCCGCGTTTGCGCCAGTACTGGGGATGATTCTCAAAGGGACTCTTCCTGAGGTGTCTCGTACAGATTCTCTGTAAGAAGCAGTAAGATGCAGGAGGAAAGCACAGCAGCGCTTTCCTCCTGCATCTTACTGCTTCTTACAGACGAGCAAGACCGCCCATCTTCTCCCCTGATCAGGGATTTCAAGCTGTTGATTAAGAAAAATGGTTGAAATTGCTGCTTGTTATGTACAAGTATGATAAACTGTGCCTGAACTCAATTTGTAGATGCAAAATTGAGAACATTATGAGGCGCCTTCTTCTCCATTCACATAAACGCTAGAGACGTGAGACGAGCCAGGATGCGCGCAGAGTTAGGGAAGGTTTTCTGAAGGTGTAAAGTCATGAAGCAGTGTGAATTTTGTGGTGCCAGTATGCTCGCGGACGCTGGTTTCTGCGGCAAGTGTGGTCGTCTCCCTTCTCGCATCTCACAGCGCGCCACCGGCATTAGCGACCTCTCAACTATAAATCTAGGGAACAATCCTGGTCTGGAAGATGAGCATCTGACGATCTTTAGTGCATCTGGCAAACATACGATCCTACGCAGTCCCAGTGGTCCCCTGCGACCCTTGACCCTGATACCAATCCCCGATGATGACGATCAGCCTGATGACGAGGTTGATGAGGAGGAAAAGAAGCGCAGGAACGCGGCGCTCTTTGGCATAAGTCTACCTCTGCTAGAGCAGATTACTGGCGCTGCAACGCCTGGTCAGTTGCCAATTATACCAAATACACCTCCTGTGGGTCAGATGCCAGTTATACCAAACACGCCTCAAATCGCGCGTGTTCCAAATTTGTCTGGTACACCGCAGATGCAGGGAGGGCCGATGCCTGGTCCAGGTTCCGCGGCAACGCTGGGCAAGCCGCCAGTGCTACCCCATCCTTACACGCCACATCCACTTTTCCCCCCCCCACCTCCCAGACCACCCAGGCAAGCGGGTCCTGTCACCAGCCGGTCTCGCAGCCACGCTCCTGGTTGCGTACCGCTGGGAACCCTTTTCCTGGCTGCCCTGTTGATTATTCTGCTGACTACCTTTGGTTTGGGTCTGACCGTTTTCATGCCCGGCCTCTCGCTTAGCGGAAGCTCAAATGTGACTCCTGGCGCAAGTCTGACCCTGCGTGGGCAGCATTTCTGGCCCAACAGTAGTATAACCTTGACATTAGATAATGGTCTGCCGCTTTATCTGGCGGGCAAGCAGGCTCCTCCTGTGGCAGCAGGCCAGCACCAGGCCGCCGCTATGAGCAGCGCCGGGCTGGTAATGCAAGCGTTCGCCAACTCCCCTCTCAACAACGTGCTATCCGCTCACGGAGATGGCACCTTTAGCGTGACTATTCCGATCAGTCCGACCTGGACGCCTGGCCACCATACAGTCCATGCCATCGAAGGGGGAAGCTATCGCAGCGCCTCACTGTCCTTCACCATTCTCACAGCCAGCGCTACCGCTACCGCTACTGCTCCCGCAACGTCAAGTACCGCTACGCCAACTCCTACAACAACTGCGACCGCTACTGCTACCGCTACCGCTACCGCTACTGCTACCTCTACCACGGCAGCGCCACCCATCCTGAGTTGCGTGACTCCCGGCAATCTGGCTCTGGGACCCATCAGCGAATTGAGTTCACAGACCGCTTCACGAGGAGTAACACTTTGTACCAGCGGCACAGGTACTCTGACCTGGAGAGCAAATTGGAATCAGAACCAGGCCCCCTGGCTGCAAATCAACCAGAGTAGCGGTACCATCCAGGCACCTCAGCAGATTCAGCTCACTATCAGCGCTTCAGCGAAGAATCTGTCGGCTGGCACCCATACTGCGACTGTTACCTTTACAGCGCTGCAGAGCAATATCTCCCAGACCCTCCATGTGTCATTGGCCGTCAAAGGCAGTTGCGTCAATACCGATTCACAAAGCTTGAGTTTTGCGGGAGTCGAGGGCATTAGCGATCCCGCGAACTCACAGGATGTTGCATTGACCAACTGCGGCCTGACCAGCAACTGGTCAGCAAGTATCGACAATGGCAGCGATTGGCTGAGCATTAGCTCCAGCAAAGGTACACTGCAGGGCGGCGACAGCAAGACAATTACTGTCACAGCCTCAAACCTCAATGCTGGTTTGAAAGCTGGTACCTATCACGATACGGTTACCTTCTCTATTGGCGCGGATACTAGCACGGTTAATGTCGCCCTGGTGGTTCAGCCCGCGCCGACCGTTGCGGCCAGCCCGAACAGCGTTGATGCCAGTGCTTCGCCCTGTACAACTAATACGGATGGCACCAGCGTCTGCACGATTACACTAACCAATAATTCCAGCTCAAGCTCGCTTACATGGTCGGCCAGTTCAAGCACCGGCGGCGTAAACGTTCAGGCTAACAGCACAACCATTGCTGCGGGCAGTAGCGAACAGGTGACAATCGTGGTGCCAGCAGGCCATTGTGGAACAGCGATTACAGTGACTTTCACAGGGCCTGGCAATACAGCCAGCGTCACCTGGAATTGTACTCCTCCTACGTAAAAGCAAGAGAGATGTTTGTTTGGCAGGCATCTTGCCTGTAGAAAAACGTACCCAGTAGAACAATACAAAAGAAGCGTAGGAAAAATATGGGCAGAGAACATGACTCACTAATCGGACAAAAGCTCGGCATATATCAAGTGCAGTCGAAGCTAGGCGAGGGAGGGATGGCTCAGGTATATAAAGCCTATCACCCGCGCCTGCGCCGTGAGGTAGCCATCAAGGTTATCCTCTCCGAAATCGCGCACAGCGTAGGATTTCAGGAGCGTTTCGAGCGCGAGGCGCAGATGATCGCCAGTCTGGAGCATCCCAATATTGTCAGCGTCTACGACTTTGGGGAAGAGGGCAACCTCACCTATCTGGTAATGCAGTATGTAGGCGGCGGTACCTTGCGCGAGCAATTGCGCGGCAAACAGCCCCTGGAGTCACAGCGCGCTGTACGTTACACGATACAGATGGCACTTGCTCTGCACCATGCCCACCAGCGCGGAATTGTTCATCGCGATGTCAAGCCACAGAATATGCTTATTTCCAGTGCCGATCCTGATCATCTCCTGCTCTCAGACTTTGGCATTGCGAAGCTCTACTATCAGAGCGGAGAAGAGTTTGTAGCGACAGAAATGCCCACGCATGCCAATAGCAATTCCGCGCTGACCAGCGCCAGCCAGATCATCGGCACCGCCGATTATATGTCGCCGGAACAGGCCAGCGGCTCAGCCGTGGACGCGCGTACAGATGTCTATGCCCTGGGCATTGTGCTTTATCAGATGCTGGTTGGCGATATCCCTTTTCATTCCACAACATTCCAGGGTTTGCTTTTTCAGCAACTCTATACGCCCCCACCACCCATTCTCGCGCGCAATCGGCAGGTGCCTGAGATTCTCGCGCAGATTACTGCCAAAGCACTGGCCAAAGCTCCTGCCGACCGTTTTCCGACCGCCGAGGCTATGGCCAGGGCTTTAGAGCAGGCGAACCTGCATGCTACCATGTTGAATTCATTCACAGCAGGCTACCCGCCGGGTTCGCCTAATCCGGCCTACCAGGCTTACCCACCGGCTACCCCAGGTGCCAGCACACTACGGGCACCCTCTATGCCACCTGCTATGAATCCTCCCATGAGTTCTCCCATGAGTCCGCCAACTGGCGTCGATCAGTATGCTACACTCTCAGCGCCTCAGACCGCGCCCCAGGGCTGGGCGCGCACTGAACCCATGGCCTCAGGACAAAATATGCCGCGCCCCCGAACCGGCTCAGTCATTACCAGTCCTCCCCAGGCACGCCCGGTCACGCGCCGCTTTGCGCTCAGTTCCATCCTGCTGGCCCTGGTAGTCATTGCCAGCCTCGTCGTGCTCGGTCTGCGCTTCTTGCCAGGTCTCAGCAGCAATAGCACCAACCCCACAACAGGATCAACTAACAATGGAAGCGCGCAGGCCTTTCACGAACTCTTCCAGGATAACCATCTTAACTGGCCCGCAGGCAACCTCTCTGCCGGGGTTACTACCAGCACGCCCGCTGGAGGTGCCTATATCACCAGCATCTCTACTAAAAATACCGCCTTCCCTTATCCCCAGGCGGTCGGTCTACTGCCAGATAACTTCACGCTTAGCGCCACGCTTATCCAGACCGCTGGCGCGCTAAATGATAGCTTTGGCCTGGCTTTTCACTTCGCGGAAGATAGCAGCGGGCATGTTACCTGCTATGCCCTCGTTATTATTAGCAACGGCGTGTATGCAATCTACCAGTACACTGGCAATAACGCGAATAGCCCGACCCAGATTACCGGGGGCATTTTCCAGGCGAGTAAACAGCAGCACACGCTCGCCGTCAAAGCACAGGGTAGCAACTACTCGTTCTTTATCGATAGTCAGCCACTCAGCTTTGCCGTTGGCGCGCAGGCTGCCTCAACAAGCTGGAACAATAGCGACCTGCACGGCGGACGCCTGGCCCTGTTCTTCGCCGGTCCTAACAATCCAGGCGATCCAACAGCATCTTTTAAAGCCAGCAGCGTCGATTTAAGTACGCCATAAGCAGATCAGTGGGGCAAAACTCCCGTCCCTGGCAACAGAGCCACTCAGGCTTTCACTTCTTCGGCCAATGCCACCTTCTTGCCTCCCAAAATGTTTTTGCCCCCGGTCTATTCTCTCCAGACAAGCTCTAGTAAATAGACTCAAGAGTGGAAAGCCACGTGAATCATGGGCATCAAACGCCGGTCCATAGATGATACACATTCGTGACACCTTTGATATATTCTGACGACAATCAGAGGCTATTCTTCGCAGCCAACGGTCGATGGGATATTCCGCTGGCTGCCTGGCCTGGCCCTTTTTTCCTCCTACACTTTACACGCACCAGGAGTCCACTCATCGGTTGCGGTGGGGTCTGGCTGGTCTCAGTCGGCACCATGTTCTTCTTTCTCTACCAGTCACAGTTTCCAGGAGGCTTAAACCCTCTGCTCATCATGGCGGTCGATGATGAGGGCCATACGCTTGCTGCCAGCGATTACTTCACGACGGACCAGCAAACCATGATTGCCTACGTCCCCACACAGGGCGTCTGGACGCTGTATGCTCATGTTGGGGATCTGTTTACCTGGCTTTGTATCGCAGGATTGCTCCTGGTAGGCGGGTTTGCCGCTTTCGCCTCTGGAAAGAGGCGCTTGGAGGCAAGGGAGCGCCCATTGGGGAAGCAGGAGGAGAAGAGCCATATCACGGTAGACCGTGCTTGAAACCGCCGGTGGTAATGTGTGGTCGTGGTAGGGTTGGTGAATGAGCCAGGCAGTGAGCCACTTTCGCTCGCCTTCTGGCCGCGAACTGCCCAGGGGGGGGACGTTCGCGGCCAGAAGGCGATGGAGAGAGCAAGTAATCCTGGCCTGGAAATGCGATTCTGTCGAAAAAGTATCAGGTCGGCCCCTGGTAGCTAAAGCGAACCACCAATTTTCATGATTCATATCAATTTCTAACCTTTCGATTCAGCATCTGTTTACCCTTGAGCCAATTTACCAAGCTCATCTCTGGGGTATTTTAGTTTTCGAGAGTCTCTTATCTCAAAATCTGGCATGGAGTTTCTGAGCAAAAAGCTGATGGCATGCCTGTAGGGGAGTTTTGCACGCAGTAAAAGCGGAGAAAAACCGCGTAATTGCATGGACAGGCATCTAGATTCTATAATAGTTTGAGTACCCTCAAGCGGGTCTAAGAAAGATCCTGGCTGAAGCAACTCTCCATAGGGAAAGCACGCTCTTGCTTTCCGCCAAGGTCAAGTGGAGCTATACTGGCGCAGATTGGATAGAGGTAGCATGCATACATTAGAGGAGCAACTACAAGAGGCGGCGAGATTGCTGCGCGAGGCGCGCAAGATTGTGGTTCTGACGGGGGCGGGCATCAGTACAGAATCCGGGATTCCTGATTTCCGCAGTCCAGGTTCGACCTGGCAGAAGAATCCACCGGTCAGCTATCCCGATTTCATCAGCAAGCCAGAAGCCCGTCGCCAGTACTGGTCAACGCGGCGCGAACTCCTGGCGCAGGTGCTGGCAGCTCACCCCAATCCCGCGCATCTCGCCCTGGTTGAACTCGAACGCCGTCAAGTGCTACTGGGTCTGATTACGCAGAATTTCGATGGTCTACACCTGGATGCTGGTCACGATCCAGCACGCGTGATCGAGATCCACGGCACATCGCGTGAAGCAGCCTGCACGCTCTGCGGGGCACGCTCACCTATCGCGGAGATCCAACGCCGCGTTGATGCAGGCGAGATGGACCCACAATGCCAACTCTGTGGAGGCTATATGAAGGCCGCGACCATCCTCTTTGGCCAGCATATCCCTACTGATCTCCTCGAACGCTCCAAAGAACTGGCACATACCTGCGATCTCTTGCTGGTCGTCGGCTCCTCGCTGCAAGTCTCACCCGCCGCTCATCTACCTCGCCTGGCCCTGAAAAACAACGCTCCTCTACTGATCATCAACCTTATGCCCACCCCGCTTGATGATTACGCCAGCGTGGTCATGCAGGAGAGAGCTGGCCTGGTTCTACCCAGGCTGCTTGAGATGCTCTAATGCTATGAGAAGACCTCACCCCTCCCGGAGACTGGGACTTGCCACTGCATTGCGACATTACCACCGTTAAAAAACAGCATGAGTGTAGCCAGCCAGGCTACACTCATGCTTGCCTCAGTCACGGAGAGTGCCACTCATCCCCGTAAGTTCAAACGTATCAGACGACGCTACAGGCTGTACCATTCAACGTAAATGCCGTGGGTGCCGCGTTAGTGCCATTCCAGGCACCATTAAAACCTGGCGCGTTGCTTACCTGGGCCCCTGGCGGAATCGACGCATTATACGAGAGATTGGTGATGGTTACCGCGCTTCCACTTTGCGTATAAGTGCCATTCCAGAGTTGGGTGATGGTTTGGCCGTTCGCGAACGAGAAGCGCAAGCTCCAGCCGTTGATGGTAGTCGTACCCGTGTTAGTAATGGTAAAGGTAGCACCAAAGCCACCCTGCCACTGGTTCGTGATAGCATAATGCACGCTACAGTGGGTACCCGAGGCCTGTGTGGGCGTCGGAGTAGCTGCGGCGCCCTGGGTTGGCGTCGCCGTCGCTCCTCTCGTCGGGGTTGCCGTCACGCCTCGCGTTGGGGTAGCGGTAGGAGGTGGATTGCCAGCCAGGGCGATCAGATGCGCCATATAGCCCTGGCCATAAGCTGTCGGCGTGCCAGAGGTGCCATCTTGCGTAGTAATCAGCGCTGGCGTAGAGCTACAGTTATAGCCATTCCAGGTCCAGGCCATGTAGCCAATACCGTGCGCATCGTACCACGCCATGACTGTGTTAATGAAGCTCGAAGCACAATCGTACTCCCCGATTTCGCCTGCCAGCACAGGCACCTGGGCTTTCACGGGCGCAACCTGGGTATCGAGACAACTGGGGAAGGGGAAGGTGCTATTGTTGCCACATGGATTGGTCGGGTAGATGTGTTGGGCAGCGACCAGATTGTTCAATGGATCTGTTGGTTTATTTGCCAACCAGCCGGTCAAATCGTTGGAATATGACAGGCCACCCAGCATAATGATGTTCGTGGCACCTGTGGCGCGCACAGTGCTGACCAGCGTCTGCATGCCAGCGACAGCATAGCCAACGCTGGTACATGGGCTGGTCTGTGAAGCTGTGCTACCATTTTTCCAGCAGGACCAGTCCGTGGAATTCGGCGGGAACGATGTGTTGACGAACGGTTCATTGAACAGATCAAAGATCACCGAAGAGTTGCTTTTGAAAGTGTTAGCCACTGATGTCCAGAAGGCAGGGGAGTGATCCAAATCTGTCATGGGTGTTTGCCCGGTTGCTTGATTCGTGCCACTATTTGCCCAGTGCAAATCAAGAATGGCAATGATGCCATTCGCGTTAAGCAAATTCACCCAGCTCATAACATCTGCGCGATACTGTGTACTCGTTAGGGGAGCGGCAGGCAAGTTATTAATGCCGAGCCAGCAGTCCTCGTTCATGGGAATACGTACGATATTAATGTCCCAGGACAACATAGCGTTAACGACGGTCTGATTAATCGGTCCATCGAAGCTAAGACCACTGAGACAGGCATACTCTCCACCCATGCGGTTCACGCCGTGGGGAACAATGGCACGGCCACTGCCATCTTCAATCTGATTCCCAACTACATGCAATCCCGTTGGGACGCTGGCAGCTCTGGCGGGAGTAGGCGTGCGCAGGGTGATGATTGTCGCGGTAGAGCAGAGAAGCAGAGCGACAATACCAAGGGTAAGCAGGCGAAAGCGTCCATTGCTTTGCATAATACCTCCTTGAAAGATGAGGGCGACCCTGCTGCGGATCGCCCTCAACGATAGACAGCGGGTAAGCATACATAGTCACAAGCATGGCTGTTAGAAGTGGCTCTAAAAGAGAGCTTTGGCTTTTTAGGTTAGCCAGTGGCCTATGTTTGCTTATGGCAAGCGATCATAGAAGGATCACCCCCAGTCGGCAAAGAGCGCCGTGTGATCCAAATGGCCGCTTGCATAGCACGAAAACATTTCATTAAAAACATGCTGAAATATTTTCAATGAATATATATCATTTTGGAGATATACTTGTCAATCGATATGAAAAACCCCGCCATGCGAAATAAAAAGCCAGGAAAAATCAGGAAATACGTTTCTAATCTCTATAAACTGGTGCATTTTCCACAAAACAAAAATAATTTTCCATGAAATGATAATTCTCATACGCTCAAACACAAGATGACCAGCCAGGTTAATTGAAACGAGGAGCTATTCCCGCTTTTTGCGGGAGAGCTGCTTGCCATCACTGATTGGGAACCCTATAGCTGATCTCGCTACCCTGCTCATCCCCGGCGCGTCTGAGTATGCTCTGAGCGGGCGTGGTAGTGGCGATTTCGCGACCAGCTTTGAAGACGTGGAGACGTGGCGGCAGCAGGCGTAGGGCTTCAAAGGCATTGGGTGCGTCAAGCACCAGGAAGTCCGCGGACTTGCCCTCCGCGATCCCATAGCGATCCTGGATACGCAGGGTGCGCGCCGCGTTGCTCGTGATCAGGTCAAGCACATCCTGGATCTCTTCATAGCCACTCATATGGCAGAGAAACAGGGCCAGTTGCGCGGCAGCAAGCATATCGCCACGCCCCAGCGGAAACCAGGGGTCCATAATCGAATCGTGTCCCAATGAGACATTGACACCGCCGGCCAGGAGTTCTTTGACGCGCGTGACACCCCGGCGTTTAGGATAGGTATCAAAGCGTCCCTGGAGAGTCACATTGTCAAAAGGATTCGCGACAACATTGACCTGCGCGCGCGCCAACAGGCGGATCAGCTTAAATGCGTACGCGTCGTTATAGCTATGCATGGCCGTGCAGTGACTGGCGGTAACGCGTCCCTGCCAGCCCTGGTGCAGAGTATCAGCCGCCATGACCTCGGTGAAACGCGAGTCTGGATCATCGGTTTCATCACAGTGACAATCGATATCGCGATTAAACTCCTGTGCCAGTTCAAAGGCGTAATGTACATCCTCAAGACCCATCTCGCGCGTCCATTCATAATGAGGAATACCACCCACCAGGTCGCAGCCCAGTTCTATGGCTTTACGCATCAGTTCGCGTCCGTTGGGGTACGAAAAAATGCCATCCTGGGGAAATGCTACCAGTTGCAGTTCACAGATATCGCGCACCTCTTCGCGCACCTCCAGGAGAGCACGCAGGGCTGTCAATGCGGGATCGCAAACATCGACATGGCTGCGAATATACAGCGTACCCTGTGCAACCTCCCAGCTAATTTCCGTCAGCGCGCGTCTTTTGACATCTTCGACGCTGAGATCCGGCTTGCGCTCGCTCCAGATCTGAATGCCTTCGAGCAAGGTGCCGCTGGTGTTATAGCGCGGCTTGCCAACAGTCAAGACAGCATCCAGATGCACATGTGAATCGATAAAAGGGGGAGAGAGCAGGCGTCCAGCAGCATCGATCTCGCGCGCAGCATCGATCTGCGCCAGGTCGGGAGCAATGCGGGCAAACTGGCCGTTAGAGATCGCAATATCAACGAGTTCATCGCGCCGATGCAGGCGAGCATGGCGAATCACAAGATCATAACGCATAGATTGATTTTCCTCACAAAATAAGAGATAGACGCGGGCTTATGCCTGTCTATCCTCATTATAACTCTGCCTGCCAGGAGTTTACCAGTTGCTGCCTGAGCGATAACAGAGCTATCTAAACAGTGGGGGTAAAATCCGTACCTGGCGGCTCAGCTGCCGCATTGTTTGTAAGTGGCTGAGTTTGTCGGCGGCAGAGCTGCCGACAAACTCAGCCACTTACTCCAAAATCTTCTTTATTGTTGAGCATGCAGAATACGCAAGAACATGATATAGTAGAGGAACCTGCAAGAGAATCCCGGTATAGCGGAGTTCTTTTGTTGGACCTGTTGTATCAACACGGTTAGGGGTCTGCGAAGTTGGAAGTGCGTTATTCTATCGATCATCTGGATGCATCTACCACCCTGGCGGCTTTGCTGGATGAGTTCAGCGCCGTTACAGACTATCGTACGCTACGCGATAATCTCCCTCGGTGCCTGGCTGGATTGCTGCGTTGCCGCTGCGTGCTCCTCTATCAGCGTCTCGGTGAGGCTCTGCAATTCGCGTCTGGCAGTTTCGCCGATCAGCCCGGCTGGTCTGCAGCTCTCCTGGCGGTCGCGCATATCAATCCCATCGAACTCAATAGCGAGATCGCGGAGGCGCAAACATGGCGCGCGCGCAAGACTCTACTTACCACTACAGGCGGGATTGAGCACGCGCAGGTCTGCGCACCGCTTATCTATCGTCAGCGCGCGATTGGCGTACTGACGGCGATTCGTGGCCTGGCTCCAGGGGAGAGCGCGGAGAGCGCGGAACAAGACAAGATCCGCTGGCACCCGGAAGAAGCCTTGCTGATAGCCGTCGCAGCCAATATTGTGGCCATGCTTCTGGAAAATACGCGCCTGTTGGAACGGGATCGCGAGCGTATCCACGAGCTTTCTCTGCTCAACGGCATCACCAGCCAGATGAATTGCGGCCTGCGTGAACAGGCGCGTGTCCAGCATATTGTGGTGCAACGCGCCAAAGAAATCGCGCTACCCGATCTCTGCGCTATACTCACACCTGGCAGGATCGCTCAGCCAGCGGCGGAAACCGCTGCTCCAGCGCTTGCCAGCATATTTGAGGCCAGCGTAGATGCTCCCACCTGGCTACCTCCCCGGCTCGAGCAGATGCTCATACGGCGCTGGCAGAGCGATCCACATGCCACACATCTGGCTCTGGAGCGTGAGAGTACACACCAGACTCTGGAATATATGGAGCACCTGGACCCGCGCATCAAGACGTTTTTTGCCATTCCTCTACTCAGGAAACGCGGTACGACGACACCGCATCCAGTTACAGCGCACATGATGCCTACGCCGAACGCCAGCGATGAGCAGGGCACACGCGTACACGGCGTGCTTGTCGGAGCGTATTATAAATCGCGGCAACTGCGTCGCGAAGAGCAGGTCTTGCTACAGATCCTGGCCAATCAGGCCAGTGCGGTGCTGGAAAATATCGCGCTGATGGACGATGTGATTGAGGCGCGCAACGAGGCTCGCCGGCTGTTACGACAGGTACTGGATGATCAACGCTTCAAAGAATTGATTCTAGAGAGCATTCCCAGCGGACTGATTACGATCGATCTACATGGGCATATCACCACGTTTAATCAAGCCGCGGAAGCTGTGCTCGGCTATCACCCACGCGAAGTTATGCATCAGCCTGTGCGCAAGGTGCTGGATTTACGCGACCTGGAAAAGTGTTTGCAAAGCGGGCAAGCACAGCACGAAACGCTGCTGACCAGTGGACGCCAGGGCCAGGAAATCGCGCTGGAGGTCACACTGATGCCACTGCGCGACGAGCGAGGAGCGCAAATAGGCGTGCTGGCCACATTCGCGGATATCACCAGCGTCTACCAGTTAGAAGAGGAGAAACGCCGCCTGGATCGCCTGGCTTCACTGGGCGAAATGTCCGCCAATGTAGCCCACGAGGTACGCAATCCACTGGCGGCTATCAAAACCTCTATGCAGATGTTGCGCGCGGACCTGGAGAGCAGTCACTCCCAGCAGACCTCCTCAGGCGCGCAAGAGGAGATCAATGTAGTCCTTAAAGAGGTCGAGCGCCTGGACGGGATTGTGCGCGATCTGCTGCTCTTCGCGCGTCCTCGCCAGTTCCACGCGCTCGAGTGCGATCTCGGCCAATTGTGTGTACGCATCTTACATTTTCTGCAACCACAATGCATAGAACATGGCGTAAGTGTACGCTTGATCCAACAGGATCTGCCTCTGGTGCGCGTCGATGTAGCACAAATAGAGCAGGTCTTGCTGAATATTTTCCTCAACGCTCTGCAAGCCATGGCTGATGGCGGCATCCTCTCAGTCTCCTGCCAGGTTTTACGCACCCCCGGCGAAGCTGGCGCCAGTCTGGAAGTTCGCCCACTTGTCAGACAATTTCAACCCGCGGAAAATTTCATCATAACTGATGAGCTAAAAAATGAGCCAGAGACCCGCGAGGCAAAGCGGGACGCTAGAAGGAATACACTGGAGCAACAAACATGGCTGGAGGTCGCGATCAGCGATACAGGGGTGGGAATTGCTCAAGACGCGCTGGAGCGTATTTTTCAGCCATTCTATACGACCAAGGCGCATGGCATTGGCCTCGGTTTGCCAATTAGTCGGCGCCTGGTTGAAGATCACCATGGCCATATCCTCGTAGAGAGCCAGCTCGGCTACGGTACAACTGTCTCGTTATGTCTACCAGTCAGCCAGGAAGCGCTGGAAGCGCAGCCTGCACATGTAGAGGGGGAGAAGATCTATTGTGAGTCTGACCATCCTGATTGTTGATGACGAACCAAACCTGCCGCACCAACTCGCCCGTTATCTAAGCAAACACGGTTACGATGTCCACGTGGCGGCAGACGGTGAGACTGGTTTACGCGAACTCCAGAAGATCACCGTTGATCTGCTCTTACTTGATATACGCCTGCCAGGCATAAGCGGACTTGCTGTACTGAGCGAGATTCGCAAAAGCGACGCTGATCTGCCAGTCATTATGCTGACTGCGTACGGAGATGTACAAACAGCGGTAGCCGCGATGAAATTAGGCGCCTCAGATTATTTAACCAAAGGCTTCGATCTCACCGAATTGCTCCTGGTCGTACAGCGTGCTTTAGAGACCAGCGCTATGTATCGCGAACTGCGCCAGTTGCGCAAGGAAAAAAGCGATAACTATCACTTCAATTACCTGATCGGCCATAGCGCAAGCATGCGCGAGGTCTTTAACCTGGTCGCGCGGGTCGCGTGTAGCGACACTGCCTCCGTGCTGATTACCGGCGAAAGCGGCACTGGCAAAGAGGTTGTCGCCCGCGCCATTCACGAGCAAAGTCTGCGCTCGCAGGGACCATTTCATCCGCTCAATTGCGCATCTATCGCGACAAATCTGTTAGAGAGCGAACTCTTTGGCTACGAGCAATACGCCTTCACTGACGCGAAAAAGCAGAAGCGCGGTCTGCTGGAACTGGCTGATAGTGGGACACTTTTTCTCGATGAAATCGGCGAAATGCCCCTGGATATGCAGGCCAAACTGCTCCGCGTGCTGGAGACACGCTCGTTCTACCGCCTGGGAGGCAATAAAGAGGTGAAGATCAACGTGCGCGTGCTGGCCGCAACCAATCGCAACCTTGAAGAGGCGATGAGTATGGGTATCTTTCGCAGCGATCTTTTCTATCGCCTGGATGTGTTGCGCATCGAATTGCCACCTTTGCGCGAGCGGCCCGACGACATTCTTCTCTTCGCCTCGCGCTTTCTAGAGGACTTTAATCGTTCGCTTGGTCGCAATGTGCGACGGATCTCACCAGAAGCTCAGCGCCTGCTGATAGCGTACCGCTGGCCAGGCAATGTGCGCGAACTAAAGAATGTGATTGAGCGCGCTATGATTCTAAGCAGCAATGAAGAGCTGCTCTGCGAGCACCTGCCACGCGAAATTGCTGGACGGGCCGAGGTGACCTATGGACGCGAACCCGATCCCTGGGAACGCTGGCTTAACCTGCGCCCTGCTGGTCAGGTAGAGTTAGAGATCGTGCTCAGCCAGGTAGAACGACACCTCGTCTCCTGGGCTCTGGAGACAGCCAGCCATAATCGCGCCCGCGCCTGCGAACTGTTGGGGCTGGCCAAGGTCGATCAACTGCGCTATCTGATGCGCAAGTATGAGATTGAATCATGAGTTACCCCTGATTTTGCAAATCAGGTCAAAACAGCTTTTGCCTCCCCTTTACAGCTAGAGGTTTTTCTCTGCCAGTGAAGTTGCCTGAGGCAACTTCAAGTAATACGGGTGAAACGGGCGGCTGGCATTCGCCAGTTGCCCGTTTCACCCGTATTATCTGGAGTGAGGCGGATTGCAAACGCCTGGCATATCTTCCTCAAGGCGGGAGCGGCCTGGCGCTGACTTGCTCACGATCCGCTTGAGGATACTAAAACTAGGATAAATTTGTTACGTCTGACTTCTGGCCAAGCAGCAAGAGTTCTTCTTCAATCTCTTGCCAGGCCCCTTTTTCCGCGTCAGCATTACTAAGAGGGATACCCTGGCGCGCGGATTCGGTCATCAGCCGGGTCACGCGCTGGCGAAATGACTTCAAGGAAGCCTGCTGCTCAACCGGCAAAGGCACGTAGCGCAGGTGAATCATGCTATGGTCATGGAACTCATCAGGAGTAAGAGCAAGTGAGAAGATATTGGCGAAGGTGACCAGCAAGTCCATACGCTCCTGAGTAAAATGCTCAGGTTGTAAACTAGCGGCCAGCAAACAGCCAGCGATCTTGCCCTGCAACCAGATAGGTGCAGCACCCGCGCTGATCTCCCAATCGATGGGATGACCAAAAACGGGTATATAGCGCTCTTTACGCACATCAGGTACACTGGCAGCTCTGCCAAAAATCACTACATGGCCGGCCAGGCTGTTGAGGCCTAAAAAGACAGACTTCTGCTCCAGATCAGAACTCCAGGGAGCATTGCCACGTCCCCCATGCTCGCGCAGACTGCGGATTCTGCTGTCAACTGGAGGCATGCAGAGCGCCGCCGTCACGGCCATGCCGAGCTGGTGAGGGTCCAATAATTTGAGCGCTTCATTGAGCACCGTGCCACTGATCTGCCAGGGGCGCAAGGTTTCGATAATCGAAGCTCGATCTCTTAGAATCTGGCGAAAGAAGGAAGATGGCACGGTCTCTGTGATCTCTTCCATAAATTTATCGTGCATTTCCGGGTAAGCGCGCAACAGTGCATTCAACATCTCCGAACGATAAATCGGCTGTACAACCTTTACAAGGCGTAACAAATATGAACGCTGAGGATGTGAGTCCGCCTTGACCCAACGACTCAGGGTAATAATATTAATGCCGAGCGCAGTGGCCAGACGCTGCCGTTCTCTGGGCGATTGAATAATCTTCTGGAGTACGGCCTGCCAGGTTGGCAGATCTTGAGATGCTGCGTTTGATTGAGGCATCATAGTGTCCCCTTTACAACATTTTCAACAGTTACAATTATAGCTAAAACGAGGAAACTGCGTCAAGATATTTCACAGGAAACACAGGGCAATATAAACCCGCCCACCCACCCGGAGGAAAAGTTTGTCAAAGTGCTCCACCCTTTTTTCATATGAGTTATCCCTGATTTGGTAAAATCAGGACAAACACTCTGCTTGTTTTGCGAGCACAGCAAGATCCAGAAAAATTGGCTACCGTTGGCGAACGCTTCTTCTGGACTCCTCGGCGCCTC
>JBEVTI010000071.1:0-24600 GCA_041156125.1 Candidatus Paraktedonobacter carboxidivorans
AAACATGGAAGATGCTGCTATAGAAGATGGAGATATATTAGTCACCTCCTTTACTGACCCTAGCTGGACACCATTGTTTGTCTCCATAAAAGGACTGGTCACCGAAGTTGGTGGACTGATGACGCATGGAGCAGTTATCGCGCGTGAATATGGCTTACCAGCAGTTGTCGGAGTGGAAAATGCTACCAAACTGATAAAAGATGGAGCGCGAATTCGCGTGAATGGAACAGAAGGCTATGTAGAGATCTTCAGCTAAAGATTACCCAGAGAGAGAAACGAGACCGGGTGAACTGCGGCAGGGAGGCATTCGAGATAACTCATATGGTCTCGTTTGTTGGCATTTGTATACTGTATGGTAAGCGCTGGAAGGTATAGCGGTAGGGTAGATGTCAAGCTCACAATTGAAAAATCTACAAACGCAGAGTATGTTTTCTACGCAGGTAAAAAGACCGCTAGCCTTCCATGTGTTTTTTTATCAGGACAGTATAGATGATGCGTTAGTCGAGCTTGATATTATGTTTAAGGCGTAGCAAGAGGTAGCTATCAGGTGGTGGCTGAAGGGAAAGTGTTATGGAAGAGCAGCAAATTCAGGACTTTGTGCATCGAGCAGTAACGGACCGGGTATTCAGGCAGGAGTTGGCCGTTGATCCGTGGGGAGTGTTGGTGCGCGAGGGATACGAGGCATATCCCGTGCGCGTGCTAAAAATTTTAGCGCGGCTGGTGCCGTGTCTGGCGTTTGAGCAGCCTTTAAGTCTCAACAGTGGTTGGTGGGGGATGTAAGGGTTGTCAGGGGATAGGCGGAGGTATAGATGGTTGAAGCGATAGATCTGGCATTAACCCGGTGTTTGCTGCGCGCGCGCTTATGCAAGTATTTGCGTGGCCTGGAGCCAGCCTTACGAGAGGATGTGAGCGCGGCGCTGGGGTCGAAAGGCAAACTGCTGCACACGCCGTCCCTGGAACTGGATGGGCGCTGGGCCCTGGCGCCTTTTTGCCTGGCCTATGATCTGAGCGCCGGGCGCGCAGGAGTTGGGATTGACGCGCTCTGCGATGTCAGCCTGGCTCTGGAATGTGTGATCAGCGCGACCGATTTACTCGATGATGTTATGGACGACGATATGACCCCCTTGATTGAGCGCCTGGGGATTGGGCGTGTCTTGAATGCGGCCCTGGCGCTGATCTCGCTCTCTCAAAGATTGCTTATCGCGCTGCTGGACCAGGATTTGCCGGTATTGTTGTCGGTGCGCCTGATGGATATGGTGCAGAACGCGATTATGCAAGCCTCGACGGGTCAGCAGCAGGATCTGCTGGCCGAGAGGCGTCCCGCGTGCGATTTGACGCGAGAAGAATGCCTGGAGATAGCTGCGGCCAAAGCGGGGGCGCTCTTGAGCCTGGCCTGTCAGATGGGAGCGTTGTGCGCGGGGCTTGAGGAGGCGGGCGTCGCGCGTTGCGTGGAGGTGGGTCGTCTTCTGGGCATCGCAGCCCAATTGGATAACGACGCGCACGATCTGGCCGGGCTACTACAAACGCGAACTGCGAACCAGAGGCGCGCAGAAGGTAGCCAGAAATCGGATCTTGCGCGTGGCAAAAAGACCCTGCCAGTGGTGCTGGCGGCTCATGCCCTCCAGACCAGCAATACCAGGGATGCACGCGAGATCGACTTTCGGCACCTGGATCTGCTGCTGGAGGGGGAACGCGCAAGCTATAGCGCGGCTCTGCGCGAGGGTATACTGACGACATGGGGATTAGCTCTGCTTTATCGTGAGCGGGCAGGAGAGCTACTGCGGGAACTGCTTGGCGAGCGGCCTGTTTCGCTGGAGTTGTGCCGGGTATTGGGGCTGGATGACGTGCTCGTGGAAAAAGAGGTACGAATTCTGCCGGGAGATGAATTTTAAGATGGAAGAATCGATGATGGGTAATATAGAGAGGGAAATGCGCTTCGCGCGTGGGAGGTACCGGCGTATGGGGCGCTGGCTGTTGCTGCTAGCGGCTGCCGCGCTGGGTGTACTTTTGCTGGTGATCAACGCGCTCGGTTTTTTCCCACGTGAGGATAATCTGTCAACGGTCAGCTTGCTGCGTTTTGGTTTTTCCGCGCTGACTGCGCTGACATATTTAGCGGTGGGTAGCCTGGTCTGGCTTTTCGCGCGCCAGCGCGGCGTTGCCGCTTTGCTCTTCTGTTTCTCGCTGGCCATGATGGTAACATTCGCTAATGAGACTGACAGAAACGTCTATGGGGTTCTGTTCGCGACGCTGACGGGGATGAGCAGCGTGGTAGCGCTGGCCACATTCGCGATTTTGCTGCTGAGGTTCCCATATGATTACCTGGGGGCGTTACACGGGAAGCGTCAGCGCGCGGCTGTCTGTGGACGGATCTTCCTGAGCGTATATATTGCGCTGCATAGCCTCCTGGCTGTGCTGGTCTGCGTGTATGGGCTACTGAAGGACGTGCTGGGCTATCAACTGGCTGGCTGGCTGGATGCCGCTGTTAACCTGTACTATGCTTTCGTGCTGGCCTGTATTCTGCTGACGATCATTGGCGCGTATATTCTTTCGCACGAACTGCGGACGCGCCAGCAATTATTATTATTTATGGTTGGTGCCATGCTGGCCTGTACACCGGTTTTTTTTCTCACGATACTGCCTCAAGCGCTAAATCTGCCGAGCCGTTACGTGGTAGATGGACAGTGGAGTTCGCTGCCACTGCTCTTGTTGCCGCTGGCGCTGGGTTATTCGGTATTGCGCTACCAGATACTGGTTTTTGATCTGTATATTCGGCGCGCGGTGGCCTGGACGGCTGGTGTGATCGATCTGGCGGTGCTTTGCTATCTGGTGGTGGCTTTGAGTGGGCAAATTTTTACTGGCGCGCATCTCAACTTAGAGCATATCATCACGGTGACAGCGGCTATGGCGTTGCTGGGGCCGCTGACATGGTGGTGCGCGCGCCTGGCGACGGAGCGTCTGTTTTTCCCGGAGTTTCGCTATTATCATTTGCATATGCAGAGACCTGAACTTTTGATGAAAGAGACCTTTGATCTGAACAAGGCGGCTGAGCTGCTTTTGCTGGCGACGATGCAGGCCTTTGAGACGCGTGAGGTATGTCTGTATGTCCTGGACGAGCGGACAGGCTATTTTCACCTGGCACCCGCGCTTGATGCCAACCAGCCGCAAGGGATGATGCGTGGGCAATTGCTCTGGCAACTGGCGGGTTTTACGCAGGTATTTGGTAATGGCAGTGTTGATGTGGTTGAGGCTCAACATCCAATTACCCGGCGTGTGGCTGCGGCCCGGCGTCCGCTCTTTTTGCACGAGGCCTTAGACGATAAACGCGAGGAACCAGTCGGGCTGGCGCGCTATCTTGTGACCACGCCGTTATCGGGAATTGATCCGCTGCTCGTGCCGGTGCGCGCGCAGGGCAAGATGATCGGCGTGTTATGCCTGGGCGAGCGTGGGGATGGGCAGATGTATGCTGGTCCCGATTTTGAGTTTATTCACCTCTTGCTGGCCCGTTTCTCCTCCATACTGGAGACCGCGCGCCTGTATGTGCAGGCCAGCCGGCATGTTACCGTACTTAACGCGCTCTACAGTGCCAGCGCGCGCCTGGAACGCACCTACCTGCATATCGAGGAGGTCGCGACGGCTTACGCGCAGGCTGCAGCTGAAACTATGCAGGCTGAGGCTGAGATCTGGCTCTATGTGACGGAGCGCGCTGCGCTGCATTGCATTGCACATACGGGTCAGGGGCCGGCGTTATTGCCGCAGGAATGGATCAGTCTGGAGCAAGAGCGGGATTGGTCGGCCTGCTTTCGTGAGGGCCACGGACAGAATAGCTCTACTCTGCGACCAGACGAAGTACCGGCCTGCCTGACACATCTTTTGGGCACGCCTTTTGCCTGGCTACCACTCTGCAAGGGTCAGCGGCGTCTGGGTGTGCTGGTGCTCTCATTCGCGCGCCCGCATGTGTTTTCATTGGAGGAGAAGCGCATTCTGGGCATGTTCGCGCGCCAGTGTGCCGCCGCCATGGAGAACGCGCAGATCACTATCGCGCTAAGGGTTGCTTACGAGCGCCAGAAAGAATTAGACCAGCTCAAGGATCAGTTTATTATGACCGCCTCGCATGAACTGCGCACTCCACTGACGGCAGTGCAGGGCTATATTGAGCTTTTGAACCAGTACAACGATGAACTGACCGTGGAGACGCGCAACGATTTTATCCAGAAGGCGCACCGTGGCTGCGATGAACTGGCTCTGCTGGTCGGCAATATTATGGATGCCAGTCGCCTGCAAATTGAGGGCGAGCGTATTCGCCTGGCCCCGGTCGAACTGGCCTCCTCAGTGCGCCATGTGATGGAGATTTTGGAGGCGGTGACGACGCGCGAGGAGCGCACAGTCAACCTGGCAATCGCGCCGGGCCTCTTTGTGCAGGCTGATGAATTGCGTTTACGGCAGATCTTGCTCAACCTGGTTGGCAACGCTCTCAAATACTCGCCGATGACCACGGCCATTCAGGTGCTGGCGCTACAAGGGCAGGGCTTGATCAAAGTTTCAGTGCGCGATTATGGGCTGGGAGTGCCGCCAGAGGATCAGCAGCACCTCTTTGAGCGCTTTATGCGCCTTGACCGGGACATCAAGAGTCCCGTGCGTGGAGTCGGCCTGGGCCTGTATATCACCCGTCGCCTGGTAGAGGCTATGAACGGGCGCCTGTGGGTAGAGAGTAGCGGCGTGCCTGGTGAAGGTAGCACCTTCTCCTTTACCTTACAGCGAGCCACAGTCTCCCCCCGCCAGGCCAACGCGACAGTACCGCTGGTCGCGAATAAAGGATAAGCTATCACACGCTCAGATACAGTTGGCGAACGCTTCTTCTGGACTCCTCGGCGCCTCTGGCTTGTGTGGCTGGTGAGCGGACAGGCCGCTCTCACCAGCCACACAAGAACAGGCATCCATGAGCCGCGCAGCGGCTCATAAAAGGAGTTCGCCAACGGTATCACATCATGAGTAAAGTCATAAGAAGCTTGCTTGCCGTAGATTATGATTGTCGTTGTGTCAGAGTTGTTGGTAGACAAACCGTAACTTCGCAGCCACCGCCTGGACTGTTCTGGATAGCAATGGTGCCGCCATGTTTCTCGATAAACAGTTTACAGATATACAGGCCAAGGCCACCAGCCGTATGTACTTTGTTGCCAGGCCGTGGCTTACCTTGATAGAACTTCTCCAAAACATGCGGCAGATCCTTCGGGGCGATGCCATAGCCAGTATCGCGCAGGGCAAATGAAAGAACGTCTTGCTGATACGTACAAATCAGGCTAATTGTCCTATACGCGGGAGTATAGCGCAGTGCGTTTTCAAAGAGATTATCCAACACCTGCTCAATGCGGTGCCGATCAATGGAAACTCGTCCTGGCAGATCTGCCAGGTTGCGATACGTGTAGGCAAACTCAATCTTACGCGCGGTAGCCTGCAATTCATACACCTGTGCTTTACGCTCCATCATCTCTGCCAGCCACACCTCCTCTGGCTGGATAATAAAGCTGGTCTGTTCGAGCGCAGAGACCAGCAGTATATCATTGAGCAGACGCGTCATGCGCTGGCTGCTTGCCTCCAGGACGGGCAGGTAGCGATCCAGGCGCTGAATGCGCTTCTATCGGGATAATGTAAAGCTACGAAGAACGAGGGCGCGAGGCTTGCGAGCACGACAATGCAGCAAGCCTCGCGCCCCAGTTCTTCGTAGCTCTTATGGAGTAGCGCCTGGCTGGTCTATGCCGACTCGGCGTCAGGGATAGGCGTTGAATTGTCATCCGCGTGATCGTCGTTGAGGTAGCCGCGGTTGCGGGCGTAGTTCCACAGCGAGCGTTGGAGATGGCGGCGAGCGCGCGAAATACGGCTCATCACGGTACCAATCGGGATATTCAGTGCTTGCGCGATCTCTTTATAGGACAGCCCTTCGATATCGGCCAGGATAATGGGCATGCGAAAATTGATCGGCAAATCGCTAAGTGCCTGATAGACATCTTCGTCCAGGTACCGGCTGAGCACCTCGTCCTCAGCCGCCGTGCTCAGTTCCTGACCGTTGATATCGCGAATGCGGTTATATAAATAGAATTCCTCCCCCTCCGGTAGCGGAGTAGTAGAGGGATGCGTGGCCTGTTTACGATAGCGATTAATCGCGGAAGTATTCAAAATACGGAAAAGCCAGGCACGGAGGTTTGTCCCGCGTTGATATGTATTGGCGAAACGGAACGCTTTGAGCATCGTTTCCTGGACAAGATCCTCTGCTTCCTGCTGATTGCGCGTCAGACGCAGGGCGGTACGGTACAGGCTGTCCAACTGGGCTAGAACCCCTGCCTCAAAATCTTCGGTTGCTGCTTCTCTTATTGCTATGTTTTCGCCACTGGATGCTGTTGGCAGCATCGGCTCTTCCAACATATTTGGCTCCTCTGGTAATATAAACGACGAAGGTTACCTGGCAAAAGACCCTCGCCGCTCTATTATACCGCACCTATGCTAGTCCCCTATGTCCCAAAAAAATAAGAAGTAGCCTCTAAGGCCACTTCTTATCAAAATGAAATGCCAGCAACGCTTACTCATCAGGTAATTCTTCTATCAATTCAACCACGGAAACACCCAAAGCTTTTGCTAAACGCTCTAAAGTAGTGGTAGTCACTTCCTTGTATGGATCTTTAAATATTGCATTTACTGTTTTGTAATTTGTATCAGCCAAACGTGATAAACGCGTCCTACTTATGCCTTTCGCTTCGGCCACCTCTTTTACCCTTAATCTTATCATCGGTCCTTATCCTCAAATCGTACTAAATCCATTCTAGCAGGATGGGACCATTGACAGCAGTCGCTTTGTAATGGTAGTGTTGAATACCGCCAATATAATGGGAGTACTCAAAGGGAAAAGGAGGTGCAAATGGCAAGCGAGGAAATCACAACTATCGATAAAGAAGAATATCTCTACATCTACCACTAGACCATCGAAGGGAAACTCTACAGCTATTTTGAATATTTCAAAAACCGGCAAGAAGCAGAAGCAACCATCTTGTTCTACAATGCCGGAGCATCCTATATTAAAACCGTGAGCTTACAAGAATGCAAAATGGCGTCATCTGGTGAGGGTTACATATTCCCTATCAAAAGCCTGAAAATTCTCTTTTCCTTTAAGCTTTTGATTTATTTTTTCATGCTCCGCCCGAATTCCCTCTTCTTCAATTTTCTCAAAGCGGGTTTTGCAATAAGCTTCAAATCCAGTTACCATCATGACAATACTGAGATTCGATTTTACTATCTCAAAAAATATAACCCTCTTTAGATTCTCCTGTTAATAACATTTCTATTGCCTTTTTTGTTTCTCTCCAGGCATCAATTGCAGTTGGTTTCACTATCTGTTTACCCTCCATATTAAACCGTACACCCATTATCTGAACATCTCGATCCCCAACCTGGAAAACACTTCCATCTGCTCCCACTCGAAACCCTACTTCAGAAAGAATACCAACTGCACTCACTAATTCTCCACCAGCGATTTTTGGACCAACATGGAGTTGAATTTCCTGGGGAGACCATGAAAAAGCAAAAAAGACTGTATTACTAGGTTTTAGCTTTCTCAAATCTACTATTGCAACACGAGTGCCTGTCCCTGGTGAAGAATGATAAAAGGCAACTTCTAAGTTGTCTGTTCTCTCTAATCGAAAGTAATGACTTCCTGATACCAGGTGAAAGATTACGGTACCAGGCATATTTGGGCTAAACAAATCCTGCTCAAAAATGAACGTAAATTCGACAGTACCCTCTGGTCTCTTGACGACTTCACGAATCTGATCTAATAATTCCGGTGATAGATTTTCCATGTATCTCTTTTCATTATCACGTTTCTTTGCGCTAACGTGAGAGTATCATAGCATATCGATCAATAGCCGCTATAGAATATTTTATTTTTTTGCGTATACAAAGCACGCGGGCGTAGAGTGGTTGAGGCTATCCTGGATAGCCTCAACCACTCTACGCCCGCGTGCTTCCTCTAGCACTTTAATCTGCCAGGGCTTCGGCACCTTTCTCGCCGTTGGCGATAACGGAGGCGCGTTTGAAGCCGAACCAGTAGATTGCGCCGACGAGGAAGAGGACGATCAGCGCAAACTCAAAAATTGGGATCTGGCCAATGATGTTCAGTAGCGGGTTGGCGGTCCAGGAGGTGTACACCGAATTCAGGATTGGATTGGTGTACACATTCCGCAGTCCGCCGAACCAGAGGAAGTTGATCAGCATCAGGCCACCGTAGACCAGGGCCAGGATATTGACAAGCAGACCCCAGCGGCCCAGGCTAAAGGGTGCTTTGATGCGTGGCCAGCCTTTGAGGCGCGCGCTCAGCGAAGCAGTATTGTTCAGGAAGTAGGACAGGTAGATCATGCCGGTCGCGGAAGTGACGATGACGCCGATCGCGCTACTGATTAGGAAGGGCAGCATTGAGAGGATGGCAACGGCGCAGCCCGCCCAGATGGGCGTTTTCAGCGTAGGATGGACGGTGCCCCAGACCTTGCCGAATGGCAGGCGACCGTCGCGACCCATCGAGAACATCAGGCGAATCGTCGCGGACTGGATGGCCAGTGTGCAGACGCAGATCGCGATAAACACGACAAAGAGGTAGACGTTGCCCCAGAAGGTTCCCAGGGCTTGCTGAATGATGGTAGGCAGAGCAGTCAGAAAGTTGGCCCCCTGGGCGATGCCTTCGATCTGAGGATAGTTCTGGATCGAGAGCAGCACGCCGCCCAGGAAGAGCAAACCAGCGAAGAACGAGAGGCCAATTGACCAGAGCACGCCACGTGGGGCGTTGAGTTGCGGATTTCTGGTCTCTTCTCCCAGCGTGCCCGCGGTATCGAAGCCATAAATCACAAAGAGCGACATAAACATCGCGGCCAGGAAGGCGCCGCCAAAAGTAGTGCCAAAGCCGGGCGTCCAGGGCTGAGCAGCGCTCTGGAGATCGGTATGCGTGGTGGTTGCCAGGAAGCTAAGCGGCTGGTGATTATGGAAGATCAGCAGGACCAGCGCGAAGCCAAACATGCCGATAATTTCAGCGGCCACGCCGATATTATTGATAATCGAGACCAGGCGCACACCAAGGACATTGATCAGCGTACTGATAATAATCGAGACCACAGCGATAAAGATCCCACTATTCAGGCCGATAATCGTCCCCGGAATCTGCGGAAAGATCGCCGCCAGAGGCACTGGAATAGTAAAGGCCACCGCGGTCACGGTTAACACGCCGGCGAAGAAGTAGATCCAGCCGGTAAACCAGCCCAGGCTGGGACTGGAGAGACGTTTGCTCCACTGATAGATCGAGCCAGCGATAGGGAAGTGGGAAGCAAGCTCGGCGAAATTAAGCGCCACAATGAACTGACCGAGCGCGACAATCGGCCATGTCCAGAAAAAGGCTGGACCAGCCGCCGCCAGTCCCAGGTAAAAGAGCGAAAAGGTGCCCGTTGAGACCGAGATGTACGAGAAGGCTACCGCGAAATTAGAGATGAAGCCCAGCGAGCGCCGTAACTCCTGGCTGTAGCCCATCTTTTGCAATAACGCCTCGTCCTGTCGATCCTGCTCGATGTCGGATTGCGCCATAGAAAACGCCTCCTTATGAAAAGATAAGTACTCAGCAACTACCAGAGACAGAAGAAATGCCTGCTCCCGAAAAATGAGTGGGAGCAAGAAGGATACTACCGGCTATCTGCTTACGAGCTTCGCGCTCTTTGCGCCTAGTGCGCAAAATTTTTCGCAAAAATAGACGATATGACCCGCGAAGTCCGTACAAAATACCGGTATGCAGTAGAGTTTACCTACTTTTTTGCGAATACGCAATGGTTCGAGATCCCACTTTCAAGCTATTTCCGCGGTTGCTTTGTACTGTCAGTATGGATGGGTTCTGCCAGATTGCGCGCAATCTGGCAGAACCCATCCATACTGACACCTCACTTCTGGGAACAGAGATCAGCTATCCGCTACCAGTACTCACATCTTGATTTTTGTGTTTTGTGGATCGTAGAGCGGCTCTTTTGTCACCGTGGCACCGTAGAGGACGCCAAAGAGCTGGATCTCGACATGTGTGCCTGCGACTGCGTAGGCGATGGGCAGGTAGGCGTAGGCGATGCTCTGGCGGATGGTATAGCCGTAGCCGGCGCTGGTGACGTGGCCGAGGATGTGGGAACCGGCGAGCAGTGGCTCGCCGCCGAGGGCGCTGACAGTGGGATCGTCGAGTAGGAGGCAGCAGAGCTTGCGCGTCAGGCCGCGCGCTTTGAGTTGCGTGAGCGCGGCTTTGCCCAGGAAATCGTCTTTGGCCAGTTTGACCGCGAAGCCTAGACCTGCCTCGTAGGGATTATATTCAGAGTGAATGTCGGCGCTCCAGTAGCGATAGCCCTTTTCCAGGCGCAGGGACTCGATAGCGCGATAGCCAGCCGCGACCACCCCCAGGGGCTGTCCTGCCTGCCAGAGGGTATCCCAGAGCTTCTGGCCGTACTCTATGGGCGCGTAGATCTCCCAGCCCAGTTCGCCCACGTAGGTCACACGCAGGGCCAGAGCGGGAATATCGCCGATCGTCACCTGTTGCGCGGTCAGGTAGGGGAAAGCCGCGTGGCTGAAGTCCTGCTCGCTGACCGACTGCACGAGGGCGCGTGCGCGTGGTCCCCAGACGCCGATGCAGCAGCGGCTTGATGTTATGTCCTGAATGGTCACAGAGCCATCTGTGGGCTGGTGGGCGCGCATCCAGGCCAGGTCGTGGACGCCAAAGGCGGTGCCGGTCACGATCTGGAAACGCGCCTCAGCCAGGCGCGTGACGGTCAGGTCGCACTCGATGCCGCCGCGCTGATTGAGCATCTGTGTGTAGGTGACAGCGCCGACAGGCTGAGCCATCTGATTATCAGTAATGGACTGCAAGAAGGCCAGCGCGCCCGGTCCGCTAACCTCCAGCTTGCTGAACGAGGTCTCGTCGAATAGCGCGACGCGTTCGCGGGTGGCCTGGTGTTCGGCTCCAATGGCTGGCGACCAGGAGCGCGCCGCCCAGCCCTGGGGAGGCGGCCAGTTCTGGCCTGCGGCCAGGGACTCGTTGCTGGCGAACCAGTTGGGACGCTCCCAGCCAGCCTTTTCGCCGAAGACCGCGCCCAGTTCGCGCAGACGATGATAGACCGGGCTGAGGCGCAGTTCGCGCGCGCTGCCGCGCTCTTTGAGCGGATAGCTGAGATCATAATAGGTGCTGTAGATCTCGTTGACGCGGGTGGCAATATACTTGCGACTGGCTGTGTAGGCACCGAAGCGGCGAATATCCATATGCCAGAGGTCCAGTTCAGGTTCGCCCTGTACGATCCATTCAGCCAGCACCTTGCCCACGCCGCCCGCGCCAGAGACGCCGTGCGCGCAAAAGCCGCAGGCGGTCCAGAAGCCATGGACCTCTGGCGCCTCGCCCAGAATAAACTCGCCATCGGGCGTAAACGATTCCAGACCATTGACGCGCTTGAGCAGTTCGACATCGCCCAGGCTCGGCACGCGCTCAATACCCGCCGCGAGCAGGCTGGCGAAGCGCGCCTCGTCGTAGGGCTGGACGGTGGGATTGGCGTTAGCGGGAATTGCGTCTACAGCGAAAGCAGCGGGATCGCGTTCGTAACCGCCAAGGATCAAGCCCTGGCCCTCCTGGCGATAATAGATTAGCTTGTCGGGATCGCGTAGATTGGGTACGCGCTCACTATGGGCGAGCGCGGGTAGGGTATCTGTCAGTACATATTGATGCTGCATCGGCAGGAGTGGAATGCTCACGCCCGCCAGGCGTCCGATGCGCGGGGACCAGATGCCCGTTGCGGCCACAACAATTTCGCACTGGATGCGCCCCCGCGAGGTCTCAACCGCTTGCACACGTCCTTGCTGAACCTCAATGCCAGTCACAGCGCTATGCGGATAGAAGGTCGCGCCGCCCGCCTGAGCCGCGTTAATCAGCGCCTGGGTCAGTACGGGAGCGCGCGCTGTGCCATCGTCCGGCAGATAGAGCGCGCCCGCCACGTTCTCCAGGCTCAGCAGCGGAAACATCTCCTGAGCCTCGCGTGGACCCAGCAGTTCCGCGGCAAGTCCCACGCTGAGCGCGAAGCCTGCCTGGCGCTTTAGCTCCTCCAGCCGCTGCGGGGAAGAGGCCAGGCGCAGACTACCCACGCCAAAATAGCCCGGCTGATCGTCCACGCGTAGCTCTTTGTAGAGTTGCACGCTGTACATCAGCATCTTCGTCAGGCTCACGGACGAGCGCAATTGTCCAACCAGACCAGGCGCGTGCGAGGTCGTGCCACTGCTCAACGCGCCCTGCTCCAGTACCACCACATCGTCCCAGCCCAGCCGGGTCAGGTGGTAAGCGATACTTGAGCCAGCGATGCCGCTGCCGATAATCACGACTCTAGCGGAAGTGTGCATGCAAATAATCTCCCGAAGCTAAATATCACGCTCGCACATCCTGGAGCCAATGCGCAAAGGCGGGCGTATCGGCATTATGCAGGAAGCGTGTCAGATGGTGAAGGGCATACTCGTAATAATCGAAAGAGAGTTCGGAGACGCCCAGTTGCAGGAAGCCCCAGAACGACTCGCGCAAATCAGAGGCCAGGCGCATCAGGTGTAGATGGGCAAGATCAGCGGAGCGAACTTCGCCAAAATAGAGTTCAAGCAATAACAGGCATTGCTGCTCAGTCAGGGACTGATTGACCGCGAAGTTACCCAGATCAAAGAACCGATCGCCCATGCCCGCGTACTCCCAATCAACAACTCGTATGCTCTGGCCATCGTCGATAAAGTTGCTGGCCAGCAGATCATTATGGCAGGGGCGCGGCTGCTGGAGAGGACCGAGCGCCTCCTCGATCCGTGCCAGCAACTCGAAGACCAGTGGTAGCGTCTCAGGCAAAGCGACCCCCTGAGCGAGCGCCAGTTGATGGTAAGCACGCACAGTCGCGAACGGAGAAAAAGTACCCGGAAAGGCCGGACCCTGGTGATAGAGACGCACAGTCGCGACAATCCGCCGCAACATCTCTGGCTCAGCCGCCAGCTCCGGGGAAATATTTGTGCCAGCGATAAAGCGCGTCACCAGCACCTGTTTTTCCAGCGAGGCATGATAATAGATCACCTCGGCCCCAATGCCAAGCTCAGCCGCGATAGCCGTGCAGGCTCGCTCGTGTGCGCGATCGATGCCCAGCAGATGCGTTCCCTTGCCACCCACGCGCAACACAAAGCTCTCGCTACCAATATCCACGCGATAATTTTGATTGGTAATGCCCCCGGCCAGAGGTATGACCGCCACCTTGTGCTCATCCCACTCAGGCACCAGATTAAGAATGTTCTCGAAATGTTCGCTTTGCTCGCTCATAAATCCCTCCGCGCAACTTTCTAAGAAGCATAACATCGGGCTTAAGGTAGAGTCAAGCGGGGTATCGGAACCCTGGCCCATGCATCATATGGGTAAAATAGTGACGTATTTCATTGTAAGCACTCCAAATATAAGTCATGCTAGAACAACAAAAGAAAAACATTCTGGTCTGGAATGGGGAAAAGCAGAGGGACAACAAATGCTGCATTTCAGACACAGAGAATGAGAAAAGTATGTTCAATCACACTGACTCCCAGGATGACCTGGCTCAAGTGGAAAAGCTCCAGCAGCTGGCGCAAAGGCGCAAATCCTCACGTTTTTTGCTCTGAGACTGATGAACTCAGAGTCCCCATCTTTACTGGCCCGTTCGTTCTGGGCAACCCTAGCCGCGGGACCGTTGCTGATTTGCGCGCTGATTTTTCTCATGGTGATGATTTCCATTTACAACACCCAGATCGCCATACGCCTTCCCACGGATGAACTGAAGCTTTACATAACAGAGATGGTCGCGGTAGGCGCGATTATGCTTGCGTGCATCGTTCTAGCTCTGCTGGGTATCTTCGCGCTTAAGCAGAAGCGGAAGATTGGCCTGTACGCTGCTGGCGTCGTACTTTTCATTGTGCTGTTCATTATCTTTGAAAGTTTTATCTCTGCCAGCACAACGGTCTACGCTATCCAGCCACACCTGGAAGTCACGCGAGCGGGCTTTTCCCCGGCGCAGATGAGCATCTTTACAGACGACAAACTGCATATAAGCAACGCCTCAGATAATGGCGCGCAGACACTCTATGTCTCTGCCGCGACAAGCACGAGCGCAATCCCCACGCAATTGCGGCAGCCTGATCTGACCCTGCAACCCGGCCAGAGCGTAGATGTGGTCTTTAGCAGCGGAGGCAGATTTACCCTGGTCACTGCGACCACTCCCCATCTGACTCTCACCATCACGGTCGTCGAGGTGAATAGCAACGGATTTGATGTCTTTCCGGGCAATGGGTGATCAACAAACGATGGATATACCAGCCACAGATCATTCTTGCACTCAATAATTATTTGAAATATTTCAAATAACAAGAGATACTCGGTATTCAGTTGCCGAGTCTGCGTTGGTTCTACTATAAGCGCAGCAAACGTTGTTTCCCCTTGCAGCTCGTTACGGGCGCTTCAATCCCAAATTGTTGGCTATCACGGCATTAATACGCCGTTTGGGAAGCAGTCGAGGGATGATCCAATTGAAAAACGGACGTGGCACGGCTGCATATCCATATCTGACTGAAGGATGAGGAGTTGTTAAGGCTCGCCAGATGACCTCACCGAGGCGTTCAGGTGTATACCCCTTACGCCACTTTCGATCATGTATGTGCGATATGTCTCTACAGCCTGGATATATTCGGTATTCTGATATGCGGAAATATCTACCTGTTCTGCTTTGTCCCAGATCGACGTGACAACTGATCCTGGCCCAATCACGATGCCATCGATGCCATGAACCATCAGTTCTATGCGCAAGCTGTCTGAGAAGCCCTCGGCAGAAAGAGCACCGAGTATCGCCGTTGCCTTATGGGCTTTCTTGCATGGGTTCACTCAACTTAACGTGCGGCAATTTTTGGTGAGCAGAAGCCCCGGAGTGGCTTCCAGATGGGTCTGGAAGCTTTTCTCGCGGGACTAACTACTCTCCCTGCGAATCTTTCGCTTTGACCCTTTTTGAGATAATTTCTCAGGGGTAAGCGATATCCGCAAAGAGACGCCTGCTCAACTGCGCTGGAGCTTTATTCCTCTACCAGGCGGCGGATATTGCCGTAAGTGCGATAGAAGTCGCCGCGGGCCGCGGGACGGATCTCGTCAACGACGTAACGGGCGTGTTCGACGCGGATATTCTGGGGGAACTGCACGCGCTGGTGTGCATCGTAGCCAGGGGTGACGACGCGCATGCGTAGACGCGAACCGTCGCGGAAGCATGCGAGAATCACGCCAGTGCCAGCGTTGGCAGTGGTTTCGAGGGTTGTGGGAGCAGGTGTAGCGACTACTGGCGGCGCTTTGACCTGGAGCGCCTGGGGCAGAGTACCAGCCTGAGCTGCCTGGATGGCCGCGTCACTGACATCGATACAACTCAAGTGTCCATCAGTAGTCACAATATAGACGCGCTCATTCAAGTACTGCATTGAATAAGCAGAGCCGCAGCCAGTACCCAACTTCCACAGGCGCTGGCCATCCTGGTTGAAACAATAGATGGAAGAGTGATTATCGCCGGCGAAGACATATTTACCGTTCTCGGCGGTAGCGCAGGAGAAAATGGCGCTATCGCAGTTATAGATCGTAGAGGGCTGACCGGTTTTAGTAAAGCTATAGATCTTACAATCGGAAGTACCAGCGTAAACCATACCCGCTTCCTGCCAGCCAAAGAGCACGGAGCCACGTGTGTGCTGATGCCAGGCGCGCGTGCCGTCCACGTTGTTATACATCGTCACGCCGCTTGAATGGCCGTGGAAGACGCCCTCTTCGCTACAGCGCACCATCCAGCCGCTATTAAACTCGGTCTTTTTCATCCACTCGGACTCATCCTCATGGTTGACCAGTGCCACGCGTCCAGCCGCGTCCGAGACAGCCAGGGAGCCATGGAGAATATCGAGCCAGTAGATATCTACATCGGGAGCAATTTGATAGGAGACGCGCGGAATCTTGCCGCTCAGGTCGTAGACATTACCATCGTCGCAACCGGCATAGAGCCAGATATCGTCCGCGACCAGGCATTTGACGCCCTCGGGCAGGCTGAACTGTGCTTGCACCTTGCCGCTGTGATCAAGGCCAAAGATATGGCCAGCCTGATTGCCGACCCAGCAGTTTTGCTCGTCGATAAAGACGCCAAAAGCGGAATGGCCAGAGGCAAATTTCCAGAGGACGGGTGCCTGATTGGCTGTTGAGTGCTGGCTAACAATCTGCCGCCGCGTCACCGAACGCTTCTGGCGCTGGCCCATGACCGCATGCGCGTAACCGCTACTGAGCTTTTCGCGCACCTTTTTCTGCGCGAACTTGCGCGCCAGGTCCGGGCTAGCGTGATCCTTCGTCTGCGCCTGGCCCACATCGCCGATGCGCCCGTAACGAATGCGCACCTGAGTCTCGGTAGTCACGACCTCGTAGAATTTATGGGCAACGCCGGCCTCTTCCGAGAGTTCCAGATAAATTGTCTCTTCCATAAATCGCCTTCCTTTCAAGACCCCTGGATAGTATCTCTTAAGACTTAATTCTTTTTTGTTACGCCAAAAATGGAATGCCTGGTGAGAAAAGATGCTTTGCTTTTGTTACCACTTTTAGTAGACACTTTTTTGCGCTTTTCTACCAACTACACCTTACTTTTCAGCTATCTATGCGACGGTATCCATCCTTTCTGACCGCAGAGATGTAAATATTTATCCTGGTGTGTTTGTGAGAAAGTAAAAACAGCGGTACTTAGCGATGCAAGAGCTATCTATGCATTGAACATTTTTTACTTGTAAATTATTGATAAATATGGTAATATTCTGCTAGAGAAGGAAAAAGATCTTTTCGTGTGATCTGAAGAGTCGTGAGGCCCAGGCCTCAGAGAGAGCGACTCATGCTGAATGGATACGAATATGAGCGGATACCTCCAGTCTATTACCTGGAGAAAAAAAGCGTCTACCTGCTTGTTAAGGTAGGTAGGATACACTCATCAGCTCTTTGAAAAAGCACTCTTTGAGCTTTTTTCCAAACCGTATCATCTCTCACCCCCAAACCTGCGCCCCTACCAGTTTGAGTTACACTTCTGCACGCCAGAATTAGATTGTCCATGAGTAAAGTCAAAGGAGAAAATGCATGAAAAATTCCAACTCTGGCCAGGACAATACTGAAAACAACGAAATTTGCCCCGCCTGTGGAGCGCCTCTGAGAAAGCCTCAGGTGGCTTCCGCCTTGCCATCTCCGACCAGCCAGATCATAACAACGACCCAGATAGCTAAAAATACTCGTCGCATCCAGAATCCAAATCTTACTAACTCCTCTCCCTCTCGTCTCCGGCCACGTTCCTGGCTGATTGGTGGTATATCACTACTACTGATTGTTGGGATACTAATCGGCTGTACATTCTTCAACCAGAAGCCTCCTATTTCCACTCCTACATCCACGACCAACGCCAGGGAGCAGACCCAGGCCGCTACCAATTCCGTTGCCACAGCTCGATCCCAGTTCTATGCCACAGCTACTAGCGAGGTTCAGGCTAACACTGCGGCGACTGCAACAGCCAACGCACAAAATCCCGGTCCTACCTCTGGGTTTACGAATCTGGAAAATGATGGTTCGCAGTGGGGAATCTTCATTGACAAGAATGGTCATCAAGGAAGTGCAACAGGGACTATCGCAAATGTCTCTCATCCAAGCCTGGATAGCGATCAGGCTTTGGAGGTTTCACTTACCGGCGGAAGTCCCTATGTTGGCGTCCAGGCTTACAGGAATCTAGATCCAGCAAATACAGCTACCACTTTTGACTTGAGTCTCTCTTTCCACCTCCCTAGTAATACCAATACAACAGCTCCTATTCAGGCTCTTGAATTTACAATGAACAAATGGCTCAATGGAGAGCGGTGGGAGTGGGCCGTTCAATGGGAACACATCGGTGCAGGTATTACTTCGCAGGATACAGCGTTTCCCTGGCGTCTGTGGACAGGAAGTGGCTGGCAAAATCCCGGCCTGAGCCAGCAATTGGCGACAAATACATGGCACACATTACATCTCAAGGGCGAGATTTCCGCTGGGCATGTCCACTCCATTGACTTTAGCTCTGATGGCGCTACAGAGGATCTTAATCAAACCCAAAAGTTCAAACCAGTACAGGATGCAGGAACCAAACTGGCAGTAGCTGTGCAATTGGATGGGGATAGTGCAGCAGATCCCTAGACGTGTATCTCGATGGCGTGAACTTCCGGTGGAGTTGAGATGAAATTTTCTTGCTAATATTTTACTAATCTTTTATAATAGAGATGTCGTGCTGTTGACCTCTTGTTAATAGAACCTGATTAAACTGTTGTAAGACGAGAGAAGAAGAGAAGGGATCGCCATGGAGACTCCAACCCAAACTGCACTGGTAATTGCCGCTCAGGAGGGCGATTCGCAGGCTTTCGCGAGCCTGGTGGGACCCTACAGGCGTGAATTGCTTGTGCATTGCTATCGGATGCTGGGCTCGTTCCAGGATGCTGAGGATCTCGTGCAAGAGACCCTCTTGCGGGCCTGGGAGAAACGCGCGACCCTTGTGAGTCCAGCTTCGTACCGGGCCTGGTTGTACCGCATTGCTACCAATCTGTGCCTCAATATGCTTACGCGTGTGCCAAAGCGATTCTTGCCAACAGACACGCAGCCGCAGGGTGATCCCAGAGATCCCGCGGCGCAACGGCAGCGCGAGCCAATCTGGCTGGAGCCATTCCCAGATGATCTACTCGCCGATCAGCAGACTGATCCAGAAGATCGCGCGCTCAAGCGTGAGCATCTTACGCTGGCCTTTCTGGTGGCGCTTCAACGCCTGACACCAGTGCAGCGGGCTATTCTGCTCCTGCGCGAGGTACTGGAGTGGCCAGCAGCCGAAGTGGCCGCGTGGCTCGACCTCTCCGTGGTTGCCGTCAATTCCGCCTTGCAGCGTGCCAGGCACGCCTTGCGCAAGTTTCACAAGGAAGACGAGGTTGAACTCGCGCAGCCTTGCCAGGAGCAGGATCTCCTTGAGCGCTATATGGTCCTGTGGGAGCAGACGGACATCCCTGGACTCGTCGCGTTGCTGCGCGAGGATGCCTGGTTTACTATGCCGCCGATTCCCGCCTGGTTCCTGGGCCGCGCAGACATTGCCACAGCATTCTCGCTCAGGGTCTTTATTGCTGACAGACAATGGCGTCTGCTGCCGACGCGTGCCAATGGTAGCCCTGCTTGCGCGTTCTACCGCAGAGAGGTCGGAGCAGATGCCTATCAACTCTTTGGTCTGATGGTCCTGGATGTAGTGGGCGAGCAGATTGCTAGCCTGGTCATGTTCCTCGAACTGTCCAGCCTCGCGCCCTTTGCTTTCCCACCCACCCTTTCTGTTTGAGCTTCTACTCTGACTATCAGCATGGCCTGCGGTTGCTTGCCCTGCGCTCAGGGGAAATCAGCTAATCACGCTACCGCTTGTCGCATTGATAAGCGTAGCAGTGATGGCTCGCGCCCCATCTGAGGCCAGGAAGGCAGCCAGCCGTGCCGTATCGGCGACGGTCGGGAGACTCTTCAGGAGCGTGGCCTGTTCAAACCTGGCCACGACTTGCTCTTGCGAGACTCCCAGCGTGTTGATGACCTTCTCGATGCCTTGCTGGATCGTTCTACTCTCCACCATGGGTCCCGAACTAATGCCAAGTACTCTAACTCCGGCAGGTCCCAGTTCCGTGGCAAGACACCTCGCCAGAGCCTCCATGGCTCCAAAGGCCGCGCTAATAGCGGTGACGTTTGGCGTGCGACCATTGGAGAGGGGCGCTGTTACAAAGAGGATCACTCCTGCATGCTGCTCTACCATATAGTGCGCCGCTGCACGCGCCGTAATGAATTGCGATGGCACCAGGGTTGTCAGTGGTAACAGGAACTGCTCAAGGGGCAGCTCCATGGTGTTTGTCCCGTTACCATAGTCTTTTGGCGCGGGACTCATTACATTCAAGAGAATGTCAATGCTGTCTGCTTGCTGTGCTATGTAGGCGAAATAGGCCTGCACTGCCTGCTCATCAAGCGCATCCACCTGCGCGGCATAGGCCACGCCGCCCTCCTGCTGAATCTCTTGAGCAACGCGCCCGATCGTATTGAGGGTGTGATCCGAGAGAAAGACCGTAGCTCCCTGAGCCGCGAACTCTCTGGCGGCTGCCGTTCCCACGGCCCCGCCCGCGCCAAAGATAACAGCGCGCTTATTCTTCAACAAAGCTGTTGATACAGTATTCATCCGTGCGTATTCTTTCAATTTCTAATCCTGGGAACAACTCAATTGTTCAGAAACTGCCCATTTGAGCTACGAGCAGTTTGAGATCTCGGTCCCCTTTCATCTATAATGACACCAATGGGGTCCTAAACTCATCGCGGATTAGAGACAAATTTGAGGCTTTTACCTCCTCACCCCTGAGGCATGCAAGAGTTTTTGTAGATAAGGCGCGCCTTATCTACAAAAACTCTGGAAAAAGGGCTTTGCCTGCGGCACAGGTAAAGGACAAATGTGTATTTCCCTGGCACAATCAGATACCGTAGGCGAATGCCAAATGCGTGCTCACCCTGAGCATGAAGGGCAGATCATTCTGAGCGCGGAAAACCAATTCGCCAACGGTATCACAATCAGTGATGACTCATTAGAGCCTGTAGACTGAGCAGATCTGTTGCTCTGATGAGCATCAGTTATTGCTTGATTGCCTGATAATGAAGTGCGATTACTCCTGCCTGGAAGGTCTTTGTGTCTAGTAGCTTCAGCTTTGTCCAGGTCTTGATATCTTGAAAGAGTGGGGTGCCGCCACCCAGGACGATTGGATTGAGGAAGAGGCGGTATTCATCAATCAGGTCCATGTGGATAAACGTGTGGGTCAGGTGGGGGCTGCCGAAGATCATCAGATCGCGGCCAGGCTGGTGTTTTAGCGCGGCGATTTCTTGCGGGATCTGGTCTTTTATCAGCCGTGAATTCTTCCATTCCGCGCGCGCAAGCGTGGTTGAAAAGACGATTTTAGAGATATCCTCGACCCAGCGAGCGTGGGCGAACTCGCGTGGCGTGGCCTCCGGGTTCGTGAGCACCGTTGGCCAATAGCTCTGCATTCCCAGATAAGTGACACGCCCATAGAGAGCTGTGTCTACGCCTTTAAAGAGCTCATCGGCATAGGGGTTAAGCTCTTCGTCAACGATAGCCCACTCCAATTCTCCATTTGGCCCTGTCGTGAAGCCATCGAGTGAGACATGCATAAATGAAATGACTTTTCTCAAGGTCTACTCCTTTTATCAGGATTATCAGTTAGGAACTTTCAACAGTTCCATCATAACCCGGCAAAAGGATTTTGTCTTGAATAAAATGGACAGCTATGTCAGCTTCTTTGATCTGGGCGATTTGGGCAGGTGTGGAGCCTATAAAATGCTTGAGTGACCTGGTCATATGCGATTGATCGGCATAGCCAGCCTGGTACGTGGTATCAAGGAGCGAAACGCCCTGTTCCAGGAGATGCGCGGCCAGGTGTGCGCGTTCGATCTGCGCAATGACCTTGTACGTTAGCCCGGTTGCCAGTAGGAAACGCCGTCTCACCGTGCGCGTTGACACCTCTGGAGGTTGGCCAGCTAAGACTGCCTTGACGAGCGGATCAGAAATCAGCAAATCCTTGCGCACCAGCCGCTCGACAAACGTCTCGACATTTTCGTAGTCAGGAAATTGGAAGCTGGAGCCAGCAAGCTGAAAGGATCTTTGCGCGGCGAGCGGTAAAGTGGCCTGCTCATCCAGGAGATTTCTGATAGACACAGAGGGCAGAAAGGTGCCACGCTGAAAAGTCACGCCAAACCACTCAGTCCCCTCGTCCTGGCTGACAGGGGTGGCCCTGGTCAATGGTCCCACCACGGTGACTTTGACCCTGCCGTTCTGCCTGAGAAAGAGCAGATTCCAGCGGTTAGAGGCCGGGCAGACGGGCGCGTAATCTCTGCCAGCCTGCCCGCGCCAGACGGCCTCTATATACGGGGAGTCAGACTCCCTGCCCTCAAAGCGAGTGTGCATATTTTACCTCCAATGACTCAGGCGTGGACAACAACAGTCCATCTTCTTGCGTGTGTGGACGAGGCTCTGCTTAAACGTTACCTGAAAGCCAGGCATGTCACAAGCATAAACAGATTACCATAGATGCGCGAAAAATTCTTCTCTCAGCTTGCTCTTTGCCGGGGCGCTACAAAAGTCTTTTGCCTCGCCCGCGCAGCCTGGTTTGCTCAGTCCCATAGATCTCGTTCTGTCCCGGCGTGCTACCTGTACCTCGTGCCTTAGCCGCAGTAGAAATTCGCGTATCCGTACAGCCATTGACGGTGCTGGAGATTGGGCGTTCCGCCGAGGTGCATCGATTGCCACTGGCGTCCCGGCAGAAAACCGGCCTCTTTGAGAAGCTGCTGCGCGGCCTGATTGCAGTCAGGGACCAGCACCATAGGCGACCAGGCAAATGGGAGGCGCAGGGCGTGCTGGAGAAGTGAGCGGGCTATGTCCGGCGTATCTGCCACCCATGGACCAAGACGGCGCTCGCGCTGCGCAATCAGATACCCCGCGATCTTTCCCTGACCATCATGTGCCACAAATGTGCGCCCGGCAAATTCCTCGTAATAAGCGCTTAAGACTCTCACGCGCTCAACGCCAAGTCGCCCTGCATCATATTTTATGACCTCGGGAAGTTCCTCTGCTTGCAACTGTCTTGTGTCATTTGTGAGGGCATCACTCGCTGTATACGACTGTTTCTGGATATAGGCACTGACGGTATCCTCAAGGGCAAAGCCAAGCTTTGTATAGAGCGGCGCTCCGGCAGGAGTGGCATCGAGCAGAATTGTAGTTGCTCCATGCTGAACGCTCCATTGCAGTAAATGTCGCATAATAGTCGCGCCAATCCCTTGCTGCTGCAATTCTGGCGAAACTGCCATCAGGCCGATGCGGGCATGCGCGCCATAGAGGAGTGCGCCACCCATGCCCACAGGTCTTTCATCGCGCAAGGCCGTTATCCAGCCATCGGGTTGGAGGCGATAATAACGCGCAAGCTCATCCAGCATACTCGTGGGAGAGCCATAGGCGGCAATTAACAAAGGGTCCACAGCAGGAAAATCACGCGGCATTAATTGGCGAATTACAGGTGGCATCAAGCATCCATTCTTTCCATAATACTTGACATAAAATGTGGCTCATCAACAGTTCATTCAAGAACAAATATACCACATTATGAAGGGAAGAAAGACTCTGTCCCCACAGTTTCATTACCCGGCAGGCAGAAAAATACTGATTGACGGGTGGCTTTCCCTGTGGTACAAATAAAATATGACGCTGCTTGTATCGAGGTTTTATTAGCTGCTTTCTACTTTTATTCAGAAACACATTCATATTGAGCATGCAAGAAATGTCTTTTTTCATCGCAGTCAATGCTCTGTCGAAGGCATTTGAACGCATTTGGAAAGGAACGCACCATGGCAGTTTTCACCATCCATGAACAGGCAGAGATCGAGCGTGCTAACAACTCGGGCTTGCAGCCAATCGTGTTTGTCCATGGTCTCTGGCTGCTCTCTAGCAGTTGGGATCAGTGGCGTCCATTCTTTGAGGAGCAGGGTTATACCACGCTAGCTCCTATCTGGCCAGATGATCCTGATACTATCGAAGAGGCAAAGCAAGACCCGGAGGTCTTTGCCCACAAGCGCATCAAGCAAGTCACGGATCATTACGTTGACGCCATTAGCCAGCTCAAGATGAAGCCAGGTATTATCGGCCATTCTTTTGGCGGATTGATCGCGCAACGCCTGGCTGGTGAGGGCGTCTCCGCTGCCACAGTCGCGATTGATCCGGCTCCCTTCCGTGGAGTGCTGCCGTTGCCTCTCTCGGCACTCAAGTCCTCGTCAGCGGTACTGAGCAATCCGCTGAACTACACTCGCGCGGTTGCGCTTACCTATGAGCAGTTTCGTTTTGCCTTTGCCAACGTCGTAGATGAGAGCGAAGCCCACACGTTATACGAGAAGTACTCGGTGGCTGGCTCTGGCATACCGCTTTTCCAGGCAGCTACCGCCAACCTCAATCCGTGGACAGAAGCACAGGTCGATACAAAAAATCCAGAGCGTGGACCGCTGTTGATCCTCTCCGGCGAACACGACAATACGGTTCCCTGGGCAATTGCCCACGCCTCCTATAAGCAACAGGAGAGGAATGCCGCCGTGACTGAGATCCACGAGATACCCGATCGTGGCCACTCACTGACCATCGACCACGGCTGGCGCGAAGTTGCCGAGGTCGCGCTCGCATTTCTCACCCAACACCTTCCCAAGGCCTGATAGCCACACAACGGCAGTTCCCTTGCGTTTATGAGTCGCATATGTATCTTTTGCTCATGCCGCAGGCAAGCCCTTTTCCCAGGTGTTTGTGGGGACAACGCGCTCGTGCTGCTTCAGAAAAATTGGCTACCGTTGGCGAACGCTTCTTCTGGACTCCTCGGCGCCTCTTGCGCCTCGCACCTGCTTGTGTGGCTGGTGAGCGGCCTGGCCGC
>JBEVTI010000072.1:0-17000 GCA_041156125.1 Candidatus Paraktedonobacter carboxidivorans
GAATCCGTCTTTCTTTTCACCAACTCAGAAAAGGTCTATCCCTCTCAATTCACTGACTCACTGAAATCGGGTCAACAACAAGCTTCATCTCTCCCGAACAGGGTGAATACGGCTCCCCCAAGGGCTTCAAATGGTATGAGGCCCAATACGAACAGGTTCAGTTCTCCATTGAAGCGTTTTGGGGAGTTAAGAAACGCCCTCAAAAGGTTAAAATAAAAATGGCAAAGCTATAGGGAGCATAACCAGCCTATGGTATAATGAAACCGACGTATGAGGCAAGCATTCCGCTCGACAGGGAGAAAAACCAATGGTAATTCAACACGATGAGCACCAGGAAAAAATCAGCCTTGAGGAGTTCTTTACCCTCTTGGAAAGCGATCCTGAACACCGCTATGAATTGATTGATGGCTATCCCTACATGATGACAGGGGGATCGCCTGATCATTCTATTATCGGAGCAAATTTGACAGGTATCCTTAGAGAACTACTACGCAAACGACCGTGCATTGCGTATAACTCGGATGTGTATATCGAATTGGATGGAGAAGAAAACTGCCTTTGCCCAGATACCTCAGTAAGCTGTGATCGGAGAGATCGGCATGCAACAAAGGTTATCCGCTATCCTTCGGTAGTCGCTGAAGTACTGTCTCCTGGCACGAAAGCACGCGACCGAGGCATTAAAGCCGATTTGTATCAAAATATGCCATCGGTTCAAGAAATCCTCTTCATTGACACTAAGATTATGAGAGTACAGCTTTATCGACGCGAAGCAGACTACTGGATTATGCGCAACTTCACACACAATGATACGATAGAGTTGACAAGCCTGGGCGTGCAGTTCTCTGTTGCAGAGGTATACGAAAAAACGACCTTTGACAACTCGTTCACAGAAGAATAAAAAATCCGGCAGCGAAAGTCACGAGATGCAGCAAAACACAGCGGGCAGAGCGGACCACAAACCAGCCATTTAAGCCACTCCACGAGTACAGCAAGTTTCAGCGGACGGAAAAAACCACTTCCGTCCCTTTTGAGTTCGTTTCTCATCCTGAGAATACTCAGCAGTCGGAACCAGTCTCTCCGGCGCTTGGAGTGTCTGATGTGTACGTTTCCCAGAGTGGAACTACTCAGCAGTGGAGATCAGCCTTTCAGGCATGTTGGGCGGCATAAAGCTGAACAGTATAACTTTCGCATTTGCCCTTATGTACACCAACGGGAACAGTAGCAGCCTCGCAAAAGAGCAAAGTGGCCATCCAGACGGCTTCATTTCCCCACATGTACCATACTATCGAGGAGAGCACCATTACCATTTTCCATTTGAGAATCCGTCTTTCTTTTCACCAACTCAGAAAAGGTCTATCCCTCTCAATTCACTGACTCACTGAAATCGGGTCAACAACAAACAGCCTCTCCCGATAAACTAGAGCATCTATCTTTGGCTGAAAGTTCGGACAAGGGGGTCTCAACCCAGGATTTGCGTCTGAACCTTCAGCCAATCTACCAACGCTATTGAAGTGGAATAGCGCGCATTTGTGTCAGACAATCGTCATAGACACACAGCAACTATTGCTTTGCCATAGGAATTGCTTACGTGCGGCTGGCGTACTAAAAAGCTTGTGCGCCTGCCTCTGCTACCTGGTGGTCCTGTTCGCCAGAACCGCCGCTGACCCCTATTGCTCCAACAATAACTCCATCTCGTTGGAGGGGAATGCCTCCTGCAAAGATCATGATGCGACCATCGTTGGAAGCATGGATGCCAAAAAAGGGGCCACCAGGTTGCGAGAGTGTAGCAAGATCTTTTGTGGCAATATCGAAGGCCCGTGAGGTAAACGCTTTCTTCATGGAAATATCAATGCTCCCAATCCAGGCTCCATCCATACGGACATGAGCAACGACATTTCCTCCTGCATCAGCCACTGCTATATTCATCGGTTGGTTTATTTCCATTGCCATCTTCTCGGCAGCGGCAATGACTCTGCGCGCATCATTCAGACACAGTGGCTCTCCACATGCTTGAACCACGGCGGCTTTCATTTTCTGTGTCATGGTTGTTATATGCCTTTTCTCTCTTGAATTGACTTGTCGAAATGCTAGAACTCACCTGCATGGATGGCGACAACGCGCACGAGTGCGCATGTGCGCAAGGACTCTGTCAGGCCAGGCAAAACTAACCAGGCTTCTTGGAAAGGTCCCAGTTTTCGCCTCATCTATGCGGATGAGTACTGGAAACGCACGAGTTGCGTCTCTCGCTGAAGCTTGTTATTCCAGGTTTGCGTGGCGACTGGCTAATTCTGCACAGGTGCTCTGTCTTGCTTGCATCTCCTGCAAGATGATGCCATCGCAGAAAAGCAGGGTACTCTGCTCAAATAAGGAACCCGCGTATTGCAGAGAGATCCCATTCGTGGCCACGCTATTTTTATGCGGGGCAGACAACACAACGCTTAGAGATGCTACCTGTGTGAGCCGTGACCCGGCCTCTGCGGTGATGGCAATAACCTGTGAGCCTATTCTGTTCGCCTTCTCAGCTGCCAGACACGTCTCCTCGGTTTCCCCAGAGCCTGAACAGGCAATCAGCACGTCTCCAGGCCCAATAGCTGGCGTAATGGTTTCATCGACAACATAGGCTCTGAGTCCTAAATGCATGAGCCGCATCGCGAAGCATCGTGCAATGAAGCCGGAGCGTCCCTTGCCGCACACAAAAATGGACGAAGCGTGAGACAACAGTTCGAGAAGCCTCTGCAGAAGGGATGCATCAATCTGTTTGAGAACTTGCAGATTCTCCTGAAGAATAGCATCTATGACGGTTGGTGCCGCTTCCATTCTTTTCTCTCTTTCTCATACCCACTTCTTACCCGACTGGCTGGACCCTCTGCTGCTGCCGGTCCAGACTCTTACGTAAGGCCAGGGAAACAGCAACCGGATCGGATGCCTGAGTGATATGCGAACCAACAATAATAAGAGTTGGATCAAGCGCCGCAATAGCATTGATACTCTCTCCATTGATGCCTCCTGCAACAGCCACAGGAGTCTGAACGGCGGCTCGGATCTCTTTGAGCATGGCAAGCGGGGTCTGCCCTTGTGCCTGCTGATCCAGTCCAGTATGCACCCCAATATAGTCGATCCCCAACCGTTCAAGCTGCTGTGCTCGCTGGATGGGATGAGCGACCGCAATCAGATCGACCAGAATATGGCGCTGGCGTCTCCTGGCCTCTTTGAGGGCGGCGAGAAGCGTTTCGTCAGGCGCGCACCCAAGAATGGTGACGATATCTGCCCCTGCATCGAAAGCGATAGCCGCTTCATACGCTCCAGCATCCATACACTTCATATCCGCCACGAGTAGTTTCTCAGGAGCTACCTGATGAAACTGTGCCAGGACTCCCAGACCGAAGCGCTTGAGAAATGGGGTACCTGCTTCAATGAGATCAATGGAAGCAGACACCTGCTCTATCAGGGTCAATGCCTCTCTGGGCGTCAGGGTATCGATAGCCAATTGAAGCTGTGCTCTCATCTTTCTTCCTCCTCTTTTCTACCTTTAAGTTGTCAATGGAAACCATGTTTGCTATATGTCTTTGCGGACCCAGAAAGGTAATCCGCACTGCCTTTCTTCCCTCCCTGGGCTTTTTTCTTATGTATCAGTTTTTTCTCTCACCTTAAGAAAAACCCTAAGGCCACTATACAATCCCCCTCGATAAACTCATGTTCACTTCTCTATGTATACTCCTGTGCCATTAGTCCTGGCGATACAGAGACCAGCCCATGAGTTAAGTCCTTTGGTGGCGCTGAAACGTGTACTAAGCAGTTATACACGGAGAATATCTCTCCGTTCATGGAGGAATGAAATATTATGACTTTAACCGTTATCCAGTTCATTGTATGGCTGATCATCGCAGCAATCGTCGGATTTCTGGGTGAGTTGATAGCTGGACGCCGCGCACCTGATGGCATCATTGGTTCTATCATGGTTGGACTGTTCGCCATTTTTCTCATCGTTGGCTTTTTCCATTTCAGTATCAAGGGCGAACCCACCATCGAAGGCGTGCCGATTGTCAGTACCCTGATTGCCGCGGCTATGATCGTTGCCCTCTGGAGTAGCGTCTCCGGTCGCTACTATCGTACCCGTTAAGCCTGTTTCGCTCCATATATATACAGAAAAGGACTGGTTGTCACATACCAGTCCTTTTCCATCATCTGTACTACATTCAACCGGGTGTTTATAAAAGGCTACCGCGACAATTTCTCCCTAAATAGCCTGCCAGACCTGCACGGTTTTATCGCTTGAACCAGAAGCCAGGCTCATGCCATCCGGCGACCAGACTCCCCGGCAAAAAGCATCTCCTCCTCGATAGGTGAACAGGCGCGTACCCGGAGGAGAAACTTTGCTGGCAGCTTCCAGAGCCTCCAGAAATGCTTGTACAGACGGAAAACGCTCCTAAGGATTTCAGAGTAGGTTCAGGCTGTTTGAGATCAGTTTTTGTGCGCGGTGATCATAGTTGCGCCTGGCGTCGCCAGGCGGTGAACACGTACCTGAGTGCAGTTGGCACCCTCCAGCCACGCTTTGACCGTTGCCAGGGGGTAGCAGGTGCCTCCGATGGCGCTAACTGTAAGGCCCATGAGCTGGACTAGCGCGGTTCCCAGGTGCGAGAAATGGTCCTGGTCAGTCAGTTGATCGACATAAATGAGCATACCACCTGGTCGAAGACAGCGCGCCACACGGGCCAGCAATTGTTCGTTGATTGCCGCTGGCAGCAGATGGGCGATGTGAAAGTAACAGGCTACGTCAAAGCTCTGCTCAAACTCAGGCGGAAACTCCTCGCGCACGATATCCTGACAGACAAAATCCAGGCGCTCGCTCATACCAGTTTGCTGCGCGGTACGTTTCCCGGCGGCTATACCTGGCGGTAGATCAACGATGGTGGCCCGCAACTGTGGATGGCGGCGGCAGAAGAGTACGCTATAGGCCGCGTGCGAGCCACCCACATCGAGCAGGCGCGTGGCATTTTTCGGCAGACGCGCGCGGTAAACCAGCTCTCGTCCCAGCACCAGCGCCAGCGCGGCCAGACCAGCATAGTGGCGTTCCAGCGCGGCCTGCACCTCCGGCAATGAGCTATCATCCTCGTACGGCATATGCACAGGGGCGCTATTCGTCTTGACTATCTCCGGTAGATGCTCCCAGATGGCAATGATATCGGGAGCGTGGATGATATAGGGCGCGATATTCAGCGTTGACTCCCGGCTTAGCCAGCGCCGCGCTATAGCCCGGTTGCGATAACGCCCACCACGCAGGCGCAGATAGCCCGCGACTATCAACAAATGGAGCAAAAAGCGTAGTCTTTGAGGTTGACACTCCAGACGCTCGGCAAGTTCCTCCAGGGTCATAGGCCGCTCGTTCAGCGTGTCAAAAAGGCCAAGTTCGCAAGCTGTGGTCAGAGCCCTGGCTATACCAGGAGCCAGGGGGGTATCTATGAGCGGTGCAGGCAAAAGGTTCAAACGGCCCAGAACCCATTCCAGCGCGGTCAAACGCAAGAGCAGCATCAGATTAGCACTCCTATGAGCCAGTCTCCGCCCAGCACCAGGCAGATCAGGGCCAGCGGATAAATCCGCTTGTTTTCTATATTCTTCACAAAGCATACCCGGAAAACAGCGAGAAAGCAAGCAAAGTCCAGCAAGCAGTGGTTGATCTGCGCTGACTGCGGCTCAATCACTGCTTGCTGGACTTGGCTTGTCTACAACAATGGCTTCAGATGCGCAGGCAATAGCCTACACCACGAACGGTCTGGATCAGGCGCGGGTTCGCTGGATCTTCTTCCAGTTTCTCGCGTAGCCAGCGCACATGTACATCAACCGTGCGCGTATCGCCTGCGTAATCATAGCCCCAGACATTCTGCAAAAGCTGATCACGCGTCAGTACAGTGCCACGATTCTGCATCAAACATTTCAAAAGCTCGTACTGCTTAGGCTGCAAATCGAGTTCCTGGCCGCTGCGATAGACACGCCGTCCATCCAGATTCATCTCAATCGGGCCACAGACGAGGCTACGCAGCGGACGCCGGGTTGTAGCATCGCCCTCCGCGCTCAGGTTATCAGTTGCCGCGCTTTTGCCCTGGCGGCGCAGCAACGCGCGTACACGCGCCAGCAGTTCATGCTTACTAAAAGGTTTTGTTACATAATCGTCAGCGCCCACCTCCAGGCCCACCACTTTATCGATCTCCTCGCTTTTAGCTGTCAGCATGAGAATAAGCATTCCGGCGGTATCATCCTCACGGCGCAGTTGGCGGCAGACCTCCAGACCATCGATAACTGGTAGCATGAGGTCTAGAATCATCAGATCTGGCTTCTCGCGGTGAGCTATTTCCAACGCGCTGCCACCATCTACTGCTGTAATTACCTGATAGCCAGCCAGTTCTAGATTATACACAATAGTCTCCAGGAGCACCGCCTCGTCGTCTACAACCAATATCTTATTGCCCATACCTTTTCTCCGACAAGCACCTCGGCTTCTTCCTTTCCACTCCAGGTAAAGAACACTGGCCAGCGTTCACCAGAGCAACAGAGAAAGATCAACCGAAACGCCCGCTGATATAATCTTCGGTCTCTTTGCGCGTGGGGCTTTTGAATAGATCTACAGTTGGGGCGTATTCGATCAACTTCCCACTTAAAAAGAAACCGGTATACTGTGAAACACGAGCTGCCTGTTGCATATTATGCGTGACAATTACAATAGTATATTCTTTTGTCAGCTCCGTAATCAACTCCTCAATCTTGAGAGTTGCGATCGGGTCCAGGGCAGAGCAAGGCTCGTCCATCAAAAGCACCTCTGGATGCACCGCGAGCGCGCGCGCGATACACAGGCGCTGCTGTTGGCCACCAGAGAGGCCGAGGGCGGACTGTTTTAAACGATCTTTGACCTCATCCCAGATTGCCGCGCCGCGCAAGCTTTGCTCTACCTCTTCTTCAATATGTCTGTGTGACTTGCCCTGGATCTGCAAACCATAGGCAATATTGTCATAGATGGATTTAGGAAAAGGATTAGGGCGCTGAAATACCATGCCAATTTGCTGGCGCAGGCCCACTACATCGGTTGAGCGCGCATAGATATTCATGCCATCCATCAATGCCTCGCCCTCGGTGCGCGTACCAGGGATCAGGTCGTTCATACGGTTCAGCGTGCGCAGGAAGGTCGATTTTCCACAGCCAGAGGGGCCAATCAACGCGGTCGTCTGGCGTTCCCGAATGGGAATATTGACATCATAGAGGGCCTGTTTGGGACCGTAGAAGAAGTTTACGTTCTTGACATCGATTTTCAAGGGCGCGCTGGCATCAAAGCGCTGATTCGGTTCAACCGCTGCCAGGACATTTTCGGGTACCTCTGAAGTCTGACCATCCTCTGGTACGTCTGCATCATCTGCCGGTTTAGCCCCTTTTTTAGCAGGCAAAAACGGCTGTTGCGATGATTGGTTCAGGCGAGTGTCCATAAGATCTCCTTTATCTCTGCGCGGTGTGTATCCAGGCCACACCTTCTTACCAGGAACAACATTGTCAGGACACAGCGTTATTTCCTGGTGATATCTTATACAAGTGGATACTCTTTATGCAAAGGAATAGCGGTATCGACAATCAAGCGATCCGCAAGGACAACCAGCCGGATATAACGCCCGGCCAGAGCTTTGCTGATAAAGTACGGACGACCTTCATACGAGATATGACCACTGCGGGCTACTTTGCGTGAGAAAATACTCGCGTTCTCAGGAACAGGCACCGGGCCATTTCCCGCAGTCTCGAAGGAAGTGTTCATCGTTAGCTCTCCTCAGTTCTGTGGTGACTTCTATCGCGTCACGCCAGGCAAGGAATGAATATCCAGCACTTACTGGCAGGACGCATCTAAGCGGCTGTCAATCTCCGTTGGATGCGGCGACCCAAAACACGGGCCACAATGTTTATCAGTAGCAAGAAAATGATCAGAGACGCTGCTATACCTGAGTCTAGCGCGGCTTCGCCCGATGCATTCAAACCACTGGTGTTAATACCCTGTTGGGTAAGATAGTAGAGACGAGTTGTCAGTGTATCGCTGGCAATCAACGGATTCAGCGTAAATACCTGACTTGGATTATTTGTGCCCATCGTGAAGAGCAAGGCCGCAGCCTCACCGATGATTTTTCCAGCTGTTAAGATCAGGCCGGTGATGATCCCAGGCAGAGCCGAGGGTAACACTACAGTCCAGATCGAACGCCACTTGGTCGCGCCAAGCGCCAGTGCTCCTTCGCGCTGTTCGCGCGGAACATTGCTCAAAGCATCCTCAAAGAGGCGCAGGGCTAACGGAAAGTTCAGACAGAGCAGGGTCAACGCGCCCGAGAGGCGGCTCACACCCATATGCAGATCAATACAGAAGAACAGAAAGCCGAACATGCCTAAGACGAGCGAAGGCACGCCTGCCAGCGTTTCTGCCGCGAAGTGGATCACGGTCACAAAGATGCCCTGACGCGTATACTCAACCAGAAAGATGGCGGCTGCAAGTGAGATCGGAAACAGGAAGATCTCACTGAGAACCAGGATGTATAACGAATTAAACAGCTCCTTAGCAATCCCAGCCGTGGTGGCGCTATAGAATGTGCTGGTAAAAAATGCTGAAAAACCGGTCAGGACAATATTGAGGATGATTGCGATAAAGATCAGCGCGACCAGGGATGTAATCACCCAGAGCAAGCCCGACGCAAGAGCATTGTTTCTATTCAGACGACGAATCAGACCTTGCTGACGTGCCAGACGCCCTTCTTCCTCAGAAGAAAGCAGCGAGGGATTTGCTGATTGTATGCTCATTTATAGACACTCCTGCTCGCCAGATAGCGACTGATGCAAATGAAGATGAATGAGATGATCAGCAGGACAAAAGCCAGGGTCCAGTAGGCGTCCTCCGAGACTGTTCCTACCGCCTCGCCAAAATTCTGCGCTATTTGCTGCGTCACATTGACGTTTGGTTGGAAAAACGCGCCCAGCGACAACAACTTCTGGGGAAGAGATCGTCCCGACAGGACCAGGGCAACTGCCAGAGTTTCGCCAATGGCGCGCGCCATTCCCAGGACTACCGCTGTACCCAGGCCACTGGCGGCGGATGGGATGATGGCTTTGTACATCATCTGCCAGCGGGTTGAGCCGAGCGCGAGACTTGCCTCACGCACGCTCCCCGGTACTGCGCGCAGGCTATCGATCGAGATGCTCAATACCGTAGGCAGGACCATAATCACCAGGACTATAATGGCTGCACCCCAACCATAACCACCTGTGGCTCCGAGAATACCCAGCTGTTTCTGATAAGGCGTGACAAGTTTTGAGAGGGTTGGCACAATAATGATCAGACCGAGAAAACCAATCACGACAGACGGAACTCCTGTAAAAATCTCGATCAAGGGTTTAAGGATGCTTACCAACCACCTGGGTGCCATCTCAGTAAAAAATACTGCTGTAAGTAGCGCCAGCGGAGTGACAATGATAATTGAGCCAAGCGTGATAACTACTGAGCCAAGAATAAGTCCAAATGCCCCGTAAGATGGATTACCGACCCCGGTTGGATCATATGCTCCCGTAGGGTCCCAATTATCAACCGTAAAAAATGTCTTGACGTTCCCGCCTTCAAAAAAGATTCTGAACGATTTTGAGCCAATAAAGATAAAAACAGCCACGATGACCGCGATGAGCAGGACTGCACAGACACCACATACGATGCGCGCAAGCTGGTCGAGCAAGCGACCGCGCTGGCTATGTTGTTGCTGGCTATATTGCACCACATTCTCCTTCCCGCAAATATGCTCTAGATAGCAATGGTACTGTGCTCATTGTTCTTGTCCGATCATGAACACAGTACCTGCCTTAAATCAGTGTTTAGGCTGCTGGTTTGGGTACGGCATTATGGGCCGAGATGGAAGAGGCCTGCATCTGAGAAAGATCCACAAACTGCAGTGTGGTTTCCTCTTTATGACCATCATCGCTACTCATGTAGTCAATCAACGCCTGGGCAAGGCCGGTAGCTTTGCCTTTGGTGTACATGTGCTCAACATTCCAGAACTTATAGGTATTGCTCTCTACGTTGGCCACACTTGGCATGTTGCCATCAATCGAGATAACCGCTGCGGCACCACCAGCAGGCACCTGGCCGGTCGCGGCATAGCCGATCGCGCCGTTGGTCGAACCAACTTCTTTGACAACGGTACCAGTCGTGTCAGAGACCAGACTGGCTGGACCGGTGATCTTTTCGGTGTGGCCGAGCACATACTGCGCGAAGGTTGCTCGAGTACCGGAAGTTGTCGGACGACTGACCGCTACGATTGGCAGATCTTTGCCGCCCGCCTGTTTCCAGTTTGTAATGGTACCCGCGTAGATACCCTGGATCTGAGCAGTGGTCAGATTGGTCACACCAGCATCACTGTTAACGATGATACCGAAGATCACAACCGCCACCTGATGGTCCACCAGGTCGGCCTGCGCGGTACTGGATGGGGTATCAGAGTCGCCAATACCCACGCTACCAGCCTCAACGTTGGCCTTACCAGTGCTACTACCACCACCATTGACGGTGATGCTCGCGCCCTTACATTTGTTGGAATAGTCCGTCGCTACAGCCGTAACCAGCGGCTGTAAGGCAGTTGACCCACTGACAGTCAATGTCCCAGGCACACAATTATACTGTCCCGGTGTGCCTAGCGTGCTGGGTCCACTACTCGTGGGAGTTGACCCGGTGGTATCAGTTGAACTGCCACAAGCTGAAATAATCAGAGAGAGTGCTACTGCTAATCCTAACAGGATTGCATAGCGCCGCGGTTTAAACATACGTCCTCCTGCTTTGTTTCCCTAACATAAGCTTTTGTTTTCGCTGCGGTTCGCAACGGCTGTTTTACCCTTTGCCGTTGTACTCATACAATATCATCTGTGGGTTAACCAATCTTTATGGATAGGTTAACGCTGGTTAAATTTGTGTTAAATTTGCCCTGGGGATAGGAGATAATCGTTAACACAAAACAGAGCAGCATGATAGACGCCTTTGTGAAACGCCATGCTATCATAACGCATTTTGGGATTAGAAGAAATACGCTGGCATGGAGGCTTCCTGTACACGCAGAGAAGAACTTCTACTGAGAAGCAGGAAGGTCTGGAAAGACTACTAGGCCGGGCAGATCAGATAGAATGGGCAGGTGGGACAGACAAATGCGTCCGGCTTGGGAGTATAATCGTGGCTTTCAATGCCGCTCATGGCCTGTTCAAAGTCGCTCAGCAGGCTGGCCTCTTTGCGCGCGCTAACTTTGATTTCTTGGGTTTCGCCTGTGCTCAAATTATGCGTTTGTAGCTCGACCTTCTGATCGGCGTGATGCTGGCGACCGGCATGGACATAAAGGAGTTCACGCATACCGGGAGCGGGTTTGCTTTTGCTTTTGCCGTAACGTGTGCGCACAAATTTTGTCGGCTGGTCAGCCGCGCTGGACTGTTCAACCCGATCAATGGTGACCTCAACCTTGCGCCCGGCAAGGTCAACAGCGAGGGTCTGACGCAGTTGCCAGGCTTCCGGCTGCTCTTCCCGCAGTTTGCCCTGCAGGCGGGCCGAGAGTTCCTGACCATGCTGCACGTAGAGCTGCGCGAATGGCCCGTTCTCGTCACCATGGGCCTGCCAATAATGCTGGAACAGTTCCCCGGCCTCTCTAGCTTTCCGGGACTCTTCTCCGCTGACCTCGTAGCCTACCAGGGCTTTGATTGTTGCCTCGGTTGCTTGCCAGAAAGGCAGGAAAGGGCCATCATCGCGCCGAAAGCCGTAGAGTGTGCTGTAAGCATAGCGGCGCGGGCAGGTCAGATAATCTTCGATCTGGCCACTTCTGACCTTGAGCGGCTGGGTAGCCTGCACAAAATCCATGCTCGGCTGCGCGCTAAAAATCTCCACCAGCTCTTCCTCAGCCTCAAACTCGCTTTCTTCTGCATCCTGCCAGCGTATTTGCCGCACGCGCTCGGCAGGCAGACCAACGGTCAGAGCGTCGATATAAGGAGAGGGTTTAGCACTTTGCTTGCCATAGCGCTCGCTATAACTTAGAATCAACTGATCGCGAGCGCGCGTGGTCCCAACATAGAAAAGGCAGGCCTCGCCGCTTGCATGCGCACTCTCTCCCTCACTCTCCAGCGGCAACATACCCACAGGCGGCGGCGTAGCATTGGGACGTTTGCCGAGCGGAAAGCGACTCCTGGCCAGGCCGGGTAGATAGACCACTGGAAATTCCAGGCCCTTACTGGCGTGAACTGTCATAACTCGCAGCAGCTCTGGCGCATCCTCGGCCTCTTCTGAGCTCTCCTTGGGCTTGCCTTCGATCTCCTGGCGCAAACTGAGTAAGACCTGCAGATAATCGAGAAAACCACGTATCTGCTCCTGCAGGTCCGGTTCGGCAGTTAGCTCACCGGACTCCGTCTCAAGCTGACGCCGCTCCTCCTGGAGGCGCTGGCTGTAAGTATGCGCGAACTGCAGTAAGCTGGCGTAGTCCGCGCGTAGCATCCGCGCCTGCGCATCTTCTCCAGCTCTCAGCAGGTCGCGCCCCAGCGAAGTTTCAAGCATAAGATAGCGTGCCAGCAACGCCCAGGCCGAATGACTACTGCGCAACAGATTCTTGATGATACCGGTGAGACGAGTCCACGCATGCGCGCCCTCCTGACTTAGCGCGAGCGGAACCTCCTCATGGAGCATCATAGCCAGTAGAGAGGTCTGACGAGTGCGCGCATCTAAGAGCAGCGCCTCGATATCCGCGCGCCCCAGTGGATGCGCGGGCAGACGCGCTGCGCGCAAAATGCCCATGCCGCTATTATTGACCAGCAAGAGCAAGAGCGAGAGAATATTTTTGGTGTGCTCCTGCTCCATCATCTCCGCCCGCGCACCGACCGGCAAACCGGCCCGGTCTAACTCTCGCGTAACCTTGCGCACCATGGCGCGCGTGCGACAGAGCACAACGATGTCCCGACAGCTATATCCCTCGGCCAGCTTGTGCTGAATATCGCGCACAAGCCCACGCAACTCGCTCTTCTGCTGCGCGGCCACCGCCAGAGTCACATAAGACTCGTACTCCGTCGCTCGCGCCGTCTGCACCTCGCCTATACGCGCATCCTGCTCCAGAACAGCGTTTTTAAATGTATCTGCCAGGCGCACAATATCTGGCCGCGAACGATAGTTGCGGCTGAGCGGCAGAACGCGAGCATCAGGATAATCTTCACGGAAGCTGGCAATATTGGCTGGAGAAGCGCCTCTGAAACCGTAAATAGCCTGATTGGCATCCCCAACAACCCAGATCTGCTTACGCTCTCCCGCCAGCAAACGCAACAGGATGCCGCTGGCCCGGTTGATATCCTGAAATTCATCGACCAGAATATGCTGGTAGCGCTGGAGAATAGTGGAACGCACATCCTCGTGCTCGCTCAGCAGCTGTGTAGCCAGCACAAGGAGTCCACCGAAGTCGCTATCGCCGCGTTGCGCGAGGCGTTGTTGATACAGTTCATAGACCCCCGCAACCTCCAGTGCGCGTTCTGCGGCCTGCTGCTCTTCATCGTTGCCAGCCTGCTCGCGCATAGCGCTGGCCAGTTCGCGATAGCGGGCCGGGGTAATCAGTTCATCTTTCGCGCGCGAGATAGCTTTGAGAAAATCCCTGAATGGCGCGCCTGGATCGAATAAATTATGATAATGATTGAGCGGCAGATTGCCTGCCAGACCGCGCAGGAGAAAATAGCCTTCAGCGTCATCGACCAGCGCGAAATCCTGGCGCAGGCCAACGCGCTGGCCATGGGCGCGCAATAAATCGGCACAGAACGCGTGGAATGTGCTGATCGTCGGAGCAAGCTGGCCGGGGAAGAGGATCTTTTGCAAGCGCTCCTGCATCTCCTGAGCGGCCTTGCGTGAGAAAGTTAGAGCCAGGATCTGCTGAGGAAGCACCCCCTGCTCACGCAGCAGATACTCAGCCCGCCCAATCAGTGTGCTGGTCTTGCCGCTGCCTGGTCCCGCTACAACCAGGGCAGGCGTCGGCGTCTCAATCGCCGCCTGCTGAAACTCATCATAGGCTTTCTTTAGCGGAACTGGCGGCACTTCTACCGGGGCGACTGGCTGCTGAGAAGCAGAAGCCCCCTGCTGCACCAGAGTCTCGGCAGCGCCAGGTACACACTGAGCAGGCTGCTCAGTAAACAGGCCAGTCAGGCGGTTGAACATCGCGGTCAGCGAGACGCCAAAGCGCTCAGCCAGTAGATCGGGCGCGACTCCCTCGACCACATAAAGCTCCCAGATACGTGAGAGAGGCATCAAAAGTTCGGCAGCGAAAAGGTTAGCAGCCAGTTCGCGGCGACTGCGCGGATCGTAAGCCAGCCCGGGTCCCAGCATATCCTCTGCCTGTTGCTGAGAAAGTAGACCCGCCGCCTCTTCGCTAATGTCCCGCGTCTGGCAGGGATCGCTGGATGAAACAGGAGACTCATGTGAGAATGTGGACAGTTCACTCGTACCTCGCGGCAAATCATGGCTGAGCGCAAGATGGCTATGCAAAACCACATGACCCAGTTCATGCGCCAGCGTAAAACGACGAAAAGTCGCGGACAGATCGCGGCACAACCAGATCAGCGGCTCGCCCGGCTCCAGAAAACCATATGTGCCAGCGGGATAATCATCCGGGTGGAATGTCACAACCTCGCAGCCCAGCCAGTGGGCAAGCCGTTCCACGGGCGTCTGATCGTCCTGCCAATCCGGTGACTCGCGCCGAAAACGTTGCAGCACATCGCGCGCAGCCTCCACAGCCTCAAGGCGCATAGACACATCCATAACTTATTCCTCAAACTCTCCTGGCTCTATGAGTTATCCTTGATTTTACCAAATCAGGGGTAAATCCTGCCTTGTATTACACCTCAACGCGCGTGTTCCGGCAGAGACCTGCTACCAATCCGCTTGCAGAAACTGCAATCATTGTACCATTCTACATCAGTCACACATAGCCGGAAAGCCTACATCAGTATTTGTGACTTTGCATCGCCCTGAGTTTACGCATTCGCGACTACCAATCTAGATCGAAGCGTCGTATACTATGTCTGGTATAATCAGTGGCATCAAAGTAGCGCTCGCTATTATCAACCATCAACAAGCAGGGGGATTTTTTTTATGGAATCAGTTCAAATCCTGTCTCAGGCGAACACAGAAGAGGTTCTGCCTGGTGACTGGCTTGTCTTTCCACTGCAGCGACAAAAGGTGCTGATCGGCATTCTGGGCTGGATTTTTGGTGCATGCGCTGGAGGATTGCTATTTATCTTCATGGCCCCTATTATGATTCCGCATAACTATCAAAATGGCATCTTAGCCGCGATCTTCTCAACAGTGATTCTGGGCATCGTGGTCTACGTCTGCCTGGGCAGTATTTGGGCCTTGATTACTGATATTATGCGTGTTCGCGCAGCGAATAAACATATCATTATTATCACGCCTGAGGATTTCGTCAAGCAAGAGGGGAAAAAGGTTGTACATGTTCCTCTGGCATACGTCAAACATGTTACAGCCCGCGGGGTAGCGCCAATTAGCAACAAAGAGCAAAACGAACAGGAGGTTAGCAGACCTGAAGTTGGCACGAGCGTGGGGAGCCTGTTCATTGGACAACGGGCCGCCTCCGGTATCCGCCAGGGCGTCTTTGCGCGCCGCCGCGTACGCACTCCCACAACGCTTGCCTTTATCGATAGCCGTAGCGAGAAAGAGATCATCGTCGTCACCGACAAATCCTACGGTGATCCCTACGAGATCGGGGAGATTCTGAAAGAGTACGTCCAGAACGCGGCTATCAAATAGAAAGGCGGCATGTATGTTACTTGCCATCGATGTCAGTAACACGAATATCAAGTTCGGTCTCTATAACGACGTAGCGGTTCAGCACCGCTGGGTTGTCTCTACAGTGCGTCAGCGCACCGCCGACGAATACGCGATGGTCTTAAGCGACCTGTTGCGCCACGCAGGTTATACCTTTGCGCATATCGATGATATTATTCTCTCCAGTGTCGTGCCCCCACTCACCGCAGTTTTCCAGGATCTTGTCACCAGCTACTGCCAGAAAGAGGCGATAGTCCTGGATTACAATCTGGACCTGGGTATCAGGTTGCTGGTAGATAATCCGTGGGAGGTAGGCACTGACCGTATTGTGACCTCGCTGGCGGCGCACCATCTTTATGGCGGTCCCGCGATCATCATTGCCTTCAGCACCGCTACGACATTCGATGTGATTTCAGCGCAGGGTGATTTTCTAGGAGGAGCGATCGCCCCCGGCCTGGTGATCTCAGCGGAAGCTCTCAGCAACGCAGCCTCGCGCCTCTTCCGCATCGAGTTAATTCCACCGCATTCAGCGCTGGGCAAAAACACGATCGAGAACATGCAATCTGGAGTCATCTATGGGCACGTAGGATTGGTTGAAGGGCTGTTGCGTCGCCTGCGCCGGGCGATTCCCGATGTCACAGACGAGCACGACGTTAAGATCATTGCCCATGGTGGTCTCGCCCAACTCATGGCTCCCCTCATTCCTGACATCCAGCACGTCAACCAGTATCTCCCCCTGGAGGGTCTGCACCTCGCGTATCTCAAAATCAAAGGGCAACAATAGCTGTGTACAGGCATGTCGCCAGCCTCTTACTTAGAAACCCCACTCCAGATTTTGGGGTAAGTGGCTGAGTTTGTCTGCGGCAGAGCCGCAGACAAACTCAGCCACTTACCAAACCTCTGCAAAACAGAGAGGCGAGCACACCGCTATAGTATGCTCGCCTCTGTCTGTTTCTCTCTAATGGGCCTTCCTGGACTCGAACCGGGGACCTCAGTCTTATCAGGACTGCGCTCTAACCACCTGAGCTAAAAGCCCGCCCATACAGGCGGGTGGAGTGGCGACGACCTATTTTCCCGTGGGGCTGCCCCCAGAGTATCATCGGGGCTGAAAGGCTTAACTTCCGTGTTCGGGATGGGAACGGGTGTTTCCCTTTCGCTATAGTCACCA
>JBEVTI010000073.1:0-15729 GCA_041156125.1 Candidatus Paraktedonobacter carboxidivorans
GTGTACTTGTATAACATAATCGGTTGGGTAAATTTGCCCATTAGACAGTTGATTGAGTAGAATGCCGCCCAGTAGATTATATTTCGTAACACCTTTAATGTGGAGTATACCTGAACTACAATCAAAACTGCCTTTAGATACTGACCAATTTTTATCGGTTCTATTACAAGGCGCTGGTGCTGGCATAATTGTAGTATACAGTGTTACACCTTTGGGTACTTGTGTATTTGTCGGGCTATGCCTGGCTATAGCAGTGCTCGTAGCGTCACTGCTTCGTTGTGTTGTGTTATGAATAAAAGCGCTAGCGAGTATCCCCACACTACTCAAGATAACCAGAACAGCGATAAGCGCGATCCACTTTCCTGGACGTTTGCTATGCGCTTTCTTTGTAGGTGTTGATGAGTATGGTAGGGGTCTATCTTGCGCAATGGTGGTTATGTTATGTGTCTTTGCTGCTGTTATATAAGCCTTTGCTGGCTGTTTTGTTGGGGCCTGCTGATTAATTATTGGTGAAGGCACGGGTCTGTATTGTTGCGGTATAATCTGGTAGTTTATCTGCTGTGGCTGTGATTGCATAAAAGGTGTACTGGTTGAAAGATTTGTGCGTAATGTTTGTTGCTCTTCTAATAATGTTCGTGATTGGCTGGGAACCTGCTGTATGGCTTTGCGCAGTGCCAGTGCCATAGCTCGCGCGGTTACGAATCGTTCGGCTGGCCTTTTCGCCGTTGCCTTTTGCAGCACATCATCGACTGCCGGCGGAATATTGGGATTCGCGATATGCATGAGAGGCAGCGGTTTTTGAATATGTTGAATGACAATAGCATACGGAGAGCTACCGCTAAAAGGTACATGGCCGGTGAGCATCTGGTAAAGGACAACACCTAGCTCGTAGATATCAGCACGATAATCAATCGGATCGCCCTGTGCCATTTCTGGTGCCATATAGTCAGGCGTCCCGACGATTGTGCCTGTATGGGTGAGGGACGCAATCGCTGAGTCGCTATTCTCAATAATACGAGCAATACCAAAATCGGCCAGGACCAGCCTGCCATCTGCGTGCAAAAGAAAGTTTGCAGGTTTTAAATCGCGGTGAATGACTCCGTGAGAATGTGCATAGTCGAGTGCAGAAGCTGCTTGTTCGACGTAGGTGGTAGCTTCGGTCAATGAAAGCGAACCATTTTTCGCTAAAAGATCGCGTAAACTGCCACCGGTAAGATAAGGCATGACAAGATAGGGAATATTGTTATGTTCGCCATATTCATAGATAGGCATGATATTAACATGTTCAAGACGTGCAATAACATCTGCCTCACGTTGAAAACGTGCCAGAAATTCGTCATAAAGTTGGTCATCAATTGTGTGATTAGGATGTAATATTTTTACCGCGACATTGCGAGAAGGGCGTACTTGCCTGGCAAGATAGACGGCTCCCATGCCCCCTTGCCCAAGTGGTTTGACCAGTGTACAGGTACCAAATGCCTGGCCCGTCAAATCCCCGATGTTGCTTCCCATACCCGATCTCCTCAAACATGACCAGAATAAAAAATTTATATGCTCTCTAACAAGACGATGCAACAGTAGGTCTAGCATCAAAATCTGCATATGTCATAGAAATAGTACACCCCTCTGTTGCGCTTTCTTTTGGAAAGGCTGCTAATAATGTGTAGTAATAACGTCCCTCATTGTACGCGATGTTTGGCAGGAGAGCAAGTTAACTGCTTTCAAGCATATATTCAAATGTATTCATTTGGAACTACTATCCTGAAAGTAAAGCAAACTTTGAACAAGAAAAATCTACTCCGTTGCCCGATGGTGCAGCACTATCATAATGGACAGTGGCACGCGCTGTACATGCTTCCAAAGCAGATAGAGGATAGCACAAAGATACATCAACCGCCATTGTTTTGATGATAGATGATCAGGCTCTAGAAGAGAGAGCCTGATCATTTGTGCTTTGCTCTCAACAATGAAAGAGGAAAAACGTGTTTTTCTGCGGTATACTGGTACCAAAGGATGGGGAAAGGGGAGGAATGGCTATGCTGATCAGTAAAAAGATCAGGCTAATCGTGAAGAAAGAGGATGCAGCAACCCTGGAATGGATGCAGGGAAAATGTAGGGGTCTTTATAACTGGTGGGTGATGAAGCTCCGAGATGGGGAGAGCTGGCCTGGATGGCAAGTAGCCAAGAAGACGTTACAGGAGAGTAAACAGCATGACCCTGAGTTGCACTTTGTCTACGGCAAACTATTGCACGAAGTCTATTTCCGGTTGGATAACGCGATGCGAGCCTTCTTTCGGCGGGTGAAGCGTGGAGAAACGCCAGGATTCCCGAGAGTACGACCACGCCACGGCTTCTTTACGCTCTGCTACCCTGCCATGTACATCAAGATAGAGGGGACGCACATCACGCTTCCCACAGGAGCACGAGGCAAGAACAAACGGCATCCTGATATTGTGGCGACGCTTACCGAAGAAGCACCTATCGGCTACAAAGAAGTAGCGATCTCCAGAGATGGGCGAGGACACTATTATGTCTCGTTTGTCCATGAGGTGAAGGAAGAGGCAGCACGAGGAGAGCAACAACAGGAGAGCGGCGGAATACTTGCCATTGATTTAGGCATCAAGACGCTAGCAACAGGAGTCAACGAGCAACGCCGCTTTTATCACATCGGCGGATTCAAAGGTAGCACATGGTATAATCGTCAGTTAGATAAGATCCGCTCAAGGCGAGATCGCTGCAAGAAAGGATCAAAGCGCTATCGGCACTTGAGCAAGGTTTATCAGCACGTATCACAACGAAAGCGCAATAAACAACACGACTGTCTGCACAAAGCATCCCATCTCATCGCGCACAAAACGGTTGAGAGAACCATTGTGATCGGTGATCTTTCTCAGCGGCAGATGGTCACACAAGAGCACCAGGAGCGCAACAAATATCTCAATCGAGCTGTCTTCAATGATTGGGGACTCTACAGCTTCGTGCAGATGTTGACGTACAAATGCGTGCTCTACGGGAAAGAACTCCATGCTTTAGATGAGCGCAACACGAGTAAAATGTGTTCTGGATGTGGGCATCTGCAAGCGATGCCTCTCTGGAAACGGACGTAGCATTGCGCGGAATGTGGACTCGTCATGGATCGCGACGACAACATCTTGAGGAGGTTCCTTGCCCGGCGAGGGCCACACACGGGCGATCCCGTGCGGTGTGCGGCTGTTTTCACCGCAATCGACGATGGGTTGAATACGTTTGGCTCCATTTAGAAAGGCAGTAAAAACTCGTATGTACAGAAATTTGACAGCCAGAGATTTTTCTCGCCAGGATGATGCCGACGACGCAAATTTCTATGCAATGCCACGCATGGTTATCCATCTGGACGACAAAGCTGTCTCCCTGGTAAAAGATATCGCCCGGCGCTATATGCCTCCGATGCATGTGCGCGTGCTGGACCTGATGAGCAGCTTTCGCTCGCATTTACCTGAAGATCGTCCATATACTGAGGTGATCGGGCTGGGAATGAATATGGCTGAAATGCAGGCCAATCCCCAGTTAAACCGCCAGTTGGTTCATGATCTTAATAAATATCCTCAGTTGCCCTTTAATACCGGTTATTTTGATGTTGTGATCAACACTGTCTCCATTCAATATTTAACTCAGCCTGTAGCTGTGTACCGCGAAGTGGCTCGCGTTCTGCGTCCAGCCGGAGTCTCGATCGTTATTTTTTCGGATCGTATGTTTCCCACCAAAGCAGTCCGTGTCTGGGTTGATGGGGACGATGACGACCATATCGCACTGGTGCAGGAGTATCATCGTCTGGCTGGAGGCTTTAGAAACGCGCAGACCGAGCGCTATCCAGGTGGCAACTCATCCTGGTTCCGTTCAGCGCAAGATCCGCTCTACGCGGTAGTTGGCACCCGCGATGCCTCCGCGCCGATTACAACAGGCGGGCGCACACCTATCACGGGTCCGCGTAGCCCGATCACGGGTCCACGCAATCCGATCACCGGGCCACGCTGGTAGGTTAGCAAGCCGGGTGCGCGGGAAAACGGCTCAGGAAACGCTGATAGGCGGCTGCAACCTGGACGCGCGTTTGCTCCAGGGAGCCGCCATTATCAATAACCTCGTCCACCAGCGGCAGGCGGGGTTCGACCTCCGGTTGGGCTTGCAAGCGCGCCCGGGCCTGCGCCTCGCTCAGCCCATTGCGGGCCATGAGGCGAGCCAGTTCCTGCTCGACGGGACAGGTAATCAGCCATTTGCTCTGACAGAAGGCACCAGACCCGCCTTCCAGCAGCTTTACCGCGTCTATGACTGCCACGCCATCCGCGCTCACGCTGGCCAGGAGCGCGAACATCGCCTGGCCAACGGCGGGATGGACGATCTGCTCCAGTCGGCGCAGTTGTTCCGCGTCCTGAAAGACCAGTTCCCCCAGAGCTTTGCGGTCCACGCTCCCATCCTCTCTCAGGACACGCGCGCCAAACACCTCGGCCACGCGACGCGCAATCGGCTGCCCGCTGAGGTAAAGCTGATGTACCAGCGCATCAGCGTCAATATACTTCTCGACGCCCAGCTCAAGCAAGATCTGTCCTACCGCGCTCTTCCCACAGGCGATGTTGCCAGTAATACCCAGTGTACGAGCCACCTGCTACCTCTGCTTTCTATACGCGCTTGCGTATCACCTGGGTTGCCAGCAGAACGCCCTGCAGCAAAAGAATCAACGCGCTCATAATGAGCAGTTGCCTGCTGAGAGCGTCCAGAAACTGACTCTGCAGAAACGCGCAGACAGTGGCCGCGCCAAAGAGCAGCGCCAGCCAGAGACGATCGCTGACAGCCAGGCGACGCTGGAGCAGCCACAGCAGGGAGATGATACTTCCCGCCAGCAGGCCAGCATCGAGCAAGCCATTCAGCAGTTCCACCGAGAAAAGTAAGCCATTGTTCTGAAAATCCTGCACAGTTTGCAGCAGGAAAGCACTGCCAGCGGTCAGCAAAGCGATCTCACTGCCCAGCGTAATCATAAAGCTCAGGCCGTTGCGCGCCCGGAACAGGTTGTTCAAAGAGATGACGACGATCAAGAGCAGTAGCCCTGTCTCGATTATATGGTCAAGGCCAGCGGGATTGCCACTCCCATAGGGTGCTGGAATATTAAAAGCCAGGGCACTGATGCCTAGCACGAGGAGTAGAAACAGGCAGAAGATCAGCAGAAAGCCCGGCGTCCAGACCCGGGCGCGCACTCCTGCTCCCGCTCCACCCACCTGGCGCAGAGGCGGCAGGCCCGGCGAGGTAGCTCCGCCCACCTGGCGCAGAGGCGGTAAGCCCGGAGAGGTAGCCGCTGGCATCTGGAGCGGAGGCGGCAGGGCCGCATAAGTCGCCGCTGACGCAGAGTTGCCATTCGGTGGTGTGGTCGCGAGTGGAGAAAAATCAGGCGCACTAGGCAGGATCAATCTCTCTTGAGGCGCGTTATTCACGGGCTGGTTGACTGCTGGCATAGTCGGCTGAAAGGCGGGCTGCGCCTGTTGCACATACTGGGTGGGCGCTGAGGCGTCCGCGGCGGACATAGAGGGTCGCGCGTGTACCTGGGGAGTGCGGATACGCACCAGGGCTTGCTTGACCTCCTGCGCGCTGGCTGGCCGCTGCTTCTCATTCAGAGCAACCATACGCAGTACCAATTGATCCAGCGCTTCAGGCACCAGGGGATTAAATTGCCGCACCGGCGCAAAGGTAAATTTATCAGTCGCGTGATAGGGATCGCGATTGCTCAGACAGCAGTGCAAGGTCGCGCCAAGGGCATAGAGATCGGAGCGCGGGTTTGTCTGGCCTGTACCATGCTGTTCAGGCGGAGCGTAACCAGGCGAGCCAAGCACAGTGGTATCCTGGTGCTGACCCTCTTTGAAGAAACGAGCAATACCAAAATCAATTAAATAAACATGTCCAGACGGGATCGCCATTACATTGGTCGGCTTAAGATCGCGAAAAATGATCGCCGGATTGTGCTGATGCAGATAGGTCAGGACATCGCAAAGTTGCTCAGCATAGTGCATGACTTGCTCAACGGGCAGGGGTTCTCCCCTGGCCTGGAGAAGCTGGAGCAGCGTCTTACCCTCGATAAAGTCCATCACAAGGAAAGAGCGCCCACCTTCGCTAAAAGAGTCGTAAATACGCGTCAGATTAGGATGATGTAAGGATGCAAGGAGATGAGCCTCTTGCTGAAAACGCACGAGGGCATCATCGCGCTCATCAGCCTCAAGATTCTCCAGACTCATCTCTTTGATCGCGACATGCCGCCTTCCCTGTTGCATATCGATAGCTTGATAAATGGCACTCATCCCTCCCCGACCTGCCAGGCGTATAATTACATAGCGTTGAGCAAGCATTGCCTGGGGAGGAAGCTTTCCCGTTTGGCTGCTAAAAGTGGACATTCTCCTGTACCTCACTCTCCTTTTGCTGCGTGCATTTGCGTCTGATAAGCACGTTTCGTGCTTAGTATAGCCGATGTGTTTGAGGGAATCAATTGTGTACTTCACTTTTTATGAGACGTATACATCCTAAGAATAAACAGAGTAAGATGAATTGTACAAAAAAGAAGTTGTTAAGATTGCTATAACCGCCGTTGTCCGGCGCGAGCACCTGTAAAAGGAAGAAGTTGTGCATGGAGCCATTGACGAGGCCCAGCGAGATCTGCATGATAGGAATAACGCCAAAAATAAAGGTCGGACCAGGGCAACTTTTCCAACACGAGGGACGCGCCCACCAGACCAGGCAGGCAGCACTCAGGGTCGCTACCGCGACGGCGTTTTCGACTGTAATCAGTGAGGCCTGTGGGGTCAAAAAATAGGTCAGGGCCACGCCAATACAACTCAGCAGCGGCAAGAGCCAGAAAAGCCAGAAATCCCAGGCACTCAGCAGCGTGCCCTCGATCGAGAGACCAATATAAGCCCCCAGCAGGGCTGTACAGGATGCAACGTTGATATATGATTGAGCAGGCGAAGTGGGACTGACGCCCATCAGTTGAGTAAAGGCATTCAAGATCAGAAAAAGTATACAGATCCCACCAAAAATGCTGCCGACGCGTATCCAGCGCGAACGTGTAACAATGCCCAGAGCCAGCCAGCCGAGCGCGGCCAGCACGATATGTCCCAGAATAAACCAGAGTCCCAGACCCACAAACAGACCTGTACTCCAGCCAGAGGTCAGTAAGCTATCAGTGCTAAGCCCCAGCACCAGGGTCAGAGCAAAGGCCAGCAGGAAGCGCGGAGTCCAGATGATTCTCTGCCCCACTGCCACCTGTGCAGGGGCCGTGCTCGCACCTGGCTCATCCTCTGACCGATCTGGCGCGCTCTGCTCATAATCGCGCTCTGGCTGAATAACACCTTCTGGCATGCCTTTTCCTTTGTGTGTAGTCAGCGTCCATTATAGTGCTTCTTCGTCTAATTGTGCAATCAATAGAGAGCCTTAAGCAGGGCAAGAGCAAAGTCTTTCTGCCCCACTCGCCTAAAGAGGAGCGAGGGTTCGCGTCGGCGTACCGAGACGGACCCTCGCTCCTCTTTAGCGGACAATGTGCTGGAAAAGGGTGCTTTTTACTACCTTACAAAAACAGCTATGGCTCCTATTCGCTTGCTTATTAACGCGGCGTTGAAGGACGCTGCGGACGCTGCGGCGAGGACTTTGGATTGTCGTAATCCTCATAATTCTGCCCTACAGGCGGCACAGCTTGCTGTGTACCAGGCGTGCTGGTATAAGCAGTAGGAGTTGCTGACGCAGCCTGCGGAGAGCCATATCCGACCGGGTCGGTATGTGTCAGGTCCGCGCGCGCTTGCTGAACGATCTGTGTGGGATCATACGGGCGCGCTGCCATCAGTTGACCCTCACTGCGCGAGAGCAAATGCTGCGCGGCTTCGCGTCCACCCAGACCGAACGCCAGCCCAAAAGCCAGCGCCAGAGCACCGACGATCGCGGTAAACAGCACTGTGATCAAGGCCGGGGCAATCTGCAATTGCTGCAGAGCGATCAGGCACGAGAAGCCTATGATGGCCCAGCGCACAACCTTGCCAAACACGCGGGGATTACCAATACGCGCTGCACCAGTTGTGCCTTGCGCAACTTCGCCCACGAATACGCCCAGGATTGTGCCTGCGAAAAGCACCAGAATTGCGGCAAAAACGTTTGGCAGGTAATCCACGACACCAGTGAGCGTATTGCTAACCGTAGGCAGACCCAGCGCATCTGTGGCTGGCACCAGGAATATCAAAAAGATAAACCAGAAGGCTATCCTGCCTAAAATCTGGGTACTATCCATTCTCATCCCCATACGCCTCTCCAGATTGTTCAAACCCATACGCTGGGAGAGCCGATCGAAACCTACTTTCCGTAATAAACCGGCCAGTGCTTTGTCTACCGCCATCGCGATCAGCCAGCCTACAAACAAGATCACCAGAAAACCTACCAGGCGAGGCACAAAACCAAAGACCCCGCTAAGCGCATTGCCAAATGCGTTAATGATAGTTTGAATCATTAAAAACTCCTTTCTGGAATCCTCGTACTGAACAATGTTTATAGAACCGCTCAGGGATAGCATATAGATACTTCGTTTCTATTTACAAGTCAACAATGAAAAATTAAGCGATTTCTAAACTACAAATAATCGTTTAGCAAAATGCAGAAAAACGCCGACATAGTCGCGCTCATGCCGGCGTTTTTCTGCATTTTAATCCGCGTATTTAGTTATTAATGAGTTGAATGGCCTGTTTTCTAAGGGCTTGCAAACCTTCACTCAGGGAGACAGGGTAGGGCTTCTCGGCGCTCAGTGTACGGTAGGCGGCAGGCAAATTGCCGAGATTTTGCTGAGCCAGTTCGCGAATCTCTGAAAGCGGAGGCAGGCTACCAGGAATCATCTCGCCATTGCGCATAATTGGACGCAGCAGGCGCTGATAATTTTCCGGGCGTGGTTCGTGGGCGAGTTGAATAATGTCCTCCTGCCATTGAGGATGACGATAAATCTCTTTTTTGCCCGGCCAGGTGGATTTCGCGCCCGCGACTTTGACCTTGGGATACTCTGTGCCAGCTTCATCGACATACCACACCTCTTTATAGACTGCCCCCAGTGCTCCTCCCTCAATGCCGCGTTCCGCCGAGCCTGCTCCATTGCCCAGAGCGGTACCGACGCCAAAAGAATCGATGGCCGCGCCAGCAGTGATAAGCTCAGAAATCTTCCATTCGTCCAGGTCATTGCTAGCCAGGATACGCACCGTTTCCAGACCAGCTCTGTCTAGCTGCTCGCGCACATAGATCGTATCCGCGACCAGGTCCCCACTATCCAGACGCACAGCTGCCAGTGAGTGCCCCAGCGTCTCCTGGGAACGCAGAGCGACATTGACCGCGGTATGAATGGCCTGGCGCGTGTCATAGGTATCGAGCAGCAGGGTATAACGATTATAGGCTGCGGCAATGGCTGAAAAAGCCTCTTCCTCGGTGGGAAACAGTTCAACCAGCGCGTGGGGCACCGTACCTGTCGCGGGCAGGCGAAACTCATAGGCCGCGTTGAGCAGCGAAGTGCTGGAGCAGCCGCCGATATAGGAGGCGCGGGCAACTGTCAGAGGCTCCTGGGCGCGGCGAAAGGCGAATTCCGACACACGACGTTTCTTGCCGTCCAGTTCAGCTGCATAAATAATGCGCGAGGCTTTAGTAGCCACCAGCGTCGCCAGGTTGATGGACTGCAAGAGTCCGGCCTCGATCAGCATGGCCTCGCGAAAAGGCGCGGTAATCCGCATCAGAGGCTCCTGAGGAAAGGCAATCGAGCCTTCAGGCATGGCCAGAATCTCTCCCGTAAAGCTCATCGCCCCTAGTTCGTCCAGAAAACCCGCGTCATAATCGCGAATATGGGCCAGAAAACGCAATTCTTCAGATGTATAGCGAAAAGCCTGCACAAATTCTACAGCCGCCTCTATACCCGCGACCAGCAGATAGGCACCACCAAATGGGGCAGTGCGCGTATAAAGGTCAAAGGTGGTCAGGCCATTAAAGCCCGTACGCCAGCTCACATAGGCCGCGTCAGGGTGATACATATCGGTCATTAATCCCGCGTGGATACCAGGTGCTCGGCGATGCATAAGTTTCTCCTCTTTCTCTGCCAAATAATGAGTTAGTGTACATTATACAATATGTGCGCGAATTGTCAAAGGGTGTCATCTGACAATCGCCTGCTCACAGGGTTTCTCGGGGTGGGCGGGCATGGGAAAAGACTTGTGAGAAACCCTGGGCCTGCTCAGAAGTTGCATTGACAGGGTAATCTTCTATATGATACGCTTAAAATCGGTCCTTACAAATCTTTAGCCAGCCTGTCTGTGCCAGAGAAGATAAATGCACTTACCCGCCTGAATAGCGGATACGTGGCGAGGAAAGGAGCATGCACGTTTCGCTAAAATCTACCACTGTCTATCCGACTTTTCCCCGTTATATGCTATAAGCAGAAACTTTATCTATTCAGCTTTTTTTCTGTTTATACTATAAGCGGAAGCCTTTCCGTACAAACTACACGAAGGAGTAATGACGACGATGAAGCGCGAAATAACTATCACGGTCAACGGTCAACAGCACCGTTCCGAGGTCGAGCCTCGGCTGTTGCTGGTTCACTATTTACGTGAAGTGCTGGATTTGACAGGAACCCACGTTGGCTGCGATACCTCTCAGTGCGGTGCCTGCACTGTGCTACTGAATGGCGAATCCGTCAAATCCTGCACCATGCTGGCGGTCCAGGCAGATGGTTCAGCCGTAACTACAATTGAGGGTCTGGCTCCCTCCGAAGAAAAACTCCACCCCATCCAGGCCAGTTTCTGGGAAAAGCACGGCTTGCAGTGCGGCTTTTGCACGCCTGGCATGATCATGGCTTCTTATCAGTTGCTCCAGACCAATCCCAACCCAACCGAAATCGAGATTCGCAAGGGTCTGGAGGGTAACATTTGCCGTTGTACCGGCTACCAGAACATCGTAATCGCCGTCCAGCACGCGGCTGAAGAGATGCGCGCCACTACCTCCGCGCCAGTGGGCGCAGGTGGCGTCGAGTAATTTGATCCTACTTTTTCTGTAGCACACTCTCCCGTTGCGCGGACCGCACCTCTAGCGGAGACGCGTAGCTCGCAGAGGCATTTTCTATTGTCAGAATGAAAAAAGATCTTCTGACGCTTTTGCCTCAAGAAAGGATCAGTCTCGTATGGGCATTTCAGCTCTGGTCGGCACGCCTGTCAAGCGGCGTGAAGATCCTCGCCTGATTACCGGTCAGGCCACCTATGTGGATGATATCAAACTCACCGGTATGCTTTCCATGGCGGTCCTGCGCAGTCCCTATGGACACGCGCGTATTAACCATATTGATACTTCCGCCGCGCGAGCACTTCCCGGCGTTACCGCAGTCTATACTGCCGCAGATCTCAAAGGCATCGTGGGCAGCATTCCTATCGCGGTTCCCGTGGGCCATATTAGCGAGGGCATGGGAGTGCGCGGACCCCTGGCGGAGGGCAAAGTCCGTTTCTACGGCGATCCCGTGGCGGTTGTCATCGCCTCTGATCGTTATATCGCCCGTGATGCACGCGATCTGATTGAGGTGGACTACGAACCGTTGCCTGCCGCCATCGACCTGGAGAAAGCCATGCAGCCCGATGCTCCCCTGCTCTACGAAGAGTTTGGGACCAACGTGGCGCTCTCCAACCATCCCGATTCCACTGAGATCGATGCCGTTTTCGAGCAGACCAAAGCTGATGGCGGCATAACCTTCAAGGCACGCTTTGTCAATCAGCGCCTGGCACCTATGCCGATGGAGACACGCGGAGTCGTAGCTCAGTTTAATAAGGCTGACAAGAAGCTGACCGTCTGGAGTTCGTCGCAGATCCCGCATCTGCTGCGCAACTTGCTGGCCTCTCAACTCGGTTTGCCACAGCACCAGGTTCATGTGATTGTGCCAGAGGTGGGTGGTGGCTTCGGCTGCAAACTGAATGTCTATCCCGAAGAGATGGTCGCCTGCTTCGCCAGCATGAAGCTGGGACGCCCGGTCAAATGGATCGAGGATCGCAGCGAGAACCTGGCAGTCACCATTCACGGGCGCGACCAGATCGACTATGTCGATGTGGCAGCCACCAGCGAAGGCAAGATCACAGCCGTCAAGATTCTTGGCATCTCCGACCTGGGTTCCTATTCCCAGATCTTCACCGATGTGATTATGATCGCCTTTGGCTTTCCCGTCTCCTGCGGCTCTTATGATATCCCCAATATGCTGCTCAGTTTTGATCTGGTCTTTACCAACAAGGTGCCTACCGACGCCTATCGCGGCGCTGGTCGGCCAGAGGCGACCTATCTGATTGAGCGCGTGGTGGACCTTATAGCTCGCGAGGTCGGCAAAGATCCCACCGAGGTGCGCCGCCTCAACTTTATCCAGCCCGATCAATTCCCCTACAAGTCAGCGGCTGGCGCGGTCTACGACACGGGCGACTACGAACCGGCTCTAGACAAGGCCATGGCGATGATTGGCTACGAGGAACTGCGCGCGGAGCAGCGACAGCGCCGGGCTAATGGTAGCGGGAAGCTGCTGGGTCTTGGCGTCTCCTCCTACATTGAGATCTGCGGCTTTGGTCCCAAGGGCAGCGCGCCGGTCGGCCTCTACGAGAGCGCGCGCATGCGCGTGGAGCAGAGCGGCACGATCATGGTCTACACCGGCTCCTCGCCACATGGGCAGGGAGAAGAGACGACCTTCGCGCAGATTGTCGCCGAAGATTACGGCATTCCGCTGGAGCAGGTCATCATTCTACATGGCGATACCGACTCCACGCCTGAGGGACGCGGTACCTATGGCAGTCGTACCACAGCGGTGGGCGGCTCAGCAGTCTATACTGCGGCCCAGCGCCTGAAAGACAAGATGCGTCAGATTGCCTCGCACATGCTGGAGGCCAGCGTGGATGATATTGCCCTGGAAAATGGCAAGTTTACTGTCTCAGGCTCGCCGCAAAAGTCTGTCGCGTTTAACGACGTGGCGCTGGCAGCCAACCTCTCTAATACGCTGCAGCCCGGCATTGAGCCTGGCCTGGAGACAACAGTCTTCTGGGAGCCAGAGGCCTGCGTCTTCCCCTTCGGTACCCACATCTGCGCCGTAGAGATAGATCAGGACACTGGAGAGGCGACGATTATCCGTTATGTGGCTGTTGATGACTGTGGACGCCAGCTCAATCCGTTGCTCATCGAGGGCCAGGTTCATGGCGGTATCGCTCAGGGCGTAGGCCAGGCGCTGTTTGAGGGCGTGGAGTACAGCGAGGATGGCCAGTTGCTGACCGGCTCGCTGATGGATTACGTTATGCCTTACGCGCATCTGCTCCCCAAGTATGAACTGAGCAGCACGATTACGCTGACACCCGTTAACCCGCTGGGCGTCAAGGGCGTTGGTGAGGCTGGCACGATTGGCTCAACACCAGCCGTAGCAGCAGCCGTGGCGGATGCACTGAATGTGGGACACGTGGATATGCCGTTTAAACCGGAAAAATTGTGGAAAGTCATCCACCAGCAGTAGAAGGAGGAGAAGTTCGTATGTCTATTCCAGCAGCCTTTGATTATCATGTGGCGCGAACCGTGGATGATGCAGTCGCGCTCCTCGAACAGTATGGCGACGATGCCAAGCTGCTCGCGGGGGGCCATAGCCTGCTGCCTACGATGAAGCTGCGCCTGGCTCAGCCCGCGCATGTGATCGATCTCGGACGCATTAGTGGCCTATCCTACATTCGCGAGGAGAGTGATCATGTGGCGATTGGTGCGCTGACTACCTATGCGAAGATCGAGAGTTCCGAGGTCCTGCAGCGCCATTTCACGCTGTTGCCAGAGGGTACATCGCATATCGGCGATCCCCAGGTGCGCAATCGCGGCACCATCGGCGGTAGCGTGGCCCACTCGGACCCCGCAGCGGATATGCCTGGCCTGGTCCTGGCCCTCAAAGCAATAATCGTGGCCCAGGGTCCCAACGGCACCCGCGAGATTGCCGCCGACGATTTCTTCCTGGATCTCTTCGTGACAGCCCTCGAACCTAACGAGGTGATCACGGAGATTCGTATACCCCTGCTGCCAGCCCATTCGGGTAGCGCCTATGAGAAGCTTGCCAACCGAGCCTCGCACTACGCGCTGGTCGGTTGTGCGGCGGTGATCACACTGACGGCAGACCGCTCGATTGCCTCTGCCAGCGTTGTTATCACCGGCGCCTCGGTCAAGCCCACCCGCGCCTCAGCCGTCGAAGCAGCCCTGGTCGGCAAAGGCTCTGCCGAAGCCACCCTGGCCGAGGCAGCCAGCCATGCCGCTAACGGACTGGAACTGGTCGAGGATATCCACGGCTCCAAAAACTACCGTTCCCAGATGACCGCCGTTATGAGCAAACGCGCCCTCGCTCTCGCTATCGAACGCGCGTAATGCACGTGTAAAAAGAACCAGGCACAGTGGCGCCGCGGCCACTGTGCCTGGTCTTTTTTTGTCCAGCCGTCCAACTCATCAGCCTCGCATCCCTGCTGCCCCGCAGTAGCCGCAAATTGCTGCCGCGCTTGCCGCCTATACCCCCGTTTTTTCTGCAAGCTATAATAGCGTGATTTACGTACTGCGGCACCTGAGTGTATTTACAGAAACACACGAGGTATCGTCTCCAGAGGGTGTTTATGGTATGCTTTCACCAGTCGAAAATCACTGTTTTCCAGCACAAATATGCTTGTGAAAAGCGAGGCAACCATCATGACCAACATGTATACAACCATCAGACATCCCAGCGCCTTTCTGCCAATCGCACTGTCATTGCTCGCACTGACCCTGGTGCTCGTTCACATCGCCCTCTTCGGCACCGGTCGCGCAGCTGACGAAGGAACTACCGCCCATCTCTGGCAGCTCCTCATGGCTATCCAGGTGCCGATCATAGTGTTCTTCGCAATCAGGCATTTGACGAGCAATACAAAACAGGCCTTACTGGTCCTGGCGCTCCAGATTGTTGCCGCCCTTGCTGCCTGCGCCCCTGTTTTCTTCTTCAAACTATAGTCTTGTCCAGACAATTGCTATATTACTATGCAAGCCATCTTTTGTCTCAATGCCCGTTTCTCCTTTATCACAACAGCATTGCCATGCCAGCATAAGCAAGCTTTGCGAGAGGCTCGGCTCCAGCCCTCGCGTGCGGAGCCTCTCGCGCGTCTCCCCAGGCCTCTTGAGAGCTATTTCCCCTTTTAATGTAGAGCTAGAATCATCTGCAAAAGCCATACAAATACTCGCCCCTCGCAGAAGCTTGCCTGAAACGGCTTCTCATGCTATACTGATAATGGGTCCGTCGAACAGATATTTAGCCTGCTTGCAGGATTGCAACCTTTATGGGAAAGTGATGCACTCGTTGCAGGCCCATGTCGAACAGATATTTAGCCTGCTTGCAGGATTGCAACATAAAATGCTTGTAGTTCTTCCTGCGTGCATCTGGTGAAGTCGAACAGATATTTAGCCTGCTTGCAGGATTGCAACTGTGCTGTCAACGGCGTGCGCGCTCGTTATCTCGTTGGTCGAACAGATATTTAGCCTGCTTGCAGGATTGCAACAAGTGTGTCTGTCTGGCAGTGCTCTTCTCTGCCTGATGTCGAACAGATATTTAGCCTGCTTGCAGGATTGCAACAAACAGTTTTCCGCAGATCTCCCATGCTTCGTCGCCGTCGAACAGATATTTAGCCTGCTTGCAGGATTGCAACATAACGCTAC
>JBEVTI010000074.1:0-15709 GCA_041156125.1 Candidatus Paraktedonobacter carboxidivorans
CGCCCACCCTGAGAAAAACAGGGAGTGTGGAAAGATGGGCAGCGCGCTGCCCATCTTTCCACACTCCCTGGACCCTCCAATTGAAACGTTTACAAGAGCGCAAAACGACTTTTGACCCACCCACCCTTTTTGTTTTGCAGAGGTTTGTTGAGGTAGGGCGCGCAGCGCTCCACCTCAACAAACCTCTCCTCTCTACTGGGGGCGGGGAGGCACGAAAAGTTTTGGCCTGCTTTTACAAAAGCAGGGATAACTCATATCCGCTTGCATTCATGGTCAGGGGCGCATAGAATGAAACTATCCAGATAGCGTACGCAACTCCGCCCGGTCGGCAGCGTACATACTAGTGAGGAAACTTTCTCTAAAGGTAGGATTGAGTTGGTTCATTGTTTGAATCCACGCGCGGGGCAAATGCATGAGAACCCGCCGAAAGCAGTGGCGTGCCGCAGTTGCGATTTTCTGGTGCAGGGGGCGCGTATTGGTATTTATGAGGTGGTCTCTTATCTGGGCACTGGCAGTTTCGGTCATGTCTACCAGGTGCGCGAACCGGCGCCGCTCAGTCGTATTCTGGCGCTAAAAGTGCTGCGTGTTGAGCAGATGTCTGAGAAGGCTCGCGATAGCTTTTTTGACGAGGCCCAGCGCATTGCCAATCTGCAACATCCTAATATCCTGCCCGTCTATAACTTTGGCCAGATCGTCGATGGACGCCCTTATCTGGTGATGGAGTATGCGCCACGCACGATTCTTGACCTCTTTCTTAAACCTGACGGGACACGCCGCCTGGCCTTTGCCGAAGAATTGACGCCCTACATTCAGCAGGCGGCTTCGGCACTTTTCTACATCCATGAAAATGGGCTCATTCACCAGGATATCAAGCCCGGCAATCTGCTGATTGGACGCAGTGGGCAGATTCTGCTCTCGGACTTTGGCGCGACATTCTACCTTGGCATGCAAACCCACGCTTCATTGGGCGAGGTCACGGGCACGGCAGCCTATATGCCCCCGGAACAGTGGCAGGGCAACCCGCGCCGCCATTCTGATCAGTACGCGCTGGCTGTTTGCGCCTATGAGTTACTGGCCGGGCGCACGCCCTTTATATATCGCATGATGGAACAGATGTGGAGCGCGCATCTCAAGGAGACTCCGCCTCCTCCACAGCAGTGGAATCCGCGCGTGCCGGCTGAGGTTGGCGCTACCCTTCAACGCGCGCTGGCGAAAAATTATCAACAACGTTACAGTACAGTTGTTGAATTCGCTGTCAGTTACGCGGACGCGGTACGCACAGCTCAGCAGCGTTATATCTGTCAGAATTGCCGCCATCAGAATCGCACTGGCGCACAGCGCTGCAGCAATTGCGGCGTCTCGGATGATGGGCGCCTGTGCGCCTTCTGCGATACGCCGATTCGCTTTGGCCAGCGCTGCTGCTCGGTCTGCGGACGCCTGACTACACCACCGATCTTGATCCCCCATAGCCCGGTGGCCGGAGTGGCCGTGCGCCAGGGACGCTATATCATTAAACATGTGCTCAAAGATAATGAGGGCACGAACGTTTTGACCGCGCTGGCTCTGGATACCCAGAGAGGCGACGAACGCGTGCTTCTCAAACGCTGGGAATGTACCGATCTGCCTATGGCCAGGCGGGCACGCGAACTACTCCACTACGAGCAGGCTAGCGCTCCTCTGATTAAGCTGAGGCATCCGCTGCTCCCACGCGTGCTTGACCGTTTTGTCGAGGGCCGACACTATTATCTGATTATGAACTATATCCCTGGCGAAAGCCTGGAGGAACGCTTGCTGAAATTGCTCAGACCCCTGCCGGAGCGCGAGGTCGTTGGACATATGAATACTTTGCTCAATATTCTGGTCGCTCTGGAACAGATGAAGCCATCCGTGCGCCACTATGACATTTCGCCAGCCAATATTATTATCGAGCAGCAACGCGAGCGCGCTATTCTGACTGGCTTCCAATTGCCACCACCACCTCCAGAGAGGCCCGATTCGCTGATTCGCCATCGCACAACGCGCAAAATCGCTATCTCACCTTATCTGCCGCTCAAAGATTCATATTATGATCAGCGCACCTGCATCTATATGCTCGCCGCCAGCATGCATCACGCCCTGACCAATAATCCACCACCGCATTATCCCAACTTTCCCCCGGTGCGTGTGCTCAATCCTGATGTCTCTACCGAACTCGAACGCATCCTCAGCCTCGCCCTGATGGAGGAGGTCTCCGCTCGCTACCAGAGCTATGCCGATATCCAACGAGATTTAAAGAAACTTCTGTAGCTCTACGCATGTTTTTGTGGTAGAAGCGGTCCAAACGCTTCTACCACAAAAACATGCGTGATCTATTTACGCACCGACGCTCACAGTAGCAGCTAGAACGGAAGCAGGAAATTTCCAGAGTACGTCGCCATTGGCGCGACTCAAGACCGTCTGAGCTGCTAGTAAAATCAGGTCGTTGCCCTGAGAAAGAAGCCAGGTATTACCATCGCTAGACCCGAAGCCAATATCTTTGGACCAGTATATACGGCCATTTTGAGGATCGATAGCTTCTACCAGACTCGCCTCGAAGGAAGGGTTATAGATGCCATAGACGATCCCATTCACGCTGATAAGCCCTGATCCATTGATGTCATTTTCCGGTCCTGCTGTACACCACGCCAGTTTCTGATCGCTGATGCGATAACCACAAAAGTGATTGCCGTCGAAGAGGATTAGCATCCCCTGCGCGACAACAAGCGGACTGGGTCCATTGGCTGGAGCAATAGTTGACCAGATTTTACTCCCATTAGTAGCATTGAGGGCAATGAGCGGCTTTTGCTCTTTATGCTGTCCTGTGGGATCGCCTACCAGACTGTGGCTCGTCTGCATATAGAACACATTAGCACTAACAGTAGCGCTTAGTGGCATCGATGAATTATAGTGCCAGAGCACATGGCCGTTTGTCCCTTGCAGAGCCTTCACGCCGTTCTGGTCATTGCTATCATTGATAAGCACATAGGCTATGCCTTTACTGATAGTAAGCAGTGCTGGAAGCGGTGCATTATAGGACCAGAGGATCTTGCCCGTTTTTACGTCCAGCGCGTAGAGGTTGCCACTGGAATAGCCACTCGCGTAAACGATGTTTTGCTCAACAACGAGTTGGGGCAAGGGATCACCACGAACTATAAGAGAGTCGGCGGTACCGAGAGTCTGGTGCCAGAGCACTTTGCCATCGCTGAGTTGGAAAGCCCACACCTGCTTATTATAGGCAGCGTAGACCATATGAGCGGCACTGGTCAGACCAATCGGGGCATTGAGGTCAATCTTCCCAAGTACGGTGTTCTGCCAGAGAATAGCACCCGTCGCGACATTTCTGGCTGTGAGACCCTGAACGCTCGCAGCAACAACAATCCCTACCGCCACTGTTTTCTGCGCTCCTACCTTTGTAGAACCCCCTCTAGTCTGTTGTCTGCTCTGCACCGCAAAAAGGAACAGCGCGCTACCAACCAGAAGCACAACGACCAGGACGGCGATAGTCCTTTCCAGAGCAATCAGCCAGCGTTTGCGAGGTTTGCGTGCTTGCCCCGGTAGAGAGGGAGTGGGCAGAGTTGGAGAGCTACTGGATCGAGGCTGAGTAAGTTGGGAATTGAGGTCATTTTGCTGCATATTACGTTCCTCCTGTAAATACCCTTCGTTATGGGCTTCAATAAGCATCTGTTCCAGGTAGGGATCTTGCTCCGCTATTTTCAGCAGAGCAATGATGGTAGCGAAATCGCCATCTTCAAGAGCCGTGCTATAACGGTAAAGCATTTTTTCGTAAGCCAGGCGCTGCTGCCTGGCGGCTGCTGGCTCATACATGGCTTCCTCTTTTCTGTTCGTCCTGGATATGTTTTAGCCAGGCAACACGCAAACGGTTCAAAGCGCGATGTAGTCGAACACGAGCAGCACCCGGCTGTACATTCAGAGCCAGCGCCAACTGGTTTGTATTCAGATCTTGTAAAACTGCCAGACGTAGTACGCGCCGATCGTCTGACGAAGCCAGAGAGAGCAGTTCAGCAACCTGAGCGCGTGTCTCGACTTCTTGTTCGGGTCCAGGATAGGTCAGCAGACTCAGCCGATCAAAGAAGTCACTTTCGCTCCCATTCTCGCTGGTAGCAGCAAGTGACCCAATGGAGAGTTCACGCTGATTCTGTTTGAAAAGCGTTGCTCGACGACGTTTGATCACATTTGCGGCAATCCCAAGAAACCAGGCGCGTGGCTGGAGTATAGTAACAAACAGATCAATATGCGCCAAAGCCTGGAGCGTGGCTTCGCTCAAAACATCGAGTGTGACGCTCTGAACGGCCTCGCCACGCGCCAGCCCGGCCCGTATGACATATGAACTTATAATGCCTTGTAGTGGCTCAATGTCTTTTTGCAAGAATTGATGCAGAGTACGGATTGGCTCATCTACTGGATTCTGCATAGTCCAACTCTTTCTGAGAGAACACAATCAATTTGACATTCATTAACTTCCTTTTCATCTCAGGGAAACGCGATCCCACATTTTTCCTGACAGGTATTGGATAGACATTTGAGAGGACTATTTTGTTACAGGAGATGCAAATTATGCCAGGGCGCAGTACCTCTTGCAGGAAAAGAGAAGGAGGGCCTGTACCGGCGCGCCGGTACAGGCCCTCCTTCTCTTTTCCTGCAGGGGATAGTTAGTTACGCTGGTCCACGGGCGTATAATGCACATTTGTGGGGCCGACGTATTCGGCGCGCGGACGGATCAGGCGGTTGTTATCGTATTGCTCAAGCACATGCGAGGTCCAGCCAGTGATACGACTACTGGCGAAAATGGGAGTATCGAGATCAATAGGAATGCCCATCATATAGTAGACAGAGGCAGAGTAGAAATCGACGTTGGCATTCAGACCCTTGTGCTCTTTGATATAGGCTTCGATGCGGCGCGACATCTCGTACCAGCGGCTATCGCCAGTACGCTGGCCCAGTTCTTCGGACATCTTGCGCAGGTGGGTCGCGCGCGGATCTTCGGTCTTATACACACGATGGCCGAAGCCCATAATGCGCTCTTTGCGCTCAAGCGCGCCCTGGAGGTAGGCCTCTGTCTCGTTGACATCGTTGATGCGCAAGAGCATACGCATAACCTGCTCATTAGCACCTCCGTGTAGAGGACCAGAGAGAGCGCCAATCGCCGAAGTAATCGCGGCATACATTCCCGCCAGAGTGCCAGCAGTCACGCGAGCGGCGAAGGTCGAGGCATTAAGTTCGTGATCGGCGTGCAGGGTAAGCACCATGTCCAGCATCTTCGCTACCACAGGATCAGGTTGCTCGCCTCTTAGCATATACAGGAAATTGGTCGCGTGACCACCACTCGTCAGGGGAGCCACCGGTTCGTTGCCATTGCGCAGACGATCCCAGGAGGCGATAATCGTAGGTATCACAGCAGTCAGGCGGATAGCACGTTGGCGATTAGCAGTGGGAGATTTGTCATCAGGAGTGGGATCGAACATGGCGAGGGCGGAAACGATGGTACGTAAGATATCCATAGGGGTTGAGGATTTGGGCAAGAGGTGCATGAACTCACTAACCGGGCCAGGCAGAGGGCGAGCTGCCTGAAGTTGCTCAGTCACCTCGTCAAGTTGGGAGCGCGTCGGCAAAGTGCCGTGCCAGAGCAGGTAGGCAGTTTCCTCAAAGCTGGCGTGATCCGCCAGATCATGGATGTCCACGCCAAAGTAGGTGAGTTTTCCCAGCTTGCCGTCCAAATCGCAAATGTGCGAGTGTGCCGCTACGATATCTTCAAGTCCATCAGTGGTGGTAGGCATAAATTTCCCTCCAAAGAATGACGCTTCGTCGAATGGTAGGCAGTGCGGGTCGGCATCCAGCGCTAAAGCAGTCTCTGAACTGTCGCTTCCCCGGCGAAGCTGACAAATTTCTCCATAACAAGCAGATTGTTGTTCTGTAAAGAATTATACGAGGAAAGATAAAGACAGGTCAAGGTAACTAGCTAACTAATAGTTATCTCTTTACTATCTCTTTACGAGGATTCCTCGACGCTTGCGGCGCAGCAGCCAGCCAAACCGCCAGCATGCGCAGGAAAGCATGGCCGTTGCGCGGCTTTTTGGCTATCTTTTTTTCAAATCACTGCTAGCGCCGTCTGGAAGGAGAAGCTTAAAATAGAAGCAGCAAATAAATGAGGTCGGAGGGAAAATCTTTGGATAGGAGCAGTCTGAGATGGATCAGGGGTAGATGTTTGTGGATCGACCTTTCTCGAAGTGATGATGGGCCAGGTAGTATGAAATGGAGGAGGCTCTCACATGCAGAAGGGAACTCCTATTACCGATTTGACGGTAGATTCTTTACAAGGCGATTTCTACGAGTTATTCAGGAAGTATATAGAAAAACATGGGGGTACGTGGAATGAAGAGCGTGATCCCACCACCAGGCAACTGCAAAGCGTTCAACTGCAATTTCCGCCTGATACGACCAGCTTTAAGCTACAACCGAACGGCAATTATGATCGCTATAAGATCATCTTTCCCGATGGGGCCCTTATGTTCTGGTATTACCAGCGTGTCACCGCACTGAACTCGATAAGTATCCCATATGTTTATTTGTGACAACTGACGCGCTCAGCGGTACAGTTCCCTGCTCAGCAAAAGAAGAGTTTTGCTAGCACCACAGAGTCAGGGTGGAGTTTTTTACTTTGTGCCAACCGGCTCGGCTGTGGTCTGAGATTCGCTCACGGATACCTGCACCTGCTGCAGGCGATCTTTGTAGCGAGCCTCAAGGGCTTTACGCCAGCGGTCACCGAGCTTGATGCCGGGTTTCTCGACGACGATATAGTAGCACAGGCAGAAGGGGAAAACTACGAGTAGTATCCAGGCCCAGGAGAGCAAGTAGCCTGCATAGAAGTTCAGGCCGGGAAATAATGTCAGCAAGAACTCGAAGAGTTGGAGCATGGGCAGGTGCCAGATATAGAGGCTATAGGAGATCAGCCCGATCCAGCGTAAAGGTAGCCAGGCAAAGGGTATCTGCAGTTGGCGCGGGCCAAAGAGAATTGCCATAATGCACAGACCATAACCCCAGGCCAGCAGCATCTCGCTCAGCCAGTTGTAGACAGGCATCAACGGTTCCAGGAACGACCACGCCGGGGTAGTTCGATCTGACTGCCAATGCCACATCGCTGAGAAAACGAGGAGCAGCAGGCCCACGCCCCACAGCCAGAGGCTCCAGCGTCGCAAAGCGCGCACGAAATGATGCTCTGCTGGCAAGCTTTGCGCGTAAATATAGCATAGGCCGGCCAGCATGCCTACAGCGAAATCTTCGGTATACTTCCCGCTCATGCCATAGGTGAAGAACAGGGCTACATTCAGCACAGGACGGGGCACCAGCACGGTCGCCGTGGGATTGTCTCTAAAATACAGGCCAGCGAAGCGCACGGCTAGTCCCAGAAATACTATGCCCAGCAAGCAGAGCGTTACGGCAGTCAAGCGCCTTTGCAGAGGCACACGCCTGACCAGTAGAAGAATGCCCAGCGCCAGTAGAGGCAAGAGCATATAGAACTGCCATTCCACTGCCAGCGTCCAGTAAGGTCCATCCAACTGGCGAAAGGTTTGCGAGGATGAGTCCATCAAAAAGGTTAGAAACAGAGCAAGATTGCCCAGGGTTGGCACCTGCGGCTTCTGTGTGGCGTCAAGCAAAAAATTGAGATACTGTAGCGGACCAGACCAGCGAATAGCTGAGAAAAACGCGCGCTGCTCCAGTAAAATAAGGCTGAAGAGGGAGAGATAATAGCCTGGTATAATACGCAAAGCGCGGCGTAAATAGAATACGCGCGCCAGTGGCCAGCGTCCAGCAAAGAGCAAGGCCTTCGCGTACGGCATAAACAGCAGAAAGCCAGAGAGCACAAAGAAAAGCGTGACCCCGGTCCCTCCCGCAATCGCCACGGCAGAAGCCAGGGGGTCCACGCGCCAGTCCCAGAGATGCAAGTAATTTTTATTCGTCCAATCAACGTGAAAAGCAATCACAAAAAGAATTGCCAGTGCTCTGACGCCATCCAGAACCGCAATTGTACCCTGCTGCTGTGGATACTGCTGCTCCTCAAAAACCCTTTTTAGTCCATTAACTACTGACTGGCAAACATTTTTCATGAATAACATTTCTCTTTGGGTAGGCTGTAAAAGGCAATCTCTACTGCTGGCTTGCAGCATGTCTCTTCCTCATAGTTAAGACGAAGCAAGGTAGGTGAAAAGTCTCAAAGCTCCTTAAAAAGGCAATGAGCAAGTGGGGAGGGAGGGGTCTTGCAAAGCGAGAGGGCGTCTTTTAAACAACCCTGGCGCATAGGTAAATTTTCTCGCCCCGTTGCTGGAGAGTAACAAAGCCTCTATGCCAAACGATTTAAATAAAAGATATACACGAAAAAACAAAAGTATGCTACACTGGTGCAAATTAGAGAAGAGGTAAGGCGCTCGATGGCAGACAACCTGCAAGATGATGAAACACAGATCATTCTGAGCAGCCAGCAGGGCGATATTGCTGCGTTCAATCTGCTAGTCTTGCGCTATCAGCAGAGTGTCTATAACGTGGCTCTGCGCATGATTGGCGATAGCGATGCTGCGGCTGATGTTACGCAAGAGACTTTTCTCGCCGCTTTGCGCGCCATCAAATCATTCCGTGCTGGCTCCTCATTTCGTGCGTGGCTGCTGCGTATTGCCTCGAATCAGTCATGCGATCACTGGCGGCGCACCCATCGGCACGCGCAAGAATCCCTCGATAGCCTGACCGACGAGGACGAGCTACATACAAGTGGCGTGCTTAGTAGTTTGATCGCGACCGGCGACCAGGTTAACCCGGAAGAGAGTTTACTCTCGCGCGAACTCCAGGAATTGATCTCACGCGGCCTGCAAACACTCTCTCTGGATCAGCGTGTAGCCGTGATTCTCTGCGATATTCAGGGTCTTTCATACGAGGAAATCGCCGCGACCACCAGCACGACGCTGGGCACGGTACGCTCGCGCATTGCCCGCGGACGCTTGCGTTTGCGCGACTACCTTTATCAGCACCAGGAACTTTTACCCAGGAGCTATCGTTTAATCGTGTCCCACAATACAGAACAACTGCATAAAGAACCCGAAGAGCCTTCTAAGTAGAAGGAGTTATCTTAGCCGTTTTTGCTTCCTGATTCTAGAATAGAATTCTAGCAAGGTCTATCTCATTCAAAACAATAAATGATCTGATAGAGGCTACTTTTCGGGCCAATTTGAGTCATAGGCTACGGGCAAGCATGACAATCAGATCAGAGGCTGTCTCTTACCTATCCTAATTTGAGTCGGCGGCAAATAGCCATAAGAGTAGGGTTGCACAATCAACCGTGTCAAGAGCCATAGAGCAACGGCAAAAGGCACATCTACTAGCCCCTAAAGAAACGGCTCCTACATCAGAGCAAACAGAGGAAGCAGCAGAGAAACAGACTCAAGAGTTTACCAAGCCAACTGTTAGATTTTTAAAGTCAGCGAGTGGAATATTAAATTCTGCTCTGACTTTCCATACCATGATACGTTCAGAGAAAGTCAGGCGTCAAGGGAAGGAGTCTACCCACATGGCCTATCAGTCGGAATACGAAAAGTACAGAGGGTTACGAGCGGTTATTCTTACCAGAGTTTCAACCGCGCCACAAGCTAAAAATTTTTCTCATGCGGCGCAAGACAGAGGAGTCAGAGAAGACATAATAGAGCCATTGATGCTCAATGTAATTGAGACTATCAATGACACTTATGCTGGACTAGATTACCAGTATCGTGAGGCGCTTGATCGTATCCTTTACATGGCAGAACGGGGGAAGTTTGATGTATTGTGTATGGATGTCTTAGACAGGGGCTCGGACGAAAAGCGGTAGCACGTGAATTGTACCGCATGCAGTTACGTGATTTCGGCATTCACATACTCACGACTGAAGCTTCTGATCGCTCTGACGATGATAGCTTTGAAGGACAAGCAACGCGACTGCGTAAGGGACTCAAGGCCGAAGAAGAGGTTATAGATATGGTCAGCCGATCAAGGAATGGACGACGGCAAAAGGCGCTCGGTGATCCTGATGAGAAGATACTGCCGCAAGTGGTTGGGAACGGAACTCGACGTTACGGATACAAATTCATCAGGAACAATAAAGGTACCGTTATAGGCTATGAACTGAACTACGATATTATCCATAAGGAACTGAACGGTACTGAATGGACCGAAGTTAAGGTTGTACGTTTTATCTTTGAGTCAGTAGCAAACGGTGTTTCTCTACGTAAACTAACCGAAATCCTCAATGAGAAAGGTATACCAACACCCTACACAAGCAAAGGTTTACGGATGAAAAACATGACAGAAAACCCTCGTTGGCAGCATAGAGGACTTAGCGGCATAATCAAAGACACAACCTACTATGGGGAGCTTCACTACGGAAAAACAAAGAATGCAGAAGCACCAGGTCGCAAGAGGTCGCTGCGACAAAAGACCTCGCCAGAGGAACAGATCATTGTGCCAGTTCCAGCAATTGTGACCAGAGAATTATGGGAAAAAGCTAACAGACAAGTACCGATAAACAAAACTATTGCCACTCGTAATAACAAGTACTCGAAAGACTGTTTGCTAAGGGGTGGGTTTGTTCGATGCGCCTACTGTGGTTATGCGCTTACTCCACGTCCAAAACCATACATCCGCGCTTCAGGTGAGCTATGGGCCAATTTTTACTACGAATGTCGGCGTATAATATATCTGAAGGATGGAAAATGCCCTGGTTGTCTCATCTCTGTTGACCATCTTGACAATGCTGTCATAGAATACGTCAAAAAGTTACTTCAAGATCCCTCGAAGGTGGATAAAGAAATCAAACGATTGCTTGCTAAGAACCAAATCAACAAGAGGCAGCAGCAAAAGATTGAAAAACTTAAGCAAATTCTGAATGAACAGGAAACACTGAGGGCCAACCTGTCCAGGGAGATGAAGAAGAAAGATTTGAGCGAGAAAACTGTCGCGCTTCTAGGTAGAGACCTGGCCGACCTTGAACAACAGGAACAAGAGGCCAGAAAAGACCTTACTACTCAACAACAAGCGCAACAAAAACGCAATGATTTAGCCCTTCGTCTTACTGAGTTTCACAAGCAATGTCAAGAATGGAGGAAGGAATTAGACATACCGGAACTTATACCGCATCTTAATCGTTTTTACCAGGAAGCAGTGATCTTCTTTGGCATTACTGTCAAAGTATGGAGGAAATACGACAAAGAGCAGTATTACGAGATTTATACTCGTCCTCCTACAATTGTGGAACCTCTTTCTTTAATGACTGACAGAGATTAGTCCTTTTCAAGAGTGGAGTATTGGCGTGGCACAGCATAGCAACGAGCATTTGACAATCACAGAACTTTCAGCTTATCTTGACAACGAACTGACTCCCGAGGAGCTGGCGCTGTGTAGTGCTCACATTCAGGGCTGCCAGTCTTGTCAGACCGCGCTGGCTGATCTGCGGCTGACCTCCGCGCTGCTCGCCAGCATGCCTCAGGCTGCGGTGCCGCGCTCGTTTGTTTTACCTGCCAATGTCGCCGTTTTGCCCGAAACGCCTGCCACGCTCACAAAAATACCCCGGCGTCCGTCCGCTCAGGCATCCTTGATCTGGCAACGCTCGCTGCGCGCGGTCAGTACGCTCGCTGCTGTCCTGGGGCTGCTCATTTTCCTGGTCGGTGCTCTCTCGGTACTGCCACATGTAGAAAGTACCGCCAGCAGTGGTACAACAGCCGCAAGTAGATCTGAGCCAGCTCAGAACCCTTCCGCACCAACTCAGCAGGCATCTGTCCCGACAAGAGCAAATGAACAGACACCCGCGCAAGAGCTTTCCCCTCATGTGTCAGCTACGCGCGAAGCTACCGCGACATCCATATCTGTTCTTACACCCGCGCCTACATCTGTTGATAATGGAGCACGGCATACCTCTACGAGTCAAGCTGCTCCCTCAATACCCACACTACCAGCCACGCTGGATCTCAGCCAGCCCGCGGGACGCCTGACCATTGGCGGCATTCTCCTGCTCCTGGGCATCCTGGGCTTGCTTATAACGCGCCTGCTCGCGCGGGCGTCCAGACGCTAAGCTGCCCGCGCTCCCTGAGCAATACCGCTCGAACGCACCAGGATGGTCTTACTCACCCCTATGGCCTGTAAACCCTGCTGCATAGCCTGCGGCGTCAACTGCTGCGCCACCACATAACGCACAATCCCGGCACTGTCGATAAAGTAGGTCTGCGGCAGCGAAGTCACTCCATAAAGCATGTTGACCGAGGAATTCGCGTCCAATAACAAAGCATAGTTAACCTGAAAACGCTGACCAAAGCTCTGAATATCCACGCTCGGATCGGCCTGATCAATCCCTAGCAGAGTAAACGCGCCAGTCCCGCTATAGTTCCTGTAGAGACCACGCAGATACGGCACCTCCGCATTGCATGGCGGACAGGTGACAGACCAGAAATTGAGCACCACTGGCTGTCCACGCAAGCCTGCCAGACTAATAGTGCCTGCCCCCGCTCCCCCTTGCACTGGCAGAGTAAACTCAGGCGCCTTCTGACCCACTGCGACTCCTCCATGGGGTACTTGAGGGGAGGCAGGTAAGAGCACAAAGATAATAAAAAGCATAGCGAACAACGCGATTACACCTAGCACACTAAAGGTAATCACGCGCTGGCGATGCCTCGCTATACGCGGACGCTGCGCGAAATTCTCCGCCAGTTCGTCTTTTAATTCCTGGCGTTGCTCGCGCGCCAGGCGCTGTTCAGCTTTAGCCGCAGCCTCAACTGATTTTTCCCCCTCTTTTGCGGGTGTACTTTTCTTGTTCCCTGACCCGGCAGTAGCTACGACTGCTTTAACCTGCTCTTTTTCAGGTGTATTCTGCTTTTTCTCGGTTTTCTTTTTCTCTGCCATAGCAAAAAGCCTCCTAAATATCCACGTCTTCTAGTATAGGAGCGCTCATCAGTTCCCGACAAGAGTTTAGCTAAAAGTTTTATGTGTAATCCCTGATTTTGTAAAATCAGGCCCAAATACCTTGCGTCTCCCCATCCCATATGAATTGATGAGTTTTGTTGAGCGGGGTGCTTTGCACCTCGCTCAACAAAACTCATAGCAAAGGAGGTTGACCTATGGCAAAGGTCTGAGGAACCTGCATTTCTTTTTTTGCCAAAAATCAGGGATAACACATGAGGGCTATGCTAAAGTCTTTTGTCCCACCTGCTCGCTTCTAGTTCAAGGTTTGCAGAGGTCTGGCAGGCCAGCTGCACCTGCCCGACCTCTGCAAAACACAAGGGGCGGGAGGCAAAAGATTGACGAATCCTGCCTGGAAGAGTAGTATGCTTATGGCCATGTTTCGGTTTGTGGACAACGCATGGCGCGAACAGGATAAATTATCATGGCACAAAATGCTATTTTATTTGTTTTTGCGATTATCAATGTGCTGGTGGTCGCGCTTTTTGCGGGTACAATCTTGCGTCAGTATCTAAGGCGCAGGCGCGAGGCGCAATTATATTGGACACTGGCGCTACTGATGGCTTTTGGAGCTACGCTGGCCTATATTTTGATGGTGGCAAGTACTCCAGATAGTCAGCCGGGCATTTTCTATTTCCGTCTTTACTATACGCTTGGAGCAGCACTGACGCCTGCGTGGTTGGGTCTGGGCAGCCTGGCGTTAGTACTTGGTAAGCGGATTGTGCGTACCTGCTGCTTTTTGCTGACAGGCGCGAGTTTGCTGGCAATTGTCAATATCTCTGAAGCACAGATCAATCTGACGGCGCTGAGCAAAGTGACGGGAACTCCAGGCACAGGGGTACTTGAGGCAGGCCCCTGGCTGATTACGCTGATCATTCTGAATACGTCAGGTGTGGTTGTGCTGGCCGGGGTGGCTATCTATTCAGGCTGGCAACTGCTACGGCGGCGGGCGAGCGTTGCTGGCTTTACTCCTGGCAATTTTCTGTGGGCCAATGTGCTGATTTTAGCTGGTTCGCTGCTCAACGGCACGGCTGGCACCCTCGCTCGCGTGTTCGGTCTCGCCAGCAGTTTCTGGCTGGTCATGGCGCTGGGCTGGCTCGTCTTCTATCTGGGCGTCCTGCTTACTGGCAAACGCAGGGCAGGCTCCATGGCTCAAACATCGCGAGAAACTAAGAGTAAAACGACAGCGCCCACTACAGTCTAAGCTCCGTTATTTCACCGCTGGAAGAGCTAAAAAATGGGAAAGAGTTCAAAGAACAGTAAAAAGGTCCGTATAGCTTGCCCATGCTGTGGAACAATGCGATAATAGGCCAGGCTTTAACAAGCGGATCAAAAACACATAGCCAGCGCGGAATGTGAACATTGTCCGCGCAACCACGGCGGAGAGCTAGCCTCTCGACTACCCGCAATGGAGCAACACCCTTGTTATGGGCGGGTACGCCCCAGACATGGTCTACACCCACGCGGTTTACACCACCCAATAACCGAGAGAGAGTCCAGAAAGCGCTCAGGGGGCGATTCGCCCCCCTGAGATGATATAATAAATGAAAGTATGCAAGGATGGAGAGCAGGAGGCATACGATGTTGGATGAGCAAGCAGAGTCAACTCAGGAGAGGAAGCACCTACAAACTACAGTGGAAGAGAGCGGAATGATACATACGCCAGAAGAGAGAGATAACCTTCAAGAGCAGGCCCGTGGATACCTGCGCAACAGACACTGGCAGGAAGCCAGCACTATTTTTACTCGTCTGCTTGAACAGGACGAGGAAGATACCGATGCACTGATCGGCCTGGCGTTAACGTTAGATCAATCTGGCCAGTATGAGCAGATGTATAAGCTGGCTCAACGCGCTTCCCAAATCAATCCAGCCTCGGCAGAGGCACTGGCCTGCAAAGCGCGCGCGCTGCAAAAACTGGAGCGTCTCTCCGAAGCCACTATCGCCAATGACCAGGCGCTTTTGCTCGATACCAACCTGGCCCTGGCCTGGTTTAACCGTAGCGGGCAGCAACTCCTCCAGCAACGCTTCCCCGAAGCTTTGCGTTACGCCGAGCGCGCAATCGAGCTAGATCCATCAGATCCGCGCTGCTGGACGAATAAGGCTCTGGCTTTCGCCAATTTAAATCGCCCATTTGAGGCATTAGAGGCGGTCAATCGCGCTCTGCAAGAGGATCAGCATCACCTGCTCGGCTTGCAGGTGAAAGGCGAGATTCTGCGCAAATATGGTCGCTTGCAGGAGATTATCGAGGCCATGACTCACGCGTTGGAGCTCGATCCTTTCAGCGTCCCTTCGCTTAACTTAATGGCTTATGCCCTGCGTACGCTGGGCGAATTCACACAACTCCAGGCTGTGACCAGCAAACTGGTCGAGCTTATACCTGAGGATCTGTTCGCCTGGGATTGCCATATGTGCGCGCTACGCGGCCTGGCTCGTTTTGAAGAGGCTAGCGAAGCTATTGATCATGTGCTGGAGTTAGACCCGACAAATATCCGCTATATGATGATTCGCGCTGACAATCTCTTGCGCCAGGAGCGCTATCGCGAGGCTGTGCTAGCCGCTGAACGCGCCCTGCAATTCGATCAAGAATACGCTCCGGCCCGTCGCGTCCACGAAAAAGCCGCGCGCCTGCTCTACCAGAATAAACGCAAAAAGAAATAAGTAATGTAGCTAGCACGTAGGCGCGGGATGGTTGCAACAATTGCAACCA
>JBEVTI010000075.1:0-14984 GCA_041156125.1 Candidatus Paraktedonobacter carboxidivorans
TATCAGGCTATTCCCATTCCCTTGCGCGGCTATCTGGATATAATATCTGTGGTGGTCTCAATCATTCGTTTGTATAATCCGGGCGTCTTTGAAACGAAACGCCTGGCAAAGGGGATTTGCTATGACTCAACCCGCATCCTCTGGACCTTCACAGGCACGCTACCGGGTCGCCGCTATTCAGTTTAACCCGCGTCAGGGCAAGAAAGAAGAAAACATAGAGCGCCTGCTCAAGTTTATTGAGGAGGCCGCGCGCCAGGAAGCGCGCCTGATTGTCCTCCCGGAAATGGCAACAACCGGCTACTGCTGGGTTTCGCGTGAGGAGGTCGCGCCCTATGTCGAGCCAGTACCAGGCAACACGACGCAACGCTGCGCGGAGTTAGCGGCTCGCTATGACTGCTACATTGCGCTCGGTCTGGCGGAACTTGATCCAGATAGTGGGGTCTACTACAACGCGATGGCCCTGATCGGACCCCAGGGGGTGGTTGGCACCTATCGCAAAGTGCATTCTTATATTTCCGAGCCGCGCTGGGCGCGCGATGGCGATCTAGGCTTTCCAGTCTGGGAAACGCCGCTGGGGCGTTTAAGCGCCGCTATTTGTATGGATGCCATGTATTTTGAATCCACGCGTATCCCCGCGCTCCGTGGCGCCGACGTAATTTTGTTTCCCACCAACTGGCTGGATGAACGTTGCCCCAGCAGCTGGTGGATGGCTCGCGCGCTGGAAAACGGTGTCTATATGATCGCGGCTAATCGCAGCGATGTTGAACGGAGCGTGGAATTTAGCGGAGGCAGTTGTATCATCGATCCCGATGGCAGTATTCAGGCTGTGCTGGATACCGGCGAGGGCATCGTGTATGGCGAGATCGATCTTGCGCGCGCGCGTGACAAGGCGTGGAGTCAGGACGAGCCGCTGGGAGATCGCCTGGCGGATCGCCAGCCCGCCTTCTACACAGCGCTGGCTCATAATTCTTATCTCTGGGAACCGCTGCGTTACCACGGCCTCTATGAGTTAGGAGCATTACCGCCCGGCCAGCTCTCGTGCGTGGGCATCATCCAGACGAACCTGAGCGCGCTGAGCAACGACCCTATCCCTGCCATGACGCTCTCGGCACTGCGCGACATGTTAAGCACAATCCTGCGCGACCACGAACCTGCGCGACCAGATGTACTGGTGCTGCCCGAACTGCTTCTACCGGGTCCCCTGGCCGATACAAGCGCAGCGGCCATTGAGAGCATACAGGCCAACGCCATCAGCATCCCCGGCCCGGAGACAGCGTCCCTGGTTACTCTGGCCACTGAATTCCAGATTACGCTGGTTCTGGGAGTCGCCGAACGTGTAGAGCATCCCGATAGAGCACCAGTATTTTATAACACCGTCCTGCTGATCGATCCTGAGGGCATTTATGGCACATACCGCAAGCTGCACCTGACCAGTAACGACCGCCTCTGGGCCAGCCGTGGCGATAGCGGCCTGCCGATCTTCGATACGCCTGTGGGACGTATTGGCCTGGCGACGGGCTATGACGTGCTCTTCCCGGAAACGCTGCGTGTGCTGGCCGGGCAAGGCGTCGATCTGGTCTGCGCGCCTACATATCTGAATTTTCCCACTCCAGTTGGTCTGCCACCGACCAGAATCCGCTTCACGCGCTCGATCGCTCCCGACGAATACGATCCCACCCACTCGCTGATCTGGCGGGTACGCGCAGCCGAGCACAATGTCTACCTGGCTATAGCCAACTGGCATGGGAAGGTCAATGGCCTTAACGCCAATGGCTATAGCGGCATCTTCTCGCCCAATACCGAACTCTATCCCTGGCGCGAAGTGGTGGTCGAAGCTGAGGAAGATCTCTCGCTCACAATGATGACCATTGATACGCGCGAACAGCGCACAGGACGCCGCTCGACAACTTATCTGAACTACGCACCCGGCGAACTTTCCGGCTCCTTGACCGGTGAACTCGCCTACGACATTCGCGACAGCATTCCTGGCAACGTTGTGCGCAGTAAACCTCTTCTGCGCAAACGCCAGCCATTCTGGTATCTCGATCTGGTCAAACCCACCTGGCAAAAGGAGTCCCATCCATGAGACTGGCAAACAAAGTGGCGATTATTACTGGCTCTGCGAGCGGCATGGGCCAGGTAGCAGCTGAAATCTTCGCGCGCGAGGGCGCCTGTGTGGTCATAGCCGATATCGCCGACGAGGCCGGTGAGGCCGCGGCAGCACAGATATGCTCCACCGGAGGCCAGGCGATCTTCGTCCGGGCTAACGTCGCGCGCGAAGCCGATGTCAAACAGTTGATCGCCACAACTATCGAGGAATTCGGCCATATAGACGTATTGTATAACAATGCCGGTATCATGCCAGATGATGATGGCAGTGTAGTTGACCTTAGCGAAGCAACCTGGGACCGTATCATGGATGTGAACCTGAAAAGCACTTTCCTCTGCTCTAAACACGCGCTCCCCTATATGGTGCGCCAGGGTCGGGGTTCGATTATTAATATTGCCTCTTTCGTAGCTTTCCTCGGCTGCACTGTTCCTCAGGATGCCTATACAGCCAGCAAGGGAGGTCTGCTGGCCCTGACGAAATCTTTCGCTGTCCAATACGGGCGTCAGGGCATTCGCTGTAACGCCATCTGTCCTGGACCTATCGAAACCCCTCTGCTACGCACGCTCTGGGTCAGCGAAGAGGCCCGCGACCTGCGCCTCCAACGCATTCCGCTTGGCCGCTTCGGCTCTCCTGAGGATATTGTCTACCTGGCCCTCTACCTGGCCTCTGACGAATCTACCTGGACAACGGGCGCGTGGCTCACCGTCGATGGCGGGATCTCTTCCAACTATTTCTAGCTCCCACTCTCAACATATGCTTGCCTTTGTATACAAAAAGTAGCCAGGGTTACGCCTTTTTGTATACAAAGGCAAGGACAACGTTGCAGCAAATCGCAGCCTTTGCTAGTTGACAGAATGCGATTTGTGTTGTCAAATGTAAGTATGTGCGGTACTTCAGAAGGCACCAGGGAGAAGACACTCGAAACCGCTCAAATACGAGGAAACCATGGCAGCTTTTCCAATAGAAATCGCACTTAAAGCACGCGCGACCGACAAACTGAATTTTAGTGATGTACAAAAGTTAGAACGCCAGAAATTCAGAGCGCTGGCTATTTTATTGTTTCTGGTGCTCATCTCCTTTATCTGGCTGCTTTTCCAGTTCGCGCCCCACCAGGATGGCCCGGCACTCTTCTCCAATATCATGTATACGTTGACCTCGCTGACCGGAGCCTTCTGGTGTCTGCGCGCCGCTTACCAGGCCGCGCATGGACCCGTTATCTTGAGCAAACGCTACCGCCTGGCCTGGAGTTTGATCGGCCTCAGCCTGCTGGCCAATGGTCTGGGCAATGTCTACTATGGCGCCTATCAATATTTTCTCAAGATCGAAACACCTGTCCCTTCTTACGCTGATATCGGCTTTACTCTGTTCTATAGCTTCTGCCTGGCGGGTCTGATACTCCTACCTGCGGAACAAAAACGCACCCCTCCAAGCATCCATATGATCATAGACGCACTGATCATTCTGCTCTGTACGCTCGGCATCAGTTGGTATTTTGTGATTAATCCCATCCTCAATCAGTTTGAAACACAGCCCCTCTTAAAGACGATTGTTTGTATCTCATATCCGTGCTGGGATATTTTGCTGCTGATGGCGCTACTCCCATTTATTCATCAGTACAGTATCTCTGTCTTGCGTGCCTCTATCTGGATCTTTTGCCTGGGCGTTCTCGCGCAAATCTGGGCGGATTCTGCCTACGCTTATCTGAGTACTGCTAATCTCTACCATTCAGGGATGGTAGCTATTGATCCCTTCTGGTTTATTGGCTACCTGCTCATTGGCATTACGCCGCTTTATCAGTACCATTCAATCGCGCGCCACACCTACACCCATAACGCCCTGGTACCTAAAAACACCTCAAGAGTCGCCCAACAGGCTAGAAATAATCGCAAGTTCGAGGGGCGCTTTGTACTTTTGAAAAGTACGCTCATCTATATGCCCTTTATCACCCTTTTACTGCTAACTCTCTACTCGCAATTTACGTCTAATAACGCGGTCGTGCATTTTCTGGATGTGCTCTGCGCGGTAGTCTTTTCTTTGTTGATTACCCACTATGTTCTGGCGAACTACGAGAATGCGCGCCTGATCCATGAGAAGGAGCAGAGCAGGCAAGCGGCTGAGATCTTGCGCCAATCCACAGCAAGCCTGAGCAGTGTGCTGGAAATGGATCTCTTGCTCAGCCATATTGTGATCATCGGTGCGGCTGAACTGGGCTTTGACGCGGTCGCGCTGGTGCTGGTTGAAGAATATGATCGCCCAATCGCTGAACAGACCAGCTTGCTGACGCGCGCTACCACTTCGGAAGCCAGGCATGTGATGTCCTGGCGCGTTACCGGCTCACGGCTTCCCTATTGCCAGGCGTTGCTGAGCAAAGAGCTTGAGATGCGCTGGCAGGACGCACCCTCTCACATACCTACCCAGGTACACCAGTGGCATATTGACCAGAATGTGCAGGCCTCGCTCTTTGTCCCCCTGATCTATCAGGGCAAAATCCAGGGTAGCCTGGCTTTCTCTCTGCTCAAACAACGGAGCTTTAGCGAGCTTGAGTATTACCTGGCGAGGGCCTTCGCGGAAGAGGCATCCAGCGCTATCGAGCACGCGCATCTGTACGAAATGGTCAGCGAGAACGCGCTTTTCGCCCAGGCAATGTCTAATGTGGCTGCGCGCCTGAATTCAGTTATCGCGACTGGCATGGGCCTTGGCAGCGAAATCCACCATTTAATCTGCACCGAGGGCGCAAACGCGCTGCGCGCCGACCTGGCTATTCTTTATGTTCACCAACAAGATAACCAGTTTGTGCCTCTGGGCGCTATCAACGGAGTTGCCGAAGCTCTGACCTTCCCACAAGAGTGGCCACCTATCTCCGCGCAGAACTACTCTCCTCTCCTCTCCTATACCACGCAACCAACGCTGCTCCAGGTGGGAAAATATGACGTGGAAACGCGAGATCAACGCGGTGAGCTACTCTACACGCCCGCTGCGACCCGTCAACGCCAATCCAACTCGCCGCCCACCCTACGTCTCCCCCAGCCAGACGATAGTTCAGCCTCCTTACCACTGGATCTTGGGGCGCTAAAACAGCCGCTAATTACCCTCCAGGAGGCCCTACAACGCCGCTGTGTCTCTACAGCGATCCTGGCACCACTGATGATCCACCAGGCTCCTGTGGGCCTGCTCGTGCTTGCACGCACGCACCGCCATGATGGACAGGAGAAACGCCCTTTCGCTCCGCCAGATCTCGAACTGGCTCGCGACTTCGCGGGGCAGGCGGCGATTGCCTTTACCAATGCGCGCCTCTACCAGCAACTACACAATGCTCATCGCCGTCTGCAAGAGCTTGATAAGTTGAAAGATCAGTTTATGGTCACAGCCTCGCACGAACTGCGTACACCCCTGACGGCGGTGCAGGGTTATCTGGAATTGCTGGAGCACTACCACACCACGTTGTCAGCAGAACAGCAACAGGAGTTCCTGGAAAAAGCCAGCCGCGGCTGCGAAGAACTGATTCTCTTGCTCAATAATGTCATGGATGCCAGCCGTCTGGAGGTCGAGGCAGGCATTCGCCCGGCCCACATCGAACGGGTCTCGCTACGCGAGATTGTCGAGAGCATCGTCGATCTCATTCTCCTGCAAACCACCCAGGAGGGTCGCGAAATCCGCATCAATATTTCGTCGCACCTGATGATCAAAGCTGATCCCACGCGCCTGCGCCAGGTTATTCGCAATCTTAGTTCTAATGCCTGCAAATATTCACCTCCAGGCACACCCTTGAGCTTCTCCGCCCATCCCGTCTTCACGCAAGGCGCTTTCGTGGTCCTCAATGTCACCGATTATGGCAAAGGTATTAAGCCAGAGGACCAGACAAAACTTTTCCAACGCTTTGTGCGCCTGGAAAGAGATCTGAACAGCATCGTACGCGGCTCTGGCCTGGGTCTCTATATTTCGCGCCGCCTGGTTGAAGCCATGAACGGTCACATCTGGATCGAGAGCCTCGGCATCCCCGGCGAAGGCACAACCTTCTGCGTACAACTCCCCATGGCCTGAGCCTTTGAAAATATACAATAAAAACGGATGCTGCATAGCATGACCAGGCAGCATCCGTTTTCTGACAGATCCTCTTTAATGACTCGCTTTTTTCTCTTGATCGCTATTCGCAGCTTCGGCAACAATAGCCTGTTTTTTTATCAGCAAAGGGACATGTTGTTCGCAAAAGCGAAACGTACGCCCACCCGACAATAGCTGAGCGTAAGCGGCTGGCTCTCCGCAGTTATCGCAACGCCCAACATGTGTTTTCACAGCCTTCATAAACAACCCCGCCTTTCTAGACTCTGTCCCTATCATACCATAAAACCGCCAATGCCCTTCAGATTCCTGGTGAAAAGTATAGATAGTCTTATGTAAGATTGTCTATGCTTTAGAGAAGATCAACCCAAAAACCCATATTCTTTTCTACAAAAAAAGCGTAAACTCCTTTTTCTCGTGTTAGCCAGCTAACAGATAAAGATGCAGGCAAGCCCTGATGATACATAAGTACACCGTCTTTCCTCACAGAATTTCTGATGCCTATGAATATCATTCAATGGAAGTCATAAAAAAGGCTGGATAAAGCGGGCGAGTGTATCATATAACTAGTGGTAGGCGGTGATCGTTGGGGTGCCAACTCTGATCTGTTGAGCACTGCCTGGGCCTCGCGCCCGTCGCAGTCATATCGCGCGCGGATATCGATTCCGGGCCGGTTCGGTTGCAGTCTTGCTCCAGATAAGCTCCGATCACCGTTACTACGGCAACACATTGACTCTGATCACAGCCCCCCGGCTATTTTCGTTTGTGGTCTCTTTTGCATTACGCGGCGGCAGTCTTTTCCCTGAGACTGCCGCCGCGTTTGATGAGTTGAGAACAAAACGCAGGTGCCAGATCACCCCCTTGCAAGCAAACGGGTTCTCCCCCTGTGGACAAGCCAGAAACCATGCTCAGTTACGCAGCATCCCTATATGCGCAAGCATGCCCATATGATGCCACGCCAGAGCCTGCCAGGCAAGATGCCTGCCTCCGCGTCTGGTTTTACTGACCTTGCTTGTTCGGCCCCGACATGCAAGGTTTTAAAGCGCGTCTATTTCGGCATGTTCTTCTTCATCGCGGATCTCCTCAATGGGAGTGCGCGGGGAAGAGAGAACAGACTCGCGAATATCGATAGTGAGCTTACCGTCCAGCGCGCTGACATGTACTTCTCCATTTTCGGGGATGTTAGCCAGCAGGATACGTAGGCTGAGCGGCACAGTGAGTAGCTTCTCGATCACACGGCGCAAGGGGCGCGCGCCCTGTGTCTCGCTGAAGCCCTCTTTGCAGAGCAACTCGATCGCACTAGCATCGGCCTGGAGGGTCAGCCCCTGCTCCAGCAGGCGCGTTGCCAGTTCGTTCATCTGCAGGCTGGTGATCGCGCGGGCCTGCTCATGGGTAAGCGGGCGGAAAATAACGACCTCATCGATACGATTGAGAAACTCCGGGCGGAAGGTTTCGCGCAAGCGTTCCAGCAAGCGTTCGCGTTGCATATCTTCTGTTGTCGTCTTGCTATTTGAGCGAAAGCCATGGGGCAGAGAACGACCCAGCATATCGGTGCCGACATTAGAGGTCATAATCCAGATCGCGTGCTGCGCATCTACAGTATGACCTTGAGCATCGGTCAGGCGTCCGGCATCAAAGACCTGCAAGAAGAGGTCAAAGACTTCGGGATGTGCCTTCTCGACTTCATCCAGAAGCACAACGCAATGTGGACGGCGGCGCAGTTTACCAGTCAACTGGCCTTCCTGGTCATGGCCGATATAGCCAGGAGGAGCGCCGATCATACGCGAGACGGCATGCTTCTCCATATACTCCGACATATCCACGCGAATCAGATGTTCTTCCGAGCCAAAGACATCCGCGGCCAGCGCGCGCGCCAGTTCGGTCTTGCCCACGCCGGTTGGTCCCAGGAAGAGGAAGACACCAGCCGGGCGATTGCGCGGCTTCAAGCCCGCGCGCGCCACCTGGATGGCCTGTGTGACCCGGCCCACGGCCTCATCCTGGCCGACAACGCGCTGTTTGAGCAAGGCCTCCAGATTGAGCAGGCGATCGCGCTCCTCGCGACCCGGAGCGCGCACTGGAATGCCAGTGCGATGCGAGATCACTTCGGCGATCAGTGAAGGCGTGATGATTGGCTGTTCAGGCAGATCCATCTCATCAAGGTAGTTGATATTCTCCTCTACCTCATCCTCAGCCAGAAAGACTCGCGCCTGCGAACAGGCCTCGTCAAGCACACTACATGCCTTGTCAGGCAGGCGCAGATTGGGCAAATATTGCACCGAGAGCTGTACAGCGGCATGCAAGGTTTCTTTAAGAATGTTGACGTGATGGTGCTGCTCATAAAGCTCGCGCATCCCCATGAGAATTGCCAGCGCCTCGTCAGTGGAGGGTTCGTCGATCTGAATAGGCCGCAGGCGGCGCTCCATCGCCGCGTCCTTCTCGATTGCGCGATACTCCTGGGGCGTGGTCGCGCCGATACAGCGCAATCTACCGCCAGCAAGGGCCGGTTTAAGGATACCCGCCGCGTCGATACTACCATCCGCTGCGCGTCCGGTACCGATCAGCAGGTGCATCTCGTCGATAAAGAGGATGATATCGCCGCCACTCTCGGCCTCTTCCAAAACCTTGAGCAGGCGCTCCTCAAATTCGCCGCGATACTTGGTGCCGGCCACCAGCGAACTGGCAGAGAGTTCGATCAGGCGTTTGCCCCGCAATTCGGGCGGCACCTTGCCGTCCGCGATCCTTTGGGCCAGCCCGGAGACTATGGTGGTCTTGCCGACCCCCGAGTCGCCGAGCAGGATGGGGTTGTTACGATCCTTAAGCATCAGTGTCTGGATCAACTGGCGCATCTCTTTTTCGCGCCCAATTAGCGGCGGTAGCTGATGCATGCTGGCCTGCCGGGTCAGATCGCGCCCCAGGCGTTCCAGCACCGAATTGCTGCCCTTGGGTCCTAGATCAGGGCTAATCCCAACGGGCAGCTCTACCTGAGCTGATGGGGAGCTGGCACTCACCGAGGGTACTAGCTCCAGAAGGGCCCGCGCATTGCTCGAAAGTAAGAGTTCGATCAAATTCGCCGGGTTGATGCCCATCTTGGTCAGCAGTTCATAGGTCACGCCGTCGCGCTCTCCCAGCACCGCCTGCGCGATTGCGCGCTCATCTACCGAAGCAGAGCCAGCCTTGAGGGCGTTGCGTTCCGCGTTCTGCAAAATCTCTTTACAGCGACGCGTGGGCAAAATAGGGGTATCACTGGTTGCCTTACCTGAACCCAGGGCCAGGCGAATTACATCGCGCACCTGCTTGGGCGAAAAGTTTAGCGTGCGCAAAGCATCCTGAGTGCAGCCGCCATCGAGCTTGGTCAGCGCTATAAACAGGTGTGGCGTGCCCAGGTAATCCTTGTGCATGCGCCGGGCTTCTACCAGGGCCAGGCCAAGCACCTCTTGCAGGAAACGCCGATCCAGTGTATTCGAGGTTGGAAACATCGGTTGAATTAGTGGCTCGTCGTTAAACGAGTCAAACGAGACATCCAGCTGCTGCTCACGAGCTCCGACGATGCCACTGGTTAGAGGCACGCTGGGGTCGCCAAACAGAACATACGACGCCCACGAAACATCCTCCAGGCGACGTTGGGCCATCGTGACACGAGCCCTGCGCATGGCCTCGCCCGGTGCCACACCATCGGCAATCTCTTGATAGAAACGCACGATAAACTCGCACGCTCGCTGGTGATCAACCGGCCAGCGCATCGCGACCACCGCGCCTGCGCCCGAAGCGAGCAACGAGGCCACCAGACCCTCCGTTTCTTCGGCGGTTAACGTTCCAGCTTGCTCACCGTCATAATAGCTCAAAAAGACCAGCGGACGGCGAGGAAGCCCTTGAAATAATTGTGTTGCCGCGCTACCATCCAGGCGTGAATTACCCGCCAGATTCAACATGGCGTCGCCCATCGAATTAATTTGCGGCACCGGCCCGGCATAGTGAATAATCTGCGGCTGCTCAGCGCTCATACGCATGCGCATCTCAAGCTGATTGGCCTGCTGACGACAGAGGATAATACGTGAAACCGACTCCGGCAGCGTGGTCGATAGAGCCGCTACCTCACCCTCAGCCTGAGGTCGATCGTTGGTCGGGTTCACCAGAAACAACACATTCAATCCCTGCCCCTCACGCCGACCTAACTTGCGCGTCTTCAAGAGCGACGAAGACTCCCCCAGGCGATCGCTGACAAAACGATGCAACCCTCGGCCCGGCGTCACCTGGCGACCCAGGCTGACATGCTGGCAGAGGAAACGCCCGGGCACAGACTTATTATCGTAAAGTAATTCCCACGGGATATCTGGCGTATCCGAGCTTAACAGCAACGGCGCATCTAACTGGCGAAGCTGTTCCTGTAACGCGGAAGGCAAAAAGGTATCAAATAAATAGCGCCCCAGAGCCAGCAATGCATCGCTCGCTCCTCCTCGCCTCTGCACCTTGAGATCAACTGCCTGCTGCATCTGCTGATGCGCTGTCTGCAATAAACGCCGCAATCGCTCGCTCATCTCAGGAGCGATCTCCGTTGTATACTCCTGTACTGCCTGACCAGGCAAAACCTGCGTTTGACCGCTCTCAGGAAGATCCAGACGAAAACGATATGCCGTCTCGGTGCGTATGATATTTAATAGAGCGAGTTGTTCCATAGGCCCTCAGCTTCCTCGATTCTTCTCTACCACTACCGTCTACTCCCCCATTCTTTCTCTTTCTCCTGTAATTTCTCAGAAAAAGAGGCTCCTGGCACACTCAGCTTACGAGTCAGAATAAGCAGGTGCAAGATGAGCAGGTGCCAATAGTTGCGATTGCCTACATTTACCGTGTCGGGTTTTTTTGTTTAGCAAGTGCAACTATAGTATCACATCGGAGCTCACCCTACAAGTCTCGTGACTCTTCTGCCTTGCGGCTCTTTTGATAAGTTTGCGCGAAATGCCAGATATGCTTGATGAGTATGCCTTTCTATTATACATCAAAACCGAGTAAACACAAAAGGGAATGCCAGGCAGGGCTGTTCTTTTGTACAGTCTCAAACTGTCCACTCGCCCAATGCGTGTTTGTTTGACGCACACTACTATAGTAACAGGTAATCAGACTTGTACGTATCGCAGCGGTATAAAACAGACAAGGAACCATACATGATGAACCAGATACCTATCTTTTTATCATCAGAATATAATCAGGCATTGCCCGATCTCCCTTTGCTAAATTTTACTTTATCCGCTGAATTAGAGGCGAGCGAGCCGCCAGAAGCTCGCGGCCTGGCACGAGATGAGGTGCGCCTGATGGTTTCTCATAGCGCCACGGACCAGGTTACACATACACGCTTTCGCCGGATTGGAGACTTCTTACAGGCAGGCGATGTGCTGGTAATCAACACGAGCGGGACACTTAATGCCGCTCTGCAAGCGCAAAATAGCGCTGGAAAACGCTTTGAACTTCATCTTTCAACCCACCTGCCGCTGGACCGCTGGGTTGTCGAAATGCGCGCCTACCAGGATGCTCAAGAAAAGACAACGGGGCCATTTTATGCTATTCAGCCAGGTGAAACGTTTGAGCTGCCCGCGGGAGGCAGGATAACGTTGCATACACCCTATAGAAATGCCGAGGGTGCCGCGCGCCTCTGGATCGCCAGCCTGGCATTACCCGGTCCACTACAGCCCTATCTTGAACGCCACGGCTTCCCTATTCGCTATAGTTATGTCAAAGAAGGCTGGCCGCTCAGTTACTATCAAAGCGTCTATGCGACCGAGATGGGCAGCGCCGAGATGCCATCTGCCGGGCGGGCTTTCACAGCGGAGTTGCTGACCGGTCTGAGCGCCAGGGGAATTCAGGTAACTCCCCTCATCCTGCATACAGGAGTGGCGAGTCTAGAACGCACAGAGCCAGTGTATGAGGAATATTATTGTGTACCTGAATCCACGGCCCGTTTGATCAATTCGGCCCACGCAGCGCAGCAGCGGGTCATCGCTGTGGGTACCACAGTGGTAAGAGCGCTGGAAACGGTGACAGATAGCGCGGGCATCACCTCGCCCGGCAAAGGCTGGACAGATGTCATCGTCACCCCGGCGCGCGGCGTGCATGCGGTCAACGGCCTGCTCACGGGTCTGCACGAGCCGCTCTCCACTCACCTGGCTATGCTAGAAGCTATAGCCGGACGCCGACACCTGGAGATTACCTACGCAGCCGCGCTTGCAAAGCGCTACCTCTGGCACGAATTCGGCGATCTACACCTGCTGCTGCCATAGCGTTGCCTGCGAGTTGCAAGCGTAAAAACGAGGCAGCGAGCACAAAGGATAAACCAGAGGTTACGCGCAATTGTAAACTACCCGGACCTACCGGGTCCGTCGTCCTTTACTCCACGGCCCGCGCCGCATACCTACCGCTCGGCAGATTACCTGTGATCAGTTTGTAGAGTCCAGGTACGCTGACCTCTGGTAGAGGACGGTCGGAGATATCTTCCCCTGGGAAGGCTTCCTGGTGCATCCGGGTGCGCATATCGCCAGGATCAACCCAATAGACCCGCCAGGAGGGGCGCTCAGCCGCGAGGATGTGCGAGAGCTGTTCAAGCGCGGCCTTACTCGAGCCATACCCGCCCCAGCCTTCGTAGGCCTCAACGCCCGCGTCACTCGTGATATTGATAATGCATGCGCCAGCGTGCAGGAAGGGGCTTAGTTCCTGGATTAGAGCCAGGGGCGCGAGCGTGTTGGCGCGGTAAACCTGCTCCAGTGTAGCCAGAGGATAGTCTAAGAGAGCTGGCTGCGGGCTGGGTCCGAGTATACTGGCGTTATTGACAAGTAGAGCAAGTTTGCCTGCCTTGCTGACAGCCTGCGCGAGGGCCTTTCTATGCTCCGCTACCGTCACATCTCCCGCGAGAGCTACCACATTTGTCCACTGACTCAGTTCCAGGCGCGCAGTTTCTAGCGCCTCAGTCCCACGGGCATCAATAATTAAATCCCAGCTTTGCTGTGCTAATTGCCGGGCCAGGGCCAGACCCAGACCACGCGAGGCCCCGGTAATCAGGGCCAGCGAAGAAGATGCTTGACTCATTGTATTACTTCCTTTCGGATCAATCGAGGATTTTCTCTGCCGCTATGCTAGCGCAAAGTGTTCCTGCCTGAATTGTGCAAGAGGACAGAAATAAACCGGTCTTTTGGCCAGGTTTTGTACGCATGAAGTGCAAGCAACCGCGCAAGCCATAGCTTGAACAACTGCAGGAGAACCAGGGCGCGTCAATATTGCCACGCAAATAAGCTCGGCTACCCTCAACATCTTAACCAATCCTCAACCGATTGACAACCTGAAGTATAGAAGCTATCTTTTATACTTTAGCATGCAAGTAATTGATTTGTCTGATGCACCTCTGAATATTGCGTTGCTACACGCAAATATTCTCTTCGGAAGGAAAGGCACCCACTTGTTTTACATGAGACAGAGAGGAAGCTAAAAAGCTCCTTAAAATAAAAGAATTGGCGCTCGTTTTAGAGGCAACGTCACTATAAAAAGGTTTTTAGAGTATCGAAAAATCCTTGTTTAGGCAAACACTATCTACTAGATCCATATTATGTAATTCACCCAGGAGGAGCCAGATGGATATGGCAACGCATCTGTCAGAACAACAGATCAGTGTAAGCGTCATCATCCCCACTCGCAATGAAGCCCCTAATCTCCGGTATGTTATCCCTCACCTTCCAGACTTTGTGAACGAGGTTGTGCTGGTCGATGGCCATTCGACTGATAGTACTATCGCGGAAGCCCGGCGTTTACGCCCGGATGTGCGGATTATTGAGCAAACGGGCAAAGGCAAGGGAGATGCTATCAAAGCAGGCCTGGCGTGCGCGACGGGCGATATTATAGTCTTGCTCGATGCTGACGGGTCTGCTGACCCACTGGAAATCCCACACTTCGTCAATATTCTGCTGGCTGGCAACGACTTCGCGAAAGGCTCGCGCTTCCTCAAAGGAGGCGGCAGCCACGATATTACCTGGCTGCGCCGCACCGGCAATTATGGTCTGATCTGGCTGGTTAACATTCTATTTAACGCTCATTTCACTGACCTGTGCTATGGCTATAATGTCTTCTGGAAACACTGCACCGGTCTGCTGGCCATTGATAGCGATGGCTTTGAAATAGAGACACTGATAAATATACGAATGCATACTGCCGGCCTGAGGATCGCGGAAGTTCCAAGCGTCGAGTACAGGCGCATTCACGGCGCAAGCAACCTGAACGCCGTTAAAGATGGCTGGCGCATCTTAAAGCTGATCATCCAGGAGCGCGTGACAAGAAGGCCACAGGTCGCGGCCCGCATCGTCCTGCCAGCACCTGTCGCACAACAGCCATCCGTCGCTGTTCCTGAAGAAGTTCTCCTCTAAAGAGAAGCAGAGAAAAGCGCCGTGGCGCTCCTCTCGCTATAAGTCATCCCTGCTTTTTTCAAAGCAGCACGAGTGCGTCCACTACCCACCCGTTGTGTTTTGCAGAGGTTTGGCGGGCACTGCGCGCCCGCCAAACCATTTCTTTTCTCCAGCGTGGAGAGGCAAAAGTTGCTTTGGCCTGCTTTTGAAAAAGCAGGGATCACTCATATCCCGCATTGACAAAGCTGCGGATAACAAACAGGGGAAAGCACCGCTCAGGGGCTTGCCGCCTCTGACAATCTCACTTCTAACAACTTTTACATGGCCCCATACACAACGCAGGTAAACGTTTCCATTAGAGGGTCCAGGGAGTGTGGAAAGATGGGCACCGCGGTGCCCATCTTTCCACACTCCCTGTTTTTCTCAGGGTGGGCGGGCGG
>JBEVTI010000076.1:0-14213 GCA_041156125.1 Candidatus Paraktedonobacter carboxidivorans
ACCTCCCAATCCATCTTTTACATAATGTTATCCGTCTTTTGAGGCATTTCATGTGAAGCGTGATGCCCTCGATAAATCGGGGCTGGACCCGATAAATCGGCCCACTATGGTATTATATGTTTGTTATCTCTTTATTTAGAAAACAGGTATGATATGCATTTTATGTATGGAAATAGAAGAGATGCACAGGTAAGGGGTTCAAGCACGGGTGTGGTTCTGTTGGGAAGGACGAACGGGCTTTGCTGCATCTATTCTCTCTCAGGTGGCGCTTCACCTCTGCCTGTTTGTTCTCCTTTTGCCCTTTCCCAATGGAGTCACCTATCCCTTGCCTGCGATCCCGTATACCCTCACAGAACGGGTACTATGGTATTTGCCACGTTTTTGCGAGAGTTAGAGCAATGAAGCAACTTTCCCTGGCACTCCTCGTATATACCTGCAAATACCTCTAGCATGTTAGATAGTTAGCGAAAGGTTGAAGGGCGGGCAACGAGCCATTCTGGCCTTGCTTATGCGGAGCAAGCGCCTGTCACACGTTCATAATTTTGTTATACTCATCCAGAAAGCGAGCACGTGGTATGTACCAACAACAAGTGCCTCAGCCGCGCGAGGAGCACGAATGGAGCGGACCCGCTCCAGAGGCGGAGTATGAGGCTGGCTATAGCGGCATTCCTCCTGAGCAAATTAACCAGCTGGCCGATGCCTTTGCCCGTCGTGTGCAGGCGCAAGCACCCTCTACCCTGCAAACACCGGTTTTCCAGCCGCGCCAGAATCCCTTTCTCGTCTCGGCGGCCCAGCGTCTGGCCCTGGCCATTGTTTCCGTCGCGGTGCTGGTTCCCCTCGCGGGCATCTCTCTAGGTATTCTTAGAACTGAGGGTCTGATCGCGCTTGGCATTATAGGCGCGGTGATTATTGGCATCAATTATATCTTTCATAGCCATAAACCGTAGAAGTTGCATCTGACCCTGATAGAAGAAGACGAGCAAGACCGGCGTGCCGGTCTTGCTCGTCTTCTTCTATCAGGGTCAGGCTTTGCGCGTCTGGAATGCCAGTAATCGTATACTGGGAGCAAATATCTTGTGGAGAGACTGCATGTATACCTTTACCGTGACGACGCGCAGGAAAGATCAGATTGTAGATATTAGCGACACAGTTCACGACTATCTGCGCAAGGAGCCAAGAGAGGATGGACTCTGTTCGCTGTTTGTCGCGCATACGACATGCGCGCTGACTACCGCGGACCTTGATCCGGGAACTGATCAGGATTTGCTTGACGCGCTGCGTCACCTGTTGCCTGAGCTGAGCTATCGCCACCCGCATAATCCTGAGCATGCACCGGATCATCTGCTCTCATCGTTGCTGGGACCCGGTCTGGTGCTGCCCTATGCGCGCCACCGTTTGTTGCTGGGCACGTGGCAGCGCGTGGTGCTGGTGGAACTGGATGGGCCGCGCCAGCGGCTGATGCATCTATCGACCTTTTAAGTATCTGAAGAAGGAGCAAGCTATGCAGGGCTATCTTTTGCTTGAGGGGGGAGCCGAGTTTGGTGGACAGATGGAGTTGGCGGATCGCCGTGCTCTGGAACTGGCGGGAGGTCTGAACGCGCCCGTGCGTATTTTGCCTACTGCCGCGGCCCCTGATCAGAATCACCAGCGGGCTGGCAACAATGGTGTGCGTTGGTTTCGCGCTTTAGGAGCGAGCGATGTCGCGGCTGTTCCCGTTATTGACCGCGCTTCCGCCGCTGATGCCGCGCTGGCCACTGAGCTTGGCCGGGCGCGCTTGATCTATCTGCTGGGTGGCTTTACAGGCTACCTGGGCGAGACGCTCAAGGACAGCCTGTGCTGGCAGGCAGCGCTGGAGGCATACGTCAATGGCGCGCTACTGGCAGGCAGTAGCGCAGGAGCTATGGTGCTTTGCCAGTACTATTTTAATCCTGAGAAAGGCCAGGTCGTGCAGGGTCTGAATCTCCTGCCCAATACCTGTGTCCTGCCTCACCATAATACCTTTGGACGGCGCTGGGCCGAGCGCCTGAGCGTTCTCATGCCCGCTGTCGTTCTGCTCGGCATTGACGAGCGCACAGGCATGCTCGACGATGGCAATGGTTCGCGCAAATGCTCATGGCGCGTCTATGGGCAGGGCAATGTGACCATCTATCGCCACGGCCAGCCAGTAGTCTATGCTGCTGGAGAGCAATTCGAGGATGAATTTCTTGCGTGAGTTTCGCGGAAACCGCCTGTCAGTTTGGTCGCTGGCTATCTGACTTTGCTATGCAAATGGAGAGCAATTCGAGGATGAATTTCTTGCGTGAGTTTCGCGGAAACCGCCTGTCAGTCTGGTCGCTGGCTATCTGACTTTGCTATGCAAAGAGGCTCTGGCAGCGGCGCGCCGCTGCCAGAGCCTCTTTTAGAGATAGCTAGAGATAGCGCTCGAACCATTGAAGTCCGTGGCGCAAGCGTTCCAGGCGCAGGCGGGGATTTCCACCGCGCGAGAGACCGTGGCTCTGGTTCTCGAAGCGCACAAAGCGCACCTCGCGTCCCAGATACTTGAGAGCAGTAAAAAGTTGCTCTGACTGCTCGATACCGCAGCGTAGATCCTGCTCACTATGAATAATCAGCAGGGGAGCTTGAATGTTTTTCACATAGGTAATAGGCGAATGGAACATCAGCTTTTCTAGATTCTCCCACGGTGTAGCCTCAAAATCGTCATCGCCAAACAGCCAGCCCACATCACTGGCGCCGAACATGCTCGCCAGGTTGCTGACGCAGCGGTCAGTCACCCCGACCTTGAAGCGCGTATTGTGGCCGAGCAGCCAGTTCGTCATAAAGCCGCCATAGCTGCCACCAGTGACGCCCAGGCGAGTCTCGTCGATAGAACCCTTAGCGATCAGTGCATCCACGCCGGCCATGATATCCAGCGAATCCACTCGTCCCCAATCGCCACGCACAGCCAGGGAGAACTCACGCCCATAGCCGCTACTACCGCGTGGGTTCGTGAAAAGCACCACGTAGCCCTGAGCTGCCTGGACCTGCATTTCGTGGAAGAAGCCGTAACCATATTGAGTGTGTGGCCCGCCATGGATTTGCAGGATCAAGGGATATTTGCGCGTCGAGTCAAAATCGGGTGGTTTGAGAAACCAGGCGTCAATTGGCCAGCCTTCCGCGCCTGTATAAGGCAGGTGCTCCAGCGTTCCCAGTGTGAGCTGGCTAAAGAGTTCGTGATTGCTATCGGTCAATTGTTGCAGTTCGCTCTGCTCTTTCGTAGTGGTGGTAAAAATCTCTGGTGGTCGGTCAGGAGTGCCAATCAGCAGAGCCAGATGCCCACGTGCCTGGTCAGCCGCGAAGTCGCGTACATGGATATCGCCTGGCGTAAGGACGCGTGGATGCTGGTTGCCGCCAGTACTGGAGATAGCGAAAACGCGAGTCGCGCCGCGATGAGTGGCCAGGGTGTAGATGCTTTCTCCATCGGTTGCCCAGGTCGGTGCCGGGGCACCGTGCTCGTCTCTGGCGTCCGCGTCAGTATTGGTCCAATCCTGGAAGCTACCCTCAAATTCCTGAGTCAGGCAGGTGGCAGCCGCTTGCCTGGCGTTAGCCGCGATCTTATAAATGTCAACATGCCCGGCGGATTTCCATTTCAGTCCGGCCAGGAAGGCAATGGTCTGACCATCGGGCGACCAGGCGGGCGCGGAGCAAGCGAGCGTGCCATCGGTCAGGCGCTGGGGTTCGCCAGCCTTGCCGTCCTCGATTGCCAGGGTGTAGAGATCGGGCGAGGGCGCGCGCCAGCGGTCATCTTCCCGGCTGGAGGTGAAGGCCAGGGTTTTACCATCGGGTGACCAGGCTGGATCGCTATCATCCCAATCGCCAGCGCTAATCTGTCGCGGTTCGCCGCCCGTGACATGTAAGAGGAAGAGATGGGAATTGCGTTCAAAAATAAAGCCCGCGCCATCCAATTTATACCACAGGCGGTCGATAACCCGCGCTTTGGGGTTTGGTCCGTCTTCTCCCTCCTCATCTAGTGGACCCACTGGAGCGCTAAAGGCCAGCCACTGCCCATCGGGTGACCAGGTTGGCGAGGAGGCTCCATGGGGCAGGAAGGTCATTTGACGCGCTTCGCCACCAGCGGTGGGGAGCAGCCAGATTTGTGACTTGCCTTTGCCCAATTTTTTCTGCTCTGCGCTTGCCTTACGGCTGACCTCGCCCTCACGCTCGGATACAAAGGCCAGCCAGCGTCCATCGGGCGACCAACTGGGGTCTGTCGCGTTAGCTGGCTCCGCGCTCAAACGCCTGGCTTCACCACCCTCTGTCGGCGTTTCCCAGATTGCTGAGCGATAGGCGTGTTTGCGCCCGTCAATTTCTGTAATCACATAAGCTATGCGCTGCCCATCTGGCGAGATACGTGGACGACTCAGAAACTTGAATTCATAGAGATCTTCAACAGTGATCGGTCTCGACATGCTTTTCCCCTTTACGCAGACAACATACCTTAAAGGAAGTTGCTGGCACCAGCTTCTATATCGTGCAAGATCCCCTGGTACAGGGCTAGAGGATATCACTTTACTACTTTACCACATATGGAAAACGCTGTGATGTTGCGCGAATTGGTAAATCTTGCCCTGAACGCCTTTTGGGTAAGACCCCGTTAACTGGTGGATGACTTGAAAGGGTGACTGTTTTAACTGAAGTGCCAGAGAGGGCCGATTGATCGGGGACCCTCGCAACGAGACACATGTCGCTCGATCAGTTCTTCTCTTCCAAGAAAACGGGGAATTGTCGTGCGGATGGATCAGTCGCGGTAGCGCGACAGGTCCCCGATACATCGGGACGGGACCCGATCAATCGGCCCTCTATGGTATTTGCGTTCGTTGCGGCAGCTATTTGGGATCTCACTTTCCTCCACAAGATAATGTGGCTCTACGCCTTGTTGCCGCGCAGAGAAATTTACTCCAGCAGTTAGCATGTGAGAGATAATGTATCTTTACGATTGCGCGCAAATTTTATACAATGAAGATGACGCTTGGCGTACGATCTTACAGCGCGGGCGAGAAGGAAGAGGAAACGGTTCATGACGCAGACGAATCAACAACGTGTGTTGGGAGCATCGGGGTTGGAAGTTTCAGCACTGGGAATTGGCACAAACAGATGGAGGGTTCGGCAGGATGGAGATCATGTCAGCCCTGTTCATACATTTCAAGCTGCATTGGATGCTGGCCTGAACTTTTTTGATACCGCAGAGATTTATAACGGAGGAGAATCGGAGCGCTTGCTCGGTGAGTGTATTAGCCAGGATAGCCGCCCGGTGGTAATCGCCACCAAGTTCGCCCCCCTGCCTAATCGTATTTCACCACACGCGCTGATGGACGCGTTAGATGCCAGCCTGAGTCGGCTCAATGTGGAGACCATCGATCTCTATCATATCCACTGGCCCTATACCCTGATGCGAGTGGACGCGTTGATGGATATGATGGCCCTGGCTATGCGCCTTGGCAAGATTCGCGCGGTAGGGGTCAGCAATTTTAGCGCTAAACAAATGCGCAAAGCCGCGGCTCGCCTGGCGCGCTACAATATTCCTCTGGCCTCAAACGAGGTCCATTACAGCCTGTTCCACCGCGAGCCTGAGTCAAACGGCGTGCTTGAGGCTTGCCGTGAACTTAACGTCGCGCTGATCGCCTATCGCCCTTTGGAAGGGGGCTTGCTCAAAGCGCAGGCATCAACTGGCACACCTGAACCCGTGTCAAGTCGATGGCCAATACTTAACAGGTTCTTACAGCCAGGCGTGGCGGCACAAGAGCAGAGGCTTGCTTTGCAACAGGTGCTTCGCGAGATCGCGCAGGCTCATCAGAAACCGCCCAGCCACATCGCGCTTAACTGGCTTCTCCAGCGCGACGAGCATATCATCCCTATTCCTGGCAGCACTAATCCAGTTCACATAGCCGAGAACTCCCAGGCTCTCACCTGGCAACTTACCGAGGAAGAGTTTACCAGGCTGGATCAGGTCTCTCAAACCAGGAAAAGCTGAGAAGATGCCAGATCGCCTGGAAAGTCCTGCTTACTTATTGAAATTCGTATAGTCATATTCGTATATCTAACATCTATGATCAAAGTGTGTGCTGAAGTTTACGGATCAGTAAAATGCTTCTGTATGGACGTGGATGGTGAAAGGCGCGAGGCAAGTGTTGTAGAGTATGAACTGAATGTTTCCAGGTTAGTAGCGATGGATGAAACAACTGACAATTGCCAGGGGATTCATCCACTGCTAAAAAGGCGGGTCAGAGTTAACGCCGGCGTCGGCTACGCCGTTCGCGCTCGATAGCAATATCTAAGGTTTCATGCAGACGCTCAAAGTTATCTACGTCGAGTTGAAGCTCAACGGCTGGCAAATCATCGGTGCGGTTACGCCCCTCTTCATAGAGACGCAAGACCAGCGCAAGCGTTAGTTGCTCGCTATCGCCATCCACGCTTTCATCTTCATTTTCTTCCTCATTTTCAATACTTGTATTGGCCTGAGTAAAAAAGACCTCTGTGCGCGCGCAGCGGACTCTGCCCGTCAGTTTGAGGGCATCGGTGGATAGCTCTTCTGCCAGTTCGCGTACCACTTCCATCATCTGCACAAAAGCCTCCTGTAACTGTTCCAGGGCATCCTCATCATCGTCGTCTGCCCCGCCTAGAGCGGCATCGCGCAGCGCGGAAAGCTCTTCGCTGACAGGATTATTGCTGCTCTCTGGCAAGCGCTGGCGCGCCAGGTCGTTCAACTTTTCCAGAGCCTGAGCGAAGGCGGGCGAAAGGTTCCCCACTGTCGTTTCTGACTCTTTAGATGGAACTTCATCCACTTCTATGCCATCTTCAGCCTCATTTTCGTCACTCTCTTCTTCATCGCCAGTATCTACGGTCAGGCCTGCCGCCGCCTCGACTGCGAGGATCTGCTGGTGTAGTTCTTCAACGACCTCTCGATTAAGATAGGCCAGAACGCGCGCTTGCCGGGAGGCTGCAAGCAAGAGAAAGGGAGGCCAGTCACGGTAACGCTCTCTCCCCCGTAAATAGCGCACCTCCAACATACCCAAGGTGTCTAAGCGCAATGAAAGCTCCAAGGTTTTCCTCCTCGATAGAATTGCTCACATCATATCACAGGAGAGTAGATAATTGACACCTCTATGGGTTTGGCCTGCTTTTCAAAAAGCAGGCCAAACCCATAGAGGTGTCACTCTTAATTTTAATAAGTGTAGTTTTGACACTTGTTTTTTCGCTGATTATCGGGTATACTTCGTCCAAAGGTTAGTGTATCTGAAACACCTTTTCTTTTTTAGCTAAAGACTTAGTGTCAAAATTACACGAAGTCAGGGGGAAATAAGACATGGTAGACAGCCAGCACTACGATGTAGTAATTGTTGGCGGTGGAATAGCCGGTCTTTCAGTTGCTTTGCGCTTGCCGGGACATTTACGCATAGCGCTATTTACGAAAGGCCAGCTAGGGGAGAGCAACACGCGTTACGCGCAGGGAGGGCTGACAGTTGCGCTGGGTTCTGACGATAGTCCTGAACTCCATTTGCAGGACACATTAGCGGCGGGCGCGGGTTTATGCGATACTCACGCGGCGCGTATACTGGCCGAGGAGGCTCCGGCGGCTGTAAGCTGGCTTATCTCGATGGGCGTAGTCTTTGATCGCGCGCGGCCTGGCGACGTTCACGCGACCACTGATGGCCTATTGCTTGGGCGTGAGGCAGCGCATAGTCGTTGGCGTATTCTGCATGCTGGAGGAGACGCGACGGGCGCGGAGATTGAGCGCGCCCTGGTTGCGGAAGTCAAGAGGCGGGCTCATATTCATGTTTGCGCGGAGACATTTGTTCATCGCCTGCTGCTTGAAAATGGTGTATGTGTAGGTTTAGAGGCGCTGGATAGCAATGGCGAGGCCTTCGCGGTCTACGCCCCCGCGACTGTGCTGGCCAATGGCGGCGCGGGCGGGCTATGGTTGCATACCTCGAATCCAGCTGGAGCGACCGCGGATGGTCTGGCGCTGGCCTGGCGAGCAGGCGCGGCCCTGACTGACCTGGAGTTTATGCAGTTTCATCCCACCGTACTAGTCGTAAATGGTGGTTCACACCTGATCTCTGAGGCTGTGCGCGGCGAAGGAGCACACTTGCGCAATCACGCTGGCGAGCGTTTTATGCCGCGCTATCACGAACTGGCGGAACTGGCGCCGCGCGATGTGGTCGCGCGCGCGATTCTCAGTGAGATGCTGGCCGAGGAAACTGCTTACCAATATCTGGATCTACGCCACCTGGACGCCGAGCGCATGTACGAGCGCTTTCCGACCATTTCGGCGCTGTGTCGCGAGCAGCACCTGGACCTTGCTCGCGATCTTTTGCCAGTGGCGCCGGCGGCTCATTACTGTATGGGCGGCGTGATGACCGATACCTACGGGCTGACCACGCTGGAGGGTTTGTACGCGGTCGGTGAGGTGGCCTGCACCGGTGTGCATGGCGCTAATCGCCTGGCCAGCAATTCGTTGTTGGAAGGGCTGGTCTTTGGTCTGCGCCTCGCGGAGGGTCTGACCGAAGCTCAGGCACCACGCGCGTTGCCTGCCGGTCGTATCGCGCATGACGTGTTTGTTTACGATGATCCAGCTTATGACGCTGACCTGTTGCACGCACAGCCCGATGAACAGAGAATTGCTCAGTCTCGACGCCAGGTGCGTCAGTTGATGTGGCAATATGTCTCGTTGCGCCGTGACCAGGAGGGACTGTTAGAAGCGCGCCGCCAGTTGCACGAATTGCGCCAGGATCTTTTGCGCGTTGATCCAGTTCTCCAGCCCCAACCGGCTGCCTGGACCGCGTGGCGCGAGACGGTTAATATGTTTAAATCCGCGGAACTGGTCATCGCGACCGCCTTGCAGCGGCGTGAGAGTCGTGGCAGCCACTGGCGTAGCGACTACCCACAGCCTGACCAGCAGCTCGCAGGTATCCATTACGTACTCAAACCCACGTCTGTGCAGAGGCATGCCACGCAGTTATTGCAGGAGGTAGCTCCCCATGCGTGACGCGTTGCATACGCTGCTGCGCCAGGCTCTGGCCGAAGATGGTGCAGAGGCTGATATTACAACTCTGAGCATTGTTCCTGCCGAGCAGCAGGCGCGTGGGACCATTCTCACACGCGAGACCGGTGTGATCGCTGGCCTCTCTGTCGCGGCTGAGACCTTCCGCCTGTTTGATGAGCGCATTAATGTCTCTCTGCTGGTCAAAGATGGCGCACACGTTCAGGCTGGCCAGGAATTGATGCGCCTGAGTGGTCCTGCGCGTTCTCTGCTGAGTGCCGAGCGTGTAGCCTTAAACTTCCTGGGTCGGCTCTCTGGTATTGCCAGTCTGACCGCCCGTTGCGTAAGCGCGCTTGAGGGAAGCAGCGCGCGCCTACTGGACACGCGCAAAACCACGCCGGGCCTGCGCACCCTGGAGAAAGAGGCTGTACGTCTTGGCGGCGGACACAATCACCGCTTTGGGCTGAACGATGGGGTCTTGATTAAGGATAACCATATCAAAGCGGCAGGTGGCATCGCTCAGGCGATCAGTGCCGCGCGTCGCCAGGCTCCCCATCTGCTCAAGATCGAAATCGAGTGTGAGACGCTGGCAGAAGTAGCAGAGGCTATCCAGGCTGAGACTGATGTGATCCTGCTCGACAACATGACCAACGAGCAGATGAGTAGCGCGGTCGCCCTGGTCAGACGAACTGCCCCCAGGATCTTACTAGAGGCTTCGGGCAATATCGGCACAAACACGGCGAAGCTAGTTGCTGTGGCTGCCACAGGTGTAGACTTTATCTCGCTGGGCGCTCTGACGCATTCGGCGCCGAATTTTGATGTATCCCTGGAATTTGCCTGATTCTAAGCGGATTGGCTAGCCCCTGGTCGGATGCTCTAAGGCATCTGGCCGTGTTAGGGAAGGAGAAAAACGATGGCAATTCAAGCTGTTTGTGCATCGAGTAAAGAAGAGCGCATTTTACCCCTGCTTTCGCCTACCTCGCGCGCTCGTCAGCACCATACCTCGCGCGTGGATGCGATTCCGCTTTTTTACGCGGAAATGGATGGCGAGGAACTGGATCGGCGTATCGCGGCAGCCAGGACCGAGCTGGGAGCGCGTGTGATGATCATGGGACACCATTATCAACGCGACGAGATCATCAAATATGCTGACTATCGCGGCGATTCTTTTAGACTCGCGCAGATTGCCGCTGCTCATCCCGAGGCTGACTACATTCTCTTCTGCGGGGTCCATTTTATGGCTGAAAGTGCTGACGTGCTCAGCGCCGCTCATCAGAAGGTCATCCTACCCAATCCCGCCGCGGGTTGCTCAATGGCCGACATGGCAAATATTGCTGAGGTAGAAGAGTGCTGGGAAATGCTACTTGACCAGCTGGGCGAGCAGGCCGGGATCATTCCGATTACTTATATGAACTCGGCGGCGAATCTCAAGGCTTTCTGCGGGCAGCACGGGGGCGTTGTGTGTACCTCGTCGAACGCGCCTAAAGTCATGCAATGGGCTTTCACCCAGGGCAAGCGCGTGCTCTTCTTCCCGGACGAGCATCTTGGGCGCAACACCGCCCTGGCCTATGGTATTCCAGCGCAGCAGATGTTTGTCTGGAATCCCAAAGATCCCATGGCCGCGGACACTGCTGACGCAGAGATCGAGCAGGCCAGAATCATTCTCTGGAAAGGCTACTGCACGACGCATATGCGCTTCAACGTGCAACAGATTGCGCAGGCTCGCGCCGAATATCCTGGCATCAAAATCCTGGTCCATCCCGAATGTCGCCAGGAGGTCGTAGCCGCCGCTGACCTCTACGGTTCAACTGAATATATCATCGAGCAGATCGAGCAGGCACCAGCCGGTAGTCAATGGGCCATAGCCACAGAGATCAATCTTGTTCATCGCCTGGCCCAGGAGCATCCCGACCAGCTCATCTTCTGCCTTGATCCAGTCGTCTGCCCTTGTTCGACCATGTACCGCATCCATCCCGCCTATCTGGCCTGGGTGCTCGAAGCCCTCGTCCAGGGCGAAGTCATCAACCAGGTCAGCGTCCCTAAGGAAACCGCCTACTGGGCACGCGTGGCCTTAGAGCGTATGCTGGCACTGAAATAAGCATGGGGATAGAGGTCAGAACCGGCGCGCCGGTTCTGACCTCTATCCCCATGCTTATTTCAGTGCTAAGAAGGAATGCCAGACTGCATCGCCTATGCAAAAAAGGATAACCTCTCTGCCATCCACAGTCGGAAAGAGATCTTTCGCCCGTCGAAAGTCACGGATCGCAGCTTCAAGCTGGTCCTGCTGTATCTGAAACATGCCCTGTTCGATGGTACCATACAACCCCCATTCCATGCGGGTCCAACCCCTTGAAAAAAGCGCAGATGCCAAAAGGTCGTTGTCATTCATGCTTTTGGCAAAATAGGGCAATTTTGACTATCACACCGAAATGTAAAGATAATCGCTTTATGCCCTGGCTCCGTCTAGTAGTGTTCTAGGCTTGCGTGTTGACACGGGTTCCTGTACAATTAGACGAGCCTATACCCTAGTGCAGGGGGCACAAAAATGATAAAAGGTATAACTCAATCCATTGTGTTTTTGGCTGGTTCTGGTAATTTAGAGGATACAAGCACTTATAGTCCTTAAATTTTTATTGTAAGGGCTATATCCGCGTTAAAATACCCGCTGAATACAGGTCGAAGATTGGTTAGAGAGGGTTCTATATTTTGGCACAACAACCTATAGCAGAGCTTTTCGGTTTCCCGCCGGACAGCAATACCGAAGAAACCGAACGCTACCAACGCAACAGGCTTTGCCCTTACAATAACAAGGTGCCGAACTGTACGAAGGATAGTGTTACTGAGCCACTGGGAGTATGTACGATCTTCCACAGCGATAAATTAGCAGTTATTTGTCCAGTGCGTCTTCGCCAGGGGTGGATGATAGCCGAGCAGTCGGCGGAGTTTTTCTTTCCGAAAGGCTCCCGATGGACAACACTAGTAGAAGTTCGTCTTAAAGATAAATTTGGAAAATCTGCCGGCAATATAGACGTGGTGTTGGTTGCCTATGATGAGAACGGCACCATAACTGATTTCGGAACACTGGAGGTACAGACAGTCTATATCAGCGGCAATCTCAGAAAAACGTTTTTCAAGCCGCTCATGGACAACCGGGAAGAGTATCTAGCGACCGATTGGGAACACAGCCGGAAGAAAAACCCCACACCTGATTATCTTTCCTCTTCGCGCAAGAGGCTTGCTCCACAACTTATTTTCAAGGGCGGCATTCTACATGCATGGGGAAGAAAACAAGCCGTCGCTGTCCACAGCGCGTTTTACAACACTTTACCGGAGCTTCCCGAAGTTCCTAGAGAGCAAGCTGATATAGCCTGGCTGATTTACGATATGGTGTATAATGAGCAGCAAAACCGCTATAATCAGGTGCTTGCCCGAACGGTATATACGCAATTTAAGCCGGCGCTCAATAAAATCACCATATCGGAAGCAGGTTCTATCGAAGATTTTATTACCAGCTTGCAGGCGAAGCTCGATGCAAAGCTAGAGGGAGCAAACCTGGCACAGCTTGCCGACTCGCCGGCAGATGCGCCGGCAGATGAGGCAGACCTGTTAGATAAGCTGGAAAACCTATGACTGAGATAATCCAAACCCATCTCTCTCCCCATATGTTACACATGCAGGTTGTGAATGTGGCATCCGTTCCGCAACGCAGCCCATTCCGCTATCCAGGCGGCAAGACGTGGCTTATTCCCAGAATCCGGCAGTGGTTTCACAATCGGCCGGAACGTCCGGCCATGTTGATGGAGCCATTTGCCGGTGGTGGTAGTGTAAGCCTTACAGTGGCTTTTGAAGAGCTAGCAGACCATGTTGTAATGGTTGAGAAGGATGAGTACGTATCTGCTGTTTGGGAAACTGTTCTAAATGGTGGCAACCAGAATTTAGTAGATCGCATTTTAGATTATGATATAACACCTGAAGGTGTTCAAGCAGATCTTGCCAGGAGCGATGTGACCCTGGAGGAAAAAGCATTCCAAACAATTCTACGCAACCGGGTTAATCATGGCGGCATTCTGGCACCAGGCACCGGCATTCTAAAGCATGGTGAAAATGGGAAGGGCCTAAAATCCCGGTGGTATCCCGAAACACTTCAGAAGCGTATCCTAGCTATTGGCCGGATAAAGGAGCGGATCACGTTTATTCACGGTGATGGTCTGAAGGTGTTGGAAGATAATGCCCGTCGCCAGGACGTTGTTTTTTTCATTGATCCACCTTATACCGCCGCCGGCAAACGCGCCGGCAAAAGGCTTTATGTTCATAACGAGTTGGATCATAGTGCTTTATTTGATCTTGTTTCCACCCTGGCCGGCGATTTTCTTATGACCTATGACAATGCCAAAGGTGTAGAAGACTTAGCTCGTCTGCACAACTTCGATACTCAGGCCATAGCTATGAAAAATACTCACCATGCCCAGATGACCGAGCTACTAATTGGTCGCAATCTTGATTGGGTAAGAATGTCTGCGTAAGCGTTTCAAATGGTGGCCAGTCGATGATAGTTCGCATCCATTTCGATGCCGATATACTTGCGGCCCAGAGCCTTGGAAGCAGCTAAGGTAGTTCCGCTGCCTGCAAAGGGATCACAGACCGTAGCGCCAGGCTTGGAAAATATCTCGATAAGAGGCAGGAGCGCAGACACCGGCTTCTTTGTCGGATGCCGCTTGTTTCCTGAGTCTTGGAAATCAATCACATCCCCAATAGGATATTCCGGCGAATTGGGATAGCCCTTGGCCAGAAGGTACGCCTGCTCATGCTGGTAGCGCAAGTGACGTGTGGAGGAAGTATAACGCTTCGGGAATACCAGATGCCCGACGATGCAGAAACCTGCGGCCTTCCAGGCAGCCATGAAACGGTCTATGTGTGGCCAGCCATAGAAGCTGATGCAAAAACTGTTGCGCTTGAGAACGCGGAAGATTTCGCTGAATGCCGGTTTGAGCCAAGCATCGTTGTCATCATTCTGGATGCTGCGGCCAGTTCTGTCCTGAAAAGAAACCAAGTATCTCCTTTTCTGGTTGTTACCCCTGCCAAAAAGCTGATAAGACTGCGCGTGTAACCCGCTCTCTATAGTGGACCCATAAGTCAAGTCCAAAAAAGCGTCTTTGGAAAGATACCCCTTTCTCTCTTGAAATAATCCCTTGAGATC
>JBEVTI010000077.1:0-14141 GCA_041156125.1 Candidatus Paraktedonobacter carboxidivorans
ATCGGCCCTCTCTGGCATTGGCGTTCGTTGCGGCAGCTATTTGGGATCTCACATTCCTCCACCAGATCATGTGGCTCTACCGCTTTTGCTTCCTCGCCCTGGAGAAAAGAAGAGGTTTGGCGCATGCGAAAAGCAAGGATGACTCATAGGAAAAAGGACTTTGCCTGCTGCAAAAGCAAGTTAACCGCCGCGCTGCTTGACAAGCCAGGAATGGTTGGGTATCCTAAATTTTGCGAGCCAGGAATCTGTCTGTGTTGAACAATGCCGTTTACTTGAACATGAGAAGAGATCCCCAGGAGGAACAGATGCGCACAACGATTTGTGATACCTATGGCCTTGAGATGCCTATTTTTGCTTTTAGTCACAGTCCTAAAGTTGTGGCAGCCGTAAGTAAGGCGGGTGGCTTCGGGGTGTTGGGCGCGAGCGGCATGGAGCCGGAGGAGCTTGAGCGGGCACTGCAAATGCTTTCTCGCGAATGCGCGGGCAAAGCGTTTGGCGTTGATATGCTCATTCCCGATAACTACGTGGGCAGCGAAACGGGTGGCTTGAACGTAGAGAGTTTACAGAAACATATTCCGCAGGGCCATCGCGATTTCATTGAGAATCTACTGGCAACTCATCACATTCCGCCGCTTGCAACGCCCAATCAGACGCTTAGCGCGCGAGCTGGCATGGGTATTTCACTTAAACGCGGTTCCGAACTGGTTGAGATCGCGCTCAAGTATCCAGTCAAACTGATTGTCAACGCGCTGGGCGTGCCACCGCCCTTTATCATCGAAAAGGCGCACCGCCAGAATATCCACGTGGGAGCGCTCGTGGGAGCAGTCAAGCACGCGCTCCACCAGAAGGATGCGGGCGTTGATCTGATTATCGCTCAGGGCTTTGAGGCTGGCGGGCACACGGGTGAAATCGCCAGTATGGTTCTAACTCCCCAGGTCGTTGACGCGGTCGCACCTGTGCCGGTGCTGTGCGCGGGTGGGGTGGCTAGTGGACGCCAGCTCGCCGCAGCCCTGGCTCTGGGCGCGCAGGGAGCCTGGACCGGCTCGGTCTGGCTAACTACCCAGGAAGCTGAGACTCATCCTATCGTCAAAGAAAAGTTTCTGCGAGCCACCTCAAGCGATACCCTGCGTTCGCGTTCTTCGACCGGCAAGCCCGCGCGCCAGTTGCGCTCTGCCTGGACGGATGCCTGGGAAGATCCCGCCAGTCCCACACCACTACCTATGCCCTTGCAAATGCTCTTGAGCGCTCCCGCGCGCCAGCGTATCGAGGCAGATGCCAGTCAGGGCGGTGAAGGTGGCAAGCAACTGATCAACTATTACGTCGGCCAGTCAGTAGGCATGCTCAAGCAGATCAAACCCGCTGCCGAGGTTCTGCGAGCGATGAACGAAGAATGCGACGCAACTCTTAAAAGGTTGAAGTGAAAATAGTTGAGAAATGGAGCACAACATGAGCTATCAATACGTGATTTACGAGAAGAAGGACCACCTGGCCTATGTAACGATCAATCGTCCCGAGGTCATGAATGCCCTGCATTATGCCGCGAACGTCGAATTGCATGAGATTTTCAACGCTTTCAAGCAGGATGACGAGGCATGGGTAGCGATTGTGACTGGAGCGGGTCAGCGGGCTTTCTCCGCTGGCAACGATCTCAAGGCCACAGCCGAGGCAACGGCTAAGGGCGAAAACTTTATCGGTCAGAAGCCAGTACCGTTTGGAGGCATTACCAGTGGCTTCGACTGTCCCAAACCGCTGATCGCGGCAGTCAATGGCGTGGCCATGGGTGGGGGCTTTGAAATAGCCCTGGCCTGCGACCTGATTATCGCCGCCGAACACGCGCGCTTCGCGCTACCGGAACCGCGTGTGGGCCTGATGGCAGCTGCTGGCGGCGCCCACCGCCTGCCACAGCAGATTCCTCTCAAGCAAGCCATGAGTATGCTGCTGACTGGCAGGCACGTCGGCGCTCAGGAGGCGTATAGCATGGGCTTTGTCAACGAAGTCGTGCCGGGTGAGGAACTGCTGACCGCAGCGGAACGCTGGGCTAAACAGATTATGGACTGCTCACCTTTAAGCATACGTCTGACAAAAGAGGCCGCGCTCTCCGGTCTGTCGTATTCAATCGAAGAGGCCATGCAGCGCGATCGACCCCTGCTACAGCGTCTCTTCTCTTCAGAAGACTTTATTGAAGGGCCTAAAGCCTTCGCCGAGAAGCGCCGTCCCAATTGGACAGGCAGATAAGAGTTTCGACAATGGCATGACTGCAAGCACAGGTATGCAAGCCCGCTAGCGAGGGCCAGCCAGTGGGCAGTTCAAGAAAGATCCCCGCGTCCGTCATCAGAGCCTGACAGCAAAAGCAAGATCAATCGTCAGAGAGAGCGAGAAGAGAGTTATGGGCGCGGTCTTGCTTCTGCTGATCAATCAAAAGAGAATGGCAAGCCGGTATAGCTTTCAGCCAGGCTGGTTGCGGCTGCCCTAGATGCAGTGGTATAGGTAAGCTGAGCCAGTTGCATATGCTGCTGGAAAGCGTCATCCTCAGGAAAACGATGGAGCATTGAGGTCATCCACCAGGAAAAATACTCGGTGCGCCAGACGCGTTTCAGACAGGTTGTAGAGTAGGCTGCCAGCAGATCGGCCTGTTGCTCTTTATAGAAACTGGTCAGGGCGCGGGAGAGGTGGCGGATATCCGCGACAGCAAGATTTAAACCCTTGGCCCCGGTTGGCGGCACAATATGGGCGGCGTCCCCCGCCAGGAAGAGGCGACCATACTGCATGGGTTCAACTACCATGCTGCGCATACCCAGAATGCTTTTCTGAATAATCGGACCGGTCAAGAGCTTCCACTCGTCTTTGCTAGCCAGACGCAGTTGTAGCTCTGTAAGAATCATTTCATCGGACCAGCGAGCAATATCGTCAAGAGGATCACACTGTAAGTACATGCGCTGAATCTCCATAGAACGTGTACTGATCAGCGCGAAGCCACGTTCATGGTAAGAGTAAATCAACTCGCTGGCAGAGGGTGGGGCCTGAATGAGGATACCCAGCCAGCCAAAGGGATACGAACGACTGAAGACGCGCTGGATATCTGCGGGAATCGAGTTACGAGCCACACTATGCGAGCCATCGCAGCCCGCGATAAAATCGCAATGCAGCTCAACGGGCTCATTTTCATGCGTAAAATGAATCACAGGCTGCTCGGAGGTGACAGCAGAGAGCTGAACATCTTTGACATTAAAAAGAACTGGCGCGTCCTCCGCCAGGCGAGCCGCGACAAGATCCTTGATCAGCTCATGCTGAGGATAAATAGTGATGGTGCGCCCGACCAGATCAGAGAAGTTGATACGGTGACCATAGCCGTCGAAGCGCAGTTCGATACCATGATGGACAAAGCCCTCGCGTAACATGCGTTCCCCAAGGCCTATCTCTGTGATTAAATCAACGGTGCCTTGCTCCAGGACAGCCGCGCGAATCGTCGATTCGATCTCGTCGCGGCTCCTGTTCTCCAGCACAACGGAAGCGATGCCTTCCCTTGCAAGCAGGAGCGAGAGCAATAAACCCGCCGGACCAGCTCCAATGATGCCAACACGAGTTTGCATTTCCATAGCTTTCCTCCTCATAGAAGACTCAGCCTTAGCGAGCACACAACGTCTCTACAGTTGAGAGGGTGCCTCCACTGGCCGTTTCGTTCTGTGCTGTCACGCGCGTTTGTTAGCACGGCTATGCTCCGCGAGACAGTTGCCCATTGCAGTGTAGCTTATCCTGATCTTTATGTCCAATAGCTCCCCTGCCTCAGCAAGGTTATTCCAAAGTCTTTGGCCTACCCGCTCACCCCTCCCCACAGAGTATGCTCCACTCTCTCATACTCTGTGGGGAGGGGTCTTGCAAAGCGAGAAGGCGACTTTTAAGCTGGCTTGCCTGCCAGAGGCGCAGGGCTATGACAAATGTCACGAACAATATCGTGATAGTCTTCACTTCTCATCTTCTCTGACAACGGTTACACTCTGAACAGAGCCACGGCATAGAGAGGTGGCTCAGAAAAAGGAGTATATACAAATGGTACGCACAGAAATTTCGACTGATCAGGAACAGGTAGCAGCGCCGCGTCGGAGGCTTTCCGGGCTGGAGAAAACAGCTGCTGTGGCTCTGTTTCTTAACGCAGGTGTCTTTTTATTCCAATTCTTTTTTGTCTGGCTGGCGGTAGGACCATTTTTGCTGGACTACCTGATCTTTTCATTAGTGACGGCGCTGGTAGCAGTCTTGCTTGTAACGCGGGTGCGCATGGCCGCGCTGTTAAGCGTCATCGTCATATTGATCACTTCAAGCATTGATCTTGCCTCGACGGAGACCTCTGGCACACTGCTCCATCCCGCGGTCAATCCATACCATTTCGGCTCACTAGTCTTTCTCTTCGCCTTTGCTGTGCTGGCACTGATCACCGCGGGGGCCGTGGCCATACATAACTTACGCGTGACGCCTCCCGCCACCTCGCGCTGGCTTACACCTTTTGTGACAGGCATCAACTGTCTCGCGCTCGGTATGCTGGTGGTCGCGCTGATTGTGGCCGCGAATCCCGTGGGTGCCTCGGCAAACACCAGCACGAGCGGGATGCCCACGGTCCACACCGCGGGGAGCAATTTTCTGACCAATGTAGTCCTGGTATCCAAAGGCTCAAAACTCCAGATCGTCAATGATGACAGCATCGAGCACGTTCTCGAGAATGGCTTCTGGACGCCTGGCGGGACACCGAATATCCAGGCAGAGGCGGGCGCTCCGGCGGTCAAGAATATTGACCTCAAAACTGGCTCTATAGAGATTGGACCTTTTCTATCCGCTGGCATCTTTCATCTCTATTGTACAGTTCACCGTGGTATGAATTTGACTATCGTTGTCCAATAGTTAGTCGCCAGTTCGGAACAGAGGTATGGCATAATTAAGAAGACAAGCACACGCAGCGCTTAAAAAGCGGACGCAATAATGGGAGATGGCAGATTATGGAGCAAGATACTTCTATAGAAGCACAAAAAGAGACGCACCTTACAATAGTAGGGAGTGACGAAAAAGCAACACAGCGGCAAACGCTTTCTGGCGGGATTTCTCCTCTAGCCTGGCACATATTTGTGCTGGCATGGCTTGTGTTTATCGCGTACGAAGTATATAACTTGCTGCAAACGCATCTCTCGTTGTTGCGCCTGGAGATTGTTCTGGGCACTATTTTCTGCTTTATTGCGCTGTACTCCTGGCTGGTCTGGCCCCATCCATTAAGCTTCCAGGCCCAGGCGCGAGCGCGTTCAAATTTTATCTGGCTGCCATTTGTGCTCCTGGTGGGGTTAACGATCTTTCTTAATTTAGCCTATGGTGGTGCCTGGATCTGGGATTTCATTTTTTGCGCAGTCGTCGCAGGTGTAATCTTTCCAAGTTATCGGGCAGGTCCAGCCATCCTGGCCCTGGTACTTATAACGCTGGGTATGGGTCGCTTCTTATTTGGCGCAGATTGGGAGCAGTTCCTCATCCCCATCATCCTGGTAGCAGGTGTAGGTAGTGGCATGGCGGGTCTCGTGAGTTCGTTTAGCACCATTCGCGAGCTACAACTGGCGCGTAGCGAGCTGGCGCGCCTGGCGGTAATGGAAGAGCGTTTCCGCCTGGCGCGCGATTTACACGATTTGCTCGGCCATAAGCTTTCAATGATCACTTTAAAAAGTGAACTGGCTGGACGTTTAATAGACAAGGCGCCTGAGCGAGCTGTCAAGGAAGTTCACGACATTGAGCAAGTTGCTCGTCAGACGCTGCATGAAGTGCGCGAGGCCGTGGCTGGCTACCGTCAGCCGCGCCTGGAGAGCGAGTTGGAGACCGCGCGCCAGATGTTGGAAACAGCGGGCATCGCTTGTTCGATTATTCAGGAAGTTGAAGCATTGCCAGCTACGGCAGACGCCCTGCTGGCCTGGACCATACGCGAAGGCGTGACTAATGTTATTCGTCACAGTCGTGCTCAACAGTGTGCAATTCGCCTGGGATGGGAGCAGGAAAGGGTTTTTGCCGAAGTGGTGAACGATGGATATCAGGAGCGCGACAAAGGGTGGCAAGAGGATGGGACTGGTCTGACCGGGATCGCCGAGCGTGTTGCCATCATGGGAGGGAGCTTTGCAGCCGGCCCATGTCACGCGGGCAACAGCCAACGTTTTTGCTTGCGAATTGAACTGCCGTTGTTGAAGATTGCTGGAAATGTGAAAGAGTAAGAAGCTATGATTCGGGTATTGCTGGCAGAAGATCAAACAATGGTGCGCGAGGCGTTAGCCTCTCTACTCTCATTGGAAGAAGACATTGAGGTTGTCGCCGAAGTTGCGCGTGGAGATGAAGTGCTCTCCGCCGCGCAAACGAGTCATCCCGATATCGCATTGCTGGACATTGAAATGCCCGGCTACGATGGATTACAGGTCGCGCAGATCTTGCGTGAGCACCTGCCATCCTGTAAAGTGGTGATCTTAACTACCTTTGGCCGCAGTGGCTATTTGCGCCGAGCTATCGAGAGTGGAGTCGCTGGCTTCTTGCTTAAAGACGCTCCAGCGGCTGAACTGGCCGTGGCCCTGCGCCTGGCCATGCAGGGTTCGCGTATTATCGATCCCGCCTTTGCCCTGGCCGCGCTCTCAGACGGCCATAATCCGTTGACAAATCGCGAACGTGAGGTGCTGGCGGTCGCTCTTTCAGGCGCGAGCATTGCGGATATCGCCGGTCAACTCTTCCTCTCCGAGGGCACTGTGCGCAATCATCTCTCCCTGGCAATTCAAAAACTTGGCGTACGCAATCGTATGGAGGCAGCCAGACGCGCGGAACAGCGAGGCTGGTTATAGCACGCGATGCATTTTACTGATGCGCCATTTACGCTCAGCAGGGTGGTGAAGAATATGCTGCTTGCCAGTCCCTCTGGACGGGTTAGCCTTTATCTTGTAGAATACTGAAAGATTGCTTTTCGTTACGCAGCCCTACAATATTCGTCATTCTCAATATATCGTACACGCATATATCAGATACATGTTATCTTTTTAGCGAGCTGGTGAAACCAGTTAAAAACCCGTCTTTCCGTAGCTCCTGTCCTGGTAGGGCCGTGGCTACGCATATATAAGGAGCGCGAGACGCCTCCATGTAGTGGGGAATGCAGTGGAAAAATTCCATCTCGATTTAGACACAATTTTGCAGAATTTTCGCCAGAATGGGATATTATACGGTGATATACCTGCGAGAAAATTAGGTAACAAAGTCCCCTGGAAAACGCGCATTCGCATAGTCGAGGGGCATGTAATCTCTTGCCAGATTCTAGATAGCCGGGACGCGATAGTCAGTTCGGCAGAACAGGCTCTAGAGGCTCTGCGTAAGCTCGGCCCTATCGATTGGGAGGTGCTGCCAGATGCGCGAGAGGAAACTGGCAAACTCCCGGCCTTAAAACCAAACAAAAAATCAGGCGCGCTCCCAGAGCTACCAGAGCGAGTCCCGCCCTCGTCTGACTCGCCATCTTCTTCTCCTGTGCCTTGCCGTCTGATGAACGTGACCTTAAAACAAATGCATCAGACGCAATGGCCGCGTGACTATCGTCTGGTCTATATCCTCATCGATGGCATCCGTTCAAGCGCAAAGATCGCCGAGATGCTGGCTTTGCCGCTGGCAGACGTGGAGCAGATCCTGCTTGAACTGCAATCCATGCGCATCATCGATCTGCAGCCATAAGCCCTCATCTTCTTCTTTTAGAAGTGAGAGGCGTCAGGAACATGAGCGCGGTTGCACTCATGTTCCTGACGCCTCTCACTTCTGAGAATCTGGGGCTTGCGCCTGCAGAGTCATAAAAAAGCGTGGGCAATTTCCTCAGAAAGGAAATTGCCCACGCTTTTTTATGACTCTGTTGCAAGTCTTTATGTGTTTAAGCAGCCGCAGCCGTAGCTACCGCGAAGATATGCATCGTGCCGCCGGTTGTAGTCGTCGGCAGAGTCACACTAGCGATAGTTTTGGTTGGATCGATATTCACATAGTTATAGAAGACATAGGTAGAGACGTTCTGCGAGCCCACACGCGTATTGCGGTAATTCACTTCATACGACTTACTCTCATTGGGATACGAGAGTGTCTGTATCTTACCACCGCCTAGCGTCCAGTCATCGAAGCCGAGTACAAAGTTAGTGGTTGTACCATCGGTATAAGTGACAGTAATCGTGCCAGAAGACGCGCCACCGTTGGACGCACCCAGGAAGCCTAGCACGGATGTGTGAGCCAGAGGATTGTTAACCGGGATTATCTGTCCAGAGCAAACGTAGTTATCTGGCGTACCAGAGGTCGCACCAGGCCACGTGAAGGTCACTGTACGAGTCGGATCGAACGCATTGTCACCAGGATTGACACCTTTGGCATTCAGAGCATTTGCCGAATAGCTGCGCCCACCGCCATCGAAGTTACCGGGACCCATGTTGTTGTCATCAGTAATACCGGCATTATTATAGGTAGCGGCTGTCACCGAACGGGTCGAGATGTCGAAGACATGCATGCGACCGCCAGTGACAGTTGCTGGCAAAGTGACGCTGGCAAACGTTTTACTGGTATTTAGAGGCACAGTAGCCACAAACAGCGACATGGTGACCGTCTGTTTGCTGCCATCAGGGCGATCGCGATAAGGCATCTGCAGAGCTATGCTATTGCCGAAGGAGAGAGTTCCCGCTCCCCAGTCAGTCAGACCCAGAGTAACGCTCTGCGAAGTGCCGTCTGTATATTGGATTACAGCGGTTCCACTGGCTGCGCCGTTGGTTGCCATGCCCAGGAAACCTAGCGTATCCGCTTTGTTGACAGGGTCAGCAGAGATCGTCTGACCATTGGCCACATAATTATCGGCCTCGTTTGTAGCCACATCTGGCCAGGTGAAGATGAAGTTATTCGCCGCCACCTGCAAGCCGCGCACCACACCAGCCTTCTGCAAAGCAGTCGCCGAATAAGCATATCCGCCGTTATCGCAGTTGCTCGGCGAAAGGTTGCCATTGTCGGAAGTGCCACCGGGATTGAGGCCACCGTCCTCCTGGATACAGACGTTGTTGTAGATGGGCGCAGAGAGCGAGCTGGTCGTAATGGCGAAAACGTGAATCTGTCCACCAGTCACAATCGCGGGCAGTGTAATGCTCTTCAGGGTCTTACCGGCCTGGAGAGGTATGCTAGCAATATACAGATCCATCGCAATCGTCTGCTGGCCCGTCTTAAGATTGCGATAGGGCATAGTTGCCACTACCGAATTTCCAGCCACGAGCGTCGTCGCATTCTGGGCTGCCCAGTCATTAAAGGCAAGGGTAACGCTCTGTGTCGTACTATCCGTATACGTCAGCGTAGCCTGGCCACTGCCTGCGCCACCACTCGCGGAACCAAGAAGGCCTATATGGTCAGCATTACTTACAGGTGTTACATTGATGACCTCGCCATTGGCCACCCAGTTATCCGCAACGCCGGGGAGGACGCCAGGCCATCTGAACATAAAGCCAGAGCCGGTCACCTGACCATTCTGCAGGATGCCATCGGCAGTTAAAGCTGACGAGGAATAGCTACGACCGCCATTATCATAGTTAGCCGCTGTAGGATTATTATCGTAGCTCACGCCGATATTGTTATATCCGTTAGGATTGGGTGTACCAGTCGGGGTGGGCGAGCCAGTGGGAGTGCTGGAAGAACCGCCACTGATCAGGCCATAGATCGACAGGGCACCTTTAGCTGGTACAAAGACCTCGCCATTGGCTACAGTCGGAGCAGAGAACTTCACATAGTTCGTCAGACCAAGACTATCGCGGCTACTATTCATCTGACTGTTATAGAGTTCATTGCCCAGATTTAGCGCGTCGTACGCGCGTAGAACGCCAACCTGGCTAGTTCCTGAACCTGACGGAGCAAGCGCCCAGACGATGCCAGTGCCAGCCGCGCCATTATCGCTTGAAACAACGGGGTTGCCGCCTGTAAAGCTATAGACTTCCGGCCCCTCTGAGGAGATGCTGGGAGAGAGCAAACCACCGCTGAAAGCAAAGGCCTTCATATTGTCATTGGAACCAGCATAGTAGACGAACTGCTGGCCGTTGGTGTTTTGCCAGTAAGCTCCACTAGTATAGAGACCGCGGATAGTAGTTGGCGGTAGCTCCTCTACAACCTTATCGATATTCGTGTGACCCTGCTGATTCTTGCAGAGGTCAACAGCGTCGGTGTAAGGATTCGTATACCCACCCAGATTGGTGGTATCCATTACATAAACACGTCCCTCTTTACCTGCCCCCAGAAGACGATTCTGGCCAGGAATGAGCAAAGGACCACCCGAACCAAGGTCCGAGTCCTGACCATCCAGACAGGACTGGTTGAAGGGCGAGAAGTAATCCTTCACCTGGAGACTTGAGTTGAGCCTGATAAAGCTATCACCGAAATTGCTCGTGCCATTGAAGCTGCCATTGCCAGTAACGGCGTAGATGTCGCCCACGCTATCCGCGACAATCGCGCCGCCACCTGCCCACAAACCGCCACGCGTACCATTTGGAGTCGAGTTATATACATTGATCTGCTGGAAAGCGCTGCCATCATAAGCATAGCTCATGATCCAGCCATGATAGGGATTGATGTCGCATAATGAACCAAAAGCAACGTAAACTTTCCCCTGCGACATAAGCAAGCCAGCGCGCTGCCTTTCAGTTGCCGCATTGAAAGTGATCTTGCCGCCAGAGGAATCGACACCAGTACCGGAGACCGTCGCGGAGATGGTGATAGGGCTCCCAGGCTTATCCTGGCCGGTAGTGATATCAATTGCATGAAGCTTGTAGGTAAATTTGCCGGGGCTGCCGTTTGTAATATCCTCAGTTTGTACCACCACATAGAGTGTATGAGTGCTGGTATCAATCACAGGTGTCCCGGACAGACCATTTTCAGGGATCATGTCGTTACATTTGACATCAGTATTGGTTGCTGAAATGATATTAGATGAAGTGAGATAACTGGTATGCCACAGAGGAGCAACCGCGCTCGTCTGGTCAGCGTCAAACGCATAAACGCTATCGTGCTCTGTTGCCACAAACACCACATTATGATTTGTGCCATTAATGGTAACATCTGGCACAAAAAGCGGCTGCGCGTAGATCTGTCCATCGACAGGATAGCTCACCTTTTTGCCAAATTTGCTTGCATTGACATTGCTTGTGTTGAGAATAGTCTCGTTTTTCTGGTCCCCTGAATGACTATTATCCTGTTTATACGTTGTAACGGCGGTACTCGCAGGCCCGGCTGTATAGGCTGGGGCCTTGGAATTTGACGCCTGTAGAGGAGAGGCAAAGACAATATTCACTGCCTCAGTCATAAAACAGAGGGTGAGCACGAGAAATGCTATTCCAAACGCGATTAAGCGCGGAGTCTTTCTCCTTATAGAATGCATAAGACCGTTGCTCCTTCAAAATTTAAAACATGTTTCATGGTCGATGTATATGTATTCTTGTATGTCCGCTGGAAGCGGGGATACGAACAGAAAAACCTGGGATAAGCGCCATGGCAATACAAGTAATACCGCCAGTGAAACGGAGAGGACGATAGACCCATTTTAGTTCAAATACAAACGATGTACCAAACAAGCGGACTTTTGGGCCAGTCTATTAGTAATAACCTACAATATTATTTGCGTTATCTATGGCTGTGCATAGTTATCTGTTTTAATGAACGCTGGCACACCTGAAAAACCCGCAAAGCTCCCTAGCCAAGGATATTCTGCTTCAGCTAAACAAGAAGGTAATCAACAGGTAAAGAAGCGGTTAAGAAAACGAGATTAGAGTGGAGATCATCTTATGAATCATCCAGGATTTTGGCAAAATCCGCAAAAACCGGCTATGCCTCTTCACCCCTGGGGTGAGATGATGAGTTTTTGTGTGGTGGGCCTGGCTCACCACACAAAAACTCATCTGAAAAAAGGGGGCGCGTTTTGACAAACTTTGCGAAAGTTTGGGATAACTCATGCAGTGCAAGCAAAGACAAACGTTAATTTTAGTCGCCTGCTCTCGTTATATATTGCGAAAGAATGGTCAGGCCTGCTGGTTGAAATGAGAAAGAGGAGAGGTCTCTTGTATGCTACATACCTGTTGGAAAGCCTGTCGTGGATCTCGCGCAGCGGGGCGGCGCCATTATCTGCTGGTAGGAGCTTTGCTCTATAGCTGTTTGCTGATACTGCTGAGTGGCTGCGTCTCTTTGCTGAGTGGCGTTAACACTCCAACAGCGCAGAGCACATTGGCCCCGCTCACACCAATGCCATCCCCTACGCCCACATCTCGGCCTCTGACTACCGATAGCGAAATCGCCCAGGCACTTGTCCAGGGCATGAGCTTGAATCAGAAACTGGGGCAGATGGTCATCTCCGAATTTCAGGGTGCGACGCTCAGCAGCGATTTGCTGCAGATGATCAGGGGCAATCAGATCAGCGGCGTGTTGATCGAGAATAAAAATGGGAACGCCCAGACGCGTAACCAATTGATCAATCTTAATAAAGCCATGCAGGGGCAGGCCACCATCCCGCTGTTAATCAGCACAGACTTCGAGGGTGGCCTGGTGAATGAGCTACGCTTGATCACTGGCGAACGAGCCTCTGAGACCACGATTGGCGCAACTGGTAATCCCCAGGTTGCCTATAACGCGGGCCTGGCTGCTGCTAGCGATCTCAAAGCCCTTGGTCTGAATGTCAACTATATGCCCATTGTCGATGTGTTAACTAACGCGAACAATCCCGGCCTGGTCGATCGCACCTTTGGCAACAATCCTACGCTCGTCACTAACATGGGCCGTGCCTATCTCAAAGGCCTGACCGCTGGTGGCGTAATTGGCAGTCTCAAGCACTTTCCCGGTCTCGGCAGTGCCAATGTTGACCCTCACTACTCCCTCCCTTATATGAACCGCAGCATAGCCACCATGAACAACGTGGACTTCGTGCCCTATCGCACTCTGATCGGCGAGGGACTGGTGCCTATGGTCATGGTCACGCATATTCTTAATCCCCAACTCGATCCCACCTTACCCACTTCGCTCTCCCCTAAAGTTGTCACCGATCTGCTGCGCACTCAACTCAAATTCCAGGGCGTTATCATTAGCGACACTCTCTGGATGGGCGGCATCAGCAATACCTACAACCTGTCACAGGCCGCCGTCCTCGCAGTTAACGCCGGCACAAATCTTATCCTTGGTCCACGCAGCGTTGCCGAGGATGCCAGTATGATTGCCGGACTCAAAAAGGCTGTCACCGCTGGCACTGTCTCTCTTAGCAAAATCAACACTTCCGTCCAACTCATTCTGGAAATGAAACTGCATTATAAGATACTGAGCCACGAAAAGGCTTTGCAGATTATTGGCGCGGCAGGCGGTACTCCTACAGCCAATAGCACAGCCATACACAGCACTGATACGGCATTTTGCGCGGATGTAAGGAAAATCGTATAGAAAATGCCCCACCCCTGATTTTGGTAAATGGCTGAGTTTACCGGCGATAGAGCCACCGGTAAACTCAGCCATTTACCAAACAATCCTACTGTTGATTTATTTCCGCGTTGCGCTTACAATAAAAAGAGAGCAAAATAATTGCCACAGGTGGCTTTTAGCTACCTTAGATGGAAATTTCAGATAGTTCCTATAAAGTACAATGTTTTGCGGACATAGTACTCGGAGAATTAGTTGCAATACTCCTTGAAAGGAGCTTAGGTTGTGAGTAATAGAGCAGTGAGCAAAGTGGTTGGAGGCATTGTGCTGACCATTCTATGGGTTCTGTGCTTCCTCTATATTAGCCCCACACTGGTCATTGATTTTGGCGCTGGCCCAACCCTCAACTTCAAGCTGGTGGTGATCGTGGTTGGCCTGCTGATTATTTTTTTCTATCATCAACTCTTCCGTTCGCATGTAGAAGTCACCAAGCTGAGTTGGACCTGTTTCATAACTATACTCTGGCTCGCGCTGATCATTTTCTTTCCCTTTAAAACGAGCGATGCTGGTGGCGCGGTTGCCTTTTTTACTTTGCTGGGTGGCCTGGCCGTGTGCGTGCTCTGGGTACGCTTTTTCTCCGACGAAATTTCATTTGGCTAGTTGAATTGCCCAAAAGTGAGAGCGTGCTGAGAAAGACTGCGGTCTTTCTCAGCACG
>JBEVTI010000078.1:0-13296 GCA_041156125.1 Candidatus Paraktedonobacter carboxidivorans
GTCCAGGGAGTGTGGAAAGATGGGCACCGCGGTGCCCATCTTTCCACACTCCCTGTTTTTCTCAGGGTGGGCGGGCGGGGGAAAAGACTTGTGAGAAACCCTGAGAAAAAGACAGACACATATCTGGTGGGGCTTGTCTCTCGTGAGATAATGAGGAGAAAATATCTAAAGGAAACAAATCTAGTGTTAAAGCCTATTCATTATCCGACTGCCAGTTTGAAGCCAGGCAAAGAAGATAGCTTGCAAAACGGGCATCTCTGGATTTTTTCTGGAGCCTTACAGCAGCCACCGCATTGGATTGAGCCGGGTGGCGTAGTAGATGTGAAATCCGCAACCGGTCAATTTGTAGCGCGCGGCTATTATAATCCGCGCACCGATATCGCGATTCGTATTTTGACGCGAGACCACGAGGAAGATATTGACGCGGCATTTTTAGAGAAGCGCGTCACTGAGGCAGTAGAGTTGCGCCAGGTATTTGCTCCTGAAATGACCAGCGCCTTTCGCCTGATCAATGCCGAAGGTGATGGTTTGCCCGGCCTGGTGGTTGACCGCTATGCTGAAGTGCTGGTCGCCCAGATTCATACTCTGGGGATGGAGCGGCTGCAATCCCAGATTATAGAGGCGTTGATGAAGTGTACTGGCACGCGCGGTATTCTCTTGCGCAACGACGGTCATGCACGTCAACGTGAAGGGATGGACGTAGAGGAGCCCCAGGTGGTCGCCGGAGCCGTGCCGACGCAGGTCGCGATCCGCGAGAATCGTGTTCTTTTCACCGTCGATCCATGGGAGGGGCAGAAGACCGGCTTTTTCCTGGATCAGCGCGACAAGCGTGAGGCGCTACGTAAATATGCAGCCAACAAACGTGTGCTCAACTGTTTCAGCTATACTGGAGGTTTTTCGATCTACGCGGCCTTGAGTGGTAGTCAGGTTGTGAGCGTCGATAGCTCTGCTCCGGCCATTGAGGGCGCGCGCCAGCACTTTGTCCTCAACGGCCTCGATCCCAGCAACTATGAATTCCATATAGCCAACGTGTTTGATTATTTAGAAGAGGCAATCCTGGAGGGGCAGCAATTTGATATCGTAGTACTCGATCCTCCCGCCTTTGCCAGAACCCAGAGCGGGCGTATCCAGGCCCTCAAAGCGTATCGACGGCTCAACACTCTGGGCATGCAAGTCTTACGTCCGGGGGGCATTCTGCTCTCCTGTTCCTGCTCCGGGTCTGTCGGCATGGACGATTTGCTCGGCACAGTGGCGCAGAGTTCCCAGCGCCTGGGACGTTCCGTGCAATTGCTAGAAACATTTACCCATGGCGTAGACCACCCCATCCATCTTGCTATGCCCGAGACCGCTTATTTAAAGGCGCTCTTTTGCCGGGTTAATTAGCGCATCCACGCGCAAAGTCAGGACAGGGTGATGCACAGGCCCTGTCCGCAGGGTGGAGGATTGTACGTTAAAGCGCTATTCTGTGATATGATGAAGAGGCAGCAGCCGTAGCTCCCGTAAACATTTTCACCAGATACTGGGCAGGAATGGTTGTGTATTCTTATTTGTCACAGAGTAGTGCCACGGTCACGAAAGGGAAACAAGTATGGCTATGGAGTTCGCGGGTATTCAGACCATCGCCGCGCCTGTGCAACAGGTCTGGGCTTTTCTGATGGATGTCAACAATGTCGCGGAATGTGCGCCGGGTTTTCAGAGCCTGGAGGTGTTAGGTGATGAGCATTGGAAGGCAATAGTCAGCGTAGGGGTCGGACCAGTCAAGGCCAAATTTGTGCTGGATGTCACGCGCCCGGAGATTCAGGAGCCTGAGCGCATGGTGGTCAAGGGACGTGGGAAAGCGCCAGGGAGCGCGGTTGATTTGAGCGGAGACATGCATCTGACTCCCCTGAGCGAGAATGAGACGCAGATGGACTGGAAAGCCAATGTAGTGGTCAGTGGAACTATAGCCAGTGTAGGGGCGCGCCTGATGAGTGGCACCGCGGATCGTCTGACTGGCCAGTTTTTTGAGACGATGAAAAAGAAAATTCTGGCTTCCGTTGAAGTCTGAGCGAGGCATCATGCAGACAGCTATCGAACTTTGGCAGGAACGTGTGCAGGCGCGAGCGGCGCAAATGGATGCCGCTTACACGCGCCTGGGACGGACCAGTGCTGATTTCTGGGATCGGCGCGCGCGCGGCTTTCATCGTGCCACCCGTGCTAACGCGCTCAGCGATCCCTTTTACCTCTACCTGAGCGAGCGTGTCACACCGCAAGACAGCTTGCTGGACGTGGGCGCTGGCACGGGACGCTTCTCGCTCGCTCTGGCGCCGCTGGTCCGTCAGGTGACCGCGCTTGAGCCAAGTGGAGCCATGACGCATTACCTGCGTGAAACGCTTGAGGAGGACGGAGCCAGCAATATCACCACCTTGCAGTGTCGCTGGGAAGATGCGCCTGAGGAACTGCGCGCCGATGTGGTGATTTGTTGCCACGTGCTCTATCCTCTCCCGGAGATCGCCCCTTTCCTGATTAAACTGCACCATGCCACTCAGAAAGCCTGCTACCTCTATCTGCGTGCCACACACATCGATACGTTGACCGCGCCACTCTGGCGGCATTTTCATAGCGATGAGCGCCTGATGCAGCCAGGCTATATCCATGCCCTGGATGTGCTCTATGAACTGGGCATCTACGCGCGAGTTGAGGTTGCGCACGCGCCTTTTGCTTTGAAATACCCGTCAGTGCGGGAGGCTGAGGACGAGCTGATTGAGCAACTCATCCTGGAGGATACCCCACGTGTGCGCGGAGAATTGCGGGCGCAATTGGAGAACTGGTTAAGTGAGCAGACCGATCATACCTGGAGTTCGCCATCTCAGGAGATTGTCTCGGCCATTCTCTGGTGGCCTGCCCACGAAGGCTAAAGAACTCTCACGCCCAGCCATAAGCCACGCTGCTAGTCGCGCAATGCGAAGCGCCGAGGAGTTCCCAGATGAGTCATACCTGATTTTTGAGAAACAGGATCAGGTATGACTCATAAGGTGTTTACACCAGAGCCTTGTCCAGGTTCTCGAAAATGGTATTCAACGTATTGTTGACCAGGGGCTTGCCAACTGTGCCAGCCACGGCGACCGCCCCTGAGAGATCGGCATTGGCGTCATAGGTGACCAGCGAGCCATCGGCATCATCGGCGATGTTGATATTAGCGACCGCGTCCACCGAGCCGCCGCGGCCCTGACGCTTTATGCCCAGCACGATCAAATTAGGAGCCTGGCGTTGCAGCAGATTGACCACCACCGCGTAAGAGCCTTTCAGGCCTGGTAGGGGTACCATAACATTGACCTGAAGGCGCGTCGCATCCAGTAGCGTGACCGACTCGCAGCCTGGAATGCTTTTCTGCAAGATCGTGGGATCGAGCATGGCATTGAAAACGCGTGTGCTGTTCGCTTTAAATTTGTGTGTTCCGTTAAGTTTCATAAAACCCTCTCTTCGACGACTGAAATAGGACCATACAACTAACTGGATCTCTACTATACCCTCGCGAGAAAGTATCCCCAATAGTTTTTAAGAAATAGAGTATTCTCTGATATGCCGTAATCCTTTATCTGCCCGAAGCACTCTATTTTGTATATCTATTGACATAATCCTATCCTGTTGTATCTAACCGCGGTTTATTGTAACTGTTTATCGCAGACCTTTCAAGCAATTTTGCTAGCTGTACCAAATATTCCTACAGACTTATTGTATCTGATTAGCTTGCCTGAATGTACTACTTTGCGATGATCTACCCTGGAAAGATGTTATAGTGTGTAGGAATGTTTCTCTTTATATCAAATAAGTTGTGAGCATGGATGCTATGTTTGATGAGGTGATAAAGCGTTATGATGAGCTGGTTTGATAAGCACAGGTGGTCGCGACGCCAGGCTGATCTGGAAGAGGGGACAGATGCGGAGATTGGAGAGAGAAAAGTGTTACGTACACGAGAGGCTCTGGCCGCATCAGTGGAGGTATTAACTACACAAGAGAAACCCGATGAAAGTGAGTGGGAGGAAGGGGACGGAGATGCGAAACTTCTGAGTGGCACTGCACTGATTCCGCCGCGTCTGCGCCTGCAATCTCGTCCTTTGCCGGCTTTCCATGTGAATACTTCAAAGTATCTGGCGGGCTATGGCGAGCCAATGAGCTCGGAGACAGAGGCGCAAGTGACCTCGCTGGCGGTAGTGCCGAGTAAGCGCCTGGGGCGTTCGACGAAAGTGCGTTTACAGGCGGTGCATCCTGGTCCGGCTCGGGAGCCGGTCACCGAGCGGGTACCGATCACTGAGCGGGACTTGCCCGAGTGGCGTGAGCCAGTTAATAATGGTCAGGTCCTCGTTCGGCGGCTTGAGGCGCCAGCATCTATGCCATCGTCCCTGCTATGTGGGAGTGGTGTGATCGAAGAGGGCCAGGAGGATGTGACCATTCATAACTCGCGCGTGTCCGCGCAGAGTGTAGTGACGGTCATGCTCTCGAGCAATCCCGGACCGGTAGTGGTGCATTATGTCTCGTTGCAACCTCTGCTGGGCTTTACACTGCACATGAGTGCCCCTGTAAGCGCGAGAACATCCTTTACATACGCTATCTGGCTATTTTGATGGTGTCGTCGCCACGTCTGAAGGAGCATCGGGGTCTGATGCAGCCAGCGTGGGAAGAGAAAAAAGAAACCGGCTGCCCTCACCGGGAATACCCTTGCTCTCTACGCGAACCTGACTGCCATGCATCTCAACCAGGTGAGCGACAATATAAAGGCCAAGGCCGACCCCGCGCGTTTCGTTGTCAGTGATCTGTGGAACGCGGTAGAAGCGCTCGAAGAGCCGACTTTGGGCCTCGGGAGGAATGCCCAGCCCTTTGTCAGACACACTGACCTCTATCGTGCGGTTGTCCGCGCAGAAATGTAGTTCTATAGTTACGGGACCGCCATGCGGGCTGTACTTGATCGCGTTCTCAACCAGGTTCGCGATTACCTGGTGCAAACGCGCGTAATCGCCCCTGGCCAGGTACGGCTGTGAGGTCCCATCGGTCACACAGCGTAGAGTATGATGCTCGGCCAGTACAGTCTGCTCCTCCACTACCTGGAGGGCGATTTTTTCCAGGTCCAGTTCCTCTATTTTGAGGCTGAGTTGGCCTTGATCAATGCGCGCGGCATCCAGGAATGTAGCGACGATGTTGTTCAGTTGTTTACCCTGAGCCGTGATGATATTCAGGTGTTCTTCAAGCGCTAGCAAGGGATTGCCCTCTTGCGAGCGTTTCAGAAGGCGCCGGGCGCTCTGGCTGCGCGCCAGAATAACCGTCAAAGGATTGCGAAATTCGTGAGCGGTGATCGCGAGAAATTCGTTTTTCATAGCGTTGGCCTCGCGCATCACTGCTTCGCTGGCGCGTGCGTCACTGGCTTCCTGTTTCCAACTTGCCTGCACTAATGCCGCGCCCGCCAGTTGTGCAATACCCTCGATAATCGTGATATCCCAGTTGGTAAAGCTGGAGAGGCGCTGTTGCGCTGGCTCCAGGGAGGCTGCTGGCGAGCGATCAAGCAGCATCAGGCCCAGAATGCGCTGGTTATGCTTAATCGGGACGGCCAGGACCAATGTACCCTGGAAAGGATTAGGTTGCACCAGACAATGTTCCGCGCTGATCAGTGTCGCTTGCCCACGCATCAACTGCGCGAAGAAGCCATACTCCTGGCCTTGTTGTGGATTGAGCCAGATTTCCTGTTGTCCCAGCCAGTCAATCTCTTCTCTAGGCGCGAAACCAAGCGCGAGCAGTGGCTCAAAGCTCGCTTGTAAGAGATGGACTGTTCCACGCGCGCAGTTTAAGGCTTGTAACGTTGCGGCGAGAACGCTGTGAAGTATCTCGCGAATCTCTGTGCTATGGGAGACGGCTTCCGCAATATGCAGGAATGTATCGAGTGCCAGGCGCACACGCTGTTCCGCGTGGACCTGCACGGTCACATCGCGGCTCGCGCAGACCAGGCCGATGGGCTGCATCTCGCTATCGCGTAATTGGGTCGCAGTTAGCTCAACCACGCGTGGAGCGCCATCAGCGCGTGTGGTCAGGAAACGTTCGCCGCGTATATGAGCTTTGTCGCGCAAGGCGCGAACGACGGGGAAATCCTCGAAAGCTATCAGCTGCCCGTCGAGCGTATAGGCGGGATGTTGTTGGATAAAGGTTTCGAGCGTGGTACTGGAATAGACGGGAACGCCGAGGAAGCGCGCGATTGCGTGGTTGCGAATATAGATCTGTCCGTCCGGGGTGACTACTGTGATCCCTTCATTCATGGCCTGGAAAACCGCGTCCAGCGTGTTCGCTCGTTCTGTAGCCAGTTCCGCGGCCTCGCGTGCCTCGGCCAGTAGCCGCGCCTTCTCAATGGCCAGGGCGCATTGAGCTGCGATATCCTGGGCGAAGGCATATTCGCCTGGTGTCGGTTTACGACGGCGCGTATAGTGTATCACCAGCAGACCGGGACAGTAGATCTCCGGCGTGTATTCGTCCTCTTTGTGGGCTGGTACTTCCCTGACTCCAGGAAAATCCCAGTTGCCAACGCGCTGGGGGGAAATACCTGTCAGTGGGACCAGGAGCATGTTTTTCAGACCAAAGCGATTAAACCACTCACTTTCCTGACCCTGCGCCAGTTCAGCGGTTACTAACAACGGCCTGCCAGTGTGGATCGCGAGCCAGAAATTGGGCAAGTCATCTAGCGCCAGTCCAATGGTGGCCAGATGATCCTGTGTCTCCTGGCTGAGAGGTCCAAGTACCTGGAGTCGTTCTGTATCACTGGTGTCCCGCAGCATAGCAATGCCTTCGCTGGCATTTAGGGCGTGTGCCAGGTGTTCTGTAGCCAGTTTCAGCACCACAGGGAGTTCTTCGCCAGAATTGACTCGCATCGCGACCTGATAAACTGCCTGGGCCCGTTCGATCAGATGGTCGGCACGCTGTTGCTGTTCCTGAGCTTGCTGGTAGAGGCGGGCATTGTGAATAGCGATTGTGGCTTGCTGGCTGATAGCTCTGGCCAGTTGTTGTTGTTCGTGAGAGAAGTGATGAGCTTTGCCAGGATTGTCCAGAGACATCAGGCCAACCGGATGCCCATCGCGCATCAGTATGATTAACATAGCCGAAAAGACCTGAAAGGTTTCCGCGAACGTCTGCATTGTTGGCTCAGAGCGCAAATCTTCGAGCAAAAGCATTCCGCCGGCGTTCAGCAGGCGCTCGATCAGGGGATTGCTCATTAGAAGATGGCTGCGATACCAGATAGCATCCGCGGCTTTGCGCTTCTTGCTTGAGAGGATTGAACTGGCCAGGTGATAGGTAATCGGACGTAATTTCTCCCCTGTTTCTTCCACCAACCACACAGCACAACGCGCGACCTCACAGAGTTCAGTCGTGCGTTTCACCAGTTCCTGGAGAATATGTTCAAGATCCAGTGAAGAATTAAGAATATCTGCTAGTTCGCGTAAGATGACACTTTCACGTAGTGCCTTCTGCAAACGCGCGTGTTCAGCCTGGCCTGTTAGTGGGCGATCCTTTTCTGACATGCTTCTATCACCTCATACGAAATTGAGCGTCGTTTTTGACGGATAGAGAATGTGTTTCTCACACCCATTCCAGCCAGATCTGCCAGCTTCCAGGTCTTTCTATAGTGAGGAATGTGAACAGAATCTAGTGTAGCAGATGAGTCTACTGTGCGTCAAGCGCTCAAGACTATTTTCCTGAATCTCTATTTCCACTCTACATATCTGCCTGACTGAGCAATCGACGGGACTAGCTCCGCTACGGGCGCTTCGGGGAAGTTTTGGCGATTGTGCCGGGTTGCTGCGACGTGTCAGCATGGGGTTACTGATTGTTGTGAAAAGGGAAGGGCACGTTTATTCTTTGCGCATATGGTAAATTAACCGCAGGGCTGACCGTTTTTGTGCTGAAAGTGGGGAGGTGCTCTAAAGCATGGGACTTGACGCTTCGATGTCTGGGAAAACCGCTCCCCACCTGGTTTCTTCCATCAACATCTTGTAAATTGACGCTCTTTGGGAAGAGCACAACGGAATGTTTAGCCTGTGGTGACTGGAAATCACTCTCTTGTGCGGGTGGCAGCGGCTAAAAGCATCAACTTGCACCATGCTATGATGCGCCAGTGCCAATTCCACCATGCGTCAGAATACTTGTGGAAGACGCGGCCAATGGTCACGTTGGAATGGAGCGTTACGTGTTGTCGTTCTGGTCCACCGTGATGACGACATTGCCCTTTTTATGTCCCATGTCAACATACCGGTGGGCCTCGGCAATCAGTTCTAACGGATAGGATCTATCGATAACCGCTTTGATTTGCCCCGCCTCGATCAGCTTCTTGAGGAAATGGATGTTTTCGGTGGTTTCGCTTGCTGTCCGGGAGGCCCAGTGTATGACTTTCTTGCTGCTTCTCGCCGAAACCCATCGCCCTCGAAGCTTCTTGAACGGGCCGGAGTTATCGAGAAGATAGTATCCATTAGGCGCGAGCGATCTGACGCTACCGGAAAACGGACTTTTGCCTATCACGTCGAAAATCACATCATAGGTCTCGCCGCTTTTCGTGAAGTCCTCTCGCGTATAATCAATGACCTGGCTCGCCCCAAGCGAGCGCAGCATGTCCAGTTTTCCCGCGCTATCCACGGCTGTCACTTCCGCCCCCAAGTATCTGGCAAGCTGTACCGCGAATGTCCCGATACTTCCGCCGGCGCCATAAATTAGCACCTTTTGCCCGTTGCGGATCTTGCCACTTCTCATAAAATACACGGCCTCAAGTCCCCCAACAGCAAGAGGGGCAGCTTCCTCATAGGTCAGCGTGGGCGGTTTGATTGCCAGCACTCCGTCTTCTGGCAGGCAGATATACTCGGCATACGCGCCCAAAGCCAGGCCAGTCCATCCAAAAACCTGGTCATCCTTCTTGAAGCGTGTAACCGCTTTGCCGACTGCTTCAACGTCTCCGGCGAACTCCTGCCCCAGGATCAGGGGTCCTGACCTGATGAGACGCACATACAGGAGCAGAAGCAGCCTGAAGACAAGAGGGAACTGTAAACGGCGAAGTTCATAATCTCCTGCGCTGGCCGTCGTCGCAGAGAGTCGTATCAAGACTTCATTGTCTGAGGGTTGAGGTTTTGCGACCTCGTGGATCTGAAAACCATCAGGTGGTCCAAATTTTGTCAATACTATTGCTTTCATGAGTTTCCTCCACGCGAAAATTTGCGTTTCATCTGTTTAAGAAGCTGTCGTGGTAGCGAGAGATGTGGTGCGCGATCTCACCACTCGAATTCATGCAGCGACGGCAGTCAAACGTGGCACCTTTGCCCCCATAATCAGAAGCCAGAACTGGGCTTACAAAATTAGGGATCACTCATAATGGGATCATTCATAGGACCTGGACCATTTGGGTAGCGGAAAGAGGATGCTGGCTGGACTATGCTATAATAGACTCTAAGCATGAAAGAAAAGCGGGAAGACATGGCAGTAAGTCTTGGTCTTGATTATATGCCTGGGCAATGGAGGATATGTCGTACAGAGCGGGGGCAACCAGAGGAGTACGTCTTATTTGAGAGCGCGGACGAGGTCCTGGCAGGGCTGCGCCAGTTTTGCATGCAATATCCAGAGCCAACTGTAGTGGTCTCTTTGGATGCAATCACGCCTTTCGCGTCCCTGGCGTCCCTGAGCGATGAGCGCCTGGAGCGCCTGGCTCTGCTTTATCATCCTACCCGAACCTGTCAGGAGGCCACAGCAGCCCTGCGCCTGGTGCGTGGTCTGAGCTTGCACAGCTCTTGTGCTCCCTCGGTCGAATATTTGCCCACGGTATCCCCGCATCGTTTGCTCCTGCGCCCGGCGCTGGGCAGTGCCCGCGAAGTTTGCGCTGTGGTCGCCTTACTACACCATATGCGTGAGCAGGGCGCGACCTGGGAGGAGATGAATTTTTTCTGCGTCAACGCCAACGAGCAGGGTACCAGTGTGCTGGTCATTGTCAATGGTCAGATCGTCAATGGCATTAAGACCCTCCAGGGTTCAACGCTATCCGCGGCTTCTGAGCGCCTTGCGAGCCTGGAAGGCGCGCGGGAAGTGGCCGCAGAAGAGCGGCATGCAGCCTTGCAGCCACTTCTGCTTGAGGCCTTTTGGGAAGGGCTGACTCAAGAACTGGCTGGTCTGCTGGCTATTCATCATCTCGAAGATATCGTAGTCTTTGGCAAGCAGAGCGAGCAACTGATTGAACGCCTGGCCGATACCTATCAAATCTATCTCTTTCCACAAGTGGACCCCAAGGGCTCGGGTTACGAGGCAGCTCTTGGGGCCGCGCTCCTGGGCGAAGGTCTGGAGCAAGCAGGCAGTTCAGCTAATGTCATCGAGCATCTGCGGATTCGCCAGGCAGAGCGAGTGGCACTGGTGCCAGGCTCAAGGCCAGCTTGACCAGCTACGGACAATGTGTACGCGCCAACTGACCTCAATGTTTTATCGCTCGTTTACGGGCTTGCTTATTAGCCAGTTCCGCAAGTTCGGCTGTATCTGCTGCGAGCGTAGCCAGGTGAACCATCTCAGCGATATTGTGAGGTTTCGCGCGCACTCCTTCGGCGTAGAACGCGTTAACCTCAGCCCCGATCAGCAGGATCAAGGCAAAATAAAAAAAGAACAGCAAGAGGATGATCGCGAAGCCCGTATTGCCAGTATAGCTGCCTAGAAAATGGCGAATATAAAGTGGGAAGAGCACTATATAAACCTGGAGAGCGATCGAGGCTACCAGTGTACCTCGCCAGCTTTTGCGCCAGCTAATTTTCTGATTGGGCACAATCATATAGACTGCCTGGAAGAGAATGATAGACGCAAGCAGTCCACTCAGGAATCCTCCCAGACCGATTGAAGAGGCCAGAAGCATCACAGGGATCAGTAAAATAAAGATCAGCAGCATCGCCATCGCCATCATATTCTGGCGCCAGAATGGACGAGAAGGCGTATGGTAAATAATAGCAAAGCAATCTTCCATTGTAGAGAAGAGGCGTGAGCCGCTATAGAGAGCCAGCACGATGGCGGTGATGCCTAGAAAACCCGCGTCCTTGCGTAACAGTAGCAGAGCTGGAGCCAGCACATCGTGACCTAGCACGGAGGGAAAGATATTGCTCATATAGTTGATAAGTTCGTTCTGAGCGTGACTACTGAGTCCGCCCTCGATAAAGCCGACTGTAGCGGCTACCGCGATCACAATAGGGAACATCGCCATTAGCAGATGATAGGCCAGCCCGGAGGCAAAATTAAAGGTCCAATCATTGAGAAATTTAAGGCTGAACTCTCCAAAGCTTGTGACGTCTTCCACGGCGATTTTGACGGTGGTATGTTTCTCGGCCTCGATCAACACATGCCTGGCATCCTCGGTCACCTCTTTAATCACGAAGGTTGCTTTTTCCAACTCGGTCTCTTCAAGGCCAGCAAGCTTTGCCAGTGGACCGGCTGCTAGCAGAGTATTCGCGGAACTGTTAGTGCCAGAGTTGGTAGTGTCAGAGTCGGCTGGGAGTGTGATCTTGATACTGGCATGTTCCTCAGATTCGACCAGTATATGGCCAGTATCCTCGCTTTTCGCGAGCGGAGAGGCAGTTTGTTCAGCCCCGCTTGCTTCAGACTTAGTCAATGCAGCTAATGGGGGAGTGGGCGCGGAACTGGCAGTTCCACTCTCAGGGGGGAGTGTGATTTTGATAGTTGCATGCTCCTCAGATTCGACCAGTGCGTGTTTAGTATCCCCGGTCCCGGTGGGCAGCGGAGCGACTTGTCCAGCCTCAGTGGACATTGTCGGGGAGTCAGCCGGCAGCGGAGTATCTGCCGGGCCAGTAGTTTCCGTATCAGAGTGGAACTGGCGCGCGTGCTCTTCTCCCACGGGCAGATCAGGCGTGGATGTACTGGTTTGAGGTAAAGGGGTGGATGAAGAGAGATCAGTATTGTGCGATGCTTCCTGTGCTTCCATACGCTTCCTCACAGTGTATCAGAGAGATCAGTTCGTTTCAGTAATGCCAGCGGACAGGTTGTATGGAGTGCTGGCAATCAGCGTCTCCAATTCACGAAATGTACGCGTCAGTTCCGCGGTAAGCGGAGTAGGGTAGTAAGTATTATAGGTTGCGATCAGTGAGCGATAATACCAGAGGACGCCCTCTTTGCCAGTTCTAAAGCGCAACCATAGTTGCTCCCCCACCACCTCATAATCTCTAAGCAACGAGCGTGCATTATGCAGTTTATCTGCGGCAGAGACCAGCAAAATAGAGGGGGAAGCGCTGGCCAGGTGTTCGATATATCTCTGTTTACGCTCATGCCAGGGAGGTTTCGGCAAAGTATCGGCATCGGTGCAGCCATTAACAATTGTCACAACTTTCTCGCCAAAGCGGCGCCGGATTGCCTGACGGGTCGCATCTCCTCCCTGATCCTCAACCGCATCGTGCAAAAGAGCTGCAATAGCCTCATCTTCATCGCCATCGTTTTCCAGCACCAGAGCCGTGACAGAGAGCAGGTGAGAGAGATACGGAATATTGCTCCCCTTGCGCACCTGCCGCACATGCAGATTGCTAGCGAAGACTAGCGCCTCATCAAAGCGTGCAGACAACATAAGATCAGCCTTTCGTCACTCCGAGGAATACCAGGACAGATTGAATAATTCCTTAGCATTCCAGGGCATCACTTTGCCATAATTATAACAGAATTATAACAGAATCAGCTTGTATAATGTATATGTCAAACCCCTGAAACTATCACTGATCCGTAACATCCGTAACACAACCCCCTTGACAGTCCTGACAAAAACCGCTATGATAATGCAAGTTCAGGTGACACTATGGCGCATTCGTCTAGCGGCCTAGGACGCCGCCCTCTCAAGGCGGAGATCACGGGTTCGAATCCCGTATGCGCTACTAAATCAAAACAACAAGATGCCTTAACCTGCTCTACAAGCGGTCTGAGGCGTTTTTGTTTTTGGGCAAATTGCGGTAGTACAGCAACCGGTACAGCAACGGATACAATCAGCTCTCGTTTTTGCTCTCAACCACATCCTTTCTCAATAAGGTCTGATGGAGTTTCTCCATTGCTTCCTGTTGCATGGTTGGCAACACATGTGAATAAATATCCATCGTCATACTGATTTGACTATGGCCAAGGATTTCTTGCACCACTTTTGGATTCACACCGATATTGTCAACTTGTTCGTAGAAGCGAAGCATATTGCTGAGTTGTAAAGAGAAAAAAAGCTGGAGAGTAAGAAATGACTGGGCAAATGGTGATTATGCCGTTTACTTCACCCTGGTTACCTCGTTCCAT
>JBEVTI010000079.1:0-13072 GCA_041156125.1 Candidatus Paraktedonobacter carboxidivorans
CATCGGCCCTCTCTGGCACTTCAGTTAAAACAGTCACCCTTTCAAGTCATCCACCAGTTAACGGGGTCTTACCGAGACCACGCTGCTCTTCATCTCTATGTGTAAATTCAGGTGAAAACGTAACACTCCTGGGCAGCAAAAATGTATGGAGGAATTTGCGGAAACATCCATTTGGTGCCGAATATTGACATATATCTAGAAGTAATAATATAGTTTGCTTGATAGAGGCGCTATTAGTCGCGTTTATATCAAGCGATGAGATCTCTATAATGTAGATTAGGTGTAGCACGTTATGTATCTGGTGCAGGCTGCCAGCAGAGATCTTTCTTCATCCTGATCCAGTTAATGCAGACCCCTCGTTTGGAACAGGCACTCATCGGGGAAGTGCCGCGCTTTATTACCAGCTTGTGGCTATTTAGTTGTGCGCTCCCGCACTGTAAAGTGCTGGTATCGTCCTGGGAGTAGAGAGGGGAATATATGCTTTGCCCAAGATGTGGTACTGAATGGGATGCACGCAAGAGTTCGTGTGTACGGTGTGGTTTTAGCGTTCACACAGCAAATTTTCCTGAGCCAGGTGTGCTTTCTCCGTTACAGGCCGGTCAATATCTGCGCCGTGGTCGTTATCGCCTCCAGACCTGGCGGGAGCGCCGCAGCTGGCTTGCCGGGATCGTCGAGACAAACTGGAATGGGTATGATTATCAGCCCCCTGGCGGGGAGATCAGGATCTGCGAAGTTATTTTGCCCGATGCCCAGGCGGAGGAGATAAAAGTCATGTTGCGTGGCGCTACTCATACTCTGCTCAATGCCGGGAAAGATCCAGCCATTCCCGCTCTCAAAGATGTGTTTAACGACCAGGGACGTGTTTTCTTTGTCTTCGCGGTTGTGCAAGGTGAGTCTTTACAGGCGCGTTTGCGTCGTCTGGGGCGTGTGTTTGCCGAGCAAGAGGCCCTCGCGCTCTGTTTTCAGATCAACGAGGTTTTAGGGGTATTGACTCGCCAGGCGCCGCCACTGGTCCATGGTTTTATTTCTCCAGAGCATATAGTTTTCTTGCCAGGCGCATTTTCGTGTATTCTTGACAGTTTTTCTCCAATGATGGCCGGCGGGATCACCTGGCTGCTGCGAGGCATCACTGACGCGCTCGGTCTGCCTTATATGGCACCTGAGTTCACGCAAGGTGTGATAGATGTGCGCAGCGATCTGTATGCGTTGCTGGCGACAGTCTATTACGCGGTCACTGGTGTTGTGCCCCAGGCTGCGACAGGTGAGATTCCCCCGGCTCGGCGTTTCAACTCACAGCTCTCGCCTGAGTTCAGCGCGCTGTTGAGCAGGGGGCTGCATCCGCTCTTGCTGCAGCGCTATCAACATCCTGCCGAGCTCCAGCAGGATCTGCTGACCCTGCGCTCGCGCTCCAGCAGTGGTCGCCTGGTTGCTCCTACCTCTATCCCCCCTGGGAGGCCGAGTATAACCTCTATGCATCAGCAAGCGAGCATGGTGCCAGAACCTTTTCCCGCGCTCAGGCCGCTTACGCTGACTGCGGAGCATGCTGTGACCGCGCCACCTGATCCTTTCTCTATGAAGAAGCCGGTCACGTCTTCTCTCGGACAGGATGTACCGCCCTTGAGCGCGGCGCAGCCCTGGCCTGTCAAGGTAGATATTCTTGCTAAACCTCGGGATGGTGTCCTTGTACCATCTCCAGAGACACTCCCCCAATTGCCCGAGGGGCACGAGCGCCTGGAAGCGGCTCTCATTCTAATAATTGTCTTACTAGGTCTTGGGGCAGCGACGGTGCTGGGTTCTTTCCACTTCTAATTTGCTCAGAATTGCCTTAGATCAATCAGATCGGGCGCGAAAATCTCTCCCGCGGCTCTTGCATAGCGCGCTCACTTAGCAAGGTATGGCTGGTTTATTAGGCCAGATATGGAGGTTATTTTGAAAGTAATCAATACTGACCCTGGTGTCTCTCAACTTCTCGTAGAACCTTCTCTACCTTCGGAGGAGTATATTGAGCGCGCTTGCCCAGGTACGCTCAGACGTGGGGATATGGTCGCGTTATTTGTAGTCATTCTTTTCTTTATCACGAATGTGCCCAGCGCCGTGGCGGGTGGTGCCGCGGGGCTAGCGCTCTGGCTGATAGGTGGGATTGGCTTTCTGCTGCCCTGCGCGATCGCGACCGCGCAGTTGTCGGTTGTCTATCCCTATGAAGGCTCTGTTTATATCTGGACCTATAAGATATTTGGAAGCTCCATGAGTTTTTTTGTGGGCTTTTGCGCGTGGGTGCCTGGCCCTTTGATAATTCTGGCTACAGCAGATCTGGTAGTAACCTATCTCCAGGGCATCAATCCTGGCTGGCTGGTTGCTCCCTGGCAGCAGGGAGTCGCCTTGCTGGTGATTATTCTGAGTTCTTATATTCTCTCTTTACGCCGGCAACGCATGATACAGTACATCGTCAATGTGGTCTGTATTCTCAGCTTGCTGGCGGCAGTTCTGGTCTGCCTCGCGGGGGTGGTCTGGTTGTTGACAAATCACGCTTCGGCGACTGACTTTAGCCAGCTGCTCAATTGGAATCCGTTTACCGCGACCAATGTCCCGCTTTTCGGGGTGATTACGCTGGGTTATCTGGGTGTGAATCTGCCCTTGAACATGGGAGGGGAACTGGCTGGCTCGGATCGGCAGGTTAAAAAGCGCATCATTACCGGGCATTTGCTCTGGGGTACCGTAATTGTTCTGCTCGCCTATTTGCTGGCGACTTTCGGCGTGCTGGTGGTGCAGGGATCAAGTGCTGGTTACGCGCTCTTTGATCTGGTGACAACGGTTAAAATGGCCCTTGGTCCCATCGCGGCAGTCGTGGTCACGGTGTGTATTATATGTACTTTCCTCTTTGCCACAGCCGTGTATAACTTTATCTTCGCGCGCTTTCTCCTGGTGGGCGGCGTCGATCAGCGCATTCCGAGTGGGATGGGCAGGCTTAACGCCAACCGCGTGCCTGGACGCGCGCTTTTGTTTCAAACATGCCTGGCCTGTTTGCTGGCGATTATTCTCTTCATTGTTCTGCCTTTGACCGCGATCTTTCCTGTCCAGGCGACGAAGCTGGCTACAGAGGTTTACTATGTTGGGATTGGAGCGGCTACGGTTCTGTGGGCCTTTGCCACGCTTTTTCTGTTTTTGAACCTGTTTGGTTTAATGTTCAGACACGGCGAGCAATTGCGCAAACATCGTCTCTTTCCCTTGCCTGTGCTCTTCTTGAGCGCGCTGCTTGGTCTTGTGCTGGGTGGCCTGGCGATTGTCGATACTGTTTTGAATTCTTACTACCCACCTTTGCTCCCCAATAATATGTGGTGGTACCTGGTGCTTCTTCTGGCGGGGGTCTTTATGATAATTGGCATCATCGGCTGTGTGTTCGCCAGAAGTGAGGCGCATTGGGAAAGCCTGAAAGATGCTCAAGCATTTTCATCTGCAGAAGCTTCACGTCCTCACTGAGGCTGTTTTTCTATCTCTGGCACCTGGCCGCTTGCTTGCCTTGAGCGCGCGTTTTGCGGGCTGGTTATGTGCCATAAGATATGGAGGAAGCTATGACCGGTTCCATTCCCGACGAGATTACGCATTCTCAAGCGTTGGCACGGCACCCGCTGGACCCGCTGGGGCCTGATGAAATAACGCTAACTACATCCATTCTCCAGGCGTCCGGGCGTATTACCCCCAGGATGCGCCTGATGGCATATAGCTTGCATGAGCCTGCGAAGGCCTCTGTGCTGACCTTCCAGCCGGGTCAGCCACTAGCGCGTGAGGTGGCCGTTGTCATTCGCGATCATGAGCGGCGTTTGACCATTGAGGCCCTGGTGTCATTATCTGCCGGGACTTTGCGTGAGTGGCGCGAGCGTGGAGATGTGCAGCCAGCTCTGACGTATCCAGAGGTCTTCGCGGCCCAGGAGGCCATTCTGGGAGATCCGACGTTCCGCGCCGCTCTGGAGAGACGCGGCATTACCGATCTGAGCACTGTTGTGCTCTATCCCTGGACGGCTGGCTATCCTGGCGAGCAGGAGAGCGCGCAGGAGGGACGCTTGATTCGGATGGAGGCCGCGCTGGCTCTGCGACCGCTGGATAATTACTATGCTCATCCAGTGGAGGGCATTGTCGCGACGGTTGAACTGGACACGCTGGCGGTGCGTATCGAGGATCACGGATCGGTACCGATACCGGAACGTACGGGTAACTATACAGTCGAGGGCATGCAGTCAGCGACGAACTCGCCGTCCTTTCCCGCGGGTCCACGTAGGGATCTAAAGCCTGTTTCGATTACGCAGCCGCAAGGGGTGAGCTTTCAGGTTGATGGCCAACAGGTGAGCTGGCAGAAGTGGCGTTTTCGCGTCGGCTTTACTCCGCGCGAGGGATTGGTGCTGCATTTGCTAGAGTATCAGGACCGCGGGCGCTGGCGTCCCATTCTCTATCGCGCCTCTCTCTCTGAGATGTATGTTCCATATGGTGATCCTACACCCTCGCACAACTTTAAGAATGTCTTTGACGCGGGCGAAGTAGGGATTGGCGTGCTGGCAAATAGCCTGGAATTGGGCTGTGACTGCCTGGGCGAGATCTACTATTTTGCCGCCTGTGTCAACGATGCTGAGGGACAGGCGCAGGTCTTGAGCAACGCCATCTGCCTGCACGAAGAGGACGCGAGTATGCTCTGGAAGCATCTTGAGTATAACGAGGATGGTTCAACACGGGCAGAAGTGCGCCGTTCGCGCCGTCTCGTGCTCTCTGCAATCTCGACTGTTGGCAACTACGAATATGGCTTTTACTGGTACTTTTATCAGGATGGCACTATTCAGCATGAGATCAAGTTAACAGGCATCATAGCGCCAGCCGCGATCGCTCCCGGCGAGCAGCCGGTTTCAGGCACGCTAGTGGCTCCAGGCTTGTACGGCCCATATCATCAGCATTACTTCAATATCCGCCTGGATACAATGCTGGATGGGCTGGAGAATACGGTAGTGGAGATCAACTGCGAGCCGCTGCCCTGGGGAGCGGAGAATCCGCGTGGTAATGCCTGGGTGGCGCGGGAAACCGTGCTGGCTAGCGAGAGCATGGCGCAGCGTTCGATCGAGCCGAGGAGCGCGCGCATCTGGAAGATCATCAATTCCTCTGCGCGCAACGCTCTGGGTCAGCCGGTGGGCTACGCACTGGTGCCAGAAAAAAATGCCTTTCCGCTCTTCGCGCAGGGTTCTCCCCAATGGGAGCGCGGCGGCTTCACCAGAAACCATCTCTGGGTCACGGCCTACGATCCAGCTGAGCGTTACGCAGCCGGAAACTATCCCAACCAGCAGCCAGGCGGAGACGGCCTGCCAACGTATGTGCGGCAGAACAGGCCGTTAGAGCAGCAAGATCTGGTAGTCTGGTATACATTTGGCTCCAATCACATTGTCCGGCCCGAGGACTGGCCCGTTATGCCGGTTGAAAGCGTCAGTTTTACGCTCAAACCGGTAGGATTTTTCGATGGTAATCCAGCGCTGGATGTCGCGCCCGCTGAGCATAACAATCATCATCATGAATAAAGCATCCACTGGAGGGTTGATTTCAACGTGTGGTAGTTTGTGAGTCGAGTTGCCGGGCGTGGCTCCAACAGGGGCCTGGGATGCTCCCCAGCCCATTTTTCCCTGTAGCGGTTTCTAGCTAACTCCAGAAAATTATCTGGGAGAAAGGGGTGCCCATGGAGAGGTTGATATGATGCATAAAAAGCGGAGCAATGAATCTGCAAATCTCGGTGAGGTGCTGCTGGCTGCCCATAAGCAGCAGCAGAGTGGTTTGCTGCGAGTTGAACATATATGGGAGGGTCGTGTGGAAAAAGGTGCTCTGTATATTCTCATGGGGCAGCCTGTCTATGCGCGCGTCGAGGGGATAAATGGCCAGGAGGCTCTGGAGCGCATGCTCACCTGGCATGCTATCCGTTTCTTTCTTGTGCCTGACGCCCCCCGACCACCAGCGAATCTCTCTGCTGGTCTACACCTCTCTTTTTTCATAGTACCGCCTGAGGTACCTGCGAGTCCTATGAAACCACCTGCAGCGCGCCCTGGCAGGCCAGCAGAGCTTATACCACGCAAAAACAAAATAGAATCGACAGGGGTATTGTCATTGTTGACACGCCCCCAGCGTATGATCTATTTTCTCATCGATGGGCAGCGCACAATAGAAATTTTAGCGCTCTGTAGCAACAAAGATCTCGCGGAAGCCGAGTCAATTGTGCTTGAATTGCAGCGGCTTAAGCTGGTGACTTTCTAACATTCGGTAGACGATCCTGCTTTCAGGGAAGGTAGAAAAAGCCAGCACTTCTGCGGCAGAAGAGAATTAAGCTCATTTGCCAAAGAAGCGCTGGGTCAGCATCGCGATAAAGATGCCCTCGAACAGCAGGCCCATGATAGCCTCTATAGCTGTGACAACGCCTTGCGGGCTTTGCAGGTGGAATGGTGAAGAGAAAACGCGCCCATGAAAAGCGGTGATGCTCAGAATAAAGGCCTCTATGCCAGTGATATGAGGATCATAGCTCAGGCCAAAGCCATAGTAGAGTCCAGCAAAAAGGCAGATCAACAGCAAGTAAGCGGCTATAATGCGCCCCATGCGATGTCCATAGCCGGTGAGCAGAGCCAGTAAGAGCGAGAAGAGGTATGCGCCTAGTCGGGGTACGCCCTGCAAAGCCAGCCATTTGCGTTGCAGCACCTGCGAACGATAGATAAAATGGCTGGCATCTTCATTCAGTCCCTGAGCCTGTAAAAGTACCGCGAGCTGCCGATTAGCGCGTACTGCCTCTGCAAACTCGCGGATACGCGTCGCGCGATCTTTGGGCTGTCCATTGCGTGTCTTCTGGAGAGCAATGTTTTCCTCACCCAGAATGTTCATCTGAGACCAGTCCACCACCGAGAGATTCGCGTCCTCCCAGTGGGTATCCATCAGTTGTGGTCCTACGCGTTTCTCATCGGCCAGCACGAGGTCATTCAGATGAGCTGTCGAGAGGTGAGCTTCAAAGAGATTCGCTCCCTGGAGATATGCGTGCCAGAGAAATGCTCCATCGAGATGGGCGTACCAGAGATTCGCCCCTTCGAGGTGTACATCCGCGCAATAGCTGCCGCGCAAGTTTACTTCTCCAAGATTAGCATCCTCCAGATGGCAGCCGCGGAGATCAGCCTCTTCTAGATTGGCATATTCGAGGCGTGCCCCTTCCAGGAAAGCGCCTTTGAGATCGGCATGTTGGAGCTGTAGAGCAGCCATCCGATGCTGCTTGGCTGTCAGGTTATCCCAGATGCGCCAGGTTACATCGCCGACCATGCGTGCCAGTGGCAGATTCTGTAGTTGCGCGTAGCTTAGATCAGCCCCGCGTAGATCCAGCCCGACGCGTTCTCGCTGCTTTGGATCATGGTAATCAATGGGTCCGCGCCCATTCTCATGCTTGGCCAGCAGCCACTCAAGATCCGCGCGCTGGAGCCTGACATGGCGAAAGGGATAAATACCGAGCAACACATCTGGTTCCACGCGCAGCCGCTCAGCCAGTTCTGCCTGGCGCTCGGCATCAATCTCTGGCTCAGTACGCCATGGCTGACCCTGACCCGCCCAGAACTCCTGCCATGCATCTGCATCATGCTCCCGCACTCCAGGCTGCTGATCCGCTGCACGCGCGGACGAATTTGCATTGTCCATTTCTATCTACCTACCTTGTGTATGTTCCCAGGTAATATAGAGGATTCCGCCAGATTATGCAAGCTATCAGTAAGCGCAGGGTGTGCGTCCTCTTTTTGCAGCGTGCAAACGCTCTGCATAAAAAGTTGTACATGCGAGAGTGGGCCGATTCATCGGGTCCAGTCCCGATTTATCGAGGACAGCACGCATACCTCCCAATGCTTCACGAGCATGATTTCTCTCATGTTCGTGAAGGATTTCAAGCAAGGCGAGAGGCCCTCGATGAATCGGGGCTGGACCCGATGAATCGGCCCACTATGGTCGTATCTGTTTGTGAGAGGTAGCAGTAGAGAACAGGGAAAATATGCTCAGTTTGGAGAAAAGTAGATGAGATAAATGAGAGTTATAGTAGAAGCTTTCACACGTTGCAAAAAAGTGACGCACACCCGTAAGCGCAGCGTCTTACTCCAAACCTGGGGGGAGGCTTGCGCCTGCCAGGCGCATTTGCCAGTGGAGGGTCCAGGGAGTGTGGAAAGATGGGCACCGCGGTGCCCATCTTTCCACACTCCCTGTTTTTCTCAGGATGGGCCGGGCGGGGAAAAGACTTTTGAGAAACCCTGAAATTGCTTCCAAAAAGGCTTGACAGAAGTGCGATGATCTGGTAGGATAAGTCGTGTCAAGAGAAACCGCTTGTATGTGCAGGCGAACCGGTGGCAATAGCGAAGAGGGTACACCCGTTCCCATCCCGAACACGGAAGTTAAGCTCTTCAGCTCTGATGATACTCTGGGGGCAGCCCCACGGGAAAATAAGACGCCGCCGTTTCACCCGCCCACATGGGCGGTTTTTTGTTGCTTGTTATAATTGCATTTCCATCGGTACCAACAAAGTTGAGATTATAGGGGTTTATTGCCTAATAACGATAATCTGCTTATTCTCTAAAATACTCGGTTCGCTGAAAGGCTTGTCTGACACGGCTTCTAGTGCTATACTTCAACGGTAGCAGGCGAAAAGGCAGAGGAGGCCTGGTTTGGGCTTGAAGCTACAGAATGTCGAGCATATAGCCGTTGCCCAATTGCTGTCAGCAAAAGGTAGAGGAGGCCCGATGGGGCTTGAAACCTTAGAACCGGTCCGTCAGGGTGAAAACTGACATATGTGCTAAATAGCCGAGGAGGCCCGATCGGGCTTGAAACATGGCTCCGCGATCCGGGCCGATAACAGGAGTGCCGACGAAAAGGCAGTAGAGGCCCGTTCGGGCTTGAACATAGCAAAAAGACCTCTGAGAAGATCAGGTATCTCAGAGGTCTTTTTGCTATGCAGAAATAGGGAGCTGGTTATTATATAGGTTAGCGCATTTGTGGGCTGCTACATTGCTGGATTTTGGGTAAGGAGATGGCAAAGGCAAGCGTAAAACGAGGTGGAGAGCGCTTTTGTTAGAGTATTTACAGTAGTGGGTGAGCATGCCCGCGATGGGACTCGAACCTATAACCGTCGCATTAAGAGTGCGCTGCTCTGCCATTGAGCTACGCGGGCTTGATCGTTGGAGCTAGTATAGCATAGTCTCTATAAGGATGCAAGCCCTTTAACGGTCTATTTTTTGCGCAATCTGGGCGCTTTCTCTTGCTTGTGCAGAGGCACGCAACCCTTTTTTCATGTTGAACGAAGGGTGTAAGGGTCTGGACATTTCTTAAGGCCATTTCCGTCAGAGGTAGGTATACGGAGGAGATCTGTAGATGATCTGTAGATGGAGACAAGCTCACGAGTCTCCGCTCCGGTAGAGGTGGAGCTTGTCTCCATCTACTTATCGCGATAACGCGCGTGTCTCCCTTTCTCCTACTGCCCTTGTTTTTGGCGAGATTCGATGCTAACATATAAACAAAGATTTGATAAATTTTTCTTTATGTGACAGGGGAGAGCGTCTGATGGACGAATGGAAAGATCTCAAGATAGCAGTGAAAGCTTTAGCTGGAGTGACGCGCCTGTCGATGGTTTACCAGATGGCCAGACATAAGGAGATCACGGTGACAGATCTGACGGCGGTCCTGGGCCTGAGCCAGCCATTGGTCTCGTGGCATCTGCGTAAATTGAGGCGCGCGGGCCTGGCTGAGACACGGCGGGTAGGACGTCAGGTCTATTGCTCGCTTAACACCGAGTACTTTCTGCTCTGCCTACAACGTCTGGAGCATCTGGTCGATCCAGCCAGCTTGATCGAAACCTTTCCTGTAGGAGAGGCGCTGATCGAGGCCGAAGTGAGTTCCGAACACTAAACGCGTTTCCTTAGAGATACAAACAGGCGAAAAACAGATAGAGAGGGGAGGCTTTTTCTCTTTACAAGCTTAACTATGGCTTTATCCCGCGTTAAGATTAATCTTTAACAAAAGCATGTTACAGTAATGACAAATGGGAGGCGGCGGTGAGTGATGGATAGAAGCGGACGGAAGAGTGGGATGAAGCGATCATTGGCGAGAAAAAAAGTGCATAGTTAAGCATGCAGATGCGTGCGTTCTTTGAAGAGACAGGTCGGGTTTTCCTGGCCTAGAAAGAGCAAAATGATTACGAACACTGGCGATGAAAAGGATAAGACTCAAGTGAATGGTATGGCCGCCGGTACAGCGATGCTGAGAAAGCGCCGTCAGATGACGCAGCAGCAAGCGTACCACGCGGGCAGGCTGGGACGCGCGGATCTGCATATGCACAGCACTTATAGCGATGGCATTGGGACGATTCAACAAGTATTAGATTATGCCGAGAAGCAGACGAATCTGGATGTGGTTGCACTAACAGATCATGATGTAATAGACGGAGCGCTCCGCGCGCGCGATCTCTGGGCTAAGGGACATTATCGCTTCGACTTCGTGGTTGGCGAAGAGGTAAGCACCCAATCTGGACATCTGCTGGCGCTGTTTATTGAGAAGCGCATTCCGCCGCGTTTGAGCATGGAAGAGAGTATTGATTTGATCCATGCTCAGGGCGGATTGGCTGTTGTGGCGCATCCCTTAAACCAGCTTTTCCGCCATAGTTGCCCACGCTCGGTACTGGACCGCATCAAAGCATCCGAGAGTGTCTGGTTGGATGGGATTGAGACCTGGAACGCGAGCTTTTGTGGCATTTATGTGAACCGCGTGGCCATGCAGAGCAATCGCGAACGATATGGCTGGCCGGAACTGGGCAATAGCGACGCGCATACTCTGAGCGCGATCGGTAGCGGCTGCACATGGTTTGCTGGCAGCAAAGCGCAGGATGTACGCGCGGCGATTGAAAAAGGCGAAACCGCGCCTGGCGGTAAAATGTGGGGCATGAATGACTACCTGCATCTGGCCGGTTATCATCTCGGGAAACAAAGCCGCCGCGTCGTAAAAATTGAACGTGTCGCGCGCGGACGGCGCGCGCGAGTGGCCTGAGCACTGTATTGAGATTTTACAGATGGCGACGGCAAGATTTCCACAAGAAAAACGCCTGTCACCATTCGTAAAATCCCAGTGAAAAACGTTGCTTGTTTTATGGATAAAGTGTGATACAATAGAGCTATGTTTAGCAGACGTATACAGCAAAACGCCCGCCAGTCCGTTGCCTGGATAGTGCGACCTCTGGCCCGGCTAGGGATCACCCCAAACATGGTGACCTTTGTAGGATTACTATTAAGTATCGTGACAGCTCTTGTCATCGCGTCTGGATCTATTGTAGCCGGTGGGGCTCTGATACTGTTTGCTGGCATTTTTGACATGTTTGATGGGGCTATGCTCGCGTGCGCAATGCCGCTACCACCTTTGGCGCGTTCCTGGATTCTACGCTGGATCGCTATTCCGAGAGTATCATCCTCGGAGGTCTGCTCTTCTACGCTTTACAACGACCGACCCTGCATGAGGCTTTATGGCCCTGGGCGAATGAGCAGCAATGGATGATCGTCCTCATCTTCGTGGCCGCGATTGGCTCGTTGATGGTAAGCTACGCGAAAGCGCGCGCGGAAGGTCTGGGTTTGGAGTGCAAAACGGGGCTGCTGGCCCGCCCTGAACGTGTTGTTATTCTGGCTCTTGGGTTGCTTACAGGTACAACCATCTGGGCGTTGCTGTTGCTGGCTGTGCTCTCACATTTCACAGCTGTTGAGCGCATTGTCCATGTGTGGCGTGCGGCCAACCAGCCGGTTGAAAGCAAGGTCGTTGGGCAATTATCCGCCAACGGTCTGGTGCCAGAAACAGATGGAAATATGCCAGATCAGCCTGTATTGATCGAGACGGACGATTTTAGAGATACGTCCGCGAAGACTGTATCTACCAGTTTGCCGCCGTTGACTGGTAGCGTACAACATGACTAGCGACAACGGCATAGACGGGAACCGGACCGGATCGTAGTAGTAGCGTAAAGATAGCCTGTCCGAGAATACATAAGAAGGCGGCACTTTGAGCCGCCGTGGCATGCACAACGCGGATCGGTGGGATGCGTTTGCGAATGGTATTGTGCGAGATAAAAAACCTCCTGATAGAGCAGGTAATTCATTACCAGGAATGGCGATCAAGCCTTCCATGACGAGCTAGTAAAAGTGGCTCCTTGCATCTTGTGCAAGCAAGACCGCGGTCAGCGGTTTGCACAAGCGAGACAAGGGACTGAGCGATCAAGCCACTTGCTCGCGCGGTAAGTATAGACGCTGTTCGCTTGCTCTTACGAAGGAATTGCCTATACTGCTTAGCCTTCAACCGAACACCCGTTGCGCGGAAACGCAAGACGATGCGCGAGTTTTTCTATACTCGCCAGAACATCTTCAATTGAATATTCTCTCTGGCTCAAGGGTCATCGCCTGATGGCAGATACCCGCGCTCCGGTCCTTAGTACTGAGACTGGAGACCTTAGTGATAACAGAACATACGCATTCAGAGAATAACGACTGGCAAGAGCCTGGCGGAGAGCAGTTTTCTGCCTCTGGAACCTCTATACCTCAGCCAGCGATGGATGCTTCTGTCCCCGAGGAGGGGCAAACAATACAAGCCGGAACACCCTCAGAAGAGTTTCCTGCTAAGGAAGAAAATACGGTACCCGCGCAGGAGGCGAGCGCCGAAGCCCCCCAGGCCGCGCCACTTGCCACGGATCAAGCTGCTCAGGTTGCGCCCTCTGCTGAGGCAGATGCTTCTCCCGCTCTATCTCAGGATGTGGCTGAGGAAGGTACTGCCACATCTGATGATATCAGGCAGCCTACTTTTCTGGAGAGCGATACACCAATCCTTTTCCCCCTGGAGGTTGAGGCGCCGCTGTCCCTAGAAGAGGCTATACGGCCTTTCACCGATTTTATTGAGGAGTTTCGCCAGACGGAGGCACATTTTGATGCCTTGCTGAGTGATCCCGAGGCTTCTTTCACCGCCTTTGTGGCGGGTAGCGAGAGTATCCATGAGCCGATGACTTTTCTAGAGACCGCGCCGGAGG
>JBEVTI010000080.1:0-12234 GCA_041156125.1 Candidatus Paraktedonobacter carboxidivorans
TGGTAAGACCCCGTTAACTGGTGGATGACTTGAAAGGGTGACTGTTTTAACCTAAGTGCCAGAGAGGGCCGATTGATCGGGTCCTGTCCCGATTGATCGGGGACCTGTTGCCCTACCGCAACTGATCCATCCGCACGACAATTCGCCGTTTTCTTGGAAGAGAAGAGCTGATCGGGCGACATTTGTCTCATGCCGAGGGTCCCCGATACCTCGGCCCTCTATGGCATTTGCGTTCGTTGCGGCAGCTATTTTGGATCTCACATTCCTCCACCACATTATGATATTGTTGGCGAATTCGGTTTTCAGGCTCGTAATCCTGCGAACTCTCACTCAAAACGAGCTTGGTTTTTGAATTCGCCAACAATATCATAATGTGGCTCTACTCGTTTCGTGGTCTTCCTTCCTGGTCTCGAGAATATTTCTGCTGCTATTGTAGCCGAAAGCCCGGAAATACTACAAGAGCCGCCATCCCACATAGCCTTGCCGGGCATAGTTTGGGAAGTGGCTGAGTTTGTAAGCAGCAGAGCCGCCTACAAACTCAGCCACTTCCCAAAAATCTGGGGTGGAGCAAAAGACTTTTGCATAGCCCTATTAGAGGAAGCAATACGCTTGACAAATCTAAGTTTTAAATATATATTTAATTCCATAAGGAAAGTAAAGGGCAAAGGAAAACCATTAGCGGTATCCACCTCATCTGAGATTGCCTGATGTGCTTAGAAAGATTGGAGCAGAAATGTTCATTGCGTATACGCTTATCGCTATCCTCTTATCGTTTGTACTCGTAGGTTCTGGTGTGGCGAAGTTAAGGCGTAATCCAGCCGTTGTTCATGGTGTCCACGAAGTCGTTGGCGTGCCGCTACGCATGTTCCTGTGGCTGGCGACTTGTGAGTTCCTCGGAGCAGCGGGATTGCTGATTGGCATCGCGTGGTGGCCGCTAGGCCTTGCCGCCGCTATCGGTGTCGTCCTCTACTTTGTTAGTGCCAGTATCGGGCATCTGCGCGTCAGAGACTTCAAAGGTCTACCTGGCGCGGCTGTGATTTTACTTATTGCGATTGCCGTTCTCGTGGTGCGCAGCTTGAGTCTCTCATAATCTTCTTCAAGTCTATTTCTTATAAATGAGAGACAAGATCTCTCGTGCTCGTTTTTAACGATTCTAGAGAAGATGCAAGATACCTTCTCATTGCTGGGGTGATCTTTCTCACCCTGCTTACACGGCTTGCGCGTATCTAGCGAGCAAGCCGCAAAGGAGAATATACTATGACCACGCACGTTCCTAATGCTGAGTTCGCCCACCTGGCCAGCGATGAACAGATCGCGACCACTGTTGCGGCACTGACTGCCAGAGGCATGAATGCTCAGGTGCTCGCAAGTCGCGCCGAGGCCCACGACAAGGTTCTCGACTTGTTGCCGGAAGGAGCAGAGGTTTACACGTCGCTGTCACGTACCCTTGAGACGCTTGGTTTGTACGAAGAGATCAATACGTCCTCTCGCTACGCCCCGCTACGCCCCCAGGTGGATAAGATGGATCGCGAGATGCGCAGATCTCGCCAGGGGCGTGTGCTCCTGTCGAGTCCTGAGTACGTCATTGGCAGTGTCCACGCGATAACGCAACAGGGGCAGGTGCTGATCGCTTCAGGATCTGGCAGCCAGCTCGCAAGCTATGTTTTTGGGGCGAGCCATGTCATCTGGGTGGTTGGGGCACAAAAAATCGTTAGCGACCTCAACGAGGGGTTCCGTCGCATCTGGGAATATGCTCTGCCCCTTGAGAGCGAGCGCATGCAGGCTCTCTACGGCGCTGGCAGTTTCCCGGCCAAGCTTCTCCTCTTTGAGAGAGAAATGCCGGGTCGTATCTCGCTTCTCCTGGTGAAGGATGTCCTGGGCTTCTAGTACCGCTTTGGTAGTTTTGATTTGATCGGCTCTACAAGCTCTTTAGGCGGCAGAGCTTTTTGTTCGCTTCGCTGAGAACAATGTGTTTGTGAAGCGGCTTGAGGCAAATCGCCTCTGCGAAACTAACAAAGCAGTACTAGAGCGCTGGTCAAGAAATTCAAGCGGCGTTCTAAAACTCAGCAGAAAGCGACAGTTTTTCACGCGTGAGACTCAAGGCGGGAGGCAGGAGTGCTACTCTTTCCCCCTCAACCTTGAGTCTCACTCATGCTATGCTGCTATGCGCGCTTCGTCGCCTCGTGTAGCGAGTGCATATAGGCGCGTATAGCCTCGACTTGCTCTGCCTCCTCGTGCTGATCCAGCAGCTTGACCAGCGCTGTGCCGACCGCCGAGCCATCGGCCAGACTGGAGACCAGGCTGATATGCTCCGGTTCCGTGATCCCGAAACCCACTACCACTGGTAGCTGATGCTTCTTCGTATAGCCGTAAATGCGCGCTAGCAGGGAGGGCAGTATTTCGAATTTACTAGTCGAGCCAGTTACGCCGCTGAGGGAGACGCAGTAGATAAAGCTGCCCGCGATTGTGCTGGCGTGCTCGACGATCTGCCCAATCCGCTCGTCGGGCGTCGTGGGTGGGATCAGGAAGACCAGCGTTAGACCGGAGGCTACAGCTGCTTCCTGCAACCTGGTTGCCTCTTCAGGTGGCAAATCGGGGATAATCAGCCCGCAGACCCCGCTGGCAGCTGCGTCACGGCAGAAGGCTTCCAGGCCATAGGCCAGCAATGGGTTGTAGGAGCCCATGAAGAGCAAGGGCACACTGCTACGCGCTGAGACCTGCCGCGCGATCTCCAGGCAGCCGCGCATATTCATGCCGCGCTCCAGGGCCTGATGGCCCGCGTGCTGAATGGTCGCGCCATCGGCCAGTGAATCGCTGAAAGGCAGGCCTAGTTCAATCAGATCGGCCCCGGCCTCCACGGCTGCCAGCACCACTTCTATGCTCTGTGAGGCCGAAGGATAGCCGCACATGAAATACGGGAGCAGCATTCCCCGTTGATCCTGGCGTGCTTTCTCAAAGGCCGCGCGCACCCGTTGAGCTGGCGAACTGGTCGCCGTCAAAATCGGATTTGTCTGTTGCATATATCTGTCTTTCCTATAGTCTTATTAAAGTAACTCAAGATCTGGCAGTGCTTTATCAAACGAGGATCAGAGGCCAGATTGCTCATGATACATCCTCGCAATGGGCCACGCTTTCCGCGTCACCAAACTAGTTGCTGTTGTCTCCTATAGTGTTACCAAACCATTGGTGGGTGTCTGAGCGCAAGGCAGGCGGCATACCTGTATGGGAGTTTTGCCCCCTACGGCTTAGAGCGTCACTCCAAGCGCTTTTGCCACTGTGAGCATATCTTTGTCGCCACGTCCAGAAAGGTTGACGAGGATCAGCGAGCCAGCGGGCAGTTCGCCTCTTGCGCCTTTCTCCAGCAGGTGGCCGAGCGCGTGGGAGGACTCCAACGCGGGAATGATGCCTTCGGTGCGGCTGAGCGCTTGCAGACCCCGCAGGGCTGTTGCGTCAGTCGCTGAGACGTAGGTTGCGCGTTTGCTGTCCTTCAAGTAACTATGTTCAGGGCCAACGCCTGGATAGTCCAGTCCGGCTGAGATGCTGTGCGTCTCGATCACCTGGCCATCCTCGTTTTGCAGCAGGTAGCTATATGAGCCGTGCAGCACTCCTGGCTGACCCGCGCTAAGGGTTGCCGCGTGCTTGCCGCTCTCGATGCCCTCGCCCTCGGCCTCTACGCCGATTAGTTGCACCTCGGCATCGTCGGCGAAAGGATAGAAGAGGCCGATAGCATTGCTACCACCGCCCACGCAGGCGATGGCGTAATCAGGCAGGCGACCCTCCTGACGCAGAATCTGCTCGCGCGCTTCCGTACCAATCACTGCTTGCAGATTGCGTACGATCAGCGGATAGGGATAAGGGCCGGCGGCTGTGCCAAACAGATAATAAGTTGTCTCTACATTCGTAATCCAGTCGCGAATCGCCTCGTTGATGGCATCCTTCAGTGTGCGGCTGCCGCTTTCCACCGAACGTACTTCGGCTCCCAGTAGCTTCATGCGAAAGACATTCAGCGACTGCCGCTGGATATCCTCGGCTCCCATGTAGACGATGCATTCCAGATCCAGCATGGCACAAACCGTCGCCGTGGCTACTCCGTGCTGGCCCGCGCCTGTCTCAGCGATAATGCGTTTCTTGCCCATACGCCTGGCCAGCAGGCCCTGACCAAGCGAGTTGTTGATTTTATGCGCGCCTGTGTGGGCGAGGTCCTCGCGTTTCAGATAGACCTTCACGTCAGGCGCGACCAGTTGCGAGAAGCGTGGGACATAATAAAGCGGTGTGGGACGCCCGACGTACTCGCGTAACAAATCGTCCAATTCACGTCTAAACGCGGGATCGCGCTGTGCTTCCCCATAAGCCTGCTCTAATTCAGCCAGGGGAGCCATCAGGCTCTCCGGCACAAACTTGCCCCCAAAGTCGCCGAAGCGGCCCCGCTGATCTGGGAAGGCTCCATGCTGGTAGGTATTCTGCGGAAGATGATGTTGTGTCTGCATGCTTTACTGCTTTCTATACTATTTCTGAGAGCATCCACGCGCTTGAGCAACAAACGCGCGTATCTTTGCCTCGTCTTTAACCTGCGCGCTCTCCACGCCGCTGCTGACATCCACACCCCAGGGATGTACACGGGCAATGGCCTCAGCCACATTCTCTGGCTGCAGACCGCCCGCGAGAAAGGAGCGCTGCGTGTGGGCTGCCGCCTGTGCCAGCTCCCAGTCATGCGTCTTGCCACTACCTCCCCAGCCAGAGGAGGGAGTATCCAGCAGCATGCGCCAGGTGATCCCTCGATACTCCTGGAGCTTGCTCAGATCACTGGCCTCGCGCATATGTATAGCCTTGATGACTGGACGCCGTATAAGCTGGCAGAAGTCCGGGCTTTCGTTCCCATGTAACTGCACAATATCCAGGCCGACACGCTCGGCCACCTCGTTGATAAACTCGGACTCTTTATTGACAAACAGACCCACTGCCTCGATGTGCGCGTGTTGCGGACCCAGCGCCTCTACCAGTTCGCGCGCGCGTTCAGGCGTAACATAGCGATGGCTTGGCTCGTAGAAGACCAGGCCAAAGAGGTCCGCGCCAGCCTCCAGGACAGTCTTGACGTGTTGCTCCTGGCTCAGCCCGCAGATTTTAACCTGCACATCCTCGTTCGCGCCGCGCAAGAGCTGGCTGAGCTGTCCAGGAATATCGCTGGCTGTAACCAGCGACTCCCCGACCAGCAGCGCCTGCACATTGTAGTGGGCCAGGCGGCGCGCATCAGCGGCGCTATGAATGCCGCTCTCGGCTACCAGCACGCATTCAGTTGGAATCAGCGGGCGCAGTTCGCGGATCAGCCCTGGATGCATCTCAAATGTGCGCAGGTCACGACTGTTCACGCCGATGATGCTCGCGCCAGCTTCTACCGCCTTCTGAACCTCTGGCGCGCTATGGGCTTCGACCAGGGCCTGCATACCCAGGCTCGCAGCCACGCGCAGCAGATGGCGCAATTGCACGTCATCCAGCAGCGCGCAGATCAGTAGCACCAGGTCCGCGCCCCAGGCTCGCGCCTCGTAGATCTGGTATTCGTCATAGAGAAAGTCTTTGCACAACACCGGCAGCTTGACCGCCTGCTTAATGGCCGTCAGATACTCCGGCGCGCCCTGAAAGAAATGTGGCTCTGTCAACACAGAGATTAGCGCAGCGCCACTGGCCTCGTACGTGCGTGCCAGGCCCACCGGATCGAAATTCGGCGCTAGCAGCCCTTTCGAGGGCGAGGCGCGCTTGACTTCCGCGATCACATGCACTGCGTCACGCGCGCGCAGGGCGACCAGCGCGTCACGCGCGGGCATTTGCGCGGCGGCTCGCTCCTGCACCTCGGCTAGCGGTACTTCCAGTTTACGCTGCTCCAGATCTACGCGGGAGCGCGCCACAATTTGTTCGAGAATCATGATAACTGCCTGTCTGCTTTCCAGTTTCAGCAACCGTTCACAACTCGACGTTGCCGCCTTGCTGCAAGCCCCCACACGTCAGTGCGAGGGGTTCATGACAATCCCATACTCTACGCTTGCATACATGCGATGACCTCATCCAGCTTGCGCCCGGCCTTCCCTGCGCGCAGTGTGGCTCGCGCCAGCTTGACGCCCTCGGCCAGAGAGCCGGTCTGTTCACCAGCGAAAAGCGCGGCCCCGGTATTGAGACAGAGCATCTCGCTCGCGGGCGTGCCAGTGTCCTCACTAAGCAACTGACGCAGCAGCCTCGCGTTATACTGCGGGTCGCCGCCGAGCAGGGGTTGCGCATTGCTGATGCGGGTCAGGCCAACCCCTTCAGGCGTGATTGTGTATTCGCGTAGTTCCGCGCCCTGGCGTACCTCGCAGACGCGGGTTGGCGCGACCAGAGAACATTCATCCAGACCGTCCTCCCCATGGATAATCAGCGCGTGTTTGCAGCCCAGCAGCAGTAGCACCTCGCCCATTTTACGCAGCAGCGCGGGATCAGGCACGCCCAACACCTGGTAAGGAGTATGGGCAGGATTGGTCAGCGGCCCCAGGATGTTAAAAATCGTGCGAATGCCGATTTCGCGGCGTACCGGGCCAACATGTTTCATCGCCGGGTGGTAGGCTTGCGCGAACATAAAGCCAAAGCCTGTCTGCTGCACACACGTCGCGACCTGCTCAGGGGCAAGATCGATGCGCGCTCCCAGCGCCTCCAGTACGTCCGCGCTGCCACATTTGCTGGTTGCCGAGCGATTGCCATGCTTGGCGACCGCAGCCCCGGCTGCTGCGGCCAGGATACCCGCGCCAGTCGAGACATTGAAGGTACCCGCGCCATCGCCGCCAGTGCCGCAGGTGTCCAGCGCCCGCTCGACTGTTTGTGAGTTCAGTACAACCTGCACAGCTTTCTCACGCATCACGCGCGCGCAGCCGGCGATCTCTTCAACTGTCTCCCCGCCTGGACGCAGGCGCAGAGCTGTTAGAAATGCCGCCATCTGCCCATGTGTTGCTGTGCCGGTCATAATCTCTTCCATAACAACGGCTGCCTCGCTCTCGCTGAGAGTAGCGCCGCCAGCTATTTGTGAAATTGCTTCGCGAATCATCGTGAATATTCCTTTATAGCGACTTGCTGTAAGAAATTGCTGAGCAGATCTTTGCCAGCAGGCGTCATGATCGATTCGGGATGAAATTGCACGCCCTGCACCGGATAGGTGCGGTGGCGTAGAGCCATGATCAGGCCATCGTCGGTCTCGGCGGTAATCTCCAGTTCAGCCGGCAACGATGCGCGCTCGACAATCAGGCTATGATAACGATTAGCCTCGAAGGGCGTGGGCAGAGCCTTGAGCACTCCCTGGCCCTGATGATAGATCAACGAGGTTTTGCCGTGCATCGGCTCTGGCGCGCGAATCACGCGCCCGCCATAGACCTGGCCGATGGCCTGGTGACCCAGGCAGACCCCCAGTAGCGGGATGCGCGAGCCAAAGCACTCGATGATCTGGCAGGAAAGCCCGGCCTCGTTGGGCGTGCAGGGACCCGGCGAGACCACGATGCGCTCCGGCTGCATGGCTTCGATCTCGTCTAGCGTTATCTGATCGTTGCGCCTCACCACTACCTGTGCTCCCAATTCGGCTAGATACTGGTAGAGGTTATAGGTAAAGCTGTCGTAATTATCAATGAGTAATAACATGTGTGTGCCCTCGTTTCTCCTGATTCGCGGCGATCTCATCCGCCATATCTAGTGCGCGTAAAAGTGCCCCGGCCTTGTTCAAGCTTTCCTGATACTCATCCGCGGGCACTGAATCAGCTACCAATCCGCCGCCAGCCTGCACATAGGCCTGACCATCCTTGACTACCATTGTGCGCAGGGCAATCGCCGTGTCAAGATTGCCTGAATGGCTGAAATAGCCAATCGCGCCCGCGTAGACGCCGCGCTGCTCCCCTTCCAGTTCGCTGATAATCTCCATGGCGCGAATCTTGGGTGCGCCTGAGACCGTGCCTGCCGGGAAGCCTGAACGCAATGCATCGTAGGCCGAAACGTCTGGTCTCAACTGCCCGACCACATTCGAGACCAGGTGCATGATATGCGAATAGCGCTCTATTTCCATAAAATTCGTCACCTGCACAGTGCCGGGCTGGCTGACGCGCCCCACATCGTTGCGGCCCAGATCCAGCAACATCACATGCTCGGCGCGCTCCTTGGGATCGCTGCGCAATTCCTCCGCCAGCGCATCATCCTGCTCTGGCGTGGCTCCGCGACCACGCGAACCCGCGATCGGATGGATGGTCACTTCGCCCTCTTCCACACGTACAAGCAACTCAGGCGAGGCACCAATAATGTAGAACTCTTCCAGGTCCAGAAAGAACATATATGGCGAGGGATTAATTGTACGCAGCGCCCGATAAATGGTAAAGGGCGCTGAATTGACGGGCCGACTCAAACGCTGCGAAAGCACGACCTGAAAGATATCTCCCGCGCGAATATACTCTTTAGCTGTCTCAACCATGGCCTCAAATTCGGCCTTGCTGCGATTCGAGGTGACAGTGCTCCTTGCTGTTTCCTCGTTACGCTCCGGCTCAGGCGGAAAACGCAACTCCTGGTGTAGCCGCTGCTGCACATCCGCGATAATAGCTGAACAGCGTGCATATTCGGCTGCCAGGTCGGGCGCGTCCAGGTGCAGATGCGTTACCACGCGCACGCGATGTTTCAAGTGATCAAAGACCAGGACCGTCTCGGTAAAGCAGAATATGGCCAGGGGCAGGTTCAATGAGTCCTTTTCCGGCACTGGTAGCTGCTCAAAACGCGCCACTGTCTCATAAGCCAGATAGCCGACCGCGCCTCCATGGAAACGCGGCAACTCATCGAACTGTTTCTCGTTCGACGGCACCAGAAAATACTGCCCCAATTCCGCCTGAACAATGTCCAGAGGATCATGACAGTCTACTTCAGAATTGCTTGTCGAACCATCCGCCGCAATCTGCCGTAAGGTTGCCGTCTCTCCCCGGTGCGTTAAGACCAGATAAGGATCAAGCCCAATAAACGAATAGCGCGCGATCTGCTCGCCCCCGGCCACGCTCTCCAGCAGAAAGCTATAGGGACCACGCGCCGCCTTGCAATACGCCGAAACCGGCGTCTCTACATCCGCCAGCAAGTTACTACTCAATGGCAGCAACGGACGCCGCGTCTCTTCCGTCTGTTTAGCATCAGTTGCATGCCCCTGTAGAGCCGCCGCAATCTCCTGTACCTTCTCAAAAGTCGGATAATACATAGTCAAATTTCCATTTCCAAAAAAACAGCATGCTGACTGGACAACCACCAGTACATACATTGCCTGCTTGCTATATGTCCACACACAACACAATTTTTTTGCTAACGCAAGTCTCCACCACGCCCGCATCATGCCCATAAGAGCTGCCCGCCACTTAGCAACCAATCCCATCTCAGGATACCTGGCCAGCGAGCGGCCCCATCACGCCGATAAAAAGCCGCGCAGCGACCAATCATCCTCGTGGTGTGTGCCAGGGTAACTTGCCGTTGGCCAGGCACCCTGGCACACACCACCAAAAAAAACATTTACGAAGCGCCGCAGGTGCCAGGCACTAACACAGCTAGCTACCCTAGACCAACCACCGTCTTCACATGCTGGAGCGTCTTCTCAGCAATAGGGCGCACATTATCAGCACCCTGTTTGAGAATACCCTCCAGCGTTGGCAGGTCGCCAATCAATTCGTTATAGCGCTGCTGAATAGGCATCAGCGTCTCCACCAGGAGCTCAGTCAGAGCCGCCTTAAAATCGCCATAGCCTTTACCCTCAAACTCCGCCTCAATCGCTGCCTGCGTCTGACCGCTCAGGGCCTGATAGATCGTCAGCAGATTAGTGATGCCGGGCCGTTCAGGATCAAAATTCACCAGGCGCAGCGAATCAGTCGTCGCGCGCCCGATTTTCTTCTTGATCGTTTTAGGATCATCCAGCAGATTGATGCGCGAATTAGCATCAGGAGCGCTTTTACTCATCTTACTCAGCGGATCATCAAGGGCCATCACTCGCGCGCCAGCCTCGCCAATTTTCGCCTTTGGAATAGTAAAGACCTGCTCCTGGTAGCGGCTATTGAAATGCTGAGCCAGGTCGCGAGTCAACTCAATATGCTGGCGCTGATCATCGCCGACCGGCACCTCGTGGGTCTGGTAGAGCAAAATGTCACAGGCCATCAAGACCGGGTAGGCATACAGACCCGTATCCACGGTATCCGCGTGATCGCCAGCTTTGGTCTTAAACTGAGTCATACGGTTCAGCCAGCCCATAGGCGTAAAGCAATTCATAATCCAACTCGCTTCCGCGTGCTGGCGCACGTGGGACTGGATAAAGAAATTGCAGTGTTCGGGACTCAGGCCGCAGGCCAGGTAGAGAGCTACCAGCTTGCGCGAATTGAAATGCAGTTCCTGCGGATCAATTGGCAGCGTAATCGCGTGCAGATCGACAATACAGAAGATATTCTCAAACTGCTCCTGAGTCTGTACCCAGTTGCGAATAGCTCCCAGGTAATTGCCAAGGTGAATATTCCCGGTTGGCTGAATGCCTGAAAAGACGCGTTTCTTCCCCGCTGCCTGCTCGGCAGCTTGCGCCGGGACTGATGGCTGAGCTTCGACTGACATCACTCTCCCCTCTCTTCTAGACTTCCCGCGCGGGCCGTTTGCTCGCGCGGCTGTAATCTGCGCGTTCCATTGATGCCTTGCCGTTTGCCTGTAGCAGCAATGGCAAACGCGCTAAAAAATGCCCCTCATCCTTCGCAAAAGATAAGGGGCGTAAAATGTCAAATAAAAAACGCCACTCTCCCCTGCAAGGGACGAGAAGCGTATAGCTTTCGTGGTGCCACCCTGATTCAGATTATCCAGCCAGAGCCAGGACAATCCCTTCATTCCAGGTACGTAATCATACCCTGTCCTCGATAACGGGGGACATACCGACTGAGCATTACTAGCCGCGCGTACGTAGCGTTCTTCTCAAGCTCCCAGGCCCATTCCATGCTTGCAGCGCGTCGGTTCTCACCTTACCCGACTCTCTTTATCGCTATCCTCGCATGTACTCTTCCTGATCAGCGCTTTTCATATTCATTTGTGTGCTCTGACGTAAGTATACAGGGCCTCGCCAATTCTGTCAATAGTCGCATCTCGCTTTCCCAGAGCGAGGCAAAACCACTATCTTTCAGTCCCTGCTCGGCTTTGTTCTGATGCCGGCGATAACGAGATCGAGCATGCGGTTGGCCCCATCAGGGTCTGACGCACGTTCATTCACCATGACAATACCGTAGACGAGTCGTACCACATCGATAATACGGACATCCGCGCGGATTTGCTCCGCGGCCTGGGCGCGGAGCAAGAGGACTTCTCCCGCCATGAGCATCGCTTTGTTCGCGGCATAGATTCTCGTTCCCGGAACATGCTTGGCAGCCATGATGGCTGCTCCCATGCTCCGCCCTCGAGCCGCGAAGTCCATCTGGAGACGCAGCCAGCTGATCAGGGCGTCGAAAGGCACCGGAGCACTGGCGAGTTCTTCGGCACGCGCCCTCAATTCATTGGTCTCATCCAGGAAGACTGCTTCAAGGAGATCCTGACGCGTGGGGAAGTGACGGTACAGCGTGCCGATTGCAACCCCAGCCAATCTGGCAACGTCCTCAAGGACGATGTCAGGGCCGCGCTCTGAGATCGCGACTCGCGCTGTGTTCAGCAGGCTGGCGTAGTTGCGCTGGGCATCAGCTCGCATTGGGCGGTTGGCTTGTCTTGGCTCGTTCATTGCATGCTACTTCTTTCTCCCAGAGAAATTAGTCCTTGACAAAGTGAGGTTCCCTCCGTTACTATAGAGTGACAAAGTGAGGTTCCCTCCGTTACTAGAGGGAGATGACCTCATTTTATCACACTCACGTTTGATCTTACCACGAGAAGGAGAATTTTCTTATGCGTGTTTTCGTCACAGGAGCAACAGGCTACATCGGTTCCGCCGTCGTCCGCGAGCTCATCGGTGCGGATCATACCGTCGTCGGCCTGACCCGCTCAGACAATGGCGCCACGGTCCTGAAGGAAGCCGGGGCCGAGGTGCATCGCGGCACCCTTGACGATCTCGATAGTCTGCGCCTCGGTGCCGCCTCTGCGGACGGCGTCATTCACCTGGCGTTTGTACACAACTTCTCGGACTTCGCAGCCGCGCTAGCCACCGATCTGCGCGCCGTCCAGACGATGGGGGCGGCACTTGAGGGCACAGGCAAGCCGTTTGTGACCACC
>JBEVTI010000081.1:0-11597 GCA_041156125.1 Candidatus Paraktedonobacter carboxidivorans
GGCGGTGGCAACGGCTGGGGCGGCGGTGGCAACGGCTGGGGTGGTGGTGGCAATGGCCCCTGGAGTGTGAAGAGTCACTAAGCACAAGTAGGGCAGTAGCCCACAAAGAAGCAAGATGGCCGGGTGGGATCGATGCGTCGTGATGATCCCTGGCCATCTTACTTTTTTTGTGACTGTTCTCCGCAATTCTCCTGCTCCTTTGCGAGCGTAGCAGGTTGCAGAACAATCAGAGACTCTAACTCAATGGACGCTCGCGAGGAGAGGCAGTTGGGCATTCCAGAGACCCGGCATGAGCAGCCCCTCGAAAATGTCGCTTTCCTCTCGGCGTCCGCCATTGACCAGACTATAAGCCCGGTAGTATTCCTGAGTTCCCCAGAGTTTGTAATGGTCCTCTTCCGATAACTGCCGAAGAACCTGCTCGGCAGGGATCTGCGTTCGATGGCAGCACACCGCCTGCCAGACAGCCAGCCAGGATGAACTGGTATCCAGGCGCGTGGTGATGGCCCAATTGGTCCAGGACTGCGCGCGACGCTCCTGACCATCGATCTGCATAATCAGTTCACCAAAAATGGGCATATAGGTCTCCAGCCAATCTCTGGTCGCCGTTCTATAGTAGAGTTTTGAGACGCGATGTGGCTCCAGGCCAAAAGCGGGAGCATATCCGATGTCAGCCGCGCAGACGATAGCGGAGGTAGTAAACTGGGAAATGGCAATATGGTCCGGGTGACCATATAGACCATCAGGTCCAAATGTAAGCACAATATCTGGCCGCAACTGGCGTATCAGGCGCGTGATTTGCGCGGTTGCCTCAAACTCGTTCGCCTGATCCAGGTCTCCGTCCATATAGTCTAAAAACAGCAGATGGGCAATGCCCAATGCCTGGCTGGCTTGACGCACTTCTTGTTCACGTATCTGCCCCAGCATTTGCTCACCAGGATGCTGACTGGCGTGGCCACGCCAGCCGCGCTCTCCACGCGTGGCCACAATCAGTGACGTTTCAACTCCCAGGCTACTATATTTCGCGATGGTACCTCCAAGCGCGAGGGATTCATCATCAGGATGGGCCAGAACACATAAAAGTTTGAACATGGAATAGTCCCTTCAGAAAAGAAAATGATATAGTGATGCTTTTATCAGCAAAAAGTGAAGATATTCCCCGCTCTCTGAACTTCTCCTATTTGACAAGAAAACGTTTTATGCTACGTTTTTTATCGCAATGTCAGAGAAAACAAGACATAGCTCTGCAAAGGAGAAATTAAGCGGGAAAGGTGCTCAAGCAAGCCCTGTGCTCTGCTTAAAGCGCGTAGGAGAAATTAACAACAACAGAGGCAGGTATAGTGGTAGTAGCAATTCTGACGAATGAAGATATTAGAATTGGCAAGGTTATGCGTCAAGCTGTTAGCATGAGACGCGAGCACTGTTGAGACTGAACTGGATCTCTCCCTGAGGGATGAACGGTCAGCAGGGAGATGCTGTCCTTGATGCATCGGGAAACCTCATTTCTATAATGATGATGCTATGAATGATATTCCTGGCTTGCGTTCAGTATAAGGAAGAAAAAAAGCTCTGTCAAGAGAGCGTGGTATAATTTTCAGGCCAGATTGCGTCCTTTTAACACCTTCAAGTGTATGCTTAAAGCAGCATTTTTATGCCAGTAACCCAGATGAAGTATTATTGAAAGGGATATCCATGCCAGTTTCTCGCTTCAGCCTTGGAATTGAGGAAGAATTCCAGTCGGTGGATGGCCAGAGCGGAGAATTATGTTCAAGTATTGAGACACTTTTTAGCAAAGGCCAACACTTATTCGGTGAACATCTGCATGCCGAATGGGTGCAATCGATGATTGAGCTTGTGAGCTCTATCTGTCCCGATATTAGCGCGGCACGCGCGGAACTCTCTCAGACGCGCGCATTGCTTGCTCAGTTGATGGCTCAGGAAGGACTGAAGATGATCAGCGCCGGCACACATCCGGCAACACGCTGGCAGGCGCAGGAAAAAACCGATAGGCCGCGCTACCACTACCTGGAGCAAGAGTACCAGGATGTGATACGCAGGCGCGTACTCTTTGGCCTGCATATCCATATTGGTGGCATCGCTGACAAAGAAATTTTGCTTAAACTGATCAATCAACTGCGCACATGGCTGCCACATCTCCTGGCGCTCTCCGCCAATTCACCTTTCTGGTCTGGTCGCCTGACTGGCATCAAATCTTATCGCTCGGTTGTCTGGCAGAGCGGCGTGCCACGCAGCAGTATACCGGATATCATTCCTTCGTTGACGGAATTCAACCGTTATATTGATGATCTGACAACCATGCAGTGCATCCTCAGCGGCAAAGATATCTGGTGGTACATTCGGCCCCACTTTGTCTATAATACGATCGAATTTCGGATCTGCGATATGCCAGCCACCCTCGAAGATACCCTGGCAATTGCCGCTCTCTGCCAGGCTATGGTGGCCAAATTAGCCTGGCTCGAACAACGCCAACAAAGCATGCCCGTCTTGCCTCGCCATTATATTGAAGAAAATCTCTGGTGGGCAATGCGCGATGGGCTGGATGCCAGGGTGGCCGATTTCACCGGCAGGCGAACTCTAAGCATGCGCGCGGCTCTGCAAGAATTGCTAGACCTTGTGGCTGATGTGGCTGAAGAACTGGGCAGTGAGCGCGAGATGAACTACCTGCGCACCTTGCTGGAAAATCCACGCGGCACCGGCGCTGATCGGCAGATCGCGATCTACGAGCAGAGGCAGAGTATACAAGATGTGATAAACCTGCTGTTGCAGGAAACATTGAGGGACATTCCTGGCAATCTCTCGCCAATGACGTTGCAGTGACGCCTCCTACGTATACTGTGTCTTGATTGTTATGCATAAACACAAGAGCATGCAACTTGATTGCCAACCAATCATGCACACCACGCTGCTACGAGTGGCTTGAGATGAGAAGGAAGGTACTCCAGGACAGTCGCTATCTTTAAAACAACGAAGTTCAACCCCAAGCAAGAGGAGACGATTATGGCAGTCAATCCGCTGGATTACTCTGGCAAAGAGACAGTACTCGATGTGGTACGTACTGAGCGCGCGAAGTTCTATGCTAGCATTGACAATCCTGATAACTGGTATGTCCAGACACGCTGTAGCGAATGGGAGGTGCGCGACCTTGTCGGCCATATGATCGATGTTACCGAGGGTTATCTGGAGCGCTGGGATTTGGCAACCAAAGGCGCATCAGCCGGGGCAGTCGGCCTGCAAGTCATGAGCGACACGCTCAATGAGAATGCTCAGGGCTTTCGTAGTCTGTCACGCGAAGAAGCTATTTCTCGACTTAAAGCCGACTCGGACAGGCTGATGGGTATTTTTGAGGCGTTAACCCCTGAAGATTGGGCGACCTTTATGGTCACGCATCCCTATATGGGCCTCTACCAACGCTCTTTTACCCGGCCTTTCAGGTCATGGACTATGGTGTCCATACCTGGGATATGAAGTGGGGTCTGGGCGATAAGTATGGCAAGCTCGACGAGCGTACAGCCGGCGTGCTTGTACCTTATATGTTTATTCTTATGCAGTATACTGTAGATCAGGAGTCCGCCACTGGCGTGGACGCGGAATTTGGTCTGAAAGTCGATGGCGAATGGGGCGGGCAATGGCGCATCACTGTCAGAGATGGCGTTTATACTGCTACCCCAGCCGAAAATCTGGATGGCGTTCAGGCCCTTTTCCATTTCAACAATCCCTCTGACTTCGTTCTCACTACCTATCAGCGCTTCCCTGGTGGCGAGACAAGCGGAGATCCCAGGGTCGTTGAGCAGATCCGGCACCTGTTCTTCAGAATTTAGTCCCGGCACTGGATGCCAGATCAGTTGGTCAGGGAACGACAACAAGATACGCGAGGATGTATGAGTCCATCCCTGCTTTTGCAAAAGCAGGCCAAAACAGCTTGTACCTCCGCGTCCCGGAGAAAAGAAGAGGTTTGGCGGGCGCGCTGCGCGTCTGTCAAACCTCTGCAAAACGCAAGGGGTGGGTAGTGGACGCTTGTGCTGCTGAGAAAAAAGCAGGGATCACTCATACGTCTCGATTTCACCGCTTTCACTCTTTCACTATCACTAGATCGGAGACACTGTTATGTCTATCATCCAGGCTCAAGGGGTCCATCATATTACCCTCGTCGGCTCTAATCGTGAGACGACCATCGAGTTCTACCAGGGAGTTTTAGGCATGCCGCTGGTCATGGAGCAGCCGAATCTCGATGTCCCGGAGGAGACCCATCTTTACTTTGACGCGGGCGATGGGCGGCTGATGACCTTTTTTGTGCGCTCCACACGCGTCAACCATCCCACACCCAATCCCGAAGGCATTGGCAATCTGCATCATATTGCCTTTACTGTCTCACACGCCACCTACACCCAGATTGCCCAACGTCTGAATGAACGCGGCATCTGGAATACCGGCAATATTGACCGCGGGTTCATGGACTCGATCTATTTCAGAGATCCCAACGGGCAACTGCTCGAAATGGCCTGTTATAAGTTCGTGCCTCCCGAAGGCTATAGCATTGTCGATGTGCTTGCCCTGGCGCACCAGTTGCGGGTAGCGGCTGGAGCCTATAACATCCAGGATGAGCACCTGGCCGACGCCATCACTGAACTGACCCGGCGCAAAGCCCCGTCCATCACGGAAGTAACCCACCGATGATCTGGTCTGCCGAGAGCGAGGCGCTGCCACGAGTCACGCTCTGGACCCTGGATCTGGACCAGCCACTGCCGCCTGGTCCCGTTCCCCAGGTGTCAGCGATCTTTACACGAGCCCGACCCGAAGTGGCTCAGGAATTAGCCCGGGCCATGGATCTGGATAGGCCAACAACAGTCCTACAGCGCTTCGCGCGGGCAGCATTGTTATATCGGCAGGATCGCAAGCACATTGGTGAGCTATGGTTGGATCACTTTTGATCAGGAGGAGATTGGCGAGGTAAGCCTGCATATCCGGCTACAGGCAGGCGAAGCCTATATCTGGAACTGCGCGACCCTGCCAGATTACCGGGGACAGCGCATCTATTGCGCGCTCCTGGTCTATATGAGCTGGACGCTGCATCAGTTGGGTCTGCATCGCATCTGGATTGGCACAGACAATACGAATCTGCCCTCGCAACGCAGCGTCGCCCGCGCAGGTTTCCAACCAGTCTGCGATATTTTCATCACTCATGCCTCCCCAGCGCAACGAGTCGGGATACGCGGATATCCACCAGCGCTGCCCCAACTGGTCATGGATGCTCAGGCCGCGCTGCTGAATAGGCGCGCAAAGCCTGAGCCACACCACGGTCAACCAGGCTAAGTCGAGTCGGGACCAGGGACTGCTGGGCCTGAATAGAGAGAGAACCGGAGATTTAACGATGAAACACAGCACCGAGAGAATCCTGACTACTCACGCTGGTAGCCTGCCTCGCTCAGACAAGCTGATGCAGGTGATGTTTGCCAGAGAACAGGGGCAACCAATCGATGCGCGCGAGATCGCCGCAACGGTCCAGGACGCGGTCGCGACTGCTGTCAAACGCCAGATAGCGCTTGGCCTGGACATTATTTCCGATGGCGAGATGAGCAAAATCGGCTTTGCTAACTATGTCAAAGATCGGCTCGCGGGCTTCAGCGGTCAGTCGGCGGATCTCGTTGTGCGCGATGTACTGGATCATCCAGATCTGCATGTACACAGGCGTAATGATGGCGGTGGGCGCAACTTTATTCCAGCCTGTACCGGTCCCATCAGTCTGCGCAACCCGGAGGTCGTTCAACGCGATCTCGCCAATCTGCAAGCTGCCTTAGAGGAGGTGCAGCCCGAGGGAGTCTTTCTGCCCGCAGCCTCGCCTGGGGCTATCGCTCAGGTGGTGGAAAATCATTATTATCCCGATGAAGAAAGCTATCTGCTCGCCCTGGCGGACGCGATGCGCTATGAGTATCAGGCAATTGTGGCCGCTGGCTACTCACTGCAACTGGATTGCCCGGACCTGGCGATGCAACGCCATGTACGTTTTGCTGATGCTCCCCTGGCCGAGTTCCGCGCATATGTCCAGCGCAATGTGGAAGTGCTCAATTATGCCCTCAAGGATATTCCATCCGAGCAGGTACGCGTGCATGTCTGCTGGGGCAATTATAATGGACCCCATGACCGGGATGTTCCACTTAAAGATCTCATCGATCTGCTGCTAAAGATTCAGTGCGGCGCACTCTCCCTCGAAGCCGCTAATCCGCGCCACGAGCACGAATGGAATGTCTTCGAGCAAGTGCATCTACCCACGGATAAGCTTCTCATTCCTGGCATGGTTGACTCGTGCTCTAATTATGTCGAGCATCCAGAAGTGATCGCGCAACGCATTGTGCGCTTTGCTCGCGTCGTGGGCCGCGAAAACATCATTGCTGGCACAGACTGTGGCTTTGACACCTTCGCAGGCTCCAGCGCCATCGCCCCAAGCATTGCCTGGGCCAAACTCCAGGCCCTGGTCGAAGGCGCTCGCCTCGCCTCAGAGGAACTCTGGAAATAGTATGAATGCCCGTTTTTGCGCGTGGGATGCTGGTACCCCACGCGCAAAAAACAGACAGAGGATTAAAGTGCAAGTTCGCGCAGGAAATCATCGATGATCTGTTCCTGAGTATAATGAGGAGTCCAGCCCCATTCTGAGCGCGCGCGCTGATCGTCGAAGCGCACGTTCAGGCGCTCGAGAATGGCCTGAATTTTGGGATCTGGTTGAAATTCAATGCGCGCACCTGGAATTCTGGCGCGCACCATCTCAGCCAGTTCGCCCGCGCTGGCGATAGGAGTTGTACCAGCCAGTAGATAATTGACTGACTTGATCTGCTCAAGGGGTGCCTGAGCCAGCTCTATAAGCGCCCGAGCTACGTCCTTAAAATAAATCACAGGCCGACGCGTCTCAGGCCGCACCCAGGCGGTAAAGGCATGGCCCCTGGCGCATTCCTCAATTCATCCACGAGGTATACTGCATTGCGCCCGGCGTTTTCACGCCTGGACCAACGGTTGAAGGATAGCGCACGCCGCGAAAATCCAGGCTATAGCGGCGTTTGTAAAAGAGGCCCAGGTGTTCGCCAAACAGCTTGGTCGCGCCATAAAACTGTAGTGGACGCTGGATTGTAGCATCATCGACTACCTCGCCCGCGATATCAAGCGCGTAGGTCGAGATGGAACTGGAAAAAAGCACCTGTGGCACAGCGAAAAGCCGCGCGGCTTCCAACACATGAAAGGTTCCCATCACATTTGTCTGCATAGCCGCCGCGGGATCAGCATCGCTAGGAGTTGAGAGCATTGCGCCCAGATGATAGATCACGTCCGGGCGCACCCTCTTCACCGCGTCCAGCACATGACTAAAATTGGCCAGATCGCCCGTGATCAGTTCCACTTGTTCAAGCACATCGGCCAGCCGCCGCGCATTGCCGCTCGCGTGGAAAACCACCGGTCGTTGCTCTCCCCGTTTAAGCAACATCCGCACCACCTCAGAGCCAATAAAGCCCGTGCCGCCAGTGATAAGTATCGTCATTGTATACACCTCCTGCAGGCGGAAGCCCTCTATCTTGACGCTCTGGTACAGCCAGTCCGCTATAGCTCATCTTATCATCCGCCACGCGCAGTTATCAAACACAGCCTTTAGCTCTATTGCGGAGAACGATAACCGTAGCTGGCGGCTTTGCCGCCGCATTGTTTGTAAGTGTTTGAGTTGGTCGGCAGCAGAGCTGCCGACCAACTCAAACACTTACAAACAAACCAGGGGAGGGGTTTCTGTGCAAAAGGCTGGCGGCATGCCCGTACGGTACCTTTGCCCCTACGGACGGTAAAACAGCCATTTTGACAGATATGTGCAAGCATGTTAGGCTGTTTAAAAGTATTGACGCAGGTACTTGGAAAGGAAGCAGTGTTTATCATGGAGTCAAAAGCGATCGCAATTGTCAGCGGTGGATTAGACAGCGTCACTCTGGCATATCTTCTTCACGCGGAGGGCTACAATCTGCACTTACTCTCAATTGATTATGGGCAGCGCCATAAAAAAGAACTGGCCTTTGCCGAATTATGTGCCAGAAGGCTCGACGCGGAATTCGACATTATTGATCTGAGCCATATCGGTAAATACCTCAAGGGGTCCGCGCTCACTGACGCTATCGAGGTGCCTGATGGCCATTATGCAGCGCCCACAATGGCGATTACCGTTGTCCCCAACCGCAATGCCATCATGCTCTCCCTGGCCTATGGGATCGCGGTCGCGGAGAACGCGGAGATAGTGGCCATGGGCGTACATGGCGGCGACCATTTTATCTACCCAGACTGTCGCCCTGAGTTTATTACAGCCTTTAATCATATGCAGCATCACGCTGTTGAGGGCTTTGGCAACCCAAAACTACAATTGATCACGCCTTTTCTGTACTTCGGCAAACATCAGATCGTCAAATTAGGCAGCGCTTTACAGGTGCCTTACGCCGATACATGGAGTTGCTATAAGGGTGAGGATAAACATTGCGGGACCTGTGGGACCTGCAACGAAAGGCGCGAAGCCTTTGAACTCGCGGGCATCCCCGACCCAACAGAGTACGCCTCTAGATAAACTCCCACTCTAAAGAGAAGCACAGCGGATTGAGGGTAAGCGAGCCGCTGTGCTTCTCTTTGTTGGCGCATAATACTATTGCTCACTTCCGAGCAGGGCTGTTGCAAAATCGCCTTCTCGCTTTGCAAGATCCCTCCCCACTCTCTCAGTTTCCTCAGGGTGGGCGGGCGGGGCAAAAGACTTTTGAGAAACTCTGCTGGCCCTTTACGGACGCCTGTGATATAGTGAACCAGAGATGCTGGTCATGGAGATAGAGAGAAAAGTGGAGGAAGAAGAAAGATGGAATCTCTCCCGGAGGACCACCTGCAACAATCGTTAGACCTGGCTCAGCAGGCCGCGGCTCAGATGAAACGAGCGGCTAATCTCGCGGAACACGCCGCCCAACTCTGGCAAAAGGCGCTGGCCCTGGCAAATCAGGAGGAGCTATCTCAGCCGCCGGTGCTTGCCCAATCCGCTGTTTCCAACTCAAAACGCCAGAGGAAACAGCATATCAGGCCGACGACAACCCTGCTGATCGAAAACGCTGCCTTTCGCAAAATGGAGCACCTGGCTTCTCCAATGAGCAGCACGGAGCAGATGCTTACCGCTCAGCCTGAAGCCACCTGGGATGAGGGCGAGAACTGGTGGAAACCTCGCGCACCAACTGAAACGTTTGAGATTTGATCTTTGTCACTACCTGTATCCGCGCCTGGGAGACCAGAGAAGACCAGCACGAGACCGTTTAAGGCAAGTAAGTAGAAGCAGAAATGCTGGAGGTTATAATCCTCTAGCTCTCATAAGTCGGAGCTAAAAAGGGAAACAAAAGATGGAGCCCAAGCCGGAGCATTATGGCTCAGCATACGCTGAAACCTTCAAAGATCAACAGGTTGTCGATGCCTACCGTTATCGGCCACCATATCCTGACGCGGTCTTTACTATCCTGCTAAACCTGCTTAAAGATGAGCCGCGCGCCATACTCGATGTAGGGGCCGGCTCTGGCGATCTTGCCCGCAGGCTCGCCAGTCATGTCGAGCGCGTCGATGCTGTTGATTTTTCTGAGCATATGCTTGAGCATGGCAAGCAACTCCCCGATGGAGATCTCCCAGGTTTACATTGGCTTCACGGCAAGGTCGAAGAGGTGCCACTGACCCCGCCTTATGCCTTGATTACCGCTGGTTCAAGCATTCACTGGACCGAGTGGTCTGTGGCCTTTCCACGCTTTTGCACCCTGCTGACGCCCGCTGGTGTAGTCGCCCTGGCCTATCGCCATACGCTGCCTACGCCCTGGAGCGCTGAACTCAGGGACTTGCGCGCTAACTTTGATACGCGCCGGGGACACGAGTCCACGAGTATGGTAAAAGAACTGGAAAGGCGCGGCTGGTTCCACAAGCAAGGCGAACAGGAAACGACACCGGTTCCGTTTACGCAGACCATTGACGACTTTATTGAGGGTATGCATTCCCGCAGTGCCTTCTCCAGAGAAATGATGGGCGCGCAAAAAGCCGCAGACTTTGATCAACAGGTCAGAAACTTGCTATTGTCATTCCAACCCGATGGATTACTACCACTCCAGGTTGTCGGTACTGTCTCCTGGGGTCAACCCTCTATGGGTCCGCTAGTTTAATCAGGGAAGAAATATGAAATCAGCGCTACTTGTATGGGGAGGATGGGAAGGACACGAGCCAGAAAAAGGTGCCAGACTCTTCGCGCCTTTTCTAGAGAGTCAGGGCTATCAAACACTGATCTCTGACACGCTAGATATTTATACCGATCAAACGATCATGCAGAGCTTAGATCTGATTGTGCCAATCTGGACCATGAGTACAATCAGCGTGGAACAGGAAAAAGGCTTGCTCTCAGCAGTCAAAGCGGGCACGGGCCTGGCAGGCTGGCATGGATGTATGGCAGATGCGTTTCGCCAGAATACCGAGTATCAATTTATGGTCGGTGGCCAATGGGTAGCTCATCCCGGCAATATCATTGACTATACGGTCCACATCAGCAAACCAACTGATCCCATTGTAGCCGGACTGAGCGACTTCACGATGCATTCAGAACAATACTACATGCACGTTGATCCGCTGATAGAGGTTCTGGCAACTACAACCTTCTCTGGAGAGCACGCGCCCTGGATTGCCAGTTGCGTCATGCCAGTGGTGTGGAAAAAATACTGGGGCCAGGGACGCGTCTTCTACTCATCGCTCGGCCACGTGAGAAGCGACTTCGATGTCTACGAGGCACAGACAATTATGCAGCGCGGCATGCTCTGGGCCAGCCGCTAAACAGAGGCTTGCACCGTTTTCACGACGACGATGAAATAAGCAGATAGAGGATAAAGCTATGGCAGATCATAATCTATTGTTCAACATACAAGGACAGACAGCAGTGGTCACAGGCGGGAGTGGTGTGCTGGGTAAAGTTATGGCTCGCGCCCTGGCGGAAGCGGGAGCGCGTGTGGCCATTCTGGGTTCACGCCCGGAAACAGTTGAAGCAGCGGTGCAGGCTATACGCGCACAAGGTAGTGAGGTTCTGGGTATCGTAGGTGATGTGTGCGAGCGCAATTCGCTGGAAGAGGCCTTGCAAAAGATCACGAGTGCGTTTGGGTCGCCTGATATTTTGCTTAATGCCGCCGGTGGAAATAAACCAGCCGCAACCATTTCAGCCGAGCGCTCGTTTTTTGATCTGGACCTCCAGGCTGTTGAGAATGTTTTTAACCTGAATTTTACTGGCACACTCCTTGCCACTCAGATTCTGGGACGCGGCATGGCTGAACGAGGGCAGGGATGTATTGTCAACATTTCCTCGATGTCCGCTCTGCGTCCCTTGACCAACATTGTGAGCTATAGCGCCGCGAAGGCCGCGCTGAGCAACTTTACCCAATGGCTGGCCGTGCATATGGCTCAGAAATATGGCACCCATTTACGCGTGAATGCCATCGCGCCTGGTTTTTTCTTAACCGAGCAGAATCGCTTTTTGCTGACCGAAGCGCAGACAGGCGAGCTGACCCCAAGAGGACAGGCCATTC
>JBEVTI010000082.1:0-10699 GCA_041156125.1 Candidatus Paraktedonobacter carboxidivorans
GCCGCGCTAGCCACCGATCTGCGCGCCGTCCAGACGATGGGGGCGGCACTTGAGGGCACAGGCAAGCCGTTTGTGACCACCCCTCACATAAACGGGGAGGCATCGGATAACGCAGTGCTTGCACTGGCTGGAGTGCGAGCATCGGTCGTCTCTCTCTCTCTGTCCGTGCATGGCGAGGGCGACAAGCACGGCTTCATGCCCAGACTGATTACCATTGCCCGCGCGAAGGGCGTCTCTGCCTATGTCGGCGACGGGTCCAACCGCTGGCCTGCCGTCCATCGCCTCGATGCGGCGCGCCTGTACCGCCTGGCACTGGAAAGCGCCCCGGCGGGATCACGACTTGACGGGGTCGGCGATGAGGGTGTGCCATTCCGCGACATCGCCAGCGTCATCGGTCACCACCTGAACCTGTCAGTGGTCAGCATTTCCCGTGAAGAGGCAAACGCCCACTTCGGCCCTTTTCTCAGCACCGTGGCGGCGCGAGACATGCCAAGGTCGAATGCACGGACCCAGGAACTCCTGGGATGGCAGCCTATGCACCCGCGACTTCTCCCGGACCTCGAAGAGCACTACTTCAACAACTGATGTGAGGCTGAGGGTCACTCCTTATGCACCATATGAGTCATCCCCAATTTTGATACCGTTGGCGAACTCCTTTTATGAGCCGCTGCGAGGTGCCAGAGGCGCCGAGGAGTCCAGAAGAAGCGTTCGCCAACGGTAGCCAATTTTTCTGGATCTTGCTGTGCTCGCAAAACAAGCAGGCGTGCAGAGGACGGCCAGTCCTCTGACTGGGGCCTGGGGCTGTGCCCCAATAAAACCTTTTTTACTTATTTTGCAGGTCGCTTGCGGCGACCTGCAAAATAAGCAGAGTGTTTGTCCTGATTTTACAAAATCAGGGGTAACTCACATGCTTTTGCATAAAGCAGGCAATATATAGCTTTTCAAGCTATATATATTGCCCGCAAAAAGTGCTAAAAGCACTCCAAAAATCTCGCTAAATATGCTACAGTATACAGAGCCACACCAATAAATAAAGCCGAGCAGGCGAAACCACAAGGGCTACTGTTGTGCCAGAAAACAGAGCGTTTATCATGGAGAGGATGCCAACCCCCTGGGGGAACGCAAGCACGATGCAAGAATTAGCTGAAGGGATTTTCTGGGTCGAAACCGCTAACAACGGAGGTCTGTTGATCGAAACAGCCCAGGCCCACGCGCTTTTGAGTAAGGAGGCGCTCAAAATTGGCCAGCCCTGGGAGCATTTCCTGGTCTATGAACAGGAACACGATATGCCAGTCGTCTTCTATGAGCATCCCGAACTCTACCCCTGGGTAGAGGAAGAGTTGACTGAAAAACTGGCCGCAGACACTCTGCGCCTCTTTCATCCTGAATATTTCGCACCCTGATGCGGCGTCAGGCAAGGCCGGAGCATCCTCTCCGGTCGCGCTTCCTACGAAGACGAAAAGCCTTCTCTACGGATTGAACTTTCGCCTGGCCTTTGCGTTTACTAAAGTGGATGATCTTTATCTTATCATAACAGCAATAAGGCAAGATAGAAGATGATAGCCCTTATTTTCTTGAGCATCTGCGCGCTTGTTACGCTTGTGTTGGCACTTGCAAGCTATCGCACAAAAGATAAACCCCAGCCATTCAAAATCCGCCGGGCCGCGCCTCCCCTTATGCCACGCGGTTTTATGACCTGGCGCTACGGAAACTGGTCTGTGGGTGAGCGTGTTAACGAGACCATTAACGCCGGCAAACAGCAGCACGCCCAGAAACGCAGCCCGCGCGAGAAGAGCCATAGCAGGCGTTACCGCTAAAGTAACGGCAGCTTGCGCCAGCGCACGGTCAGGCTAAAGCGCCGGAAGGCCTCTGTGGCCAGCTCGTAGCACTGCTCGGCGGAGACAGAGCTGGCCCCGACCTGAATCTGTGGATTAGGCACGTCGCTCAGCAGCTGTGTTTTTCCACAGTCGTGTTCTGGCGATTGCCAGGCATAGCCGCTTTTCATGGCCCAATTAGCGTAAAAGATGCAGTTTGTCACGGCCAGCAGAGCCTCCGGGAAATCCGTAGGCATAAGCTGATACTGGCAGCTATCGTGCAAATTGTAGATAATCAGGTCAAGTTCCTGGTGCAGCGACATCGGCAGTTCGTCAACCTGGCCCCTGGCAGCTAAGAGCCGGCTCATTACATCCCAGCGCGTCTGGAAGGCCAGCCAGTAGACCATCAATTGAAAGGCGTGAGCAAGGCCAGGCTCCAGCAAATCATCGCCGCGCGTGGGTACGTTAGACCCCGCCAGCCGTGCTTCCAGGGCCTGTGCCCACCTGTCCCAGCTGCGCTTTTTGCCCAGACCCTTTTTAAACTCCATAATCGCTGGCCTGTCGCCCTCGCCACGATTATGCAAACGAATCTGGTCAAACTCGCCCACCAGCCCGACATACCCACCCCAATCCCGATGGCCCTCGAAGGTCTTGCCCGTTGATAACAGCTTAAACTGAAAACGCTCAGCCGCCGCGAAGACTGTCGCGCCCGTCCGCTCTAACTCCCGCTGATAGTTCAGCAATGGATGCAAAACCACCGCACAGAGCATCTCCTCACAGGCCGCAATCTCAGCGAAAAACATCGCAAGCTTGAGCTTACCCACCTCGCGCAGAGCGTTCAGTAAGTCGTATCGAATAAATCTTGTCAGCACAACAGGTTCTGTGAGCAGCGAAGCCTGCTGTTGAGCCTCAAGTGGACCCTGGGGATCGTGCAAAAGGTCTACGACGGCATGCAGCAGTGTGCCTACCAGGCGTGGATCGGGTTCTCTGGCCGCGAACAGACTGGCCTGGTGCAATGTGCTAAAGTGACGTGGTTCGCGTTTAGCGCGCCGGCGCTGCTGTTCCAGGGCACAATTGGGGCATTCAAGATACGAACTGAGGCGGGAAAAACTGATTGGGCGCAAGGGGAAAGGATTTGTTACACGTTGAATTTTGAAAATATTGGCATAATTAAGGCTCAGGTACTGCGGTATAGGTTGTGCTGCCGCCTCAGAGGCATGCAGAATGCGGTATCTACCTCCAGCCATACCTCTTTCCTATCCAGGCATTTGTACAACGCCCCTTACCTCTGTACCGCCCGGGCTCAGAGGTGATTTCGTTTCGTTGTCGCTGGTCAGCATATAGGGACCGCTGAATAGCCTTTGAAGTAGTCATTGTATTACTGATGCACATCCTTGGATGACACACTTATCCAACATGATATGTAAATATCCTGGATCTTTTGCAACTCCATACTTCTATACTTACTATAACTTACAAGTTGTTCAACTGTCAAGATTTTTTACTGCAAACTCACGAATTTTACCCGCTGTACAGGAAAATAGGGAGTTGCAGTCTCTCCTGGTCTACGCTGGTCTGTATCCAGACACGCTGTGCCTGGGCATGGCGCGCGATATTGGTAAATCCCTCACGTATCACGCGCAACACCTGTTCATGCGCGGGTTCAGAGAGATCTAAAAGGGCCGTCAGGTCATACTCACAGGCAATTCCTGTCGCTGCCTGGAAATGTTCGATCTCTTGGAGCACAGCTTGCGGCCATGATGTATCTGTCGTCAATATTCTGAGGTTCTCTATTGTCCCGCGCGCCTCCTCCGTTAAGGCAGTTCGTGCCGACTGAGCCGCATCTTGCACAATAGTGAGTGCGCGTTCACCATGCTGCAACCGTAAATGAGCCTCAACCATGTCAAGCTGGCGAATCAGCCCGACCAGGTCCTGAGACAAAGTATCGTGAAGATCTCTCGCAATCCTTTGCCGTTCCGTCAAGAGGGTCAAGGACTCGATCTGCCTGTTTGATGCGGCAAGTTGCTTGTAGGCAAGCTCAAGCTGACGGTGTGTCATGCTTAAACGCTGATGCGCGTGGATATGCATCATGTAGAATACCACCAGCGTCACCAGAAAGGGGATCAGGATTGAGTAACCAATGAAAGGTAAACGCGCCTGCCAGAGATATTGCCAACCTCCATCGAGAGACATCCCGAAGGAAAACAGCAAGAAATATCCCGCGGTTGCTGTCATCACTGGTCGTGGTTGTTTGAGTACGAGGAGAGCCTGCACACAGAGCGCTATAAAAAAGCACAGGGCAAGACCGTCACCAAAGGTACTAACAGCGCCTTGCATGGCCAGTTTGGCGACCAGTACGAGAACTCCCTGAAGCAGGCAGGCCAGCCAGTAAAGCTGGCGCTCGATCTTCAGCGCGAGCACAACCTGGCCAAGCAAGCAAGAGAGCGCCGCACAGACCGTAAAGATCAGCAGCGCAGGCAAATCTGGTCCAAGCTTGAACTGAAAAGATGAGGTGTTTAGCGCGGGAAAAAACGTCGTGTAGCAGGCTTCAGCTACTCCCCAGATACGGTGACAGTCGGTTCCCCAACCCGCACCGAAATAGCCCAGTATCCCCCAGAGGTAGACCAATCCTGACCAGAGGAGAAACAGCCAGCGAGGAAGACGAACAGTACGCGTCATAAATGTGTCGCCTCTCTTCTTGCAATGTTGTAATTGACGCAGAGGCTTTTCCTCTGGCCATTTTTATGGTCAGCATCTCCAGGCTGCTTTGCTTGTTTTTCAGTATACCATCGCACCCCGGCGTTGTACATTGTGGAGATTACGATCGTAATTTCCGTTGCTCTTTCATCGCATATTCTACGAAGACACAACCTGCCTGGTGCGGTTACACTCGGAACGGCAGCCAGGAACATGGTTATTGCCAGGGATTCTCTTCATAAAGGAGCAGCAATACATATGGGCATGAATTCACTAATCCAAGTCGGGCATATCTCGCGGGTTATCGAGACGCATGGGCGCAAAACAGGCATCTTAGATAATGTGACCTTTACTATTCCAGCGCAAAGTCTGTTTAGCATTATCGGGCCGTCAGGCAGCGGCAAATCCACGCTATTCAATGCTTCTGGTGATGCGCGTGCTCTCGCTGATTGCACTGCTGTTAACGGGCATGCTGATCATCAACACTATCACCGTTCTGGTAACGGAACAGATGAGAATTATCGGGACGATGAAGGCGCTGGGCGGCACGCGTTGGACGATTATGTGGGGGTATCTGATTTCTGTTGGTATCTATAGCCTGGTGGGAACTATCCTGGGCCTGGCGGCTGGCATTGGCGCGGGTGAGCAACTTGCCGCTTTGTTTGCTGGAATCATCCAGCTTGATCCTGGTCCTCTCCAGGTCTCGCCCTGGCTTCTCGGCGTGAGCATGCTGGTGGGTCTGTGCCTTCCATTGCTGGCCGCGCTGGCTCCTTTGTGGCAAGGGACGAGGATTACCGTTCGCGAAGCGATGGCAGCCTATGGAATCAGCGCCGGTTCTGGCAAACAGACCGCCTTGGCGTGGGTTCCCCAGACTGTCTGATTGGGCGTACGAGGGATCTTCCGTAAACGGATCTGACGCTGCTCGCTTTGACGCTTTCCTGCGCCGTGTTTCTGGCGGTACAGATCACAACCAGTTCTATTGGTTTTACCCTGGACCAGCAGGCAAACGCCTTTGACTGCGACCTGACCGCCCAATGGGGAGCGATTAAATATCGGCCTGGCATTTATGAGAACATGTTACAGCAGGTGCAGGCCCTTGCGCATGTAGAGCGGGTCGAACCGAGAATATCCGTGACAGCCAGCACTCGGCAGGGCGATCTCGCGCTTACGGGTCTGGAGGCCCGGACACAATTCTACCAGTACCATCTGGTCTCCGGGCGCTGGCTAACGGTTTCCGATGTCAACACCATCGTCCTGAGTGATCTGGCGGCGCAAAAACTGCACCTCCAGGTTGGGAATATGTTAACGCTGACAGCAGACACTACACAGGTAAGCTGGAAGGTCGTTGGGATTGTCCATGATCTCACTGTATCTGGAGGGATAGGAGAAGCATTTACCACACTTGAGAATGTAAACATCAATTTGCTACGGCTCCCGGCAGACACCATGATGACGATGATACAGGCGCGGGATCATACAGAAGGGGCAGTGAATCAGTTAGCGGGACAGGTCAACGGCACACTGAGCAACCTGGGCATGCAGCCGCAAGTCACCACTCTGCAAGCAATGACCGCACAGGCGCAAAGCATTGATCTGATTATCTATGTACTCTTCTATTCTATTGCCATTATTGTGGCTCTGGTCGGACTTCTGGGACTGTTCAGTACCATTTCGACATCAGTGCTTGAACGGCGTCTTGAAATAGGTATTCTCCGCGCACTTGGGGCGCAAGGGAGACGTATCGCCGGGGTCTTCTGGCTCGAAAGTACAGCACTCTCATTGCTGGCCTGGGGCCTGGGTACGCTGCTCGGCATTCCAGGCGCTTATGGGATCATTCGCCTGCTTAGCGCCTTGATTGTCCCCTTCGATTTCTTTGTTTCTCCAGTGCTGATGTTGACGACGTTTGGCTTTGTCATGCTGGTGACGCTGCTTGCAAGCGTCGGTCCTACCCTGCGCGCCTCCCGTTTGCGCTTACAAGAAGTGCTACGCTATGAGTGAGCAAAGATGAACTGGCTGCTTGCTTAAGTTGGTGCGCGTGGGAGTGAGACGAGCTCGACGCGGCGGCGCTCTCATCTCGCTCCCATTCTCCTATGCATTTTATAGCATGGCCTGCTTGCCCTACATCTGTGGGCTATTCCAGATGGGATCAAGTGCATAGCTGCGATCAAGGGCCCGGGCGAGTAGCTCGGTGACGACATCATAGCTGGCTGGTTGGGCAAACAGGGCCAGGGTCGCGCCCGCAAGCAATTGGGCGTCGTCTCCCATGTCCACTACAGAGGCTTGCTGCTGTAAAGTTGCCGAGATTAGCTGCGCTTTGCTTTCATCTGCATCATCCCATGTCTCTATATCCTGGATGCTGTGACCTGCCAGAGCAGCGAGTTGGGCGGTGGCGAGATAAGCTCCAACACTCTGGGCCGTGATTTTTATCTCTGCCAGCGGCTTTGTCAGGTTGAGGTAGACGAAGGTCTGGGCACTAATGGGAATAAAGCCCTGGATTGTCACGTCTACAGGCGTCTCCTGGGGCGCAACACGTGCGGCAATCTCTTCCAGCAAAGCAATATAGTTATCACGCTCTGTTGGCGCGAGACCACTGAGCGTCCTGATCGCGCCAATTGCCAGGTGCAGGCGCAGAATATCCGTGGGGTGAGCATCAATCACTACTGATTCTGAGGATGAGGTGGCAAGTTGGGGCAACGGGATCAGCCCATGGCTTGCGCGATACCTGATCGCCGCAAAATAGGCCGCTAGATTCACGGCAAAGGTCGGCCCGATATTGAGGAGACCGTAGATATCGGCGGTGCTCTCGTCGATCCAATAGCTCCAGAGTAAGCCGTAGGTCTGCGCTTCGCTGAGAGGCGATGTTAGTGAGGCCGGGTCAAGCGAACTTAAGACCTCTTGCGGGTTCACATTCAATAAGCTTGCCGGTAGCGCCTCGGTGCTAAAGAGGGTCCGTACTCCTCGGGCCAGTTCAGGCAGCAGGTTCGGATCTGCATGCGTGACATCGTGCCCGCCAGTTTCATGAGCAAGCGAGGACCAGAGCACTGGATGATCGTGGAGGGTTGAGGGCAAAGAGACAACGCCTATAGTTGAGCCAAACAAGGCCTGTGTCTCGTCACAGGGCAGCGTAAATGGTCCAGACTCTCCCGAAGATTGGAAGACTGCCAACGGCGGCACAGTCGAGGTCAAGGGTATCTGCAGGGGAATACGCTTGTCTTTTGACAAAAACGAGCGATAAAGATTGGATATGACGGCTAGAAAGCGTTGGAGCGGCTGTTGTACTTCGCTCGCGGATGCATGCTGATAGACTGCCCCTGTGATGGCCTCGATCTCCTGGGAAGAAGAGTTCAGCAAGATGCGCGACAAAGGACGATGATAAGGCGGATCTACCAGGGGCAAGACATAGCCATCCATATAGAGCGACGGAAGCGCCGGAGCCCCACTGGCAATGGCATCCAATACCGCCCCCAGAGTTGGTGAATCACCCCAGGGAGGCGCGGGCGGCAGTTCACCGAAATGGTCAATCAGGGAGAACCTCTTTGCCAATTGGATAAACCTATCGATGTCCTGTGTCATGATCTGCTGCTCCTTCATAATAAGCTTGCTATTCCACATCTAATCTCAAAATTTCGGCGCTTTGCGAGAAAACCTCTCACATCCACCACCTGCCCTCACAACAGGGACAAGGCAATATATGCGACTTATTGCCCGGCACGTCGATCACGTATTAAATTGATTGTAAGCCATGAAAAATCAGTTACAGAAATATATGTGTACTTTAGCATATACATGAAAAATCCGTCAAGCCATCTCCAATGCGACTTTTGCCCCTATGGTTTCTATAGGGGTAAAAGTCGCATTGGAGATGATCTGACGGCCTCTTACCTGCCAGCCGCGAACACTACATGCCACGCACCTCCGGGCCAGGTGACATCCATGGAGTAGCAGCCCGAGGTCAAGAGATACAACACGCTGCCCCATTCGTTCCAGCCAGTTACAGGTGAGCCATGATCATTAGCGTTGGGAGATGTATCCAAAACCAGAACAGACATCACTGGTGGCGCATTTCCTTGGCCCCACCAGGCCAGATCACCTGTTGCCAGGTTTTTGACTTGAACGGTAACTTTCTGATGAAAGTTTTGAACCGCCTCCTCCCATATAATCTTTGTTCCTGTCCAGGGATTGTCAGCGGTGCCAGGTTGGAGAACTTCCTGTAAATCCGGGTTAATCTGGGCCCAGATGGGAGATTTTCCAACTAGCGTCATGTCTACCAGATAACCGCCCCAGCCCTTGGGAAAGAGTTTCGTGCCTGGCAGGGCTGAGAGCGAACAATTGGTCGGGATAGGAGCGAGCTCCGTCCTGGAAGGGGTAGGCACCCCGGCCTCTACGCTTGATGGAGAAGGCGCAGGCACAACAGAGGTGGGCTTTGAGGCCAAATGAGCCGTGGATGAACAACTGGCCAGCACCATAAGCAGAAATAACAGCAGAAAAAGCCGCTGATCTTTCATCCAATGCATGGAATCCTCCCTGGTTTAAAATAGCTTCATATATCGGTACGCTGAGATCAATTATATTCAGCAATCTGAAATAAAGCTGAATGGAAATGCTTCTTGCTTCAGTAATAAAGCTGAATGGAAATGCTTCTTGCTTCAGTTTGCATTTCACATAAATATGAGACACGCTATAAGCGAAACCCCGTGGGGTGCCAGACTCTCCAGCCAGCGCAAATGCATGATTTGCTAGAGAAACTGGCTGTATGGCTGCGTGTGGCTTTTATCCCTGGAGCTTCCTAAAATAGCGGGCAAAACTCCCGTCCCTGGCGGCTTTACCGCCGCATCGTTTGGTAAATAGCTGAGTTTGCAGATGACTCAGTCGCCTACCCCAAATCTGGAGCGGACTTTCTGAGCAAAAGGTTGGCGGCATGCCTGTACAGGAGTTTTGCCCTACGGCCTGAAAGAGTTGAGAAGACCATTTTGTCGTGTGAAAAAGAAAGGCAGCATAGTAATGGCGCAAACAATCCTCGTCACTGGCAGTAACAGTGGCTTTGGGCGGCTAACTGTTGAAACCCTGGCGCGCCAGGGCCATAGCGTTTTCGCGGGCATGCGAGCGACGCAGGGCAAGAACGCGGACGCGGCAGAAGAGCTCCGTGGACTTGCTCAAAAGGAGGCGCTTACCCTGCATATCGTCGAGATCGATGTGACTAACGAGGCCTCTGTGGAGCAGGCAATTGCGTCCGTTGTAAAGATTGCAGGTCGTCTTGATGTCGTGGTCAATAACGCTGGCGTGGCTTATAATGGTCCAATTGAAGCATTCACCATTGAGCAGGCCCAACAGCAATTCGATACAAATGTCTTTAGCGTCCTGCGTGTGAACCGCGCGGCCATCCCATATATGCGCGAGCAGGGTAGTGGCTTGCTGATACAAATCGGCTCAATAGCCGGGCGGCTAGGCCTGCCCTTTCTTGGTCTGTACGGCTCAACCAAGTTTGCTCTGGAGGGACTCACCGAGTCGTATCGTTATGAGCTCGCGCCCTTCGGCATCGATGCCGCCATCATTGAGCCTGGCACCTATCCTACGCCTATCTCCGCGAAACGGCAGATGGCGGCGGATACTGAACGTACCGCGCTCTATCAGGCCGCGATTGCCGGATTTTCAACGCCATTTTACTCTGAGAATCGTTCCGCGACACCTCCCAATCCACAGGATGTAGCTGAAGCGGTGGCCAGAGTCATCGCCCAGCCAGCCGGCAAACGGCCACTGCGCACCGTTGTCGCGACTCCCGCGCAAAGCCAGGCACCTCTGGCCGTGAACGAGGCCAGTACTCAGGCTACCCAGGCTTTTTTCGAGAAACTTAATATCCCGCAGGCTACCCTGGCCACAGAGGAAAAACAAAAGATAGGTAATTCTTGATTTGCTTCCCAACCTCCAGGAAATAGAGGCGTTTGTGCAGACCAGACGCGGCGCGCCTGGTCTGCACAAACGCCTGGAAAAACCAACAAGCTACTAACATTCCAGCCACAGTTCTGCTGCTTCTGCTTTGCGAGTGGTGCAAGAGATGCTCCCAACATAAAGGACTTGAGATCGTCAAGAGCTTGACAGTATATACCCATATCGGTTATATTTGCTGTGGAAATACTTTCATGAGGAGGTACACGATGCCATTGACAGAGCGAGACCCGGAGGCGATGCTC
>JBEVTI010000083.1:0-9487 GCA_041156125.1 Candidatus Paraktedonobacter carboxidivorans
AAAAGTGAGAGCGTGCTGAGAAAGACCGCAGTCTTTCTCAGCACGCTCTCACTTTTGGGCAATTTAATGCCTGAAGTGGCGTTGGCCAGTAAAGACCATCGCGATGGCGTAATGGTTGGCCATACGTATCGCTTCTTCGTCGCGAATAGAGCCTCCAGGCTGAATAATCGCGGTGACACCAGCTTTGGCCGCGGCTTCGACTCCATCAGCGAAGGGGAAGTAGGCATCAGAGGACAGTACGGAGCCACGCGCGCGCGCATCAGCTCTGTCCACAGCCAGTTGTACGCTGGACACGCGGTTCATCTGGCCAGCGCCCACGCCGAGCAGGGCCAATTTGTGCGCCAGAACGATGGCGTTAGACTTGACATGGCGTACAGCCTTCCAGGCAAACATCAGGTCGGTGACCTCCTCCAGAGTGGGTTCGCGCTCAGTCACGACTTTATAGCTTAGATCTTTGTCGCTGATCATATCAATGCTCTGCAATAACAAGCCCCCACTAACGCTACGCACATCGAATTGCTCGGCCACGCTCGCGTCAAGCAGTTCGCTCTCAGGGACGGCATGAGTCGCCAGGATGCGCAGGTTTTTCTTGCGACGCAGAATCTCCAGTGCCGCGGGCGTGTAGTCTGGGGCGATAATAGCTTCGTAAAACAACTGGTTGATCTCCAGCGCTGTGGCCTCATCGATAGTGCGATTGCAACCGATAATTCCGCCATAGGCTGAGACTGGATCACCGGCATGGGCCTTCTTGTAGGCTTCGACCAGCGTTTCATCGCAGGCCAGACCGCAGGGATTGGTATGCTTGATAACTGAGACGGCCTGGGCTGTAAAGCTATTGGCGGTCGCCAGGGCCGCGTCAAGGTCGAGCAGGTTGTTAAACGAGAGTTCTTTACCATGGAGAATTTCCGCGCCCGCCACGCTGGGGCCGCTGGTCTGGCCTTTGAGACGGTAAAAGGTCGCCTGCTGGTGGGGATTCTCGCCATAACGCAGAGCCTGAATGCGTACCAGGGTAACATGCTTTTCCGCGGGGAAACGCTCGCTCTGCGCTGGCTGCGCGCTTTGCTTGCTCAGATAGTCGGCAATCGCGCTGTCGTAACTGGCGATGTATTGGAAAGCAGTCACGGCCAGCCGCTGGCGTGTCGCCAGGCTAACGCCACCGGTCTCACTCCACTCTTGCATAACTGGCGCATAATCGTCTGGCGCGACCAGGACTAGCACATCCTTAAAATTTTTAGCGGCGGCGCGGATTAAGGAGACTCCACCAATATCGATTTGCTCCAGGGCCTCGCTCAAGGTAGCGCCGGATCTGGCGATGGTTTCACTAAAGGGATAGAGGTTGTTGACAACAACATCTATTGGCGCCAGATCATGCTCCTGGAGTTGCTCCAGGTGGGCAGGGTTATCCCGCAGGGCCAGGATACCGCCAAAGATGGCAGGATGGAGGGTCTTGACACGTCCATCAAGAATTTCAGGAAAGCCTGTCAGCGTAGCGACAGCTTCGGCCTGAATACGCCCCTCTTGGAGGGTCTTTCTGGTACCTCCTGTGGCAAAAATTTTGACAGCGTGCTTCTCTAATTCACGAGCCAGTTCTATAATTCCTACCGTATTGGCTACACTTAAAATTGCTTGCATCTATCATCCTTTCGCTCATGCTGGTTCGGGAGAACCCGCGCGCGCACCCCAAATGTTCTTTCTCTCCCTAGTATACCGCACCAGAGCGTTCCACTGAACGGAACAATCTAGTCTAAAACCAGCAGGTGGGTTAAAAAACCTTAACCGAATTGTGGTACTTTCATACTAAAAATGGCCTCATATGTAAATTGAAATATTTGCTCATGGTAATATCCGAAATGAAAGAAATCTTTCAAAGCTTTATCAGGATCTTTCAAATTCGCCCACGGTGTTCCAGACCGTGTTTTGTATACGCAGAGCCGGGCAGTCGTATCGAGGAACGGAGGCAGATTGCTCGGTGAAGAAGAGTTGTGGTGGTTATCTCAAAAGCGTATCGCTCGCTCCGACGCACCTTGGGGTGGGTAGCTCGGCAACAGAGCGATACGGCAAAAACTGGTCAGGTTCAGGTTTGCGGATGTAATCTGACGGCACCCAAGAAGGATGATTCTCTTTTTAGCTCCCCTTGATTAACTGGGGCCTGGCATCCTTTTGTCCTGTTGCCCACCCTGTCAGTGCCAAACACATGGAGGATATAAGCATTATGCCTAAGCGACGTAATCCCTTTGAAGTCCGGCGGCGGCGGCGTTTACCAGCTCTCGCCCTGGTCAGTATTTTTGTCTCTCTGGCTGTAATCCTGGCTGCGGGCACGCTGATCGTGCTCTGGCCGCGCCTGAGTACACACGCGGCTGATGCGGATCAGCAGCCCAACATGGATTGCACGCTGATCGTGCCAGCTCATCCGCTGACGGCTCAAGGCCTGGCCACGCCCTATCAGTTGGTAGCAACTAATCGCGACAATGGTGCGTGCAACGAAGCCAATCCGGTCCAGGCTGCTTTTGTACAGGGCAGTATTTTTAATTTCGATACGGGGGAGATTTCCGTCTATAATCCCCTGGTCATCGATCAAGGGACAAAGCCAGCTATCAATCCTGTAGTGCCCAGAGTGCCACGTAATGCGGTAGTAGCGCTCTGGTTTGGCTTTAATGGCGCTAACCTGACGCTCCAATCCTCCCACAATAGCTTACAAGATGGGCGCTGTGTGAATGGCATCAAGAATTCGATCTTTGGCCAGTATGCTTACTGCAACGCTCCACTTTTCTTTGGTGAGGTCAATCAGGCCATTAACCTCGGCATTCTGACGCCGCCTGCACTGGGGACAGCCAAAGATGGTCAGCCCTGTCCGAGCGTGCGCGATTTCGGCCTGGTAGACCAGGACCAGAGCGATAACGTGACGGGCGCCTATCTTGTGACTAAAGATGGTCGCACCGCGCAGGCGACAACAGCGAATAAGCACCATCTAGCTAACGCCCAGCTCCAGACTAATGGCAGCGATAATGGCTTGCTCGACGCGTTTGTTGATCCAGCGCTCGGCTGCACTCCCTGGATGGCCCCTGACCTGGCTGATCCAGGCAAGATGGCTACCGCTCTGCCGCTTAACGAACTGCAAGCTATGGCTGATCAGCAAGCGCCGGTTGCCCTGGTACCGCTAAACGATCCCATGGTGCTCAACAACAATAATCCTGATCTCAATAAAACGGATCTCTATCGCGCGGGCGTCGATCAGCCGCGCGCGCTCAACAATGACCAGGCCAGCGGCAAGACGTATTGCCAGAATCTGAGTAAGCTTGGCTCAGCAAGGATTGTGCTGGACGCACCTATGACAGTCAAAGCGACTACACCCGATCCCGCGACCGGCAATACGCTCTTTACTTTCCTGGCCCAGCGTTTTGTCAATTCTTATATGAACCTGAATTGCCAGCAATTGACTGGTCAGGCCAGCCCGCTTGCCACCGCCCAGAATGGCAATGGTGTAGCGATCAGCGCGACAATCAACGGTAAGCCGATCGATACAGGCATGGGTGGAACAGGTGGGAATGGGCCAGACTGTAATATCAATGGCCAGAAGGTAAAAGGCTGCACTGGTATGGTCACAGTCAATGGCCAGAACTGCACAGTCTCGTTTGCCAATAACACAGTCACAATGGCCTGCCACAAGAAAAATTAGCCAGGAGCACCTCGGCGCCTGCGGCGCCTGGTCTTCCCTTATAGCAAAGAGATTTGTCGGACAAGGCGCGCAATGCGCCTCGTCCGACAAATCTCTTTGCTAGATTGACTGTGCCTGTAGCAGGAGCCGGAAAAGCACAGGAGGCGCGTGAGCATGTCGCTCACGCGCCTCCTGTGCTTTTTATGCTACTATAAAGAATTAATCGCCAACGGCAACAGGCTCTGCTGTCTCGACTGCGGTCAGGGAGGGTCGGTTCGGGAATTCAGTGAAGATGCCGACTTTTTTGTGCTCGCGGTCGGCGTGGCCGAACTTGACATAGCCGTCGATCAGCGCGAAGAGTGTATGGTCGCGCCCGACGCCGATGTTCTCGCCTGGCTTAATTTTCGTACCACGCTGGCGCACGATAATGCTGCCAGCGGTAACGAGCTGGCCATCAAAGCGTTTGACGCCAAGCATCTTGGGCTTGCTATCCCGACCATTGCGGGAGCTGCCCATTCCTTTTTTATGTGCCATGAGTTGTTAGTCCTCCGCCTTATCGGAAGCTTGCGCTTCACTGTCCTGCGCCCTGGCCGCGCGGCGGCGGCGGGTCTTTTTCTCCGGCTCAGCTTTAGAAGTCTCTTCCACAGTCTCAACCTCGGCAGGGGCCACCACAGTCTCAGTGGAAGCTTCGGCCTCTACTGTCTCTATAGTAACGGTCTCCTCGGTCTTCTCGGTCTCTGCGCCGGGTACTGTTTTCTCTTTGAACACAGGGGCCTCACCTGTGATCAGGCTCTTGCCGTTGGCCACAATATCGTCAATCGTCAGAAAGGTTAGTTCCTGGCGATGACCGCGTTTATGGCGATAGCGCTTTTTAGATTTGTACTTGAAAACAATCAATTTTTCGCCGCGGCCCTGCTCGGTTGCGGTCGCGAGCACGAGGGCTTCGCCGACCACAGGAGTTCCGACCATGACATTCTCGGCATCCGAGATCAGCAGCACCTCTGCAAAACGGACCTGCTCACCAACCTCGACTGCCAGGCGATTGACCTGAAGGGCCTCGCCTACGGCTACTTTGTATTGTCTTCCACCGCTTTTAATCACTGCAAACATTGTTTTTCCTTTCCCGTGTCCGCGCCTTGACTCCCCTGGATACGTGGCAGGCATGGGTGGAGCGCCTGATACACTGTTCCACTGCTGAAAATACCTCTGTGTCACCATCTTGAGGCTAACGCCCATCATACGCGGGCGCGCTTGGGGCTCTCTATTCTCTAACGCGGAGCGTCTCCCGGCATCTACCGGACCCTTTAGCCCCGCAAGCCTGGCTCTTTTGCTCTTATGGGCATAAGGTAGCGCAGACTATAATAGCAGCTTTTTGCTGGCGCGTCAATCTTTGCAAACAACCTTTTCAGGGTTTCTCAAAAGTCTTTTCTACCCCGCCCACCCACCCTGCAAAGAGAGATTTGCGAGGACACCTCGCCCACCGGCAGAAGGCTGCCGCCCTCTGCACTCCCGCTCTCACCCCACTTTTGAGAAACCCTGACAACCTTTTTACGCCAGTGGCAAGGTGACGCGAAATGTACTGCCCTCGCCAGGAGTGCTTTCGGCAGTGATGCGTCCATTGAGTTGTTCAACCAGCGTCTGGGCGATAGCAAGGCCAAGGCCAGTGCCTTCGCGCGAGCGCGCAAGGTCCGCGCGATAGAAACGCTCAAAGATATGAGGCAGATCTTTAGACTCGATGCCGATGCCTGTATCGCTAACACGCAGCACGGCCTGCTTGCCCAGGCGTTGCAGAGCTACGGTAATTTTGCCTTCGCCTTTGCCCTCCTCAGTGCGCGTATATTTAATAGCGTTATCGAGCAGGATCACCATGACGCGGCGGATATTCTCCTCATCGCCGCGCACACGCACAGGCTCAATCCCACCGATCTCGATTTTTAGCGTTGTACCTTCAATCTCCAGGCGTCGCCGCATCTGCCTGACCAGCTTGAGCAACGCGCGATCCAATTCTACAATCGGCGCGGGCTGCGTCGGCACAACAGGCTGGCCCATACTGGCATCCGCGCGCGCAAGCAAAAGCAGCTCATCCACCAGACTGGCCAGGCGCAGGGTCTCGCCATGAGCATCGGCCAGCATGGTACGCCGCTCCGTGGGAGGGATTTCATCAATATAGCGGATCAAAAAAGCCAGATTGCCCTGAATCGTGGTCAGTGGCGCGCGTAGTTCATGCGAAGCATCCGCGATAAAGCGCCTCTGGCCAGCGGTCGAGCTTTCGATTGAGTTGAGCATCTCATTAAAAGCATCGACAACCTGCGACATCTCATCTCCGCCCTCGGGTCGCCTGACACGCCGGTTTAGATGGCTCACACGCTTGCCACGCGCGGTATCGCTCGCGATTGAGCCAGCCATCTTCACAAGATCAGAGAGAGGACGTAGCGTGTACCCCATCACAGCCCAGCCGCAGCCAAGAAAGAGCACCAGGATGATCGCGCCAGTCAAGACCAGCAGACCCTGCAAGGAGGAGAGCGTGGTATTGACATCGTGAAGCGACTTAGCCACAAGTAAAATCCCTATCATATCTCTACTAGCAGATTGGGATGGATGGACTTGCTGCTGCGGTGGATAGATCGCTGAGATTTCGACCAGAGCCTGGTCGCCATCAACATCGGTATTGTACCAGGTAGGTTTAAAACTGCGCGTCAAGCGTTGCCAGGTAGTGTAATCCAGATCAAGCGCACTGCGTAAGTCCGAAGAATAAAGCATAGTACCATGCTGGTTAAAGACCTCTACGGTCATGCCCGGACTACGATAGTTGTCCAACGCATCCAGCTTTAGAGAGGCAGGCCAGTAAGGCGTTTGAGGTGAGAGTGAACGATAGAGGTTGTTCATAGCTACATGTGTTACGCTATCGACCGCGCCCTGGGTATTCTCATTAATGACGTTGGAAACCAGAAGTAACATCAATAAGGCAAAACAAGTCAAACCCAGCAAAAGCAGGCTGCCATACCAGAACATCAGGCGCAAACGCAGCGAATGCGTGGACCATCTGGCAAAGAGAAAGGGCGTTACACGAATTGAGTTGCCAAAGCGCCGGGCACTATTCTTTAAGAACATAACCTATTCCACGCACTGTATGGATCAAACGAGGTCTATTGTCCGCTTCAAGCTTATTGCGCAAATAGCCGATATAGACTTCCAGCACGTTTGATGATCCTTCAAAATCCAGGCCCCAGACTCTATCCATAATTACATCGCGCGTCAGCACCTGGCGCGGACGGCGCAAAAAAAGAGCCAGCAATTCGTACTCTGTAGGAGAAAGCTCTATTTCACGCTCACTGCGATGGGCCATGCGCGTACCGGTATCCAGGTCCAGGTCAGCGTAACGTAATACCTCCTGGCGCTCCGGTTGATTGCGCCGCAGCATGGCTTTCACCCGCGCAATCAGTTCCTCTGGCGCGAACGGCTTGACCAGGTAGTCGTCCGCCCCCGCGTCCAGACCTTTGACGCGATCGCTCACCGAGTCGCGGGCGGTCAGCATCAGCACTGGCACCTGATCCTCGGCCACACGTAAGCGCCGCACCACTTCCAGACCATCCAAACCTGGCAACATCAGATCCAGCACAATCAGATCGGGGGGACGCTCTAATGTACGTTTTAGAGCCTCCTCGCCACTGGCAGCAACCGCGACACTGTATCCTTCATAGGCAAAAATACGCCGCAAAAGATCTGTGATGCGCGGATCATCATCTACGACCAAAATATGCGCTTTCATCAGATGCGCTCCTGTGGAGACTGAGACAGGCAGCCCGTCAGGACTGCCCTCGGTAGGCGTATGAGGAGTATAATACATCAATGTTGGATAGCTAAGGTTATTGTTTACGCTTTGCAGACGAAAAGAATCGGGCATACCGTTCTTCCCTCCTTGTCAGGTGGTAGACGTGCGATAGAACTTCCGTGTTTCTAGCAGGCACATTGTCACCGTATCGGGTTGTGGGACTGTTGGTCAACCGTCCCATGAAGGGGTCGCCTTTTGCTCCTTACCTTCCCACTTTTCCTCACTACGGTTTTAACAGTACCACTTATGTATGAACCAATGCTGTGAACACCCTGAAATGAAACTGAGAACCAGGGAAAACCATTGATATGTAACCGTTTTTTTGCCAACCAGAAGGAATAGGGTAGGGCGTATAGTCTATGCTACCTCGCATTGTTGATCTCACGTCGAGGAACTGCGCTTCATTGCCTGTTTATTTTCGCATGAAAAGGTATCAATATGCAAGTCCTTAGCACGATTATTATAAGCCATCCCGGCTTTACCTGTGCTTTTTTGTACCTTTGTGTGCCTGGACGCTTCGTCGCAGGCGGCTCCCACCTATTTGAATATGAAGTGCCTGAGTTCTATTTTGTACATATTCATCATCAGTCATCAATAACCTGAGGCGCTCGCAAAATCCAGCTCGTTTGCGAGCCAGTCAAGGCCAGAGGCCGCTTTTGAGATAGCCCTGGGCGACTATATTCATAGCCTTGTTCTCTGTGGGAGAATCGAGTATACTAATTCCGATTATAAGAAGTGATTTTTGGATGTGCCCTGGAGGAAATGATTTCGTGAAACTTACCTGTAAACAGCAAGACCTGAATCGCGGCCTTTCCGCTGTCAGCCACGCCGTTTCAAACCGCAGCACGCTCCCTATTCTGGCGAATATTTTGTTGGCCACGGATCATGGTCGTCTCAAACTCTCTGCGACCAATCTGGAGATTGGGATTAATTGCTGGGTTGATGCTCAAATTGAAGATGAAGGGACAACTACGATCCCTGCCAAGTTGATCACTGATTTTGTGAATAGTCTGCCTCAGGCGACGGTTGAGTTGTCAATGCCTGTGGACTCAACTACGCTGAATATTAAGAGCCTGCGCAGTAGCGCCAATATCAAGGGTATGGAAGCTTCCGAATTTCCACAGATTCCCAGTACTGAGGGCGGCGATCCGCCTGTACTGCTGGATGCGCTTTTACTGAAGGGCATTATCTCAGAGGTCGCTTTTGCCGCTGCTGATGATGACTCGCGTCCGGTGCTGACCGGCGTGCTGGTGCAGGTCAGCGATGAAAAAATCACCTTTGCCGCTGCTGATGCCTTCCGACTGGCTGTGCGCGTGGCTGACCTGCCCGGCGACGATCATCCACGCGGAGATATCTTGATCCCTGCACGTACATTGACTGAACTGGCTCGTATCCTGCCTTCAGAGGGTCCAGTTGAAATGATTGTCACCCCCAATCGGAGCCAGGTGCTTTTCCACACACCCAGTCTGGACCTGGTTTCGCGCCTGATTGAAGGCGCGTTCCCGCCCTTCCGCACGATTATTCCAAAAGAGTCAACCACGCGGGCAATCGTTGAGACCAAGGAATTTGCCGCAGCGGTCAAGTCGGCCTCTCTTTTTGCGCGTGATAGCTCAAATATTGCCAAAGTTAGAATTAACGAGGCCGGTGAAAATGGCAGAGAAACCGGTTCAATCACGATTGAAGCGACTGCCGAAGACCTGGGCGATAATGTCAGTACAGTCAATGCCGAGGTTGATGGACCTGGCTTGCAGATTATCTTCAATGTCAAATATCTGGGCGATGTTCTTAGCACGATTGGCACTCCTGAAGTGGTGCTTGAGGCCAGTTCTGCCAGCAAACCTGGGGTGCTGAAGCCAGTTGGCCCGAACGACCATACCTATGTGATTATGCCAATGCATATCAATCGCTAAGATTTTCTTTTTTGCGTGCGAGAGGATTGTTCAGCAGGGTTGCGTGCAATTCGGTTGAACAATCCTCTCGCACTCAAAAAACGTATTAGA
>JBEVTI010000084.1:0-7317 GCA_041156125.1 Candidatus Paraktedonobacter carboxidivorans
TGGACCCGATGAATCGGCCCACTCTGGCATGTACGACTGTTCCTGCAGGGCTTTTGCACGCGGCAAAAAGATGACGCGCACCCTGCATTCTAAGCTTTTCCCACAGAGCGAGGCAAAAATCGTCGCAAAGCGGGGTTGTGAGGGACGGTAGCTCCTGACCGGAGTCGCCGTCTCCGGGGCAGACAACAGGCGAAGGGGGGTGAGGTGTCTCCTTCGTGGGCGCGGACTGATATGAGTCATCCCCAATTTTTCGTCATGCAGAAGGAAACACGGGTTGTGCTCTCCTCCTGCCACAGGCAAAACCCTTTTTCCAGAGATTTGTGGAGACGGGCGTTGCGCGCCTCGCCTCCACAAATCTCTCCTCTCAACCGGATGGGGAGGCAAAAGACGTTTTGGCCTGATTTTGCAAAATCAGGATGACTCATAGCTAGTGTTGTTCACCCTTTATGTCCTTGCGGGTAACAGTCAAATAACCAACAAAACCAATGATCAAGATTGTTAAGACCAGGGAAACCCATGTATCGCCCAGTCCCAGACCACCCAGAGATGGCTTCGCAAACCAATCGGCAAACGAAGCGCCCAGTGGTCGGGTCATGATGTAAGCGAACCAGAAAGCAGCAATCTCATTGAGACCAAACAGCTTATAAGCGAGAGCCGGGGCAATAAACAAGATGCTAAACAGGATCGCTGAGGCGAAATATCCCCAACCAAGGGTTGCCGCTGTCATGTCCCCTGCGGCTGTACCAAGCGCAAATGTAGCCATGACAGTAGCCCAGTAAAACAGCTCACGGCGCCGCGTAGTGATGCTGTGGATAGAGAGAGTTTTCTCACTTATATACCAGACGACGAAGATGATGGCCAGCGCCCCTAAAAAGCACATAGTTGAGGCAAGATACGAAATATTCAGGACAATGTGCATAACATCGGCAGCCATCGTGCCAAATATAGCGACCATCATGACTGTTAACCAGTAGATCCAGGCTACATAGCGACGAACAGAGAGTTGGATGATCAGCGCGGCAAGCAGGCCAGAGCCTCCAAGAGCAACCGCGATATACGGATTGATATGATAGACCAGATAATCTGAGGTTGACTCGCCCATGGCGGTCGTCAGCAATTTCACGATCCAGAAATAGATGGTGACCTCTGGCAATTTTCTTATTGCTCGCATTACGAAATCTTTCGTCGGGGGTCGTGATAACGTTTTACTCATCTATTACTTTTCCTCCAGGCAACAAAGACTTTTCTTTTTCTATCCATGGTATCTGTGAGATGCAAACCTGTCAAATTAATAGCCATTCAGACTATTGCGGACGAGAGATCAGCTTCTCTGCAGTTCATATACGCGGTGCGGTGCGTAAATGCCCGGTAGTACGCGTCGGCGCGGCTGCAACGGGAGGTTGGCGTTGGCGTTTAAAGTAATATTTGCAGATACCCGGCTTGATGGGGTCTGGTGGCTCAATCGCGACAAGGCCCCAGCCTTCTTGTTCTAACCAGTGCCATGCTTCATATTCCTCGTCGAAATCTCGCACAACATCACCAGCTACGCGAAAAACCATAGTTCCCAGAAGATAAACATGTTCCCAACGTGCCATATCTTTTTCCTTTAGCTATTGTAGTCTCTATTTAATCAGAATCAACGCCTACCTACGAATATATTGGGGCCACGCGATTTTTTCAGGTTCGCAGCAATTCCCAGACCAATGTAGGGAAATTTTATCTGGCTCTCTTTTGTATCCAGCTTCGTATAAATATCAGATTGTTATTAAGTTAATATGGGAGATATGTGTGAAGCGCTCTAATCAGTCTACGCGCAATCCCGCTGATTATGGATATCCTTCAAATGATGTCGCGGCTCTTTCAGCGAAGGCGGCGCAAGTTACTCAGCGTTTAACTGAGCTATATGGAGAAGTGCCTTTTTCAAGCAAAGATCCAATGAGTCAGTTAGTAGATATTCTTCTTTCTCATCGCACCAGAGATGAGCAGACTGCCGCAGCGTATGATAATCTGCTGCGCCGCTTTGGTTCCTGGGAAGGGGTGCGGGATGCTCCCGTAGGAGAAGTGCAAGCGGCAATTGAAAATGTGAACTGGCCAGAATTGAAAGCACCTCGTCTACAGACAGCGATGCGTGAGATTACCCAGGAGCGAGGCAATCTTGATCTGAATTTCTTATGCGAACTATCTGTAGACCAGGCGGCTGCCTGGCTTAATCGCTTCGATGGTGTTGGACCAAAAACAACAGCCTGCGTACTTCTTTTTAGCTGTGAACTACCCATACTTCCAGTTGATACACATGTAGCACGAGTCTCTATACGGCTCGGCCTGATCGGCAAGAAGGTCTCAGCAGAGGCAGCTCATAGCCTGTTACAAGCTCTCTTACCGCAAAACTCACGTAGTATCTATGATTTCCACAAAGCATTACTGCGTCATGGTCAACGCATCTGTGTATTTGAGCGCCCTCGCTGTAAACAATGCAATCTGACTGATATCTGCGATTACTATAAAACTGTCGTCCAACCACCCGGAGAAGAACGTAAAGAAGTATGAGTTTACGCATGTCTACCCACTTTTAGCAGTAAGTTGAGGGATTATTGAGGTCTTGAAGTTGTATACTATCTCTGTGGAAGAAACAGGTGAATTGGCAATGAAATAGCTATAATACTTAAAAATACGAAGCACAGAACTGGCCAGGGCAGGCAGGCCGGGGCCTGCAAGCTTTATAGATAACAGAGGAGATGATAGGCATGACTCAGCCAGCTTTCTGGCGCTCCTCGCTTGATCCTGAGCGCGTGATGAGCGCTCAGGTCACTCATTGGCAAGATAGAGATCAGGAGAAGCGCGAGGAGTCGGTAACCGTTGAAGAGCCGTTGGAGATTCGCCTGGGTGGACGTAGCCTGGCCATAATTATGCGTACCCCTGGTCATGACATAGAACTGGCCCCAGGCTTCCTCCTGAGCGAAGGATTAATTCAGTTGCCGGAAGATGTTCTGCAGGTCCGCGCGGCCTGTGATGCTGAGGGCTTGCCCCTGCCCAACGTAGTCGAGGTTCTGCTACGCGAGCCACTGATGACAGAGATAGTCATAAGCACCGCGCAACGCCGCTTCACAGTAGCGTCAAGTTGCGGCCTCTGTGGCAAAGACAGCATTGCCGACATTCTTTGTAGCGCTGCGCCTGTCACTGAAGACCATTTCCAGCTTGCCGCGTCCAGCCTCTACGAGCTACCTGAGCGCCTGCGCCAGGCTCAGGCAGTCTTCACCCATACGGGTGGACTGCACGCGGCAGGTCTCTTCGACGCGCGCGGAAATCTCTGCTTGTTACGCGAAGATGTGGGCCGACACAACGCCGTCGATAAACTGCTCGGCCATGGGATCTTACAACATACATTGCCCTACGCCAACTATCTTCTCCTGGTCAGCGGGCGTACCTCATTTGAAATCATCCAGAAAGCTCTGCGCGCCCGTATTCCCTGCATAGCCGCCATCTCAGCTCCTTCCAGTCTCGCTGTCGAAATGGCTGAACAGAGCGGCATCACCCTGATTGGCTTCCTGCGCACGCGGACCATGAATGTCTATACACACCCGCACCGCGTTATTTCTGACTAATGCTGCATAAAATCGTCCCTGGCTTTTCCGACGCCCTTCCCAGCTTGCGGACAGTAGCAACTTGCCCGCGTGGAGCCGCTACAGTATAATACAGGCATGCAAAACGATACAATAGCCGCCATCGCGACCCCTCCAGGGCAGGGGGGCATAGGCATCATCCGGGTAAGTGGGACCGAGGCCTTTAGCGTAGTCCTGCCCCTTTTTCACTATGCCGGGCAGGCAAAGGGTTTGCCGCCGTCGCACATGCTAACCTATGGACGCATCATCGATCCCGCCACCCAGGAAATACTTGACGAGGTGCTGGTGGCCTTTATGCACAAGCCGCGCACTTACACACGTGAGGATGTTGTTGAGATTCAAGGTCATGGCGGACCCCTGCTGCTCCAGCGCATCCTGCGTCTATTGCTGATCAGTGGCGCGCGCCCGGCGCAACCGGGTGAATTTACCCTGCGCGCCTTCCTCAATGGTCGCCTGGATCTGGCCCAGGCTGAGGCCGTGATGGACCTGATCAGCGCGCACACCGAGGCGGGTCAGCGCCTGGCTGTACAGCAACTCCAGGGACAGATCTCAAGCCAGGTACAGGACGCGCGGCACGCTATCATGGGCGTGCTGGCACGTATTGAGGCCAGCATTGACTTTCCCGAAGACGATATTCCAACGCCCAATGCCGCTGAATTGCGCCCGCTGATCGAGATCGCACATAGCAAGGTTGCAAACCTGCTAGCAGGCTCTGAACAGGGCCGGCTCTATCGCCAGGGTCTGCGTACAGCGATTATTGGCCGCCCTAACGTCGGCAAATCAAGCATGCTCAACGCCCTCCTGCGTGCCGAGCGTGCTATTGTTACCCCTATCGCCGGCACAACCCGCGATACCGTCGAAGAGGTCGTCAATTTGCGCGGCATCCCGCTTTACCTGATCGACACCGCGGGTATAACACCTAGCAACGATCCCGTCGAACAGATCGGCGTTCAGCGCAGCCGGGCTGCCGCTGCGAGTGCCGAGGTTGTCCTGCTCATTTTTGACGGTTCCGCGTCTCTCAGTGAACAGGACTGCCAGATTTCCGCTGAACTGCGCGCCATGGGCTTTGGGGGTCCACAGCAGAGATTCGAGAGAGATGAACGACAACGTGCTGTGCTCATCGCCATTAACAAAGCTGATCAAGAGCAGAGCCTTGACCTGGCGCAGGTTAACCAACTCTGGCCCGAGGTTAGCGCCATTCACACCTCAACTCTCACAGGCATCGGTCTTAGCGAATTAGAAGAAACCCTTACCAATCTCGTGCTGGCTGGACGCGCCTCGTTCGGCGAGGAAGCGATGATCACCAGTACCCGCCATCAGGCCGCGCTACGTACAGCCGCCGAACATCTGCGCGCCTCCCAACAGGCACTGGAGCTGCAACTCCCGCTGGATTTCCTTTCCATCGACCTCGTCGCCGCCTTTCACGCTCTAGGCGAAATTACTGGAGAAACCGCCAGTGAAGATCTCCTGGAGCGCATCTTTAGCGAATTTTGTATCGGGAAATAAGCACGTTTACCTAAAGTGGCAGCAGGAGAAAACGCTCGCGCTCCTGCGCCACCCGGGTGAGTTGCTGGAGTTGCGAGTGCAGCGTACCCGAGCTATAGGGATTCCAACCATCCGCCGTCAATTGCGTCATAAACTGATGCAACTGTTCACTGCCCCTTACCAGGCGCAGATCGAAGCTCAGAAGTTGAGCAAGCAGCGGCTGCTCCTGACGGAAGCGCCACCAAATGCGATCCTGCGTGGGTACAGCCATACCCCTGATATGCGATTCTAGATTAGAAATCGTCTGCTGCATCTCTTCCATTTCCCGCAACGTCGCCATTGCCTCCTGGGGAGGAAAAGGATTTTCGCGTGTCAGCGGCGGTATAAAACGCCGCTGATACTCCCCGCGCAGTCCGCTGAGCAGAACGATAGCCTGGCCCAGAAAATAGCTGGCGCGTTCGCGCACCAGCAGATCATCACTGCGCGCCTGGTTTGTCGTATTGTAGAAATTGTATCCATAGCCCGTCAGCAACAATTGGAGCTGTTGCACCAACGGATCTTCAGATGGTCCTGAATTCAAATTCGTAAATCCTCTCGGCAGAACCTGTATTTCTCTACTTCTAGCAACAGGTGCTGAGACCAGGCCGGGCCTCCGCCAGGTCTGAATTATCCTTTGTTCAGATGAGCTACAGGCATAGCGGGAGTGGGAGCCATATAGCGCTCCACGCTGGCAGTGGGTTGAACACCGCTGATATTGAATGGCTGGCCGATCGCCATATTGGGGGCTGAAACTACGCCTCGCTCAGCCATCAACATCGCCGTATAGTAGCGTACTGCGTCAAGTTCGCTCAAGCCAAAAGCTTTGAGTGAGATCAGGGCTTTCATGCGTTCATCGCGTGGAAAGACCAGCACCTTCACCGTATCCAGCGTAATCCCATAGGCAATCAGGAACTGCTGAAGATGCTGCTGGACCAGTTGAGCGAGATCGTGAATACGCTCATTAACTGACTCCAGCGGCGTAACCTGTACGACCTGATTAACTGCCTGCTCGATTACTGGACCCGCGTAGGCATTTACCTCCTGAATATTTAACGTATGGCCCCTGTAGGGCATATGTTGAACCAGGTGAACAGCATTTTCACGCGTCTCTACATGGATATAATAGTCTACACTGTACGCCATCTCAGCCATTTCGCGCGAAAGTGCCACACCATTTGTCTTCAAGACCAGCTTCGCGCGATTGATATACAGTGCCTCATACTGCCAGGGACTTTGGCCTCCATAGAAAGCTTGCTGCATCGAACCAAAAAGTGGGCGTTCAGGTGTTTGTACCGTATACTGTCCAGTCTCGTAGATGTTTAGGATCGCTCCACGCGATTTCAAGACACAGAAATGATTGCTTTCCACCGTCAGCAAAGAGCCATTCATAATATTATTATCTGGATAATGCCAGAGCAAAATCTCCGGACCCATAACCTCCTCACCATTTTGGGTGAGTGTCGAAATAACATTGCGAACACCAGTCATAATAGTCTCCTTCGTATCGTTTTAAAGTAAACAACAGCCTTTGTTGTGATCACTCTTAAGAACGTAGCAAAGCTCAGAAAATAAAGTACGAGAATTTCCCACCCGCGACGCAAGCCGCGCAGCGGCCCGTCCCTTCCCCGTGCAGTGTGAGCGCCTGGACCGCAGGTCAGCCAGGCGCTCACACTGCACTAGAAAATCTCTGCGAGGCACCGCCGGTGCCGAGGAGTCCACACAAGCATCGCCCAATACAATTTTTGGAATTTTATAAAATTCCAAAAATTCGTCAAAAAACCCCTTGACAAGACTGCAAGCTGGTGGCATAATATCCGAGCTACGAACGAAACAGACAATCACCTGTTGAACTTGATAGGCGCTCCTGTCTCTTCCATCTATCGTAATGTTGCCATGAGCCACGTTAATGTGGCACTTCTGAGGAATCACTTTTCCGAAAGTTCATTCAGTTCACAAGGCGTCAGTTTGCCTGATAGCCTGATGTAACGTTTGGAATGGACATTTGTAGAGGTTGCAAGAGAAATTCTGGAAGCGAAAAAATTCCTGAAAAAACCCCTTGACAGATCCCAAATGATGTGCGATACTACGACAGCCGAAGGAGATGAGTGAGAACGGTGGAAACGCCGCTGTTACCTGTTTTCAGTGGTGTCACGGAGCGCCATGTGTGCTCCTG
>JBEVTI010000085.1:0-6561 GCA_041156125.1 Candidatus Paraktedonobacter carboxidivorans
CCAAAATTGCCCGCGCTACCCATATTACCCATGATGCTAGAATTACCTCCGCTTGAATTGTTCAACATAACCATATCCGTGGCAGGTGTGCCGGGAGCGGCTGGCGAAACGCCAGCGCCTGCCTCCTGGGTTAGCGAACCTGGGGCCCGCTGCATCAACGCCCTGATCTGAGTCAGCAAGCGCTGGGCCTGCGCATTCGTGGCATCGAAGCGCAACACATCTTCACACTGCGTCCTGGCCGCCTGGCTATCGCCACGCTGAATATACCCCTGAGCAGCTGCCAGCCGCTCCTGGATCATCAACGCAACATCTTTTTTACTAAAATAGTACATAGCAAGACGCTCATGCGGCTCAGGATTGCCTGGCGACAACTGAACTGTTTTCTGCCAGGCGGCCTCCGCCCGCGCGCCCTGCCCCGCCTGCGAATAGAGATCCGCCAGATGCAGATACGCTCGATACGCCTCTTCTCGCCGATTCAGAATAACAAAGAGCTCCGCCGTTTTGCTTAACACGATCACATTGCTGGAATCGTGTGCTAGAGCCTGCTCGTACTCCTTGAGAGCTGGAAGCCACTGTTTTACCTGCATATAGCAGAAGCCCAGCCCGCCGCGCGCTTTCGCATCATCCGGGAACTCTGCCAGCGCCTTCTGATACTCCTGTGCGGCCTGCGCCCACTGGCTATCCCAATGGTAGCGGTCTGCAGCGTTCATTGCTGTCGTGAAAATGTGTTTGTCCCCAGGCATGAACGACTTTCTTCCTCATCTTTTGCAGCGCGGGCAAAATTTTATCTAGTAGAGACTAGGTTACTACAAATCTAGCCCACACGAGCTATCAGTTCTGGTTTTTGGTACTAAAGTACCCCGAACGTATCTTTTGAAGAGCCTGTGCCATCGAGTTACATTTGATAACATCAAACACCAGCTTTACCCTCTATAATTCGTAAATTGCAGAGCTACTGGTAGGTCCTTTTGCTTCAAGAAAGTAATCACTCCTTGCAGTTCGTCGCGACTCTTTGCTGTGACGCGAATCGCATCTCCCTGGATTTGCGGCTTGACCTTGGGAAAGCTATCACGAATCTGTTTGTTAAGATCTTTGGCAAGCTCCTGCGAAATCCCCTGCTGAAGCGTGATCTCCTGGCGCACTTTACCACCGGAAGCTGTCTCTTCTTTACCATATTTGAAAATTTTCAACGAAAGCGCGCGTTTGACGGCCTTGGTTTCAAGAATATCGCGCACGCTCTTGAGCGTCATTTCGCTGTCCGTCAGAACCGTAATGGTCTCTTTCGTGTGAGCAATTTCCGTCTTTGTATCCTTCAAATCGTAGCGCGTTTGAATCTCGCGCCTTGTCTGGTCGATAGCATTGACCAATTCCTGCTCTTCAAATTGTGACACTACATCAAATGAACAATCGCTGGCCATAAATTCCCTCTTTTTCGTATAAAAATAGGACAACAAGGTCTCTTTTTAACGGCTCATATTCCAAACGATATCAGGTTGTCGCTTATGCTGGGCATTGTAGCCTATTTTAGTGCGTTTTGCCAAATTGTTCACCAAGTGGGGGATCATGTGTATGTTTTATTTGCCGTATGCAAGACAAACAAACGCCTGCGCGATTAGTCAAAATGACCTCTGCGCAGGCGAGTCTGCTCGCAATCAGCTTGCTTAGAAGCTTGGAGGTGTGCCAGTGCCAGAATTTGCCCAACGTTCCGCGTAATCTCCAATTACGGGTAGTTTGAAGTACTTTCCCTGGAAAGCCTGAACCATACATAAAATCCAGACTGCCAGCCATGCGAGGCTAATAAGGGGAGTCAGGAAACACCCCACATAGGTGACAAACGAGAGCGCAGTAGTGACTATACTGACTACAATCGTCAGGAGAGTAAGTGTGGCAAAGATCAGAATGGATTGCATCGCATGAAAACGCACAAAACGATTTTGCTTCTCAATCAAAAGGAAGATCAGACCTGTTACCCAGGCGCCAATATAGCTCAAACCTGCGGCTATATTAGGTTCCATGTTGATCGTGGTCGGACCAAGCGGATTACCGGTGTTATACACGCCTTGCTGGCCAGGCTGACCATAAGGTGGTTGTTGATAACCGGGGGCTGGCTGGCCATAAGGCGGCTGCTGATAACCACTCTGGGGCTGCTGATAGCCACTCGGCGGCTGCTGGTAACCACCCTGGGGTGGCTGATTACCACTCGGCGGCTGCTGCGAATAGCCCTGATAATACTCTCCTCCCTGTGGTGGTACACCCTGAGGCGGTGGCTGCTGCCCGTAGGGGTTGGAATACGGCTGATTTGGATCTTGTCCCATGGAAAAGTACCTCCTGATACTGTTGCGATCATTCAGCAAATAACAGTATCCGTGCGAGCCAGGCGCATAGTTCGTGATACTGAATAGGCCGAATGCTCTTTTTCTATTTTTCACTAAATAATATACGCCCGGCGATGCGATTTGTATATGATGAACCTCACCAATTTTTTGTCTGATCTGCACCTCTGAGAAGGAAGCATACAAGCCTATCCTTATTAGGAACGATTGAGGAGGCTATTTAGGAACGGGTATGAGAGGCAGGGTCGGCTCTGGCCGACCCTGCTTCTCATACCCGTTCCTAAAACAAACAAAAGGCTAACCCGCTGGCTGATCACCCGCGTGAGCCGGAGGATAATTCTCGCCGGGCAACTGCTCAGGTGGGATAATGAGATCCTGTTCAGGTGTATTGGCGGCATTTTCCTCGTCACTGTTGGACAAAGCGCGGTGACGTTCGCGTTGGCGGCGATTGGCGAGGCGCTCATCAAGCGAGACAGGAGGTAAGGGGGCCTCTGGCTCTTCATTCTCCGGCGCAGAGTTTGAGCGCGGCAGCAAGGCTGCATCGATAACCTGGTCCATCACGTCAACGATTGTAAAATGAATGGAGTGACGAATCTTCTCCGGGATATCCGCGAGATCCTTTTTATTTTCTAGCGGAATAATCAGATTATGGATATTCGCGTGATGTGCGGCAAGTACCTTTTCTTTCAGACCACCAATGGCCAGTACACGTCCCCGCAAGGTAATCTCGCCAGTCATAGCCAGGCTTGGTTTCACCGGACGCCCGGTAATAGCCGAGATCAGGGCGGTGGCGATTGTGATGCCTGCCGAGGGACCGTCCTTGGGCAACGCGTTCTCTGGCATATGAATATGCAGGTCCATGTTGTCCTGGAAATTGGGGTCTATTTGTAATTCTTTGGCGCGCGAGCGAATATACGAAAGCGCGGCAAGGGCCGATTCGCGCATGACATCGCCAAGCTGACCTGTGACGAGTAATTCGCCTTTGCCAGCCATTGTCGCTACTTCGACGGGCAGAAGAATACCACCCACTTCTGTTACCGCCAGGCCCGTAACTACACCTACCTGCTGTTGCTGAATAATCGGCATATCGCTAAAGCGCGGGGTCCCCAGATATTGCTCCAGATTGCTCTGCGTCAAGCGCAAATGCGCGTTAGGCTTCTCCAGAATACGACGCGCCGCTTTGCGACAGATAGCCGCCAGTTGGCGCTCCAGATTGCGTACACCAGCCTCTCTGGTATAACTGGTAGCGATCGTGCTCATCACTGCCTGAGACATCTTAAGCTGGTCAGCAGTCAGACCGTGTTCCCTCAGCACTTTGGGTAAAATATGGCGCATGCCAATGTTGATCTTCTCATCCAGCGTATAACCTGACAATTCAATCACGTCCATACGATCGAGCAAGGGGCGCGGAATCTGATATTTGACATTGCCTGTGCAGATGAAGAAGACCTCTGACAGATCAAATGGCACTTCAAGGTAGTGATCGACAAAACTGTTGTTCTGCTCCGAGTCGAGAACCTCCAACAAAGCAGCTGAAGGATCTCCGCGATACTCAGAGGAGAGTTTATCTACTTCGTCTAGCAGGAAGACTGGATTGCGCACTCCGGCTGTTTTCATGGCCTGGATGATACGTCCAGGTAGTGCGCCTACATAAGTGCGCCTATGGCCACGAATCTCCGCCTCGTCATGCACCCCGCCAAGCGAGATGCGCGAGAATTTGCGTCCCAGTGCCGCGGCAATCGAGCGGCCCAATGTGGTCTTGCCAACTCCCGGCGGACCCACCAGGCAGAGGATCTGGCCCTGGCTCTCGGCGCGATAGCTGCTATCTATCTGCGCACGCTTCTGGCGCAATTCGCGCACTGCCAGAAATTCGATGATCCGCTCTTTAATCTTTTCCATTCCATAGTGGTCGGCGTCGAGAATCGCGCGCGTGCGCGTAAGATCGAAGATATCCTCCGTATGCTCATTCCAGGGCAGGGCCAGTATCCAATCGATATAGGAGCGCAGCACTGCGATCTCCGCTGATTGCGCGGGTGTACGCTCCAGGCGATCGATTTCTTTGCGCACCTTTGCCTCGACATCCGCTGGCAACGTTTTCCCGCTCAGACGCTCGCGCAATTCACCGGCCTCGCTGGTCGTCTCCATGCCCAGTTCTTCTTGAATGGCCCGCAGTTGCTCGCGTAGATAAAATTCCTTCTGTGTGCGATCCACCTGGGAACGCACCCGGCTGCGAATCGTCGCCTCCAGTTCCAGAATCTCAATCTCGTTGCCCATGATCACACAGATCTTCTCCAGGCGCGCCAGCGAGTCCAGCGTTTCCAGCAAATCCTGCTGTTGCTGCGGATCTGTTACTACGTGCGCGGCCAGCATATCTGAAAGGCGAGCAGCGGTTTTTAAGGCCACAATGGAGTTAATATCTTCCGCTGAGAAACGGCGATTCAACTGGGCGTAGCGCTCAAAAAGACTGGTTGTATGGCGCACCATGGCATCCACCTGGGAGCCTTGCTGCTGGGCATCTTCAGGAACGCTGATGGTACAGCGCAAGAATGGCTCCAGTTCAGGAAAATCCTCAAGCTGGATGCGTTGCAGACCATTAAAGAGCACCTGTAAGCTACCATCCTGCTGGCGATGCGTCGTAGTAATCTCCACCAGCGTGCCCATGGCAAAGATATCCTTTGGCTCAGGATCATCAATCTCAGGATCACGTTGAGCAGCTACTACCAGACAATGCTTGGACTGGAGCATTGCTTCTTCAACCGCGCGCATCGATTTCTCACGCGCAATAGACAGCGTCATGCGAGTGCGAGGAAACACTACCATGTTTTTTAACGCCACGAGCGGATAACTCTCACTCGCCTCCTGCGTATCCTGATACGTTTCTTTGCGCTCTTGTTCGCTCACGGTTACGCCTGCTTCCTAATTTGATTAAAACGCCCTGAAAAAGGTTGAGTCTGCGTTATGCAGACTCATCCTCAGAATAGTTGCTCGCACGCTCGCTGCGGGTAATCAGCAAGGGCTTATTGACATGTGAGATCACATCTCCATTGATCACCACCTTTTTCACATCGGCGCGTGATGGGATCTCGTACATGACATCTAAGAGCACATCCTCAATAATGCTGCGTAAGCCGCGCGCTCCAGTTTTTTGCTTTAACGCGCGTTCCGCGGCCTCTTCCAGAGCATCGTTGGTGAAGTTTAATTCAACACGGTCAAGCTGCAAAAGTTTTTGATACTGCTTAATAATCGCGTTCTTAGGCTCGGTCAAAATACGGATTAGCGCCTCTTTGTCCAGGCTATCCAGGGAGACGCTGACGGGCAGACGCCCGACAAACTCTGGAATAAGGCCGTATTTCAAGAGATCATCTGGGATAATCTGAGAGAGGATCGAGACCTTTTCTTTTTCCTCAGCCACAGGTGCGACCGCTGACGAGCGGAAGCCCATGCTCTTGTTGCTCCCAAGCCGTTGTTCGACAATTTTCTCCAGACCCTCAAAGGCTCCGCCACAGACAAACAGAATATTGGCTGTATTGATCTGGATAAAATCCTGATGAGGATGCTTACGACCACCCTGCGGCGGTACATTAGCCACCGTACCCTCGATGATCTTCAGCAAGGCCTGCTGCACGCCCTCACCAGAAACATCGCGGGTTATCGACGGGTTATCAGACTTACGCGCGATCTTGTCGATTTCATCGATATAGACGATGCCACGCTCTGCCCGCGCGATATCAAAGTCAGCGGTCTGGATCAGACGTAGTAGAATGTTTTCTACATCTTCTCCCACATAGCCCGCCTCTGTCAAAGCGGTCGCGTCCGCGATACAGAAAGGCACGTCGAGCACCTTGGCTAGCGTCTGGGCCAGTAGTGTCTTCCCTGAGCCGGTCGGGCCAATCATCAGAATATTGCTCTTACCCAACTCCACCTCATCAATCTGCATGCCCACGCCAATACGCTTGTAGTGGTTGTAGACAGCAACTGCCAGCGATTTCTTGGCACGTTCCTGCCCAATCACATAATGGCTGAGTTGTTCGTAAATCTTTTTGGGGGAGGGTATCTTTCCTGCCTGGAGACGTGGTTTAGCTACAGTGGACTGCTCTTCTTCGATGATTTCTCGACAGAGGTCGATACACTCATCACAGATATACACTCCACCAGGACCAGCGATCAAACGTTGTACCTGGTCCTGACTTTTACCACAAAACGAGCAGCGATACGTCGCCCGTATATT
>JBEVTI010000086.1:0-5551 GCA_041156125.1 Candidatus Paraktedonobacter carboxidivorans
GATTTCTGGTAAAAGCGCGGGCAACTGGGAGAGCAGAACTTGATCCGCGCAGGTCACTACACCCGCGGCTAATCCCAGGTGATAGGCCGTCAGGGCGGCAAAAGTCACTGTACCACCCAGCGTGAATGTCTCTCCCGGTAGAAGATCGCGCGTCACATGTCCAAGCGTCAGAAATGTAGGGCATTGTCCCTCTCGCAGAGGTTGCAGCACTGTAGCAGCCATCTATCCGCTCCTCATAAGCGTCGCGCGGACGGCGCGGCCTTTTTAATGTATGAGTTATTCTGAATTTTGCACAACTCTGCCAAAACGCTTCTCCCTATTCTCTGATGCTCAGCCTCTCCATCTTATAAAGAAGAGAGATGACCTGGCTCGGCGCGCCGAGCCAGGTCATCTCTCTTCTTTATTGGATAGGGCGCTTCGCTCTGAGTAGAAAGAGCAGGAGATATAAAAAGCGGCTGCTGCACATTCATTCAGGGATGACTCATAATCACCTTACATAAGCATATGCTTCTAACGTCCAGCCCGTTTCAGAGAAATTACCACGCGCCGGGCATCACCCTCACCAATGCTCTCGGTGCTAATATCTTTGCTCTCGGCCAGCGCGATATGGACAATGCGCCGCTCGTGAGGAGGCATAGCCTCAAGGGCGATTGAACGGCGGTAGTTGCGGACCTGTTGCGCCACGCGCTGAGCAAGGGAGCGCAGATTCTCTTCGCGGCGTTCACGATAGTTTTCCGCATCCACAATAATGCGCATGCGGTGCTTGGTACGATGGCTCACGATCAGGCTGACAAGAAGTTGGAGAGCCGCCAGCGTCTCGCCGCGGCGTCCAATCAGCAGGCCCAGATTTTCGTTCATCCCCTGGATATTCAATGTCAAGGGACTTTGCGAACGCACCTGGATGCTTGCGCGAATATTCATAAACTGCAAAATATGCCGTAGAACATCCACTGTCACATCGATATCCTCGGTGCTAGGATTCTCGACCTCCTGCATCTCCCCTTCCGCTACCGTAATCTGCCCAATCTCAGCAATAGCCTGGGCTAGAGGTAGAGCAGATTGGTAGGGCTTTGCTTCGTACTCCTCGCCAAACACCTCGTCCTCATATTCCCCGTCTTCGTCTTCGTCCTCATCCTCGTCCTCATATTCCCCATCTTCTTCAAACTCCTCATCCTCCTCGCCTTCATCCAGTTCCTCGTCCTCGTACAACTCTTCGTCGTCAGGGCCAAGAAGCGCGTCGGCCATCTCAGGAGTGATCACCGCGCTGCCACGTGGGGGAAGAACAGTGACACGGATGCGGGCCTCTTTGCCGCCAATTCCAAACGCGCCGCTGCGCGCGGGCTCCTGCAAAATCGTGACATCTACCTCGTCGCGACGTTTATGCAAACGCACTAATGCCTGCAACAGAGCATCATCAACACTTTTGCCACTCACCTCAATGCTTTCCACGGTTTTGTTGCCTCCATGTATTTCTTACACCTGGCAAGCAGTCAGCTGCCGGGACCATGACATCCTATGTTTAGCTACGCGATGCATTGCGCTTCGGAACATTGCCACGCCGCCGCGCCGACGCGCTTTGTGGCCTGCGCCGCCGCGCCGCCGAACTGGTCGAACCTGAGTAATTGACAGTGGCAGGTCTGACGTTCTTTTCAGCGACAACCTCCGCGCTAGAGTCAATCACTCGATCAAGTGATGACCGTTCGCGACGAGTCTCGCTTGATTCTCTCAATTCGTCCTTGGGTTTACCAGTATTTGCACCGCCGCCAAGAAAACTGGGTAGCGCAAAAAGCGAACCCCAGCCGGTCACAAAATACTGTTGGACCATACTAAAGATTGAAGTGGTCGTCCAGTACAGGGCCAGGCCCGCGGGAAAGTTCAGAGCAATGAAAAAGGTAACAAACGGCATCACAAAGGACATGATCTGCATCTGCTGCGCCATCATATCCCCCTGCTTACTCGTACCACTGCTTGCACGTTGTTGCGCAGCGCGCGCCTGAGACATCCTTAGTTGAGCAAACGTTGCTACGCCAGCCAGGATTGGCAGGAGATGGGTTGGATCGGGCTGGGCCAGCGAAATGAACCAGTGAGAGTTGAGAAAGGTGAACCAGCGCAGAGTAAAGTCGGGTATCGCTGTGGGCTGGGGCAGGAACGGATAGATGAGATTTTTAATCTGACTCAGGCTAATGCTGCCGCCAGCAGGCGACAGGACCAATCTCATCGCGCCATACATGCCGTAGAGAATAGGCAACTGAACCACCAGAGGCAAACAACCCGCCATAGGGTTGATATTGTATTCCTTATACAACCTCTGCATTGCAGCATACTGCTCGCGCTGGTCTGGATATTTCTTGCGAATATCGGCCATCAATGGCTGGATAGCCTGAGTAGCCTTGGTTGAGCGCAGCTGCTTGAGCGTCAGAGGGAAAAGACACAACCTGACAATCAGCGTCAGCACGATAATGGAGAGACCAAAATCGCCAAAGACGTGATAGAGGAGCATCAGAACATTGAAAATGGGAAAAGTAAAGATGATATTGAAAAAGTAACCAATCTGACCCACGAGAGCTTTCCTACCTTCCTCAATCTAGTCAGCCGAGCCGTTCTGGGACCGGATCGTAGAGATCGCCATGGTAGAAAGGATGACAACGGCCAATGCGTTTTGCCGTCATCCACCCACCACGGAAAAAGCCAAAACGTTGTATAGCCTCATACCCATATTGTGAGCATGAGGGGGTAAACCGACACGATGAGGGTAGAACGACCGACAGCGTGCGCTGATAAAGACGTATGAGAAAAAGAGCGACGTATTTCACCAACATGCGCGGCCAGGAAGCCCCTGGCTTCCAGCCACGGGGAGAAATGGCCGCCCTCCTTTCCTGTAATTCCCCTCAGGGAAAGCCGTTTTTCGCTGAGGACCAGCTCAACCTCATCCGTAAGAGACCGGATCGTAGCATCTAACAGATACATACGCGTGTAAAGCAAGAAGGATAAGCCTCCCTCCTGGCTCTAAACTCCAGGATTGCTGCTTCCTGCGTCGCGCATGCAGGTTCTACTAACTCTTCATCTCCTGCTTTTGAGTTGGTGCAAGCAAATGGGCTCGGTGTAGTAAAACAAGAAGATCCTGTTCAAGTACACGTAAATCAGCCGTAAGTGCATTCTGGCGCACGGTCAAAACCAGATCCCAGCCAGGTGATAACCCTGGCAGGACAGGTCTGATAGCCTCTCCAAGGAGACGCTTCAGATAATTCCGATCGACGGCGCGCTTCGAGACACGTTTACTGACTACGAACCCGATGCGTAGCAGAGCCACCTCATTTGAGGCCCATGCAAGGATAAGCAGCCGAGACGTGATACTACGTCCCTGCTGCCGAACCCGCTGAAACTCACTACTTTTTCGCAGGCGTAATGCACGATTGAGTGCCACTCTATTCCAATTACCAATAAATCTAACGAACGAGACTAAATGGTCAGCTTCCAGCGCCCTTTGGCGCGGCGAGCTTTAAGGACACGGCGCCCATTGCGGGTCGCCATGCGTTTCATGAAACCATGTTCGCGTTTGCGCGGAATGCGCTTGGGTTGCCAGGTGCGTTTCATAAAAAACCCTGTACTCCTCCACTTAAAATTGTCTTGTCAATTATAGCGGCTAAACCTATGCGCTGTCAATCAGGCGCCTTAAACCTGGGACCATTACACGTGGCCGCAAACAGGCATTCCCGCTACATAAAGTGGATGCGCACTCCCTTAGCCGATGTACCAAACTGATCGATTTACATCGACCTTTCGTATTATATACGGGAAATCAAGAGGTGAGGTTCCAGAAGAAAAAAGAGATGGACGCTGCAAGCGCCCATCTCTTTTTTCTTCTGGAACCTCACCTCTTATGCTTAAGCCTCTTTGAAACGCAGCAGTACGCGTCCCAGGCGAATTTCGTCGTTATCATGCAAAGCGGTGGGAGTCTTTCCCGCGAGTTTCTGGCGATTGAGGAAGGTGAAGTTTGTGCTATTCTCATCTTCCAGCAGGTACTGGCCATTATCGTAAAAGATGCGCGCATGGAGGCGGGAGACGCCGCCATCTTCGCCACCGTGAGGAGTGAGATCAACATCAGGATAAATGTTGCTGACAGCATCCTCGCGGCCAATCACAATATTATCTTTGCCGCTTAAATCAAATTCTTGATTGTCGGCCTCTACTACCAGACGCGCGGTCAGCGCGGCAACCGGGACAGCGGTGGCTACCGCGTCCGCTGGTGCAGGAGCGCTCAGGCTGCTGCCGCAGCTAGAGCAGAAAGCTTCGCCAGCGGGATTAAGGGAGCCGCAGGAAGGGCAAGCCTGGCTGCCAGCCGGGGCGGGCGCTGCGGCGGCTGGAGCGGGCGCTGGAGCGCTCGTCGCCACAGGTGCGCCAGACGCCAACGGCTCGCCACATTCATCACAAAAAGCTGAGCCATCTGGATTATCATGGCCTAAAGAGCACTGTATGGGCATACTAAAACCTCCTAAAACGTTCACATCAATATCTTTTTCTTCCCCTTATATTAGGGAAGTATGTCATCAAGACGCTGGGTCAATTTGCGCGTTTTATTACCAATTGACTTAACTTGTTCTTGCGAGATTTGTCCGCCCTGGTTGATTTGCTCAAGGGCGATCTGGGTCTCTTCATCAAGCACGCGGGTGACATTGGGAGCCAGGCGCGTGGTGGCTTTACCGGTGCGTTTATATTCATCGAGCACCCTGGTCACCAGGCGATGGGCATTGGCCTTTTCGGCAAAGTTCATAACGACCGCGTTCACTGCCGCGGCCTGATTAGCATCCGGGGTAAACGTGACTTTCACATCGTCGCGCATACTTTCGCCCACCAGACCTGTAATCGGCACATCATAGTTAAGTTCCGTCTGAGCGATACGGAACAGACCCGCCTGGCGTGGATCAATCATTAGCTCAAAGAGCACTGACTGAGGCTTATCCTTCTCCAGATCTCCCAGCGGAATGACCACCTGGCGATCGGAGAGCACATTTGGACCAAGGTCGGCAATGATCGGCAAGACCTTGACGGCCTTCTTGGGGGTTACGCCCGCAGGCAAACGCAGAAGAAGGGTCGCGTTACGAATTGCCACATCGACAGCGCTCTGAACCTGCTGTTGGAAAAGGTTCAGCGCGTCATCAGGATTCTGGATAAACTCTGCTGGCATACCACCACTCAGGTGTCCAATATTATCCAGCAGGTCTTCATCCCAATCGGAGCCAATGCCAAGCGGATAGATGGAAATCCCAGCGGCTGCGGCATCGCGCGAGAGCTGGCGGCAGCGATCTGAGTCGCCATAGGTCACGCCATCGGTTAGCAAAATCATGCGATTGATGGCATTCGGGATATTCCAACGGCGCAATTCATTGAGTCCCTGAATCATGCCCAGAGACATGGTCGTGCCGCCCGCGTCGCGGATCTGGTCAATCGCGGCTTTCATCCCTGGTTTATCGTTACAGGGCATTGAAGGAATAATCACCTGAGATGTATCATCAAAGATGACCACCGAAACATAGTCGGTTGGCTCCAGACG
>JBEVTI010000087.1:0-3369 GCA_041156125.1 Candidatus Paraktedonobacter carboxidivorans
GTTATGGAACGATATCGAACAATACGAGCGTACTCCGCAGGCGGGGTCGTCTTTCGGCTTGTTCCGATAACCTTTGCCGGGCTGTACCAACCAGTTGATTGGTTAGAGCAAGAGCAAGCGGATACATCGACGGTTGAGGTTGCCCTTGTAGGCCGCAGCCAGGCCGGAATCTGGGCATTACCCAAGGGAACTCCACAAGATGGGGAGACCATTGAACAGGTGGCCGCGCGCGAGGTTCAGGAAGAGACTGGCCTGCAGGTTCGCTTGATCAGCTATGTAGGCAGTATCTCTTACTCGTTTATCCGCGACCAGATACGTTATCAGAAACAGGTGCGCCATTTTCTGTTTGAAGCTATTGGTGGTGATATGACTCTACACGACCATGAATACGATCTTGTCGCGTGGTTCCCGTTACTAGAGGCATGTCGCCGCCTTACATATCAAAACGAAATTAATATTCTCTACCAGGCAGAGGATGTGCTGCAACGCTGGTTGCAGTATAAGCAGAAGGAAGGACAGCAATAGCCTTATGCAAAATCCCCCGCGTTTCTCAATCATAAAACGGCTCCTGTTTCCCTTTAGCGGAGAAGACGCGCTCAGCCCGCAACAGGGTCTGCGAGTCGTGCTGGCCTGGATACTGTTTTTCTCACTGCCAGTCTCTGTGTGCGTGCTGGCTCTCACCGCGATGGAAGGCTTCAGCGGGCAAAAGATTATCACCAGCGTTATGTTTGCTTTTCTCTCAGGTGCCTTCATTTTTGGCATGTTAAGTGTGTTGATCGTTGTCATGAGCAATCGAGCTGCTCATATTCGCCAGGCATGGAAGGCCCAGAACGGTCGGTCATGACCAGTGGAGGTAGTTATGGATCTTAGCGTTGAGGGTAAATCTGAGCGTATCCCACCCGGCTCACATATCTGTCAACTATATAGTAAAGTAAACGAGATTCCTAAAGTTACCGCGCATCTTGTGCGCGTAGGTCTCTCTGCCTCAGAAAAATGCCTGTTTGCCGCCGCGCCCGCTCAGGTAAAGGAGTTTTGCGACGAACTCCAAAAACTGAACTTTGATGTCGAAGAGATGGTCGCTGGAGGGCAACTGGTACTATGTGAAGAACGCGAAGCACTGCTGGCCGGTGGCAAGCGCTTCGATCCATATTTCTTGCTCTCCTCGCATCAGACATTTATTGCCCAGGCCTTGCGCGAAGGCTGGCAAGCAGTGCGCATCTCGATCGATATGACATGGCTGAGCAAAGATGTCGCGAGTCCTGAACAAATTTTGAAATACGAAGCTGCCTCTGATGCGGTGTTTACATTCCAGAATGCCCCGATCATTGCGTTGATGCACTATGACCATAGTAAACTTTTGCCCAGCCTGGTCGTGGAAATGCTGAAGCTTCATCCGATCGCGGTAGTAGGGAAATACATCAAACGCAACCCGTATTATCTCAACTCTGAACAGTATATGCTCAAAATCCTGCGCATCAACAAAGAGAAAAACGCGCAGGGATGACTCATGATGACTCATAAAGCAGACGAGCAGCACTGGCGCGCCGGTGCTGCTCGTCTGCTTTATGAGTCATTCCTGTTTTTTTATTGAAAAAGCTGACCAAGGTTGAGATTGCTTTGTCCACCAGCTTGTTGCGCGCCTTCGGGCTGGGGCGGATGATAGGTCATTGACTGAATGCCCAGACGGCCTGGACCCGTGAAGCGGTTGAGGATGAAGGAAGAACCCGCGACCATGCCGCCGATTGCTCCCAGGATACCACCGCCGCGCTGCGAGCCAGCCACGGTCGTAACGCCCATCTGCACCGAAGGATCTTTCCACAGCCACGCGCCCGGCTCTACATCCAGGGTCTCGCCAGGAGCCAGCATCTTCTCAAAAACGTTGCCATAGCCATGCAGCAGGACCATGCCCTCGCCACCCTGGCAGGTGAATTGATCGACAAAGATGCCTGTACGGCTGAAGAGAATATTGGCCGCGCCCTGGACAAATGTAAAGTTATAGTCCACGTTGCTGGTAGCGAACAGGAACTGATGCTCGCGTACCTCAACCAGTTGCCCTGGCTGGAGACGAAGCGCGACAATCTGTCCCACGGAATCGCGTGAGAACGAGATATTGCCTGGTCCATGGGCCTCATTGATAAAAATCTGCAGACCCGCGAAAAGACGCCTGGCCGCGCCCTTGAGCGATTTAAAGCCCAGTTGCACGCCTGGATGCTTCCAGAGCAGGATATGATGCTCAAAGTAGATCGCTAATTGATTACCCAGCATTACATCGACTACTGGCACCAGTTCACCATCGATCGTGATGGTCATATCGCCTACGCGCATCGGTCCCTTGGGATTATGCAGTTCCGCGCGCGGAACCGAGGCACCCAACGCCTGATTATTGGCATATTCTTCGTACTGATTGGGCGGAACATAAGCATTGGGCTGCGAAGGCTGCGCGGGTTGCGGGTAAGCATTTGGATAGCTAGCCGGTTGCGCGGATTGCGCAGGCGCCGAGGTCACGCCAACTAATGACTTACCACATGTACCGCAAAAGCGTATACCATCTGCCACGGTGCTATTGCAGTGGGGACAAACCATAAAATCCTCCTTAACGAACCGATTTGTTTCAATCTATTGAGCTTTGCCCAGATAGGAAATCTTGTTCTGACTTGATCATACCATCCCTGTACACACACACGTACGCCTTAGCAACAAGATGGTTGCAAAGCGTGAGTACCAAAAATACGCGCGAACTACCTGCTTTTCGCGGATAGTCTTGTTAACGCAGCCAGGATGGCGCTCTACCAGTCCATTACCCCACCCTTTGTGGAAGGAGCTACGCGGGCGCGTAGCTCCTTCCACAAAGGGTGGTTATAAAGCAAAAACACCCTGCCGATCATACGTAAACGATCGGAAGAGATGTTTTTGTGATGTGTATTGCTAAAAGCTGATCTATCTTAGGGCAAAGCGTTTAGAGGACGAAACTATCGGCTAGAGGGCTGCGAGCTCCATTACCGCTATCACGCTTATCGCTATTCAAGTTGACCGACTGCTGATTCCCTGTAGGGCGTGACTGAGCATAGGAGCCATTCCCGCCTGAAGAAGTAGCAGGCGTACCCTGCAAGCTTTGCAGGCTTTGCAGCCCAGGAGCCTGACCGGACTGATCGGTAGCAAGTTGAATTGTCTTACCATCGATTACTACGGCAATACCAATACCACGGCGCAGGTCCGAGATCTGCCGACGCAGTTCGCGGTTTTCTGCCTCCAGGGCGTCCATTAATTTTTTCTGCTCAAGGAGCATCTGAGCTATGCCTTCAAAACCAGCACTAGCAGCCCGATCCATCATGGATTCCTCCTGCAATTTACGAGTACCCAACTTTTCTA
>JBEVTI010000088.1:0-15682 GCA_041156125.1 Candidatus Paraktedonobacter carboxidivorans
CTGCTCGCTCGTTACCGCGCGCGGCGAACTCCTCTCCGTGTCCGAAGGCTTTCCCATCCACATGCTGCGCGGGGCCGACCTCATGGCGCAATGCATGAAGGCGTTCCACCCATTCGTGTTCCTGAATCTTGATACGCTCCCACGGCGGATTGCCCAACACAACATCGAAGCCGCCCGACCAGCCAGCCCGCTTATTCACAGGTGCCTCGTCATCTAAGGGTACGCGGAAGACATCGGGGAAGGCGAGATGCCAGTGGAAAAACTGGTATTGTTGGGCAAGGCGCTCAATCTCGGTTTTACGCCATGATGCGAGAGTGAAAGGGTTTCTACCAATGTCCCTGAATTCTTCGTGAGTGATAGGAGGGCGCATCTCGGCAGTCTTTTTCCAGACAAAAGTGGCGCACCAGGTGTTAGCCCAGAGCAGGGCGTTCTGATAGGCACCAGAGTTGAGCAAATTGGCGAAGAACTTTTCTTTGATATGGATATCTCTGACAGTATTTTCGCTCATACTTTCCAGCTTGATGATTGAATCCATCAGTGTCCCCTGGTGCTTCCACATCTGATCTGCCTGGTCTTCGCGAATCCAGCTTATCTGACCAGCACGCAATTCTTTATTCTTCTTCTTGAAGTCGCTACAAATCTTCTTGTCATCGCCCTCAATAGGATTGAAAGCCTCACCAGGGATACCAGCACGCAGCAGAGAGGGCGTGGTGCCAAGCAGGCTATTGCCGCATTGAATATGGGCATCGAGGAAGGAGAGTGGCTTGCCCGGCTCAATGGCTTCCACCCACAGGCTGACCTTGCAGAGTTCGACGGCCATGGGGTTGATATCGACGCCGTAGATACAGTGCCCAATGACATCGCGCAGGGCGGCGCGGCGCTCCAACAAACCAGGCTCTTCGGTGCCGGTGCGCACAGCAGCGAGGCGCTTAGCGATGCGATGAGCGGCAGCAATCAGGAAGTGTCCACTACCACATGCAGGATCACAAACCTTAAGAGCCAGTAGAGCCGCTTCTGGATCAGGTTTTTCGCTGGCCTCAGCCAGAACAGGATCGAGTGCTGAGTCAAGCAAACAGTCGATCAGGCTGGTGGGTGTATAGTAGCTACCGGAGGTTTTGCGTGCGTTGCCGCTAACTTCGATCAGCTTAAAGTTGGCGCTCTCGATATCAAGTTGGGGATGGAGTTCGAGCAAAGATTCGTAAACGCTGCCCAATTCTTCGGCTCCCAGGTTTTTATAGTCAACCGTGCGGCGAATAGCTTTCTCCTCGGTAAACGACAGGGCGCGGATCGCGGCCAACAAGACAGCATTCTCCAACTCACAGCCGATCAGGTCAGGTAGAGAGCGTAAAGAGGAGAAAAGAAAGCCGTTAAGTGCTGGCAGACCCAACGCCTGACAGCCAACTTCGCCGCCCAACTGTTCCATAATCAGCCAGAGGGCGCGAAAGAGATCGGAATGGCGAGTGCCTAGACGCAGCCCAGCCATTCGTCTCAGGCGGCCCATAGAGTAGTACTGAGTGTAGCGCTGGCGAGTAAAAAGCTCAGAGGCAGGATCAAATAAAATATCGCGATCCTCGGCCACAAAAAGGATGAGCAGCCGATAAACCAAGCGCAGAACCTGGTTATAGTAGTCTTGAGCCTTGAGATTGCCCGAACGTAGCTTCTCCTTCAACACGCTATTATCCTTGTGAGCCAGGAAACCGCCACCGAGCAGATTGATGGCCTCCTCAACACCGTTGCGCAGTTGATTCAGCACACGTACACCTTGTTTCTGGGCCAAACGCGACCAACGTTCCAGCCAGCACTCAGCAGGGTGCTCACTCTCGACTCGCGACTGATGGCAGAGCAACCAGAAGAGGACAAAATCGGCATAAGACTCGCCTGTAAACATCGCATCTAGGTCAAATTCGACATATGCCTGGCGGGTCAGGCTGGCGTTTTTGCGCAACAGACGCAGTCGCAGCCCATTGCTTACCAGCCCCCAGAGATGCTCGGGCGAGCGATTGAGGAATTCTTGCACTAGACTGTAGGGGCTAAAGCGATAGCCACTGGTCGCGTTACGCGTTAATTGATCAAGATCTGATCGCAAGCTGACCAAGTGTATCGGCAGATGTTGCTTACCATGCGAGATCGAATAGCTCTTTCCCTCGATCTCCAGCGGTTTCACTGTGTACAGCCTCCCATAGCCCAGCTCCTGAAAGAGCGCCAGCAACCAGCGCTCGCGGGTCTGGGTTTGGCCACTCTCGTCCTCTCTCAGCTTTCCACGTACGCCCTGGAAGCCCTGCCAGACACTCAGCAACCGCCCCCACGAGGTGCTGATAGCCTCATTCAGCTTGGCGCCAACCAAATTATAGCTCTCGCCGTCCAACCCGTCGATTTCGCTGTCAAAGCGCGCGATCTTCTGCAAAATATCGATTGGAAGCAGTGCCCCCTCGCTGGTGATCGTTAAAAAGCTGGATTGTTGACGAGTACGCATACGCTTGCTTGTCCTCTCCCGTAAATAATCTCTGCCGATGTTGGCAGAAGCGAGACCGTATTATAGCAGAAAGTCGATTATGACCCTCTCTTTTCATCTAATGTTACTCAGTATATGGCAGATAGACATAAACCCCCAACACATCGGGCGGAAGTTGTGGCTCGACGCTTACGCCGCGCACGATGGCTGAGGCCGAGCGACGCACACGACGATGAGCCTCACGCAGCACTTCGGCGCGCTCGCGTACCAGATCTTCCAGGCGTGGAGCCAGATATGTGGGATACGCGTCGATTACCTGGCGCAGAAAGTGCTGAATCTGTGCCTGCGGAGTATTCGCCTGCGAGCGGGCGTCGAGCAATTCGGCAATCGCCTGCTCGTCATCAAACCACTCGGCCTGTTGGGGTGAGCCGCGAAAGGCAAAGAGCTGGCTTTCCTCGGCCAGCAAGGGCTGGATCTCGCGTCCAGAGCGGCTGGGTGTATGGATATGAAAACGCAGACGTAGCAACAGCAGGGTTGTGCGCGTTTGCACGGCACTCGTCCTGATAAGTCCGCAACGCCTGGCGATGGGTTTGTTACGTGGGTCTTCTACGGAATCGAGGGCCGTATCCATCACATAGGCAGCCAGACCTTCGACCAAAGGATGAGTGCGGTTGAGATATTCGACGCCTTCCTGGCCAAAGCGTGTAAAGCTGGCGTGCAGCTTTTTGGTGGGCGCGAAGCGATAGAAATCAAGAGCATCCTGTACGGCAACAGGCGTCTCTTTCAAGTCAAAGATTTCACTGCCGTCGGGGCGCTCACTGAGAAAGGCTCCGTATGTGCGCAAGGACTCGCGGGTGAAGCTGGCTACATCCCTGGCAAAGCCTATAGTCTCGCGAGCCTCGCTCAGTTCGCGCTCAACCTCCTCAGTTTTAATACTATGCTGGGCAAAAAGCGTGCGCGAACGCTTCTCACGCTCGGACGAGGCATCCCATTGCTTAAACAGTTCATCGCGTTGAACTGTCACCACATCGTCAAAGCCCGGCAATTGCATCTGGCCTGGTCCCTCGTCGGGCAAACTGTCACTATCACTGGCCAGCACCCCCTCAAAGAGAGCCTCAACAACCTGCTCTGTGTTCAGCGGTACCGGAACCGAGATACCCAGCGAACTGCGGATAGCGCGGTGCTTGCGGATGAGCACCCGCAACACCAGTTCGTCGATAATATTATTCTTTCCATAGTAGGTCATTACCTGAACTTTAGAGCTATGCTGTCCATAGCGGTCCACGCGTCCCTCGCGCTGCTCGTGGCGAGTCGGATTCCAGGAGAGATCGTAGTGGAAAACCGCGTCAAAATACTCCTGGAGATTGACACCCTCACTCAAACAGTCTGTACAAACCAGCACCCTCTGAGGAGCCTCGGCCAGTTGGAGCACACGCTCCTCTCGTTCAGCCGGAGGCAACAGGCCTGTCACAGCAGCAATCTCAACCCTGGGCAACGCTTTGCGCAACTCCTGAGTGACGTATTCGGCAGTTGAGATAAAACGACAGAAAACAATCGGCTTGTAACCATCTTTTACCAGACTAGCGATCTGTTTGACTGCTTGTTGGAGTTTGGCATCTTTGGCTCCGTGAAGCGCCTCGGCTTCCCTGGCAAAGGCGGAGAGACGAGTGCGTTCGCGGCGTGCCACGCTTTCATCTTCCTCGTCGTCGGAGAAGTCACCGCCAGGAGTCAGATCGAGTCCCTCAATGGTGTCGCTATCAACCAGGTCGAGAATTGTATGGCGACCGAGCAGATCAGCCTCTTCGGGACTCTCCGCTCCCGCCGCCTGAGCACGATTGCGCAGACTATAGGCAGCGGCGGCAGGACTGGAAGCGAGCGAACGCAGAAGACCAAGCACAGACCACCAGCGCACCCGTTGGCGACTGCGCCCACCTCTGGTATCGCGTACAGTCTCGCGGGCATAGCGCAGCACGCCATCCACCAGTTTGCGATACTCAGGAGTCAGAAGATAAGAGCTTTCCCCATCCTCGCGCAGAGGAAAAGGCGTATCCTCGTGCAGATACGACTGCAGGTCGACACGGCGGCGCTGGATAAAATGCGCCGCCACTCGTTGGCGCCAGCGCTCATTCTGGCGGCCACTCAGATCCTCTGGCAGATCCTTGAATTCCTCGTCCAGAAAACGCAGCAGCGAGCGAAAAGCCTGCTCATTGCCGCTGTGCGGAGTTGCCGTGACCAGAATTAGATGGCGCGTGGGCTGTTCAGCCAGTTGCTTGATCAACTGATAGCGCTGGTGACGAGCGCCGCGCCCCTCGCCAGCATAGGCACAGGTGTGAGCCTCATCGACAATGACCAACTCAGGGCATTGCTGGATAAATGTCTCGCGTCGGCGATCAGCCTTGATAAAATCGAGCGAAATGATCAGGTACTGATAGTGATCGAAGATCGATTCGTCGCGCGAGCAGTGGCGCTCCAGTTGCGCGACGGTGCTGGAGAGCACCGTTACCGCCTCGATATGAAACTTCTCACGCAGTTCGGCCTGCCACTGCTCGGCCAGGTGCGGAGGACAGAGCACAGCCAGGCGCTCCACCTCTCGGCGGTCGATCAACTCGCGCGCGACCAGCCCGGCCTCAACGGTTTTGCCGATACCCACATCGTCCGCGATTAGCAGGCGAACCGGATCCTGGCGTAGTGCCAACAACAGCGGAACGAGCTGATAGGGACGCGGCTCAACCGCGATATGCGCAAATGAGCGGAAAGGCCCGGTACTGGTGCGAAAGCCCAGACGTACTGCATCACGCAACAGGCGACAGGAGCGCTCATCGCCCCAGCGGGCCGGATCAGGCAGCTCAAACTGCGCCGGTTCCACAGGCTCCAGGGGCAGATAGACCCCGGCTTGCTCTTCGTTTGTTCCACCCAGAGGGCGCAAAATCAACATTTCCTCGTCTGATTCCGGCAGGACTACCCATTCGCGTCCCCGCGCTTTCACCAGTGAACCAACAGCAAACTTCATGCGTGCCTCCTGAACATATCCGCGTAGTCAGCAAAGAGTGTCTCCCAATCCTCGCGAGCCTGGAAACGTAGAACCATATAGCCCTCGTTTTCCAGCTTGCTTACCAGTTCCCGGTCGCGAGCCTGACGCTGGAAATCATCGCCATCCACGTAGACGACCAGTTGATCGGGATAGAGAAAATCGGGCTGTGCGCCACAAGCCCCCACGCTGGTATGCGCGCTCAGCGGCCCCATCAGCTTGCGCGCAGCCGTCTCGTGGAGCCAGTTCTGCTCAATCTCGGACGGGATCTGTGCATTGTCTACGACAGCCACAACTGGGGCAGTTGTCTCCTCGCCTGAAGCTACTGCCATCAGTGCATCGTGAGAGCCGCCAGGAGCATTACCGAGTAGCAAAGATGTGATCAGCGGAGACGGTTCTTGCCGGTGTACCGAGCACCGCATCAGGCGAGCCAGGTCTGACATAATCCTCTGACGATCCAGAATCTCATGATCGCGCTGATTCGCATAGGTCATCAAACAGTGATAGCAGGCTGCCTCACAGGGATCGAGCGCGTGTTCGGCCTGGCGCAGATCCTCCAACGTCTCCGGCTCAAAGTGGCAGATGCGCAGCGCCTCGGCAGCCACCTCAGCCAGCGCCTGGTGGTCCTCGGTCAACTGGCGCAATACGCCTGCGCCGCCCTCAGTCGCCTCGTAGAACAGCAGACTTGTACGCTTGCTCCTATTTGGCAATGGCTCGGCAGCAAGTTCATTATCCTCCAATTGGTAATGAACTTGCAAGGCACTCTTCAACGCTGCCTGCAACGAAGCCATACTTTCTGGGCCTAACTCCTTCAGCGGTTCAAAAAGCAGACAGTTGCGTGTATCCTCGACATAGGGAATCACGCGCATTCTACTATGGGAGAGAGGATCATCTTTATCACCAGCCGACTCGCTATCCTTGGCCCAATAGCCGCGCTCTGTATCAAGGACAAAACCATACTCGTCTTTCTTTTCGCGGCGGAGCGGACCAAAATTAATTCGCCAGAGGGTAGCAGCCTGACCATAACTCAAACGAGCCACCGTCTCACCCTTCTCATCTTTGACCAGGGCCAGATCATAATCAGGTTGACCGTCTTTGCGCGGCGGAAAATGGACCCCCGTGCGAATCTCGTACCCCTGACGCTGGCGCTCCTCCTCATCAGAATTGATCTTATCCTTGCGCCGGGTTGAGACATTTTCCAACCGGAAGAGCCTGGAAAGAGGATGATCAAGCGACTTGTGGCAGAGTCGGCAGATATCCAAACTGTTCTCACTGGTCACGGGGTGGAGATAACCGCAATGCTGGCACTGTTTGGCCTCGCGGGTCAACACGCCAGAACGGTCCTCGCGGGTGCGCAGCAGCGAACGGTTGATGATATAGCGCGAACCTTCGTGATAGATAATCGCGCGCGGGGCGAATTCAGAGATTGCCAGGAAGCGCGGGCGTGAGAGATATTCGTTGTACTGGCGGGCTCGGCGAGCAGGGATATAAGCAGAGAGCGGCAAACGTGGGAAATTGTAACCTGGCAAAAAGCCTTCACTGGCAAAATAGCGATAGCTATAGAATTCCGAAAACTCAGTACGCTCAGTGGGAGAGCTGCTGGCGGTCAGCAACTTGAGTTGTTCCTCGGCTTCACCGCGCAGGCGTTTGGCCTTCTCACGATCATCTGGTGAGCGCGAAGCGTCGAGCGTCACCGCATGCTGAGTATCACGCTGATCCTGGGCAGCCCGATAAAGCTCGCGCCAGCGGCCACAAGCACGCTCAAAGCTCTGCTCCAGACTATTGAGCGTCTCCATCAACCAGTTGGGCGTATACCAGCGCGCCAAACCCGCATCAAGTTCTGACAGGAGCGTTTTCAGCACATCTCCAGCCCGCTGCTCAGCCTGTTGGCGCACAGCGGGATCACGCAGTACATGCAAAATCTCAGGCTTGAGATGCAAAGTTGGCTCGGTGCCTTCAATCTCTAGCAGATCACTCAGTGTATTGCCAAGTGAGATTTTCGACTCGGCCAGCCAGATTGCGTAGATATGAGCACGCAGGAGATCCTCATTAGCCAGATCCAGGCGAGGCGGTGCCACTGAGCCACTGACCATCGCACCGGGATGTTGGAAAAAGTACTGATCATGCGAACTCCCGGTCGAGCAGTACGAAAAGACCAGAGCTGGTTGGCCGCCGCGTCCGGCTCGCCCGCTACGTTGGGCATAGTTGGCGGGCGTAGGCGGAATATTGCGCATATTGACCACATTGAGTTCGGCAATATCCACACCTAACTCCATGGTCGGAGAACAGTAGAGAATCGGCAAAAAACGTTCATCATCCTCATCCAAGCGAAACTCTTTTTCACGCTCCTCGCGTCGCTCAGCAGGCACCTGCGCGGTATGTTCGGCGGCACGCAAATTCTGGATCTGTGCCAGATGGGCAGCATTTTCCTGATAGAAGTCCACAAAGAATTGATTCACACGCCTGACCTGATTTTCCGGCAGATTGGGCATACGTAGAGGATCATGATAATTCCCCTTGTCCTGTCCAGAACGCCAAATCAGAGAGGCCGCGAGCAACTGATAACCAGGCACATCATCTTTGTGGCGTTTGGCCATCACCTCTTCAATCAGACCGACTTCGGCCAGCGCGGCCAGTTGGTCGCAGATAATCTGCTGAATCTCATCCAGGCTGGCATCAAAAGCAGCCTTTCTCAACGCCTGGCGTAGATAGCGCCCATACCTGCCGCGCGCCGAGAGATACACATAGCCGCGATCTGCACCCTCACCGCGACCACGCGGGAAAAGACAACCAGCGTGAACCAGTTCCTCGTCCTCGTCGATAGACCAGGGATCTTTGAGATGTTGGCTGCTCTGCAATTTGATGCTCTCATTGAGATTTGCATCGAGATATATAACCTTGATAGCCAGCTCCCGGCGCATAAAATCTAACAGCACCTTACAGAGATCCTTACGCAACCCAACAGACATCTGAGCGAGCAGAGCATGGCGTTTCTGGCCCTTGTGGTCAGCTTCCCAGGTAGCCTGATCCTCACAAATCAGATCCAGATCCTGATACGCAATCTCCAACAGGCCACACTGCTCCAGATTAGGCGAAGTAATGCGCCAACCACGGCGCAAATCCAGATAAAGACGATAGCCCAGCACCTCGCGTATAGCACGTTCGGCTTGCACCTTCGCCTGAAATTTCGCCTCAGGGTTCTTCGCAAAATTCCCAGTCTTCAGCGCTAGCGCCTCAAATACCTTGCGCGCTAGCTCCTCGTGTCGGATGCCCTCATCACCACTCTGAAGAACCGCGCGATAGAGAGCCGAACGTAACAGACCGATTTCAATAAAATCATTAAAGTGACCTGCCTGGAGTGAAGCATCCTGGCGATTATCGGTAAAGCTCAACATCTTTGGGCGAATAGTGAGTTCCTCGCCTCTCTGCCTCGCCGCGCGCAGATGGCGAATCGTTGACAAGCTCAGGATAGTGGTTGCCGTGCTACGCCCTTCTGAACTCAACTCCGAAAGCTTCTCAAAGTCGCTGCGAATGAGAGCGCTATACGTTACTCCACAATGCATACAATAGAGAAAAGAAGAAGGGAGAAAGAAACAGGGCGTGCCACTCTTCTCTTCTTCATCCACACGACCATCCGGGTGAACATGCAAAGGTAACGGACGATGTTTGCGCCCCGTGGCTGTCAGGCGTACCTTCCCCTTCACTGTTTCACACCACTCTTCGGGCAGCCTCTCTTCAATCCCATCCCGGTCGCGTGGCCAGTGATCATTGTTATCGACAAAAAGAAAGCCAGGGCGTCCCGTGAGGCGCTGAGAAGCAGGTTTCTTCCCATCATCGGTAGGCGTTTCTTGCAAGAGATCTCGCACCTCGCGTGTCACGAGTGTCGATTCATCCTTCCAACGCACCACATAATACTCCTGACCACACTCTCGACAAAAGACCAGAGGAAAAAGCAGCCGCTCGCGTCCACCAGGGGCATACATCTGAGGCTGAAGGGTAATATGGCGCTGATCGGCTTGCTCTAGAGTCGCATAGACCGTATCCCCTTTACTGATAAACTGATGCAGGCGAAAGGCAAAGGCCCTTTGCTCATAGCCAGCTAATAGCCCTTGCTTGATCACATCCGCATAATGCGCTTCCGAAAAGTCGGTAGTGCCAGAGGCAGCAGTCGCTTGCTGTAAAAGGTGGGCAGCGCTTTCAGCCTCACCGGCGATACGACGAGGCGTGCTGCGTACCAGGCGCCCTTCCTGGCGCGTTACTCCAAAGGTGCTCTCCAGCCAGATAGCCAACGGATCGCGAGAAAATTCTTCGTTGTTCGTGATGGTCTGAGGATCGAAGCGTTTCACGCGTTCAGCCAGGCTCTGACGAAAAGCCGGAGTGGTCTCATCAACCTCTGGTGTCACCCGCTTCAGGCTCTCGCCAATCACATGTTCAGGCAAGACGGTGCAACCAAATAAACGCGTGGCCATGTCTGCGACTTTGGTTTGTTGCTGCTCGCGAGTACCACCGCTGGCCAGGGTGGCCGATGTTCCCACACATTGCAGCGTTATCCCCTTTGGCGTCAGCCGATCACGCACACGCCTCACCAGGAGCGCCACATCTGCTCCCTGCCGTCCGCGATAGGTATGGAGCTCATCCAGCACCAGAAAACGCAGCCGAGTCTTATTCAGTAAAGGTTGCTCTCGTTGGCGAGTGAGAATCAGTTCCAGCATCACATAGTTGGTCAGCAAAATATCGGGAGGATTGGCAAGAATCTCATCGCGCTCAGATGTGCTCTCCTGACCCGTATAGCGCCGAAAGGTGACGTCAGGAGAGCCAGGAGTCAGATACTTTTCCAGCTCTCCTTTCTGGCTATTGGCCAGAGCGTTCATCGGGTATACCACAATCGCCTTGACACCCGGCTGGCCAGGATCGCGCAGGATCGAGTCCACAATTGGCACAATATATGCCAGGCTTTTGCCCGAACCGGTCCCAGTTGTGAGCACATAGCTGTGCCCCCTATGCGCTAACTCAACGGCCTCCTGCTGGTGTTTATACAGATTCATCGGAATACCTGCAGGTTGTGTGGGATCTTTCTTACGCCGAAAGATAGCACTGCAAGCCGGATGCAAGATGCCTCGATCCGCCAGCGCATCAATCGAAAGACCTGCTTCAAACAAAGGATTCATCTGAATAAGCGGTTCTGGCCAGAGCATCCCTTGCTGAAAAAGCTTCTCCTCAACATAATCGTGGATGCGTTGATCGCGCACCTCAATAAAACTCTGAACATAAGAGGAGTAATCGTCGATCAACTCCTGACGCAGATCAAAGATGTTCATCGAATCCCTCGCAGAAAAGCGCAACCACATCATTAAATTCAGTCAAAATCATCGTCATCCTTGTGGAAAATTGCAACTATGTCGTCAAATTATAGTTGGGCCAGCGAACGACTGTCAATAAACAACAAAAGGCAGCAGGAGAAATCAGAAATACTCGGTGAATCGCTAGTCTTTGAGAAAAAACAGACTTGACGCGCAAAATATTTTATTCTACACTAAGCGAGGACCAGAAAACACCGTCAAAAGGGAGCTGGCACCTATGAGCAACTATTCCCTGCTGTTTATTCCCCCCGAGACTGCTCGGCAATTTATCTCACATGTCGTGCCTCGTTTTACCCTGCCTCATCCAGCTTCCAACTTGCAGCAGGATGATAGAATAATCCCGGTGCGCATGGGAACTGGAGCAATGGTCTTACCATTTATCTATAGGATTGCCGCAACCAATCGTACCGCAGGGAATATAACACTGGAACGAGTGGCTATCCTGAATCGCTCACGTTTCCTTAGTGAGTTGCAGTTGCGCGACTTCAATAGTAGCACACAGAATGATCTGCGGCTCACTCAAGATCGCTTTGAGTTTATTGTGCAACAAATGGGAGGGCAGCGAGTGGACGAGAACACGTTACTAACAAATATTGAACGGTATATTACTGAGAGCGGCTATTATTTTGAACGAGAGACGCTACTCAACTATCATATTTGTTTGAAAACCCGGCCTTTCGTTATTCTGGCTGGCCTCTCAGGAACCGGCAAATCCAAACTTTCCCAATTGTATGCGGAAGCGTTGGGTCACAAAACCCACTATTTACGCTTGCCTGTGCGCCCAAACTGGAGTGATGATCACTATCTGCTTGGCTACTTTAATACGATCACCAACAAGTATATGACGGCCCCAGCAGTCGAGTTTCTCCTGGAAGCCAACGCGGACGAGGATAATCTGTACCTGTTTTGCCTGGATGAGATGAACCTTGCCCATGTCGAATACTATTTCTCGCAATTCTTGAGTGCTATAGAGGAAAAGCCAGGAGAGCGTTGGATCACCCTGTTGAGCAAAAGTGAGCAAGCACAGATGCAAGAGGATGTAGCAGCTTACTCATTGCTGGATGCGCAGGTGCAGAAGACAGGCAAGGTGCAGATTCCCAGTAATTTTTTTGTAACCGGCACCATCAATGTTGATGAGACTACCCAGCCGATCAGCGACAAAGTCATGGATCGCGCCAATACTCTGGAGTTTTTCCACGTCGACCTGGACAAAATTCCGCAACCTGGTAAGGAACCAGAGCCTTTTATGCTTTCCGCCTCCACCTGGCGAAGTTATCAAACAACCAATGTTGATACCAGTTTTCGTTCTCAGATTATTGCTATCAGCCAGATCTTAAATAAGGCCGACCTCGGTCTGGGCTATCGGGTGCTCCATGAGATCGAACTCTATCTGGCTAACAGTGCTGGTCTCCTTGACCCTCTGGTCGCCTTTGACCTCCAGGTCAAGCAGCGCATCCTCCCGCGCGTGCGGGGTAGCGCCTTCATCGGCGAGATGCTTAACGAACTACAGAAATTTCTCGTAGACCAGAAACTGGAGCGCTCCGAGCGACGGCTCAATGAAATGAAAAACAGGCTGGAACGCGATGGCTATACCAACTTCTGGCGTTAATCGCTGGCTCACCCTCCGCTGGGGCACCATTAGCCCTGGAGGGCCTATCCAGCCCTGCAAACCCATCCTTTTTAATGAACGAAGCGAGAATGAAGCGCTGCGGGTGGTCGAATATGGCCACTATGTGATCGAAGTTACTGGAGAAGCACCTGGAGCCCTGACGATTTGGATTGATGGGGAAAGAAAAGAGACCAGGGTCTACGGGATCTGGGAATGGCCAACCAACGATTACGCTGGTCTCTATCGCTTCGAAGTACAGACAGCGACAGGAGAATTGTACAGCACCTGGATTCGGGTTTTTCCTCATAAAATGCGTGAACCAGCCTATAACCGGATGAAGCAAGAACTCAGCGAAATTGCCTTGGATCTTCTCTTGCGCCTGGACTCGCCTTCGCGCGAACTGGCTGAGTACGGAGTGCGGACAGAAGATACATCGCCACTGCACGATTACATGCAGATCAGCAACATTCTGGAAGAATTGCGCGACGTCATGAGCCAGTTGCGTCGCAATCCACTCCATACTCTGCGCGGACAGAGCGTGCAACAAAGTTGGCAACATATCACCCACTTTTCACCAGACGCCACACCGCTCCCTGGTAACTATCAGGCTGCACCCGCCGTCCTGGAGAAGCGTAACGTGCGTTATCTGCCTGGCACATGGTTGACCCAGGAACGTCGCCTGACCTACGACACCTATGAGAATCGCTTGCTCAAGCGGTTTCTGCAAAAACAACTGGTGGCCAAACTCACGCTGATCGAAAAGAGAGCGCGGCACGAAGAAGAGCAACTGCGCGACCACTGCACGCGCTATCGTGGTGATGAGAATGCAAGAGATTTGTTAGGTAAGATGCAACAGGCTCTTGCCAGGTGTCAGCAAATGAAAGAGCGCTGTATCCGCTGGAGCAGCGAACCTTTTCTCCAAGAAGTGCAGTCTCTGACACACGAAGGGGGAGCAACACAAATTTTGCTCAAAAACCCAACGTATAACCGCTTTTATCGCCTCTACCTGCGCTTCCAGCAACACCTGAAGATTACGCGAGACGCACAGAAAGCAGTTGATGAACTTTCGCTGAAGAAAGTGAGTGCTCTCTATGAACTCTGGAGCGTTTTTACCCTGAGCAGGATGGCTATTGATGATCTGTTAGCAGCAGGCTATCGTATCATTTCCAACAGCACCTTCTTTGAGGTCGAAAAAGACTACTTTCAGTTTGATGTGCAGAAAAACAAATCCAGTATTGTCCTGGCAAAAGATAATCTGCGCGTCAAATTGAAGTATGAGCCGGTCTATCCTAATCAGAGCCTGATGCGTGACAAATCAGCTCTGGTAGCTACGACCTGGGGCAGCAATCCCCTGACGCCCGACCTGGCAATTGAGGTTTATGAGGGCGATCAGCCACGCGACTTGCTCATTTTTGACGCAAAGTACAAGCGCGAGAAAGATAGAGGGCGGACCTACCCCAAAAGCGAGGACGTAAATAGAATGCGTGACTACCGCGATTCTATTCAGTATCAAAAATATGAAGGTGGCGGAGGGCGTGATCCATATAAGCGAGATCGCATAGTGAGCTGCGCCTATATTATCTATCCTGGCGATGAACTCCATCAAGAAGGAACAGATAAGAGCATTGGGGCGCTTCCCCTTGTGCCTGGCATGTCAACATCCCGCGTTCATGAGGTACGCGAGGCTCTCAGAGATTTGCTATATAACGCATATCTAATTGATTAAAAAGGCCAGAAGACTAAGATGCGTGTTGTTGCGCAACAACATTTGCTTGCGCAGGATCAGCAGGTCCAGGCATCAAGCGAGTGCCATACGCTCGCCCATTTTCTATGGCTAGCGCCATCTCGTCGTAGATCTCTAGAATCACGCGTTTGGTGCGGTATTCGCCGAACTGCTTTTCTTCCTTCTCTCTCCAGACACGGAAGGTATTCATAATATAATCAACATCCTCGTGCTCAATCCCATATAAATGGAAATAGGCAGCGTCCAACTCGCAGCGTAGGAAAAAACGCCGCTTTTCATCCCACCTGAATGGTGGTCCATCGTAGCCGCAGTCTTGGGCAAAGGCTTCGAGATCCCAGGCGGTATAGGTGAGTTCAAGAATACGAGGAAACACCCAATTGCCAATAGTACGAGTACTATCCCACGCACAAGGAGTTTGGTATTGTTGTGGTGAGAGAACGGGGAGTTGGTTGGCTATAAAAAAGTTTATATGTGTTCCACCAACTTTCTGCCGTGCAACATAATCGAATACAAAAGAAGATAGGGAAGCTGAAAGAAATGTTAATTCGCGTTTGTACTTAGATTCTACCCAAGCTACTGGCAAATTATTACCACATGGCACCACAGGAATCAGACTGAATATAGCAGTGCGAAGTACATCTGAGTGGGTAATATCGCGGAATGTCAGAAAAGCGTTACGCCTATCAAGCATGATTTTTGGAAAATGCTCCTCATGTACCCAATATTGCGGTAAAGGCATTTGATGGGGATCTAAATGCTGTTCTTGGGTTAGCTCCGGTAGTTTACCCTGATTCGCTTGAGCCTGAGTTTGCCCATCGTAAGTTCCAAAACGATGATCGAAGTGCCAGATCATTTTGCCTTCGTAAAGTGGCAAACAGTGCGCTTCGCCCATGTCAAATCTATTCCCTCGCAGCTTCCAACCTTCTCTCTCCAATTGCGCAAAGGTACGGAACAGGTGAGAGTCATTCGTCATATGAAACATGGTTGAGAACCTGATATTCCACGGGTTTACTTCTGGCGGGCCTTCTTTGATCAGGACGGGAACTTTTTCGTAGACAGCCTTTGTCAGTTCCATATCTCGTTTCGAGCGGAAAATGGGGCAGGTACGCGTATTCGGATTGATCAGTGCAATATCTTCTATACAAAGCGAGAAGTGCTTATCTGGATTAGACAACTCCTTTGTTTGATGGAGGAAGAAAGCGAAGTCCGGTTCATAGACTGGAAAATCGCCTGAACCATTCATGGTTAGCAAGCAAAACTTTTGGCGACTGTCTACGTTAGAGAACAATCCTGTAGTATTATCAAAATCGTACAAACTGACAAGTGTTTGTGGTGCCTACGTCTCCTCCAGGGAGTTCAGCAGCCTTACGGCACGGAGCCGCATTGCAGTACAAAAGTACCCTTGGCATTCCTGCGTCTATGTTGACGCTGTTGAGTTCCATCTCCCAGTTAGTCTTCTCTGCGCTAACAGTATCATCTCTTTCCTCCT